>NZ_JAJDFX010000002.1:1465817-2931634 GCF_024704385.1 Cellulomonas sp. P24
GGTGCGTGCCGGAGGCCACCATGTCGATGCCCTCGCTGACCTGCAGCGCGGCGGCGGTGACGGCAGCGGTCTGACGCTGGACACCGTCGGCCGTCCGCGCCATGCCGTCGCTGCTCCCGACGAGCCGGCCGGCTGCTGCGTCGAGCTGGGCCACTGCTGCCGACACCTCGCTGGCGACCGACGCCGACCGGTCGAGGGTGCGGTTGAGCGCAGCGCCGAGCTGCTCGAGCTCGGTCCGTCCACGTCCGGTCTCGAGCCGCGTCGAGATGTCCCCGCTCGCGAGCACCTGCGTCGCGTGGCGGATCGGGCGGACAATGCTCCGGCCGACGACCATCCCGAGACCGGCGACGGCAGCCAGGATGGCGAGGGCGCTGAGGCCGAGCGCCCGGGTGTCGGCCAGCGCGACGCTCTGGACGTCGTCGACGTAGATCCCCGACCCGACGACCCAGCCCCACGGGGCGTAGCCGGCGACGTAGGAGACCTTCGGCTGCGGCTTGTCGGAGCCCGGCTTCGGCCAGAGGTAGTCGACGAACCCGGCGCCGTGCGCCTTGACCTCGTCGACGAACGCGACGAAGAGGTGCTTCCCGTCGGGGTCGACGGTCGCGCTCAGGTTCGTCCCGTCGAGCTCCGGCTTGATCGGGTGCGCGATCATCGTCGGCGTCATGTCGTTGATCCAGAAGTACTCGTTGCCCGCGTACCGCAACGACAGGACGGTGTCGATCGCGGCCCTCTTCGCCTGCGCCTCGGTGAGGGTCCCGGCGGCCGCCTCGTCCCCGAAGTGCGTGACGACGCCGAGCGCCTCCTCGACGACCGAGCGCGTGGCGTTCTCACGCTCGGTCATGATGCGGGTGCGGATCTGCGCCGCGGCGATCGCGGCGAGGCCCGCCATCCCGAGCGCGACGACCACGACGACGGCGACGAGGCGGGCAGAGATCGACAAGGACGACAGTCGGCGCATGGGGGGCTCCTGGGGGAGAGAGGACGACTCCCCTCCCCTATCGGCCGAGTCCGTTGCGCCGTAAGGGGTACACCCGGGACGTCACCCGCCCGGGTGCACGACGGTCAGCCGAGCGTCGCGCTCAGCTCCACAGCACCGCGAGGCAGACGTTCACGACCACGAGGCCGGCGATCGCCCCGAGGAATCGCGTGGTGACCTTCGCGGGCTCACGGGTCCCGACGATGACGAGCGCCGTGACGACGATCGCGATGACCAGCTTGATGCCGAACTTCGCCATGACGAGCTTGGGGTCGCTCGGGTACACCGAGTCGTGCATCCCGACCATCGCGATGCCGGTGACCAGGGCGGTGAGGATCCCATGGAGCACACCGGGCGCGATGCGCGGGGACTTCATCGACACCAGGGTGCCACCGAGCACGATGGCCCAGCCGAGCAGGTGCAGGACGAGAAGGATGCCGTAGACGATGGTCATGCGCCCACCCTAGGTCACGTGCTGACATCTTGTCGCAAACCTGCCGTCAGCCCGATGCGCGCCCGGCTGGACACCGCGCCATCCCAAGGAGCGGGCACGCATGGACATCAGGTGAGACGCCACCTAGCCTCGTCGCGTGACGTACCGACTGAGCGCCGCCCGCGCCCGCACCACGACCGCCTCGGCGCGTCGTGCGTGTTGTTGTCGTTGACCGTCGCGTGACGCGGTCCGCCTCAGCGCCTCGTCGCTGAGCGCAGGACACCCCGCCACCACCCGAGGTACCGCCCCGGCCGTCTCGTCGCCGACGACCTCCTGCGCGCACGCAACCAGCTGAGCCCGCGCGCGACGTCGGCCACGCCCACCGCGGCCGGTCGCCACGCTGGTCCGCGCCCGTCCGGCCCCTCGGTGATCTGCGCGGACCCGGCTCCTGCCTCGGTCCCCGCACGCCCCTCGCGTCACGTGCCCGCCGCCGGCACGCCCTCGCCCCTGCGCCGGTCCCGCGCACCGGGACCTGCTCACCTCGCCCCCACCCGCCCCGGCACGTCCGCCCGCACACGTCCGCCCCGATCCCCGGAGGAACCGAGCACCGCCATGACGCCTACCCGAGCCACGCCCGCCAGCACCCTCACCTCGACAGACGCTCCCGCCGCCGCGGTGCCCGCACGTCCGCGCACCACCCGGTCGAACGGCCAGTGGGCCGTCGACGGTCGCACCCCGCTCAACGCGAGCGAGGAGATGAAGGCCGAGGACAACGGCCTGAACGTGCGCGAGCGCATCGAGCGCGTCTACGCGGTCCAGGGCTTCGACTCGATCGCCGACGACGACCTGCACGGGCGCTTCCGCTGGTGGGGCCTGTACACGCAGCGCAAGCCCGGGATCGACGGCGGACGGACCGCGACGCTCGAGCCGCACGAGCTCGAGGACCGCTACTTCATGCTCCGGGTGCGGGTGGACGGCGGCGCACTGACGACCGAGCAGCTCCGGACGATCGGCGGGATCTCGACCGCGTTCGCCCGCGACACCGCCGACATCACCGACCGGCACAACATCCAGCTGCACTGGGTCCGCATCGAGGACGTCCCCGAGATCTGGCGGCGGCTCGAGCACGTCGGGCTGAGCACGACCGAGGCGTGCGGCGACGTCCCGCGCGTGATCCTCGGCAGCCCGGTCGCCGGCATCGCGGCCGACGAGATCATCGACCCGACCCGCGCGATCCAGGAGATCGCCCGGCGGTACATCGGCGACCCCGAGCTCGCGAACCTGCCGCGCAAGTTCAAGACCGCGATCACCGGGCACCCGAGCCAGGACGTCGTGCACGAGATCAACGACGTCGCGTTCGTCGCGACCGTGCACCCGGACCTCGGCGCCGGGTTCGACCTGTGGGTCGGCGGCGGGCTCAGCACGAACCCCCGCCTCGGTGAGCGCCTCGGCGCGTTCGTGTCCGAGGAGCTGGTCCCGCAGGTCTGGGTCGCGGTCACCTCGCTCTTCCGTGACTACGGCTACCGCCGACTGCGCACCAAGGCCCGGCTGAAGTTCCTGCTCGCGGACTGGGGTCCGCAGGAGCTCCGGCGCGTCCTGCAGGACGAGTACCTCGGCTTCGCGCTGCCCGACGGACCACCGCCTCCGCAGCCGACCCGCTCCGGCGACCACGTCGGCGTGCACCGCCAGAAGGACGGCCGGTACTACGTCGGCGCCGCACCGTACGTCGGGCGGGTGTCCGGATCCGCACTGACCGGTGTGGCCGACCTCGCCGACGCCGCCGGGGCGCACCGGGTCCGCCTCACGCCGTACCAGAAGCTGCTCGTGCTCGACGTCCCCGAGGACCACGTCGACGCCGTCGTGTCCGGTCTGCGCACGCACGGCCTCGAGACCGACCCGAGCCCGTTCCGACGGGCGACGATCGCGTGCACGGGCATCGAGTTCTGCAAGCTGGCGATCGTCGAGACCAAGGCCACGGCCGCCCGCGCGATCGACTCGCTCGAGGAGCGCCTCGGCGACCTCGGCGACCTGACCCCCATCCGGCTGCACGTCAACGGCTGCCCCAACTCGTGCGCCCGGATCCAGACCGCGGACATCGGCCTCAAGGGTCAGCTCGTCCTCGACGACGACGGCACCCAGGTCCCCGGCTACCAGGTGCACCTCGGTGGCGGTCTCGCGTCGGCCGACCGTGAGGAGGCCGGGCTCGGCCGCACCGTGCGCGGGCTCAAGGTCACGGCCGACGGCGTCCCCGAGTACGTCGAACGCGTCGTGCGCCGGTACGTCGCCGAGCGCGAGACGGGCGCGGACGGACCCGAGTCGTTCGCCGTCTGGGCACACCGCGCGGACGAGGAGGCGCTGCGATGAGCACCCCGACGACGCCACGCACCTCGGCGCTCCCCGGTCTCCGGGTCGCGCCGACCGCCGCGACCACCTCCACACCGACGGTGCAGGTCACTCGCCGGCCGCGTCGCACCGCGGACGAGCTCCGGGCCGTCGTCGAGGAGGCCGCTCCCCGGCTCGCCGACGCCGGCGCGCAGGGCGTGGCAGCGTGGGCTGTGCAGGAGTTCGGCGGGTGGCTCGCGGTCGCGTGCTCGATGGCCGACGCCGTCCTGCCTCACCTGGTCGCTCAGGCGGGCCTGGCCGCCGGCGTCGCGCCGGTCGACGTGCTGTTCCTCGACACCGGCTACCACTTCGCCGAGACGCTCGCGACGCGGGACCTCGTCGCGGCGCGGCTGCCGGTCCGGGTCGTCGACGTCACGCCCCGGCTCAGCGTCGCCGAGCAGGACGCCGCGCACGGCGTCGACCTGTACGCCCGGGACCCGGGCGCGTGCTGCCGGATGCGCAAGGTCGAGCCGCTCACGGAGCAGCTCGCCGGCTACGAGGCGTGGGTGACCGGCGTGCGACGCGAGGAAGCACCGACGCGTGCCGGGACGCCCGTCGTCACGTGGGACGCGGCGCACGGGCTCGTGAAGATCAACCCCCTCGCGGCGTGGACCTTCGACGAGCTGCTCGCGTACGCGGCCGAGCACGAGGTCCCGCTCAACCCGTTGCTGGACGACGGGTACCCGTCGATCGGCTGCCGCCCGTGCACCAGCCGCGTCGCCCCCGGAGCAGACCCCCGGTCCGGCCGTTGGGCCGGGCTGGCCAAGACCGAATGCGGGATCCACCCATGACCACCACCGACGCACCGACGACCCCCCGCGACCACGCGGGCGCCGGCAGGCAGCCGGGCACCGGCGACGAGCTCGGGCCGACCGCGACGAGTACCGCACCACGCGAACGCCGCCTGACGCAGCTCCAGGCGCTCGAGAGCGAGTCCGTGCACATCATCCGCGAGGTCGTCGCGGAGTTCGAGCGACCCGTGCTGCTGTTCAGCGGCGGCAAGGACTCCGTCGTGATGCTGCACCTCGCGGTCAAGGCGTTCTGGCCGGGACCGGTGCCGTTCCCGGTGCTGCACGTCGACACCGGGCACAACTTCCCCGAGGTCCTCGCGTTCCGGGACGCGACGGTCGAACGCCTCGGGCTGCGCCTCGAGGTCGTCCGCGTGCAGGACTACCTGGACGACGGACGACTGCGTGAGCGGGCGGACGGGACGCGCAACCAGCTCCAGACGATCCCGCTGCTCGACGCCGTCTCACGTCACGACGCGGTGTTCGGGGGTGGGCGCCGGGACGAGGAGAAGGCGCGCGCCAAGGAGCGCGTCTACAGCCTGCGTGACGAGTTCGGGCAGTGGGATCCGCGTAACCAGCGGCCCGAGCTGTGGAACCTCTACAACGGTCGGCACCGGCCGGGTGAGCACGTCCGCGTCTTCCCGCTGAGCAACTGGACCGAGCTCGACGTGTGGCGCTACGTCGCGGTCGAGCAGATCGCGCTGCCACCGCTGTACTACGCGCACGACCGCGAGGTCTTCTCCCGCGACGGCATGTGGCTCGCCGTCGGGCCGCACTCGATGCCTCGCGCAGGCGAGGTCCCGACGACGCGCCGGGTGCGCTACCGGACCGTCGGTGACGCGTCGTGCACGGGCGCCGTCGAGAGCGACGCCGTCCACGTGGACGACGTCGTGCGGGAGATCGCGGCCACCCGGATCACCGAGCGAGGCGCCACCCGGGCCGACGACCGCGCGTCGGAGGCCGCCATGGAGGACCGCAAGAAGGAGGGGTACTTCTGATGAGCACGCTGCTGCGACTGGCCACGGCCGGTTCCGTGGACGACGGCAAGTCCACCCTCGTGGGCCGTCTCCTGTACGACTCCAGGTCGGTGCTGACCGACCAGCTCGACGCGGTCGAGCGTGTGAGCCGTGACCGCGGGCTCGAGCAGACCGACCTCGCGCTGCTGACCGACGGCCTGCGCGCCGAGCGCGAGCAGGGCATCACGATCGACGTCGCGTACCGGTACTTCGCGACGGCCCGACGCTCGTTCATCCTCGCCGACTGCCCCGGTCACGTGCAGTACACCCGGAACACCGTGACCGGGGCGAGCACCGCGGACGCCGTCGTGCTGCTCGTCGACGCGCGCAAGGGGCTCCTCGAGCAGACGCGGCGGCACCTGGCCGTCGCGAGCCTGCTGCGGGTGCCGCACGTGGTCGTCGCGGTGAACAAGATCGACCTGGTCGACTTCGACGAGGCCACCTACCTCGCGCTCGCGGCGCAGGTCGGTGCGGCCGCGACCGACCTCGGGCTCGCCGACGTGCGGACCCTGCCGGTCTCGGCCCTCGCCGGGGACAACGTCGTGGACCGGTCCGGCCGCACCCCCTGGTACGGCGGGCCGAGCCTGCTCGAGCTGCTCGAGGAGCTCCCGGCCGGCGACGACCCGTCCGCGGAGGCGTTCCGGTTCCCGGTGCAGGTCGTCCTGCGTCCGCAGGGTGCCGCGCGCGACGCACGCCACCGTGACTACCGCGGGTACGCCGGGCAGATCGCGGCAGGCGTCGTCACGGTCGGCGACGCGGTGATCGCCCTGCCGTCCGGGCGTCGCAGCACCGTCGTCGGGATCGACACCGCTGACGGCGAGCTCGCCGAGGCGTTCGCGCCGCAGTCGGTGGCCCTCCGGCTCGCCGACGACATCGACCTCGCGCGGGGCGACCTGCTCGCGGCCGTCGCCGACGCCCCGGTCCCGACGCGGGAGCTCGCGGCCACGATCGCCTGGTTGTCCGACCGCACGCTGCTCCCGGGCACACGCGTGCTGCTCAAGCACACGACCCGCACGGTCCAGGCGGTGGTGCGCGACGTCGTCGGGCGCCTCGACCTCGATTCGGCCGAGATCGTCCCGGCCGAGCAGCTCGGGCTGAACGACATCGGGCAGGTGCAGCTGCGGCTCGCCTCGCCCGTGGTGGCCGAGGAGTACGTCGACGCGCGGCGCACCGGCGCGTTCCTGCTGATCGACCCGCACGACGGCGCGACGCTCGCGGCCGGGATGGTGGGCGAGCCGCTCGCGGAGGCGCGGTGTCCCGGACGCCGCCCCGCCCAGTACGCGATCTGACGCGTACGTCCGCACGCCCCAGCTCGAGAGGCCCTCATGACGACGACCCTGATCGACGACGCCGCCCGTCTGCGCACGACGCCCGCGGTCCGGCTGCACCAGGTGGGCAAGCGGTTCTCCGCCCACGGGACCGCTGCCGTGGACCGTGTCGACCTGACGATCGCACCCGGTGAGTTCGTGTGCCTCGTGGGCGCGTCCGGGTGCGGGAAGACGACGTTGCTGCACCTCGTCGCCGGGATCGAGACGCCGACGTCGGGCACCGTCGAGGTCGCGGGTGCAGGTGTCGGGACGGGGGCAGCCGTGATGTTCCAGGACGCGGCCCTGTACCCGTGGCTCTCGGCGCGCGGCAACGTCGAGCTCGCGCTGCGCCTGGGCGGCGTGGCGCGGCGCGAGCGGCGTGCGCGCGCCGAGGACCTGCTCCGGCTGGTGCATCTCGGGGAGCGCGGCGAGTCGGCCGTGCACGAGCTCTCCGGCGGGATGCGTCAGCGGGTCGCGCTCGCGCGGGCCCTCGCCCAGGACCGCGAGGTGCTCCTCATGGACGAGCCGTTCGCGGCGCTCGACGCGATCACTCGCGACCTGCTGCACGACGAGCTCGAGCGGGTCTGGCGTGCGACCGGGCGCACGGTTGTGCTCATCACCCACGATGTGCGCGAGGCCGTGCGTCTGGGGCAGCGCGTCCTGCTGATGGCGGGCCGGCCGGGGCGGGTCGTGCACGAGTGGCAGGTCGAGGATCGTCGTGAGCCGGTGGCCGCCGCCGCCCTCGCGGCCACGATCACCGACCGGTTGCGCGAGGAGATGCACCGCGATGCCCGCTGACCACTCCCTGCTGACCGCGCTCGCGACCAGCCTCGGGCGCGGCGTCGTCGGGTTCGTGCTCGCCGTCGCGATCGGCACGCCGATCGGGATCGCGGTGGCACGCGTGCGCTGGGTCCGGACCGCGCTCGGGCCGCTCCTGAAGGCCCTTCAGGTGCTGCCGTCCGTGGCGTGGGTCCCGGCTGCGGTGCTCTGGTTCGGGCTCACCGACGCGACGGTGTACTTCGTGGTGCTCGTGGGGTCCGTCCCGTCCGTCGTGACCGGCCTGGTGACCGGCATCGACCAGGTACCGGCGTGGTACCGGCGCGTGGGCACCGTGCTCGGCGCCGGACCGCTCGCGATGACCCAGCACGTGATCCTGCCGGCGGCCCTCCCCGCGTACGTCTCCGGGCTCCGGCAGAGCTGGGCGTTCGCGTGGCGGTCGCTGATGGGCGCCGAGCTGATCGCCGGTGGCGACCGTCTCGGCTTCGGGCTCGGTTCGCTGCTCCACGACGGCCGGGTGCGGGACGACCTCCGCACGGTGCTCGTCGCGATGCTCCTGATCCTCGCGGTCGGCGTCGTGGCGGAGCTCGCCGGCTTCGCGCCGCTCGAGCAGCGCCTCGCACGCCGCCGCGGTCTCGTCACCGAGGTGGCCCGGCGACCGCGCCGCGGGCTCGCTCCGGAGCTGGCCCGGTGAACGCGTCGCAGGTGAGTGGGCCCACCGGGCGGTCGGCTGGGCAGCCGGGCGGGTTCGACCACCCGGACTACCCACTGACGCTGCGGGTCGCCGGTCGCCGCGTTCTCGTCGTGGGCGGCGGTCCGGTGGCTGAGCGACGGGTTCGCGGGCTCCTCGACGCCGAGGCCGACGTGCACGTGGTCGCCCCCGAGGTGACTCCCGGTCTCGGTGCGCTCGCAGCAGCGGGCCGGCTGACCTGGCGTGATCGCGTGTACCGCGACGGCGACCTCGCCGACGCGTGGCTCGTGCACACCGCAACCGGCTCGCGCACGGTCGACGAGCGCGTCGCGGCCGACGCGGAGGTCGCACAGGTGTGGTGCGTCCGCACCGGCGACCCTGCGGCCTCGGCGGCGTGGGTTCCCGCGGTGACCCGCGTCGACGACGTCCTCGTCGCGGTCAACGCCGGCGGCGACCCACGCCGTGCGATGCGGCTCCGGGACGCCGTCACGACGCTGCTGCGCTCCGGGCGCCTGCCGCTCCGGCGCCACCGACCGGGCCCGGGTTCTGTCGCGCTGGTCGGGGGCGGCCCCGGCGACCCCGGTCTGCTCACGGTCCGCGGGCGAACCCTGCTCGCCGAGGCGGACGTCGTGGTCGTCGATCGCCTCGCGCCCCGAGCGGTGCTCGCCGAGCTCGACCCCGACGTCCTCGTGGTCGACGTCGGCAAGTCACCCGGTCACCACCCGGTCCCGCAGGACGACATCAACGCGCTGCTCGTCGAGCACGCGCGGGCCGGACGCCGAGTAGTACGACTCAAGGGTGGCGATCCGTACGTCTTCGGCCGCGGCTCCGAGGAGGCCTCCGTACTACGGGAGGCCGGGATCCCGGTCGAGGTCGTCCCCGGTGTCACGAGCGCGGTCTCGGTCCCGGCAGCCGCCGGTATCCCGGTCACCCACCGGGGTCTGTCGCGCGGGTTCAGCGTCCTGACCAGCCACGACGAGCTGCACACGCTCCCGCCCACCGAGCAGCACACGATCGTGCTGCTCATGGGCGTGAGCCGGCTCGCAGAGAGCTGTGACGCCCTCGTCGCGGGCGGTCGCTCGCCGCACACCCCGGTGGCCGTCGTCGAGGACGGCTACGGTCCCGGCCAGCGCGTCACCACTGGAACGCTGGCGACGATCGCGGCCCGGGCGACGGAGGTCGGCGTACGGTCACCGGCCGTGACGGTGATCGGCGACGTCGTGCGGCTCTCACCGGCGTGGGGCGTTCCCGCGACCGGTGTCACCCCAGCGCGACCAGGCGTCCCCCTGGCGTCGTGGTGAAGAGCTGGCCTGCGAGCACGAGCAGGGAGACCACGCTCCCCGTCAGCGTGCTCGTCCACACGAGCGACCCGTCGGACAGGCTCACCGCCCGCAGGGTCGAGGCGACCGACGACGCGCTGATCGTCGTGACGTACAGCGACTGACCGTCGGTCTCGAGCGTCGGCATCGGGCCGTAGTGGTTGCGACGCGTCCACCGGACCGTGCCCGTCTCGGCGTCCTGGGAGCGGAGCACGTTCGAGCTCACCGAGTACACGGTGCCGTCGAGCACGACGACCGAGTCCGCCGGGCCGTCGACGTGCCAGCGCTCGGCCCCCGTCGCGAGGTCCCACGCCGTCAGCCGCGCACCGCCAACAAGGAGGAGGTCCGGGGCCGACCCGTCGTCCACCCCGACGAGGTTCTGCACGGTGCCGGACGTCACGACGCGCACCCCGGTGTCGAGATCCGTCACGGTCGTCTCGCCGCCGAACGGCGCGAACGTCGCCCGCAGGAGGTGCCCGCCGGTCGTGCGCCAGATCGACCACGTCGTGCTGGTCCGCAGGTCGCTCCAGTGCCCCTGCACCACGCCGGTGCCGGACACCTCCCACGCCAGCGCACCCGCGTCGACCACCACGTGGCCGGCGAACACCCGGAGACCCGGAGACGACGCTGCGGCACCTGCTGGATGGGTCAGGTCGGTCGTCCACACCACGGAACCCGTGCGGGGGTCGATCCGGGAGAGCTGCACACCCCCGGTCAGGACCCGTGAGACGACGATGTCCGCGCCGAGCCCGGCGATCACGTCCGTCGGTGCGGCCGGCAGGGTCGACAGGACGGCCCCGGTCCGTGGGTCGAGGACGTCGAGGTGCACCTGGGTGGGCACGGATCGCGCACCGGCGTCGGCGGACGTCGCCGCGTCGACGACCATGCACACCAGCACCGCGCGGTCGGTCCCGGCGACCGGACCGTCGGCCAGCGCGCAGCGGCCCACATGACTGCCGGCGCCTTCCAGCGGCCGCGACCACACGTCGGTGCCGGTCTGCGGGTCGATCCCCCGGACGACCGTGCCGTCCGGTCCGCTCCAGGTGTCGACCATCACCCCGCCGACGTCATGGGCGCCGGCAAGGTCGGGCTGCCGGTCCGTCGCCCAGAGCTCGTTCACCGGCCCGACGACCGGCGAGACGACCCCCGGCACGCCCGCCAGCCGTGCCAGTCGCCCACGCTCCCGCACCACCTGGACCACCGACGACGCCGTCGCCACGAGCGCCACGACGACCAGAGCGGCCCAGAACCGCCGCCGGCGCCAGAGCGACCGCGGTGCGCGGCGCTCGTCGGCGTCGACCGGCCCGCCGACCGTCCCGGTCGGCGGGTGGATCTGCGGGTCGGCGGAGATGGGGTGCGTCCTTCCAGGTCAGGTCGTCGGAGAGCAGCGGCCCGGACCGTCCGCGGGCGTGGGGACGGTGGTCCTCCGACGTCGTGGCGCGCAACCACGGTGCGAACCGGTCGGGATGCTCGTCCTGCACGGTACCCGACGTGCCCCGCGAGAACCCTGTCGAGAGCGTGTGGTGACGGTCTCAGCCGAGCACCGTGAGCCGGCCTGCCTCGGTGTAGCTGAGCACCGCCAGGCGACCACCGACCACCTCGAGGGCGTCGAAGCCCTGCGACAAGGTGCTCGTCCAGGTGACGGTCCCGTTCTCGAGGTCGAGCGCCTCCACCGTCGAGACGCTGCTGCCCGCAGGGGTACTCATCACGATGAGCGAGCGTCCGTCGGTCGCCAGCATCGCCGGGCTCGCGGAGAAGCTGTGGTGGGCTGTCCACCGGGTCGCCCCGGTCCGTGCGTCGATGGCGCTGACCGTTCCGGCCCCCACCGCGTAGACCGTGCCGTCGAGGACCACGAACGCGTCGATCCCGTGGTGCACCCGCCAGATCACGTGACCGGTCCGCAGGTCGTACGCGACCGGGTCGGATCCCGCGACCAGCAGGAGGTCCGGAGCCGAGCCGTCGTCCACCGTGGCGAGCACCGAGTTCTGGTACGCGAGCCTGAACGTGGTGTTCTCGCCGAGGTCGGTGATCACCGCCGTCCCGTCCGTGACGACGTACGTGCTGACTGTCGCATCTTCTGGCGGTGCGGCGACCTGGACGTACGTCGCGCGGAGCACGTGCCCACCAGCGGTCCGCCACAGCGAGTAGACGCCATCGGTCGACAGCCCGCTCCAGGACCGCAGCTCGGTACCCGACGCGGAGACTTCCCACACCTCGCCCATGTTCTGGACCAGAAGGACACCGCCGGACTCCTGGATGCCGGTCGACGACCCGCCACCACCAGGCGGGTCCGGGTGGCGTGCCGTCCACGCCACGGTCCCGGTCCGCGGGTCCCAGCGTCGGACCGTGCTCTCACCCCCGGTCGGACCCGTCTGGTGGGAGGCGATCGCGACGTCGCTGCCGAGCGCGGCGATCGTGTCGAGCGGGTCCGCCCGGACCGTCCCGAGCACGGCACCGGTGCGCGGGTCGAGCGTCGCCAGGTGCACCTTCGCGGGCGGCCCGAGGCTCGAGTCGCCCGCAGGTGCGAGCTGCGCCTCGTCCACGACGAGGCACGCGAGCACAGCCTTGTCCTGACCGGAGACCGGGCCGTCGGTGAGCACACATCCCCCGCCCCACGTGCCCGGGACGGCCACCTGGAAGGACCACCTCACCGCTCCCGTGGTCGCATCGATCCCCCGAACGGTCGGCACGCCGGTCCCGGATCGCACCGTGCCGATGAGATCACCACCGACCTCGCCGAGCGCCTGGAACGTCGCGTCGACCGACCACCGCTCGTGCACCGGCCCGTCGATCGGCGCAGCGATCCCCGTCACCCCGGCCAGCTGGGCCAGGCGCACCCGCTCCTGCACCGCGTGCACCACGGAGGGCGTGACGCCGACCAGCACCACGAGCCCCGAGGCGAGCCACCACCGGTACCGGCGCCGCCACCCGACCCGGACCGGCGCGGGTCTTCCCGCCTCACCCTCCGGTCGCCCGGCCACCGCCGACGGCCCGCCGTCCGGCTCCACCTCGACGAGCTCGACGTCCTGCGTGCGCTGCGCGCGCTCACCGCCCATGCGATCCCCACCCCCGGGCACCGACCCTAGCGGCCGGCAGCACCGCGACCGGCGTGACAGCAACAAGCGTCACAGCGACAGGCGTCACAGCAACCGGCGCGCCGCCGCCCACCGGGTGAGCTCGTGCCGGGACGAGAGCTGGAGCTTGCGCAGCACCGCGGACACGTGCGTCTCGACGGTCTTGATCGAGATGAACAGCTCGCTCGCGACCTCGCGGTAGGTGTAGCCACGGGCGATCAGCCGCATGACCTCACGCTCGCGCGCCGAGAGCCGGTCGAGCTCGTCGTCGGTGATCGCGACGTCGCCGCCGACCACCCCGAACGCGTCGAGCACGAACCCGGCCAGGCGCGGCGAGAACACGGCGTCGCCGCCGGCGACGCGCAGCACCGCGTCGACCAGGTCGGGGCCGGAGATGGCCTTGGTGACGTAGCCGCGTGCACCGGCGCGGATCACCGCGACGACGTCCTCGGCGGCGTCCGAGACGGACAGCGCGAGGAACTTCGAGTCGCACAGCACGTCGGCGCAGGCGCGGATCACCTCGGCGCCACCACCGCCGTCACCGCCAGGCAGGTGCACGTCGAGCAGCACGACCGGCGGCCGGAACCGCCGGACGACGGCGATGGCCTCGTCGACCGACGCGGCCTCGCCCACGACGCGCACACGGTCGTCGAGCGACGCGCGCACCCCGGTGCGGAACATCAGGTGGTCGTCGACGAGCACGATGTCGACCGGCCCCGGCTGCCCGGTTCCCGACTCGTTCATGGGGTCTCCATCCCTGCAGGTCGCGGAGCGACCGGGTCGTCGGCGAGCGCCCCGGGCCCGTCCACGGGCACGGTCAGGTGCACCTCGGTCCCCCGCTCCGGGTCCGACCGTACGCTCGCGGTGCCACCGCGTCGTGTCACCCGACCGATGATCGACTCCCGTACGCCGAACCTGTCCTGCGGGACGTCGGCGAGGTCGAACCCGTCGCCGCGGTCGCGGACGAACACCTCGACGGTCTCCGGGGACACCTCGAGGTAGAGCGACACCGGCGGACGCCCGTGCACGACCGCGTTGACGAGCGCCTCCCGGGTCGCCTGGAGCAGCGCGCGGGTGTCGTCGTCGGGGACGCGGTCGCCGACGACGACGACGTCGATCGCCACCGCGCCGGTCTGCCCGGGCATGCGACCGTCCTCCACCTCGGCGACGACCGCCCTCAGCGCCGTCGCGAGCGACGTCCCCGCCGGGGCCCGGTCGCTGTAGAGCCATTCGCGCAGCTCACGCTCCTGGGCCCGGGCCATCCGGGCGACCTCGTCCGGCTGGTCCGACCGGGCCCGGATGAGCGCGAGGGTCTGGAGCACCGAGTCGTGCAGGTGCGCCGCGATGTCCGCCCGCTCCGACTCGCGGGCCCGGGCGGCGCGCTCGTCGCCGAGCTCCGAGACGAGCCGCAGCCACCACGGCGCGAGCGCGAGCGCCGCACCGGCGAGCACGGCGATCGCCGCCACTGCGGAGCGGACGAGCAGGATGGGCGACTCGTCCTGGCCGATCAGCAGCAGCACCCCGGCGCCGACGAGCGTGAGCCCGCCGGCGAGCCGGAGGACGCTGACCGGGGTGCGCCCGCCGGCCCGCGAGCGCCAGAGCTCTCGCTGCCCCGCGTCGAGCTGGCTCCAGGCGAGCGCGATGCCGCCGAGCAGCAGCAGCGTCGGCAGCACCCACGACCACTGGATCTGCGCCCCCTGCCGGACCGCGACCAGCGTCGCGGCGACGAGGACGAGCAGCAGGCCGATGCCGATATCCGTGACGGGGACCTGCCGGGCGTCCTCCCGTAGCCGCGGCGCGAGCCGGGCCATCGCGGCCGGGCGCAGGTCCTCGGCGATCTGCGCCGGATCCCCGCTCGGGACCGTCACCCACCAGAAGACGTACAGCGCGGCGCCGACGCCCCCGACGGCGGTGAGCAGCACCATCACGGCGCGGACGAGCCGTACCGGGACGTCGAGGTGGGCGGCCAGACCGAGGCAGACCCCGCCGATCCGGCGGCCGTGCACGGGTCGGCGCAGCGGCAGCCGCTCTCGGCTGCCTGCCACGGTCCCGGTCGTCTGGCTCACCCCCTGATCGTCACACGCTCGGCTGCCCCTGGGTACGCCCCGAGCCGTTGTTCAGGGAGCGCGCCCCGGAGAACCAGGGTCACGTCAGGGTGGTTCCCGATGGTGGGTCGTCACGGGCGGCGACAGGATCGAGACATGGAATCGACCACCCCCCCGACGGGCCCGGGCTCCCCCGCTCCGTCGACGCCGCCCCCGACCGCCGGGGCCTACGGCCCCTACGGCCCCTACCGCAGCTCGCCCCCTCCCCCCTCGCGGCCGGGGTCCGACGGGTTCTTCGACGCGATGCGGCGGATCGGCGTCGTCCGCACCGAGGCCCGCTGGATGGGTGGTGTCGCCGGTGGCATCGCGCGGCGCTTCGGGATCGACCCGTTGCTCGTCCGCGGGATCTTCGCCGCGAGCCTCCTGCTCGGCGGGGTCGGGTTCGTCGTCTACGGGCTGGGCTGGGCCCTGCTGCCGGAGGAGAGCGACGGTCGGATCCACCTGCAGGAGACGATCCGTGGCCGGTTCGACATCGGGCTCCTCGGGGCCGTCGCGATGCTGCTCCTCGGGCTCAACAGCGGGAGCGGGATGATCCGCTGGTTCGGCTGGGGCACCGCGTTCCAGTGGTTCAACGCCGTTCTGTGGATCGCCGCGATCGCGGTGATCATCGCCCTCGTGATCGCTGCCAGCGGGCAGCGGCACCGACCGGAGGCCACCATGAGCACGCCCAGCAGCATCCCGCCGGACGCCGGCGGCACGCCGACCGGCGAGGTCGGTCCGGAACCCGGACCCGCACCGGCACCGGCACCGGCACCGTCCAGCGGCGCCCCGTGGTCGACGACCAACGCGTTCGGCCCGTTCGCGGCCGAGGCTGCTCCCACGGCGGCGACCACCGTGCCCATCCCCGCCCCGCCCGTTCCCACCCCGGGTCCGGCGCCCGAGCCGCCCGCCGGTCCGTACTCGACCGGTCGGTTCAGCGGACGCACCTACCCCAGTGGCGGCTACGGCGCGTACGCGCCGCCGGCCCCGCCCCGTCCGCCGCGGCCTCGGCGTCCGGTCGCCCGGGGCGCGGGCCCGGCGGCCACCGGCACGGTTCTCGCCCTCGGGCTGCTGAGCCTCGCGTGGTTGATGCTGTCGGAGCGTGCCGGGGTGTTCGACGGCCCCGTCCTGCTCACGGCCACCGGCATCACGATCGTCCTGGCCGGCGTCGGGATCGTGGTCGCCGGTCTGCTCGGGCGGCGCGGCGGTGGTCTCGGGGCCATCGCGGTGCTCGGCATCCTGCTCTCGATCCCGCTCGGCCTGAGCACGACCTCGCGGGTCCCGTGGTACTCGACGTGGGTGGCGTTCGGGCAGGAGTCGTACCAGCCGACGGACGTCTCGGCGGCCTCCGGTGGCTACTCGGTGTTCGCCGGTGATCTGAGGATCGACCTCACCAGCCTTCCGGTGAGCGCGGCCGACCCGGTGACGGTGCCCGTGTCGGTCGGCGCTGGGAACGTGACGATCGTCGTACCGCGCGACGTCCCGGTCACCGCGACGACGCACACCCTCGCCGGGCAGGTCGACTGGCTCGTCGACGGCTCACGGAGCTCGTCGACCAGCGCCGGCGTCGGCCACTGGCTGATCGACGGTTCCGGCAGCTCGAGCAGCGCTGGGGTCGGGCAGGCCCGTACCTGGGAGAGCGCCGAGGTGCGCGCGGGCGAGCCGGCCGAGATCGTCCTCGACATCCACGTCAACGCAGGCCAGATCACGATCGAGGAGGCGAGCTGATGTCCACCCACGACGACGTGCCCGACAGCGTGAGCGGGTCGACCGGCCTACCGGAGAGTGCCGCACCGGAGAGCACCGCACCTGACAGCGCCGCACCGGTGGAACCGGCACCGCAGCGCGCACGCCTGCGCGTCTCGACAGTGGTCTGGGGCCTGGTCGTCGCGGCGATCGGCATCCTGGTGCTCGCGACCGCGAGCGGCGTGAGCTTCGACCTCGGGCTCGTGATGATCGGCCTCATCGGCTTCGCGGGGATCGCGCTCCTGATCGGGTCGATCGCCTCCGGGATCCGCAACCGGCACCCGTAGGGGGCGCTGCCGACCGGACCGGGCACGACGAAGGGCCGGTCCCACCGGAGGGGTGGGACCGGCCCTTCGTCGTGCCCGGTCCGTGGGGGCGGACCGTCGAGGCGGTCCGTCGGGGACGGACCGGCGTCAGTGCTGCGTCAGACCGCTGCGGCCGGAACCGACGTCACGACGACGTCGCCGGCGAGCTTGCGCATCGCCCAGCCGATCAGGATGAACAGGACGCCAAGGCCCATGACCAGGGCGGCGACGCCGAAGGCCACGACCGAGGTGAACAGCGAGGCCCGCAGGAAGGAGCCGTTCATCGCGGTGGTGCGCTCGGCCGTCAGCTTGACGACGGTCTCGTCCTTGGCCTGGTCCGCGGTCGACACGCCCTCAGCCTTGAGCTTCGCCTTCTGCTCGTTGATCGCGGTGCCGAGCTGGGCGTAGGTCAGGCCACCACCGGCGGTCAGAGCGTGGTGCTTGATCGCGTTGGCCTGCGCGTACGCGGTGAACGGGTCCTGGACGGTCTTGCCGGCGAGCGAGCCGGGGTTGTCCGCGGTCACAGCCGCAACGGTGATGCCCTCTTCCTTCAGCTGCGAGGTGACCATGCCCCAGGTCACTGCGCCGGCGACGAGGAAGACGAAGCCCGCGATGATCGTGATGAGGGCGACGACGCGCACCGCGCCGCTGCTCTTGGTGACGGTCGTGCTCGTCGTGCGGTTGTCGACTGTCGTGCTCATGTTGATGCTCCCACCAGAGTCTGGTCGCCCCCGGCTTGTGCCGGAGGTGCTGGACCTTCGTGAGGCCCACAACCCACATCCTCTCCACAGGTTCGGGGCCCGACGTGAGACGAAAGTCCGTACTTAAGGATTAACCCCGGTCTGATCCGGCACCAATCCTGTGCGCCACCTGGGAAACGCTACCGGATTAAACCCGTCGCCCGTGAATATTCTGACTCCGCGGCAGCCAGGACGACGTCCCAGTCGAACGCCGGTCGCACGCTCCTGTTGTGGGACCGGATGCTCGCGAGGAGCCCGTCGTCCTGCACGAGCCGCATCACGGCCTCGGTCATGTCGTCGTCGTCGACCGCCAGCAGCCCGTCGACACCGTCCTCGACGAACTCCTCGATCCCCGTCCCCCGGCGGGCCACCACGGCGAGCCCCGACGCGCGCGCCTCGAGCGCGGCGATCCCGAAGGCCTCGAGCTCTGCCGGCGCGAGGAAGACGTCGGCGTCGGCGTAGGCCGTGCGGATCTCGTCCCGGGTCAGCCGCCCGGCCAGGGTCACGACACCGTCCAGGCCCGACCGCCGCACCTGCGCCTCGACGCGGTGCTGCTCCGGGCCGGAGCCGATCAGCGTCATCCGCAGGCTGCCGACCGGCAGTCGCGCAGCCGCCGCACCGACCAGCTCGACGAGCGGCACCGCCCGCTTGCGCGGCGCCAGACGCATCGTGCTGACCAGGTGCACCGGGCCCGACCGGACGTCCGCCCCCGCCGGCGTCCACAGCCGCAGGTCCATGCCGTTGGGGACGATGCTCACCGGCACCTCGAAGACCTCGCGGACCCGGCCGGCCGCCGCGCTGCTGACCGCGCTGAGCGCTGCCGCCGCATGGTCCCAGCCCGCCAGCCGGACAGCCGCCCGGAGCGAGCCGACGACACCGTCGAGCATGCAGTGCCACGTGATCGCGACCGGCAGGTTCAGCGCCATCGCGATCCGCGCGCCGTCGTACGCGAACGGGGACAGCACCCCCGCGTGCACGTGCACCGCATCGGGCTTCACCTCCCGGAACGCCGCGCGCAGCAGACGCGGCCCGGACGGTGTGACCGGCAGCGCGAACGGCATCCTGGCGCCGAGCCGGTGGACGTGCACCCCGTCGACGACGTCGACGACCCCACCCCGCTCCCCGGCTGCACCGAGGGTGGCCGTCAGCACGTGGACCTCGTGACCGGCGGCGACCTGATGCGCGGCGAGATCACTCACCTGCGACTCGATCCCCCCGGTCCTCGGCAGGTAGCAGTCCGAGACGTGAACGATGCGCACCCGGCCACCCTAAGCGCTGCCCTCCGGAACTCACCCCACCTCGGGACGACAGGAACGCCGCCCAGATGCCGATACTCGGAGCATGGAGCGGACGCAGGCGCGACGCGCACACCTGGTGTTCGTCGGCACCAGCGCTCCGCTGTGCATCGGGTTCGCCGGGTCCGGTGGTGCGCTGCGCGGCCTGTTCCTGGTCCTCGCGGTGGTGCTGCCGACGGGCATCGTCCTCACGCTCCTCGTGCGCCGCGTCGTCCGCCACCCGCTGCCCTGGTGGCTCGTCCTCGCCGGCCTCGGCCTGCTGACCGTCAACTCGGTCGCCTGGCTCGTCCAGCTCGAGCTGCAGGGCCGTCCCGTCGCCACCGGTGCGGTGGTGTCCGTCACCTTGCCGCTCGGCTACCTGTGCCTCCTGGTCGCGAGCTCGATCGTCGTGTCACCGTTCGCGCGGCTCGACGCCGGCGGGGTGCTCGACGCCGCGATCTTCGGGCTCGGCGGTGCGAGCGTCCTGTGGACGCTGATCGTCCGGCCGCCACCGCTGGACGACGTGGTCGCGCGCGTGACGGGACTGAGCGACCTCGTCGTGGTCGTGATCATCACGATGATCGTCGGGACCATCGTGCGGGCCTTCACGACCACGCGCAGCGCCGCCCTCGGCTACATCGGTCTGTGCACGGGACTCACCCTGATCGGCACGATCGCACGCCTCGCGACCCGGACACCGAACGGCACGTCCGCATGGTGGGTCGAGCTCGTGTGGATCGTCGCCTACACGTCGCTCGGCGCCGCTGCGCTCCACCCGACACGGGACGCCCTCCCTCGCGCACCTCGACGCGCACCACATGGCACGGACTCGCTCACGCCCGCACGGCTCGTCTTCCTGGGTGTCGCCCTCTCGCTCAACCCGGCGATCACGGTGCTGATGGCGCTCGGGGACCGCATGGTCGACCTGGCGCTGCTGAGCGTCACCTCGCTCACGCTCGTCCCGCTCGTCCTCACGCGCATCGCCCTGCTCGCTCGGCGCCAGGCGTCTGCCGAGGCGTCGCTCGAGCACCTCGCGACGCACGACGAGCTCACCGGGCTGCTGAACCGTCGCGCGGCGATCGCCCGGCTGGACACGGCGCTCAGGCGCGTCGATGCGCGCGAGGTGTCCGCCGCCCTCGTCGTCTACCTCGACGTCGACGGGCTCAAGCGGATCAACGACAGGTACGGGCACGCGGCCGGCGACGCCCTCCTGGTCGCCGTCGCCGAGCGGCTGCGCTCCGCGGTGCGCGCAGAGGACACCGTGGCGCGGATCGGCGGCGACGAGTTCGTCGTCGTGAGCGTCGGCCCCTCGGGCGCGATCACCCCGATCCCGGACCGCATCGACCTCGCGCTCACCGACCCGGTCGCCTGGGAGCACCTCACGCTCGCGACCGAGGCCAGCTCCGGTGCCGTGATCGCGCACGCCGGCGAGTACGCCGGCGCCGACGAGGTGCTCGCCGTCGCGGACGCCCGCATGTACGCGGCCAAGCAGCGCCGACGGTCCGGTCTGGACCGCGACGCCGACGAGTCGGCTCAGCGCGGACGCTGAGGCGCCGTCACTCCCACTCGATCGTGCCCGGCGGCTTGCTCGTCACGTCGAGGACGACGCGGTTGACCTCGGGCACCTCGTTCGTGATGCGGTTCGAGATCACCGCGAGCACGTCGTAGGGCAGCCGCGTCCAGTCCGCCGTCATGGCGTCCTCCGAGGACACCGGACGGAGCACGACGGGGTGACCGTACGTGCGCCCGTCACCCTGCACACCGACCGACCGCACGTCGGCGAGGAGCACGACGGGGCACTGCCAGATCTCCCGGTCCAGGCCGGCCTTGGTGAGCTCCTCGCGGGCGATCGCATCGGCCGCGCGCAGCGTGTCGAGCCGATCCGCGGTGACCTCGCCGACGATCCGGATGCCGAGGCCGGGTCCGGGGAACGGCTGGCGCCACACGATCGCCTCGGGCACGCCGAGCTCGAGCCCGACGGCGCGGACCTCGTCCTTGAACAGGGCACGCAAGGGCTCGACGAGCTCGAACTGGAGGTCGTCCGGCAGCCCGCCGACGTTGTGGTGGCTCTTGATGTTCGCGGCACCCTCGCCGCCGCCGGACTCGACCACGTCGGGGTACAGGGTGCCCTGCACGAGGAACCGCACCTCGGTGCCGTGCTCCCCCGCCTCGGCGACCACCTCACGCGCGGCGTCCTCGAAGACCCGGATGAACTCCCGACCGATGATCTTCCGCTTGGTCTCCGGGTCGCTCACGCCCGCGAGCGCACTGAGGAACCGCTCACGCGCGTCGACGACCATGAGCCGCACGCCGGTCGCCGCCACGAAGTCCGTCTCGACCTGCTCGGCCTCACCGGTCCGCAGCAGCCCGTGGTCGACGAACACGCACGTCAGCTGGTCCCCGACGGCCTTCTGCACGAGGGCCGCCGCGACGGACGAGTCGACGCCGCCGGAGAGCCCGCAGATCACCCGGGCGTCGCCCACCTGGGCGCGGATCCGCTCGACCTGCTCCGCGATCACGTTGCCCGGGTTCCAGTCCGGCGTGAGACCGGCACCCTGGTACAGGAAGTTCTCGAGGGCCTGCTGACCGAGCGGCGAGTGCTTGACCTCGGGGTGCCACTGCATGCCGAACAGCCGCCGGTCGCGGTCCTCGAAGGCGGCGACGGGCGAGCCGGTCGACGTCGCCAGGACCTCGAAGCCCTCGGGTGCGGTGTGCACGGAGTCGCCGTGGCTCATCCAGACGACCTGCTCCTGCGGGCTGCCGGCCAGCACCGTGCCGGGGCCGTCGACCTGGACCGTCGTGCGGCCGTACTCCCGGGCCCCGGTCTCCGCGACCGTGCCGCCGAGCGCGGCCGCCATGGCCTGGAAGCCGTAGCAGATCCCGAGGACGGGGACGCCGGCGTCGAACAGCGCCGGGTCGACCGACGGCGCACCGGGCGCGTAGACGGACGACGGGCCACCGCTGAGGATGATCGCGACCGGGTCCTTGGCCAGGATCTGCTCGACGGAGGCGGTGTGCGGGACGATCTCGGAGTAGACGTTCGCCTCACGGACGCGTCGGGCGATCAGCTGCGCGTACTGCGCACCGAAGTCGACGACGAGTACCGGCCGGTGCGTCGGGGTCGCGGTCACGCGGCAAGGGTATCGGGCTCGAGGACCGCCTCGGCGTCCGCGTGGACGCGACGCTCGAGCACGAACGACATCACCGGGACGACGCCGGCGAGCACCATCGCGACCAGGCGGCCGTAGGTCCACCGCATCTTCGACCAGAGGTCGAGCACCGCAGCGAGGTACACCACGTAGATCCAGCCGTGGGCGAACGGGACGTACTGGAACGGGCCCAACCGGTCCTTGCTGATCCCGACGACGTAGTGGAGCACGACCTCGAGGCACAGCAGCAGCAGCATCGATCCGGTGATCCATGCCATCACGCGGTAGCGGCCGAGAGCGGCGCGAGCCTTGTCCTGGGGGTTCGTCTGAGCCACTGTCCTGGTTCCTGTCCTCGGGGCGCGGAGCCGGTCGCGTGCGCGGCGCCCGGCAGCACGATTGTCCACCACCTGCCTGAGCGGGTGCGCCCGGCTGGTGCCGGGTCGGCGGCGGGTGGGCGGCGGGCCCGTGACCTGGGAGCCCGTGACGTGGGAGCCCGGGGCCGCACGACCGAAAATGAGTCGGCCATGTCCGCGGTCCGGTCTAGCGTTCACAGATGTGCGCCCCCTCCCTCCGGCCGACCCCGGCACCCCGCCGCTGACCTCGCCACAGGCCTACCTGTGGTGGCAGGCACGTCGTCAGGGCGCGCTGCTGCTCGGGGCCGTCGGGGTCGAGGTCGTCGGTCAGCTCGCCGGCGCCGCGATCCCCGCAGCCCTCGGCCGGGTGATCGACGACGGGGTCGCGCGCGGGCTGTCGGCGTCGCTCCTCGTCGGGTGCCTGCTGCTCGCCGGGGCCGGGCTGGTGCAGGTCCTGGGCAACGTCGTCGGGCATCGGCTCGCGGTCGAGAACTGGCTGCGCAGCGCGTTCTCGTCGTCTCAGCTCATCGGTCACCACGTCACGCGGACCGGGGACGCGGTCACCGACGTGCTCCCGACGGGCGAGGTGGTCGCGACCGTGGCGACCGACGCGCTGCGTACCGGCGAGCTGTTCGCGATCGCCGGCCGGTTCGTCGGCGGGATCGCGGCGTACGCCGGCATCGCCGTCGTCCTCATGCGGACCTCGGCCGTGCTCGGGGTGCTGATCCTCGTCGGCCTGCCGCTCGTCGTCGCCGTCCTCGCGCTCCTGGTCACCCCGTTGCAGCGCCGTCAGTCCGCCCAGCGTGAGGCCGCCGGGCGCCTGACCACCCTGGGCTCCGACACCGTCTCCGGTCTGCGGATCCTCCGGGGCGTCGGCGGCGAGGAGGTCTTCAGCGCCCGCTACCGCGAGCAGTCCCAGCGGGTGCGTCGCGCCGGGGTCGCCGTGGCGCAGACCCAGTCGTTGCTCGACGCCCTGCAGACGCTCCTGCCCGGGCTGTTCCTCGCCGCCGTCGTCTGGGTCGGTGCGCGCCTGGCGATCGCGGGGCAGATCTCCCCCGGGCAGCTCGTCGCCTTCTACGGCTTCGCCGCGTTCCTCACCCAGCCGCTGTGGACCGCGACCGAGACGATGCGGGTCGCCACCCGCGCGGTGGTCGGCGTGCGCAAGATCCTCGCCGTGCTGAGCGTGCCGGTGGCCGGGGCCGACGTCACGCAGCCACGACCGGCACCGGCGCCCGGCGCCGAGATCGTCGACGTCGCGACCGGCCTCGTCGTGCGACCCGGCGAGGTCCTCGCCCTGGTGAGCGCCGACCCCGACGAGAGCGCGCGCGTCGCCGCACGCCTGGGCAGGTTCGACGACGCGCACGCGGCCGACCCCACCGGGACCGGGCACCCGTCCGTCCGGTGGGGCGCGGCGTGGCTGCACGACGTCGCCCTCGCCGAGGTCCGCGAGCGCATCGTCGTCTCGGAGTCGACGCCGCACCTGTTCACCGGCGTGCTCGCGGACGAGCTCGACGTCCGTGGCACCGCCACGGCGACGCAGCTCGAGCACGCGCTGCACGTCGCCGACGCCGCCGACGTGCTCGACTCCGTCCCGGGGGGACTGGTCGGGGAGATCGCCGAGAAGGGGAGGTCGCTCTCCGGCGGCCAACGCCAGCGGGTGGCCCTCGCGCGGGCGCTGCTCACCGACGCCGAGGTCCTCGTGCTCGTCGAGCCGACCAGTGCGGTCGACGCGCACACCGAGGCCCGGATCGCACGACGGCTCGCCGCGACCAGGCGCGGACGCACCACCGTGATCGTCACCGCGAGCCCGCTCGTCCTCGACGCCGTGGACGACGTCGCCCTCCTCGCCGGAGGCACCGTCGTCGCGCGCGGCCGCCACCGGGACCTGCTCGACCCGCACCACCCGGCTGCGGCCGCGTACCGGGCCGTCGTCTCCCGGGCGTCGGAGGACACCGACCCAGCGCACGACACCACAGCGCACGACGAAGGGATGGAGGACCGCCATGAAGCTGCCCGTCGCTGACGCGGCGACCGTCCGCCGCCAGACGGCCGTCCTGCTCCGTCGGCACCGGCGCTCCCTCGCCGGTGTGGTGACCCTGCACGCGCTCGCCGCGGCGACCGGCCTCGCCGGGCCCTGGCTGCTCGGGCGGCTCGTCGACGACGTGACCACCGGCACCACGGCGGCCGCGGTGGACCGCCTGGTCGCCGTGCTGGCGGTCGCCGTGCTCACGCAGTCCGTGCTGATCCGGTTCGCCCAGCGCTCGGCGATGGTGCTCGGGGAGTCCGTCTTCGCCGAGCTCCGCGAGGAGTTCCTCACCACGGTCGCCCGGCTGCCGTTGTCGACCGTCGAGCGCGCCGGCACCGGTGACCTGGTGGCCCGCACCACCAACGACATCGACCGCGTCCAGTACACGGTCCGCTTCGGCATCCCCCGTGTCCTCGTCACCGTCGCGACGATCGTGCTGACCGCCGTCGCGGCTGCCCTCACCGACCCGCTCGTGGCGCTCGGCCTCCTCGCGGGCGCACCGTCGCTCCTCGCGGTGACCCGCTGGTACCTGCGCCGCGCCGCGCCCGCGTACCTGCGCGAGTCGGCGGCGTACGCCACGCTCAACGGCACCATCACGGAGTCCGTGGAAGGCGCCCGGACCGTCGACGCGCTCGGCATGGGAGGACGCCGCCGGGCGCGCGTCGACGCCGACCTGCGCGAGGCGTTCGCCGCCGAGTCGGCGACGCTCCGCCTCCGCACGGTCCTGTTCCCCGGCGTGGACGCGTCGTTCCTGCTCCCGGTGCTCGCCGTGCTCGTCTGGGGTACGTACCTGATCTCCACAGGCCACGCGACGATCGGTGCCGTGACGACGGTCGCGCTCTACGCGACGCAGGTCATCCAGCCGATCGGGGAGCTGATCTTCTGGCTCGACGAGATCCAGGTCGGGACCACGTCGCTCGCGCGCATCCTCGGGGTCCAGCAGGTGGCCCCGGACCGGACCGTCGGGAGCCGCACCCCCGTGGACGAGACGATCGTCGGGCGCGACGTGCGCTACGCGTACCGCGAGGGTCACGACGTGCTGCACGGGATCGACCTGGACCTGCGCCCCGGCGAGCGACTCGCGATCGTCGGGCCCTCGGGCGCCGGGAAGTCGACGCTCGGCCGGATGCTCGCCGGCATCCACCCGCCGACCGGCGGCACCGTGACCGCCGGCGACGTGCCGTTGGTCGAGCTCCCGCTCGACGACCTCCGTGGGCACGTCGCCCTCGTCACCCAGGAGCACCATGTGTTCGTGGGCACCCTGGCCGAGAACCTGCGCCTCGCGCAGGTCGACGCGGACGACGACGCGCTGCTGCGCGCGCTCGACGCCGTCGACGCCCGCGCCTGGGTCGAGGCCTTGCCCGACGGTCTGGACACCGTCGTCGGCTCGGGTGGTCGGCCCCTGACGCCGGCGCAGGCGCAGCAGGTCGCACTCGCGCGCCTCGTCCTGCTCGACCCGCACACCCTCGTGCTCGACGAGGCGACCTCCCTGCTCGACCCGCGCGCCGCGCGCCACCTCGAGAGGTCGCTCTCGGCGGTCCTCGCCGGCCGGACCGTCGTGGCGATCGCGCACCGCCTGCACACCGCTCACGACGCGGACCGGGTGGCCGTCGTCGACGCTGGTCGGATCACGGAGATCGGGTCGCACGACGAGCTCGTCGACGCCGACGGCGACTACGCCGCGCTGTGGCACTCGTGGCAGCAGGACTGAGCCGTGCACCGGCCGCTCGTCCTCGCCCCCGGTCTCGTCGTCCCTGACGCAGCACTGACGTGGCGGTTCTCCCGGTCGAGCGGACCCGGCGGCCAGTCGGTGAACACGGCCGACTCGCGCGTCGAGCTGTCCGTGGACCTCGAGGCGATCCCCTGGCGGGACGACGCCCAGCGGGACCGGGTTCTCGAGCGGCTGCGGTCACGACGCGTCGGCACCGTGGTGACCGTCACGGCCTCCGAGCACCGCGCCCAGCTGCGCAACCGGGAGGCCGCCCTGGCGCGTCTCCTGGTCCTGCTGACCGATGCCGTCGCGCCGCCCGACCCGCCGCGCCGCGCGACCCGACCGAGCCGCGCCTCGCGCGAACGCCGGGTGCGTGCGCAACGTCGACGGCAGGAGATCAAGGCGCTCCGGCGTCGACCCGATCACTCGTAGGGCGTGCGGCGGACCGCGAACCACGGACCCCGTCGGCCTCGTCCCGCACCATCCGGGTCCAGAAGAAGATCGCGAAGCCGCCGAAGATCCACCACTGCGCCGCGTACGCAAGGTTCTGCAGGTTCAGTCCGGCGCCCTGGACCTTCGGCGGCTGCAGGAGCCGCACGTCCGCGCTCTGGGCCGGCTGGACCTGTGAGAGGACCAGGTAGCCGGAGTAGATGGGTCCGCCCCACCGGTTCACGAGCTGCGCCGAGCTGATCGCGTCGGTCTGCGCGGTGGCGTCGTCGATCGTCCCGGCCGCCTCGGAGGCCTGCAGGAACCCGGTGATCTCCACTGCCCCGGCCGGAGCATCGAGCACCGCAGCCCCGACGTCCGCGGACGGCACCCAACCGCGCACGACGGGCAGCACCGCACCGGCGGACGTGCCGGTCGCCTCGACCCGCAACGGCGTGAGCACGAGGTAGCCGGTCTTCCCGTCGAGCGCACGGTCGCGCACGAGCAGCTGGCCGCCGGCGTCGAAGGTCCCGGTCACCGCGACACGACGGCCGACGAGCTCGGCCGTGAAGCGGGTCTGCGGGGCGAGGACGGTGTCGAGCGCGACCGGCGCGGTGGTCTCCCGTGCGGCCTGCACCGCGCGCTCGTTCTGGGCACCGCGCTCACGAGCCCGGTCGAGCTGCCACACACCGAGACGACCGCACACGCCGGCCGCCGCGAGGAGGATCAGGAGCAGCGCGATCATCCGGGGCCGCACCGCCGCGCGCGCGAAGCTGGTCGGCGCAGGCCTCGACGGCTCCGGACCAGGGATCGGGGGCGCAGGGGGCACGTCAGAACGCTACCTGCCCGGCCGGAGCCGGAGCGCCCCGACCGGGCAGGGCGGCAGGTGGCGCACGGCCCGCCGACGGGGACGCGCGGCGACGGTGCACGTCGCGCCGCCAGCTACCCGGCGCACGGCACGTCGATGAGGTTGTATGGGACCAACGTCACACTCCCGGCGCCCCGGTGGCGATCACCGCCTGGGTCAGAGGTCCCCGCGACCTCGCCGACGGTCACGGCACAGTAGTCATGGGACGTTTCAGGACCTCGGGGGCGCGGCAGCAGCACCCTGCGGCGCGCCCGCGTCGCAGGACGGGTAGCACAGGAGACACGTGATGAGCACTGAGGCCGAGCAGAAGTCCACCTGGGTCCATCGACCCCCCGCCCCCCGTGACCGACGAGTCGCTCGCCCTGATCGACGCGTGGTGGCGTGCGGCGAACTACCTCTCGGTCGGGCAGATCTACCTGCTGGACAACCCCTTGCTGCGCGAGCCGCTGACCCGCGACCACGTCAAGCCGCGGCTCCTCGGCCACTGGGGCACCACCCCGGGCCTCAACTTCCTCTACGCGCACCTCAACCGCGCGATCGTCGAGCGGTCGCAGTCGACGATCTACATCACCGGCCCGGGCCACGGCGGTCCGGGACTGGTCGCCAACGCCTACCTCGACGGCACCTACTCCGAGGTCTACACCGACATCACCCCCGACGCCGAGGGCATGCGGCGCCTGTTTCGGCAGTTCTCGTTCCCGGGCGGCATCCCGAGCCACGTGGCCCCGGAGACCCCCGGGTCGATCCACGAGGGCGGCGAGCTCGGCTACGCGCTCTCGCACGCGTACGGCGCCGCGTTCGACAACCCCGATCTGCTGGTCGCCGCCGTGATCGGGGACGGCGAGGCCGAGACCGGCCCGCTCGCCACGAGCTGGCACTCCAACAAGTTCGTGAACCCGCTCCACGACGGGGTCGTCCTGCCGATCCTGCACCTCAACGGCTACAAGATCGCGAACCCGACCGTGCTCGCGCGCATCCCGGAGAGCGAGCTCCTCGACCTCATGCGCGGCTACGGCCACAAGCCGCACCTGTTCCACGGGGGCTTCGACGGCGAGGACCATGCGGCGGTCCACCGCCGGTTCGCCGAGCTGCTCGACGTCGTCCTCGACGAGATCGCCGACATCAAGGCGCGCGCGGCCGCCGGGGACACCGAGCGCCCGCAGTGGCCCATGATCATCTTCCGCACCCCCAAGGGCTGGACCTGCCCGCCGGTGATCGACGGCAAGCACGTCGAGGACTCGTGGCGCGCGCACCAGGTCCCGCTCGCAAGCGCACGGGACACCGACGCCCACCTCCAGGTGCTCAAGGGGTGGCTCGAGTCGTACCACGCGGAGGAGCTGTTCACCGAGACCGGTGCCCTGCGGCCGGACATCGCGGCGCTCGCCCCGCGGGAGCACCTGCGCATGAGCGACAACCCGCACACCAACGGCGGTCTGCTGATGCGCGACCTGCGCCTGCCGGACTTCCGGGACTTCGCCGTCGACGTCCCGGTGCCGGGTGGCTCGATCAGCGAGGCGACCAAGGTGCTCGGTCAGTGGCTCGCGGAGGTCATCCGCCTCAACCCGGAGAACTTCCGGATCTTCGGCCCGGACGAGACCGCGTCGAACCGCCTCCAGCTCGTCTTCGACGTGACCGACAAGCAGTGGAACGGCGAGTACCTGCCCACGGACCTCGACGACCACCTGGCACGCGCCGGCCGCGTCATGGAGATGCTGTCCGAGCACCAGTGCCAGGGCTGGCTCGAGGGCTACCTGCTCACCGGCCGCCACGGCATGTTCAACTGCTACGAGGCGTTCATCCACATCATCGACTCGATGTTCAACCAGCACGCGAAGTGGCTCAAGGTCACCGACGAGATCCCGTGGCGTCGGCCGATCGCGTCGCTCAACTACCTGCTCTCGAGCCACGTCTGGCGCCAGGACCACAACGGCTTCAGCCACCAGGACCCCGGGTTCATCGACCACGTGGTCAACAAGAAGGCCGAGGTCGTCCGCGTCTACCTGCCGCCGGACGCGAACACGCTGCTCTCGACGTACGACCACTGCCTGCGGAGCCGGCAGTACGTCAACGTCGTGGTCTCCGGGAAGCAGCCGGCGCCGAACTTCCTCACCATGGAGCAGGCCATCGCGCACTCCGCCCGCGGTCTGGGGATCTGGGAGTGGGCCGGCACCGAGGTCGCGGGCGAGGACCCCGACGTCGTGCTCGGCTGCGCAGGGGACGTCCCCACCCTGGAGACGCTCGCGGCTGCCGACCTGCTCCGTCAGCACCTGCCGGAGCTCAAGGTGCGCGTGGTCAACGTCATCGACCTGATGCGGCTGCAGGACGAGAAGGAGCACCCGCACGGCATGTCCGACCGGGACTTCGACACGCTCTTCACCGACGACAAGCCGGTCATCTTCGCCTACCACGGCTACCCGTGGCTCATCCACCGCCTCACCTACCGCCGGGCCGGTCACGCGAACATCCACGTGCGCGGCTACAAGGAGGAGGGCACGACGACGACGCCGTTCGACATGGTCATGCTCAACGACCTCGACCGGTTCCACCTGGTCATCGACGTGATCGACCGCGTGCCGTCCCTCGGCTCGAAGGCCGCGGTCCTGCGCCAGCGCATGGTCGACGAGAGGCTCCGGGCCCGCGAGTACACCCGCGCGCACGGCGAGGACCTCCCGGAGGTCCGGGACTGGGTCTGGCCCGAGGCCGTCGCGGCCGTGACGGCCTCGGGTGCGTCGGCGACCGCGACCGCCGTGACCGGCGGCGACAATGAGTGATCGACAGCCAGGCGCGTGACGGGCCAGTGACCGACACGTGACACTGCACAGCTGACGTCGGACGGTGCACCGCGACCCGGTGCACCGTCCGACGCGGGACGAGGGTCCGCGCACCAGCCGGACCGACGCGCACGAGAAGGAAGTCCACCCGGTGGCCACGAGCATCTACATCACCTCCCCCGAGGGCGACACAGGGAAGTCCACCGTCGCCCTCGGCGTCGTCGACCTGCTGACCCGCACCGTCCAGCGGGTCGGGGTGTTCCGGCCGATCGCCCGATCGACCGACTCCCCCGACTACGTGCTCGAGCTGCTGCTCGAGCACGACGGCGTGGACCTGCCCTACGAGCAGTGCGTCGGCGTGACGTACGAGAAGGTCCATGCGGACCCCGAGGCCGCGCTGTCCGAGATCCTCACCCGGTACCACCAGGTCGAGCAGCAGTGCGACGTCGTCGTGATCGTCGGGACGGACTACACCGACGTCGCCGGCCCGACCGAGCTCGCGTTCAACGCCCGGATCGCCACGAACCTCGGCGCACCCGTTCTCCTCGTCGTCTCCGGCTACAACCGGACGCCGGACGACGTCCGTCAGGTCGCCGAGGTCTCGATCGGTGAGCTCGAGGTCAACCACGCACAGGTCATCGGCGTCGTCGCCAACCGGTGCACGTCGCCGGACCTCGAGGCGATCCGCGCGACGATCGCCGCGTGCCAGCTCCCTGCGTGGGCCATCCCGGACGACCCGCTGCTCATGGCCCCGACCGTGCGGCAGCTGATGGACTCCGTGAACGGCCGGCTCGTGGTCGGCGACGAGGCGCTGCTCTCACGCGAGGTCGTCGACGTCCTCGTCGGCGCGATGTCGTTCGAGCACCTGCTCGACCGGCTGCACGACGGTGCGGTCGTCATCACCCCCGGTGACCGCTCGGACATCGTGCTGGGCCTGCTCACCGCGCAGACCGCCGAGGGCTTCCCGTCCCTCGCCGGCATCATCCTCAACGGCGGCTTCTACCCGACCCCCGGCGTCGCCCGGCTGATCGAGAGCCTCAACCCGCGGCTCCCGATCATCCGCACCGACATGGGGACGTTCGCCACGGCGTCGGCGGCGTCACGCGCCCGCGGCCGGCTGTCGCGCGAGTCGCAGCGCAAGATCGACCGCGCCCTCGCCCTGTTCGAGCAGCACGTCGAGGCCCCGCGGCTGCTGACCGCGATCGACGTCCCCCGCCCGAGCGTCGTGACACCGCTGATGTTCGAGTACACCCTGCTCGACCAGGCCCGCCGTCACCGCAAGCACATCGTCCTGCCCGAGGGCGACGACGACCGGATCCTGCGCGCGGCGAGCACGCTGCTCCAGCGCGGCGTCGCCGCGATCACGCTGCTCGGCAACGAGACCGCGATCCGGGCCCGGGCCGCCGAGCTCGGCCTGCAGCTCGACGAGGCGCAGGTCATCGACCCGCTCGCCGGCGAGCTCCACGAGCGGTTCGCACGGGAGTACACCGAGCTGCGCAAGCACAAGGGCATGACCGTCGAGCGTGCGCGCGAGTACGTCTCCTCGGTGTCGTACTTCGGCACGATGATGGTGCAGGACGGCCTGGCCGACGGCATGGTCTCGGGTGCGCTGCACACCACCGCGCACACGATCCGCCCGGCCTTCGAGATCATCAAGACGACGCCCGGTGTCTCGATCGTCTCGAGCGTGTTCCTCATGTGCCTCGAGGACCGCGTCCTGGTGTACGGCGACTGCGCCGTCAACCCGGACCCGACCGCGGAGCAGCTCGCCGACATCGCGATCTCCTCCGCCGCGACCGCGGTGCAGTTCGGTATCGAGCCGCGCATCGCGATGCTGTCCTACTCGACCGGCGAGTCGGGGACCGGGGCGGACGTCGACAAGGTCCGCGCCGCGACCGCCCTGGTGCGTGAGCGTCGCCCCGACCTGAACGTCGAGGGCCCGATCCAGTACGACGCCGCCGTGGACGCCTCGGTCGCGAAGACCAAGATGCCCGACTCCGCCGTCGCCGGCCGGGCGACCGTGTTCATCTTCCCGGACCTCAACACGGGCAACAACACCTACAAGGCCGTGCAGCGCAGCGCCGGCGCGATCGCTGTCGGACCCGTGCTCCAGGGCCTCCGCAAGCCCGTGAACGACCTCTCGCGGGGCGCCCTGGTCCAGGACATCGTGAATACTGTCGCCATCACGGCGATCCAGGCCCAAGCACTGGGCGAAGCCACCTCGGAAGGCCTGCAGTGAACTCTCTCGTCCTCGTCATCAACTCCGGCTCGTCGTCGATCAAGTACCAGCTCGTCGACGTCGGCACCGAGGAGGCCCTCGCGACGGGGATCGTCGAGCGCATCGGCCTGGAGATGGGCAAGATCAAGCACGAGGGACCCGACGGCACGACCGTGCTCGAGCAGCCCGTCCCGGACCACGACGCCGGCATGGCGGTCGTGCTGTCCCTGTTCGAGAAGCACGGACCGCACATCGACGAGTCGCTGCTCGCTGCCGTCGGCCACCGGATCGTGCAGGGCGGCAGCATCTTCGCCGGTCCGGCGGTCATCGATGACACGGTCCTGGCCCAGATCAGCGACCTGTCCTCGCTCGCCCCGCTGCACAACCCGGCGCACGTCTCGGGCATCAAGGCCGCCCGGCACGCGTTCCCCACGGTCCCGCACGTGGCGATCTTCGACACGTCGTTCCACCAGACCCTGCCGCCGGCGGCGTACACCTACGCGATCGACCGGGAGCTCGCCGCGAAGTACGCGATCCGGCGCTACGGCGCCCACGGCACGTCACACCTGTATGTGTCGCACAAGACCGCTGCCCTGCTCGGCAAGGACCCGAGCGAGGTCAACGTCATCGTCCTGCACCTCGGCAACGGCGCATCGGCGACCGCGGTCCGCGCGGGGAAGTCGGTCGAGACCTCGATGGGCCTCACCCCGCTCGAGGGCCTCGTGATGGGCACCCGCTCGGGCGACATCGACCCGGCGGTCCTGTTCCACCTGTCACGCCAGGCGGGAATGACCACCGACGAGCTCGACGACCTGCTCAACCGCCGGTCCGGGATGCTCGGCCTGTGCGGCTACACGGACATGCGCGACCTGCACGACGCGGTCGCGGCCGGGGACGAGGTCGCCCGCACCGCCCTCGAGGTGTACTTCCACCGCATCAAGGGCTACGTCGGCAACTACTACGCCCAGCTCGGTCACGTCGACGCGATCGCGTTCACCGCCGGGATCGGTGAGAACGACGACGTCGTGCGTGCGGGTGCCCTGGCCGGCCTGGAGCGGCTCGGGATCTCGGTCGACCCGGAGCGCAACGCGGGTCGGAAGAAGCAGCCCACCGTGATCTCCCCGGACGGTGCCGAGGTGACCGTGATGGTCGTCCCGACCAACGAGGAGCTCGAGATCGCCCGCCAGTCGCTGGAGACCGTCAGCGCCTGACGCACCACAACCGCAGCCCGCACTCGTCCGCTGACGGGTGCGGGCTCCGTCGTGCAGGGGGCCCGTCAGCGCAGCCTCCGGACGCACCACGACACCGCGATCAGTGACCCCGCGTCGTCCATGCTGACGGCTATGCAGCGCGGTGCACCCGGCAGGACTCGTCTCGACGGGTTCACCGAGACCCCAGTCTCGAGCAGGCGGTCTCTCATGACGTCGACAACGTTCTTGACCAGACCGTCTAGAGCGACCGTTCACCAGCCGAGACCTGATCGGCCTCACCTGCACGAACCGGCACCAAGGACTCGACCGGAAGAACAGGAAGTGCGATGGAGGCGCCTCTCGCGCCGCCCACCCTGACTCCGTTCGTCGCGATCCTGGCAGCGCTGCCACCAGCACTCTCGAGAACGTTGGGGTTGACGTCCACCCGCGGGAAGTTGGACGACGTCACGTCCACACGAATGCGATGGCCGGTCGAGAAGCGATTAGCGATCGGCGGCAGCTCCACTCGCACGTGGACAACGCGATGATCGTCGTCGCTCTCGACCACCGCGATGCTCTGCTGACCGCTCAGACGGACGACCGTGTCACAGAGATTGGGACTGCCCCGGGTCTGGTTGACACCTGATCTGTGAGGATCTGGTCCTCGCTGGAAGGATGTCCCCGTGGCAAAGCCCTATCCTCAGGAGTTCCGCAACGACGTCGTGGCCGTGGCCCGCAAGGGCCAGGCACCGCTGTCTCAGATCGCGAAGGACTTCGGCGTCTCCGAAGGCTCGCTGGCGAACTGGATGAAGCAGGCCGATGTCGAGGACGGCAAGCGTCCCGGTCTGAGCGAAGACGAGCGCAAGCAGTTGCGTGAGGCGAACAAGAGGATCCGCCTGCTCGAGCAGGAGAACGAGGTCCTACGGCGCGCTGCTGCCTACCTGTCGCAGGCCAACTTGCCGGGAAAATAGTCTTCCCTCTCGTCCGTGAGATGGCCGCGGCCGGCGCCCGCATCAGGGTGCCGGTCGCGGTGGCGTGCAGGGTCCTGGGTCTGACGACGCAGGGGTACTACAAGTGGCTCAAGAACCCCGTGTCCCAACGGGACTGGGACGACGCCCACCTCATCGACGTCCTTTACGAGATCCATCAGGACGATGCGACGCTGGGCTACAGGTTCCTCACCGACGAGCTGGCCGACGAGCACGGCATCGTCGTGGGCGAGAACCGCGTGCACCGGCTGTGTGGCATCGCCGGCATCTACGCCTCTCATGCGAAGAAGAAGACCAGCAAGCCAGGTGCCACCGGCCCCGCTCCGCATGACGACCTCCTCGCGGTGGTTGACGAGCACGGCGTGGTCCGTCACGAGTTCGTCGCCGAGGCTCCCAACAAGGTCTGGTTGTGGGATATCTCCGAGCACCCCACGCGCGAGGGCAAGCTCTACATCTGCGCGATCAAGGACCTGTACTCCAACAAGATCGTGGGCTACTCCATCGACTCGCGGATGAAGGCGTCGCTGGCGGTCTCAGCGATGCGGAACGCGATCGCCCTGCGCTCACCGGTGAGAACGATCTGTCACTCGGACAGGGGCGGTCAATTTCGCGCCAAGAAGACCCAGCGCCTGCTCGCGAACAACGGCCTGGTCGGTTCGATGGGCCGCTCATACGGAGCCGGCGACAACGCCAGCATGGAGAGCTTCTTCTCCCTGCTCCAGAAGAACGTCCTGGACACCCGCCGCTGGGACACCCGCCAGGAGCTCCGGCTGGCGATGGTGACCTGGATCGAGACCAAGTACAACCGTCGCCGCCGACAGCGCGCCCTGGGCAAGCTCACCCCCGTCGAGTTTGAGATGATCTACGCAGCCGCAGACGCGGCCTGAGAACCATCAACCCCGAGTGTCAACCAGACCGGGGGCAGTCCCATTCATGGCAAAGCCATCAGGGCGGTCGGACGACGGCGGGTAGTGATCCACGAGCTTGACAGCGACATCGGTGTCGGCCGCGGACGTCAGGAAGTCCATGGTTACCACCGGGGAGCCAGCGACGATGAGGTCCTCACCTAGGGGACCGGTCGAGAAGCTGAGCACGTCAGGCCGTGCCATGAGAGGCAAGTACGGCTCCGAGCACCCGAGGACTCCGGGGCGCTCGACCTGATCGAAGGCTCCCGGCGCAAACACGCCCGGGTGCGAGCCGATGCTGCCGCCGATCGTCGGGACCGGATGAGCTGGGTCGTACTCATAGAGGATGAAGCACTCGGGGTCCTCTCGGGACTCTTCGCCGAGCAGGTCGCCGCGAGAACCAAGCTTCAAGGTCAGGGTCGTCGTTGCCGTGGGGGGCCAACAACTGGACGTATGCCAGCCGCCTCCGTGCAGGAGACGCCCGTCAATGACGTCGCCGCTGCCTCCACCCATCACGAAGAACAGCACTCGCTCACTGAACGGCTCGCTCCCGAACGCGCAGTACTCAAGCCACTTCTGACGAAGTCCCAGGAGATCCGTGCCAACGGCCTCCTCGATTCTCGCCGCGGGTCCGAACTCGACTTCACCGGCGAAGGTGTCAGCCATCCCCGAGTGCGTCCACGGACCGAGCACCAGATACGCATCTCCTCCGGGGCGCGCTTGCATGGCCCTGAACAGCTTCGCCGCCGAGGAGGCGTAGAGGTCGTACCAGGAGCTGATGTGCAGCGAGGGAGCGACGGCGATCGCCTCCACTCTGCCTTCGGCCATGAGTCCCGGCTGCGTCCAGAAGCCATCGAAGGCTCGACGGCTCCAGAGATCGAGCAAGTCTGCCTCGCGCTGAGGGTCGAAGCGCAGTGGTGACCTGCCGTGCCGCCAGGGCAAGCGAGTCAGCCACGAACCAAGGTCCTGACTGCCCAAGGCGAGCTCCCGCAGACGATCCTGATCGTCGCGCGCTGCGCGCTGCGCCTCGCCGAGTGCCCAGGAGGCTTGCTTGAGCTCGAATGCGCCATTGAGTCGAATCCCTTCGTGGAACGCGCTCCACAAGCCACCGCGATCCAGCAGCAGGCCGGCGACTCTCTCTCCAGCGCCCAGTGCCGCACCGAGCGCGGCGTGGGCCCCGTACGAGACGCCTACGAGAATCGCGCCGTGCGTCCACCACGGTTGCCGTTCCGCCCACGCGACGGTCGCGAGGCCGTCATCCGCCTCGTTCACGTACTTCGTGAACGTGCCTTCGGAGTCGCCCGTGCCGCGGCAGTCCTGGGTCACGACAGCGAACCCCGCCGCGCACAGGTCGTCGATGTGACGCCGCATGCGGTCGAGAGCGACGTCACGGACCACGTGAGTCCGACCGTACGGCGTGCGCTCGATGATCGGTCCAAGCGTCGCCCCGTGATCCGGAAGGTAGACGTCGGTCGCGAGGCGGACACCGTCGCGCATCGCAACCATCTCGGTGAGCTTGACCGTCACGACTCGGGCCCATCCGGATCAGGACCAGCGATGCGCGCTGCGGCGACCAGGGTCTGCGTGTACGGATCCTGGGGACTCGACATGATCTCCGCAGCGCAGCCACGTTCCACGACTTCTCCGTGGTGCAGCACCGTCACCTCGTCGCTCATGAAGTTGACGACCCCGAGGTCGTGCGAGATGAACAGCATTGTCAGTCCGCGATCCTCCTGGACGTCCTTCATGATGTTGAGCACCTGGGCTTGAACCGAGACATCAAGCGCCGACACCGGCTCGTCAGCAGCGATGAACTCGGGCTCGAGAACGAGTGCGCGCGCTATTGAAATGCGCTGGCGCTGGCCACCGGAGAACTCATGAGGCAATCTCGCGAGCCAACGTTCACTCAACCCGACCTCGTCCGCGACCCTCAGAACACGACGAGCCCGCTCGGCACGGGTTCCTTGCCGCTGCACGACGAGCGGCTCTTCCAGCAGCTCTCGCAGGGTGAGGCGTGGGTTGAGCGAGCTTCCGGAGTCCTGGAAGATCATCTGCATCCGCAGCCGGTGCCGACGCAGGCGCTCGCCCCGCAACGCGACAATGTCCTCACCCGCGCACTCGATGCGTCCAGCCGTCGGCGGGATGAGTCCTATCGCAAGCCGTCCGAGAGTCGACTTGCCACTTCCGCTCTCACCGACCAACCCCATGACGACGTTGCGACGCACGATCAGGTCGATGTCCTTGACGGCGAACAGCGTGGTCTTCTTGCCGACGGGCCCGACCCGATAGCTCTTGCGAACCTGCGTCATCCGCAGCACAGCATCGTCACTCACTCGGCACCACCCAACGGATTGCAGCAGCGCGCGAGGCGCTCCACGCCTTGCGGGCGCAGCGCCTGAGGCTCTGAGCACCCGTCGACTGCGAACGTGCATCGTGGCTGGAATCGGCAGCCGAGTGGCAGCTGATCCAGCGCAGGCACCTGCCCCGGGATGGTCGGGAGACGCCTCGGTGCGCGAGCCCGTTCCGGCGACGCGTCGATCAGTGCGCGCGAGTACGGATGCCGGGCGCGGTTGATGACCTCGCGTGTCGGCCCCGTCTCCACGATCTGTCCGGCATACATGACCGCCACACGGTCGCTGTGTCGCGCGACGATGGAGATGTCGTGGCTGATAAGAATCATCGCCAGGTCCTCTGAACGCCGCAATTCACTGAGAAGCTCCATGATCTGACCTTGCACGGCCGCGTCCAACGCTGTCGTCGGCTCGTCGGCGATGACCAGCCGTGGACCGTTTGCGAGCGCCATCGCTATCATCACACGCTGGCGAAGACCCCCAGATAGTTGGTGGACGTAGCTGCTGAGCACATTGCGGTCGCGCGGGACCCCGACTCGTTCGAGCATGTCGCGCGCACGGGACTCCGCCGCTTTGGCGGAAACCCCCTGATGATGCCGGATGGGACGGATCATCTGTTCCCGGATCGACATGAGAGGATGCAGCGCCGACATCGCATCCTGGAAGACAAATCCGATCTCCTGGCCGGCTAATGCCCTACGTCGGTCCGGCTCGAGCTCAGTGAGCTCGCGACCGTCGTACTCGATGCAGCCTGCGACTGACATGTTCGAGTCGAGCAGGTCAGCTATCGCAAGGGCTGTGATGCTCTTTCCCGATCCTGACTCCCCGACGATGGCGAGGCACTCGCCTTCACGGACATCGAGGGTCACGCCGGTGACGAGCTCAAGTGCATCCTGCCCCCGGTGCGAGACGGACACTGTGACACTGTCGAGCCGCAACAGCGTGCTCGACGTGGGAACGGGAGAAGCCATCTGCATCATTCCGCCTTCCCGTAGCGGATCCGAGGATCGGCGTAGGCATAGAAGAGGTCGACGGCCAGATTCGCGAGAACCATGATGACGGCGATGAAGAAGGCGCATCCCTGGATGAGCGGGTAGTCGCGCCGCTGGACCGCGGTGAGCAACAGCTGGCCCAGACCCGGAAGCGAGAACACCGTCTCGAGAATCACCGCACCGCCGAGCAGGGTTCCAAGACTCAAACCGAAGACCGTCACCACAGGAACAAGGGTCATACGCGTGACATAGCGACTGTGGATGGTCTTCTCGGGCAGTCCGAGCGATCGCGCCGTCGCGACGAAGGGCTGATGCATCGAGTCCAGCATCGCCGTCCGGGCGTAGCGGAAGAGCTGCGCGCCCTGGAGGACGCCGAGACACACCACGGGAAGGACGAGGTGCCGCGCCCATGCTGCGGGATTGCTCGGCGGAGCGTAACCCGCCACAGGTAACCATCCGAGCTGCACGGCAAAGATCCCTACCAGCATGACGGCGAGCCAGAAGCTCGGTATCGCGTTGCCGACCACTGCGAGTCCGACCAGCAGTCGATCCGGCAGACGGTTGTGGAAACGAGATGCCACGCGCGCTCCAGCGACCCCCGTGACGAGAGCCAACATCATGGATAGCGTCACGAACGTTGCAGTCACGACAAGCCTGTCCAGCACGAGCCCGGTGACGCTGGAGTGCAAGAAGAGCGAGTCGCCGAAGTCGAGACGCACGAGTCCCGCGAAGAAGTCGCCGAACTGCCGCCACAAGGGTTCATCGAGGCCGAGCCGCTGTTGGAGCACCGCGATCTGCTCAGGCGTCGCATCGTCTCCAAGGAGCGCTGCAGCCGGACCGCCAGGTGCGAGACGCAGGAGTACGAAGAGGAGAACCATGGGCACGACGATTGTCGGCAGGAGGGCGAGTAGCCGCCGAAAGGCGTAGACGATCATGCCATCCCCCTCGACGGTGAGCGCGGATCGAGGACGTCGCGCAGGGCATCGCCGAGGAGCACGAGCCCGAGCACCGTCACGAAGATCGCCAGGCCGGGAAAGACCGCCATCCACCACGCCGGCTTGAAGTACTGCTGTGCAGCGGAGAGCGCCCCGCCCCATGTCGGCGTCGACGGATCGAGCCCGATGCCGATGAAGGAGAGTGCGGCTATCACGAGGATCCCGGTGGCGAGAGACATGGTGACTTGCACGATCACGACTGAGACCCCTTCAGGGGCGATGTAGCGCAGGAGGATGCGCGGGACGCGGGTTCCGATGGCGCGTGCCGACTCGACAGACGTCTGCTGCTTCGCTGCGAGCGAGGTCCCTCGGACCAGCCTCGCAGTTGCCGGGACCATGGTGATCGCCATGCCCACGACAAGCGGTGTGGGGCCGTTCCCCATGACTCCGACAAGACTGATCATCAGCACCACGGTCGGGAACGACATCAGACCGTCCATGACACGCATCACAACGCCGTCGAAGGTACGGAAGTAGCCGGCGAGGACACCGATGATGAATCCGACGGTCACCGCGAGCAGCGTCGAGGTGACCGCTATCACCAACGCGACTCTCCCACCCCAGATGGTGAGCGCGAAGACGTCCCGTCCGAGGTTGTCCGTTCCGAAGAGATGCAAGGCGCTCGGGGGAGCGAGCCGATTGAGCGGTTCCACGCGAGTCGGGTCCCCACTGATCAGCGGAGCAAGGAGCGACGTCGCGGCGATGAGCAGGAGCAGACCCGCGCCCACCAGAGCATGCGGCTCACGAAGGAGACGTTTCGCGATTCGGCCTTTGCGAGACATGCGTCCTCCTCTGGTGGGCGACGGGCCGTGGTTCACTTCTTGACGGTCACGTTGTAGAAGCCGCGCGCGGTGCCCCTCACCAGCGGGTAGTTGCCGATGTTGCTGCTCGTCAGATCGATCTGCGATCGACCGCCGAACCGCACGAACGGCACCTGTTCGTAGATGAGTCCCTGAAGTTCAGTCCACACCGCCTGCCGGGTCTTCTGGTCGGCCCCCTCCTTGAACTTCGCCAGCAGTTGCTGCTGCTGCGGGGTGTCCCACCAACCGGGGAACGACGGGCTGAGGAACACCACGGTCAATGGGTCTCCATAACTCGTTCCGCCAGACATGAACAGGTTCCATTTCGCGTCATCCTTGCGAGTCGCGACGAAGGCCGCCGTGTCCAGCAGAACCGCCTTCACGTTGAAGCCCGCATCCTGCAGCTGCTGCACGACCACCGGCGTGTACGTGTCCGAGGCGCGGTAGATGAGGACGATCTGCTCTCCTGCGTAACCTGCCTTCTTCTGGAGTTGCCTCGAGAGCTCGACGTTGTGCATGTTGTACGAGTCGGCGCCCGCTTGGCTGTACCACGGCGACCCCTTGGGCATCAGGCTGGAGTCAAGCGTCACATACTTCTTGTTCGGCGCGACCGCAGCCATGATCGACGTGTCGTCAAGCGCGGCTTGAACCGCCTGTCGCAGTGTCTGGTTCGCCATCACGCCGGTCTTGGTGTTGAACTCCATGAGCGGGAACGCACCGCTGGGGATGGCGTTCACGGTGACGCCAGGCTCGGATTCCACAGTGGGGACCTGGTCGAGCGCGAAGTCCGGCGCAACGTCCGCCTCGCCGGAGATGATGAGGTTGGCGACGTTCGCGTCGGAGCTCGGGACGAAGTCGATCTCATCGGCATACGCGACCTTCGCGCCTGCCGCTCCATCGCTCGGCTCGGTGCGTGCGGCGTACTTGTCGAATCGCGTCAAGACGACGGACTCGTCGGGAACGTAGCTGTCCAGCTTGTAGGGACCGGTGCAGACGAGCTTCTGCAGCGCATCGGTCGGATCGCGACCTTCCACCAAGCTCGCCGGCATGATGTACGCGGCGGTGTCCGGCGTTGCGAGCAGCGCCGGGATCGCCCCACTCGGGGTCTTGAGGACGAGGTCCACATCGAAGTCGCCCTTCGCTTCGATGGTCTTCACGAGCCCGCCGAAGGTTGCTCCTGGTGCGCTCGCCGCGTACCGGTCGAGGGAGGCAACCACGTCAGCCGCCTTGAGCATGGTTCCATCCTGGAAAGGAACGCCATGCCGAAGTGCGAAGTGGTACGTGAGAGTGGCCTCGTCGTAGGTCCACGTGTCGACCAGACCATCGGCGACGCCGAGGTCCGCCGTGCTCGCGAACAACCCTTCGCACGCTTGAGCGGCGACACGCCCCGCGGCACGTTGGCTTGTCGACATCGGGTCAATGGTTGCCGGAATTCCCGCGACGCGAATCGTGCCCCCGAATCCGGCAGATGCGTTGTCACTCGATGCGGTGCTGCTCCGATTGCCGTCCCCGCCTGTGCAGGCAGACAGTACAAGCGCTAGCGCGGCGACGGCTGTGGCCGCCATCAAGTATTGGCGCTTCATGTGCTCACTCCAATGTGAGATCAAGTCGTCCCCGACGAGTCTCTCTCGTCGGCGCTCGTGGCGAACCAGGTCGAGGTGGGTGATGGACCGGGTGCACGCCGCGAGATGAGCCGGGCCGATGGTCGTCGAAGTCGGTGGGAGCGGTCGTGCCAGCGCCTCCGTACTCCGGTCTGGTCGTCGTGCCGCACACCGTAGCATTCGATTTTCGAACGAAGCAAGTGGATGGTCGGCCAATGTCGTTCGAGACTGAGAGGTATAGTGACGCCATGACGCCTTCCACACACCATGGGGACCGAGAGTCCGGCACTGGCACCGTCGGCGATGTTCTCTGGCTGATCCGGTCGAAGGTCGCCACCTCACGCTCGGAGATCGCTCGACACACCGGCCTGTCACCCTCGACCGTCGGGCTGCGCGTCGAGTCGCTGCAACGGCTCGGCCTCGTGACCGAGGACGGTGCCCTCGAGTCGCGCGGCGGGCGAAGGGCGCGTCATCTCAGGATTGCGTCCACGTCCGGATACGTGGTCGCGATCGAGCCCGGAGTCCGCGTTCATCGTGTGGCGATTGCGGACCTTGAAGGTGTCATCGTCGGCGCGACCCGCCTGGACGCCCGCGCGGGCGAGACGCCGGCCGAGGCCGTGTCGATGATCTGGGATGCGGTGAAGACGATGACCGGCCCCCTCGAGGTGCCGACCGAGCGGATCCGAGGTGTCGCCGTCGGCCTCCCCGCGCCGGTCGAGCAGTCCGTTGGCCGCGCGGTGCTTCCGTCCTTCCTGCAGACGTGGAGCGACGTCGTGGTCCCGGACCTCTTCGTGCCGCACACAGACGCGCTCGTCCTGGTCGAGAACGACGCGAACCTGGTCGCCATCTCCGAGATGTCGGACGGCGACAGGAGCGGTGACTACTTCCTGGCGGTCCTCCTGGGACGCAGGATCGGCAGCGGCATCGTCGCGGGAGGCGCGCTACTTCGCGGTGTCAATGGCGCCGCAGGAGAGTTCAGTCACTCGCCCGCTGCCGCGTCGGCGGCGATCCGCTGTGTCTGCGGCATCGAGAACTGTCTCGAGTCGACCGCCAGTGGAGCGGCGATCGCAGCGCAGCTCGCCGAGCTCGGGTACGAGCTCGACACACCGCGAGACATCGTCGCGCTGGGGCAGAGCGGAGACCCACGGGTTGTCGCGGTGCTCCGCGAGGCCGGCTCGCACATCGGTGCAGCTCTGGCGGGTGTCGTGAACTTCATGAACCCAGGTCGAGTGATTCTTGCGGGCAGCCTGTCGCAGTCCGCCCCCCTCGTCGCATCGGTGCGCGCCGAGCTCTTTCAACGGTGCTTGCCGATCGCCGCTCAGAATCTGGTCGTCAGCGCGACCACAGATCCTGACACCGCGGGTGCGCGAGGAGCATTCCGGTTGCTGCTCGATGAGGTGCTCGCGCCTGCGCGAGTCGACGAGATGGCCAGGGTCGCTGGCGACGAGCCGAGCCGCAGCGCGTAGGTACGTCTGCCCGTCACACGTGATCGCGACGAGATCCCCGTCCTTTGACCATCGCCCGCCCCGGCCGGTGTGGGCTCCGCCGCCCAGTGGGCCCATCTGCGCGGTCAGGTACACCGGGCCGGCGCGGTCACGCGCGCCGCAGCGCCTTCATCACCCGCAGCGCCCGGGTGAACGCCGCCGACACCTGCTGCCCCGGCAGGGCGTACAACCGCCCGAGACCCACGCCGGTCGGGTTGCCGGGGAACAGTGACCGCAGTCCCGGGATCCCGTGCACCCCGCGCTGCACCGCAACCGTCTGGACCCGTGTCGTCGCCCAGATCCCCTCGGCACCGTGACGGTGGCCGAGACCGGAGGTCCTGGCCCCACCCTGAGGCGCGGCGACGGACGCCCACGCCGCGGCATACCCCTCGTTGACGTTGACCGTCCCGGCGACGACCCGCGCGGCGAGGCGCCGTCCCCGGGCCACGTCCCGCGTCCAGATGCTGGCGTTCAGGCCGAGGTCCCCCTCGTTCATCGCGGCGACGGCCTCGTCGTCGGACGCGACCCGGTAGACGGACACCACCGGGCCGAAGGTCTCGTCGGAGTAGAGCCGGGCCTCGCGTGAGACGTCGGTCAGCACGGTCGGCTCGTAGAAGAGCGGCCCCAGGTCCGGACGTCGGACGCCACCGGTGAGCACCCGGGCGCCGTGCGCGAGGGCGTCCAGGACGTGATCCGTCACCGCCGCGAGCTGCGCGGCCGACGTCAGCGACCCGACGTCCGTCCGGTAGTCGAGGTCGGTCCCGAGCCTCAGAGCACGGGTCCTGCGCACGAACGCCTCGATGAACTCGTCGGCGACGGCCTCGTGGACGTAGAGGCGTTCGACCGAGAGGCAGAGCTGGCCGGTGCTCGAGAAGCACGCGCGGACGGCTCCCTCGGCGGCCGTGTCGACGTCGACGTCCTCGGCCACGTACATCGCGTTCTTGCCGCCGAGCTCCAGGCTCGCGCTGATCAGCCGCTCGCCGGCACGGGCGGCGACGACGCGGCCCGTCGCGGTCGAGCCCGTGAAGGCGACGTGGTCGACGTGGTCGATCACCGCACCGCCGATCGTCGGGCCGTCGCCGACGACGACCTGGACGACACCGGCCGGGAGGCCGGCGGCCTCGAGCTGCTCGACGCCCCAGAGCGCCGTCAGGACCGTCTGCGTGTCGGGCTTCAGCAGGACGGCGTTGCCTGCCAGCAGGGCCGGGAGGATGTCCCCCATCGACAGGGTGAGGGGGAAGTTCCAGGGCGAGATGACGCCGACGACGCCCAGCGGGTGCCGCAGCACCCGCACCGACGTGAGGACCGGCGCGAACCCGCGCGTGCGCTGCGGTGCGAGGTACTGGGCGCCTCGCCGCGCGTAGTGCCGCGCGACCATCGCGACGTCCGCGACCTCCTCGAAGGCGCTGAGCCGCGACTTCCCGCTCTCGAGCTGCACGAGGTCGAGCACGTCCGACTGTTCCTCGAGCACGAGGTCGTGGAACCTCAGGAGCACCGCCGCGCGATCCGCCAGGTCGACGGCGGCCCAGGTGCGCTGGGCTGCGCGGGCCTGCCGGGCGGCCCGTGCGACGTCGTCCGGGGTGGAGAGCGGGACGGCCGCGAGCGGCCCGCCGGTGAACGGGGCGTGGGTCGTCTGCGTGGCCGCGCCCGGTGACACGACGATGCGCGCGAGCAGCGAGCGGATGTCGTCCGGCTCGAGCACGTACGTCCCGCGCGGGTCGGTCCACGGGTCGACCAGGTCGGTGTGCGAGGCCCCGTCGGGCGCCGTCTCACCGTGGGGGGTGCTCTCGTCCAAGGGCTCGGAGCCCGGCTCGTGCGACATGACACGAGGCTACGACGCCACGCCCCGGAGGGCGCCGGACCACGCCCGTGGTCTCACCCGGCGGTAGGGGCCGCGGCCCGGCACGCCGGGTTCCCGGTGTCCGGCCCTACAGGAGGGTGTCGCGGGTGTGGGGGGCGAGCAGGTCGCCGACGGCGGCACGCGCGGCGCTCGCGTCGGTCGCAGCCAGCGCGGCGGCGGCCATCTCCTGGCACTGGGCGTGGGTGTGCTGCCGCAGCGCGTAGCGCACGGTCGCGGTGGAGGCCGGTGACATGGACAGGCTCGTGATGCCCAGCCCGGTCAGGACCAGGGCCATCAACGGGTCGCCGGCGGACTCCCCGCACACGCCCACGGGCTTGCCTGCCTGCACCCCGGCTCGCGCGGTCGCGGCGACCAGGTCCAGCACCGCGGGTTGCCAGGGGTCGAGCAGGTCGGCGAGCTCTCCACGCAGCCGGTCGGTGGCCATCGTGTACTGGGCCAGGTCGTTGGTGCCCAGGGACACGAAGTCGACCTCGGCGAGGATCTCCCGGGCGCGGAGCGCCGCGGCCGGGACCTCGACCATCACCCCGACGGTCGTCAGCCCGTGGGCGCGGGCCGCGGTCGCGAAGGCGGCTGCCTCGGCAGGCGTGGAGACCATCGGCGCCATCACCCACGGCTGGATCCCGGTGCGGTCCTGCGCCGCTGCCAGCGCCCGGAGCTGGGTGTCGAGCAGGTCTGGGCTGGTGCGCACCAGCCGGTACCCACGCACGCCGAGCGCCGGGTTCTCCTCGGACGCCTGGTGGGCGAACGCCAGCGGCTTGTCCGCGCCGGCGTCCAGGGTGCGCACGACGACCTTCCGTCCGCCGAGAGCGCTCAGCACCTGCGCGTACACGTCGGCCTGCTCGTCGACCGTCGGTGCGGTCGACCGCTCCAGGAACAGCACCTCGGTGCGGAACAGCCCGACGCCCTCGACCGACGTGGTGGCTGCCCGCACCGCATCGGCTGCCGTCCCGATGTTCGCGAGCAGCCCGACGACGCGACCGTCGGAGGTCCCGCCCGCGGCCACGTCCGACGCCAGCGCGTCGAGCGCCTGCTGCCGCTGCACGAAGCTCTGCTGCACGTCGACGCCCGGCTCGACCTGCACCGTGCCGGCCTTCGCGTCGACGCCGATCACGAGGCCGTCGGCGAGGTCGGTCGCACCCGACACCTGGACCACGCACGGGATGCCGAGCTGCCCGGCGATGATCGCGGTGTGCCCGGTCGGGCCGCCGAGCTCGGTCACGATCGCCAGCACCTTGGCCAGGTCCAGTGCCGCGGTGTCCGCCGGCGCGAGGTCCCGGGCCACGACGACGCTCGGGACGACGAGCTCCGGCACCCCCGGCGTCGCGAGGCCGAGCGCGGTCGCGACGACGCGCTCACGCACGCTGTGCAGGTCGGTGACGCGTTCGGCGAGGTACCCGCCCGCGGCGGCGAACATCTGGGCGAACCCGTCGACCACCGCGTCGATCGCGGCGACGGGCGGCTCCCCCGCGGCGATCCGGGTGCCGACCTGCGAGCGGAGCGCGGTGTCCGCCGCGATGCCGGCCGTGGCGGCGAGCACCTCTCGGACCGTGCCTGCTGCGGCCTCGGACTGCGCGCGGAGCTTCTCCGCGACGGCCAGGAACGCCGCCTCGACGATCTCGCCCGACTCGGCCGGGCTGGCGCCGACGACTGCGTCGGGGGCGACGTCCAGCGGTGGCTGCGCCTGGGCGACCGGCCCGACGACCGCGCCCCGTCCGACGCCGACCCCGGTCAGCAGCAGAGGCGCAGCGGTGGGCATCAGGACGCCTCGGGCGCGTCGAGGTCGGTCTCCAGGAGCTCGACGAGCTCGCCGAGCACGCGGTCGGCCTCCGGGCCGTCGACCGTCACGGTGACGAGGGCCCCGTGGCCGGCTCCGAGCGTCATCACCATGAGGATGCTCGACGCGTCGACGGCGGGGCCGTCGCCGTTCGCGATCGTCACGGTGTGCCCGGACGCCGCGACGGCCTGGGTGAACAAGGAGGCGGGCCGGGCGTGGAGCCCGACGCGGGACGCGACGGCGACGGTGCGCTGCGGCATGAGCGGTGTCCAATCTGGAGGCGTCGGAGGGCGTACCCCTCCGCGCGGGGAGGTCGAGGGGCCGCACCCGGGAGGGAGCGACGTGGACGGGTGGGGGTCGACAGCGGGACCGCCGACAGGTGAGGGTCGACAGCGGGACCGCCGACAGGTGGGGGTCGACAACCCGTCGACCCCCCACCCCGGGAGCGCTGAACCGGTCAGGCGGCCTGTCCGACGAGCGCGGCCTGCTCGTCGGCGGCCTCTTCGGCCACGGCGATCGGGCTCGGGCTCATGCTCTTGAGTGCGACGACGATCGCTGCCGTGATGAGGACGCCGATCACGAGGGCGACGAAGAACCCGAACGGGCTCGTGATGAGCGGCAGGATCCAGATCCCGCCGTGCGGGGCGATCTGCCCGGACCCGAACGCCATCACGGCGGCACCGGTCGCCCCCGACCCGACGACGGACGAGACGATCACGCGCCACGGGTCAGCGGCGGCGAACGGGATCGCACCCTCGGAGATGAACGACAGACCGAGCAGGATCGCGGCCTTGCCGTTCTCGCGCTCCGCATGCGTGAAGAGCGACTTGCGGACGAACGTCGCGAGCGCCATGGCGAGCGGAGCGACCATGCCTGCGGCCATCACGGCCGCCATCACGCGGTACTGCACGGCACCGGCCGTCAGGCCCTCGGTCGCCAGGCCGGTGACCGCGAACGTGTACGCGACCTTGTTGACCGGACCGCCGAGGTCGAAGCCCATCATCGCGCCGAGCAGCGCGCCCATGAGGATGAGGTTCGCACCGGACATCCCGTTGAGCCAGCTCGTGAGGCCGGACATCATGCTCGCGATCGGCTTGCCGATGACGACCAGCATGACGATCCCGGTGATCGCCGTGGACAGCAGCGGCGTCACGACGACCGGCATCACCCCGCGCACGCCCTTGGGGACGTTCCAGCGGCTGATCCACAGGGCGAGGAATCCCGCGAGGAACCCGGTGGCCAGACCACCGAGGTAGCCGGCGCCGATCGCGCCGGCGATCGCGCCACCGACGAACCCGGGCACGAGGCCGGGTCGGTCGGCGATGCCGTAGGCGATGAAGCCCGACAGCACGGGGACGAGGAACCCGAAGGCGAGGGCCCCGGTGTGGAACAGCACGCCGGCCCAGTCCCGACCGGACAGGACGTTGAAGTTCGCGACCAGGTCCGTCACCGAGACCTTGGTGACCTCGATGGCCCCGGTGTTGCCCCACGCCGCCTGCGCGACCATGAAGCCGAGGGCGATGAGGATGCCGCCTGCGGCGACGAACGGGATCATGTAGGACACGCCGGTCATCAGCCACTGGCGGATCCGGGTGCCGACCGGCGCGTTCATGTCGACCTTGGTGGCCGGGCCCGAGCCGCTGCCGCGGGCGGCGCCGCGAGTGGCTTGCGCGGGGACGATGCCCTGCTCGACGGCGGCGACGGCCATCGCGATGACACCGGTGGGGTCATGGACCGCCTTCTTCACGCCGACGTCGACGAGCGGCTTGCCGGCGAACCGGTCACGGTCCTTGACCTCGAGGTCGGCGGCGAAGATGACGCCGTCGGCCTCGGCGATGAGCTGCGGGTCGAGCGGGGTCGAGCCCGCAGCACCCTGGGTCTCGACGTGCACCTCGTGACCGGCTGCCTTGCCGGCCTGTTCGAGGGCCTCGGCGGCCATGTACGTATGGGCGATGCCCGTCGGGCAGGAGGAGACGGCGACGAACTTCATGACAGGACGACCTCTCGGGTGATGATGTCGGCGACGGTGCCGGCATCGGGGGCCTGGAGCAGGGACGTGCGGAAGGACTCGTGCACCAGACGACGCGCGAGCGCCGCCAGGATCTTGAGGTGGTCGCCATCGCCCTCGGCCGGCGCGGCGATGAGGAACACGAGCGTCGCGGGGCCGTCCGGGGCACCGAAGTCGACGCCACCCGGCACCTTCGCGACGGCGAGACTCGGCGCGACCACGTGGGCGGACCGCGCGTGCGGGAGGCCGATACCGCCCGGCATGCCGGTCGCCATCTGCGCCTCACGGGCCCGGACGTCGGCCATGAAGCCCTCCGGGTCCGTCACGCGTCCGGCGGCGTGCAAGAGGTCGACGAGCGTGCGCGTGACGGCGTCCCGGTCGGACAGCGTCAGGTCGATCGCGACGAGCTCGGGAGTGATCAGAGGGGTCGTGCTCATGTCACAGCTCCTTCAGGGTGAGTCGCGGGTCGGGATCGTCGACGACCCGGACGTCCGCGATGTCGATCCGGGTCGGGTCGGGCACGTCGCTGCCGGGCAGCAGGACGGCTGCGCGGCCCCAGGCCACCGCGCGACGGAGTCGGTCGGACGGTGAGCCGTCCGTGCTGAGATAGCCGGCCAGGGTGGTGTCACCGGCGCCGACGGTGGAGAGCGGCACGAGCGCGGTGCCGCCGGCCCACCAGGAGCCGTCCGGGGTCACGAGCATCGCGCCGTGCGCCCCCAGGCTGACGAGCACGGCCCCGGTCCCGGCGGCGATGAGCTCCCGAGCGGCGTCACGGACGTCACCGACGGTGTGCAGGTCGGCGCCGACGAGCTCGGCGAGCTCGTCGTCGTTCGGCTTGACCAGGGCGATCCCGCCCGTGGCCAGCGTGTCGCGGAGCGGCGCACCGGAGGTGTCGAGCGCGAGCGGCACCCCGCGCCGCCGGGAGACCTCGACGAGACGTGAGAAGAGGTCACCGGACCCGTCGGGCAGGCTGCCGGCGGCGACGATCCACCGCGCACCGCGTGCGGCCTCGGCGTCGACCGCCTCGACGAGCGCGCGGATCTCGTCCGTGCTGAGCTCAGGGCTCGGTGCGTTGATCTTGGTCGTCACGCCGTCCTGGTCCACGAGCGTGACGTTGCTCCGGGTGTCGCCGGCCACCGGGACGGGGCGGCTCGAGACCCCTTGACGCTCGAGCGCGACCAGGAGCTGCTCGCCGTCCGGTCCCCCGGTCGGCAGCACCGCGACCGTCGCGACCCCGTTGCGCGCGAGCGCCCGCGAGACGTTGATGCCCTTGCCGCCGGCGTGGACGTGGGTGCCGCTCGCGCGGTTGACCTCGCCGACGGCCAGCTCCGCGACGTCGTACGCCCGGTCGAGGCTCGGGCTCGGGGTGAAGGTGAGGATCATGCCCGCACCACCGAGAGGCCGGCCGCCTCGAGCTCGTCGGCGAGCTCGGGGTCGACCTCGGAGTCGGTGATCAGGGTGTCGACGCTGTCGATCGGTGCGACCAGGGCGAAGTCGGTGCGCCCGACCTTGCTGTGGTCGGCGAGCACGACGGTGCGCCGGGCCGCGTCCACGAGGGCGCGCTTGACCTGGGCCTCGGCGAGGTCCGGCGTGGTCAGCCCGTGCTCGACCGTGATGCCGTTGGTCCCGAGGAACGTGACGTCGGCGTGGATCTCGGCGATCGCCTGGCGAGCCCAGCCGCCGACCGCGGCCAGCGTGCGCCAGCGGACCAGCCCGCCGACCAGGTGGAGCGTGATCCCGGGCCGGCTCGCCAGGATCATGGCGATCGGCAGCGAGTGGGTGACCACCGTGAGCTCGCGGTCGGTGGGCAGCAGCTCGGCCAGGCGTGCGGTCGTGGTCCCGGCGTCGAGGATGATCGAGCCGCCGTCCGGGAGCTCGTCGACCGCGAGCTTCGCGATCCGGTCCTTGTGCTGCGCGTAGCGGCCTTCGCGGTCGGCGAGCCCGGGCTCGACGCCGAGGCGCTCGACCGGGATCGCGCCGCCGTGGACGCGGCGCAGCAGCCCGCGGCGCTCGAGGGTGGTGAGGTCGCGTCGGACCGTCTCCGGGGTCACGTCGAGCTGGCGCGAGAGGGCCGTGACGTCGACCCGGCCGTCCGTGCGTGCGGCGGTCAGGATCAGCTGGTGTCGCTCCGGTGCGTACACGTCGACTCCGTCGTCCACCGACATCCGCCTGTCGGATGTCTGTGTCGTATTGTTTACGCCCGTTTCACAGTCATGTCAACATTTTCGGACACACTCGGGCATCGGTCGAGGTCGCAGCGTCATCGGTGACGGCACGATCAGAGCCGTCACGATCTCGGCGCCGCCGACCCACCTCCCCCGACCGCCGCCCACGAACGACGATCGCCGCCCGTCCTGACGGACGAGCGGCGATCGGGAGAACGTCGGGAGCAGGCTCAGTGCGGCTGGTACGGGGACACCACGACCTCGACCCGCTGGAACTCCTTGAGGTCCGAGTACCCGGTCGTGGCCATCGCCCGACGCAGCGCACCGACGAGGTTGAGCGTGCCGTCCGCCTGCCGGCCGGGACCGAACAGGATCTCCTGGAGCGTGCCGGTCGTGCCGACATGGACCCGCTCGCCGCGCGGGAGCTGCGGGTGGTGCGCCTCGGAGCCCCAGTGCCACCCGGCGCCCGGGGCCTCGGCCGCGCGCGCCAGCGCGGCGCCCACCATCACGGCGTCCGCACCGCAGGCGACGGCCTTCACGAGGTCGCCGGAGCGCCCGACGCCGCCATCCGCGATCACGTGCACGTACCGCCCACCGGACTCGTCGAGGTAGTCACGACGCGCAGCGGCGACGTCGGCGACAGCGGTCGCCATCGGCGCGTGGATCCCGAGCGACACCCGGGTCGTGTGAGCGGCGCCGCCGCCGAAGCCGACGAGGACCCCGGCCGCACCCGTCCGCATGAGGTGCAGGGCGGCGGTGTAGGTCGAGGCGCCACCGACGATGACGGGCACGTCGAGCTCGTAGATGAACCGCTTCAGGTTGAGCGGCTCCGCGCGGCCCGAGACGTGCTCGGCGGAGACCGTGGTCCCGCGGATGACGAACAGGTCGACGCCCGCGTCGACGACCGTCTGGGAGAACTCCTGCGTCCGCTGCGGGGACAGCGCGCCGGCCACCGTCACACCTGCGGCGCGGATCTCCTTGAGGCGCTGCGTGATCAGCTCGGCGCGGATCGGCGCGCCGTAGAGCTCCTGCATCCGCGCGGTGGCACGGGACGCGTCCAGCCCGGCGATCTCGGCGAGCAGCGGGCGAGGGTCGTCGTAGCGGGTCCACAGCCCCTCGAGGTCGAGCACGCCGAGCCCGCCGAGGCGCCCGAGCGCGACGGCGGTGTCCGGGCTCATCACGGAGTCCATCGGCGCCGCGACGATCGGGAGGTCGAAGTGGTAGGCGTCGATCTGCCAGCCGACGGACACCTCCTCGGGATCACGCGTCCGGCGGGAGGGGACCACCGCGATGTCGTCGAAGGAGTACGCGCGGCGTCCGCGCTTGCCGCGACCGATCTCGATCTCGTTGCTCACCGGTCCAGGCTACCGGGGCCTGTGGGTCACCGGTGGCACGCTTGTCCCAGGACGACCACCAGGAGGAACGATGAGCTGGACCGACGGACCCCTGCTCGGCTTCGACACCGAGACGACCGGGGTCGACGTCACCCGGGACAGGATCGTGACCGCCGCCGTCGTGCGGCGGGACGCAGCGGGGACCGTGGTCCGGACCTGGCTGATCGACCCCGGCATCGAGATCCCCGCCGCCGCGACCGCGATCCACGGGATCACGACGGCCCAGGCCCGCGCGCACGGTGCGGCGCCCGCGGTCGCGCTCGAGGAGATCGCGGTCGCGCTCACGACCGCCCTCGCCGCGGGGACGCCGGTCGTCGCGTTCAACGCGTCGTTCGACCTGTCGCTGCTCGACGCGGAGCTGCGCCGCCACGGGCTGCCGACCCTCGCCGGACGCCTCGGGGCGCCCGTCTCCCCCGTGATCGACCCGCTCGTGCTCGACAGGTCCGAGGCCCGCTACCGACGCGGCAAGCGCACTCTCGCCGACCTGTGCGCGGTGTACCAGATCTCCGACACCGCGAACCTGCACTCTGCCGACGCCGACGTCGTCGCCACGCTCGACGTGCTCGCCGCGATCGCGGCCAGCTTCCCGCACCTGCGCGAGCTCACCCCGGATGCGCTGCACGCGCACCAGGTCGCCGCGCACCGGGCATGGGCCGAGGAGTTCAACTCCTGGCGGGCCTCACGGGGGATGAACGGCCCGGGCGCCGAGCTCACCTGGCCGGGGCGCGACGCCGCTCCGGCGGAGACCGTCGCCGACACCGCGGCTCTCCCGGCATGAGGTCGACATCACGAAACGGGTACTGACCACGCAGTTTGCCCGGCCGCCCTCCTCCGGGCCGCACGACGACGTTGCGTTATCTCATATATGAGTTAGCGTCGGGGCATGACCATCGTCACCGAACCGGCCGGCTACCTCGCCCAGGTCGGCGCGCTCGTCCGCGGCGCACGCCAGAACCGCGGCCTCACCCAGGCCCAGCTCGCCGAGGTCCTCGGCACCAGCCAGAGTGCGATCAACCGCATCGAGCAGGGCGCGCAGAACGTGAGCCTGGACATGCTCAGCCGGATCAGCGCGGCGCTCGACAGCGAGATCATCTCGATCGGCCAGGCGAAGCACTCCCACCTCCGGGTCACCGGTGGTCGCAGGCTCTCCGGCCGGATCGACGTCAAGTCCAGCAAGAACGGCGCCGTCGCGCTGCTGTGCGCCTCGCTCCTCAACCGCGGTCGCACGACGCTCCGTGGCGTCGCGCGGATCGTCGAGGTCGACCGGATCGTCGACGTCCTCCGGAGCATCGGGGTCTCCGCCGTCTGGTCACCCGACGGCAGGGACCTCGAGATCCACGTCCCCGGTGAGCTCGACCTCGAGGCGATCGACGTCGACGCCGCGAAGCGGACCCGCTCGGTGATCATGTTCCTCGGCCCGCTGCTCGGTCTGCTCCCGGAGTTCCACCTGCCGTACGCGGGCGGCTGCGACCTCGGGACCCGCACGGTCGAGCCGCACATGATCGCCCTGCGCCCGTTCGGGCTGTCCGTGCAGGCCACCGCAGGCAGCTACCACGCGACGGTCGCGCCCCGCGAGGACGGCGAGGTCACGGTGGTGCTCACCGAACGCGGCGACACCGTCACCGAGAACGCGATCATGGCGGCGGCCCGGCGTCCGGGCGTGAGCGTGATCCACAACGCGAGCCCGAACTACATGGTGCAGGACCTCTGCTTCTACCTCGAGCTCCTCGGCGTGCGGATCGACGGGATCGGCACCACGACGTTGCGCATCCACGGCCTCGCCGACATCGACGCCGACGTCGACTACGCACCGTCCGAGGACCCGGTCGAGGCGATGAGCCTCCTCACCGCCGGCATCGTCACCGGTTCGGAGATCACGGTCGCGCGCATCCCGATCGAGTTCATGCGGATCGAGCTCGCGACCCTCGCCGAGATGGGACTGCAGTACACGCAGTCCGACGAGTACCTCGCCCGCAACGGACGCACCGCACTCGTCGACGTGACGGTGCACCCGAGCGCGCTCCGCGCACCGCTCGACAAGATCCACCCGATGCCCTTCCCCGGGCTCAACATCGACAACCTGCCGTTCTTCGCCGTCATCGCCGCCTGCGCCGAGGGGCACACGCTCGTGCACGACTGGGTCTACGAGGGCCGCGCGATCCATCTGACGGACCTGACACGTCTGGGCGCCGACGTCCGGCTCCTCGACCCGCACCGGCTCGACGTCGTCGGTCCGACCCGCTGGTCGGGCGCCGAGGTGAGCTGCCCGCCTGCGCTGCGCCCGGCCGTCGTGATCCTGCTCGCGATGCTCGCGGCGCGCGGCACCTCGGTGCTGCGGAACGTCGACATCATCTCGCGCGGCTACGAGCAGCTCCAGGAACGCCTGATCGAGCTCGGCGCGCAGATCGAGACGTTCCGCGACTGAGCCGCGTGAGGTCGCGCGGTCAGCGCGTCGTGTAGTTCGGTGCCTCGATCGTCATCTGGATGTCGTGCGGGTGGGACTCCTTGAGCCCGGCGGAGGTGATCCGCACGAACTGGCCGCGGTCCTGCAGCTCGGGGATGGTGCGCGCCCCGACGTAGAACATCGACTGGTGGAGCCCCCCGATCAGCTGGTGCGCGACCGCGCGGAGCGGACCGCGGTAGGGCACCTGGCCCTCGATCCCCTCCGGGACGATCTTCTCGTCCGAGGCCACGTCCGCCTGGAAGTACCGGTCCTTCGAGTAGGACACCCGACCGCGCGACGCCATGGCCCCGAGCGAACCCATCCCGCGGTAGTGCTTGAACTGCTTGCCGTTCACGAAGACCAGGTCACCGGGGCTCTCCTCGCAGCCGGCGAGCAACGAGCCGAGCATGACGCTGTCCGCCCCCGCGACGAGCGCCTTCGCGATGTCCCCGGAGTACTGCAGCCCACCGTCGCCGATCACCGGCACCCCGGCCGGGGTCGTCGCCTTGGACGCCTCGTAGATCGCGGTGATCTGCGGCACCCCGACACCGGCGACCACCCGCGTCGTGCAGATCGATCCCGGACCGACGCCCACCTTCACGCCGTCGACGCCGGCGTCGACCAGCGCCTGGGCACCGGCACGCGTCGCGACGTTCCCCCGATCACGTCCACACCGCGCGCGGCCGGGTCGGACTTCAGGCGTCGGATCATCGCGAGCATCGCCTGGGCGTGACCGTGCGCGGTGTCCACCACGACGACGTCCACGCCCGCCTCGACGAGCGCCATCGCGCGCTCCCACGCGTCGCCGTAGAACCCGACGGCCGCCGCGACCCGCAGGCGACCCTCGTCGTCCTTCGTCGCGTCGGGGTACTGCTCCGTCTTGACGAAGTCCTTCACGGTGATCAGGCCGGAGAGCCGCCCGGCGGCGTCGACCAGCGGGAGCTTCTCGATCTTGTGCTTGGCGAGGAGCGCGGCAGCGTCGTCACGCGTGATCCCGACAGGTGCGGTGACCAACGGCATCGGGGTCATGACCTCACGCACACGCCGGGTCGCGAACTCCGACGGCGGCACGAACCGCAGGTCGCGGTTGGTGATGATCCCGAGCAGCGTGCGGTCGCCGTCCACGACGGGAAGGCCCGACACCCGGTACTTGCCGCACAGGGCGTCGAGCTCGGCGAGCGTCGCGTCCGGTCCGACGGTCACCGGGTCGGTGATCATCCCGGACTCGGACCGCTTCACGAGGTCCACCTGGTGCGCCTGGTCGTCGATCGACAGGTTGCGGTGGAGGACGCCGATGCCGCCCTGGCGCGCCATCGCGATCGCCATCCTGGCCTCGGTGACGGTGTCCATCGCGGCCGACAGCAGCGGCACCGCCATCGAGATGTTCCGGGTCAACCGCGTCTGCGTGCTCACCTCGGAGGGGATCACGTCGCTCTCGCCGGGGAGCAGGAGGACGTCGTCGTACGTCAGGCCGGTGAAGGCGAAGGGGTCGCGGGGGGGCGTCGGGTCCAACGGTTCCGGGCTCAACCATCTGCCGATGATACGTCGGTCGCCTGGGCGTCGAGCGCGCCCCGGAGCCCGCCGGGTCAGCTGATCAGGCCGCGGCGGATGCCGATCGCGACGGCCTGCGCACGGTCGGCGGCGCCCAGCTTGCGGAAGAGCCGACGGGCGTGGGTCTTGACGGTGTCCTCGCTGAGGAACAGCTCGGCCCCGATCTGCGAGTTCGAGCGACCGTTGCTCATCCCGGTGAGGACCTCGAGCTCGCGCTTCGTGAGGACCGTCTCGGTGGCGACTGGTCTCGGGGAGTGAGCGCTCATCGAGGCGACCTGCGCACGCGCGCTGGTCGGGCTGCGCGGCGGCTGGGGCGCGGCAGGCGCCGTCCCGTCCACGCGCGCGTGGAGGACCGGTCCCGTCGTGAGGTGGGCGACCACCGCGGCAAGCTCGGGGACGCCGACATCCGGTGCCAGGTAGCCGCGCGCACCCAGGTGGATGGCCCGGTCGAGAGCGACCTCGTCACCGGGGACCGCGAGCATGACGACGGTCGTCCCGTCCGCGACCATCCGCAGCCGGCGGATCGCCTCGACCGGTCCGGTGCCGGGAAGGTGGGCGTCGAGCAGCACGATCGTCGGCGCGGCGCGGCGCGCGAGCACGAGCAGCTCTTCCGCAGACGCCGCCGACCGCACCGGGGCGAGCCCCGGGACGCCGTGCGCCGCAGTGACCAGTCGATCGCGCACCGCCGATGACCCGTGGCACACCACGACACCGCCCATTCGGGGGTCCCCTCTCGCTCTGTGCCGCAGTCCCAGCCTGGTCCGGTTCCGCGTTGGTCCTTCAGGTATCGACCCGTCGGGCCCCCGAGGTGAGCCCTGGACCGGGGTGAAAAGGATCACCCCTGGTGGCAGGGCATCAGGGACAGACTGCGAGGACCTCGTGGAGCAGCCCGGTGAGGCTCCGGTTGCGGTGCACGATCGGCCCCCACGGGAGCGCAACCGCGGAGGGTTCGTCGGCGACGGACAAGAACAACGGCAGCTCCGGGCGGGCCTCGTGCAGGGCGTGCACGACCGTCAGGTCCGGCGAGCTCCCGTCGGAGAGCAGGACGACCGCAGCGGGGTTCGTCATCGCGGAGATCTCGAGCACGCGGTGAGGCTCGAGCACGCCGGTGACCACCCGTGCATCCACCTCACGGTCGGACAGCGCCGCCGCGAGCACATGCAGGCCGACCGGCCGGGCCTCGCCCGGCCCGGCGAGCAGGAGCACGACGGCGTTCCGTTCGGACGAGGCGGAACCGCGTGCTCTCCGCCGCCGGAGCGCCCCGAGCACCGCCCCGTAGAGCACCGCGTCGGGGTCCTCCCCCGGTCGTCCGAGGACCGTGCGGGTCGCCAGGCCGGCACGGGCAGGTTCGACCAGCTCGCTCCACCACGAGAGCACGTCGTCGTTGTCGGAGAACTCGAGCAGTCGTCGAGAGGTCGCCTCGTCGCCGGCGAGCACGGCGTCGACGACCGCGGTCGGCGTGGAACGGTCGCGCGACGAGACCGAGACGAGATACGCGCCGCGCGCGTCACCGAGCTGCGCGACGTCCCCGCCGGGCGCGGCCGCGAGCGCGACCCGAGCGGCCTCGGACGGCGCGACGCCGTCCAGCGTGAGGCTGCGCATGACCATGAGCCGGGCCACGTCGTCACCGGTGTACCGACGATGCGAGCCGGCCAGGTGCGCCGAGGGTCCGAGGCGGTAGCGGCGGTCCCAGGTGCGCAGCGTCGCGGGCGCGACGCCGAGGCGACGTGCGACCGCGGCGACGGTGAGGGCCGGCGCCGTCGGCTCGCCCGAGGCCGGTTGCCCGGCCGAGCCACGAGGGTGCGCGGAGCTGGGCATGCCTCGATTGTGCCCACGGTGCGTGGCGAACGCACGTCGGCCCACCGGGTGAAACGGGGCGAATCGTTCCAACCGATCGCGACACGCCGCAGATCTGAACCAGATCTGACCAGAGCCTTGAACAACTTATGACGCGGTTATAGCGTGGCAACGCAGATGAGGTCGACGGCGCCGCATCGCCGCCGCTCGGACTCACCGACAGAACGTCGTCACGGATGACCGGGGCGACGGGCACCGGCGCACGACGTGGAGGAGTGCAGATGGCCGAGATCTCACGACTGCCCGGTCCAGTGATGGATCTGTGGGAGTGGCAGTTCGACGGAGCCTGCCGCGAGGCCGACCCCACGCTGTTCTTCCACCCGGAGGGCGAGCGCGGCGCCGCACGCCGCCGGCGCGCGGAGGCGGCCAAGGCCGTGTGTGCGACCTGCCGGGTGCTCGAGCAGTGCCGACGCCAGTCCCTCTCCGTCCGCGAACCCTACGGCGTGTGGGGTGGCCTCTCCGAGGACGAGCGCGTCGCGATCCTGGCCAACCCGGTGCGCCGGGCCGGCTGAGACCCGTACCCCCTGGCGCGACGCACCACGGACATGACGAGGCCCCGCCCGGCAGCTGCCGGGCGGGGCCTCGTCATACGCTCCGGTCGACGGGCGACCGGCCGTGCAGGAACCGCAGCGTTACTTGACGACGATCGCGAGGATGTCGCGCGCCGAGAGGATCAGGTACTCCTCACCGGAGTACTTCACCTCGGTCCCGCCGTACTTGCTGTAGATGACCTTGTCGCCCACGGCCACATCCAGCGGGATGCGGTTGCCGTTGTCGTCGACACGACCCGGGCCGACAGCGAGGACCTCGCCCTCCTGGGGCTTCTCCTTGGCACTGTCCGGGATGACAAGACCAGAGGCCGTCGTCTGCTCTGCCTCGAGAGTCTTGACGACGATCCGGTCCTCGAGCGGCTTGATGGAGACCGACACAGCGGACCTCCCCTTCGCATGTGAGTTCTTCAGTGATGTCCGATGCCGCACCGCAGGGCCGCCCGTCGTCGCGGGTGCCGGACAGACCGACCAGCGCAGCTGGCACTCTCCTGCGGAGTGTGCCAGCAGCAAATCTAGGCGCGACCTAGCACTCGGTCAAGGCGAGTGCCAACAGGCCTGCTCGTCGCCCGTCCCCGCGCCGATCCGACCGCCGCCGTACGTGGAAGGATCGCGGGCATGGACGCCGCCGCCGTGACCCACCTCCTGAGCCCCCAGGGCTGGGCCCTCCTCGGCGCGCTCCCGCCGTACGACGAGTCGCGCACGCTCGCGATCTCCGAGCGGTTGCGGCGCGAAGGGCTCGACCCGGACCTCGTCGCCGCGGCGCTGACCCAGTCCCGCCTGCGCGCCAAGGCGCACGACAAGCTCGGCGCATTCGCCGACGGCATGCTCTTCACCCAGGCCGGCCTCGAGCAGGCGACCCGCCTCGAGGTCGCGGCACGTCACGCGCAGCGCTACGTCGCCGCCGGGATCACCCACGTGGCGGACCTCACCTGCGGGATCGGCGCGGACGCGATGGCCTTCGCCGGCATGGGCCTGCGCGTGCTGGCGATCGACGCCGACGAGGTGACCGCCGCCCTCGCGACGGTCAACCTGCGGCACTTCCCCGAGTCCGAGGTGCGGCACGCCAACTCGCTGACCGTCGACCTCACCGGGATCGACGGCGCCTACGCCGACCCGGCGCGCCGGACGACCTCCGGCAGCCGGGTCCACGACCCGACGGCCTACTCCCCGCCCCTGGACGCCGTGCTCGCCGTGCGGTCCCGGGTACCGGCCCTCGGCGTGAAGGTCGGCCCGGGGATCCCGCACGGCGCGCTCCCCGCGGACGCCGAGACGCAGTGGGTCTCGGTCGACGGCGACGTCGTCGAGGCCGGGCTCTGGTTCGGGCCGCTCGCACCTCAGGGCCCCGGGCGGAGCGCCCTCGTGCTGCGCGACGGGGGGCGCCCACGCGCTGCGTGCGGACGCCGCCCTCGGCCCGGCTCCGGTCGGTGCGGTCGGCGAGTACCTGTACGAGCCGGACGGAGCGGTGATCCGTGCCGGGCTCGTCGGTGAGCTCGCGCAGCTGATCGACGGTCGGCTCATCGACCCGACGATCGCTTACGTGACCGCCGACCAGCAGCACGCGACACCCCTCGCCACTGCGTACCGGGTCCTCGACACGCAGCCGTTCGGTCTCAAGCGCCTCCGGGCGTACCTGCGCAGTCGCGACGTCGGGCGGCTGACGATCAAGAAGCGCGGCACGGCCGTCGTCCCCGAGCAGCTGCGCGCCCAGCTCGACCTGCGCGGCAGCGCCGAGGCCACGATCGTGCTGACCCGCGTCGCGGGCCGCCAGGTCGTCCTGCTCGTCGACCCCGTCTGACCCGGCAGACCCGATCCGGCGGGTCCGCCGGACCCGACACCCCGGGAACGGTCCCGCATCCGCCACCGCACGGCAGGATGGTCCCCATGGAGATCCCGTTCGCCCGGTCCGCTCGCTCGAGCGTGGGCATCGAGTGGGAGCTCGCGCTCGTCGACAAGGACTCGGGCGACCTCCGGCAGGTCGCGCAGACCGTCCTCGACGCGGTGCGCCCGCCCGAGGGCGGCGAGCACCCGAGCATCCGGCAGGAGCTGCTGCTCAACACCGTCGAGGTGGTCTCCGGGGTGTGCCGGACGGTCGGCGAGGCCGGCAACGACCTCGAGCGCGCGATCGCCGAGGTACGGACGGTCACCGACCCGCTGCGCGTCGAGCTGATGTGCGCGGGGACGCACCCGTTCGCGCAGTGGGCCCACCAGAAGGTGACGGACAAGGAGCGCTACGCGACCCTGATCGACCGCACGCAGTGGTGGGGCCGCCAGATGCTCATCTACGGCGTGCACGTGCACGTGGGCATCGAGGACCGCGACAAGGTGCTGCCGATCTCGCGCGCGATGGTCACGACGTTCGCGCACCTGCAGTCCCTCTCGGCGTCGTCGCCGTTCTGGGGCGGCAAGGACACCGGGTACGCGTCGAACCGCGCCCTGATGTTCCAGCAGCTCCCGACGGCGGGGCTGGGCTTCCAGTTCGAACGCTGGGAGCAGCTCGAGGCGTACGTCGCGGACATGCTGCACACCGGGGTGATCGACCAGTTCGACGAGGTCCGGTGGGACATCCGGCCGTCGCCGCGCTTCGGCACTCTCGAGATGCGGATCTGCGACGGCGCGTCGAACATCACCGAGGTCAAGGCGCTCGCCGCGCTCACCCACTGCCTCGTCGAGCACTACTCGACCCTCCTCGACGAGGGCAAGCCGTTGCCCACGATCCCGCCATGGTTCGCGCAGGAGAACAAGTGGCGCTCGGCGCGCTACGGCATGGACGCGATCATCATCCTCGACTCGTCAGGCGAGGAGGGGCTCGTCACCGATGCCGTCACCCAGCTCCTGGCCGACCTCGAGCCGGTGGCGGAGCGTCTCGGCTGCTCCGCTGAGCTCGACTCGGTCCGGGTGATCCTGCGCCGCGGTGCGAGCTACCAGCGGCAGCGCGCCGCCGCGCGGCGGGCCGGAGGCGAGCTCGATGCGGTCGTCGCGTCGCTCGTCGCCGAGATGCGGGCGGGACGCCCCCTGTAGGGCGAGCCGGCGACTGCTCAGACGAGGACGAGCTCGAGCGGCATCGACGAGTCGACGGGCAGGTCCAGGGCCGACGGCGGCAGGCCGCGCCGCACGGCGGCCGCCCCGACCGCGGCGATCATCGCGCCGTTGTCGGTGCAGAAGCGGATCGGGGGGATGCGCAGCTCGATGCCCGCCTCGGCGCAGCGGACGGCAGCGAGGTCGCGCAGCTGCGAGTTCGCGGAGAAGCCTCCACCGATCACGAGCGTGTCGACGCCGTGCCGTCGGCAGGCTGCGATCGTCTTGGCCGTGAGGACGTCGGCGACCGCATCGGCGAACGACGCCGCGACGTCGTGGAGCGGGATCTCCTCGCCGGCGTCCTGACGCGCCTCCACCCAGCGGGCCACCGCCGTCTTGAGCCCGGAGAACGAGAAGTCGTACGCGTGCGCTGCCTGGTCCTTCGCGGCGGTCAGTCCGCGCGGGAAGCGGATCGCCGTCGGGTCACCCTCCCGTGCGAGGCGGTCGATGTGCGGGCCGCCGGGATACGGCAGCCCGAGCAGGCGGCCGACCTTGTCGAAAGCCTCGCCGGCGGCGTCGTCGAGCGTCGAGCCGAGCTCGGTGACGCCGGTGACGATGTCGTCGACCAGCAGGAGGCTCGAGTGCCCGCCGGACACGACGAGGGCCATCAGCCGCTCGGGGAACGGCCCGTGCACGAGCTCGTCGACCGCAGCGTGCCCGATCACGTGGTTCACCCCGTAGAGCGGGACGTCCAGCGCGACCGCCAGGGCCTTCGCCGCCGCAGCGCCGACCGTCAGCGGCCCCACCAGACCGGGGCCGGCCGTGACCGCGATCGCGTCGAGGTCCGTCAGCCCGACGCCGGCGCCTGCGAGCGCATGCTCGATCGTCGGGATCATCGCCTCGAGGTGCGCCCGTGAGGCGATCTCCGGGATGATCCCACCGAACCGGGCGTGCTCGTCCATCGAGCTCGCGACGGCGTCGAACAGCAGCTCGGACGAGTCCGGCCCGACCCGCACGACGGCGACGCCGGTCTCGTCGCACGAGGTCTCGATCCCGAGGACGAGAGGGGCGGGAACCAGCGCGTCAGCCATGCGGTCAGGGTAGTCGGCGCGCACGCCGTCCGCGGCAGTCGGGGACGGCGGACGTGATCGGGGTCACAGTCGACGACGGAATCCGGCAAACAATTTGACCGTTCAAGCAACCGTGACCATCGACGCGCAGGCCCTCGACTCCCTCGACATCGACGCGGGCACCCTCGCGATCGACGACACCACCGCGGACCTGCTGTTCAGGGCCGCTCGCACCGTGAACACGTTCACGGACGAGCCCGTCTCGGACGAGCAGATCCGTGCCGCGTACGACCTGCTCCGATGGGGTCCGACCGCCATGAACACGAGCCCGCTGCGACTGCTGCTCGTCCGCTCCCCCGAGGCCCGCGAGCGGCTCGCCGCCCACATGTCCGAGGGCAACCGCGCTCGCGTGCTCGCCGCACCGCTGACGATCGTCGCCGCCGCCGACACCGACTTCCACGAGCGCCTCGCCACCCTGGTACCGCACCAGCCGGACGCGCGGGACAGGTTCGCCGGCGACGCGGAGAAGCGACTCGGGATGGCACGCACGTCGGCCCTGATCCAGATCGGTTACCTGATCGTCGCCCTGCGCGCCGTCGGCCTGCACGTCGGCCCGATGGGCGGCATGGACGCCGCCGGCATCGATGCCGAGTTCTTCGCCGCGAACCACTGGACCGCGCTGCTCGTCCTCAACGTCGGGCAGCCGTCCGGCCCCGAGGCCGTCCGCCCCCGCGCACCCCGGCTCGAGCTCGACGACGCCGCCGCGACGGTCTGACCACCGGCACCGGACCGACGCCGCAGGGTCACCCCCCGGTCGCGACGGGTCGGGCCGGATCGGCCGACCACTGCGACCAGGACCCGGCGTACAGCGCCGCGGGGACCCCGACCGCGGCCAACGCGGCGATCTCGTGCGCGGCAGTGACTCCCGACCCGCAGTAGACGGCCACCTGCGCACCCGGGACGGCACCGAGCCGGGAGAACCGCGCCCGTAGCACGTCCGACGAGAGGAACCTCCCGGTCCCGTCGAGATTGTCCCCGGTCGGTGCGCTGGTCGCACCGGGGATGTGCCCGGCACGCGGGTCGACCGGTTCGACCTCGCCACGGAACCGCTCACCCGCCCGGGCGTCGAGCAGCACCGGCGTCCCTGACTGCGGCTCGGCACCGCCCCGTGACGCCTGCGAGGCGAGTGCCGCGACCTCGTCGGCTTCGAGGACCGCCAGCGTGCCCGGGACGAGCACCACGTCACCCGGCGCCGGCACGACGTCTCCGACCTCGAGGACGCCGCCGTCGGCCACCCACGCGTCGAGCCCACCGTCGAGGATCCGCACGTCCGCCACGCCGCACCAGCGCAGCAGCCACCAGGCGCGCGCCGCCGACATCCCGCCCACCGCGTCGTACGCCACGACCGGGACACCGGCGCGAACCCCCCACCGGCGTGCCGCCGCCTGGAGATCGGCGACCGTCGGCAGCGGATGCCGTCCGTCCTCGGCGGTCGCCGGCGCGGCCAGCTCGGTGTCGAGGTCGACGTACACCGCGCCCGGCACGTGCCCGGCACGGTGCTGGTCGGCCCCGTCGGTCCGCCCGAGCGCCCACCGGACGTCGAGCACGCAGACCTCCTGGCCCGCCGAGAGGAGCCGCCGGAGCTCCTCCGGTGCGGCCAGCACCTCACGCCGTGCCGGGTCGCTCGTCATCTCCCGTTCCCCTCGTCCGGGGCGCCTGCGCCCGTGAGCTCGAGCCGCATGGTCCACGCATCGACGTCCTCCGGCTGGTAGTAGCGCCGACGACGCCCGATCCGCTCGAAACCGAACCTCTCGTAGAGCGCGAGCGCGGGCACGTTGTCCACCCGCACCTCCAGGAACGCGGACCCCGCACCGACCTGCCGGGCGTGCTCGAGAAGCGCGCCGAGGAGCATCCCGCCGACGCCGTGGCCCTGGGCCTCCCGAGCGACGCCGATCGTCATCACCTGCACGTCGTCCCCGTCGTCCCAGCTCCCCGCGTAGCCGATGAGCTCCTGGCCGGCGGCTCCACCGCGGACCGCACCGACGTACCAGCGACCCGGCCCCGCGAGCTCGTCGGCCAGCATCGTCGTCGACCACGCACCCGCACCGAACAGCTCGACCTCGAGCGCGGACAGGCGGTCGAGATCATCGGGCACGATCGGGCGCAGCACCACCTCGGCCGCGCCCTCCGTCACCCGATCACCCGCTTCCGCGCGGTCGGCGGGACGACGTCCGGGCGACGCAGATACAGCGGCGCGGTCGGCAACGACGCCTCCCCGTCGGCGAGCCGGGCGAGGGCCAGTCGGGCGAGGAACGACGGGTCAGGACCTTCGGTGCCGATGCTCGTCGCACCGGGCGGCACGAGCGCACCGAGCTCGCCGTACAGCGCCGCACCGCCACCGACGACGACGTCGTCGCGAGGCATCCCGGCCAGCTCCGCCGCCAGCTCGGCCGGTCGTGCCACGCCAGGACCGTCCACCAGGACCACGGGCGGCCCGGCCGGCCACGTCCCGACGTGGTTCTCCGCGACATCGCCGCTCGACGGGTCCGACGCGTGCGTGCCACCCCATGCCACGCGGTAGCGCGCCCAGTACACCTCGTGCCGTCGCGCATCGGTGGCCACGAGCACCGTGCTCCCGCTCGGCAGCCCGAGCTCCGACGCCGCCTCGGCAGCGAGCGCATCGAGGCTGCTGACCCCGTGCACGGGGATACCGAGCGCCATCGCGAACGTCCGGGCCGTCACGAGCCCGGCACGCAGACCCGTGAACGGCGCCGGGCCGGTGCCGACCACGACAGCGGTCAGGTCGCGGCGGTCGACCCCACTGAGCGCGAGGACCTCGACGACGAGCGGCGCGAGGAGCTCCGCGTGACGACGTTGCTCGAGGACGCGTCGCGCGGCCAGGACGCCGTCCCCCCGGCGCAGCGGCACGCCGCCGGGGACGTCGTCCTCGACCACGGCGACGGAGACGGCAGAGGACGTGTCCAGGGCGAGAACAGGCACGGGCGTCAGCCTACGACCGGGAACGTGATGCCCGCCCAGCGCGGTCCGACGGCGCGAACGGTCACCGTACGCATCCCGCGCGAGCCGTCGTCCAGCGGGTCGTCGTCCAGCGCGTCGGCGTCCCGTGCGTCGCCGCCAGGAGTGTCATCGCCACCGATCGCCTCGTCCGCCCTGTCCTCCGCTCCGCCGTTCGCCGTGTCGCCCGCCGCGCGACCCACCCCGTGCGGCCGCACGATCGTGATCTCCAGGCGGTCCTCCGCCAGTCCCTCGACGAGCCCCTCGCCCCACTCGACGACCGTGACCGACTCGTCGAGGCTCGTGTCGAGGTCCAGCGCCTCGAGCTCGTCGAACGAGCCGAGCCGGTAGGCATCGACGTGCACCAGCGCGGGTCCGCCCGTGGTCGACGGGTGCACCCGCGCGATGATGAACGTCGGCGACGCGACCTGGCCGCGGATGCCCAGCCCCGCACCGATGCCCTGGGTCAAGGTCGTCTTGCCCGCGCCCAGGTCACCGCTCAGGACGACGAGGTCACCCGCGCGCAGCAACGCCGCGAGCGCTTCCCCGTAGGCCCGCGTCGCACGTGCGTCGGGAAGGTGGACCAGCGTCTCGTTCATGCCTCTTCCTCGTGCAGGTAGGTGCGGGGGATCCGCGGTGCCATCCGCGTGACGATCTCATAGCTGATCGTGCCGGCCGCACGCGCCCAGTCCTCCGCGGTCGGACCGCCGTCCGCACCCGTGCCGAACAGCTCGACCCGGTCGCCCGCGACCTCCCGCGCACCCGGGCCGAGATCGAGCACGAACTGGTCCATGCACACCCGACCCGCGACGGTGAGGCGCCGACCGCCGACCAGCACCGGGCCACCGGGCTGCCCGGACCCACCGGACGCGTGCCGCGGGACACCGTCGGCGTAGCCCATCGGCACGACGCCGAGCACGGTGTCCTCCGTCGTCGTGTAGGCGTGCGCGTACGAGACACCGTGACCCGCACCGATCGGCTTCACGGTCGCCAGACCGGCGTCGACCGTCATCGCCGGGCGCAGTCCGAACGCCTCGGGCCCCCCGAGCTGCGGGACCGGTGAGAGCCCGTACACCGCGAGCCCCGGTCGCACGAGGTCGAAGTGCACGTCCGCGTTCGTCAAGGTCGCCGCCGAGTTGGCCAGGTGCCGGACCTCGAGCGCCACCCCCTGCGACTCGACGAGCGCCACCATCTCCCGGAAGACCGTGGCCTGTGCGAGCACCGTCGGGTGCGTCGGCTCGTCCGCGAACGCGAAGTGCGACCACACCCCGACGACGTCGACGGTCCCCTCGGCCTCGGCCGCCAGTACGGAGCCGAGCAACTCCGGGAGCTGCGCCGGGGTCAGCCCGTTGCGCCCGAGCCCGGTGTCGACCTTCAGGTGGACCCGCGCGGTCCGCCCCGTCCGACGCGCGGCCGCCCGCACCGCGGCCAGCGCCCACGGCGCCGCGACGGACACGTCGACGTCCGCCTCGAGGACCGCGTCGAGCGGGGCGTCCGGCGTGTACAACCAGGTCAGGATGCGTCCGCCGAGGCCGGCCCGGCGCAGCTCGAGCGCCTCGTGGACCTGGGCCGTCCCGAGCCAGGTCGCGCCACCCTGGACGGCGGCGCGGGCCGCAGGGACGAGCCCGTGGCCGTAGGCGTCGGCCTTCACGACGGCCATGACCTGCGCCGTGCGGGCGTGCGACACGAGCGAGCGGACGTTGTCTCGGATGGCCGCGAGGTCGACGACGACGCGTGCCGAGGTGGAGGTCACGGGGTCAGTCTCCCATCGTGCGAGCCCTCGACGAGGTGCACGACCACGTCCGCGAGCGGAGCGGTGCCGGCGATCAGCCGCGCGTTCCGCTCGTCCGGGCCGGTCGCCCACGCCCGGGCCGCCTCCGGTGCCTTGCCGAACCGGACGTGCCGCTCCACGAGCCGTTCGAGCCGCACCGCGGGATCGGCCGTCAGGAACCACGACTCCGTCAGCAGACCGGCGACCGGGGCCCACGGGCCGTCGTCGAGCAGCAGGTAGTTGCCCTCGGTGACGACCAGGCGCACCTGGGGACCGATCGCGATCGCCCCGGCCACCGCCTCCTCGATCTCCCGGCGGTACTCCGGGGCGTGCACGACGCCGCGCCCGGGTTCGCCGAGGCGACGGAGCAGCACCGCGTACCCGGTCGCGTCGAACGTGTCCGGCGCGCCCTTCCGGTCACGCCGACCGAGATGCTCGAGCCGGCTGTTCGCCAGGTGGAAGCCGTCCATCGGCAGCAGCGCGACCGGCCCACCGGCCTCCGCTGCGTCGTGTGCGCCCCGGTCACCGGCCGCCGCTGCGGCGCGCACACCCTGGTCCCCGGCAGCTTCCGAGAACGCAGTGACCACCTGCGCGGCAAGGGTCGACTTGCCGACACCCGGTGCGCCGACGATGCCCAGCACCGCAGGACCACCGGACGGTGCCGCGCGCTCGAGAAGTCGGCGCGCTCTCGCGGCGAGCGCCTGCGGAAGGGGACCTCCGGGCCGGACGTCGACGTCGAGCTCCACCGGTTGGGCCGACGTCACGTCAGGAGACCCGCGACGGTCGCCGGGACCGCGGCAGCGACCGCAAGAGCGGACACCGGGCCGCCCGGGTTGGCGAGGTGCGCCGCTCGGCCGTGGACGAGAGCCGCTGCCGCCGCGAGTGCCGCAGCGAGCGTCGGGTCCTCGACCACGTCCGTCGCACGCGATGCGAGCAGCGCTCCCAGCACACCGGTGAGCACGTCGCCCGCCCCTGCCGTCGCGAGCCAGGCCGGGCCGTCCGCCTGCGCGTAGACGGCGCCGTGCGGACCGACCACGACCGTGACCTCGCCCTTCAGCAGCACGGTCGCCCCGGTCAGCTCGTGCGCGAGCCGGGCCCACCGGAGCGGTTCGGCCTCGACCTGGGCGCGCGTGATCGACCCGTCAGGACCGTCACCGCCCGGCCCCCGTCCGGCGACGTGGGGCTCGGCACTGTCCCGTCGGGCACTGTCCCGTCGGGCACTGTCCCGTCGGGCACTGTCCCGTCCTGCGCTGTGGGCCTCAACCTCGGCGCCGACCGTGCCCGGCCGTGTCAGGCCCAGCCGTGCCGTGAGCAGCCGGGCCAGCTCACCGGCGTGCGGCGTCACGACGACCCACGGCGGCAGCCGTTCCGGCAGCAGCGCCAGCGCACCCGCGTCCGCGACGGTCGGCACCGAGTGTGCGACCGCCCGGGCGAGCACCCGGCGCAGACGTTCGACCTGCTCGGCCGTCGGGTCCGCCGCGGGCACACGCGTCGGGTCCACCCCCGAGCCGATGGCCCAGGCCTGCACACGGCCGTCGCCGACCACCACCTCGGGTCGCGCCGCGAGGACGGCCCGTGCCGCGACGTCGGGCCCGAGGTACCGGACCATCCCGACGCCGGCGAGCACCGCACCGCTCGCGGCGAGGACCGCCGCTCCGGGATACGCGGCCGTCCCGGCGACGAGGCCGAGGACCCCACGCGTGTACTTGTGGGCGGCAGGCCCCGGCACGGGCCACAGCGCCGCGACGTCCGCGGGCTCGAGCCGCACGACGGCCGGGACGCCGAGCCCGGGGCGGAGCCCGATGTCGACGGTCTCGACACGTCCCGCGGCGGCTGCGGCCGGCGGGAGCAGGAGGCACGGCTTGGCGGCCCCGAACGTGACTGTGACGTCCGCCGGCAGCACGTACTCGCCCGAGCCGTCGGCGGCAGCGCCGACGTCCCCGGTCCGGTCCGTACCCGCGCCCACGCCCGCGCCCGGCGAGCCCGTCCCCCGGGGCAGGGTGCCGTCGTCGACCCCGACACCGCTCGGGACGTCGACGGCGACGACGCACGGGCGGTCCGCACCCGTCGAGCCCAGGACGTCGTCCGTGAGGAGCTCACCGAGCAGCCGCACGAGCTCCCCGCCGACCCCGCGCACCGCACCGTGCGCCCCGATGCCGAGCAGGCCGTCCAGCACGACGTCGGCCGTGCACGCCTCCGCGACGACGTCACCAAGCCACGCCCGGTCGAGCACGTCATCGGTCCCGTCGACCGTGACCACCCGCGCGGACGACCTCCGGACCGCGGCGAGACCGGCCGGGTGGACCCGCGCGGTCGTGAGCACCGCGAGCGCCCGGACCCCGCGGTCGGCGAGCATCGCCAGGGCGTGCAGGGTGTCGCCGCCGTTGTTGCCCGAGCCGACCAGGCCGACCACCGACGCGCCACACACCCGGCCACGGCGACGGACGAGCTCCCGGACCACCTCACCGGCGAGGCCGAACGCCGCGCGATGCATGAGCTCGCCCTCGGGTCCGGCCGCGAGCAGCGGCTCCTCGGCGGTCCGGATCTGCTGCGCGTCGTAACCGAGGATCACACCCGCCATCATGCTCCGTTCAGCCGGCACCGCTAGGTTCGGACCATGCGATTCGGACTCTTCATCCCTCAAGGCTGGCGTCAGGACCTCACGGGCATCGACGCCAAGGACCACTGGGCCGTCATGCACGGTCTCGCCCAGCACGCCGACGACGGCGACACCTGGGAGTCGATCTGGGTGTACGACCACTTCCATGCGGTCCCCGAGCCCAACGGCGAGGCGACCCACGAGGCCTGGAGCCTCATCTCGGCCTACGCCGCCAGCACCAGCCGGGTCCGCCTCGGCCAGATGTGCACGTGCATGTCGTACCGCAACCCGGCGTACCTCGCGAAGGTCGCGGCCACCGCGGACATCATCAGCGGGGGTCGTGTCGAGATGGGCATCGGGGCCGGCTGGTACGAGCACGAGTGGCGCGCGTACGGCTACGGCTTCCCGCGCGCAGGTGAGCGCATCGCGGCGCTCGAGGAGGGCGTGCAGATCTTCCAGCAGATGTGGAGCGGTGGGACGGCCACGCTCGACGGCACGCACTACCAGGTGGCCGGCGCCCAGCTCTCCCCGCTCCCGCTGCAGGTCGACGGTCCGCCGCTCTGGATCGCCGGAGGCGGCGAGCGCAAGACCCTGCGCATCGCCGCGCAGTACGCGCGGTACACCAACTTCGACGGGACGATCGACGGCTTCACGCACAAGTCGCAGGTCCTCGCGGGCCACTGCGCCGACCTCGGGCGCGACATGGACGAGATCACCCGGTCCGCCAACTACAACGTGGTGATCGGCGAGACCGAGGCCGACGTCGCCGATCGTCTCGCGTGGATCGGCGACCACTACCGCCGCACCGTCCCGGCCAAGGCCGACGACGTGCTCGAGGACTTCCGCAAGGGTCCGCTCGTCGGCACCCCCGAGCAGATCGTGGAGACGCTGCGTACCCTCGAGGCCGCCGGCATGACCTATGCGATCACGTACTTCGCCGAGGCCGCCTACGACCGCTCCGGGATCGAGCTGTTCGAGCAGCAGGTCGTTCCCGCGCTGCGCTGACCAGGACCGTCCTGCCCGGTCCCTGCGGCGCACTCCTGCCGCCGGACCGGGCGGGGCGGTCACCCCTCGGCGACGACCATCGCCGAGGCGATCCCGGCATCGTGCGAGATCGACAGGTGCAGACGCGTGACCCCGAGCTCGGCGGCGCGGGCGGCCACCGTCCCGGTCATCTCCACGACCGGTTGCGCACCCGCGACCCGCCGCACGGTCGCGTCCTGCCAGCTCAGCCCGGCCGGTGCACCGAGCGCCTTGGCGACGGCCTCCTTCGCGGCGAACCGCGCGGCGAGCGAGACCGGCGGGAGCCCCCGCTCTGCCGGGGTGAACAGGCGGACGACGAGGCCCGGGACACGTTCGAGCGTGGCGGCGAACCGCGCGACGTCGACGACGTCGATCCCCACACCGACGATCACGCGCGCGCTCTCACTCGACCGTGACGGACTTGGCCAGGTTGCGCGGCTGGTCGACGTCCAGCCCCTTGGCCGTCGCGAGCTCGCACGCGAACAGCTGGAGCGGGACCACGGCCAGCAGGGGCGACATCAGCGTCGGGCACTGCGGGATGCGGAACACCTCGTCGGCGAACGGCAGGACCGCGTCGTCCCCCTCCTCGGCGATGACCAGCGTGTGCGCACCGCGGGCGCGGATCTCCTGGATGTTCGAGATCACCTTCGAGTGCAGCGAGTCGCGGCCGCGGGGGGACGGCACGATGACGAACACCGCCTGTCCCTCCTCGATGAGCGCGATCGGGCCGTGCTTGAGCTCCCCCGCCGCGAAGCCCTCGGCGTGGATGTACGCGAGCTCCTTGAGCTTGAGCGCCCCCTCGAGCGCGACCGGGAACCCGACGTGCCGCCCGAGGAACAGGACCGACGGCGTGTCCCGCATCGACCGGGCCACCTCGCGCACGTGCTCCGCCCCGTCGAGCACCGTCTGGATCTTCGCGGGCATCGCGCGGAGCTGCCCGAGGAGCTCGGCGATCTCGTCGGGGAACTTGTTGCCCCGGAGCTGGGCGAGGTACAGCCCGAGCAGGTACGCGGCGGTGATCTGGGAGAGGAACGCCTTGGTCGAGGCGACCGCGATCTCCGGGCCGGCATGCGTGTAGAGAACGGCGTCGGACTCGCGCGGGATCGTCGAGCCGTGCGTGTTGACGATCGCGAGGACCTTCGAGCCCTGCTCGCGCGCGTGCCGCACGGCCATCAGCGTGTCCATCGTCTCGCCCGACTGCGAGATCGCGACCACGAGCGTCTTCTCGTTCACGACGGGGTCCCGGTACCGGAACTCGTGGGCGAGCTCGACCTCGACCGGGATGCGGCACCAGTGCTCGATCGCGTATTTGGCGACGTGGCCGGCGTAGGCCGCGGTGCCGCAGGCGATCACGACGATCTTGTCGATGCTCCGCAGGAGCGACTCGTCGATGCGCACCTCGTCCAGCACCAGCGCGCCGTCGAGGCCGGTCCGGCCGAGCAGCGTGTCGGCGACCGCCTGCGGCTGGTCGTCGATCTCCTTGTCCATGAAGGAGCGGTAGCCGCCCTTCTCGGCCGCCGCCGCGTCCCAGTCGACCGTGAAGGCACGCCCCTGCGCGGGCGCGCCGGTGAAGTCCGTGACGGTGACCGAGTCGGGCGTGAGGGTGACGACCTGGTCCTGGCCGAGCTCCAGGGCACGTCGCGTGTGGGCGATGAACGCGGCGACGTCGGAGCCCATGAAGTTCTCGCCGTCACCCAGGCCGACGACCAGCGGGGAGTCGTGCCGGGCACCCACGACCACGTCGGGGACGTCCGCGTGCACCGCCAGGAGCGTGAACGTGCCCTCGAGGCGCTGCGCGACGGCGCACATGGCCTCGGAGAGGTCGCCGAGGCGCGCGTAGGCGCGCGCGAGGAGCTGCGCGACGACCTCGGTGTCCGTCTCCGAGAGGAACGTCGCCCCGTCGGCGAGGAGCTCGGCCTTGAGGACCGCGAAGTTCTCCACGATGCCGTTGTGGATGACGGCGATCTTGCCCGCGACGTGCGGGTGCGCGTTCACGTCGGTCGGGGCGCCGTGGGTCGCCCACCGGGTGTGGCCGATCGCCGCCGTCGCCCCCGGCAGCGGCCGGGCGTCGAGCTCGTCCGCGAGGTTGACGAGCTTGCCGGCTTTCTTGGCCGTGACCAGGACCCCGTCACGGCCGACGAGCGCGACCCCGGCCGAGTCGTAGCCCCGGTACTCGAGGCGGCGCAACCCCTCCATCACGACCTCGAGGGGCTTGCCGTTGGGCTGCTGTCGTCCGACGTACCCCACGATTCCGCACATGGCCTGGAGTCTACCCAGCGGGTTCTGCACGCCCGGTCGGTTCGATCATGACCGTCCGTCGACACCCTCGCGGTCGTCGCTCGGCCACGCGTCCCGTCGACCGCCCCGGATCAGGCACAATCGACGGGTGCCAGCCGAGCCCACGCCGTCGACGCCGTACGTCGAGCTCGATCGCGAGGCGTGGACGCGGCTCTCGGCGTCGACACCCCTGCCGCTCACCGTCGCGGACGTCAGTCGGCTGCGCGGACTGGGCGACCCGATCGACCTCGCGGAGGTCGACGCGATCTTCCGACCGATCTCTCGGCTGCTCGACCTGTACGTGTCGGCGACCCGTCAGCTCCACGAGGCCTCGAGCACGTTCCTCCGCGAGGACCCGGGCCGCACCCCGTTCGTCATCGGTGTCGCCGGTTCGGTGGCGGTGGGCAAGTCGACGACCGCGCGCCTGCTGCGCGAGCTGATGGCCCGCTGGCCGCAGACCCCGCACGTCGAGCTCGTCACCACCGACGGCTTCCTGTACCCCAACAAGGAGCTCGAACGGCGCGGCCTGATGGACCGCAAGGGGTTCCCCGAGTCGTACGACCGTCGTGCCCTCGTCCGGTTCGTGTCGAAGGTCAAGGCCGGTCGTTCGGAGGTCCGCGCACCGGTCTACAGCCATCTCACGTACGACATCGTCCCCGGCGCCGAGGTGGTCGTCCGCCGCCCCGACATCCTGATCGTCGAGGGCTTGAACGTGCTCCAGCCGGCCCGGCCCGCCTCCGAGGGCGCGTCGAGCCTTGCCGTCAGCGACTTCTTCGACTTCAGCATCTACGTCGACGCCCGGACGGCCGATGTCCGCCAGTGGTACGTGGACCGGTTCCTGTCGCTGCGCCGGACGGCGTTCACGCAACCTGAGTCGTACTTCCGGCGCTACGCGTCGCTCACCGACACCGAGTCGATCGACAAGGCCGAGCAGATCTGGGACTCGATCAACGAGCCGAACCTCATCCAGAACATCCTGCCGACGCGGTCACGGGCGACCTTGGTCCTCACCAAGGGGGCGGACCATAGCGTGCAGCGCGTGAGGCTGCGCAAGCTCTGACGCCTCGGCGTGCACCCGGAGCGCGGCTGCGGTCGCCTCGCGACGCTGGACGATGACGTGGATCGTGCGGTCGACCAGCACACCGAGCAGGACGCCACCGACCACGCCCACGACCACCGCCAGCAGCGGGTTGGCGGCGAGCGCCGCACCGGCGCCGATCCCGATCAGGGCCGAGTACACGGTCCAGGTCACCGCTGCGATCACGGTCAGCGGGACGAAGCGACGACGCGGGTAGCCGACCGTGCCGGCCATCATGTTGACGGCGACCCGCCCGACGGGGATGTACCGCGCCGCGATGATGAACGCACCACCTCGGTCGTCGAGGGTCCGCGCCGCGGCGTCGAGGGTGCGCTGCGCTCGTCTCCCCTGCAGGAACCGCACCCGGCGGACGTTCACACGGCTGCCGATCCAGTAGGCGACCTGGTCACCGACGAACGCACCGGCAGCGCCGGCCAGGAGCACGAGCACGAGGTTCGGGGAACCGAGCGTGACCGACGTCGCCGCCAGCGCGATCAGGACGGTCTCGCTGGGAACCGGGGGAAGAACCCGTCCACGACCGCGAGCGCGAACAGCAGGAGGTAGACCCACGGGGTGGCCGTGAGAGCGAGGGCGGCGTTCTCCAGCACGTCTCATCAGCTCCGGGGCGTCGATGTCGTCGAGGCAACGGACGAAGGTCCGTGCCGTGATCTCAGGCTACCGAGCGCCACACGGGCTGCCATCGGTGATCCCCCTGATCTTCACCGACCCTCCCCCACCAGTCATCCTCCTGCAGACGGACCCCACCCCCGCCCCCGTCATCCCACCCGGGCCGGACCAGCCCAGCCCGGGCCAGGCCGCCGAGATCGCACCTCCGCGCCGAGATCGCACGGAGGGACCCCCGATCTCGGCGCGGGTGTGCGATCTCGGCGAGGGGGCGGGGCGGGTCGGGGTGGGGTCAGGGGAGCGGGAAGCCGAGAACCTGGGCTGCGGTGCGGGGGTGGGGCTCGGAGGCCCAGACGGCTGCCATGCCGTCGGTGGCCGCCAGCGAGCGCAGCTCGGCGGCGTCGACGTAGAGCCGCCCGTTCAGATGGTCGGTCTCGTGCTGGATGATCCTCGCCTGCCAGCCCGTGAGCACCTCGTCCACCGGCACGCCACGTTCGTCCGTGGCCGTGAGCCGCACCGAGCGATGACGCACCGTCACCGCACTCCACCCATGGACGCTCAGACACCCCTCGTAGAACGCCGCCCGATCGGTGCCGACCGCCTCGTAGCGAGGGTTCACGAGAACCCGGAACGCCAGCGGCTCTCGCTCCCGCGCCACTGCGAGGTCCGGGTCCAGCGGGCCGGGGTCCTCCACGACCGCGAGCGCGAGCGAGATGCCGATCTGCGGCGCCGCGAGACCGACGCCGGGAGCGTCGCGCATCGTGACCCTCATGACGTCGATCAGTGCATCGAGCTCGGCCTCGGAGAGCTGCCCGTCGAACTGCACCGCGACCGCACGCAGCACCGGGTGGCCCGCCTGGACGATCGGCGCGGGCGTCGGCCCGTCGAGGACCCGCCTCACCTGGTCACGCACACCACGGGGTACCGGCCCGAGTGCGGACGGGATCTGCACCGGTCCGGTCACAGCACCAGACGCTCGCGGACCACGTCCGCGAGCGACGCGGCGATGAGCTCGGCGTGGTCCAGCTCCGCTGCCTCGACCATGACCCGGACGACCGGCTCCGTCCCGGACGGTCGCAGCAGCACCCGACCCCGGCTCCCGAGCTCCGCCTGCGCCTCCTCGACGGCCGCCAGCAGGGCGACGTCCGACCCCGCGCGCGCCTTGTCGACGCCACGCACGTTCACGAGGACCTGCGGCAGCCGGGTGACGAACCGTGCGAGGTCGGCGAGCGACCGGCCCGTCGAGACGACCCGGTGCGCGAGCTGCAGGGCAGAGAGCACTCCGTCGCCCGTGGTCGCATGGTCGCCGAGGATGATGTGACCCGACTGCTCGCCACCGAGGGAGTAGCCGCCCGTGCGCATCTCCTCGAGCACGTAGCGGTCGCCGACGCCGGTCTCCAGGACCGTGATGCCCGCGTCCGCCATCGCGAGCTTCAGCCCGAGGTTGCTCATGACGGTCGCGACGAGCGTGTCGTGGGCGAGCTCGCCCCGCTCGTGCAGCGCCACCGCGATGATGCCCATGATCTGGTCACCGTCCACGAGAGCCCCGGTGTGGTCCACCGCGAGGCAACGATCGGCGTCACCGTCGAACGCGACCCCGAGGTCGGCACCGGAGGCGACGACGACCGCCTGGAGCTGCTCCGGGTGGGTGCTCCCGCACGCGTCGTTGATGTTGCGTCCGTCCGGTGACGCGTTGATGACGACGACGTCGGCGCCCGCACGACGCAGGGCGGCCGGCCCGACCTCGCTCGCGGCGCCGTTCGCACAGTCGACTGCGATCCGCAGACCGGCCAGCGGCGCGCCGACCGTCGACACGAGGTGGTCGATGTACGTCTCGCCGGCGGTCCCGGTGTCGAGCTGGATACGGCCGACGTCCGCCCCGGTCGGACGTTCCCACGGCTCGCGCAGCCGTGCCTCGATCGCATCCTCGACGTCGTCGTCGAGCTTGTGCCCACCGCGGGTGAAGAACTTGATGCCGTTGTCCGGCATCGGGTTGTGCGACGCCGAGATCATCACACCCAGGTCGACACCGAGGCTCCCGGTGAGGAACGCGACCGCAGGGGTCGGCAGGACTCCGACGTTCAGCACGTCGACGCCCGCGCTGGCCAGGCCGGCCGCGGTCGCAGCCGTGAGGAACTCCCCCGAGATACGAGGGTCGCGTCCGATGACGGCCCGCGGACGACGGCCGTCGAAGGCGCCGATCGTCGCGAGCACATGGGCCGCCGCGACGGAGAGGTCGAGCGCGAGCTCAGCGGTGAGATCGCGGTTGGCCACACCGCGGACGCCATCGGTACCGAACAGTCGGGCCATCAGCTGACTCCTTCGTCGTCTTCCGGCCTCGGACGATGCCGCGACCACCGGGTGACGGCCGCGAGGTGCACGGTCGTCAGGAGAGGCCGATGGCCCCGATGGTCGTCCATCGGGGCCATCGTCGCGCGACGACTGGTCAGCGCTTGGAGTACTGCGGGGCCTTGCGGGCCTTCTTGAGACCGGCCTTCTTGCGCTCGACCACTCGGGCGTCGCGCGTGAGGAACCCGGCCTTCTTGAGCGCCGCGCGGTTGTGCTCGGCGTCGATCGCGTTCAGCGCGCGGGCGATACCGAGGCGCAGGGCGCCGGCCTGGCCGGTCACGCCGCCGCCGGTGATGCGGGCGATCACGTCGAAGCGGCCCTCGACGTCGACGAGCTTCAGCGGAGAGTTGACCAGCTGCTGGTGCACCTTGTTCGGGAAGTAGTCCTCGATGGTACGGCCGTTGATCTTCCACTGGCCGGTGCCGGGGACGAGCCGCACGCGGGCGATCGCTTCCTTGCGGCGCCCCAGGGCCTGCCCCGGAGCCGTGATGCTCTGACCGCGGCCCGTGGGGGCGACGGTCTCGGTGGTGTACGTGCTGGGCGTGTCGTCGCCCTCAAGGTCGATGTCGACCGTGGTCTCGGCCACTGGTGGTGTCCTCGCGTCCTGTGTCGTGACTGCTCGCAGCGGGCCGAGGCCTACTGCGCAACCTGGGTGATCTCGAAGGGCTGCGGCTGCTGCGCCGCGTGCGGGTGCTCCGGTCCGGCGTAGACCTTGAGCTTCCCCAGCTGCGAGCGCGAGAGCGAGTTCTTCGGGAGCATGCCGCGGACGGCCTTCTCCACAGCCCGCTCAGGCCGGGTCTCGAGCAGCTCCGAGTAGGCGACCGAGCGAAGACCGCCCGGGTAGCCCGAGTGGCGGTACGCGAGCTTGTTCTCGCGCTTGTTGCCGGTCAGTGCGACCTTGCCCGCGTTGATGACGATGACGAAGTCACCGTTGTCGACGTGCGGGGCATAGGTGGCCTTGTGCTTGCCGCGCAGCAACGTGGCCACGTGGGTGGCCAGACGGCCCAGGACGACATCAGTAGCGTCGATGACGTACCAGGTCCGCTCGACGTCGCCGGGCTTCGGGGTGTACGTGCGCACGGTCGTAAGCCTTCGTTTCGTGGAGCTGGGTGTGTTCACGGCGAGCACCCGCATAGGGCGGGAGCGCCGATGAGTGCTGTCGTCGCATCGTCTTGGGACCCGGCGAGTGGGAGCACCGGTCCTCAGGAGGACGCACAACGACACATCACAGTAGCCGCCGGGGTACTGACGGGTCAAAACGATGCGCCCGGACCGCCCCGCCCCTCGCGCTCAGCCGCTCCGGTCGGCGGCATCCGAGGCTCGGCCCCCTGGTGCAACGCGCGGCTCGCGGCTCCGACGACGCGCTCGGTCAGGTCGTCGAGCGCGGGGGTGCGGAGCCGCCAGTGCTGCCAGTGCAGCGAGACGTCGAGGTGGTGACCCGGTGCGAGCTCCACGAGCGTACCCGCCGCGAGCAGCGCGCCGGCGGCGAGGTCCGGGACCATCCCCCAACCGAGCCCGTGGCGGACCAGGTCCACGAAGGCCGACGACGACGGCACGTAGTGGACCGGAGGTTCTCCTCTGCCCGGGCCGTGCGTGCGCAGGAACGTCTCCTGGAGCGCGTCCTTGCGGTTGAACGTCAGGAGCGGCGCACGATCGAGTGCACCCAGCCCGTCGGCGAGCCATCGGTCGACGTAGGCGGGTGAGGCGACGGCGAGATACCGCATCGCACCCAACGGTCGCGCGCGACACCCCTGGACCGCGTGCGCGTCCGCGGTCACCGCAGCCATGACGGTGCCGTCCCGGAGGAGCTCCGCGGAGTGGTCCTGGTCCTCACGGTGCAGGTCGAGTCGTACCCCCTCCGGGAGCCCGATCAGCGCATCGGGGAACCAGGTCGAGAGCGAGTCCGCGTTGACGGCGACCGCCATCCGGACCACGCCCGGGTCATCGGCACCGTCTGGGCCGAGGGCACCCGTGCGGCGCACGTCGCGGAACGACTCGCCCTCGAGCAGTGCGAGCTGGCCGGCCAGACGGACGAGCACGTTCCCCGCCTCCGTCGCGCGGCACGGACGGGACCGGCGGACCAGCACCTGGCCGACGTGCTGCTCGAGCGCCTTGACGCGCTGGCTCACCGCGGACGGTGTCACGTGCAGTCGTCGCGCGGCCGCGTCGAAGGTGCCCTCCTCGACCACGGCGGCCAGGGCGTCGAGCTGCGCACCGTCGAACCTCATCATCAGAGATGCTAATGGACCGTCAGAAACATGAACTGGTGTGAACCTGGGCGGACGCCTACGGTCGGCCCATGTCCGCTCCCACCACCCGTCGGCACCCCGCCGCCGCGCCCCTGCAACGTGATCCGTCGTGCGCGCCCGTGCCGGGCCCGGCTCGATGACCATCGCCGTCCAGGGCTTCCTCACCGGGCTCTCGCTGATCGTCGCGATCGGCGCCCAGAACGCCTTCGTGCTGCGGCAGGGGATCCGCCGGGAGTTCGTCCTCACGGTCGTCACGGTGTGCGCACTCGCCGACGCCGTCCTGGTGACGGCGGGCATCGTCGGGCTCGGGGCGGCGATCACCGCACACCCGGCTGCTCTCACCGTGGCACGGTTCGGGGGCGCCGCCTTCCTGGCCGCGTTCGGCGTCCTGGCGCTCCGCAGGGCCCGACGTCCTGGGCGCCTGGTCCCGGCGGACGACGCACCCGCGACGCACCTCGGGGTCCTTGTCGCCTGTCTCGGCTTCACGTTCCTCAACCCGCACGTGTACCTGGACACGGTGGTGCTGCTGGGGAGCCTCGCGAGTCAGCACGGGGACCCGGGCCGGTGGGCCTTCGGCGCAGGGGCAGCGGCCGCCAGCGTGGTCTGGTTCACCGGCCTGGGGTTCGGTGCGCGACGTCTGCGCCCGCTCTTCGCGCGGCCACGCTCGTGGCAGGTGCTCGACTACGGAGTGGCCGCCGTCATGCTCACGCTGGCCGTCACGCTCGTCGCCTGACCCTCGTCACCCCCGGACCCACCCCGCGTCGAGTGGAGCGTTCTGCCACGGACACGCGGGCGTGTCGTGGCAGAACGCTCCACTCGACCGACCGCCGACCGACCGCCGGGCGAGCGGGCGGGCGCGCGCGCGAGCGGGCGGGCGGGGTCAGCGCGCGCGGTGCACGCGGGCCGAGTCCCAGACCGCTTCCGGGGTCTCGACGACCTCGCCGTCCGCCCCGAACACCAAGAACCGGTCGAACCCGCGCGCGAACCACCGATCGTGCGTCACCGCCAGCACCGTCCCCTCGAAGGCCGCGAGACCGGCCTCGAGAGCCTCGGCCGAGTGCAGGTCGAGGTTGTCGGTGGGCTCGTCGAGGAGCAGCAGCGTCGCGCCGCCGAGCTCGAGCAGCAGGATCTGCAGCCGCGCCTGCTGGCCCCCCGAGAGCGTCTCGTACTGCTGCTCGGCCGCGGCGACGAGCTCGTACCGGTCGAGGGCCTTGCTGGCCTGCTCCCTCCCGAGCCCGGCGCGATGGCCGGTGCCGCGGTGCAGGATCTCCAGGAGCGTGCGTCCCGTCAGCTCGGGGTGCGAGTGGTTCTGCGCGAACCAGCCCGGCCGCACCCGCGACCCGAGCACCACACGGCCGTCGTGCCGCACCGGGGCGACGACGACGTCGTCCGCGGGCTCGTGGTCCGGCCCCGGGTCCGATCCCCCACCCGCCAGCAGTCGCAGGAAGTGCGACTTGCCCGAGCCGTTCGACCCGAGCACCGCGACGCGCTCACCGAACCACACCTCGAGGTCGAACGGCTTCATCAGGCCGGTGAGCTCGAGGGCGGTCGCCACGACGGCACGCTTGGCCGTCCGCCCGCCGGTCAGCCGCACGCGCACGTTCTGCTCACGCGCCATGACCTGCGGCGGCCCCGCCTCCTCGAACTTGCGCAGCCGGGTCTGTGCCGCCTGGTAGCGGGAGGCCAGGCCGTCGTTGAACGCCGCCTTGTTCTTGAGGGTGAAGACGAGGTCCTTCAGCTTGGTGTGCTCCTCCTCCCAGCGCCGGGTGAGCTCCTCGAGCCGCGAACGCCGGTCGTCGCGCGCCGCACCGAACGTCGCGAACCCGCCTCCGTGCACCCAGACCGTGCTGCCCGACGCCGTCGGCTCCAGGCTGGCCACCTGGGTCGCGGTACGCGACAGCAGCTCGCGGTCGTGGCTGACGTACAGCACCGTCTTCGTCGACGCTGCGAGCTGGGTCTCCAGCCAGCGCTTGGTCGGGACGTCCAGGTAGTTGTCCGGCTCGTCGAGGAGCAGCACCTCCTCCGGGCCGCGCAGCAGCGCCTCGAGGACGAGTCGCTTCTGCTCACCACCCGAGAGCGTGCGCACCGCGCGCCACTGCGCCTTCTCGAACGGGATCGACAGCACCGAGTCCGTGACCTGGTCCCAGCCCGCCTCTGCCTCGTAGCCGCCGACGTCCGCCCAGTCCACGAGAGCCGTCGCGTACCTCATCTGCGACGGCTCGTCGTCGACCGTCATGATCGCCTCCTCCGCGGCGACCAGCTCGGCAGCCGCGTCACGGATCGCCGCCGGGGCGAGGGAAGCGAGGAGGTCCCGGATCGATCGGTCGTCGTCGATCCGGCCGACGAACTGCCGCATGATCCCGAGCCCACCGCTCCGGGCGACCGTCCCGCCGTGCGGCTTCTCGTCGCCGGCGACGATGCGCAGCAGCGTCGTCTTTCCCGCGCCGTTCGGCCCGACGAGTGCCACCTTCGCGCCGTCGGCGACCCGGAGGTCGACCTCGTCGAGCAGCGGTCGCCCGTCGGGCAGGAAGTAGCTGACTGCGCTGATGTCGACGTGGCCCACGTGACCAGTGTCGCGGGTGCCCCGTCGGAGGACGAATCGTTTTGTCGGCGGACGGGCGTCTTCACCCCGCCGATGGCTCGCGACCACTGGCGTGACGCACCCGGCGGTGAGACGTTGGAGCCATGAACGACGACACGCCTTCGACGAACACCGACCCGGCCCTCGGGTCCGAGGGCGAGTCCGACCAGCTCTCGCTGGAGGACACCCTCGAGGACCGAGGCGTCGACGACCTCCTCGACGAGGGGTACTCGCCCCCGGAGCGACCACGGTCGAACCACTACGGCGAGACCGCGTGGGAGCAGCACCATCGCGAGCCGCTCGACCAGCGCCTCGCCGAGGAAGAACCGGAGATCTGGGCACCGGTCCGGCGCCCGCGCCCGGACAAGCTCCGCTCCGGGCGTCTCATGGCGGACGAGTTCGCGATCGACGGCGAGTCCGGCAACGACACGATCGCGCACGACGTGGGCATCGACGGCGGCGCAGCGAGCGCCGAGGAGGCCGCGGTGCACGTCATCGAGGAACCCTGACGGGACGACGGCACCCGCGCTCGATCGGCGCCCGCCCTGATCAGCAGCCCGCGCCGCCCGCGCCTGGAACCCGCAGGACGTCGACCTCGTCGTGGGACCGGATCGCGCGCGTCTGCTCCGCGCGGGACGCGAGCTGCTCGTCCGGCGGGTAGGTGACCTCCTCGAGCGTCAGCCCGTTGGCCGGCACGACGGCTCCGGCGGGGTCACGTAGCCGCCCGCTCAGCAGCTCTGCGAGCCACCCGGTCGAACGTCGGCCCTCCCCCACGGCGAGACTCGCGCCGACGAGCGCCCGCACCATGCTGTGGCAGAACGCGTCCGCCTGCACGTGCGCCACCACCAGGGCGGCATCCGGGCCGGTGGACGGCCGCTCCCAGTCGAGGACCTCGAGCGTCCGGATGGTCGTCGCCCCCTCGCGCGGCTTGCAGAAGGCCGCGAAGTCGTGACGTCCGACGAGGGTGCGGGCTCCCTCCTGCATCGCCACGACGTCGAGCGCACGACGGTGCCACAGCACGTGGGACCGCCGGAGCGGGTCGCGGGTCACCGGGTCGTCGGAGACGCGGTACACGTACCTCCGGCGCAACGCCGAGAAACGCGCGTCGAACCCTTCCGGTGCCGGTGCTGCGCGGTGCACGACGACGTCCGTCGGCAGCACGCCGGCGAGCCGTGCCACCAGCGCATCCTGCGGGCTGCGATCCGACCGTCCGCGCACCGCCTCCCAGAGGCCGTCGTCGACGTCGACATGGGCCACCTGACCGCGGGCATGCACACCGGCGTCGGTTCGCCCCGCCACGGTCAGGCGCGGCGTCGGCAGACCGGGACGCGCCGTCCGCAGCACCAGAGCGAGCGCATCCTCGACGACGCCCTGAACGGTCCGGCGTCCCGGCTGCCGGGCCCAGCCGGCGAAGTCGGTGCCGTCGTAGGAGAGGTCGAGGCGGATCCGGATCACGCAGGCAACGGTACCGATCGGCACCGCCTCGACGGGCACCGGACCGGCTCCCGCCACGACGTCAGACGTCGAACGACAACGCCAGACCCGCACCACGTCGTCAGGCCCCGCACGACGCACCAGGGTGCCGGTCGTGCGCGCCACGGCCCGTCGCGAGCGGACCGCTCAACCGGTCGCGGCGGCGCCGGCGTCACCGAGCCCGATCAGCGGACGTACTCGAAGTGCCACGGCTCCGGGTTGCCGCCGTTCTGCAGCGCCCACTCCGGTGCCGCCCAGCCGAACCGCGGTCCGTTCGCCACCATCCACTCGTAGCCTGGCGTCCCGAAGCCGTAGAGCGGGTTCCCGTCCGCCCCGACGGCGTCGTCGATGTCGATCGCCTTCCCCCAGCCGTGGTTGGAGGTCCCCGGGATCGCCGCGCGCGGGGACCCGTAGCGCGCGAAGGTCGCGACCTGCTGGTCGTAGGAGCGGTAGCACGACTCCGGCCACGGATCGATCGGCAGCGGGATCCCGAACTGTGCGCGGTACGCGTCGGAGAATGCGACGAGGTCCGGGAGCGCGCGGCACAGGACCTGGTGATCGCTGAGGAACGGGATGTCGCACAGCAGCGAGGGGTCGACGCGACCGTTCGAGCCGTCGTACGTCGCAGCCGCCGCGACCGGGGTGGTGGCGGCCGCGGCACGCTGGGCCGATGCGGCTTCGGCGGCCGCGCTCGCCTCAGCCGCGGCACTGGCCTCAGCCGCTGCGCTCACCACGGCAGCGGCGCTTGCCTCGGCCGCTGCGCTGGCCCGGGCTGTCGCCGCCGCGTCGGCGTCGCGAGCAGACTGCCACGCGGCCTGAGCGCGTCGCAGCGCGTCGATCGCCGCACGAAGGTCCTCGGCCGCGGAGGTCAGGCGATCGACGTCGGCGTGCGTCGGCGTGCCCGCGAGCATCGGCCGCGAGGTCGTGAGCGCGACCTGCACGGCCCGACGTTCGCCGTCAGCCGTCGTGACCGTGTCCGTCGCCGCGACCAGCGAGTCCGCCGTGTCCACGAGCCCGGCAAGGACGTCACGTGCGGACCGGGCACCGGCCGCGTCCGCCGCCGCGACGCGCGCGTCGGCCTCCCGTACCTGGGCCGACGCTGCGCGCTGGTCCGCGACGGTGAACCACGCGGTCACGGCGAGACAGAGGACGGCGACGACGGCGACGACCGGGTGGGCCCGCGACGACCGCGCGACCATCCGCACGGCTCTGGTCGTCGGCGAGCGGTGGCGTGGTCGCAGCGTCTGATTCATCCCGTCCTCGGAGGCCGGTCGATGCAGGTCGCACATGCAGCAGGTCGGACCGCACTCTACCCGAGGGGCGCTGAGATGCCGAAGGTACCTCGAGCGAGGCCGAGGGCGGCGGCTAGCCTGGACGGATGGACGGACAAGGCCCGCGGACACTCGCAGTCGACTGCGGGGGCAGCGGGATCAAGGCCTCGGTGCTGGATGCCGCCGGCACGATGCACGCACCTGCGGTACGCGTCCCGACGCCGTACCCCTTGCCTCCGGAGCGCCTGGTCGCGACCCTCGTGGAGATCGCCGCCGACCTCCCGGCAGCCGACCGCATCACGGTAGGGATGCCCGGGATGATCCGTCACGGCGTCGTCGTCGCGACCCCGCACTACGTCATGCGCTCGGGCCCGCACACCCGGTCCGATCCCGAGCTCGTCGAGGCCTGGGCTGGTTTCGACATGCAGGCGGCCGTCGCCGCCGCGCTCGGGATGGCTGCCCTCGTGCTCAACGACGCCGAGGTCCACGGCGCCGGCGTGATCTCCGGGACAGGCACCGAGCTCGTGCTCACTCTCGGGACCGGTCTGGGGAGCGCGCTCTTCGACGGAGGCGCGCTCGCCCCGCACCTCGAGCTGTCCCACGCACCGGTGCGTCGCGGGACCAGCTACGACTCGTACATCGGGCAGCTCGAGCGCGCACGCCTCGGGGACGCACTCTGGTCGCGGCGGGTACGTCGCGTGATCGAGGGGTTGCGGCCGGTCTTCTGGTGGGACCGCGTCTACCTCGGGGGCGGCAACGCGAGGCGGGTGTCTCCGCAGGTGCTCGAACGCCTGGGTGACGACGTCGTCGTCGTCCCCAACCAGGCCGGCATCGTCGGTGGGGTCCGCGCCTGGAGCCTGCGGACGCCGTGAGGGCGCGGGCGCACCGTCGCGCCCGACGCGGGAGGGTCTCCGGCGCGGGACGCCTGTCGGGAGAACGCCGAACGGCCCGTCCTCCGACCTGTGGTCGGGGGACGGGCCGTCAGTGTCGGTCGCTCGGCGCGGAACCGATCAGGCGTCGGCCTGCTCGGTGCCGGTCTCGTCGACAGGCGCTTCGGTCGGCTGCTCGGCGGTCTCCTCGACCGGAGCCTCCTCGACAGCCTCGACGACAGGGGTCTCCTCGACCTTCGTCGCCTTCGGCGCCGCTGCCTTCTTGGCGGCCTTCACGGCCTCCTTGACGACGGCCTGCTTCGGGCTGAGCGGCTCGAGCACGAGCTCGATCACGGCCATGGGGGCGTTGTCGCCCTTGCGCGGCGCAACCTTCGTGATCCGCGTGTAGCCGCCCTGACGCTCGGCGACGGCGGGGGCGATCTCGGAGAACAAGCGGTACACGACGTCCTTGCTCTTGACCGTCGTGAGAACGCGGCGGCGAGCGTGCAGGTCACCGCGCTTCGCGAAGGTGATCATCCGCTCGGCGAGCGGACGCATCCGCTTCGCCTTCGCCTCGGTCGTCGTGATCCGGCCGTGCTCGAACAGGCTCGTGACCAGGTTGGCCAGGATGATCCGCTCGTGAGCCGGTCCGCCACCGAGCCGGGGACCCTTGGTGGGGGTAGGCATGGTCTTTACTCCTCAGTTCCAGTGATGGGTCGCACGACGGGCCCGGAAGGCCCCTCGTGCGTTCCCGGCGTCAGTACTGCTCGTCCTCGGTCAGCTCGGCCTCGTCGCCGTCGTAGTACCCGGCGGCCGCCGTGGGGTCGAAGTCCAGCGGGCTGTCCTTGAGCGACAGGCCCAGCTCGGCCAGCTTCTCCTTGACCTCGGTGATGGACTTCGCACCGAAGTTGCGGATGTCCAGCAGGTCGGCCTCGCTGCGACCCACGAGCTCACCCACGCTGTGGATGCCCTCACGCTTGAGGCAGTTGTAGGACCGGATCGTGAGCTGCAGGTCCTCGATCGGCAGGGCGAGGTCGGCGGCGAGAGCGGCGTCCGTCGGCGACGGGCCGATCTCGATGCCCTCGGCCTCGACGTTGAGCTCGCGCGCCAGACCGAACAGCTCGACGAGCGTCTTGCCCGCCGAAGCGAGCGCGTCCCGCGGGGTGATCGCCGGCTTGGTCTCGACGTCGACGATCAGCTTGTCGAAGTCGGTCCGCTGCTCGACACGCGTCGCCTCGACCTTGTACGTCACCTTGAGCACCGGCGAGTAGATCGAGTCGATCGGCACGCGACCGATCTCGGCGTCGTAGGACTTGTTCTGGTTGGCGGACACGTAGCCGCGCCCACGCTCGACCGTGAGCTCGATCTCGAGCTTGCCCTTGTCGTTGAGCGTCGCGATGTGGAGCTCGGGGTTGTGCACCTCGACGCCGGCCGGCGGGACGATGTCCGCGGCGGTCACCACGCCGCCACCCTGCTTGCGCAGGTACATGACGACCGGCTCGTCGTTCTCCGAGGAGACGACCAGCTTCTTGATGCTGAGGATGATCTCGGTGACATCCTCCTTGACACCCGGGACCGTGGTGAACTCGTGGAGGACACCGTCGATCCGGATCGACGTCACCGCTGCACCAGGGATCGACGACAGCAGCGTGCGCCGCAGCGAGTTCCCGAGGGTGTAGCCGAAGCCGGGCTCCAGCGGCTCGATGGAGAACCGCGACCGGTACTCCGAGATGACCTCTTCGGTCAGGGTGGGGCGCTGTGCGATGAGCACGTGTGATTCCTTTCAGCGGGCGTCCGCCATATGACGCCCTGCAGATCTGACGACCAGCCGGGTCTCGGTCTACCCGGACAGGTGCCGTGACGCGGGTCCCCGGGACATCCCTGGGACCCGCACCACGGTCAAGCTGCTGTCGCACCGACCGACGCACGCGCGCGGTCGGCGGGAGTGGGGTCAGACGCGGCGACGCTTGGGCGGACGGCACCCGTTGTGAGCCTGGGGCGTGACATCCTGGATCGAGCCGACCTCGAGCCCGGTCGCCTGAAGCGACCGGATCGCGGTCTCACGGCCGGAGCCGGGGCCCTTGACGAAGACGTCGACCTTCTTCATGCCGTGCTCCTGTGCCCGGCGCGCTGCAGCCTCAGCGGCGAGCTGCGCGGCGAACGGGGTCGACTTGCGCGACCCCTTGAAGCCGACCTGGCCCGACGAGGCCCAGGCGATGACGGCACCGGTCGGGTCCGTGATCGACACGATGGTGTTGTTGAACGTGCTCTTGATGTGCGCCTGGCCGTGGGAGACGTTCTTCTTCTCCTTGCGGCGCGGCTTGCGCACGGCGGTACGGGTCTTGGGAGGCATCTGCTGTGTTCTCTCTCGGTTCGAGGTCGGCTGGCCGCCGGTCCGCCCGATGCGTTGGGGCTCTCACCCCGGCATCGTCGGACCGATGCGTGCTACTTGCGACCGGCCTTCTTCTTGCCGGCGACGGTGCGCTTCGGGCCCTTGCGGGTACGCGCGTTGGTCTTGGTGCGCTGTCCGCGCACGGGGAGTCCACGGCGGTGCCGCAGGCCCTGGTAGCAGCCGATCTCGACCTTGCGACGGATGTCCGCCGCAACCTCGCGGCGCAGATCACCCTCGAGCTTGAAGTTGCCCTCGAGGAAGTCGCGGAGCACAAGGAGGTCAGCGTCGCTGAGGTCCTTGACCCTGATGTCCGGGCTGATCCCGGTTGCGGCCAGCGCCTGGTGGGCGCGGGTACGGCCAACGCCGTAGATGTAGGTGAGCGCGATCTCCAGCCGCTTCTCGCGGGGGAGGTCGACGCCGACAAGACGTGCCATGTTCCGGGGAACTCCTGTACTGCCGCGGAGGTCTGCCGCACCACCCTCCCGCGTGCTGCGGGCCCCGGCCTCCGACCGAGGGTTCACCGTCGTCGGCCGACAGGCCGGGCTCCGGAGTGGTGGTGCGCTGATCCAGGACGACGAGGCCCTGGAATTCTCTCGAGCGATTACTTGTAGCGGTAGACGATCCGACCGCGGGACAGGTCGTACGGGCTCAGCTCCACGACCACGCGATCCTCGGGGAGGATCCGGATGTAGTGCTGGCGCATCTTTCCCGAGATGTGGGCGAGCACCCTGTGACCGTTGCTCAGCTCGACGCGGAACATCGCGTTGGGGAGAGCCTCGACCACGCTGCCCTCGATCTCGATGACACCGTCCTTCTTCGCCATATCCTCCGCTAACTCTCTGGGACTTCGATCCATCCGCGGCACGACGCGAACAACCCGTCAGGGTCGATCCTCGTGCTCATGGATTGGCGTGCGCGTGGGCGAGTTCGCCGGCGGCACACGCCCAACCAGCGATGCTACGCCATCGCACACGATCGGCGAAACGGACGCATGGTCCGCGATCGTCCGGTCAGCGTCAACGCTGTCCACGCCATCCAGTCCGTCGGCGCCACACGCGCCGTGCGTCGACCTCACTCGAGCGCGGCCACCGTCACGCCGAGCTCTGCGAGCCGTGCCGCTCCCCCGTCGTGCGCCGTCAGCACCCAGATGCCGTCATCGAGGACGGCCACCGTGTGCTCCCAGTGGGATGCGCGCGCCCCGTCGTCGGTGACGACCGTCCAGTCGTCCTCGAGCACCTGCGTGAACCTCGCCCCGCGCGTGATCATCGGCTCCACCGCGACGCACAGCCCGGGCCGGATGCGCGCGCCACGGTCCCGGGTCCGGTAGTTCAGCACCTCGGGCGGCTCGTGCATCGACCGGCCGATCCCGTGCCCGACGTACTCCTGCACGATCCCGTACGGCTGGCCCCCCGTTCACCGCCCTCTCAGCGGCCTCGACCACGTCCTCGACGGCGTCGCCGACCGCACCGAGCCGATCGGCCGTGGCGAGTGCGGCGATCCCGGCCCACATGGCGCGCTCGGTGAGGTCCGACACGGCGACGTCTGCCGGGTCGGACGCACCGAGCACGAACGTCAGTGCCGAGTCGCCGTGCCACCCGTCCACGATCGCCCCGCAGTCCACCGAGACCAGATCGCCCTCGGCGAGCACGCGGGAGCCCGGGATGCCGTGCACGACCTCGTCGTTGACGGACACGCACACCGTCGCCGGGTACCCGTGGTAGCCGAGGAACGACGGCGTGGCCCCGGCCGTGCGGATCGACTCGGCCGCGATGCCGTCGAGCTCGGCGGTCGTCATGCCCGGTTCCGCGGACGCCCGCACCGCCGCCAGGGTGTCGGCGACCACCAGTCCGGCCTGGCGCATGGCACGCACCTGGTCCGCGGTCTTGTAGGTGACCCGTTCCCGTCCGAACACGCAGGTCAGCCGATCTGCTCAGCCAACGCGGTGAGCATCCGTTCGGTGACCTCGTCGATCTCCCCGATCCCATCGACACGGACGAGCAGACCCCGCTCTGCGTAGAGGTTCGCGATCGGCGCCGTCTGCGCGCGGTACACCTCGAGGCGGTGACGGATCACCGGCTCGGTGTCGTCCGCCCGGCCCTCGATCGCGGCGCGGTTGAGCAGGCGCTCGACGACGACATCCGTGTCCGCGGTCAGCTCGATCGCGGCGTCCAGCTGGGTCCCGGCCTGCGCCATCGCGGCGTCGAGGGCAGCCACCTGGGCGGCGTTCCGCGGGTAGCCGTCGAGAAGGAACCCGTCGCGCGCGTCGTCGTGCAGCAGGCGATCACGCACGAGCGCGTCGGTCAGCTCGTCCGGGACCAGAGCCCCCGCGGACGTGAACTCCTGGACCTGGCGACCGAGGTCGGTGCCGTCCTTGATGTTGGCCCGGAAGATGTCGCCGGTCGAGATCGCCGGGATCCCGATGCGCTCGGCGAGCCGCAGCGCCTGCGTGCCCTTGCCCGCGCCAGGAGGCCCCAGCAGGACCAGACGTGCACTCATCGCAAGAACCCTTCGTAGTGACGTTGCTGCAGCTGCGACTCGATCTGCTTGACGGTCTCGAGCCCGACGCCGACGACGATGATGATCGACGTGCCGCCGAACGGGATGTTGGTCGTGATACCGAGGGCGATGAACAGGATCGTCGGCAGGAGCGCGACGATGGCCAGGTACAGCGAACCCGGTGCCGTGATGCGCGAGATCACGAAGTCCAGGTACTCGGCGGTCGGGCGGCCGGCCCGGATGCCCGGGATGAACCCGCCGTACTTCTTCATGTTGTCGGCGACCTCGTCCGGGTTGAACGTGATCGCGGTGTAGAAGTACGCGAAGAAGATGATCAGCACCACGTAGAGCGAGATGTGCAGCGGCGCCGACTGCGAGACCAGGTTGTTGCGCACCCACAGCACCCAGCCCGTGGTGCTCTGGGAGAACTGCGCGACCAGCCCGGGCACGGCGAGGAGCGACGACGCGAAGATGACCGGGATGACGCCGGCCATGTTGATCTTGATCGGGATGTAGGTGCTCGAGCCCCCGTACATCTTGCGTCCGACCATGCGCTTGGCGTACTGGACGGGCACCCGACGCATCGACTGCTCGACGAACACGACCAGTCCGACCACGAGCACCGACATCGCGAGGACCGCGATGAACTTGCTGACGCCGTTGTCACCGCCGGCGATCGACCACAGCGCCGTGGGGAACTTCGCCGCGATGGACGTGAAGATCAGGAGCGACATGCCGTTGCCGATGCCACGCTCCGAGATGAGCTCGCCGAGCCACATGATCAGGCCGGTACCGGCGGTCATGGTGAGCACCATGATGAGGATCGTCGTGACGCTGTTGTCGGGGATCACGCTGACGCTGCACCCCGTGAACAGCTGGCCGGAACGCGCCACGGTGATGACCGTCGTGGACTGCAGGATCGCGAGAGCGATCGTCAGGTACCGCGTGTACTGCGTGAGCTTCGCGGTACCGGACTGGCCCTCCTGGTGCAGGGCCTCGAAGCGGGGGATGACCACCCGCAGCAGCTGGATGATGATGCTGGCCGTGATGTACGGCATGATCCCGAGCGCGAAGACGCTCAGCTGGAGCAGCGCGCCACCGCTGAAGAGGTTGACGAGACCGAGGAGGTCGTTGGTCCCGGACGTCTGGGCGATGCACTCCTGGACGTTCTTGTACGAGACCCCGGGGGTCGGCAGGAACGACCCGATCCGGAAGACAACCATGACACCGATCGTGAACAGCAGCTTGCGCCGCAGATCCGGGGTCCGGAACGCCCGGACGAATGCGCTGAGCACCTGTACTCCTCCCGCCGCGTGGCGGTGTCGTGTGGTCGGGGCCCGGAGGTTCCCGACGATCGGCGAGGCCGACCACCGAGGACACTAACCGATCCGGGCGGCGATGCGCGGACGGGACCGGCCCACGCTCGCGCGTCTGGCCGGTCCCGTCCGTCGATCAGTCCTGCGCGATGGAGCCACCCGCAGCCAGGATCTTCTCCTTGGCCGAGTCCGAGTAGGCGTCCACGGCGACCGTGAGCTTGACGGACAGCTCACCGGTTCCGAGCACCTTCACCGGTGCGCCCTTGCGCACGGCACCCTTGGCGACGAGGTCGGCGATCGTGACCTCACCACCCTGGGGGTAGAGCTCCTCGAGCCGCTCCAGGTTCACGACCTGGAACTCGACCCGGAAGGGGTTGCGGAACCCGCGCAGCTTCGGGAGGCGCATGTGCATGGGCATCTGCCCACCCTCGAAGCGCTCGGGGATCTGGTAGCGAGCCTTCTGGCCCTTGGTACCGCGACCAGCCGTCTTGCCCTTCGAGGCCTCACCGCGACCGACGCGGGTCTTGGCCGTCTTCGCACCGGGAGCCGGGCGGAGGTGGTGCACGCGCAGCGTGCCGCCGTGCCCCTTCTCCTCGGCGGCCTCAGCGGCCTTCTTCGCCGCAGCCGGCTTCTTGGTGGCCTTGGCAGGCTTCGTGAGCAGCGCCTCGGCGGACTCCGCCTTGGCCTTGTCGGCCGCGGGCTTCGCCGTGGCCTTCTTGGCAGCCGGCTTCGTGGCCGTGGCCTCGGTCACCGTCTCGTCGACGTCGTTCTTCTTCTCAGCCATGACTCACTCAACCTCCTCGACCGCGACGAGGTGCGTCACCGTGGCAACCATGCCGCGGATCTCCGGACGGTCCTCCTTGACGACGACGTCGCCGATCCGCTTGAGGCCCAAGGAGCGCAGCGTGTCGCGCTGGTTCTGCTTGCCGCCGATGACGGACTTGGTCTGGGTGACCTTCAGACGCGCCATCACGCACCTGCCTTCGCCGCGATGCCGGCCGCCTGCGCGCGCAGCAGCGGCGCCGGGGCGACGTGCTCGATCGGCAGGCCACGACGGGCCGCGACAGCCTCCGGGAGCTCGAGGCCCCGCAGCGCCGCCACCGTCGCGTGCACGATGTTGATCGCGTTCGACGAACCGAGCGACTTGCTCAGCACGTCGTGGATGCCGGCGCACTCGAGCACGGCGCGCACCGGACCACCGGCGATGACACCGGTACCCGGACGAGCCGGCCGGAGGAAGACGACGCCTGCGGCAGCCTCACCCTGGATGATGTGCGGGATCGTGCCCTGGATGCGGGGAACCTTGAAGAAGTTCTTCTTGGCCTCCTCGACACCCTTGGCGATCGCCGCGGGCACCTCCTTGGCCTTCCCGTAGCCGACGCCGACGGTGCCGTCACCGTCGCCCACCACGACGAGCGCGGTGAAGCTGAACCGGCGACCACCCTTGACGACCTTGGCGACGCGGTTGATCGCGACGACGCGCTCGAGGTACTGGCTCTTCTCGGCGGCATCTCCACGACGGTTGTCGCGGCGGTCGCCGCCACCCCCGCCACGGCGCTCGCCACCGCGATCGGAACCGCCGGCGCCTGCGGCGCCACCACCGGCGCCGGTGTTGCTGCGCACTGGTGCAGCCATCAGAGAATCCTTTGCTTCCGTGCGGACGTGGGTCGGTTCGCGGTCACAGGGCAAGACCGCCTTCACGGGCGCCCTCGGCCACAGCTGCCACCCGGCCGTGGTACTTGTTGCCGCCGCGGTCGAAGACCACCGCGTCGATGCCGGCGGCCTTCGCGCGCTCGGCGATCAGCTCGCCGACCTTGCGTGCCTTCGCGGTCTTGTCGCCCTCGACGGCCCGCAGGCCACTCTCGAGCGTGGAGGCGTAGACCAGTGTGCGGCCGACGGTGTCGTCGACGACCTGAGCCGACATGTGGCGCGACGAGCGCGACACCACCAGACGCGGACGGACCGGAGTCCCCGAGACCTTCTTGCGCAGTCGCAGGTGACGCCGCGTACGGGCGATCGCCTTGCCCTTGCCCTTGATCGTGATAGCCACGGTTACTTACCAGCCTTTCCGACCTTGCGGCGGACCAGCTCGCCGGCGTATCGCACGCCCTTGCCCTTGTAGGGCTCCGGCTTGCGGATCTTGCGGATGTTCGCGGCGACCTCGCCGACCTGCTGCTTGTCGATGCCGCTGACGGAGAACCTGGTCGGGCTCTCGACAGCGAACGTGATGCCGGCCGGCGGTGTGACGCTCACCGGGTGGCTGAACCCGAGCGCGAACTCGAGACCGTCACCCTTCGCGGCGACGCGGTAACCGGTGCCGACGATCTCGAGCTTCTTCTCGTAGCCGGTCGTCACACCCGTGATGATGTTCGCGAGAAGCGTCCGGGTGAGGCCGTGCAGCGAGCGCGACGCACGCTCGTCGTCGGGTCGGGTGACCGCGATGGCCCCCGACTCGTCGCGCGCCACCTGGATGGGCGCCGGGATCGAGTGCGACAGGGTTCCCTTGGGACCCGTCACCGTGACCTGGGCGCCGTCGATCGTGACCTCCACGCCGGTGGGAACCGGGACGGGGACTTTGCCGATACGGGACATGGCTGACTCCTTTCCGTCTCCGAGTTACCAGACGTAGGCGAGGACTTCCCCACCCACGCCCTTCTTGGCGGCCTGCTTGTCGGTGAGCAGCCCCGAGGACGTGGAGAGGATCGCCACGCCCAGGCCGCCGAGCACCTTCGGCAGGTTGGTCGACTTGGCGTACACGCGCAGGCCCGGCTTGGACACGCGGCGCACGCCCGCGAGCGAACGCTCGCGGTTCGGGCCGAACTTCAGGTCGATGGTGAGCGTCTTGCCCACCGTCGCGTCCTCGACCTTCCAGCCGGCGATGTAGCCCTCGGCCTGGAGGATCTCAGCAATGTGCGACTTCAGCTTCGAGAACGGCATGGACACCGTGTCGTGGTACGCCGAGTTCGCGTTGCGCAGACGCGTCAGCATGTCTGCGATCGGATCGGTCATCATTGGGCTTCAGCCCTTCCTCGCCGGGGTATCTTCGCGGGCCCGTGGACCCGGTCGAAGACCTGCGACGTAGTTCTTCAGGAGTGGTGGGGGGCGGTGCTGGAACGACTGGCCACGATCAGTTCTCCTTGAACGGGAACCCGAGGCGCTTGAGCAGCGACCGGCCCTCGTCGTCGGTGACCGCGGTGGTGACGACCGTGATGTCCATGCCGCGGACGCGGTCGATCTTGTCCTGGTCGATCTCGTGGAACATCGACTGCTCCGTGAGGCCGAACGTGTAGTTGCCGTTCCCGTCGAACTGCTTCGGGGACAGACCGCGGAAGTCGCGGATACGCGGCAGCGCCGTGCTCAGCAGGCGGTCCAGGAACTCCCACATGCGGTCGCCGCGGAGCGTCACGTGCGTGCCGATCGGCATGCCCTCGCGCAGCTTGAACTGGGCGATCGACTTCCGTGCCTTGGTCACCTGCGGCTTCTGCCCGGTGATCAGGGTCAGGTCGCGGATCGCGCCGTCGATGAGCTTGGAGTCCTTCGCCGCGTCGCCGACACCCATGTTCACCACGATCTTGGTGAGCCGGGCGACCTCGTTGACGTTCGCGTGCGAGAACTCCTCGCGGAGTGCCGCCACGATCTCGTCCTGGTACTTCGTCTTCAGACGCGGCTTGACCGGCACAGACGCCGGGGCCGTGGTCTCGGTGGTCTCAGCGCTCATCAGACGTCCTTACCGGAGCGCTTGGCGACGCGGACCCGCACAGTGCGGCTGCGTCCGTCGCGCTCGATCTGCTCGGTGCGGTACCCGACTCGGGTGCCCTTCTTCGTCTCCGGGTCCACCAGCATCACGTTGCTGATGTGGATCGGGGCCTCGACCGTCTCGATGCCGCCCGTCTGGGTGCCCCGCGCCGACTGCCCGGCCTTGACGTGCTTGGTCACGCGCTGGACACCCTCGACGACGACGCGCTGCGTCTGCGTGAGGACCTCCAGGACACGACCTTCGCGGCCCTTGTCCCGGCCCGAGATGACGACGACGAGGTCGCCCTTCTTGATCTTCGCCATGGTCAGAGCACCTCCGGTGCCAGCGAGATGATCTTCATGAACTTCTTGTCGCGAAGCTCGCGACCGACAGGACCGAAGATGCGGGTGCCGCGGGGCTCGCCGTCGTTCTTGAGGATGACCGCGGCGTTCTCGTCGAACTTGATGTAGGACCCGTCAGGACGCCGACGCTCCTTGGTGGTACGCACGACGACCGCCTTGACGACGTCGCCCTTCTTGACGTTGCCGCCGGGGATCGCATCCTTCACGGTGGCGACGATCACGTCGCCGATCCCGGCGTAGCGACGGCCCGAACCGCCGAGAACGCGGATGCAGAGAATCTCCTTGGCACCCGTGTTGTCGGCGACACGAAGTCGCGACTCCTGCTGAATCATCTGATGAACTCCTGTCGTCTGCCGGTTCTCGCGGCGCGAGCCTTGCCGAACGGGTAGCTGTCGTCTTGCACCCGGGACGACGGCTCAGCGGAGCTGGACCGTCGCACCCCGGGGACAACTGGGGGGTTGGGCTTACTTGGCGCGCTCGAGGATCTCCACGAGACGCCACCGCTTCGTCGCCGAGAGCGGTCGCGTCTCCATGATGAGGACGAGGTCCCCGACGCCGGCCGAATTGGCCTCGTCGTGCGCCTTGACCTTGCTCGTGCGCCGGATGACCTTGCCGTAGAGCGGGTGCTTGACCCGGTCCTCGACCTCGACCACCACGGTCTTGTCCATCTTGTCGCTGACGACGTAGCCACGCCGCGTCTTGCGGTGCGCCCGGTGCGAGGCGGCCTGCGTCTCGGCGGTCGCCTCGACGACAGCCTCGTTCTTCTCAGTCTTCGTGCTCATCGTGACCTCACTCGCTCGGGCTCGGGGCGGTACGGATGCCGAGCTCGCGCTCACGCAGGATCGTGTAGATCCGCGCGATGTCACGACGCACCGACTTCAGCCGGCCGTGGCTCTCGAGCTGACCGGTGGCCGACTGGAACCGGAGGTTGAACAGCTCCTCCTTGGCCTTCTTCAGCTCGCCCATGAGTCGCTCGTCGTCGAATGCGTCGAGCTCGGTGGGGGCCAGCTCCTTCGAACCGATAGCCATCAGTTGCCACCACCCTCGCGCACCAGGAAACGGGTCTTCATCGGAAGCTTGTGCTGCGCGCGACGCATGGCCTCGCGTGCGAGCGGCTCCGGGACGCCGGCCAGCTCGAACATGACACGGCCCGGCTTGACGTTGGCGATCCACCACTCGGGAGAACCCTTGCCGGAACCCATGCGGGTCTCGGCAGGCTTCTTGGTGAGCGGACGGTCCGGGTAGATGTTGATCCAGACCTTCCCGCCACGCTTGATGTGCCGGGTCATGGCGATACGAGCGGCCTCGATCTGGCGGTTGGTGACGTACGCCGGCTCGAGAGCCTGGATGCCGTACTCGCCGAACGAGATCGTCGTGCCACCGGTCGCGGCGCCGGAACGCCCGGGGTGGTGCTGCTTGCGGTGCTTCAGCCTGCGCGGGATCAGCATTGCTCAGGCCTCCGTTCCGGTCTCAGGGGTGGACGGTGCGGCTGCGGCCTCGGCGGGGGCCGCGGCAGCAGGAGCGTCGGAGCGCTCCGGACGACGTCCGCCGCCGGCGCCACCGCGTGCGGGGCGGTCGGCACGGGGTCCGCGGGGAGCGCGCGGCGCGGCAGTCGCCTGCTCGCGTGCGAACTCCTTCTCGGTCATGTCGCCCTTGTAGATCCAGACCTTGACGCCGATGCGTCCGAACGTGGTCCGGGCCTCGTAGAAGCCGTAGTCGATGTTCGCGCGGAGCGTGTGCAGGGGCACCCGACCCTCGCGGTAGAACTCGCTGCGGCTCATCTCCGCGCCACCGAGACGACCGGAGCACTGCACCCGGATCCCCTTGGCGCCGGCACGGAGCGCGGACTGCATGCCCTTGCGCATCGCGCGACGGAACGACACACGGCTCGCAAGCTGCTCCGCGATCCCCTGGGCGACGAGCTGAGAGTCGATCTCAGCGTTCTTCACCTCGAGGATGTTGAGCTGGACCTGCTTGCCCGTGAGCTTCTCGAGCTCGCCACGGATGCGGTCGGCCTCGGCGCCGCGGCGACCGATGACGATGCCCGGGCGCGCGGTGTGGATGTCGACGCGCACACGGTCACGCGTGCGCTCGATCTCCACCTTCGAGATGCCCGCGCGCTCGAGGCCGGTGCCCATGAGCTTGCGGATCTGCACGTCCTCGCGAATGTAGTCGCGGTAGCGCTGACCCGGCTTCGTCGAGTCCGCGAACCACCGCGACCGATGGTCGGTCGTGATGCCCAGGCGGTACCCGAGCGGGTTGACTTTCTGTCCCACTATCGGGCCCTTCCCTTCGTCCCGGCGGACACGGCCTTGGCCGTGGTCTTCTGCTCGCGCGGAGCGACCACCACGGTGATGTGGCTGGTCCGCTTGAGGATCTGGCTCGCCCGTCCCTGCGCACGCGGACGGAACCGCTTCAGGGTGGGGCCCTCGTCCACATAGGCCTCGGCGATCACGAGCTCACGCTCGTCGAACGCCACGCTCGCGCGCTCCGCCTTCACCCGTGCGTTGGCAACTGCGCTCTCGACGACCTTGCGCACGGTCTCAGCCGCTGCCTGGGGTGCGAACTGGAGCGTTGTCACGGCCTCGCCGGCCTGCTTGCCACGGATGAGGTCCACGACGCGCCGGGCCTTCTGGGGCGTGACGCGGACGAACCGCGCCTGCGCCTTGGCTTCCATTGCTGTCCTGCCTTCTTGTCTCGTCAGATCTGAAGTGCGATCACGTGGTCGTCTGCTGTGCCCGAGGGCTCAGCGACGACGACCCTTGCGGTCGTCCTTCTCGTGGCCGCGGAAGGTCCGCGTGGGGGCGAACTCGCCCAGCTTGTGCCCGACCATCGCCTCGGTGACGAAGACGGGAGTGTGCTTGCGGCCGTCGTGCACCGCGAACGTGTGGCCGAGGAACTCGGGCGTGATGACCGAGCGACGGGACCAGGTCTTGATGACGTTCTTGGTCCCCTTCTCGTTCTGCACGTCCACCTTCTTCATGAGGTGGGCGTCGACGAAGGGGCCCTTCTTCAGGCTGCGTGGCATCTGTCAGGCTCCTTATCAGCGCTTGTTCTTGCCGGTGCGCCGACGACGCACGATCAGCTTGTCGCTCGGCTTGTTGGGACGACGGGTCCGGCCCTCGGCCTGGCCCCACGGGCTGACCGGGTGGCGACCACCGGAGGTCTTGCCCTCACCACCACCGTGCGGGTGGTCGATCGGGTTCATCGCGACACCACGGACGGAGGGGCGCTTGCCCTTCCACCGCATGCGACCGGCCTTGCCCCAGTTGATGTTCGACTGCTCGGCGTTGCCGACCTCACCGACCGTTGCGCGGCAGCGGACGTCGACGTTCCGGATCTCGCCGGAGGGCATGCGCAGCTGCGCGTAGGGCCCCTCCTTCGCGACCAGCTGCACCGAGGCACCGGCTGAGCGTGCGATCTTCGCGCCGCCACCGGGCCGGAGCTCGATCGCGTGGATGACCGTACCGGTCGGGATGTTGCGGAGCGGCAGGCTGTTGCCGGGCTTGATGTCGGCGGCGGGGCCGTTCTCGATCACGTCGCCCTGCTTGAGCTTGTTCGGCGCGATGATGTAGCGCTTCTCGCCGTCGGCGTAGTGCAGCAGCGCGATGCGCGCCGTGCGGTTGGGGTCGTACTCGATGTGCGCGACCTTCGCCGGCACGCCGTCCTTGTCATGGCGACGGAAGTCGATGACACGGTACGCACGCTTGTGCCCACCACCCTGGTGACGGGTGGTCACGCGACCGGTGCTGTTGCGTCCACCGGTCTTGTGCAGCGGGCGAACCAGCGACTTCTCCGGCGTGGAGCGCGTGATCTCGACGAAGTCGGCGACGCTGGCGCCACGGCGGCCCGGAGTCGTCGGCTTGTACTTACGGATTCCCACGATCAGTCCTCAATCTGCTTATCGCGCCGGCTCAGCCGACGGGTCCGCCGAAGATGTCGATCGTTCCCTCGCGGAGGGTGACGATCGCACGCTTGGTGTCCTTGCGCTTGCCCAGCCCGAACTTCGTCCGCCGCGACTTGCCCTTGCGGTTGATCGTGTTCACCGAGGCGACCTTGACGGAGAAGATCTGCTCGATCGCGATCTTGATCTCCGTCTTGTTCGAGCGCGGGTCCACGACGAAGGTGTACTTGCCCTCGTCGAGCAGCCCGTAGCTCTTCTCCGAGACGACCGGCGCGAGCAGGATGTCCCGCGGGTTCTTTGCGACGGCGCTCACTTGCCGGCCTCCTCGATCTCGGACTCCGACGCGACTGCCTTCACAGACCGGCCGTTGACCGGGCCCGCGAGGAAGGCGTCGAGCGCCCCCTGGGTGAAGATGACGTCGTCGGAGATCAGGACGTCGTAGGTGTTGAGCTGGTCAGCGACCAGCAGGTGCACCCGCTCGACGTTCCGGAGCGACTTCCACGTGATCTCGTCCTGCCGCTCGACGACCACCAGGACGTTCTTGCGACCGGAGAGGTTGTCGAGGACGGCGATCGCCGACTTGGTCGACGGCGCGGCGCCCGGCGCGAAGCCGGAGACGACGTGCACACGACCGGCACGCGCGCGGTCCGAGAGAGCACCGCGGAGCGCCGCGGCCTTCATCTTCTTCGGGGTCCGCTGCGAGTAGTCACGCGGGGTCGGGCCGTGCACCACGCCACCACCGGCGAACTGCGGTGCGCGGGTCGAGCCCTGACGGGCGCGACCGGTGCCCTTCTGCTTGTACGGCTTGCGACCGCCACCGCTGACCTCGCCACGCGTCTTGGTCGACGCGGTGCCCTGGCGTGCCGCCGCGAGCTGCGCGACGACGACCTGGTGGATCAGCGGGACGTTCGTCTGGACGTCGAACACCTCGGCGGGGAGGTCGGTCGTGCCGGCCTTCTTCCCCGAGGCGTCGATGACGTCGACTGTCAGAGTGTCAGCCACGTCACGCCTCCTTCACTGCGGAACGCACGAGGACGACGCCGCCCTTGGGGCCCGGGACCGCGCCCTTGACGAGCAGCAGACCCTTCTCGACGTCGACCGCGTGAACGGTCAGGTTCTGGACGGTCTTGCGCGCGTTGCCCATGCGGCCCGCCATCCGCACACCCTTGAACACGCGCGACGGCGTCGATGCGCCACCGATCGAGCCGGGCTTGCGGTGGTTCCGGTGCGCACCGTGGGAAGCGCCGACGCCGTGGAAGCCGTGACGCTTCATCACACCCGCGGTGCCCTTGCCCTTGGTCGTGCCGGTGACGTCGACCGTGGCGCCGGCCTCGAAGGCCGCCGCCGTGATCTCCTGGCCGAGCGAGTACTCGGCGGAGTCGCTCGTGCGGATCTCGGCAACGTGACGGCGCGGGGTGACCCCGGCCTTCTCGAAGTGGCCCTTGAGCGGCTGAGTCACCTTGCGCGGGTCGATCGCGCCGTAGGCCAGCTGGACGGCGGCGTAGCCGTCCGTCTCGACAGCGCGGACCTGCGTCACGACGTTGGTGCCGACACGCACGACGGTGACCGGCACGAGACGACCGTTGTCGTCCCACACCTGGGTCATGCCGAGCTTGGTGCCGAGCAGCGCCGTGATCTGTCGCGCGTTCTGCTGGGTGGTCATGGTCTGTTCCTTCCCAGCGTCAGAGCTTGATCTCGATGTTCACGTCTGCCGGCAGGTCGAGCCGCATGAGCGAGTCGACGGCCTTGGGCGTGGGATCGATGATGTCGATGAGCCGCTTGTGGGTACGCATCTCGAAGTGCTCGCGGCTGTCCTTGTACTTGTGAGGCGACCGGATGACGCAGAAGACGTTCTTCTCCGTCGGCAGCGGCACCGGGCCCACGACCGTCGCACCAGCGCGTGTCACCGTGTCGACGATCTTGCGCGCCGAACTGTCGATGACCTCGTGGTCGTAGGACTTGAGCCGGATGCGGATCTTCTGTCCCGCCATGGCGTCGTCTACTTCTCTCTCTCGAACCGCTAGCTGTCCGACCCCCGCACTCGGGCGTGTCGCATCTTGCGACATACCCTCGCGCTGCACACCATGGTGGTGCGTGGTCGTTGGTTGCTGTGGGGGCGGCCCCGGCTGATCGCCAGACTCGCGCCCTCATCATGTGGCTGCCCGGAGCCGCATCCACGCCCGCGGCCCTACTGCTCTCGCAGCGGGCATCGATCGCGGGCGCATGTGCACCGGGCAACCTGAACAGTGTGCCAGATCGGCCGACCGAAGGCCAATCCGAGGTCGCCGTGCTACCGGCCCGCCCGATTCCTCCGGGCGGGCCGACAGCCGGACGTGCGGCAGGGCCCGGGCATCAGCCCGGGCCCTGCCTGGAGATCACTTGATGATCTTGGTGACCTTGCCCGAACCGACGGTCCGGCCGCCCTCGCGGATCGCGAAGCCGAGGCCCTCCTCCATGGCGATCGGCTGGATCAGCTCGACCGTCATCTCGGTGTTGTCACCCGGCATGACCATCTCGGTGCCCTCGGGCAGCGTGATGACGCCGGTGACGTCGGTGGTGCGGAAGTAGAACTGCGGGCGGTAGTTCGAGTAGAACGGGTTGTGACGCCCGCCCTCGTCCTTGGCCAGGATGTAGACCTGGGCCTCGAAGTCGGTGTGCGGCGTGATCGTGCCCGGCTTCGCGACGACCTGGCCGCGCTCGACCTCTTCGCGCTTGATGCCGCGGAGCAGGAGGCCACAGTTCTCGCCGGCCCACGCCTCGTCCATCTGCTTGTGGAACATCTCGATGCCGGTGACCGTGGTCTTCTGCACCGGGCGGATGCCGAGGATCTCGACCTCCGAGTTGATCGAGAGCTTCCCGCGGTCGACCTTGCCGGTCACGACGGTGCCACGACCCGTGATCGTGAAGACGTCCTCGATCGGCATGAGGAACGGCTTGTCCATGTCACGGACCGGCTCCGGGACGCTCTCGTCGACAGCGTCGAGGAGCTCCTGGACCGAGGCAACCCACTTCGGGTCACCCTCGAGGGCCTTGAGGCCGGAGACGCGCACGACCGGCGCGTTGTCCCCGTCGAAGCCCTGCGCCGAGAGCAGCTCCCGGACCTCCATCTCGACGAGCTCGAGGATCTCCTCGTCGTCGACCATGTCGGCCTTGTTGAGCGCCACGAGCAGGTACGGGACGCCGACCTGGCGGGCGAGCAGGACGTGCTCACGCGTCTGGGCCATCGGGCCGTCGGTCGCCGCGACCACGAGGATCGCACCGTCCATCTGCGCCGCACCGGTGATCATGTTCTTGATGTAGTCGGCGTGACCAGGAGCGTCGACGTGCGCGTAGTGGCGCTTCTCCGTCTGGTACTCGACGTGCGCGATGTTGATCGTGATACCGCGCTGCTTCTCCTCCGGCGCCTTGTCGATCTCGTCGAACGGCGTGAAGGGGTTCAGGTCGGGGAACTTGTCGTGCAGCACCTTCGAGATGGCCGCCGTCAGCGTCGTCTTGCCGTGGTCGACGTGACCGATGGTCCCGATGTTGACGTGCGGCTTGGTGCGCTCGAACTTCGCCTTGCCCACTGTGGGTCCTCCTCAGGACTCTGGTAGAGATTGCCGGACGATCGCAGGAGCCATGGTGGCTCCCTGAGCGGCGTTCGGTCCTACGGGTCGGTTGTGTTGTGTGGAACTACAGGTTGCGACCTGTGGGACTACTCGCCCCGGGTCTTCTTGATGATCTCGTCCGCAACGTTCCGAGGAACCTCGGCGTAGCTGTCGAACTGCATCGAGTACACCGCACGACCCTGGGTCTTCGACCGCAGGTCACCGACGTACCCGAACATCTCTGAGAGCGGCACCAAGGCGCTGATGACCTTGACGCCGGTGGCGTCCTCCATGGCCTGGATCATGCCGCGACGCGAGTTGATGTCGCCGATGACCTCACCCATGTACTCCTCCGGAGTACGCACCTCGATCGCCATGACCGGCTCGAGGAGGGCGGGGTCGGCCTTGCGGACGGCCTCCTTGAGGATCATCGAGCCGGCGATCTTGAACGCCATCTCCGAGGAGTCGACGTCGTGCGACGCGCCGTCGAGCAGGATCGCCCGCACGCCGACGAGCGGGTAGCCCGCCAGCACACCGAGCTGCATCGCGCTCTGCACACCCGCGTCGACCGACGGGATGTACTCGCGCGGGATGCGCCCACCGCTGACCTTGTTGACGAACTCGTAGATCTCGCCCTCGGAGGGGTCGAGCGGCTCGAAGCTCATCTGGACCTTGGCGTACTGGCCCGATCCACCGGTCTGCTTCTTGTGCGTGTAGTCGATCTTGTCGACCGCGCGGCGGATCGTCTCGCGGTAGGCCACCTGCGGCTTGCCGACGTTCGCGTCGACCTTGAACTCGCGCCGCATGCGCTCGACGAGGATGTCCAGGTGGAGCTCGCCCATGCCGGCGATCTCCGTCTGGCCGGTGTCCTCGTTGAGGCTGACCCGGAACGTCGGATCCTCCTCCGCGAGCTTCTGGATGGCCAGCGACAGCTTCTCCTGGTCGCCCTTGGTCTTCGGCTCGATCGCGACCGTGATGACGGGCTCGGGGAACGTCATCGACTCGAGGACCACCGGGTTCTGGATGTCGCAGAGCGTGTCGCCCGTGGTCACGTCCTTGAGCCCGATGAAGGCGTAGATGTGACCGGCGGTCGCGTCGTCGACCGGGTTCTCCTTGTTCGAGTGCATCTGGAACAGCTTGCCGATGCGCTCCTTCTTGCCCTTGGTCGAGTTCAGCACCTGCGCGCCGGACGCGACGTAGCCCGAGTACACCCGGACGTACGTGAGCTTGCCGAAGAACGGGTGAGCCGCAACCTTGAACGCAAGAGCCGAGAACGGCTCGCTCGAGTCCGGGTGGCGCTCGATCGTGTGCGTCTCGTCCTTCGGGTCCAGACCGATGATCGCCGGCACGTCGAGGGGCGACGGCAGGTAGTCGATCACGGCGTCGAGCATGGGCTGCACGCCCTTGTTCTTGAACGCCGAGCCGCAGAGGATCGGGTACGCGTCACCGGTGAGGACGAGCGCGCGGATGCCCTTCTTGATCTCCGCGATCGTCAGCTCCTCGCCGCCGAGGTACTTCTCGAGCAGCGCCTCGTCGGTCTCCGCGACGGCCTCGATGATCGCGGCGCGGTACTCCGCGGCCTGCTCCACCATGTCCGCCGGGATGTCCTCGATCTCGTAGTGCTCACCCAGCTGGGTCTCACCACGCCACACGAGGGCCTTCTGCTCGACCAGGTCCACGACGCCGATGAAGTCGTTCTCGGCGCCGATGGGGAGCTGGATCGGGAGCGGCTTCGCCTTCAGGCGGTCGACGATCGTCTTGACCGTGAAGTAGAAGTCGGCGCCCAGCTTGTCCATCTTGTTGACGAAGCAGATGCGCGGCACGTTGTATTTGTCGGCCTGACGCCACACGGTCTCCGACTGGGGCTCGACGCCTTCCTTGCCGTCGAAGACCGCGACGGCACCGTCGAGCACCCGAAGAGAGCGCTCGACCTCGACCGTGAAGTCCACGTGGCCCGGGGTGTCGATGATGTTGATCTGGTTGTTCTTCCAGTAGCAGGTCGTCGCGGCCGACGTGATCGTGATGCCGCGCTCCTGCTCCTGCTCCATCCAGTCCATCGTCGACGCACCGTCGTGCGTCTCACCGATCTTGTAGTTGACCCCGGTGTAGAACAGGATCCGCTCGGTGGTCGTCGTCTTGCCGGCATCGATGTGCGCCATGATGCCGATGTTGCGGACCTTGTTCAGGTCCGTCAGCACGTCAAGTGCCACGTGTCTTGCCCCTTGTCGGTTGGCTGTGGGTGTCGGTCGGGGAGCCAGTCCTGACTCCCCGACCGGCTGCCGGGATTACCAGCGGTAGTGCGCGAAGGCCTTGTTGGACTCGGCCATCTTGTGCATGTCCTCGCGACGCTTGACCGCGGCGCCCAGGCCGTTGCTCGCGTCGAGGATCTCGTTCATGAGGCGCTCGGTCATGGTCTTCTCGCGACGTGCCCGCGCGTAGTCCGTGAGCCACCGCAGGGCCAGCGTCGTCGACCGCACGGGACGGACCTCGACGGGGACCTGGTAGGTGGCGCCACCGACACGGCGCGACCGCACCTCGAGCGCGGGACGCACGTTCTCCAGCGCCCGCTTGAGGACGACGACCGGGTCACCGGAGGTCTTCTCGCGGACGCCCTCGAGGGCGCCGTAGACGATGGCCTCGGCGACGGACTTCTTGCCGTCGAGGAGGACCTTGTTGATCAGCTGCGTGACGACCGGGGACCCGTAGACGGGGTCGACGATCAGCGGCCGCTTCGGGGCCGGACCCTTGCGAGGCATCAGCGCTTCTCCTTCTTGGCTCCGTAGCGGCTGCGTGCCTGCTTGCGGTTCTTCACGCCCTGGGTGTCGAGGGCGCCACGCACGATCTTGTAGCGCACACCGGGGAGGTCCTTCACACGACCACCGCGCACGAGCACGATCGAGTGCTCCTGCAGGTTGTGACCGACACCGGGGATGTAGGCCGTCACCTCGATCTGGCTCGAGAGCTTGACGCGCGCGACCTTCCGGAGAGCCGAGTTCGGCTTCTTCGGGGTGGTCGTGTAGACGCGGGTGCACACACCGCGTCGCTGCGGGCTGCCCTTGAGGGCGGGCGTCTTCGACTTGTTGGTCTTCGCCTGCCGGCCCTTGCGGACCAGCTGCTGGATCGTAGGCACTACGTCTCCGTGTCTGTTCGAAGTTCTCTGGTCGACCGGGCCTTCTCTGCCCGCTCTTGATGGACAGGCCTTGCGGCCGGCCCGATGGCCTTGAGTCCCGCACCGACCCCCGCACCCGGGCGTGTCGCCCGCGTCACCCCGCACGGCAGCCGTCCAGGGATCTTCGACGGCATGTCCGTACGTGATGGGCGAGAGGTCCACCCGGCACCTGACGCTGCTGGTTGAACGAGGCAGCGTCTCGATGCACGCACGAGGGCCCGACGACGCGGGCACGGTGGCCAACGTTACCTTCCCGCCCCTGCAGCGTCAAAGCGGCAGAGGTGGGCCCGCTGGCCGTGACCGGCCGGTCGGCCGGGGCACGACGCGATGTCGCACCCCGGCCGACCGGACGGTGTCAGCGGAAGTCCGGGCCGAAGTCGATGTCCTCGAGCGGGATGGCGTCTCCCGACCCCATCCCGAGCCCCGGGAAGTCGATCTCGTCGTACCCGAAGCTCGGGTACAGCTCGGCCTTCGCCTCCTCGGTGGGCTCGACCACGGCGTCGCGGTACCGGGGAAGACCGGTACCCGCCGGGATGAGCTTGCCGAGGATGACGTTCTCCTTGAGCCCGAGAAGCGGGTCGCTCCGACCCGACATCGCGGCCTCGGTGAGCACCCGGGTCGTCTCCTGGAACGACGCGGCCGACAGCCACGAGTCCGTCGCCAGCGACGCCTTGGTGATGCCCATCAGCTCCGGACGACCCGATGCCGGCTGCAGCCCCTCGGCCACCGCACGACGGTTCGCGTCCTCGAAGCGTCCCCGCTCGGCGAGCTCGCCCGGGAGCAGGTCCGTCTCGCCCGAGTCGAGCACCGTGATCCGGCGCAGCATCTGCCGGACGATGACCTCGATGTGCTTGTCGTGGATGTCCACGCCCTGGGAGCGGTAGACCTCCTGGACCTCGTCCACCAGGTGCTTCTGCGTGGCCCGGGGGCCGAGGATGCGCAGCACCTTCTTCGGGTCGACCGCACCGAGCACGAGCTGGGTGCCGACCTCGACGTGCTCGCCGTCCGACACGAGCAGACGCGACCGCTTGGTGATCGGGTAGGCGATCTCCTCCGAGCCGTCGTCGGGCGTGAGGACGATCCGACGCGTGCGCTCCGACTCGTCGATCGCGATCCGGCCGGAGTACTCCGCGATCGGACCCTCACCCTTCGGGGTACGGGCCTCGAAGAGCTCCTGGATACGCGGGAGACCCTGCGTGATGTCGTCGGCCGATGCCACACCACCGGTGTGGAACGTCCGCATCGTCAGCTGCGTCCCGGGCTCACCGATCGACTGCGCGGAGATGATGCCGACCGCCTCGCCGATGTCCACGAGCTTGCCCGTGGCGAGCGAACGGCCGTAGCACTTGGCGCACGTCCCGACGCGCGACTCGCACGTGAGCACGGACCGCACCTTGAGCTCGGTCACGCCCGCCGCGAGCAACGCCTCGATGAGCACGTCACCGACGTCGTCGCCCGGCTGACCCAGCACGACGCCGTCGACCTCGACCGTCCCAGCAAGGGTCCGGGCGTAGATGCTCGTCTCGACCTTGTCGTGACGGCGCACGACACCGTCGGCACCGACCACACCCACCGGCAGGGTCAGTCCACGCTCGGTCCCGCAGTCCTCCTCGCGGACGATGACGTCCTGGGACACGTCCACCAGACGACGCGTGAGGTACCCCGAGTCGGCGGTCCGCAGAGCGGTGTCCGCCAGACCCTTGCGGGCGCCGTGCGTCGCGATGAAGTACTCCAGGACCGACAGGCCCTCGCGGTAGTTGGACTTGATCGGGCGCGGGATGATCTCGCCCTTCGGGTTCGCGACGAGACCACGCATACCGGCGATCTGACGCACCTGCATCCAGTTGCCTCGCGCACCCGAGCCGACCATCTTGTAGACGGTGTTCTGCTTCGGGAAGTTCGCGCGCATGGCGTCCGCGACCTTGTCGGTCGCCTGGGTCCAGATCTCGATGAGCTCCTGACGACGCTCGTCGTCGGTGATCAGGCCCTTCTCGTACTGGCCCTGCACCTTCGCCGCACGTGCCTCGTGCTCCTCGAGGATCGCTGCCTTCGCCGAGGGTGTGGCGACGTCGGAGATCGAGATCGTGACGCCCGAGCGGGTCGCCCACCGGAAGCCGGCCTCCTTGAGCGCGTCCAGGCTCGCGGCGACCTCGACCTTCGGGTACTTCTCCGCGAGCTCGTTCACGATCGAGGACAGCCGCTTCTTGTCGACGACCCCGTTGACGAACGGGTAGTCGACCGGGAGCAGCTCGTTGAAGAGCGCGCGACCCAGGGTCGTGGCGAAGGTGATCGAGTCACCGTCGGTCCACCCCTCCGGGGCGTCGAAGCCCTCACGCGGCGGGACGAGGTCGTCGAGCCGGATGAACACCTCGGCGTTCAGGTCGAGCGAGCCGGCGTCGAAGGCCATGATCGCCTCGGAGACCGAGCTGAAGTGCCGACCGGCGCCCAGAGCATCCGGCTTGTCCGACGTCAGGTGGTACAGGCCGATGATCATGTCCTGCGAGGGCATGGTCACCGGACGGCCGTCCGACGGCTTGAGGATGTTGTTGCTCGACAGCATGAGGATGCGGGCCTCGGCCTGCGCCTCGGCCGACAGCGGCAGGTGGACGGCCATCTGGTCGCCGTCGAAGTCGGCGTTGAACGCCGCGCAGACGAGCGGGTGCAGGTGGATCGCCTTGCCCTCGACCAGCTGGGGCTCGAACGCCTGGATGCCGAGACGGTGCAGCGTCGGTGCCCGGTTGAGCAGCACCGGGTGCTCCGTGATGACCTCTTCGAGGACGTCCCAGACCACCGGACGGGCCCGCTCGACCATGCGCTTGGCCGACTTGATGTTCTGCGCGTGGTTGAGGTCCACGAGCCGCTTCATGACGAACGGCTTGAAGAGCTCGAGCGCCATCTGCTTCGGCAGGCCGCACTGGTGCAGCTTGAGCTGCGGGCCGACGACGATGACCGACCGGCCCGAGTAGTCGACGCGCTTGCCGAGGAGGTTCTGACGGAACCGCCCCTGCTTGCCCTTGAGCATGTCCGAGATCGACTTGAGCGGGCGGTTGCCCGGTCCGGTGACCGGACGTCCACGGCGGCCGTTGTCGAACAGCGCGTCGACGGCCTCCTGGAGCATCCGCTTCTCGTTGTTGACGATGATCTCCGGGGCCCCGAGGTCGAGCAGCCGCTTGAGGCGGTTGTTCCGGTTGATCACGCGGCGGTACAGGTCGTTGAGGTCGGACGTCGCGAAGCGACCACCGTCGAGCTGGACCATCGGCCGCAGGTCCGGCGGGATGACCGGGACCGCGTCCAGCACCATGCCGGTCGGCGAGTTGGTCGTCGTCAGGAACGCGTTGACGACCTTGAGCCGCTTGAGGGCACGCGTCTTGCGCTGGCCCTTGCCGTTCTTGATCGTGTCGCGCAGCGACTCAGCCTCGGCGACGAGGTCGAAGGCCTCGAGGCGCTTCTGGATCGCCGCAGCGCCCATCGAGCCCTCGAAGTAGTTCCCGTAGCGGTCCTGGAGCTGACGGTAGAGGAGCTCGTCGCCCTCGAGGTCCGAGACCTTGAGGTTCTTGAACTTGTCCCACACCAGGTCGAGCCGGTCGAGCTCGGCGTCGGCACGCTTGCGGATCTGCGTCATCTCGCGCTCGGCGGAGTCACGCACCTTGCGGCGCGCGTCGGCCTTGGCGCCCTCGGACTCGAGCTGCGCCAGGTCGGCCTCGAGCTTCTGCGCACGCTGCTCGATCTCGTTGTCGCGACGGTCCGAGATCTCCTTCTTCTCCAGGTCGATCTCGTTCTGGAGGTTCGGGAGGTCTTCCTGACGCCCCTCGGTGTCGACCGAGGTGATCATGTACGCGGCGAAGTAGATGACCTTCTCGAGGTCCTTCGGCGCGAGGTCGAGCAGGTAGCCGAGACGCGACGGCACACCCTTGAAGAACCAGATGTGCGTGACGGGAGCGGCGAGCTCGATGTGCCCCATCCGCTCGCGACGCACCTTGGACCGGGTGACCTCGACACCGCAGCGCTCGCAGATGATCCCCTTGAAGCGCACGCGCTTGTACTTGCCGCAGTAGCACTCCCAGTCCCGCGTGGGACCGAAGATCTTCTCGCAGAAGAGGCCGTCCTTCTCCGGCTTCAGCGTGCGGTAGTTGATGGTCTCGGGCTTCTTGACCTCGCCATGTGACCAGGTACGAATGTCTTCAGCAGTGGCCAGGCCGATACGCAGCTCATCGAAGACGTTGACGTCGAGCAAGGGGTCCTACTTCCTTCGCTTGCCGGATCGATCGCGACCCAGCGGTGATGGAGGTGCAACTGTGGTGTCGGTGCTCGGCGCCGTCCGGGGACGGCGCCGAGCCCGAGGTCAGATCTCTTCGACGCTGCTGGCGTTCGGCCGGCGGGACAGGTCGATGCCGAGCTCCTCCGCTGCGCGGTAGACCTCGTCGTCGCTCTCCTTCATGTCGATGATCGTGCCGTCGGACGACAGCACCTCGACGTTCAGGCACAGCGACTGCATCTCCTTGAGAAGCACCTTGAACGACTCCGGGATGCCCGAGTCGGGGATGTTCTCGCCCTTGACGATCGCCTCGTAGACCTTGACGCGGCCGGGCACGTCGTCGGACTTGATGGTGAGGAGCTCCTGGAGCGTGTACGCGGCGCCGTACGCCTCGAGGGCCCAGACCTCCATCTCGCCGAACCGCTGACCACCGAACTGCGCCTTACCACCGAGCGGCTGCTGGGTGATCATCGAGTACGGACCGGTCGAGCGGGCGTGGATCTTGTCGTCGACCAGGTGGTGCAGCTTGAGGATGTACATGTAGCCGACCGCGACAGGGTCGGGGAACGGCTCGCCGGAGCGGCCGTCGAACAGTCGCGCCTTGCCGGTGCCGTCGACCATGCGCTCGCCGTCCCGGTTCGGCAGGGTCGCCGAGAGCAGCCCGGTGAGGGCGTCCTCGTGCACACCGTCGAAGACCGGTGTCGCGACCGGGTTGCCGGCCGGCGACTTCGCGGCCACGTCGGGGATGTCGTCGCGCCAGGACACGTCGCCCTCGGCGAGCGAGATGTCCCAGCCCTGCTTCGCGATCCATCCGAGGTGGGTCTCGAGCACCTGGCCGACGTTCATGCGCCCCGGGACGCCGAGCGGGTTCAGGACGACGTCGACCGCGGTGCCGTCGGGGAGGAACGGCATGTCCTCGATCGGCAGGATCTTCGAGATGACGCCCTTGTTGCCGTGACGACCGGCGAGCTTGTCACCGTCGGTGATCTTGCGTCGCTGGGCGATGTACACCCGGACCAGCTCGTTCACGCCGGCGGGCAGCTCGTCGCCGTCCTCGCGGTTGAACGTGCGGACCTCGATGACCGTGCCCGACTCGCCGTGCGGGACCTTGAGGGACGTGTCACGCACCTCGCGGGCCTTCTCGCCGAAGATCGCCCGGAGCAGGCGCTCCTCCGGCGTGAGCTCGGTCTCGCCCTTGGGGGTCACCTTGCCCACGAGGACGTCACCGGCCGACACCTCGGCGCCGATGCGGATGATGCCGCGCTCGTCGAGGTCGGCGAGGACCTCCTCGGAGACGTTCGGGATGTCCCGGGTGATCTCCTCGGGGCCGAGCTTGGTGTCGCGCGCGTCGACCTCGTGCTCCTCGATGTGGATCGAGGAGAGGACGTCGTCCTGCACGAGGCGCTGCGACAGGATGATCGCGTCCTCGTAGTTGTGGCCCTCCCACGACATGAACGCGACGAGCAGGTTGCGCCCGAGGGCGAGCTCGCCCTCGTCGGTCGCCGGGCCGTCGGCGAGCACCGAGCCGACCTCGACGCGTGCGCCGTGATCGACGAGCACCCGCTGGTTGTACGACGTGCCCTGGTTCGACCGGCGGAACTTGGCCGCGCGGTAGCTCGTCGTCGTGCCGTCGTCGTTCGCGACGACGATCAGGTCGGCGGAGACCTCGGTCACCACGCCGGGCTTCGACGCGACGATCACGTCACCTGCGTCGACGGCCGCACGCCGCTCCATGCCGGTGCCGACGAGCGGCGCCTCGGAGCGGACCAGCGGCACGGCCTGGCGCTGCATGTTCGCACCCATGAGGGCACGGTTCGCGTCGTCGTGCTCGAGGAACGGGATCAGGGCCGTGGCCACCGACACCATCTGGCGCGGCGAGACGTCCATGTAGTCGACGGCGGTGCCGGTGACGTAGTCGATCTCGCCGCCCTTGGTGCGGACGAGCACGCGGTCCTCGGCGAACGTCATGTTCGCGTTCAGCGGCGCGTTCGCCTGCGCGATGACGTAGCGGTCCTCGTCGTCGGCCGTCAGGAAGTGCACGTCGTCCGTGACCTTGCCCTGGTCGACCTTGCGGTACGGGGTCTCGACGAACCCGAACGGGTTGATCCGCCCGTACGTCGCGAGCGAGCCGATCAGGCCGATGTTCGGGCCTTCCGGGGTCTCGATCGGGCACATGCGGCCGTAGTGCGACGGGTGGACGTCACGGACCTCCATGCCGGCACGGTCACGGGACAGACCACCCGGGCCGAGCGCGGACAGGCGACGCTTGTGCGTCAGCCCCGCGAGCGGGTTGTTCTGGTCCATGAACTGCGACAGCTGCGACGTGCCGAAGAACTCCTTGATCGACGCCACCACCGGGCGGATGTTGATCAGGGTCTGCGGCGTGATCGCCTCGACGTCCTGGGTCGTCATCCGCTCACGGACGACGCGCTCCATGCGTGAGAGACCGGTGCGCACCTGGTTCTGGATGAGCTCCCCGACCGCACGGATGCGGCGGTTGCCGAAGTGGTCGATGTCGTCGGTCTCGACGCGGACCTCGATCGGCTCACCGGCCCGCATGCCACCGATCGTCCCGACCTCGGCGTGCAGCGCCGCGAGGTACTTGATCGTCGCGACGATGTCCTCCTTGGAGAGGACCGACGCGCTCAGCGGGGAGTCGATGCCGAGCTTCTTGTTCACCTTGTAGCGTCCGACCTTCGCGAGGTCGTACCGCTTGGAGTTGAAGTAGAAGTTGTCGATCAGCGCACGACCGGCCTCGACCGTCGGCGGCTCGCCCGGACGGATCTTGCGGTAGAGGTCGAGCAGCGCCTCGTCCTGCGTGTTGACGTGGTCCTTCTCGAGGGTGTCGATGACGGCGGGGAACTGCGCGAACTCCTCGCGGATCTCCGACTCCGTCATGCCGAGCGCCTTGAGCAGCACCGTGGCGTTCTGCTTGCGCTTGCGGTCGACGCGCACCCCGACGTGGTCGCGCTTGTCGATCTCGAACTCGAGCCAGGCACCGCGGGACGGGATGATCTTCGAGGTGAAGATGTCCTTGTCCGAGGTCTTGTCGGCGGTGCGCTCGAAGTACACACCCGGAGAGCGCACGAGCTGCGAGACGACGACGCGCTCGGTGCCGTTGATGATGAAGGTTCCCCGGTCGGTCATGAGGGGGAAGTCACCCATGAAGACCGTCTGGCTCTTGATCTCACCGGTCGTGTAGTTCACGAACTCCGCCGTGACGAAGAGCGGTGCGGCGAAGGTGAAGTCCTTCTCCTTGCACTCGTCCGCGGTGTACTTCGGAGGCTCGAAGCGGTGCTCGCGGAACGACAGGGACATCGTCTGGGCGAAGTCCTCGATCGGGGAGATCTCCTCGAAGATCTCCTCGAGCCCGGCGGTCTCGGGGACGTCCTGACGTCCGTTCTCGAGAGCGGCGGCCACCCGGGCCTGCCACTTCTCGTTGCCGAGGAGCCAGTCGAAGTTCTCGGTCTGGAGACCGAGCAGGTCAGGAACCTCCAACGGCTCGTGGATCTTGGCGAACGAGATGCGACGGGACGCGGTGCGATTCGCGATAGCGTCGGCGGACGGTGCAGAAGGGGTGCGCGAGGCAGCCAAGAGGGGTCCTTCCCTGCGGATCGAGTGCACTCTGCGCGGCCAGGACGAGGCGCGACCCCCCGGCCTCAAGCCCGCTGACGTCGCGCACGACGACGTCGATCCGGGCTCGGGTTATTCGGGGTCGCAGGCAAAGGCCAGCGCAAAGCGCTAGCATAACCGGCCGTGACATGCGTGTCCACCTGACACCGCAACCTTGCACTGTACGCCGCACCGACGCCAGAGGCCGGCACCCCTCGCGGGGGTGCCGGCCTCTGATCGTTCGTGCTACGCGCGGGGGATGAGACCGCCGCGCGCGGGGGTCACTTGAGGGTGACGGTCGCGCCTGCACCCTCGAGGGCGGCCTTGGCCTTCTCGGCGGCCTCCTTGTTGACAGCCTCGAGAACCGGCTTCGGGGCGCCGTCGACGAGGTCCTTGGCCTCCTTCAGGCCGAGGCTCGTGAGGGCACGCACCTCCTTGATGACCTGGATCTTCTTCTCGCCGGCTGCCTCGAGGATGACGTCGAACTCGTCCTTCTCCTCCTCGACGACGACCTCGGCGCCACCGGCGGCCGGGGCCGCAACGGCGGCGACGGGAGCAGCAGCGGTGACCTCGAAGGTCTCCTCGAACTGCTTCACGAAGTCGGAGAGCTCGATGAGGGTGAGCTCCTTGAAAGCATTGATCAGCTCGTCGGTGCTGAGCTTCGCCATGATGGCGTTCCTTCCGTGTCGTTCCTACCGGCCTGCTGACGGCAGAAGTGGGGGGTGCGGCTTGGCCAGAAGGCTCAGGCTGCGTCGTCGATCGACTGCTTCTTCTCGCGAAGCGCGTCGATGGTGCGCACGGCCTGGGCCGCGGGCGCGGTGAAGAGGTACGCCGCCTGGTAGAGCGACGCCTTGAGCACGCCGGCCGTCTTGGCCAGCAGGACCTCACGGGACTCGAGGTCCGCGAGCTTGTTGATCTCCGCGGCGTCCAGGGCGCGTCCGTCGAGGACACCGCCCTTGATCACGAGTGCGGGATGCGCCTTGGCGAAGTCACGCAGACCCTTGGCTGCCTCGACCGGGTCACCGGTCACGAAGGCAATCGCCGACGGGCCGGCGAGGTGCGCGTCGAAACCTTCGACGCCCGCCTCCTTGGCCGCGATGGCGGTCAGCGTGTTCTTCACCACGGCGTAGGTTGCGTTGCCGCTGAGCGCGCGCCGCAGCTGCTTGAGCTGGGCGACGGTGAGCCCGCGGTACTCGGTCAGCACAGCCGCGTTCGACTCGCGGAACTGGTCCGTGAGCTCTGCGACTGCGGCTGCCTTGTCCGGCCTCGCCATGGCAATCCTTCCGGTGGTGGTGCCGCAGCTCGCCTACCTGGGCCGGACATGAGAAGAGCCCCGCGCAGGCGCGGGGCTCGGACCGGTCGGAACACGTCCGACGAAGCTGAGTCACTCACCTGCGCTGGCCTCCGCTGATGCGGGACTTCGGTGGGCCTCCGGGACGCAGCACCTCGGAAGGTGAGGAATCTCGGGAGCCGACGACCTGCGGTCTTGGGCAACGATCAGACTACGGCACCCGGGGAGCAGCGCCAAATCGCACGACGAGGCCCGGCGACATGATGTCGCCGGGCCTCGTCGGACAGCTCGACCGGGTAGCGCTCGGGGTCAGGCGACCTCGGCGTCGTCCTCGGTCAGGTTCCGGGTCTTGGTCTGGTCCACCAGGATGCCGGGGCCGATCGTGGTGGCGATCGTCGCCTTCGTGATGTAGCGGCCCTTCGAGGACGCCGGCTTGAGCCGGAGGACCTCGTCGAGCACCGACGCGTAGTTCTGGACGAGCTGCACGTCCGTGAAGGAGACCTTCCCGATGATGAAGTGCAGGTTCGCGTGCTTGTCGACACGGAACTCGATCTTGCCGCCCTTGATCTCGGTGACCGCCTTGGCGACGTCCATCGTCACGGTGCCCGTCTTCGGGTTCGGCATGAGCCCGCGCGGACCCAGCACCTTCCCGAGGCGACCGACCTTGCCCATGAGGTCGGGCGTCGCGACCGCGGAGTCGAAGTCGGTGAACCCGGCCGCGACCCGGTCGATCAGCTCGTCGCCGCCGACGATGTCGGCGCCTGCGGCACGCGCCGCCTCGGCACGGTCGCCCGTGGCGAAGACCAGGACCCGAGCGGTCTTGCCGGTGCCGTGGGGCAGGTTGACGGTGCCACGGACCATCTGGTCCGCCTTGCGGGGGTCGACACCGAGGCGGAACGCGACCTCCACGGTCGCGTCGAACTTGGCGGTCGACGTCTCCTTCGCGAGGCGCACGGCCTCGAGCGGCGAGTAGAGGTGGTCCTTCTCGATCTTCTCGGCGGCCTGGCGGTACGCCTTGCTGTGCTGTGCCATCTGCTCTCTCCTTGTGATCAGCAGTTGTGGTCGAACGGGCCGCACATGGCCCTGCCACAGAACTTCCGGGTGGTGCGTGCGGGTGGTGCTGGTGACGCTCGGTGCGGACGTCAGTCCTGAACCGTGATGCCCATCGAACGGGCGGTGCCGGCGATGATCTTCTCGGCGGCGGGCAGGTCGTTCGCGTTCAGGTCGACCAGCTTGGTCGAGGCGATCTCACGCACCTGGTCCGCGGTGATCTTGGCGACCTTGACCGTGTGCGGCGTCGGCGAGCCCTTGGCGACACCGGCAGCCTTCTTGATCAGCTCGGCAGCCGGCGGCGTCTTGGTGATGAACGTGAACGAGCGGTCCTCGTAGACCGTGATCTCGACCGGGATGACGTCCCCGCGCTGGGCCTCGGTGGCCGCGTTGTACGCCTTGCAGAACTCCATGATGTTGACGCCGTGCTGGCCCAGTGCGGGACCGATCGGCGGCGCCGGTGTGGCGAGCCCAGCCTTGATCTGGAGCTTGATCAGGCCGGTGACCTTCTTCTTGGGAGGCATGTCGGGTCCTTCGTCGTGACTTCGTGGTGGACGGCGCCGCGCGACGCCGTCGGGTTGGTCAACCTAGATCTTGGCGACCTGGTTGAACGACAGCTCGACCGGGGTCTCCCGGCCGAAGATCGAGACGAGAACCTTCAGCTTCTGGCTCTCGGGGTTGATCTCGGAGATCGTCGCCGGCAGCGTGTCGAACGGCCCGTCCGTCACCGTGACCGACTCGCCGACCGTGAAGTCGACCGTGATCGCCGACGCGGCACGCGCGCCGCCCGTCGCCACCGGGGCCTTCGGGGCGAGCGTCGAGCCCAGCATCGAGAAGACCTCGTCCTGGGTCAGCGGGACGGGCTGGTGGGTGTGCCCGACGAAGCCCGTCACCCCCGGCGTGTGCCGGACCGCGCCCCACGACTCGTCCGTCAGGTCCATCCGGACCAGCACGTACCCGGGGATACGCACCCGGCGGACCGTCTTGCGCTGCGCGTTCTTGATCTCCACGACCTCTTCCATGGGGACCTCCACCTGGTAGATGAAGTCCTCCATGTTGAGGCTCTGCGTGCGGTTCTCGAGGTTCGCCTTCACGCGGTTCTCGTAGCCGGCGTAGGAGTGGATCACGTACCACTCGCCGGGGAGCGCGCGCAGGTGCGCCTTGAAGGCCGCGACCGGGTCCTCGTCGACCTCAGGGTCGACGGAGGGGACGGCGTCCGAGTCGCTCTCGGCGACCTCGGAGGCCTCGGCGACCTCGGAGGCCTCGGGCACCTCGACTGCACTGCTCGACTCGAGGGCGTCGTCGACGTCCACCTCGACCTCGTCGACGGTCGGGTCCTGCGACTCCTGCGACACGTGCGAACCTGCTTTCTACTTCGATCACTTCACTGCGGGGACCACGCGCAGGCGCCGGCCACGGCGCCTCGCCCGACGTCAGCCCCCGAACACCCAGAACACGATCTTGCCGATACCCAGGTCGACGAGCGTCACGAACGCCATGACGGCGAGCACGAAGACCAGCACCACCGACGTGTAGGTCATCAGCTCGGACCGGGTGGGCCGGACGACCTTCTTGAGCTCGGCGACCACCTGACGGACGAACAGGGCGACGTGCGCGAAGAGCCCCTTGCGCTCGTTCTTCCCGGCGGGTCGGGACTTCTTCGAGCTGGTCGGAGCGCCGTCGGCGCCCGACGCCGCAGCACGTGCGGATTCGCTCACAGGTCGTTCCCTACGTCTCGTCGTGTGGTGTGTCTGCGGACCACGGGCTGACCGCAGGAAGTCCTTCCGGGAAGAACCGATCCGCAAGCGCAGGGCAGGCGGGACTCGAACCCACAACCGCCGGTTTTGGAGACCGGTGCGCTACCAATTGCGCCACTGCCCTTCGGTGCCGGTGACCGCCGACGGCCGCACCAGACAGACCAGGATACCTGCTCGACATCCTGACCGCGGGCACGACTCATCATGGCGGGCGTCAACCACCGACGGGTCACTGTACGCGGTCCCGCGTGGCAGGTCGAACCGCGGCTCGTCTCGCATGCTCGACAGCCCGCTCCTCGCCACGCCGGATCTGCCAAGATGGACGACGTGACCCACGACAGCGGCACCTCTCCCACGCCCCCCACCGTGCAGCCGACCACGTCCGCCAAGCCCCGCGTCTCGGCGCGCCTCGCAGCGATCGCCGAGTCCGCGACGCTCGCGGTGGACGCCAAGGCGAAGGCCCTCAAGGCGGCCGGCCGGCCGGTCATCGGCTTCGGCGCGGGCGAGCCCGACTTCCCCACCCCGCAGTACATCGTCGACGCCGCCGTGCTCGCGGCGAACGACCCGGTCAACCACCGCTACTCCCCCGCCGCCGGCCTGCCCGTGCTGCGCGAGGCGATCGCGGCCAAGACGCTGCGCGACTCGGGCTACGAGGTCGCACCGAGCCAGGTGCTCGTCACCAACGGCGGGAAGCAGGCCGTCTACCAGGCCTTCGCCGCGATCGTCGACCCGGGCGACGAGGTGCTGCTCCCCGCGCCGTACTGGACGACCTACCCCGAGGCCGTCCGCCTCGCCGGCGGCGTCCCGGTGGAGGTCTTCGCCGGCGCCGACCAGGGCTACCTGGTGACCGTCGAGCAGCTCGAGGCCGCGCGCACGGACCGCACCAAGGTGCTGCTGTTCTGCTCGCCGTCCAACCCGACGGGCGCGGTGTACCCGCCCGAGGAGACCGCCGCCATCGGGCGCTGGGCGCTCGAGCACGGCATCTGGGTCATCACCGACGAGATCTACGAGCACCTGACCTACGACGATGCGGTCTTCACGCCGATCGTGCGCGCGGTGCCGGAGCTCGCCGACACCACGATCGTCCTGAACGGCGTCGCCAAGACCTACGCCATGACCGGCTGGCGCGTGGGCTGGATGATCGGCCCCGCGGACGTCATCAAGGCGGCCACGAACCTGCAGTCGCACCTGACCTCGAACGTCGCGAACGTCTCGCAGCGCGCCGCCGTCGCGGCCGTGTCGGGCGACCTCGCCGCGGTCGAGGCCATGCGGGCGGCGTTCGACCGTCGGCGGAAGACCATGGTCGAGATGCTCTCGGCGATCGACGGCGTCGTGTGCCCCACGCCGCAGGGGGCGTTCTACGTCTACCCGAGCGTCGAGGGCGTGCTCGGGAAGACGATCCGTGGCGTCACGCCGACGACGTCGGCCGAGCTCGCCGCGCTGATCCTCGAGCAGGCCGAGGTCGCGGTCGTCCCCGGCGAGGCGTTCGGCCCGAGCGGGTACATCCGACTCTCCTACGCCCTGAGCGACGCCGACCTCGTCGAAGGCGTCAGTCGCATCCAGGCCCTGCTCGCCGAGGCACGTTAGGCGCCGGCGACCGATCACGCACATCGGGGTCCGGCCGACAGAACGCTGTCGACCGGACCCCGACGTACGCCAGGCTGTCCCCATGAGCTCAACGAGACTCGCGCCGAGCCGCCCGCAGGACGACGACGCCGTCGTCGTCGCAGGACTGGTCAAGTGCTACGGCGACAAGAAGGCCGTCGACGGACTCGACCTCACCGTCCACCGCGGCGAGGTGTTCGCCGTGCTCGGACCGAACGGCGCGGGCAAGACGACCACGATCGAGATCCTCGAGGGCTACCGCGAGCGCGACGCGGGCACGGTGCACGTCCTGGGGGTCGACCCCCAGGGAGCCGACCGCGCCTGGCGCAGCCGGATCGGGATCGTCCTGCAGAGCGCGACCGACCAGGCGGAGCTCACGGTCGGCGAGCTCGTGCGCCACGTCAGCGGCTACTACCCCCACCCGCGCGACCCCGACGAGGTCATCGACGCGGTCGGCCTCCGCGAGAAGGTCCGCACCCGGACCCGTCAGCTCTCCGGCGGGCAGCGCCGACGCCTCGACGTCGCCCTCGGGATCGTCGGCGACCCCGAGCTGCTGTTCCTGGACGAGCCGACCACCGGGTTCGACCCGGAGGCGCGCCACGCGTTCTGGGACCTCATCGGCGGGCTGCGCGACGGCGGGACGACGATCCTCCTGACGACCCACTACCTCGACGAGGCGGAGAACCTCGCCGACCGGTGCGCCGTGGTGCGCGACGGCCGGGTCGTGGCGCTCGATGCCCCTGCCGCCCTCGGTGACCGCGCGGCGCGGCAGGCCGTCGTGCGGTGGGTCGAGGACGGGACCGCACGTCAGGTGCCGACCGACACACCGACCGCCGTCGTGGCCGAGCTCGCCGCCCGGTTCCCCGCAGGCGAGGTGCCCGGGTTGCAGGTGCTGCGGCCCTCGCTCGAGGACGTCTACCTGAGCCTCATCGGCGAGACGCCGGCGGTGCTCGCCACGGGCCCGGGTGACGACGCGGGGACAGGCGACGACACGGGGACAGGCGACGACACGGGGACGGACGACAACGCGGGGGCAGGGGCCTGCGTCCCCACCCCGGCGACGGAGGCCCACCGATGAGCACGACCCGTCCCGGTCGCACGGCCGACGTCGCGGCGCCGCTCCCCACGGTGCTCACCCTCGGGCTCGCCCGCACCCGGATCGAGGTGCGGCAGTTCTTCCGCGAGCGCGACGCAGTGGTGTGGATCTTCGCCTACCCGATCATCATGCTCGCGATCTTCGCGACCGTGTTCGGCCAGGGCGACGCACGGGTCGGCGCGACGGGCACGTTCGCCGGGATCCCGTTCGGCCAGTACTTCCTGCCCGGGATGGTCGCGACCGGCGTGATGCTCTCGAGCTTCCAGAACCTGGCGATCACCATCGCGGTCGAGCGCGACGACGGCACGCTCAAGAGGCTCCGCGGGACCCCGCTGCCGGCGTCCGCGTACTTCCTCGGGAAGATCGGCTCGGTCCTGACGACCTCCCTCGTGCAGACGGCGCTCCTGCTGCTCGTCGCGTGGACCGCGTTCGGCATCCCGATGCCCACGACCGCCCAGAGGTGGGCCACGTTCGCGTGGGTCTTCGCGCTGGGCACGGCTGCCGGCGCGGTGTGCGGGGTCGCGTTCTCCTCGGTGCCGCGCACGGGACGGAGCGCATCCGCCGTCGTGACGCCGGTCGTGCTCGTCCTGCAGTTCATCTCCGGGGTGTTCTTCGGGTTCACGCAGCTGCCGGGCTGGATGCAGGACGTCTCCGCGGCCTTCCCGCTCAAGTGGATGGCCCAGGGCATGCGCTCGGTGTTCCTGCCCGACCAGTTCCAGGCGCAGGAGGTCTCGGGGTCCTGGGAGCACGGTGCCACCGCGCTCGTCATCACCGCCTACCTCGTCCTCGGGCTGGTCGTCGGCGCGCGCACGTTCCGCTGGCGTCGTCGCGACGACGGCTGACGCCCGACGGTGAGGGGCAGGCGCCTTCCAGGGCCGGACCGATGACGCGACTCGTTCTCATGGCGGTCTCATCACATACCGGGATACTGGAGACATGGCTCGGGTCCGCACCTCCGTCTCGCTCGGCACGGTCGCCGTCGTGGTGCTCGGCGGGCTGAGCCTCGGCCTCGGCAGCGTGATGATGCCGAGCTCGGCCTCGCTCGGCGGTCCCGTCGTGCTGTCGGAGCGGCCCGCCGCCCAGCTCCCGCTGACCGCCGACGCCGAGCCGACCACCGAGCCCACCTCTCCCCCCGACGAGGCCACGACCACCGAGGCCGTCGGGGTACGCCCGCCGTCGCCGGTCCGCGCCGACGGCAGCCGTCCGACGTCACCGCCCGCCACCGGCGACACGGGCACCAGATCCCGGACGTCCGGGGTCGACACGTCCACGTCGGGCTCCGACGCGCCGACCACCAAGGGGCTCGCGACCACGGGCACGAGCACCGGCGACGGGCCGGCGCACGCGCCGGCGGCTCCGTCACGCAGCGACGACCTCCGCGACACCGTCACGACCTCGGACGTGGTGACCACGGACGGCGCCTCCGAGGACACCCACTCCCACACCCGGCCATGAGGGCGACGGCCCCGCACCCGCTCGCGCGGTGGCGTGCGCGTCGTCGGAGCCTGTCGGTCCGGACCCGGGTGCTCGCCGCGGTCCTCGCCCTCGCGGCGCTGGCGATGCTGATCGCCGGGGCGACCTCGCTGCTGCTGCAGTACCAGCGCACGGACCTGCGGATCGACGACTCGCTCGCGCGCGCGGCGCAGGACCTGCGGGACTTCGCGACGACCGACCTCGACCCCACGACCGGCGAGCCGTTCACGTCGATCGACGACCTGCTCTACCTGGCGGTGCAGCGCCGGGCACCTGCCGCCCATGAGGGGGTGATCGCCCTCGTCAACGGCGCCGAGCAGTGGCTCGCCGCTCCGACCGTGAGCCTGCGGCTCGAGGCCGACCCGGAGCTGATGCGCGTGCTCCGTTCGCTCGACCCGACGGCCACGCCCCGGCTGCGCACCGTGCGGACCGCGATCACGGAGTACCGGTTCGTCGCGATCCCGGTGACCGTGCAGGGCGACTCGGCTCAGGGCTTCTTCGTCGTGGCGGCCGACAGGTCCGCCGAGCTCGGCGCCCTCGCGATCTCGTCCCGCTCCTACGCGGTCGTCGCCCTCGGTTCGCTGCTGATCATCGCCGCCGTGAGCTGGTTCGTCGTCGGCGCGCTGCTCCGGCCGATCCGCCTGCTGCGGGACACCGCCCGGCGCATCACCGAGACCGACCAGTCAGAACGCATCCCGGTGACCGGTCACGACGACCTCGCGGACCTCGCCCGCACCGTGAACGCGATGCTCGACCGGCTGCAGGGTGCGTTCGGCTCGCAGCGACGGCTGCTCGACGACGTCGGGCACGAGCTGCGGACCCCGCTGACGATCGTCCGGGGGCACCTGGAGCTGGTGGACCCCACGAACCCGGCCGAGGTGGAGCAGACCCGTGCGCTCGCTCTCGACGAGCTCGACCGGATGCGGCGCCTCGTGGACGACCTCGTCACGCTCGCGACGGTCGACCGCCCGGACTTCGTGCGACCGGCGCCGACCGACCTGGGGCGCCTGACCGACGACGTCCTCGACAAGGCTCGCCCGCTGGGCGACCGGCACTGGCAGGTCGAGGCCCGGGCGGACGCGACGGTCGTCGTCGACGCGCAACGCCTCACCCAGGCGTGGCTCCAGCTGATCGCGAACGCCGTCACGATCACCGGACCAGGATCCCGGATCCGCATCGGGAGCGCCGTCCGCGGGGACCGTGCCCTCGTGTGGGTGCACGACGACGGCCCCGGCATCGCCCCCGAGGACATGCCACGGCTCCTCCAACGATTCGAACGCGGAGGCAGCGCACGGCGCACCGACGGCGCGGGACTCGGGCTGCCGATCGTCGCGGCGATCGCCGAGGCCCACCACGGCGAGGTCAGGCTGGACCCGTCGCCCGTGCCGTCCGCCGACCCGCCGCACGGCACGCCGGACGACCGCTGGGGCACCCTCACCGGTGCGCGGATCGTGATCGACGTCCCCGCACACGTGGTTCCCCTGGCGGGCGACGACCGCGACGACGATGCTTCATCTGACAGCGGTCGCCCTCTGGGACGAGCCGCACGAACGGAAGGGCTGGTGGGTCGGTGACGCAGATCCTCATCGCCGAGGACGAGGACCGGATCGCGGCCTTCGTCGCCAAGGGCCTGCAGGCACACGGGATGACGACCTCGGTGGTCGCGAGCGGGCGCGAGGCGTTCGACCAGGTGATGTCCGGCAACGTCGACCTGCTGCTCCTCGACCTCGGCCTGAGCGACGGCGACGGCGGCGACGTCCTGCGGCGGATGCGCGCAGAGGGCAGCACCGTGCCCGTCATCATCCTCACGGCACGCAGCTCGGTCACCGACACCGTGGCAGGACTCGAGAACGGTGCGGACGACTACATGTCGAAGCCGTTCCGGTTCGAGGAGCTGCTCGCGCGGATCCGGCTCCGGCTCCGCGGCGCGGCGGCGCCGGCGGCGAGCGAGTCGTCGACCATCACGCAGGGTCGCCTCTCGCTCGACCTGCTGACCCGGCGGATCTCCGTCGACGGCGCCGAGGTCGAGCTGTCGGCACGGGAGTTCGCTCTCGCCGAGGCGTTCATGCGGCACCCGGGTCACGTCCTGAGCCGCGAGCAGCTGCTGTCCCAGGTGTGGGGCTACGACTTCGACCCCGGGTCCAACGTCGTGGACGTCTACGTCCGGTACCTGCGGCGCAAGATCGGCCCGGAGTTCATCGCGACCGTCCGTGGCATGGGCTACCGGCTCATCGGCACCCCCGAGGCCTCCGAGTCGGACTGAGCACCGCCGGGCACTGAGCACCGCTGGACTGAGCACCGAACCTTCGGTGCGGACCGAGAACGACCGACCCGCTCGTGCGGGTCGTCAGGCCGCGCCGGGGACGCACCACGGTGCGCCGACCAGGTGGGGGTCTGGTCGGCGCACCGTGGTGTCAGCAGGCGCTCTCGGTCACTTCCCCGAGGCTGTGCGCTCCTGCGTCGACGTGCTGACCTGGGCCTGGTCGCTCGTCTGCGTCTGGGTCTGGGTCTGCGTCTGGGTCGCGATCTTCGCCTCGGTCCGGGTCTGGACGGTGGCGCGGGTCGTCACCTGGTTCTGGGCCTGCGCGGGGACGGGCTTCGCCGCGAGGACGGACACGGCCGTCGATGACCGCATCAGGCGGAGCTGGTCGCCGTCACCGACGGAGTCGCAGTCCTGGAGACGGTCCCGGACGCGGTCCAGGGTCGCGTCCTTGTCCCTGTCCTGGAGCTGGTCCTGGGTCACGGTCGCGTCGTAGGCCGGGTCCTGGATCCGGTCACGGTCCTGCGTCTTGTCCATGTCCCGGAGCTGGTCCCCGGTGCAGGTGGGGGGTCGGGACGGCGGTCGGGTCTGCGGTCGGCACCGTCGTCGGGTCGTCCGTGGGGACGTCGACCCGCAGGCGGTCCTGGTCGGCCGTGTGCAGGCGGTCGGCGGTGGGAGAGCTGGTGGACGATGCGGTCACCCCGGAGAACGCAGGTGAGACCGGCGCGGCGACCGACGCGAATGCTGCGGTCGCACCCAGCCCGACGACGCCGACGGCGCCGGCGAGGATCCAAGAGATCTTGGTGCTCACGGTGGTGCTCCTCTCATCGGGCTGCAGGTGGCAGTCCTGGTACTGATCCGACACGGCCTTCGTGCTGTGTCACCACCAGGGTGTCGCGCGCCGGTGAGAGGGGCAGGAGAGCGCGGTGAGACTCCTCTCACCCCCTTCCACCAGGCACAATGAGCCGATGCGCGACCTTGCTCGGCTCCCGAAGGCTCATCTGCACCTGCACTTCACCGGATCGATGCGGGTCTCGACGCTCGTGGACCTCGCCGCCGAGCGAGGTGTCCGGCTGCCCTCCGCGCTGGTCGACGGGGACCCCCTCCGGGTTCCCGGAAACGAGCGCGGCTGGTTCCGGTTCCAGCGGCTGTACGACGCCGCGCGCAGCTGCGTGCGCTCGGAGGAGGCGATGCGTCGGATCATCACCGAGGCCGCGCAGGACGACGCCGCCGAGGGTTCCGGTCGCCTGGAGATCCAGGTGGACCCGACCTCGTACGCCCCGTTCGTCGGAGGTCTCACCCCGGCGCTGGAGATCGTGCTCGATGCCGCGGTCACCGCCGGGGAGTCCACCGGGATCGAGGTCGGCGTCATCGTGGCGTCGTCCCGGATGCGTCACCCGCTCGAGGCGCGGACCCTCGCACGGCTCGCGGCAGCGCACGCGGGCGACGGCCCGGGGCAGGTCGTCGGGTTCGGCCTGAGCAACGACGAGCGGCGCGGGGAGACGGCCGACTTCGCTGCGGCGTTCGCGATCGCGCGACGTGCCGGTCTGGCGTCGGTCCCGCATGGCGGCGAGCTGCTCGGCCCCCGGCACGTGGCGGACGTCGTCACCCAGCTCGCCCCGGACCGTCTGGGGCACGGCGTCCGGTCTGCCGAGGACCCACGGGTCCTCGACGCGCTCGTGGCTGCCGGCATCGCTCTGGAGGTGTGCCCGGCGTCGAACGTGTCGCTCGGCGTGTATGCGACGCCGGCGGACGTCCCGCTGCGTGCGCTGGTGGAGGCCGGTGCCGTCGTCGCCCTCGGGGCCGACGACCCGCTGCTCTTCGGGTCGCGACTGACCCGGCAGTACGAGGACGCGCGCACGGTGCACGGGTTCGGCGACGACGAGCTCGCCGACCTGGCCCGCGGGTCGATCCGCGCCTCGAGAGCCTCGGAGACGACGAAGGCGCGCCTGCTCACCGGTGTGGACGACTGGCTCGCCTCCTCGTGATCCCGCCGTGCTTGACACCGGCGCAGGAGAGGATCATTGTGTCAATTGCTTGATGCATTGATACTGAGGCGGTACACCCGCCGCACCCGAACGAGAGGTACCGGCGTGTTCGCTCTGACCCTCGTGGAGCTCGCGCTCCTGCTGCTCGTCCCCCTCGCGGCCGTGGCCGGGCTGCTCCTGCTCCTCACTGCACGTCGACGGACCACGAACGACCCTGCCGCAGGCGCCCGCACCGCGGTCGCCGAGACCGCTGTCGCCGCCCGTCGGCATGCCGGGGTCGTCTCGGCGCTCGCCTGGGGCATCGCCCTGACAGCCCCTCCGCTCGTCCTGGCACCGACGGCGCTGCAGGTCATGCGTGCGACGCGGGCCAGCTCGCTGACCGTCGGCGTGCTCACCGGTCTCGCTCCCGCGAGCGCCGGTCTGCTGTTCCTCGGCGTGCACCTGATCGGCGAGCTCTCCTGGCCGCGCCCGACCGGCACCCTCCGGCGCGCGGCGCTCATCCGCCGCACCCTCGGCGACATCGTCCCTCGCCGACTCGGCGCGGTCACCCTGACCTGGGCGGCCCTGCTCACGATCACCCTCGCCAGCTGCGGGATCGTCGCGACCGACGGCCGGTCCGTGACGCGCACCTGGCCGGGCGGGTCGTCGACCGCGAGCCCGTTCCCGGGCTGGTTCTACGGGCTGCCGCTGCTCCTGGCGACGCTCGTCATCCTCGTCGGCACGCGAGCGGTCCTGCGGCTCGTCGCCGGCCGCCCCGCGGTCATGGACACGCAGCCGGCATGGGACCTCAGCCTGCGCCGACTCTCGGCGCACCGCGTGCTCCGCGGGGTCCAGCTCGTCATCGGGGCCACCACGAGCGGTGTGCTCGCCGTGACGTCGAGCGCCGTGATCTCGATCGGTCGGTCCGGCGGCACGGACCCGGCCACCGCCTCGGGCCCGCTCGCGGCGGTCGGGGTCGCGCTCGGCGTGCTGGCGGCCCTGGTCGGCGTCGCCTCGATCGCGACCGCCCTGGTCCCCGGCCAGCCGGCGAGCGCACCCCTGGTCGCCGACCCCCTCGATGACTCCAGCTGGTCCGGTGACTCCGGCAGCTCAGAACCGTCAGGACGCACGCCGCGCAGCCCGACCGGACAGCTGCCATGACCCTCCAGATCGAGATCGACCTCGCCGCGAGCGTCCCGCCGTACGAGCAGATCCGCAGCCAGATCGTCGCCCACGTGACTGCGGAGCGACTCCGGGTGGGCGACCGGCTCCCGACGATCCGCGCTCTCGCCGCGGACCTCGGGGTCGCCGCCGGGACAGTCGCCCGCGCCTACCGCGAGCTCGAGCAGGCCGGGGTGGTCGCCACCCGCCGCCGGTCCGGCACCGTCGTCGCGGCCGGTGCCGTCGCGGCCGACGTCCTCGTCCGCCATGCCGCGTCGACGTTCGTCGCCACCGTACGCGCCGCCGGGCTGACCGACGAGGCGGTCCTCGACCTCGTCCGTGGTGCTCTTCTCGAGCCGACGACCTCCGTCGACCGCGAGCCTCAGGACGGGAGGGACGCCGTCCAGCCCGACGCCAGGTAGGCCGTGAAGCCCACCACGGCGGGCACGTCGACGACGTACCCGGCCTTGGGGTCCATCGCGACCTGTTCGTACCCGAGCAAGGACCCGTTCGCCGGGTCGATCAGCAGGATGCAGCGCACCGGTGCCACGAGCTCGAGGGACGTCGTGATCGCGATCGCCGGCCTGCCGGCGCGATCCGTCACCGCACCGAGCGTGACGACGCCCTTCTCGGAGGCGAGCATCTGCCACATCTCGCTGTCGACCACCCCCGGGACCACCTGCTGGTCGTGCACCCGGGGGATGTCCTGGAGCAGGCAGTCCGCGTCGGAGGAACCAGGCACGCACCCCATGCCGTCGAGAAGGGCGGTGCGAACACCGCTCGGTCCGACCGCGGCGGCGAGCTGCGCGGCGGTCGGCTGCGCCTGGGTGCCAGGCGGCAACGTCGTCGACACGACCACGCCCGTCGAGTTGCCCGCCGGGAGCCACCCCTCGAGCCGGAGGGGCGGCGACGTCCGATCGTGCCGGACCCCTGACCCGTCCGGGGCCGTCCAGGTCTCCGACGAGACCGGCCGGATCCCGGTCGACCGGGTCTTCCCGTTCACCGACGCCGTGAAGAACCAGTTCGCCGTGCGGACGTAGGCGACGTCCCCGGGGTGAGGGGCGTCCGGGCGCGCCCGGGCGGCCTCCGCCAGTCGCAGCAACGTCGCCTCGGCGGGCTGGCCGTCGGCCTTCCCGAACGGTGTGCTCCCGACGAGGCCGTAGCTGAGGATCGGCGGCGTCTCGGCGGTCGCCGTGTCCGGTGGTCTCCACGGAGACACGACGAGGACGACCGCGGCGGCCACCCCGACGAGTGCGACGAGTGCGGCACCGGCCCTCCGTCGAGGCCGGGCCGGACGCAGGCTCGTCCCACGGAGCACCGGACCGAGCGGGAGGGTTCCATCACGGCGCGTCGCGAGCAGCCGATCCCGGAGCGCGACAGCCTGCGTGCGGTGCTCGACCCCCTCGAGGGCCTGGACCGGAACCGGGTTGGTGCCGGCGAGCAGACGCCGTGCGAGCTCGACCTCGTCCACGGTGTCACCACCCCCCGTCAGTCGTCGCGTCGTCGTCGTCGTGTCCGTCCGCGCCGCGCAGCACCGAGGTGTGCCCGCCGATCTCCAGCAACCGTTCCAGCCGGGTCCGCGCACGGTGCAGGCGCATGGCGGCGGCGCCGACCGAGCACCCGAGCACGGTCGCGAGCGCATCCAGGTCGAGACCGTCCCAGGCCGCGAGCTGCAGGATCTCCTGGTCGCGAGGGCTGAGCCGGCGCATCGCCGCTCCGGCGACCAGCCGCTCGGCCACGACGTCAGCAGGATCGAGCTCGACGACAGGGACACCGGCGGCGAGCCCGGCACGGAGGCGCACGTCGAGTCGTGCGGACCGGAGTCGTGTGCGTTGCGAGTTCGCGAGGACGTTGCGGGCGACCACCAGGATCCACGCCTTCCGGTGCTCGTCGTCGTCGGGCACCATGTCCAACCGGTGCCATGCGACGAGGAACACCTGAGCCGCGACGTCCTCGGCGACGTGCCACTGCGTGCGTCGTGCCGCGTATCCGAGCACGACCGGGTACAGCTCGGAGAACATCGCCTCGAACTGACGCTCGTGCACGCCCGGCCCCTTCGTCGCACCCGTGAGGAGTCTAGGCGCGCACGATGACGTCGACGTGAACGGGACGCGTGGCAGCGCGATCCGCCTCACCATCCGCTCAGCAGGCTGTCTGGAAGAGCGCGAGATACACCGACTCGGAGTAGCGCGGCCACCCCGAGACGTAGCTCGAGGCCCCGTACGGTGCGATGCAGATGGTCAGGCCCGCGCTCCCGGCAGGGGCGGAGCTCAGCACCGCGATCTGCGACCGGTTGTTCCGGTAGGACATGTAGGCGGTGTTCTGCAGGTTGAAGGTGCTTCCCGAGCCCGTGTACTGCCACATGCTCCCGGTGTAGTTCGCGAGGCTCCACAGGCAGAAGTACCCCGCGCCGCAGTCGCTCGACGAGAGGACGCCGGCCGCGGCCCGGGTGTACAGCACTGCTCCCCCGTCGAGAGAGAGCGTCACCGGGGTCGACGGTGCCAGTGGTCCGGGGACGTCGGTGGCGGCTTGCGCCGGCAACGCGAGTCCGACGAGCGTGACCAGTGCCACCAACGCGACGGCGAGCTGACGCGAGACGTCACGACGCCGGTGCCCGCGTCTCCCGGTCGAGGGCGACCTCAACCGTCCGGTCCACGTCGCTGCACGACGCGCCCTCCACCCTCGAGCTGCCGAGTCGTCCATGCCGTCGAAAGCTCTGTGTGCCCCCATACCCCGTACTGTCGGCGACGCCGCGCCGATCACCCCTCACGCATGTGATCTGCCTCACATCGCGACAACCACTCAGAGTGCGCAACCGACCAGGACCGGCTCCGGCACGAGCTCGACGCCGAACGCTGCGCGCACGCCATCGCGCACCGTGCGGGCGAGGGCGAGGACGTCCGCCGCGGTCGCAGTCCCCCGGTTCGTGATCGCGAGCGTGTGCGAGGTCGAGAGCGCAGCCGGTCCCGGCAGCCCGAACCCGCGGGTGAACCCGGCGTGCTCGATCAGCCACGCCGCACTCGTCTTCACCAGCTCAGGTCCGGACGGGTAGCGCGGCGCCGCCGCAGGAAGGCTCGCAGCCTGCTCACGATCAAGCACGGGGTTCGTGAAGAACGACCCCGCGCTCCAGGTGTCGTGGTCGGCAGGGTCGAGCACCATCCCCTTGGTGCGGCGCAGCGCGAGCACCGCGGTGCGCACGTCGGCGAGCGGAGCACGGCCACCCACCGCCACCCCGAGGTGGTCCGCAAGCTGCGCGTACGCGATCGGCGCCGAGAGCGAACCCGATCGGAGCTGGAACGTCACATCGAGGACGACGTGACGCGGGGTCGGTCCCCACCGTCGCTCCCCGTCCGGACCAGTCGCATACATCGACGCCTTGAGTACCGAGGTCCGGTACCCGAACCCGAGCTCGGCGAGCGGCATCGTGCGGTGCGCACGACGCTCCCGGTCCCAGACCCGGACGAGAGCGATCGTCTGGGAGACCTCCTGGCCGTACGCCCCGACGTTCTGCACCGGCGTCGCGCCCGTCGACCCCGGGACACCGGACAGCGCCTCGAGACCGACGAGCTCCTGGTCGACCGCATAGGCGACGACGTCGTCCCACCGGGTGCCCGCCGAGACGGTGAGCGTCGTCCCGGCGCAGGCCGACGCGTCCGGGACCCTGATCGTCGTCCGGACGTCTCGAACCACCACGCCGGGAAAACCGGAGTCGGCGACCACCAGGTTCGAGCCTCCCCCGACGACGAGGAGCGGCTCACCGGCACGGTCGGCCTCGTCGACCGCCGCGACGAGCTCCTGCTCGGAGGTGGTCTCGACGTACCGTCCGACTGGGCCACCCACCCGCAACGAGGTCAGCTCCGCGAGCGCGACGGACGCTCCGTCGTCGGTTGCGGCGTGCCGGACGGACGCGGGCGACGCGGGCGGGAGCGGCTCAGGGATCTCGCAGGTCACGCGACCAGGCTAACGAGCCTGCGCCGCCGCGGCGCCATCCGGGACCTCGGGAACGGCGGGGACCCGCAGCGGCGCCGCAGCCCGCATGACGGCGAGACCGGCCACGACCGGGATCACGATCAGCAGGAGCGCGTGCCGGTAGCCGACGTGATCGGCCACCAGACCGAGCAGCGGCGGCCCCGCAAGGAACGCGGAGTACCCGATCGTCGAGACGACGCTCACGCGCGCCGCAGCCCGGACCGGGTCGTCGCTCGCCGCGCTCATCCCGACCGGGAAGCCCAGCGCGGCACCGATCCCCCAGAACGCGACGCCCACCAGGGCGATCGGCAGGCTCGGGACCAGGCCGAAGACGAGCAGCCCGACCACGGCGAAGCCGGCCGCGAGCCGGAGCACCGGGATCCGGCCGTAGCGGTCGAGCAGCGCGGTCCCGAGCAGCCGCATCGCGGTCATGGCCGTCACGAACAGACCGAAGGCCAGTGCGCCTCCCGCATGCGTCGTGCCGAAGCCGTCGACGACGGACAGCGACACCCAGTCGTTCGCCGACCCCTCGGTGAGCGCCGCACCGAAGACGATCAGACCGATCATCAGGGTGCGCGGCTCGAGCCACCCGGCGAACGCTCCTGCTCGTGCCGGGGCCGCCTGCTGGGCCTCCGGGGCCTCCCGGCCGCCGGAACCCGCACCTGCGGCCGGTACCGCCGTCGGCACCCGGTGCCGGGGCGCGATCGGGAGGAACGACCGCGCGGCCCAGGCCACCGCGAGCGTCGAGGCGACGATGACCACGGCGAGGTGGGCCAGCACGGACGCGTGGACGGCCGCCGCGACGGCACCGATGCCGGCACCGAGCATCGTCCCGACCGAGAAGCCGGCGTGGAACCGCGGCATGATCGACCGCCCGAGCCGCTGCTCGACCGCGACACCGGCCAGGTTCATCGCGGCGTCCCACACCCCCGCACCCATGCCGAACAGGACCAGTCCGACGACGACCACCGCGACGACGCCAGCTGCGGCGCCGAGCGCCGCCGTGAGGAGGCCGACGGCGCACAGGACGGCGAACGTCACGACCGTGCGGCGTTCGCCGATGCGGTCGACCACCACCCCCGAGAGCGGGAGCGAGACGAGCGAGCCGATCGCACCGACGAAGAGCAGGAGACCGACCTGCCCGGGGTCGAGGCCCAGCGCATCCCGGACGGCCGGGAGGCGTGACGCCCAGCTCGCGAAGTCGACTCCGCTGAGCATGAAGACGACGAACACCGCGACGCCGGCGCGCCGGACCGCGCGATCGTCCGGCCCGCCGCTGCGACCCTCGACCCACCTGCTGCTCAGCACGCTGCCACCTTCTCAGAGAGGACCGGACTGGGGCACGTCGATTCGAACGATGCCGGGCGCGCCGGCTGGACAGGGAGGGCGGTGCTCGCCCCCACCGTCGCGACGGGCGCACGTCGGTCCGGCTCTCGGGGGCGCGCGACGACGCGCGCCACGCTCACGCTCACCACCATCGCCACGGTGATGAGCAGCAACGCGTGCCTGGCGCCCACGTACCCGGCGACGAGCCCGAGCAGGGGCGGTGCCGCCAGCGCGGCCACCGAGGCGAACGCCGAGACGACCGAGACCCGGCCCGCCGCGCGCACGGGGTCGTCGGACGCCGCGGCGATCCCGATCGGGACGGCGAGCGCGGCACCCAGCCCCCAGGCCACCACGCCGACGACGGCCACCTCCAGCCGTGGCGCGAGCCCGAAGACGAGGAGCCCGACGAACGACACCGCACCGGACGCCCGGAGCACGGTCACCCGCCCCCACCGGTCGATCAGCCGGGTCCCCAGGAGCCGCACCCCGGTCATCGACGCGACGAAGACGCCGAACACCGCCGCACCGACTGCCTCGGGGCGCTCGAACCCGTCGACGACCGCGAGGGACAGCCAGTCGCTCGCCGAGCCCTCGGTGAGCGCAGCCGACATGATGACCACGCCGATCAGCAGCGTCCGGCGCTCACGCCAGGCTCCGAGGGCCGACGGCACCCGCGGCACCGGGCCGTGGCCGGCGACGCGGCCGCCCGCGCCTCCGGTCGCGCCTCCGTTGGCCAGACCGCCTGTGCCCTCTGTCGCGAGAAGCGGTGCGACCGGCACCGCTCGCGGTTCCAGGACGGCCCCGCGGATCGACAGCAACCGCCACACCGTCCCGATCGCGGCCGTCGCCGTGAACTGCACGACCAGTGGCACCCCGAGGCGGGCTGCACCCGCACCCAGGAGCGATCCGGCGACGGCGCCGATCGAGAAGGCCGCGTGGAACTGCGGCAGCACGGTGCGCCGCATGCGGCGCTCGACCGCGGCGGTCTCGACGTTGAGCGGGACGTTCCCGAGCGCGAACGACACCCCGTTGAGGAAGATGCCTGCCGCGAGCAGCTGCACGAGCCCGAGTGCCGCGCCGAGCCCGATCAGCGTGAACGCCAGGGCGAACCCGGCGGTGGAGAGCAGCAGGCCGACCCGGCCGCCGTACCGCGTCACGAGCACTCCGGAGAGCGAGATCGTCACGAGCGCTCCGAGCGACCCCGTCAGGAGAACGAGGCCCAGCTCGGCGGTGCTGAGCCCGAGCGCGTCGCGCACCGCGGGGATGCGTGCGAGCCAGCTCGACAGCATGAGCCCGTTGAGCCCGAAGAGGCCCAGGAGGAGCCATCGGGCCCGGCCGACCGCGGACGGATCGAGAGAACGGGGGGACGCGTCCGGGACCGGGACGCGGAGGATGTGCACGATGGCTCCAGCAGGGCTGACGTCGAGATCGGGTACCTCAGGGCAGGTCGGGACCGTCACCTCCGCGCGGCGTCCCACCGGTTCGTCGAATCGATTCGACACTTGATCGAGCACCAGGAGTCGAATCGATTTGATGAGCGGTTCCATGGTGACGGTACGCTGGCCCGCGAGTCAACTGCGCAGCGTCGACCGGCCCCGAGCACGAGGGGAGCCGCGGAGGCGCCCGACCGTCAGGACCTGGAGGTGACCGGCGTGGCATCGAACCGCCCGACCCTTGCCGACGTCGCAGCGGCCGCCGGCGTCTCCGTGTCGACCGCCTCGCTCGCGTTCTCCGGCGCCGGCCCGATCGCCGCGGCGACGAAGGACCGGGTGCTGGCCGCCGCTGAGGCCCTCGACTACAGCGGCCCCAACCCGCTCGGTCGCCAGCTGCGCAGCGGCCGCTCCGGCATCGTCGGCGTCCTGATCGGCGACCAGCTCCGACGGTCGTTCCGCGACCCGGTGTCGATCCAGATGCTCGACGGCCTCGCGAGCACCCTCGGCCCCCTCGGCTTCGGCGTGCTCCTGATCCCCGGCGCCGCCGACCAGCCCCCCGAGCACCTGGATCCCCTCGTGGAGTCGGCGGTCATGGACGTCGCCGTGCTCATCTGCGGCGCCACCGCGGACGACGCGAACCTCGCGACCCTGCGTCGGCGCGGGATCCCGGTCATCTCGGTCGAGGGCGAGCCGCTCGAGGGCGTCGTCGAGGTCGGCATCGAGGACCGCCTCGGGGCCGCCGAGCTCGGCCGCCACGCGCTCGGCCTCGGGCACGAGCGCATCGCGATCGTGTCTCTCCCCTTCGACTGGCAGCGGTGCAGCGGCGTCGCGACGCCGGAGCGGCTCGCCCAGATCCGGTGGGAGATCCCGCGTCGCCGGCTCGCCGGGCTGACCGACGCAGGGATCGACCCCGTCGCGGTCTACGAGACACCGGCCTCCCTCGTCGAGCACGGGAAGGCGGCGGGCCATGCCCTGCTCTCCGGCCCCGACCGGCCGACCGCGATCATCGCGCACTCCGACCTGCTCGCCTCCGGCGTCGTCCTGGCGGCCCGGGAGCTCGGGCTCCGCGTCCCCGAGGACGTCTCGGTCGCCGGCTTCGACGGGCTCGACCTGCCGTGGCTCGCCCCCGACGTCCTCACGAGCATCAGCCAACCGCTGGCCGAGAAGGGCGCCGTGATCGGTCGGGCCGTGCAGGCCCTGATGTCGGGCGACACCCCCGACCCCGAGATGCTCGGCATGAGCCTGCGCATCGGCACCACGACCGGACCGCCACCGATCCGCTGAGACGCCCTGCGGCCCCGGGCCCACGCGCGACCCCAGGCGCATGCACAGCCCCGCGGCACACGCACGCGCCGCCGGGCCCCGGACGACCGGCCGTCGATCAGGAGAGCCGGACGACCGCCTGGGTCTTCGCCAGCACGCGCGCGCCGTCGAACGTCACGGTCAGGTCGACCCGGACGGTCCCGGCCACCGCGTCCACCGCACCGACCACCCCGGTCACCTCGACGACGGCGACCCCCGGGTCGGGGACCGCGACCGGGCGCGAGAACCGCGTCTGGTAGTCGACGACCGCACCCGGGTCGCCGGCCCAGTCCTCGACCAGGCCGATCGCCGCACCCATCGTGAACATCCCGTGCGCGATCACCCCGGGCAGCCCGACCTCCCGCGCGACGCGGTCGTTCCAGTGGATCGGGTTGAGGTCACCGCTCGCCCCTGCGTACCGCACGAGGCGCGCACGGTCGACCTCGACGCGCCGCACACCCACCGGGTCGCCCACGGACGTGCTCGCGAGCCGGGGCCCGATGCCGCTCATGCGCCGACCTCCACGTCCGCGCCCCGCACCGCGAGCGTCGAGACGACGGTCGAGACGGGGCTGCCGTCCTCGGTGGCGATCTCCGCGCGCGTCGTGATCATCGACAACCCCGCGCGCTCGGTGATCGAGTCGACGTGCAGCACGGTGACGAGCCGGTCGCCCGCGTGGATCGGCCGATGGTGGGTGAACCGCTCGTCCGCGTGGACCACCCGGCTGAAGTCGATGCCGGAGTCCGGGTCGGCGACGTACTGCTGCTCGGCCCGCTGGGCGACGACGACGGCGAACGTCGCCGGCGCGACGACATCGGGATGCCCTGCTGCACGCGCGGCCTCGACGTCGTGATGCGTCGGATGGCTCGCGCCGACCGCGTCGGCGAACTCCCGGAGCTTCTCGCGACCGACCTCGTACACCGGGCTCGGCGGGTACTCACGGCCCGTGTAGACGTGGTTCACCGGCACCGGCGTCGTCTCCCTCGAGGATCCGGCCCTGGACCGGACGCCCTCCGTCAGGGGTCGTCGACCACGTCGTGCCGACGACCACGCGTGCTGCCTGCAGTAGCGGGGGCGGGACTCGAACCCGCGACACCACGATTATGAGCCGTGTGCTCTAACCACCTGAGCTACCCCGCCATGCCGAGGACCCGGCCGACGCAGACGCGTCGACCCAGATCCTCCACAGAGCCCCGAAAGGGAATCGAACCCTTGACCTTCTCCTTACCATGGAGACGCTCTGCCGACTGAGCTATCGGGGCAGCGCGTGCAAGATTACACGTCGCGGGCCGGGCCGCGAAATCGTTCCGACGCCGTCTCGCGCACGCCCTCGAGCCACGGCCGCGACCCCGTACGCACGGCCCGGCGGGTACGAGAACGGGGCGCCCTCGTCGAGGACGCCCCGTGCTGGTGGCAGGTGAGGGATTCGAACCCCCGTAGGCGTTGCCAGCTGATTTACAGTCAGCCCCCTTTGGCCACTCGGGTAACCTGCCGCTACTCGTGAGGGCACAGCCCTGCGGAGCCACGCCAGAATACAGACCAGAGCACCCAGGACGAAATCACCCCGACGAGCAGGAGCGGACCATGATCATCGTGACCACCAACGACATCCCCGGGTACGAGGTGACGGCGGTGATGGGTGAGGTCATGGGCGTCACGGTGCGCAGCCGCAACATCGGTGCCCAGTTCACCGCAGGCCTGCGATCCCTCGCCGGAGGCGAGCTGCCCGAGATGACGCGTAACCTGCTGGAGTCTCGTGGGGAGGTCATGAACAGGCTCATCGCCGAGGCCGAGGCGCGTGGCGCCAACGCGCTCCTCGCCACCCGGTTCGACGCCAGCTCGATGGGCGACACCTGGACGGAGATCTGCGCGTACGGCACCGCCGTCCAGGTCCAGCCGATCCCGGACGGGCGCCCGGGGGCCACCCCGCAGTCCGTCGCGCACGCACGGCAGCTGGGCCTCTCCTGAGAGTCCGGCCCCGCCGGGTCCGCGCGGCGGTCCGGCACGGCGGCACACCTCACGGCACGGCACCACCGCAGGGCTGAGCACCACCGCAGGACCACGCACCACTGCAGGACCACGCACCACTGCACGGCATCGACGCGAAGGAGAACCACCCATGGCAAGCGAGTCGTCGTTCGACATCGTCAGCAAGGTCGACCGGCAGGAGGTCGACAACGCGCTCAACCAGGCCGCCAAGGAGATCATCCAGCGGTACGACTTCAAGAACGTCGGTGCCTCGATCGCCTGGAGCGGCGAGAAGATCGTCATGGTCGCCAACTCCGAGGAGCGGGTGAAGGCGATCCTCGACGTCTTCCAGACCAAGCTCATCAAGCGGGGGATCTCGCTCAAGTCCTTCGACACGGGCGACGGCGAACCCCACGCGTCGGGCAAGGAGTACCGCCTCGAGGGCACGATCGTCGAGGGCCTCAGCAGCGAGAACGCGAAGAAGATCGGCAAGATCATCCGCGACGAGGGCCCGAAGGGCGTCAAGTCCCAGATCACCGGGGACGAGCTCCGCGTCTCGGCGAAGTCGCGCGACGACCTCCAGGAGGTCATCGCGCTGCTCAAGGCCGCCGACCTGGACGTCGCCCTGCAGTTCACGAACTACCGCTGAGCTCGACCGCGACTGGGCCGGGGCGCAGCCGCCCCGGCCTGCGCCGTCCGGACGAGACGGTCAGGCGAGCGGGCGCCCGGCCATCGACTCGAGCCGCGAGATCCGCTGCGCCATCGGCGGGTGCGTCTGGAACAGCATCGCCATGCCCGCGCCTCGGAACGGGTTCGCGATCATCAGGTGCGAGACGTCCACGAGGCGCTGGTCCTGCGGCAGCGGCGCGCGCTTCACGCCGTACTCGAGCTTGCGCAACGCCGACGCGAGGGCGAGCGGGTCGCCGGTCAGCTTCGCCCCGTCCTCGTCGGCGTCGTACTCGCGCGTGCGGCTGATCGCCATCTGGATGACCATCGCGGCGACCGGTGCGAGCAGCGCGAAACCGATCGCGGCGATCGGGTTCGCGTTCCGGTCGCGACTCCCACCCCCGCCGAAGAACATCAGGAACTGTGCCAGCGACGTGATGAGACCGGCCACCGCAGCAGCGACCGAGGACGTGAGGATGTCGCGGTTGTACACGTGCATCAGCTCGTGCCCGAGCACGCCGCGCAGCTCTCGCTCGTCGAGGAGCTGCAGGATCCCCTCGGTGCAGCAGACGGCGGCGTTCCGCGGGTTGCGGCCCGTCGCGAAGGCGTTGGGCGCCGCGGTGGGCGAGACGTACAGGCGGGGCATCGGCTGACGAGCGGACGTCGACAGCTCGCGCACGATCCGGTACATCGCCGGGTACTCGATCTCGCTGACCGGCCGCGCCTGCATGGCCCGGATCGCGATCTTGTCCGAGTTCCAGTAGCCGTACGCCGTCGACACGAGGCCGAAGCCGACGAACAGCAGCAGCATCGTCGAGCTGCCGCGCCCGAAGATCGCCCAGACGCCCAGGAGCACGGCCCAGAGCACCCCGAACAGGGCTGCGGTCTTCAGACCGTTGAAGTGCTGGTGACCCATCGCGTGCTCTCTCTCCTCCTGCCCGCGGTGCTCACCGGTGGTGAGCTCGACGCTGCGGGCCCTCTCCTGCTCAACGCCCGCCCGTCCGGGCCGGTTCCCCACCGGCCGACGGATCAGCCGCCCACGGTCTCCCCGAGCTCGATCGCGACCATCTCCTCACGAGGCACGACCTTGATCCGCTCCCGCCCGTGCGGCGCCCCGAGGTTGCGCTCGTGCGCGTCCAGCAGCTCCCAGGCCGACCACTCGACCGGCCTCACCCCACGAGCGCGCAGCGCGTCCACGATCGCACCCGGGTCCCGCTCGGGTGCGGTGAGGACGACACCGCCGTCCGCGTCGGTGACGTCCTCGACGAGGTGCTTGATGGTCTCCGACGCGTCGGACTTCGTGTGCCCGATCAGCCCGACCGGTCCGCGCTTGATCCAGCCCGTGGTGTAGACGGCGGCGAGGTGCTCACCGCCGGGATCGACCACGCGACCCTCCCGGTTCGTGATCACCCCCGCGGCGTGGTCGAACGGGAGATCCGGCAGCGGGGACCCGAAGTACCCGACGGCGCGGTACACCGCCTGCACCGGCCAGTCGTGGAACTCGCCGGTGCCGGTCACCGAGCCGTCGCCGGTCAGCACCGTGCGCTCGGTGCGCAGACCGACCACGTGGCCGTCCTCGCCGAGGACCTCGGCGGGTCGGTGCAGGAAGTGCAGGTGGATGCGCCGGCTCGCGGTGCAGTCCTCCGGCTCCTTGAGCGTCCAGTCCGTGAGGGTCTTGACGACCTGCTTCGTCTGGTTCGACGAGTGGATCGCCGACATCGACCCCTCGTCGAAGTCGAAGTCCTCGGGGTAGACGAGGACGTCGACGTCCGGCACGTGGCCGAGCTCGCGCAGCTCGAGCGGGGAGAACTTGACCTGCGCGGGCCCGCGCCTCGCGAAGACGTGGACGTCGGTGACGGGAGAACGCTTGAGGATCTCGTAGACGTTGCCCGGCACATCGGTCGGCAGGAGGTCGTCCGCATGCTTGGCCAGGATGCGCGCGACGTCGAGCGCCACGTTGCCGGCGCCGAGGACGGCGACCTCGCGCGCCTCGAGGGGCCAGGTGCGCGGGACGTCGGGGTGCCCGTCGTACCAGGACACGAAGTCCGCGGCACCGTACGAGCCCTCGAGGTCGATGCCCGGGATCGGCAGCGCCGCGTCCCGGATCGCCCCCGTCGAGAAGATCACGGCGTCGTAGTACCGGCGCAGCTCGGCGAGCGTGATGTCCGTGCCGTAGTCGACGTTGGCCAGCAGCCGGATGTCCCCCCGCTCGAGGATCTTGTGCAGCGCGACGATGATCTGCTTGATCCGCGGGTGGTCCGGGGCCACGCCGTACCGTACGAGTCCGAACGGGGCGGGGAGCCGCTCGAACAGGTCGATGCTGACGTCGACGCCGGCCTTCGAGAGGATGTCGGCGGCGTAGATGCCCGCCGGGCCGGCTCCGACGATGGCGACGCGCAGAGGACCGAGGGTGCTCACGTGGGAGAGTGCCTTCCAGTTCCGGGAGACAGCCACGACGCGCAGTCGCGCGGTGGCCGTGCGGGCCCCGGTCCGGGTGCCTGTCGATGTGCGCAGTCGGCGAACCGAACGCCCGCAGCGGGTGCTGCAGCCCAGTGTACGGCTGTGCGCACGGCGTACCCGGGGAACGCCCATCTGACGGAACGGGTACCGGGAACGTCCGACACGATGCGGACAACATTCCGGACCGCGCCACCCGGACCGTACCGTCAGCGCATGAGCGCAAGCGGGTCGACCCCGCGACGGACCCCCGGTCGGACCGGACTCGCCCTCGGCCTGAGCGCTTACCTCATGTGGGGCGGGTTCCCGCTCTACTTCCCGCTCCTCGCTCCGGCGGGTTCGGTCGAGATCATCGCGCACCGGGTCGTCTGGTCCCTCGTGGTGTGCGCGGTCCTGCTCACGGCCACCCGTGGCTGGGGCCCGTTCGTCGCCGCGGTGCGTCACCGCCGCACCCTCGCGCTGCTCTCGCTCGGCGCGGCCCTGATCGCCGTGAACTGGCTCGTGTACGTCTACGCCGTGCTCTCCGACCAGGTCGTCGACGCCTCCCTCGGGTACTTCCTCAACCCGCTCGTCACGGTCCTCCTCGCCGTCTTCGTGCTCGGCGAGCGCGTGCGACCGGTGCAGTGGGTCGCCCTCGGTTTCGGCGCGCTCGCGGTGGTCGTGATCGTGATCGGCGTCGCCCGCCTGCCGTGGGTCGCCCTCACCCTGGCCACCTCGTTCGGCCTGTACGGGCTGATCAAGAACCGGGTGGGACGGACGGTGAATGCGCTCGCGGGGCTCGGTGTCGAGACCGCCGTCCTGTTCCCGCTGGCGCTCGCCTACCTCGTGTGGTTGCAGGCGACGGGGACCGGGCACTTCACCGGGTACGGGTCCTGGCACGCCGTCGCCCTCATGTGCGCCGGGGTCCTGACGGCGACTCCGCTGCTGCTCTTCAGCGGCGCGGCCCGCCGCCTCCCGCTGCGCACGATCGGCATGCTGCAGTACCTCACCCCGATGCTGCAGTTCATCCTCGGGCTCGTCGTCTTCCACGAGCAGATGCCGGCCGCGCGGTGGGCCGGCTTCGCGCTGGTCTGGGTAGCGCTCGTGATCCTCACGGTCGACGGGTTGCGCACCTCGCGGCTCGACCTGCTCGCGCAGCGCGCGGCGAACGGAGCACGGATCGAGGACTCTCCGGCTCTCGACCGCACGACCGGGAACGTCCCGCCCATCGACACCTCGACCGGCATCACGACCGGGGACGGCCCCGGGCCTGCGGTCGGTCCGTCCGTCAGGAGATGACCGCACTCGCCAGGATCGTGCGGATCTCGTCGAGAACCTCGTCCGCCTGAGCCGCGGAGCACGTCCCGGTGAGCTGGATCGCGTCGGTCGCACCGTCGTGCTCGACGAGCACGACCCGGACCGACTGGACGAGCGTGCCGACCTCTGGATCGGTGAACCGGCCGTCGATCCACGACGACGGCCACCCGCCCAGCTCCCCGGAGCCCCGCGCCGACTCCACGTAGCCCGGCAACCCGGCGAAGGATCGCGACAGGGCCTCGTCCACCGGGGCAAGCGTGCTCCCGGGGTCGAGGCGGGCGATCGCCAGCACGATGTTCGCCCGGAAGGCACCCGGTCCGGAGTCCCGCACGAGCGCGAGCGGTGTCGTCGGGGTCCGCAACGGCGACCACCGGTCGGCGTAGTGCAGCGAGATCGTCGGGTACCCCGGGAACTCCGGGCTCGGGTACGTCGCCTGACCGGCCACGGTGCTCCTCGTCTCGACGGTTCGGGGGCAGCGCCCGGCTGTCAGGCCGAGCGATCGACGAGCGACTCGGCGAACGCGGCGAGCGCGTCCTTCACCGAGCCGGCCGGCAGCGGGGCGAGCAGCTCCACGGCCTCGTTCGCCCACCGCACGGCCTGTTCCCGGGTCTCGTCGACGACCGGGTGCGTCCGCAGCGCCGCGACTGCCTCGTCGAGAGCGGCGTCGGTCGAGAGGTCCGACTCGAGCAGCGCGACGAGGTCACGGTCGGCGGTGCTCGCGCCATCGGCACCGGCCCGCGCGCGCAGCAGCAGCGCCGGCATCGTGGGGACCCGTTCCCGCAGGTCGGTGCCGGGCGTCTTGCCGGTCATCGAGCCGGTGGAGGTCAGGTCGATCACGTCGTCGGCGAGCTGGAACGCCACGCCGATCTTCTCCCCGTACCCCGTCACGGTGCGGACGACCGATGACGGGCAGCCGGAGAACATCGCACCGAACATCGCCGAGGTGGCGATGAGCGAGGCCGTCTTGTCCGCGAGGACCTGCAGGTAGTGCGCGACGGCGTCCTCGCCGGGCCGGGGACCGACCGTCTCGTGGAGCTGACCGAGGCAGAGCCGCTCGAACGTGCTCGCCTGGATCCGCACCGCCTCCGGCCCGAGACCGGCGACCGTCGCGGACGCGCGCGCGAACAGCAGGTCACCGGTGAGGATCGCCACCGAGTTGCCCCACACCTCGTGTGCCGCCGGTGCCCCGCGCCGCAACGGCGCCGAGTCCATGACGTCGTCGTGGTACAGCGTCGCCAGGTGCGTGAGCTCGACGACGACCGCAGCGTCGAGCACCTCCGGCCGTTGACCGTCACCGAGCTGCGCCGTGAGCAACGTGATGAGCGGGCGCAGGCGCTTGCCACCGGCGTTGACCAGGTGGCGCGACGCCTCGTCGGCCAGGGCGTCCGCGTGACTCACCGAGTCGCGCAGCCGCTCCTCCACCAGCTGGAGCTTGGTGGTGAGCAGCTCGGCGAGCTCGGGGTCGGCGAGCGGGATGGCTGTCGGGGACGTCACGAGATGAACTTCGCCGCCTGCTGCACCAGCTCGAGCACCGGCGACGGGAACACACCGAGCAGCACGGTGAGCGCCGCGCAGACCCCGATGACGACCCCGGTGAGGCGGCCCTTGACCACCGTCGTCCCGGCCGCGGCCGAGGCCTCCACGTCGTCCGTGAAGTACATCAGCACGATGATCCGCACGTAGAAGAACACCGATGCCGCCGAGACGAGCACACCGACGACCGCCAGCGGGGCCGCACCACCGGACACCGCCGCCGAGAACACCGTGAACTTCCCGATGAAGCCGGCCGTGAGCGGGATGCCCGCGAACGAGAGCAGGAACAGCGAGAAGGTCCCGGCGATCCACGGGTGCCGCCGCCCGAGCCCGGCCCACTGCGAGACATGGGTGGCCTCGCCGAGGACGGACTCGGTCTCGCCGGCGCCGGAGTCCCCGGCCGCACCGACCAGCACCGGCGCCGCCGCCTTCTCCCGCACGAGGGTCACGACGGCGAACCCGCCGACCGTCGCCGCCCCGTAGGCGAGCAGGTAGAACAGCACGCCCGAGATGCCCTTCTGGTCGAGGGACACGACGCCTGTCAGCACGAACCCGGCGTGCGCGATCGACGAGTACGCCAGGATCCGCTTGACGTCCGTCTGCACGAGGGCGATCACGGTTCCGACGACCATCGTGAGGATCGCGACGCCCCACAGGGCCGGCCGCAGGTCCCAGACCAGGCCGGGCAGCACGACGTACACGATGCGGAGCATCGCCCCGAACGCCGCGATCTTGGTGCACGCAGCCATGAAGCCCGTGATGGGCGTCGGCGCGCCCTGGTACACGTCGGGGGTCCAGGAGTGGAACGGCACGGCGCCGACCTTGAAGAACAGCCCGACGAGGACGAGGGCGGCACCGGCATAGAGCAGAGGGTCCATGCCGGTGACGGTCCCGATCGCCGTCGCGATGTCCGACAGCCGGATCGACCCGGCGAACCCGTACAGCAGGGCGGTGCCGAACAGGAAGAACGCCGACGCGTACGCCCCGAGCAGGAAGTACTTCATCGACGCCTCCTGCGACAGCAGACGACGCCGACGCGCCAACCCGGTCAGCAGGTAGAGCGGGAGCGACAGGACCTCGAGCGCGACGAACAGCGTGAGCAGGTCACCCGCCGCGGGGAAGATCATCATGCCGCCGGTGGCGAAGAGCACCAGGGGGAAGACCTCGGTCTGGATGAGCCCCTTGCGCCGCGCCAGCTCCTCGTAGTCGGAACCGGGGACGCCTGCGGCCTGCGGGGAGAACGCGTCCTCGCCGTTGGTGCGGTCGGCGATGACGAGCAGCGACAGCAGCGCGAGCGCGGCGACCGCCCCCTGGATCACGAGGGCCGGTCCGTCGAGGATCATCGAGCCGCCGAGGACGACCGTGCCGCCCGTCGTCCGCACACCGTGCCACAGGAGGACGGTGGCGATCAGGGCGCCGACCAGTGCGACCAGCGAGAGCGAGAGCTGCACGGGCCGGCGCAGCCGCGCCGGGACGAACGCCTCGACGAGAACGCCGATCACGGCGGCACCGAGCACGAAGATGACCGGCGACAGCTGCGCCCAGTCGACGTGCGGGGCGGTGAAGGTCCCGGTCACTTCGCGCTCCCTTCCGAGGCGGTGGCATGGGAGGCAGGGACGTCGGTCATGCCGACCTGGACGAGCGACACCTTCGCCGGTTCACGGACCAGGTCGAGCGCCGGGGCCGGGTAGAACCCGAACACCAGCATCAGCGCGATCAGCGGGGCGACCACCCAGATCTCACGACCGGAGAGGTCCGGTGTCGACGCGAGCTCGTCACGCACCGGCCCGGTGAACACCCGCTGGTAGGTCAGCAGGATGTACAGCGCCGCGAGCACCACACCGACCGAGGCCACGATCGCGGCCGGGTGCGAGCGACCGAAGCTGCCGACCAGCACCATGAACTCGGAGATGAACGGTGACAGCCCCGGCAGCGCGAGCGCGGAGAGCCCGACGGTGAGGAACGTGCCGGCCAGCACCGGGGTGACCTTCTGCAGCCCGCCGAAGTCCGCGACGGACCGCGACCCACCACGCCGGACGATCAGGAACCCGGCGAGCAGGAACAGCGCCCCGGTCGACAGCCCGTGGTTGACCATGTAGAACGACGACCCGGCGATCCCGACCGACGTGAACGTGAAGATGCCCAGCACGATGAAGCCGAAGTGCGAGACCGACGTGTAGGCGATCAGCCGCAGGAGGTCCTTCTGACCGATCGCGAGGAGTGCGCCGTACACGATCGACACGACGGCGAGGACCACCACGAACGGCGCCGCCCAGCGGGAGGCGTGCGGGAACAGCGGCAGGCAGAGCGTGAGCATCCCGAACGTGCCGACCTTGTCGAGCACGCCGACGAGCAGCACCGACGTCCCGACGGGTGCCTGCTCCGCCGCGTCGGGCAACCAGGTGTGCACCGGGAACATCGGAGCCTTGATCGCGAACGCCAGGAAGAACCCGGCGAAGAGCAGCCGTTCCGTGGTCGTGGACATCGTCAGCCCGACGAGGTGGTCCGTCAGGAAGCCCTGAGGTCCGCCCGGACCCTGGTAGTACAGGCCGATCACGGCCGCCAGCATGACCAGGCCACCGGTGAGGGAGAAGATCAGGAACTTGACCGCGGCGTAGCGTCGCTGGGCGCCGCCGAAGGACCCGATCATGAAGTACACCGGGATCAGCATCGCCTCGAACAGCAGGTAGAAGAAGAACACGTCACGCGCGGCGAACACGGCCACGATGAACGCCTCGAGCACGAGCACGAGCGCGAGGTAGCTCGGCAGCCGCGGTCCCGGGCCGGAGCCGTCGGCCCCGTGCTCCTTCCACGCCGCGAGCACGACGACGGGCACGAGCACGAGGGACATGAGGATCAGCGCGAGACCGACACCGTCGACACCGACCGCGTAGCTCACGCCGATCGCCGGGATCCACGAGTGCGTCTCGACCAGCTGGTGGACACCTGCCGTGCTCATGTCGAAGTGCGTCAACGTCACGACACCGAGCGCGAGCTCGAGCAGCGTGAAGCCCAGCGCCACCTGTCGCGCCTTGCTGCGCACCGAGGCGGGCAGCAGCGCGACGGTCACGGCCCCGAGCAACGGGAACACGATGAGCGCCGTCAGCCACGGAAAGCTAGAGGGTTGCATGGTTCGGGGTTCTCCCTCAGATCCGTGCGGCCAGGACAGCGCCGACGAGGACGATGAGACCGATGAGCATGGTGGCGGCGTACGAGCGTACGTACCCGTTCTGGACTCGGCGGAGCAGGGAACCTGCACCGACCGTGAGGCGGGCGAGGCCGGTGGCCCCGCCGTCGACGACCTGGTGGTCCCCGAACACGAGCGAGCGGGTGAGGTACGTCCCGGGCGCGACCAGGAGCGCGTCGTTGACGTCGTCCTGGTAGAGGTCCTTCCGTGCCGCGCGCGTCAGCACGGAGCCGCGCGGCGGGACGACGGGGACGAGCACCGCGGCGTACTGGCGCCAGGCGAGCAGGATGCCCAGGGCGACGAGCGTCAGGGTGATGGTCATGAGGACCGGGACCGGCAGCACCGGGTCCGCCTCGTGGGCGACGTGACCGGTCACCGGCTCGAGCCAGCCGACGATCCCGCTGCCGAGGCTGAGCAGCCACCCGATCGCGACCGACCCGATCGACAGGATGATCATCGGCACCGTCATCAGCCGAGGCGACTCGTGCGGGTGCTGGTGGCTGAGCTCGGCCGTCGTCCCGGCGGCCAGGGCGGGCGGCGTGCCGGAGCCGTCGTCCCAGCGGCGGGTCCCGTGGAAGGTCATGAAGAAGAGACGGGACATGTAGAAGGACGTGATCCCGGCACCGAGCAGGGCCACGCTCCCGAAGACCCAGGCCTGCCACGGCGATCCGGCGACCGGCACGAACGCCGACTCGATGATCTTGTCCTTGCTCCAGAACCCGGCGAACGGCGGGACGCCGAGGATCGCGAGCCAGCCGAGGCCGAACGTGATCCAGGTGACCTTCATGTACTTGGAGAGCGCACCGAAGCCGCGCATGTCCACCTGGTCGCCCATCCCGTGCATGACGGAACCGGCGCCGAGGAACATCCCCGCCTTGAAGAAGCCGTGCGTCACGAGATGGAAGATCGCGAACGCGTACCCGATGGGCCCGAGACCCGCGGCGAGGATCATGTAGCCGATCTGCGACATCGTCGAGGCCGCGAGGGCCTTCTTGAGGTCGTCCTTCGCCGACCCGACCACGGCCCCGAAGACGAGCGTGATCGCGCCCACGATCACCACCACGAGGCGGGCCGTCGGCGCGGCGTCGAACAGCGGTGCCGACCGGACGACGAGGTACACGCCGGCGGTCACCATCGTGGCCGCGTGGATGAGAGCCGACACGGGCGTCGGGCCGGCCATCGCGTCACCGAGCCACGACTGCAGCGGGAACTGCGCGGACTTGCCGGTCGCGGCCAGGAGCAGCATCAGCCCGATGGCCGTCAGGGTGCCCGGCGCGGTCCCGGCGACGTGGCCGTGCACGGTCGCGAAGTCGACACCGCCGTAGGTCGCGAACATCAGCATGATCGCGATGATCATGCCCAGGTCGCCGATGCGGTTCGCGATGAATGCCTTCTTCGCCGCGACGGCGTTCGGCGTCTGGTGGTTCCAGAACCCGATCAGCAGGTACGACGCCAGGCCGACGCCCTCCCAGCCGAAGAACAGCAGCAGATAGCTGTCGGCGAGCACGAGCAGCAGCATCGCGGCGACGAACAGGTTCAGGTAGGCGAAGAACCGGCGCCGGTCGCGGTCGTGCTCCATGTACGCGACCGAGTACACGTGGATGAGCGACCCGACGAAGGTCACCAGCAGCACGAAGGTGAGCGAGAGCGGGTCCAGCCGGAAGCCGGCGTCGACCGTCAGGTTCCCGGCCGAGAGCCAGCTGAACAGGTGCAGGTCACGGACCCGCTCCGCGGCCGGCAGGGACGTCAGCGAGAGCATGATGCCGAGGCCCAGCAGGAACGAGAAGGACGACGCCGCCACGCCGAGCCAGTGGCCCCAGCGGTCCGCACGCCGACCCGCGAGCAGCAGGATCGCCGCGCTGGCGAGCGGCACGGCGACGAGCAGCCAGGCGCCCGACTGGAACGCGCCGGTGGCAGGGGCGGTCTGGACCGCCAGGGAGAAGAGGGGGTGCACCGTCGTCCTCTCAGCTCTTCAGCAGGTTGACGTCATCGACCGAGGCCGAGCGGCGGGTACGGAAGATCGAGACGATGATCGCGAGACCGATCACGACCTCGGCCGCGGCGACGACCATCACGAAGAAGGCCATCACCTGCCCGGTCAGGTTCCCGTGCATCCGGGAGAACGTGACGAGCACGAGGTTGGTCGCGTTGAGCATCAGCTCGATGCCCATGAACACGATGATGGCGTTGCGGCGCAGCAGCACCGTCGTCGCGCCGATCGTGAACAGGATGCTCGCGAGGACCAGGTAGTTGGTCAGGCTCATGCCTGATCCTCCGTCCCGGGTTCGAGGGTGGGTGTCGGGGTCGCGGACGGGAGCGCAGGTGCCTGGAACTGCTCGATCCCGAGCTCCTGCCCGCGGATGCGCAGGACGCGCGAGACCGACTCCTCGAGCGGCTGCCCGAGGTGGTCCAGCGCGGGGACGTCGAGGGCGTTGTGCCGGGCGTACACACCCGGTGCGGGCAACGGCGTGAGCGAGCCGCCCGCCGCGACCCGGGCGTCGGCACGCTCCTTCTGGCCGATGCGCGGGGTGAGCCGCTGACGGTGCGTGAGCACGAGGGCGCCGAGGGCGGCCGTGACGAGCAGCGCGCCGACGACCTCGAACGTGAACACGTAGTGCCCGAAGATCATCTTGGCGACGGCGACCGGGTTGCTGTCGGCGTTCGCCGACGTGAGGCCGGTCATCGACGGGAGGGTCGCCCGGGTCACGACACCGACGAGCACGATGCCCAGGCCGATGCCCGCGAGCCAGCCGATCCACCGCTGGGCCTTGATCGTCTCGACCAGGGAGTCGGACGCGTCGACGCCGATCAGCATGAGCACGAAGACGAACAGCATCATGACCGCACCGGTGTAGACGACCACCTGGACGACCCCGAGGAACGGGGCGTCCTGGGCGACGTACAGGAACGCGAGCGAGATCATCACGACGATCACGCTCATCGCCGCGTGGACCGCCTTGCGGGCGAAGATCAGCCCGAGCGCCGCGATCACCATCACGGGTGCGAGGCACCAGAACAGGACGGCCTCGGCGCCCGACGTCGTCACCGTCTGGGCGGCGGCGGAGAGCAGTGCGGCACTCATCGGGCGGTTCCTCCTGCCGTGCGCGACGCGGCTGCGCGGTCCGCCCCCGCCAGCGTCGGGTCGTCGGGTCGGTTCTCCCGGACCCACGCGATCTGGTCCGCGACCGGACCGAGCACGTCACCCCGGTAGTACTCGGTGTCGGTCGTGCCCGGCACCATCGGGTGCGGCGAGGCGAGCATGCCCTCCCCCATCGGGGCGAGCAGGTCGGACTTCTCGTAGATCATCCCGGCGCGCGTCGGACCGGCGAGCTCGTAGTCGTTGGTCATCGTGAGCGCACGCGTCGGGCAGGCCTCGATGCACAGCCCGCAGAAGATGCAGCGCAGGTAGTTGATCTGGTAGACGCGGCCGTAGCGCTCGCCCGGCGAGAACTGGGCGTCCGGCGTGTTGCTCGCACCCTCGACGTAGATCGCGTCGGCCGGGCAGGCCCACGCGCACAGCTCGCAGCCGATGCACTTCTCGAGACCGTCCGGGTACCGGTTGAGCTGGTGCCGCCCGTGGTAGCGCGGCTTCGTCGGGACCTTCTCGAACGGGTACTGCTCGGTCACGATCGGCTTGAACATCGACGAGAACGTCACGCCGAACCCGGCGACCGGCGCCAGCACCTCGGCCAGCCCTCGGCGCGGCGGGATCAGGGACTGGTACTCGGCGTCGGCGGCGTCGAAGGTGACCTCCCCCGCCGCCGGACGCGTCGCGGGAGCCTTGCGGGCACCTGCCGACGGCGTCGCGGGCCGCGGCTTCCGCGGCGCCTGCGGCTTGCCCTTGCGCTGCTCAGCCACGCTGCACCTCCTGGGCGTCTGTTCCGGGATCGATCGCCGGTGCGACCGCCGCAGCGGCACGCGCCCTGCGCGGGGACGGCGGCAGGACCTGGCCGGGGAGCGGCGGCACCGGGTAGCCGTCCGCGAAGGCGTCGAACTCGACGGGTTCGGACGGCCGGCCGCTCGCCGGTGGTTCCTTCTTCTCCGGTATCAGGTAGGACACCGCGACCGCGACGAGCACCACCACGCCGAGACCGACGAGGATCGTCTGCAGGTTGAGGCTGCTGAACTGGCGCACGCCCTGCACGGCCGCGACGCACACGACCCAGCCGAGCGAGACCGGGATCAGGAGCTTCCAGCCGAACTTCATGAACTGGTCGTACCGGAGCCGCAGCAGCGTCCCGCGCAGCCAGACGAAGAAGAAGATCAACGCCCAGAGCTTGACGAGGAACCAGAGCACGGGCCACCAGCCCGTGTTGAACATGCCGTGGTTGATCGCCGAGATCGGCCACGGTGCGCGCCAGCCACCCAGGAACAACGTCGTGGCGACCGCCGAGACGTTGATCATGTTGATGTACTCCGCGAGGAAGAACCACGCGAACTTCATCGACGAGTACTCCGTCGCGTAGCCGCCGACGAGCTCACCCTCCGCCTCCGGGAGGTCGAACGGGAGCCGGTTCGTCTCGCCGACCATCGAGATCACGTAGATCACGAAGGCCGGGAGCAGCGGGAACGCCCACCACAGCGAGCGCTGCGAGCTGACGATCTCCGAGGTCGACATCGAGCCGGCCATCACGAACACGCTGACCAGCGACAGGCTCATCGACAGCTCGTAGCTGATGACCTGTGCGGTCGAGCGGACCGAGCCGAGGAGCGGGTAGGTCGAGTTCGAGGACCAGCCACCGAGGACGATGCCGTACACCCCGACCGAGGCGGCCGCGAGGATGTAGAGCACGGCCACCGGGAAGTCGGTGAGCTGCAGCGGGGTGAGGATCCCGAAGATGTGCACCGACGGTCCGAACGGGATCACGGCGAACGTGAGCAACGAGCAGAACACCGCGATCATCGGCGCGACGATGTAGACGACCTTGTCGGCCGCCTTGACGGTGATGTCCTCCTTGAGCAGGAGCTTCATCGCGTCGGCGAGGGACTGCAGCAGACCGAAGGGTCCGTGCACGTTGGGGCCCGGGCGCAGCTGCATGCGACCGACCACGCGGCGCTCGAACCAGATCGCGATCAGCACGCTCGTGAGCATGAAGATGACGATCACGACCGCCTTGAGCAGCCAGATCCAGAAGTTGTCGTGACTGAAGTCGGCGGCGACGCCCGCCTGGGCGCCCGACGGGTCCGCGGCAGCGACCAGGTTCAGCCCGGTCAGGTGCTGTGCGGCGAGAGCCACCACGCTCATGCCCGCCCCTCCTCGTTCTCGTCGTCCGACGTCGTCGATCCGGAGCCTGCCTGGCCCTCGGTCGCCGTGGCCTTCTCGGCGTCCGCGACCTCCTCCGGCACGGTGACTCCGGCTGCGGCCGGCGCGAGCCGGACGATCGCCCCGGCGTCGACCCCGAGGTCGGACCGTACCGCGCACCCGGGTGATCGCGTCGGCAGCCACACCACGTGGTCCGGCATGTCCGTCACGACGAGGGGCACGACGACCGCGCCGGCCTCGGTGCTGACCTCGACCGCGGCACCGTCGGCGACCCCGATCGCCGCAGCCGTGGCCGCCGACGTCCGGGCGACCGCACGCCGTGCCGTCCCGGCGAGGTACGGCTCGCCGTCCTGGAGCCGTCCCGCGTCGAGCATCAGGTGCCAGGTGGCGAGGACCGCATGACCGGGCTCCACCGGGGCCGGCGACCCGCCGGCGACCTGCGGGGCCGGGGTGCGCGCGCCGTCCCACGCACCGAGCTGGTCGAGCTCGGCGTGCACCTGGGTCAGCGTGCGGAGCCCGAGCGAGGTCCCCATGACGTCCGCGAGCTGGTCCAGCACCCGGTGGTCCGGCATCGCGGCCGAGGCGAGGGCTGCCGGGAACGGCCGCCGCCGCCCCTCCCAGTTCATGAACGTGCCCGCCTTCTCGACGGGCGGGGCGACCGGGAGCACGACGTCGGCGAGCTCGGTCACGGCCGAGGCTCGCACCTCGAGCGACACGACGAACCCGACGCTGTCGAGCGCGGCGAGCGCACCGACAGGATCCGCCAGGTCGGCCGGGTCGACACCACCGACGACGAGCGCCCCGAGCGACCCGTCGCGTGCGGCGGCGAGGATCGCCGACGTGTCACGTCCCGGTTCGGCCGGGATCGTCGGGACGTCCCAGACCGCGGCGATGTCGACGCGAGCAGCCGGCTCGGCGACCGGACGCCCGCCCGGGAGCAGCCCGGGGAGGGCGCCCATCTCCACGCCACCACGCTCGCCCGCACGCCGCGGGACCCATGCCAGCCGTGCACCGGTGCGCTCGACGAGCCGCAGCGCGGCCGACAGACCACCGGGGACGGTCGCCAGACGCTCGCCCACGAGCACGACCGCTCCCGGCGCGGCGAGAGCACCCGCGGCGGACACCAGGGTGTCGTCCGGGGCGCCGTCGACGATCGCGTCGAGCACCTCGGCCTCGGTCCCGGGGGCGGCGGCGAGCAGCGTGCCGTTCATCCGCTCGAGCCCGCGCGAGGCGAAGGGAGCGATCGACAGCACCCGGGTCCGCTTGGCGAGCACACCCTTGCGCAGGCGCAGGAACGTGACGCCGGCCTCCTCCTCGGCCTCGAGCCCGACCAGCAGGACCGCCGGCGCGTGCTCGAGGTCGTGGAACGTGACTCCCAGGACGTTCCCGGCGACGGCGTGCCCGAGGAACGCGTCCTCTTCGGCCGAGTGCGGGCGCGCGCGCAGGTCGACGTCGTTCGTGCCGAGCACCACGCGGGCGAACTTCCCGTACGCGTAGGCATCCTCGATCGTCAGGCGCCCACCGGGCAGGACACCGACCCCGGCACCACCACCGGCGACGGACGCGGCACGAAGGCCGTCGGCCGCGACCTCCAGCGCCTCGACCCAGCTCGCCGGCCGCAGCTCGCCCCGGGTGCCGTCCGGTGCGACGTCACGCACGAGCGGGCCCGTGAGACGGTCCGGTGCGGACTGCCAGGCGAACGCGAAGCGGTCCTTGTCGGTGATCCACTCCTCGTTGACGACCGGGTCGTCACCGGAGAGGCGGCGCAGCACCACGCCACGACGGTGGTCGATCCGGATCGCCGAGCCGCTCGCGTCGTGCTCGCCGACACCGGGCGTGGACACCAGGTCGAAGGGCCGCGAGCGGAACCGGTACGCCGCGCTCGTCAGGGCACCGACCGGGCAGATCTGCACGGTGTTGCCCGAGAAGTAGGACGCGAAGGGCCGCCCCGACTCGTCCTCGGTCGCCGCGCCTGCCGGTCGGTCGGCCCCGGCGTAGCCGAGGACCTCGGGCGCGAATGTGCCGATCTGCTGCTGGGCGCCGCGCTTCTGCAGGTCGATGAACGGGTCACCGGCGATCTGCTTCGAGAACCGGGTGCACCGCTGGCACAGGACGCACCGCTCCCGGTCGAGCAGGATCTGCGTCGAGATCGAGATCGGCTTCGGGAACGTCCGCTTGACGTCGACGAACCGGCTGGTCGCGCGGCCGTTGCTCATCGCCTGGTTCTGCAGCGGGCACTCGCCGCCCTTGTCGCACACCGGGCAGTCGAGCGGGTGGTTGATGAGCAGCAGCTCCATCACGCCGTGCTGAGCCTTGTCGGCGACGGCCGAGCTGCGCTGCGTCTTGACGACCATGCCCGGCGCGACGGTCATCGTGCACGACGCCTGGGGCTTCGGCATCGGGCGGAGCGACCCGTCGGGGCCCGGCATCGCGACCTCGACGAGGCACTGCCGGCACGCACCGGCCGGCTCGAGCAGCGGGTGGTCGCAGAACCGCGGGATCTGGATGCCGACCTGCTCGGCGGCACGGATCACGAGGGTGCCCTTGGGCACCGAGACCTCGAGCTCGTCCAGGTAGAACGTCACCAGGTCGGCCGGTGGCGTCACGTCCGAGCCGCCTGCCCCGGGCGCGGCGCCCGGCTGCTGCTTCGGCGTCGTGATGGTCATGCGTGCACCGTCCCTGCCATGCGGTCCGCCTCGTGGCGTGGGGTGTAGTCGAACAACGACGTGCGCTCCGGCGGGAAGAGCACAGAGGCCGGGGTGTGGAGCCCCGCCTCGAACTCCTCCCGGAAGTACTTGATCGCCGAGGTCACCGGTGACGTGGCACCGTCGCCCAGGGCGCAGAACGCCTTGCCGAGGATGTTGTCGCACGTGTCCAGCAGCAGGTCGATGTCGTCCGGGGTGCCCTTGCCGTGCTCGAGTCGGGTGAGCACCTGCTTCATCCAGTAGGTGCCCTCACGGCACGGCGTGCACTTGCCGCAGGACTCGTGCGCGTAGAAGTCGGTCCAGCGCGCGACGCAGCGCACCACCGAGGTCGTCTCGTCGAAGATCTGCAGCGCGCGGGTCCCGAGCATCGACCCTGCCGCGCCGACGGACTCGTAGTCGAGCGGGACGTCGAGGTGCTCGGCGGTGAAGATCGGCGTCGACGAGCCTCCCGGCGTCCAGAACTTCAGCTCGTGGCCCGCACGGATGCCGCCGGCCATCTCCAGCAGCTCGCGCAGCGTGATCCCCAGCGGGGCCTCGTACTGACCGGGGCGGGCGACGTGACCCGACAGCGAGAACAGGCCGTGACCGGACGACTTCTCGGTCCCCATGGACCGGAACCACTCGACACCGCGCGTGACGATCGCCGGGACGGACGCGATGGACTCGACGTTGTTCACGACCGTGGGCCGCGCGTACAGGCCGGCGACGGCTGGGAACGGCGGCTTGAGTCGCGGCTGGCCGCGCAGCCCCTCGAGGGAGTCGAGCAGTGCCGTCTCCTCGCCGCAGATGTAGGCACCGGCGCCGGCATGCACCGTGACCTCGAGGTCGTACCCCGTGCCGAGGATGTTCGTGCCGAGGTAGCCGGCGGCGTACGCCTCCTCGACGGCCGCGAGCAGCCGTCGGTAGACGTGCAGCACCTCGCCGCGCACGTAGATGAACGCGTGGTGGCAGCCGATCGCGTACGAGGTGATCGCCACGCCCTCGATCAGGTGCTGCGGGCTCGCGAGCATGAGCGGGACGTCCTTGCAGGTCCCGGGCTCGGACTCGTCGGCGTTGACCACCAGGTAGCGCGGTCCGCCGTCGGGCGCGGGCAGGAAGCTCCACTTCAGGCCGGTCGGGAACCCGGCACCACCACGTCCGCGCAGGCCCGAGTCCTTGACCATGCTGACGATCTCGGCCGGGTCGCGCGTGACCGCGGCGCGCAGTCCCGCGTACCCGCCATTCGCCTCGTACGCGGCCAGGGTCCAGGACCGGTCGGCGTCCCAGTGCGCGCTGAGGACGGGGGTGAGTGTCGTCGCCATCAGGACTCCTTCGCCTTCGTCGTCCTGGTCGAGGGCTTCTTCGCCGTCGGCGCGGTCTCACCCGGAGCGACCCAGGCGTTCTCGCGCGCGACCTCGAGGCCGGCGAGCGTCGCAGCACCGGCACCGACGCCCTCGTCGGCCCGTCCGTCCGAGAAGCCGGCGAGCACCCGTGACATCGCCTTGAACGAGCAGACACTCGAGGCGCCGCGCGTGGGGGCCACCTTCTCGCCGGCGCGGAGCCGGTCGACGGTCTCGACCGCGCTCGCCGGGGTCTGGTTGTCGAAGAACTCCCAGTTGACCATCATCACCGGCGCGTAGTCGCACGCCGCGTTGCACTCGACGCGCTCGAGGGTGATCGCGCCGTCCTCGGTGGTCTCGTCGTGGTCGATGCCCAGGTGGTCGCTGAGCTCCTCGAAGATCGCGTCCCCGCCCATGACCGCGCACAGCGTGTTGGTGCACACACCGACCGTGTACTCGCCGTTGGGGTGCCGCTTGTACTGCGAGTAGAAGGTCGCGACCGCGGACACCTCCGCCTTGCTGAGGTCGAGCACGTCGGCGCAGAACTGGATGCCCGCCGGGCTGACGTACGCGTCCTCGCTCTGCACGAGGTGCAGCAACGGCAGGAGTGCCGAGCGGGGCTCCGGGTACCGCGCGATGATCACGGCGGCGTCGGCGCGCAGGCGCTCGACCGTCGCCTCGTCGTAGCCGATCGCGTTCTCGGTCGACATCAGCGGTCCACCCCTCCCAGCACAGGGTCGAGCGAAGCCACGGCGACGACGACGTCGGCCAGCTGACCGCCCTCGCACATCAGGGACATGGCCTGCAGGTTGTTGAACGACGGGTCGCGGAAGTGCACCCGGTACGGCTTGGTCCCGCCGTCGGAGACGACGTGCACACCCTGCTCGCCGCGCGGGTGCTCGACCGTCTGCCAGGCCTGGCCGGCCGGCACCCGGAAGCCCTCGGTGACGAGCTTGAAGTGGTGGATCAGGGCCTCCATCGAGGTGCCCATGATCTCGCGGATGTGGTCGAGGGAGTTGCCCATCCCGTCGGTGCCGATCGCGAGCTGCGCGGGCCACGCGATCTTCTTGTCCGCGACCATCACCGGGCTGCTCCCCCGCTGGCCCATCGCCTGCAGCCGGTCGGCGGCCTGCTCGACGATCCGCATCGACTGGTAGCACTCCTCGATGCGGAGCACGACCCGGCTGTACGCGTCGGCCTCCGTCGAGGTCGGGACGTCGAAGTCGTAGGTCTCGTAGCCGCAGTACGGGTCGGTCTTGCGGACGTCGTACGGCAGGCCGGCCGAGCGCAGCACCGGGCCGGTGATCCCGAGCGCCGTGCACGCCGCGAGGTTGAGGTGCCCGACGCCGACCATGCGGCCCTTGAAGATCGGGTTCGCCAGCATGAGGTCCTCGAGCTGGCGCAGGTAGTGCCGCACCGTGACGAGCGTCTCGCGGATCGTGTCCAGCGCGCCCGGCGGGATGTCCTGCGCGACGCCACCCGGCCGGATGTACGCGTGGTTCATGCGCAGGCCGGTGATCATCTCGAAGACCTTGAGGATCTCCTCGCGGGCCGTGAAGGCCAGGATCATGATCGTCGTCGCGCCGAGCTCGTTCCCGCCGGTCCCGAGGCACACGAGGTGCGACGAGATCCGGTTGAGCTCCATCATGAGGACCCGGATGACCGATGCCCGCTCGGGGATGTCGTCCGTGATGCCGAGCAGCTTCTCGACCGCCAGGCAGTACGCGGTCTCCTGGAAGATCGGCGCGAGGTAGTCCATGCGCGTGCAGAAGGTCACGCCCTGGGTCCAGGTGCGGAACTCCATGTTCTTCTCGATGCCGGTGTGCAGGTAGCCGATGCCGCACCGGGCCTCGGTGACCGTCTCGCCGTCGATCTCGAGCATGAGGCGGAGCACACCATGCGTGGACGGGTGCTGCGGGCCCATGTTGACGACGATGCGCTCCTCGCCGAGGCGAGCGGCCTCCTCGGCGATCTCGGACCAGTCGCCGCCGGTGGCCTCGAACGAGGGGACGTCCTGCGTCGAGCCGTGCGAGAGGCCAGGGGTGGCGTGGGGGGTGGCAGCCATCAGTTGTACGACCTCCTCTGGTCCGCCGGCGGAACCGTCGCACCCTTGTACTCGACCGGGATCCCGCCGAGCGGGTAGTCCTTGCGCTGCGGGTGCCCCGGCCAGTCGTCGGGCATCTCGATCCGCGCGAGCGCCGGGTGACCGTCGAAGACGATCCCGAAGAAGTCCCACGTCTCGCGCTCGTGCCAGTCGTTCGTGGGGTACACCGCGACCGTCGAGGGGACGTGCGGGTCGGCGTCGGGCACGGCGACCTCGAGGCGGAGCCGACGGCCGTGCGTGATCGACGTCAGGTGGTACACGGCGTGCAGCTCGCGACCGACCTCGTGCGGGTAGTGCACGCCCGAGACCCCCAGGCTCATCTCGAAGCGGAGGTCCTGGTCGTCGCGAAGGTGCCGGCAGACCTCGACGAGGTGGTCGCGGACCACGTAGACCGTCAGCTCGCCGCGGTCCACCACGATCTTCTCGATCGCGGCGCCGAACCCGGTGGCCGGGCCGCCGTCGGCCGGTGGCTCGTCGAGGAGCTCGGCGAGGATGTCGACGACCTCGTCGAACCAGCCGCCGTACGGCCTCTCGCTCGGTGCGGCCACCGCGATCTCGCGCACGAGCCCGCCGTAGCCGGAGGTGTCGCCCGAGCCGCGCGCACCGAACATCCCGGTCCGGGTGTCGACGACGTCGAGGGTCTCCCGGCTGCCGCGCACCGGAGCCTGGAGCTGCTGGGACTGGTCGGTCTCCGTGCTCGCCGTCTCGGGGGTCTGCTCGGGGGTGGGCGTGTTGTCCTCGGTCACCGCAGGAGGCCCTTCATGTGCGACGTCGGGGTGGCCTCGAGCGCGGCGGCCTCGGCGGCTGCGGCGGCGTCCTTCCGGTTCACGCCGAGCGGCGAGGCCTGGATCTGGGCGTGGAGCTCGAGGATGGCGTTGATCAGCATCTCCGGGCGCGGCGGACAGCCCGGCAGGTAGATGTCCACCGGCACGATGTGGTCGACGCCCTGGACGATCGCGTAGTTGTTGAACATCCCGCCGGACGACGCGCAGACGCCCATCGACAGGACCCACTTGGGCTCGGGCATCTGGTCGTAGACCTGCCGCACGACGGGGGCCATCTTCTGGCTGACCCGACCGGCGACGATCATGAGGTCGGCCTGGCGCGGTGAGGCGCGGAAGACCTCCATCCCGAACCGTGAGAGGTCGAACCGCGACGTGCCCGCAGCCATCATCTCGATGGCGCAGCAGGCCAGACCGAAGGTCACGGGCCACAGCGATCCCTTGCGGAAGTACCCCGCGAGGGATTCGACACTCGTCAGCAGGAACCCCGAGGGGGCCTCTTCGATACCCATGTCAGCGCTCCGCTCTCATCGGCTGTCGGGCGTCCCGCAGGTCCGGCAGGTTCTGGTGGTCAGGGGTGCTCACCGGGGTCAGTCCCACTCGAAACCGCCTCGGCGCCACTCGTACACGAACGGCACGGTGATGAGCACGAGGAAGCCGATCATCGCGACCAGGCCGAACACGGCGAGGTCCGCGAAGCTCACGGCCCACGGGTACAGGAACACGACCTCGATGTCGAACACGATGAACGTCATCGCGACGAGGTAGTACTTGATCGGGAACCGCCCACCGCCCACCGCGTGCGGGGTGGGCTGGATGCCGCACTCGTAGGCCTCGAGCTTGGCGCGGTTGTAGCGACGGGGCCCGATGATCGCGCTCGCGCCGACGCCGCCGAGAGCAAGGACGGCGGCGACACCCATCAGGACCAGCAGGGGGACGTAAGGGTTCATCGGTGGGCTCTCCCGAGGGCGGCTGGAGTGCATCGTGCGGTGGTGCAGGGGTCGAGGACGTCGCGTGGTGCGGGCCCGGCGCGTCGGATCATGCCGGGGCCAGCTTCGTGAGCCCCGAGATGACCCGGTCGACCATATCCCCACCGCGCGGTTCGTAGCAGTCCGACAACAGCTTCAGCGTGAACCGCATGATGAGAGGCCGCGGCAGACCGTACCGCGTGCAGACGCGCATGACCTGAGGGTGCTCGATCAGCTTGACGAACGTCCGGCCCAGCGAGTAGTACCCGGCGAGCTCGTCACGCATGGCCTGAGGGTAGGTCGCGAGGGCACGTTCGCGGGCCGCCGCGGTCCCGCGCGCCGCCGCCTGGGCGACCGCCTGCGCCGCGAGCCGTCCGGCCATGATCCCGTAGGCGATCCCCTCGCCGTTGAACGGGCTCACCATGCCGCCCGCGTCGCCGACGAGCATGAGTCCGCGCGCGTAGAGCGGCAGCCGGTTGAACCCCATCGGGAGCGCGGCCCCACGGACGGGACCGAGCTGGTTCTCGGGGGTGAACTCCCACTCGGCCGGCGCGTTGGCCATCCAGGTCGCGAACAACGACTTGTAGTCGATCTTCGTGGCTGCTGCCGTCGAGCTCACCGAACCGAGGCCGACGTTGGCGGTCCCGTCGCCGAGGGCGAAGATCCAGCCGTAGCCGGGCATGAGGTTCGACCGTCCGGGCGGACCGTCCCAGAGCTCGAGGTGGCTCTCCATCCACGGGTCCTGGTGCCGGGGCGTCGTGAAGTACGTCCGGACCGCGACCCCCATCGGGCGGTCGTGGCGCTTCTCGATGCCGAGGGCCGTCGCAAGCCGTGAGGAGACACCGTCGGCCGCGATGACCACCGGGGCACGGTACGTCACCTCGTCACCGGTGCGTCGGCCGTCGTCGTCGACGGGACGGGCGGTGACGCCGACCACGCGGCCGGTGCGGTCGTCGACCAGCGGACCCGTCACGTTGGTGCGCTCGATCAGCTTGGCGCCGGCAGCGCGCGCGTGCTCGGCGAGCAGGTGGTCGAAGGTCATCCGGGTCTTCGCCAGCCCGAACGAGGGGTAGCTCGACAGCTCGGGCCACGGCAGCTCGAGGCGGTGCCCTCCGCCGATCACCCGGAGGCCGGCGTTGCGGATCCAGCCGTCCTCCTCGCGGATGGGCAGACCCATCGCGACGAGCTCCTTGACGGCGCGCGGCGTCAGCCCGTCACCGCAGACCTTGTCCCGGGGGAACGCGGCCTTGTCGAGCAGGAGGACGTTCAGGCCCGCCGAGGCGCAGTAGTAGGCGGCAGCAGACCCAGCGGGTCCCGCGCCGACGACGATGACGTCCGCGTCATCGCTTCCTGCTCGCACCACGGTGTCGCCTCACTTGTGAAGACGTTCACGTACTAACCCCACGAGAGTCTAGCTGCGCCCTCAGACCATGTCTGCGAAGGCTTACCTACTTTGACACGGCCTTCTGCCGTGACTATGCGGTGGCGCTCGGCGACGGACCGCGGATCACTCCGGACGGACACCCCGGTGGAGCGCGACGATCCCGCCCGAGAGGTTCCGGTACTCGACATGTCCCCAGCCCGCCGCCTTGATGAGGCGACCCAGCGCCTGCTGGTCGGGCCAGTCGCGGATCGACTCCGCGAGGTACACGTACGAGTCCGACTGACGTGCGACCGCTCGCGCGACCCTCGGCAACGCCCGCATCAGGTAGCCCGAGTACACGGTGCGCCACGGCGCCCAGGACGGCGTCGAGAACTCGCACACCACGATCCGTCCGCCCGGCCGGGTGACGCGCAGCATCTCCGCCAGCGCCGTCGGGGTGTCGACGACGTTGCGCAGCCCGAACGAGATCGTGACCGCGTCGAAGGACTCGTCGGCGAACGGCAGACGGGTGGCGTCACCCGCGGTGAACGCGAGGTCCGGCCGCCGGCGCTTGCCGACCTGGAGCATCCCGAACGAGAAGTCGCAGGGCACGACCTCGACGCCCGCATCGGCCAACGGTTCGCTCGACGTCCCGGTACCGGCGGCGAGGTCGAGGACCCGCTCACCCGGCGACGCGCCGATCGCGTCGAGGGTCGCTCGCCGCCAGGCGCGGTCCTGGCCGAGCGAGAGGACGTCGTTGGTCAGGTCGTAGCGCCGCGCGATCCCGTCGAACATCGACGCGACCTCGTGCGGCTTCTTCTCCAGGCTGGCGCGGCTCACCGACAGATTGTCTCAGCCCCCGCACCCACCCCACGCCCACCCCCACCCACCCGACACCCACCCATCCGCCGAGATCGCACATGGCGGCCGAGATCGTGACGTCTGATGTCCGATCTCGGCCGCCATGTGCGATCTCGCGGGGTGTGACAGGGGGCTGGCGGGTGGGGGGCATGGTGGGGGGTCGGGGGAATTAGCATGGGGACCGATGAACGCGCAGCCCACCTGGTCGTCCGACGACGTACCGCGCCCGCTCCTGGTGCGGACCGTGGCGATCGACACCCTTCCGCTCGGCCCGGCCGGACTGCTCGACCTCCTCCCGGCCGACGCTCCGCTCGCCTGGGTGCGGCGAGGGGACGGGCTCGTCGGCTGGGGCGAGGCGCTGCGCATCACGACGAGCGGCGCAGGACGGTTCGCCGACGCCGAGCGCGCCTGGCACGGGGTGCTCGCCCACTCGGTGGTCCGGGACGAGATCGGGCTCCCCGGCACCGGACCCGTCGCCTTCGGCTCGTTCGCGTTCGACCCCACGTCGGACTCCGGCGGGGTGCTCGTCGTCCCGCGCGTCGTCGTCGGCCGCCGCGGCGACCGCACCTGGCTCACGACGATCGAGAGCGGTGCGACGCTCTCCCCCGGACCCACCCTCGACACCGTGGTCGGTCGCCGCACCCCGGTGACGGCCCCCGGTGACGTCAGCTACAGCGACGGTGCCGTCCCCGCAGCGGGCTGGACGGACGTCGTGGCTCGCGGGGTCGCGGCCATCCGCGCCGGAGCGGTGGACAAGGTCGTGCTCGCACGCGACGTCGTCGCGACCGCAGCCGAACCGGTGGACGTGCGCTGGGTGCTCGGCAGGCTCGCGGCCGACTACCCGTCCTGCTGGACGTTCTCGGTCGACGGGATGCTCGGCGCGACGCCCGAGCTGCTCGTGCGCTCCGAGAAGGGGCTCGTCACCTCACGCGTGCTCGCCGGCACGATCCGCCGGACCGGTGACGACGACGCGGACCTCGGCCGGGCGGCGATCCTCGCCCACTCCTCGAAGGACCTCGAGGAGCACGAGTACGCCGTCGCATCCGTCGCGGACGCGCTCGCGCCGTTCTGCTCCTCGACGAACGTGCCCGACGTGCCGTTCGTGCTCACGCTCCCCAACGTGCTGCACCTGGCGTCGGACGTCACCGGCGTCCTCGCGACCGGCCGTCCCGGTGAGCCGGCGCCGTCGAGCCTGAGCCTCGCCGCGGCGCTGCACCCCACCGCGGCGGTCTGCGGCACGCCCACGGCTGCCGCACGCGAGCTGATCCGGCAGATCGAAGGCATGGAGCGGGCCCGGTACGCCGGACCGGTCGGCTGGTTCGGTGCCGACGGCGACGGCGAGTGGGGCATCGCGCTCCGTTCCGCCGAGATCGACCCGACCGATCCGCGCCGGCTCCGGCTGTTCGCCGGGTGCGGCATCGTCGCTGCCTCCGACCCTGCCGCCGAGCTCGCCGAGTCCGAGGCCAAGCTGGTGCCCATGCGGCACGCGCTCGCGAGCGACTGACCTCACCGCAGACGCGTCCGCCGGCAAGGACCGCCGCGATCGCGCGCAGCACCGTGCGCGACCTACACGCACGATCCGCGTGCACGAACGTGATCACGACCGGACGACGGTACGACCCGGCGACGGCATGACCGACCTGATCGCCGCACAGCGACCGGCCCCACCGCACGGCGACCGGCCCCACCGCACGGCGAAGGCCGGCACCCGTGACGGGTGCCGGCCTGCCGAGCCGGGAGTGCGTGGCGGGGGACGGCCCTGCACTCCCGGGCCACGAACCTCGCGGGTGGCGGTCTCACGCCGCGAGGGAGGCCGTCAGTGCCGATGCACTAGCCCTGGCCGAAGAAGCCGAACGGGTCGAAGAACCCCTGCCCGCCCTGCTGCGTGCTCCCGTTCTGGTTGCTGCTCCCACCGTTCTGACTGCCCGATGACGACGCCGCGGTCTCGGCCTTCACGGCCAGCGTGACCTTGACGTCGAGCGCCTTCCCGCCTCGTACGACCGTCAGGTCTGCCTGCTGGCCTGCCGACATCGCCCGCACGTAGCCGGTCAACGACTCGGCACCGGCCACCACCTTCCCGTCGATCGCGACGACCACGTCGTTGACCTGGAGACCCGCGTTGGCAGCCGGGGAGCCGGAGCTCACCTCCTTGATCACGGCGCCCTGACGGGTCACGCCGTCAGCCGTCGCGGTGCCGTCCTGGAGCGAGACCCCGAGGAACGCGTGCTTGGCCGTTCCAGAGTCGATCAGCTGGGACGCGATGTTCTTCGCGAGGTTCACCGGGATCGCGAACCCGAGCCCGATGGATCCCGACTGCCCGCTCGTCTGCGACAGCGTCGCGATCGACGACGTGATGCCGATGACCCGACCCTGTGCGTCGAACAGCGGACCGCCGCTGTTGCCCGGGTTGATCGCCGCGTCGATCTGGATCGCGTTCGTCACGACGGCGGACTGGGGGCTTCCGCTCTCGGAGGCGGAGACGGGGCGGTCGATCGCGGAGACGATGCCCGTGGTCGCCGTGTTCGCCAGGCCCAGCGGGTTGCCGACCGCCATGACCGGGTCGCCGACGACGACCGTGCTCGAGTCACCGAGCGCCGCGGGCGAGAGGTCGCTCGGCGGGTTCTTGAGGAGGATCACCGCGAGGTCGGTCGTCGGGTCCGTGCCGACGATCGTCGCCGGGTAGATGCGGCCGTCGTTGAGCGTGACCGAGACCGTGTTGTTCTGCGCACCGGAGACGACGTGGTTGTTGGTGAGGATGTGTCCCTTGGCGTCGAGGATGATCCCCGAGCCCTCGGCCTCGCCCTGCTGCGTCGTGACCTTGATCGCCACGACGGACGCCGACACCGCCGCGGAGACCTTCTGCCAGTCGGGGTTGCTCGACGTCGACCCGGCGACCGGGACCGTCTGCGTGCTCGTCTGGCCGATCGAGGCGATCGAGGCCGGGCTCGTGTTGCTCGAGTGGTCGAACGCGCCGACCAGCCCGGCGGTCGCCAGGCTGGCCACGAGCGCCGTGGCCGCCGCGGTCCCGATCAGCGGCATCCAGAACCGGCGCTGACGCGCGGTCGTCGGCGAGGCCGGCGCACCACCGGCGCCTGCGAGCGCCGAGTCGGCCGCGGCTGCGCTGCCCTCGGTCGACGGGACACCGAACGGGCCGAAGCTGCCGGGCGCGTGCTGCTGACCGCCGGGCAGGGCGAACGGGTTGTGCGGCGGCGTCGCGGGGGCGGGCTGCGGGTAGGGGTACGGCGCCTGCTGCGCCGGCGGGTACGAGGCGACCGGCTGCGGGTACGGGGTCGGCTGCTGCGCCTGGTGCGCCACCGGCATCGGCTGGGTCGGCTGCACCGGTGGGGCGACCGGCGCGTGCGGTGCGACGGGCTCCGTCGGCTGGCTGACGGGGTGGGCCTGCTGCTCGACGGGTCGACTCACGCCGTCGGTGTGCGCCTGCGGAGTCGACGGCTGCTCGGGCTGGCCTGCGGTGTTCGAGTTCTCTTCGGTCATGGTGTCCTCCTTGGTGCCTCCATCAGACCCCGTCGCTCTGAACGAGCACCTCAGGTTTCCTGAGAGCCTGCTGCGAATTTCGTTGTCGGCACCTCGACGATCGCCGCCCGTATGCCGTCCGCGAGCATCGCTCCGAGCTCGCGACGGCCGGATCGGTCGACCCTCACCTCGACGACGCCGATCCCCGGCCCGGGTACCGCGAGCGCGACGGCGAGGTCCTCGGCGTCCCGCGCGAGCTGGTGCCGGATCCCGTACCCGGCGCAGAGTGCCGCCAGGTCGGCGCCGTGCGGAGTGCCGAACACGCGCTCGAAGCTCGCCGCGTGCTCGGCAGCTCCGTGCTCGAGCGTGGTGAAGATCGATCCGCCGTCGTCGTTCGCGACCACCACCTGGAGGTCGGGCTCGCGCTCGAGCGGCCCGCGGAGCAGCCCACCGACGTCGTGCAGGAAGGTCAGGTCGCCCATGAGGGCCCGCACGCGACGACCCGGCAGGCCGAGAGCGACCCCGACGGCGGTCGAGACCGTCCCGTCGATGCCCGCGAGGCCACGGTTCGCGAGCACGACCGGCGAGGCCGACCAGTCGGCGACCAGGTCGAGATCGCGCACGGGGTTGCTCGAGCCGACGACGAGGACGTCGTCGGGCCTCGTCGCCTGAGCCACCGCTCGCGCCACCCCCGGCCCGGTGAGCCGCGGCGCCGACCGCGTGCCGTCACGGGCCTCCGCGCCGTCGAGCACGCGCGCGACCGCGGCCAGCGCCGCGACGGACGCCTGCTGCCACGCGTCGAGCCAGCCGTCCGACGCCGGAGTCGCTCCCCCGCCGCCTGCCGGACGATGATCCGCTCGGAGCCAGGCCGCCGGCACCGCGGGGAGGACCAGCGCGGCACGCCGGGACGGATCCGTCCACGGTCCACCGCCCGGTGCGACGACGACGACCTCGACGTCGTCGCGCGCGAGCAGTGCCTGGACGGGGCGCGACAGCGTCGGTCGACCGAGGACGACGACGCGGCGGACCGTCCGGCCGAGTGCGGAGTCGAGCAGCGCGCGGTAGGCGCCGATCGCCGGCGCGGAGCCGCGCGCACCTGAGGACGGCTCGGCGAGGAGCGGCCAGCCCTGCGCCTCGGCGAGCGCCCGCGCCACCGGGCCGGCACCGTCCCCGGCGACGACGACCGTCCGGTCACGACCACGCTGGAGGATGTCGAGAACGGGATCGACGGCCACGGGCTCGTCACGCACGGCGACGCCCGCCGTGACGACTGTCGGGCGCCCAACAGGGGGCTCGTCGGGCCACGGCGTGCCGTCGGGCACGAGCGGGTCGCGGAACGCGAGGTTGAGGTGGACCGGTCCCGGGTGCCCCGTCCGCGTCCCGAGCGCCTCGGCCATCGCACGGCCGACGAGCTGCCGCAGGTCGCGGGACTCGCCGGCCCGGCCGGACGGTGCGGGGACGTCCACCGCGAAGCGCGTCGCCGTGCCGAAGATCCCCACCTGGTCCGTCGTCTGGTTCGCACCGGTGCCACGGAGCTCGTGCGGGCGGTCGGCCGAGAGCACGACGAGCGGGAGCCCGCTGTGGTGCGCCTCGAGGACGGCCGGGTGCAGGTTCGCGACTGCGGTCCCCGAGGTCGTCACCACCGCGACGGCACGCGGTGCGCCCGTCGCGACCGCCGCCTTCGCCAGACCGAGGGCGAGGAAACCCGCGCTCCGCTCGTCGATGCGGACGTGCAGCGCGAGGTGCGGCGCACCGGGCGGCGGGACGGCGGAGGCTGCTGCGGCGAGTGCGTGCGCCAACGGCGCACTGCGGGAGCCCGGGGACAGCACGACGTCGGTGACGCCGTGCGCGGCGAGCTCCTGGAGCAGCACCCGCGCTGCCTGCATGGCCGGGTGGGACGTGGCGCTCACGCGTCCACCGTGCCCTGCACCGCGTCGAGCCGTGCCGACCACCGGGCGATCAGGTCGACGTCGGCAGCCGCCGCGGCGGCACGGTCGGGGGCGAGGTCCGGCCGCCGCACCGGGATCGCACCGTCCACCGGGAGCAGCGGGTCGTCGACCACGTCGGCGGTGAAGAGCTGTGCGGTGGCCAGCCCGCACGCGTACGGGAGGTCGGGCAGGGCGGCGGCGAGAGCCACCCCGGCAGCGAGCCCGACCGACGTCTCGAGCGCCGAGGACACCACGACGGGCAGCCCGACCTGCTCGGCGAGCGCCAGGCACGCACGGACCCCGCCGAGCGGCTGCACCTTGAGGACGACGACGTCGGCCGCCTCGGCCCGGACGACCGCCATCGGGTCCTCGGCCCGGCGGATCGACTCGTCGGCGGCGATCGGGATCTCCAGCCGTCGGCGCAGCACCGCGAGATCCCCCACGGCCGCGACCGGCTGCTCGGCGTACTCGAGCCCCCCGGCCGCACGGTCGAGGACCGGGAGCCGGGCGAGCGCCGTCTCGAGGTCCCAGCCGCCGTTGGCGTCGACCCGGATCGCACCGTCCGCCCCCAGGGCGTCCCGCACCGCCTCGAGCCGTGCGATCTCCTGGCCGATGTCCTGCCCGCGCTCGGCGACCTTGACCTTGGCCGTCCGGCAGCCGCCCGACGCCGTCACGAGGCGATGGGCGTCCGCGGCGCCGACGGCGGGGATCGTGACGTTGACGGGCACGCGGTCACGCACCGGCGCCGGCCAGCCCTCGTCGGCCGCCTCGAGCGCCGCACGCAGCCACGCGGCCGACTCGTCGTCGTCGTAGTCCCAGAACGGCGAGAACTCGCCCCAGCCGGCCGGCCCACGCAGCAGCACGCCGTCACGCACGGTCAGACCGCGGAACCGCGTGCGCAGGGGGATCGCGTAGGTCAGCACCTCACGGGCAGGACGGGCTCCGATCACGGACCCAGGCTATGCGCTCCCGGACGGGCCCGATGCCGTACCTACTGGTTAGGGTGGGCGGCGTGAGCGACGTCCCGCCTCCGGTGTCCCAGACCTTCGACCCGAGCCGCTGGCGTGCCGTCGCCGGTTTCGAGGACCTCACCGACCTCACGTACCACCGGGGCGTCGACCGCACGGGCGACGAGCGCGACCTGCCCGTCGTGCGCGTGGCCTTCGACCGGCCCGAGGTGCGCAACGCGTTCCGGCCCCACACGGTCGACGAGCTGTACCGCGTCCTCGACCACGCGCGGATGACCTCCGACGTCGGCACCGTGCTGCTGACCGGGAACGGCCCGAGCCCCAAGGACGGCGGCTGGGCGTTCTGCTCGGGCGGGGACCAGCGCATCCGCGGTCGCGACGGCTACCGCTACACGGACTCCCCTGCGGCGGAGACCGCCGACCACGTCGACCCCGCACGTGCGGGGCGGTTGCACATCCTCGAGGTGCAGCGCCTGATCCGCACGATGCCCAAGGTCGTCGTCGCCGTCGTCGGCGGCTGGGCGGCAGGCGGGGGGCACTCGTTGCACGTCGTCGCCGATCTCACGATCGCGAGCCGCCAGCACGCGCGGTTCATGCAGACCGATGCAAATGTCGGGTCCTTCGACGCCGGCTACGGCTCCGCGTACCTCGCCCGGCAGGTCGGCCAGAAGCGGGCACGGGAGATCTTCTTCCTCGCCCGGGAGTACTCCGCGCAGCAGGCCCTCGAGTGGGGCGCGGTCAACGACGTCGTCGACCACGACCAGCTCGAGGAGACCGCGCTCGAGTACGCCCGCATCATCGCGACCAAGTCGCCGCAGGCGATCCGCATGCTCAAGTTCGCCTTCAACCTGGCGGACGACGGCCTCGCGGGCCAGCAGGTGTTCGCCGGTGAGGCGACGAGGCTCGCCTACATGACCGATGAGGCGGTCGAGGGCCGGGACGCGTTCCTCGAGCACCGCGACCCGGACTGGTCGGGCTTCCCCTACGCGTTCTGACCCGGCGGTCAGCGCGCGGCGACCAGCCAGCCCAGGACGCCGACGAGCTGGCTCGCACCCCAGGCCAGACCGACCACCAGACCCAGCAGGATGACCAGGGCGACCACGAGGGGGACGGCCTCCCGCAGGTCGTGCTCGATCGGTTCGTGATCCGGGTGGTGCGTGATCGTGGACATGGCTCCAGGCTCGCGCGCTGGGGCCCGTCAGCGGATCGGCCCGCGGGCTGGACCTCCGGCCGCGCGCGTCATCCTCCGGGTGGGTGCTCCGGGTCCGGCCTCATCCCGTGGGGCGAGGGGTACCGAGGGCGCGTCGACCGAGCCGCGTCGGACGGCTGCTGGCGATCACCGACGACCACTGCCGGCTACTGCCGGCGAACTCCGGCTACTGCTGGCCACTGACAGCTCAGGACACGCTGACCGATCCCGACGAGCGAGGCACGAGCTCGATCCAGGTGTTGCCGGGCGCGAGGGTGATGGGCGCTCCATCGACACCGGTCAGGACGACCGGCTTCGCGACCGACTCCTTGGACCACTTCGCGGCGATCTGCTTGCCGCCACTGAACACGAGCGCCTCACCGGTGTCGTTCATGACCGTCTCCGGCACCGGGTTGCCCGCGGGGTCCCGCGTGCCGGTGTCGGCGAGCCGGACCCGCAGCACGACGACGTTCGTCGCGGACAGGCGGGTGCCGGTGGACGTCACGGCCGGAGCAGTGCCCTCCGAGCGCAGGAACGCGTTCTGCGCCGCCGACCAGGTCCAGATGGGGTGCTCGACCCCGGACATGTGGATGTCGATCGTCACCGCGGGTGTGCCCGACGCGACGGCGGACGCCTGCTCGGCGGTGGCCGCGAACGCGAACTGCGGACCCGGTGACGCCGAGTGGTTGGCGTCGGCGAGCGACCAGAACGTGCTCGGCGTGCCGAGGACGTTGTGCGGGGCGCGCCGGGTGCTGGTCCGTGCGAACCCCTTCGCCCCGAGGTCCATGCTGATGATCTGCACACCGGCGGCCTTGATCTCGTTCACGAACGAGGGCTGCCCGCCCGAGAACGCGATCAGGCCGTGCATCGGGGCGCTGATGCCGGCGTCCATCGGTCGGACCGAACGGATCGGACCGACCTTGTCGGGCACGACCGACTGGTAGACGGCCGCGTACCGGGTGATGCCCCCCTCGACGACCTCCTCCCAGACCATGTCGGCCTGGTCGAGTCCGGTCTGCGGGCGGGCCTCGGTCGAGTTCTCGATCTTCACCGTGAGCGCCGGACGGGTCACGACGTCGGCCGACGCGACACCGGTGAGCGGCCACGTCGGCGGGACGACGGGGGTCGGCGGTGCGCTCTTGTCCGGGGAGATCGACGGGCCGACCGTCTGGTCGACCGTCGACGGCGCCGTGGGCGTCGAGCCGCACGCGGCGAGGGCGACGGCCACGCCGACCGTCAGCAGGGCCGCCACCGGACGACGTGACGGGCTGACTGCGCGGGTCGCGGAGAAGAGCACGAGCGGACTCCTAGAGGGTGCAGCCGAACGGCACGGATGTCACGGTCACTCTACGTCGCGACCTAGGCTGGACCGGTGAGTCGCGCGCTGATCCCCGTGCCGGTGTCGGCATCCCGAGCGCTCGACCTGCTCCCGATGCTCGCCTCGGCGCTCGACGGGGCCGGGCCCGCCGTCGCTCCGACGGACCCGGCAATGCCCGGCACGTCGCTCACCGGCCTCGAGGTCCCGGACGACGTCGCCGTTGTCCTGCGCACCTCCGGGTCGACCGGCGCGAGCCGAGCGGTCATGCTCGGTGCGCGCGCGCTGCGCGCCTCGGCGGAGGCGACCGCAGAAGCGCTCGGCGCGACGTCCGCCGGGAGCACCCAGTGGCTGCTCGCCCTGCCGCCGGTGCACGTCGCCGGGGTGCAGGTCCTGGTGCGCTCGGCGCTCGCCGGCACCGTCCCGGTCGTGATGGATCTGTCGGACGGGTTCCGCGGTGCCGCGTTCGTCGCGGCCGTCGCGGCGATGACCGGGGACCGGCGGCACACCTCGCTCGTGCCCACCCAGCTCGTCCGGCTGCTCGACGACCCTGACGGTCTGGCCGCCCTGCGCTCGTTCGACGCGGTCCTGCTCGGCGGTGCCGCGACGCCACCGGCCCTGCTCACCCGCGCGCGGGCGGCCGGCGTGCGCGCCGTCACGACCTACGGGATGACCGAGACCTGCGGGGGCTGCGTGTACGACGGCCGCCCGCTCGACGGCGTGCGCGTCGACCTCGAGCCCGACGGCCGGGTGCTGCTCGGCGGCCCCGTGCTCGCCACGGGGTACCTCGGCCGTCCGGATCTCGACGCCGAGGCGTTCGTCATGAGACGTGGCGAACGCTGGATGCGCACCTCCGACCTCGGCGAGCTCGACGACGCCGGGACGCTGCGGGTGACCGGGCGTGCCGACGACGTGATCATCACCGGTGGCCTGAAGATCTCTCCCGCCGCGGTCGAGCAGGTGCTCTCCGACCTCGACGACGTGGCCGAGGTGTGCGTCGTCGGGCTCCCCGACGACGAGTGGGGCCAGGCCGTGACCGCGGTCCTGGTGCTCCGACCGCGTGCGACCGCACCGACGCTCGCCACCGTCCGCGCGGTGACCACCGAGCGGCTCGGTGCACCGTCCGCCCCGCGCGACGTCGTCGTCGTCGACCACCTCCCGCTGCGCGGCCCCGGCAAGACCGACCGGCAGGCGACGGCACGCCTCGCGCGCGAACTGCTGGCACACTGACACACCGCGGGCCCCCTTCGGCGCCCCGGACACGACGACCTGGCTGACGAACGGAGCCCGATGGCCACCTCTGGCGAGTGGGTCGCCGGTGCGCGCCCCCGCACCCTCCCGGCAGCGGCCGCGCCGATCCTCGTCGGGACCGGTGCGGCGTCGCAGCTCGGCGGCGCCCGTCCGGTGCTGGCGCTCCTCGCCCTGGGCGTCGCGCTCGCGATGCAGGTCGGCGTGAACTACGCGAACGACTACTCCGACGGTGTCCGCGGGACCGACCTGGACCGGGTCGGTCCGCTCCGGCTGACCGCCGCCGGTCTGGCCTCCCCCGCTCATGTGCGACTCGCCGCGTTCGCCGCGTTCGGGGTCTCTGCCGTGTTCGGTGTCGCGCTCGTCGCGTTGTCGGGCTCGTGGTGGCTGCTCGCGGTCGGAGTGGCGGCGATCGCCGCGGGGTGGTTCTACACCGGGGGTCGGAGCCCGTACGGGTACCGCGGGCTGGGTGAGGTCGGGGTGTTCGTGTTCTTCGGCCTGGTCGCCGTGCTCGGGACGACGTACACCCAGGCTGACCGGATCTCCTGGCCGGCGCTCGCCGGCGCCACGGGCGTCGGGATGCTCGCGTGCGCGCTCCTGATGATCAACAACCTGCGCGACATCCCGACCGATGCGGTGGTCGGCAAGCGCACGGTGGCGGTCCGGATCGGTGACCGCCGGGCCAGGTGGACCTACGCCGCTCTGCTCTCGGTGCCGATCCTGCTGGGGGTGGCGTGCGCGCCGGCGGCACCGTGGGCGCTGCTGGTGCTCCTGCTGTCAGCGCCGGTCGTCCTGCTCAGCACCGCCGTCGTCGCCGGGGCGCACGGCCGCCTGCTGATCAAGATCCTCGGGTTCACCGGCATGCTCGAGCTCGCCTACGGTGCGCTCCTCGGTCTCGGCCTCGCGCTCTGACGCCCTGATCTCAGCGGTGGGCTCGGCCTCGACCTCAGCGGTGGGCTCGGCCTCGGGGTCGGGCTCGGCGGCGTCGACGATCGCGTCCTCGACGGCCGCGTCCTCCTCGACGTTCGCCGGGAACCGGTGGCCGGCGGCCCGCGCCTCGGCACGTGCCTGCACCTGCTCGGCGATCCGCAGCGCCGCACGGTCGCGGGGACCGGCCAGCAGGACGTAGGACAACGCCCACGCCAGGAACGCCGCGAGCAGGATCGACAGCCACGAGCCGAAGCCCAGGGACCAGAGCAGCCAGACGCAGAGCCCGAAGAGTCCCAGGCGGAGCAGCGAGTAGATCACGATCGGCACGGAGCCAGCGTACGTCGAGCCCCGGTGACCGATGCGTACGCTGTGACGATGAAGAACCTCGGTGCGCTCCTGCTGATCGGGCTCGTCGTGTACTCGGTCGTGGACGTCCTGAGCAGCGACGAGCACGAGCGGATCGGACTGCCCCGGTGGGCGTGGGTCGTGCTCCTGCTCCTCGTCCCGCTGGCCGGGTCGATCGTCTGGATCGTCGTGAGCCGGACCCAGCGCGCGAGGCATCAAGACGATGGCCAGGGCGGCCGAGTGCTGCCGTCAGCCCCGGTGGCCCCTGACGACGACCCCGAGTTCCTCTGGAAGCTCGAGCAGCAGCGACGTGAGGCGGAACGGACGCAGCACCGTGGTCTTCTCGACCAGGAGGGCGGCGACCGCGGCACCGACGAGACCGGCAACCGCGAGACCGGGAACCGGGAGGCGGGGCCCGACGCCGGCGACCGACCGCGCAGCTGAACCGGTCACGATCCGCGCCCGGCCGCGGCCGGTCACGGCCCCGAGCGCTGCCCCGCCGGTTGGCCGGTCAGAGCCCGGAGCGACCCGTCGGTCAGATCCCCGAGTAGGAGTGCCGTCCCGTCACGAACAGGTTGATGACCGTGAAGTTCGCGATCACCGCGGTGAAACCGACGAGGACGAAGTACGCCGCCCGGCTGCCCGCCCAGCCGCGGGTGGTCCGAGCGTGCAGGTACGCGGCGTAGACGACCCAGACGACGAACGTGCCGATCTCCTTGGGGTCCCAGCCCCAGTACCGACCCCAGGCGTGCTCGGCCCAGATCGAACCGGCGATCAACGTGAACGTCCACAGGACGAAGCCGATCGCGTTGAGCCGGAAGGACAGCGCCTCGAGCGACCGCGAGTCGGGGACGGTGTCGATCCAGCCCCAGCGGCGCCCGGCGAGCCGCGTGGAGCCGGCCTCACGCCGGGCGCGCATGAGCTGGAGGACGCTCGTCGCGGCGGCGACGGCGAAGATGCCCGAGGACGTGATCGCCACGCCGACGTGGATGATCAGCCAGTAGCTCTGCAGCGCGGGCTGCACGCCCTCCGCCCGGATGTAGAAGACGTTGACGCCGAGGAACAGGGCGAGGGCGGCGGCACCGGTCACGAGCACCCCGAGGAACGGGATCTGGTTGCGTCGCTGCACGAGGACGAGCACGGCGATCGCCATCGTCGAGCCGACGAGGGTGAACTCGTACATGTTGGCCGTCGGCCAGCGCCCGGCGGCGATCCCCCGGAGCACGACTGCCACGACGCCGAAGAGCAGCCCGAGGTACGTCATCGACCGCGCGATCCCGGCAGCCCGGCGGCCGGTGGCCGGCACGACGACCGCGCCGTCGGGCGTCGAACCGGTGCCGCTCCCCGCTGCGGGGGGCGCCACCGACGGGGCGTTCGAGCACGGCGGTGCGTCCGACGCCGACGGCGATCGGTGCCGCCGCCGGGGTGACGGCGGCCACGGCCGTCTTCGCCGCGCGTGGCCTGGCCTCCGCGATGCGCGCCAGCACGGTCGTGTAGGCCACCAGTGCGATCGTGTACGTCAGGCCGGCGGCCCAGACGAGCAGCGTGCTCAGCTCACCCACGTTCATCGGTCTTCCTCCGGGTGCTCGTTCTCGTGCGCGGTGCGTGCGTTGCGCACCGCGTCCGCGTCGTCGCCCACCGCGACGTCGCGTGTCGTGTCGTCCTCGGCGATCCCCAGGCCCTTGCCCACCACGGTGAGGACCCGGTCGAGCTCCGGCTGCAGGCCGATGTCGTCCCCCTCGCGCCAGCGCCGCAGCGGTCACCACTGTACGACCCTCTCCGGCGGCGCTGGCGCGGAGCCAGATGCGACGACGGGGCGTGAACAGCGACGTGGCGAGCCCGGCCAGTGCGAGCAGCGCGAACACCAGGACCTCTGCGAGCGCGGGGTCGTACCGCAGGTCGAGCGCCACGTAGCGCGGCAGCGCCTTGAACGTCAGCGTGCCGAGCCCGTTCGGCAGGTCGACCGTCTCGCCGGGCTGCACCTTGAGCGACACCGCCTGCCCGTCGGCGCCCATGACCTGCTTGAGGTGGCTCGTGTCGAGCTTGTAGACGTTCTGGGGCACGCCGGTGTCGAGCCCGAGGTTCCCGGTCCAGACCGTCAGCACGAGGAGCGGGTTGGCCGGCTGGGGCGCGACGGACTGCCACACGCCGTCGGTGTCCTGCTGCGCCGTCGGCAGCAGTGCGGCACGGAACCCGATCTGGTCGCCGCTCGTCACGTCGGGGACCTTGATCACGCCGAGCGAGGTGTAGACCGCGTTCTGCGGCAGGAACGGCACGGGTCCGGAGAAGGCCACGTTGCCGGCGGAGTCGCGGACGACCACGTCGGGCGCGTACCCGTTGCCCTGGAGGTAGATGTTCGCACCCGCGACGTTGAGCGGGTGGTTGACCTTGATCTGCTGGGCGCTCGCCGAGCCGTCGGGCTGCGTGACGGTGACGTCCGCGGTGAAGTCCCGCGGCTGCAGGCTGGTCGGGGAGAACCGGGCCGAGAACGAGTCGAGGCGCAGGGTGAACGGCACCAGGCTCGACGGGTTGAAGGCGGTACCGCGCTCGAACGTGTCGTAGTCGACCACCGCGTTGGCGAACCCGTGCCCCTGCACCACGAGCGCCTGCCCGCGGTAGTGCAGCATCTGGCCGACGGCGATCGCGATGAGCAGCCCGATGAGCGACAGGTGGAAGACGAGGTTGCCGGTCTCCCGCAGGTAGCCGCGCTCCGCGGAGACGGTGGCGTCGCCGCCGTCGACGGCGACGTCGACGCGGAACCGGGGCAGCAGGCGCCAGGGGCCCCTCAGCGCAGCGGCCGCGGCCTCGGCGACCTGCTGCGGCGTCGCCGTGGTCGTCAGCCCACCCTGCGCGGGGAACCGGTCGAAGCGGCGCGGCACCCGCGGCGGGCGTGCCCGCAGCGCCGCGAGGTGGACCCGGGTGCGGGGCACGATGCACGCGATGAGCGAGACGAACAGCAGCAGGTAGATCGCCGAGAACCAGACCGAGCTGTACACGTCGAACAGCTGGAGGCGTTCGAGCCACGGACCGAGCGCCGGGTGGTCCGTCAGGTAGGTGGCGACCTTCGCGGGGTCCTGCGCGTGCTGCGGGAAGATCGTCCCCGGCACGGAGGCGACCGCGAGCAGCATGAGCAGCATCAACGCCACCCGCATGCTGCTGAGCTGACGCCAGATCCACCGCAACCAGCCGACGACGCCGATCCGGGGCACCTGGACGTCCTGCGTCGCGTCCGGGTCCGGGGACGCGAGGTCGTCCGCGGCGTCCCGTGCCGCGACGTGCGGCGCACCCGCGCCGCTGCCCGCGGCGTCGGTGGACTCGAGGCCACCGTCGGGACCGGCGCCAGGAGCCGGCGATGACGCGGCGACGCCGGGATCGGCGCCCGCAGCCGCCTCCTGGGTCTGGTCGCCGATGCCGGTCGTGAACGCGTCCTCGAGCCCGTCCGGCCGGTAGCCGCTCATCGCACTCCCCTCGATCGTGTCGTCATCATCGCCTGCCCACCCGTGACACCACCGCACACCCTGCCGTCCGGACCTGTGCGTCCCGGCCGGCGGGCAGGTGCCGGTACCGGTCACACCACCGGGACGAAACCACTCTGACCTGTGACGATGCTCTGGAGCCAGTGGGCCCAGCTCCCCCAGAGACCGGTCACGAGCGCGACTCCGAGGATGACCAGCATCACACCGCCGGCACGCATCACCGCGAGCCGGTGGCGCCGCAGGAACCCGAGCACCCGCGCGCTGCGCTCGAAGCCGAGCGCGATCGCGACGAAGGGGAGCCCGAGCCCCACGCAGAACGCGACGGAGAGAAGCGCTCCTCGGCCGGCCGATCCGCCGTCGAGGGACAGCGCGGTGATCGCCGTGAGCGTCGGGCCGATGCACGGCGCCCAGCCGAGCCCGAACACCAGGCCGAGGAGCGGTGCACCCCAGATGCCCGCGCGAGGGCTGACGTGGACCCGGCGGTCCTGCTGCAGGAACGGCACGAACCCCATGAACGCGACGCCCATCAGGATCACGACGACGCCCAGCACCCGGCTGATCGGGTCCTGCCACTCCTTGAGCAGACCACCGAGCGAACCGGCGAGCGCCCCGAAGACCACGAACACCAGCGAGAAGCCTGCGACGAACAGCGCGACGCCGGCGAGCAGGCGCCGACGTCCCGGGCGGGCACGGTCGACGGCACCACCGCCGAGCGGACGGGTACCGACGGTCGCCCCGGACATCCCCCCGAGGTACCCCAGGTAGCCGGGGACCAGCGGGAGCACGCACGGCGACGCGAACGAGACGAGGCCGGCGAGGAGGGCGACCGGCACGGCGAGCAGGAGCGACCCGGAGAACGCGGTGCTCGCGAAGCTCGACCCGAGGTCACCCCAGAAGTCTCCGGGAAGGACGAGGCCCGGCAGCGGGGACGACAAGGCGTAGGCCACGCCGGAACCGACGATCATGGGGTCGCGCTCGCCCCGGGCGACTCGGCGAGGGCACCGTCGACCAGCACCTTGAGGGTGCTCTCGTCCGCCTGACCGAGCACGCGAGCGGCGACGCGCCCCTGGCGGTCGAGCACGACGGTCGTGGGGACGGCCTGGATGGGCACCGAGCCCTGCAGGGCGGCGACCGCCCGGCCGTCCGTGTCCTGGATGCTCGGGTACGGCACGGAGAACGTGCGCTGGAAGGCCTGTGCGGCTCCGGCGTCGTCGACCCCGTTGATGCCGATCCAGTGCACACCGGCCGCGGACTCCTGGTTCGCGAGGCGCACCAGTCCCGGGGCCTCGGCACGGCACGGCGGGCACCCCGCGTACCAGTTGTTGATGACGACGACGTCGCCTCGCCACTGGGCGATGTCGACGGCCGCGCCCTCGAAGTCCGTCCCCTTCAGGTCCACCGGTGCGCCCCGGTCGGCCACAGCCCAGGTCTTCACGCTGCCGTCGCCGGACTGGTAGTTCTGGCCGATGACGTCGCTCGGATGCGCTGTCGGCGAGGCGATCGGCCCGGACTCCGAGCACGCGGCGACCGATCCCACGAGGGCGGCCGCGAGCGCGGCTGCGACACCGACGCGCGCCAGCGGGATCCGGATCATCCGTGCGCGCCTCATGCGCCGGCCACCGTGGCCGCGCCCGGCAGCAGCTCCGCGGCCGGCTCGCTGTACCGCACCTGGACGAGGCGGTCGCCGTCGAAGTCCAGCGAGGTCATCGACGCGAGCGAGCACTCGCGACGCCGGGGGTCGTGCCAGAGCCTGCGGTGCTCGACCGAGAGCCGGGTGACCCAGATCGGGAGCTGGTGGCTCACCAGCACCGCCTCGTGACCGTCCGCGAGCTCGCGTGCGGCGTCCACTGCGGCCAGGACGCGGTCGGCCTGCTCGCGGTAGGGCTCGCCCCAGGACGGGCGGAAGGGGTTGACGAGGTGGCGCCAGTGCTGCGGGTGCCGGAGCGAGCCGTCACCGACGCCGAAGGTCAGCCCCTGGAAGTAGTTGGCGGCCTCGATCAGGCGGTCGTCGGACCGGACCGCCAGGCCGAACGCCTCCGCGATGGGGGCGGCGGTCTGCTGGGCACGCTCGAGCGGCGACGCGACGACGACGGTGACGTCGGCGCGGTTGCGGTCGGCGCCGGCGAGGTGCTCGGCGACCTTCCGGGCCATCGCCTGGCCACGATCGGAGAGCCGGTAGCCCGGTAGCCGGCCGTAGAGCACGCCTTCAGGGTTGTGGACCTCGCCATGACGGATGAGGTGGACGGTGGTCGCAGCCATGCCTCAAGTCTCGCAAACGTCGAGGGGTGCTCGGCGCCGTCAGCGTCCGAGTGCCGCCGCGACGGCCGCCATGGCCTCTCCGAGGGTGCGGAACTGGTCGTCGTCGAGCACGTCGACGAGGCTCTCGCGCACCTGCGCGACGTGCCCCGGTGCGGCCGCCTCGAGCCGCGCGAAGCCGACGTCGGTGAGGCGGCAGTTCACGCCGCGACCGTCGGCGCTGCAGGTCTGCCGCTCGACGAGGCCGCGCTTCTCCATCCTCGCGACCGTGTGGGTGACCCGGCTGCGGGAGTGCGCGAGAGAGTCGGCGAGCACGGACATGCGCATGGTGCGGTCCTCGGCCTCCGAGAGCCGCACCAGCACCTCATACTCGGCGAGCGACAGACCGGACTCCGCCTCGAGCTGGCGCCCGAGCGCCTCGGACAGGCGCGCGGTGCCCTCGAGGTAGGCCCGCCAGCACCTCTGCTGCTCGGGGGTCAGCCAGCGGACCTGATCCACCCCGGTCACTTCGCGGTCCTCGGTCACGGCGTGCGGGGTCATCGGTTCCTCTTCGTCTCCTCGGTCGGCGCCCAGGTGGCGTCGGGCGGCCTCACACGATCCGTCCATCTTGGTGGACGGATCGGCTTGCGCGACGCACCTTAGTGTAGTAGAAATATCAACTATCCGGTGGTTGAGTCTTCAAGTATACGCCCGGGACTCGACCCACCGCCCGCATCGCACCCACGACCCGAGGAGAACGCCATGACCACCCTGACCACCACCGAGCTCCCTGCCGGCCTCACCTCCGGCACCTGGAACATCGACCCGTCCCACACCGAGGCAGGCTTCACCGTCCGCCACGCCGGCATCTCGAAGGTCCGCGGCTCCGTCGCGGTCACCTCCGGCGCGATCACGGTCGGCGCGACGCTTCCCGAGTCCACCGTCTCCGTGACCCTCGACCCGGCCACGATCAGCACCGGCGACGCCGGCCGCGACGGCCACCTGAAGAGCGGCGACTTCTTCGAGGTCGAGACCTACCCGACCTGGACGTTCACGTCGACCGCCGTGCGCGTCGAGGGCAGCGCGCTCGTCGTCGTCGGCGACCTCACGATCCACGGCGTGACGCAGTCCGTCGAGCTGACGACCGAGTTCAACGGCACCGCGACCGACCCGTTCGGCAACCTGCGCGCCGGCTTCTCGGCCGAGACCGAGATCTCCCGCAAGGAGTTCGGCCTGACCTGGAACGCCGCGCTCGAGGCCGGTGGCGTCCTCGTCGCGGACAAGGTCAAGATCGTGATCGACGGCTCCGCGATCAAGGCGGCCTGACCCCCGCAGCGCCCACGACAGGGCCCGGACGGTCAGTGACCGTCCGGGCCCTGTCGCGTCCCGGCCTCACGAGTCATGCGTCGGGCAGCTGCCGTCGGCGCCCGTGGAACGCGAGGATCTGCAGCTCCGCCCCCACGTCGACCGTGCGCAGGTCCACCCCGTCCGGGACCACGAGGTCCCGCGACGAGAACGACAGCACTCCCCCGACCCCGGCCCGCACGACCAGGTCGCAGACCCGTTGCGCCGCCGACGTCGGGACGGCCAGGACCGCGATCGTCGCACCGAGCGTGCCCACCAGGTCGTCGAGGTCGTCCAGGTGCCGGACGGTCATCCCCGCGACCTGGGTGCCGACCACCGCCGGGTCGACGTCGACGAGGGCCACGACCGTGAACCCGCGGTCACCGAAGCCCGCGTAGTTCGCGAGGGCGTGACCCAGGTTGCCGATGCCGACGATCACGACGCGCTGCCGGCTCGTCACCCCGAGCGCCGCCGCGATCCGCCCGCGCAGGTGCGTGACGTCGTAGCCGACCCCACGCCGGCCGTGCGACCCGAGGAACGACAGGTCCTTGCGGAGCTGCGCGGATCCGACACCGGCCACCACGGCCAACGTCGCCGAGGAGGTCGTGACCACGCCCTGCGCGTCGAGCCCGTCCAGCGCGCGCAGGTACCGCGGGAGGCGGTCGACCGTGGCACGCGGCAACGGCCGTGCGATCTCCACCCGGGCGCTGTGCACCGGTGCGCTCATCTCGACCCCCTTGTCGTGGCGCCTGAGACGCCCACCACCCACCCGTCGATGTCGGTCGCCCGACGCCGGCCACCCGATGTCAGGCGCCCGATTTCAGGCGCCCGGCCCGCCCGCCGCGAGGGCCCGCCGCACCCGGTCGGCGTCGAGCCTCCAGTAGCCGCGCCGGACGCCGTCGACGACCACCACCGGAACCAGGTCCGCGTACTCCTCCGCGAGCGCCCGACCGGCGGGGCCGGTCTCCCGGATCGCGTCGATGTCGATCGTGACCCAGTCGGTGGTGCTCTCCTCGCAGACCGACCGGACCACCTCGACCGCGGCCTCGCACAGGTGGCAGCCGTCGCGGACGTACAGGACGACGCGACTGTCCGCCTGCGGGCTCCGGGTCTCACTCGTCGGCACACGGCAAGAGTACGCAGCCTCGATACAGTGGACCGTGTGCCCGCCGATCAGGTCGACCCGCGACGCGGTGCCGACACGCCCGATGCCGACCTGACCGAGGTCGGGCCCGGGAGGACCGCCGCGTTCTTCGACGTCGACAACACGATCATCCGTGGCGCGAGCGCCTTCCACCTGGCCGTCGGACTGTACCGGCGGGGCTTCTTCACCCCGCTGGACATCGTCGAGTTCTCGGTGCACCAGGCGCGGTACCTGATCTTCGGGGAGAACAAGCAGCAGATCGACCAGGTCCGGTCACGCGGCCTGTCGATCATGGCTGGCCGGTCGGTCGCCGAGGTCGCCGCGATCGGCGAGGAGGTCTACGACGAGGTCCTGTGCCTGCGGATCTTCCCGGGCACGCAGAAGCTCCTGGACGACCACCTCGCCGCCGGGCACCAGGTCTGGCTCGTGACCGCGAGCCCCGTGGAGATCGGCGAGCTGATCGCCCGGCGTCTCGGCGCGACGGGTGCGCTGGGCACGGTCGCCGAGCACGAGGACGGCTTCTACACCGGCCGACTGGTGGGCGACCTCCTCCACGGCGAGGCCAAGGCGCGCGCGGTGCGGACCCTCGCCGAACGCGACGGCCTGGAGCTGGCGGACAGCTACGCGTACGGGGACTCGATCAACGACGTCCCGATCCTCTCCGCGGTCGGTCACCCCTGCGCGATCAACCCCGAGCCTCGCCTCCGGCGCTACGCACGGACGGTCGGGTGGCCGGTGCGGGAGTTCCGAGGTCGACGTCGCACCGCACGCCGCAGCGCGAACGCGGCGAGCCTCGCCGGCCTCGCGTGGGTGGCCGGCCTGATCCTCCGCTCGCTGCGACGGACGTTCCGCCGATGAGCGTCGCCCGTGTCCGACCCGCCTCGGTGCCCGATGCCGAGGACCTCGCGGAGCTCGCCGCGCTGACCTTCCCGCTCGCGTGCCCGCCACACACCACGCAGGCCGCGAAGAGCGCCTTCATCCAGGACGTGCTGTCGGCGGCGAGGTTCCGCGAGTACCTCACGGATCCGGCGCGCGTGGTCCTGGTCGCGCAGGTCGCCGACGGACCCGGCACCGCACCGGTCCCGCTCACCGACAACGCTGACCTCGCGGGGTACGCGATGCTCGTCGACGCCGAGCCCGGCGACCCCGACGTGCGCGCCGTCGTCACGGTGCGACCGACCATCGAGCTCAGCAAGTTCTACGTGCACCCGGACCACCACGGCCAGGGCGTCGCGAACGCGCTGATGCGCGCCGCGCTCGACGTCGCGCGCCGTCGCGACCGGGCCGGCATCTGGCTCGGCGTGAACAACGAGAACGTGCGCGCCCAGCGCTTCTACGCGCGGCACGGGTTCGCCGTCGTCGGCACCAAGCACTTCCAGGTCGGGGGGCGCCTCGAGGACGACTTCGTCCTCGAGCGGCCCCTCGCCGACCTCGGCTGACCCGCAGGGTCCACCTCGGGAACGACGACGCAGGCCCGGCCGGAGCCGGGCCTGCGTCGTCGTTCGTCCGCCGGAGCGGTCAGATCACTTCTTGTTGCGGCGCTGGTGGCGCGTCTTGCGGAGAAGCTTGCGGTGCTTCTTCTTGGCCATCCGCTTGCGGCGCTTCTTGATGACGGAGCCCATGGGTCCTCACAATGCTGGGTCTGGTGCGGGTCGGGACGTTGAGCGGCAGGAAGCAACGCCCACGCCCAGGAAAGTCCTGGTGCATCTTACCTGCTGCGCTGCGTGCGCGGCCACGGCACCGGCCGGGCTCAGGACGTCAGCCGGTCGCCCTCGACGTGCGAGCTCGCCAGGTACATGTCGAGCGCGTCCTGCGGGACCCGGAACGAACGTCCGACACGCACCGCCGGCATCTCACCCGAGTGGACGAGCCGGTACACGGTCATCTTGGAGACCCGCATGACGTCGGCGACCTCGGCGACCGTCAGGTACCGCACCCGCGGCATGTCGCTCGTCATGCTCCAGCGCTCCTGTGCTCCGCTCGCCAGCTGTCGGTCGCCACGTGGCGAGAGCAGCGCACCTGCCCGACGGGCCGTGCAGCGCTCACCCTAGGGCCTCGTGGGGCTGGAGTGAAAGGGGTGAACTCATGTGACAGTCAGTCGTGGTCGACGTTCAGTCCGAGCGCGGGGAACGCCGCCTGGCGCGTGGCACGGACGGCCCGGTCCAGCGGGTCCGCCGGGTCGTACCCGGAGGACCACGGACGGAAGCTCGCGGGGACCCCGTCGGTCATGAACGGCGGCGCGCTCCGCCCCCACCGCTCCTGGACGTGGTCGAGCCACGAGGACGGCACCGGCGTGGACGGGTCGAGCGGCCCATGGGTCGCGATCGCGATGACGTGGGCCCACGCACGCGGCACCACCTCGACCACGGCGTACCCTCCACCGCCGAGCGCGACCCAGCGTCCACCGGCGACCTCGTGCGCGAGGTCGTGCACCCACGACGCGGCGAGCCGCTGCGCGTCGACCGAGATGTCGAGGTTCGACAACGGGTCCGTCCCGTGCGCGTCGCACCCGTGCTGCGACACGACGATCTCGGGCCGGAACTCCCGCACGACCGCAGGGACCACCGCATCGATGGCCCGCAACCAGCCCGCATCGGAGGTGCGGGCCGGCAGAGGCAGGTTCACGACGGACCCGGCCGCCTCCCCGAGCCCGGCGTCCCCGGCGGGACCGGTGCCCGGGAACAACGTGATGCCGCTCTCGTGGACCGAGACCGTGAGAACCCGCGGGTCGTCGTAGAAGACCGCCTGCACCCCGTCCCCGTGGTGGGCGTCCAGGTCGACGTAGGCGACGCGTTCGGCGCCGTCCGCGAGCAGGGCGCGGATCGCCACCGCGGCGTCGTTGTACACGCAGAAGCCCGAGGCGGCACCGGGCATCGCGTGGTGCATCCCGCCGGCGATGTTCACGGCGTGCTCGACCTCACCGGACCACACCGCGCGAGCCGCCCCCAGCGAGCCGCCGACGATCCGTGCCGCGGCCTCGTGCATGCCCGTGAAGACCGGGTCGTCCTCGGTCCCCAGACCCCGGGCCGGATCGATCACCCCGCCGTCGGACGCGGCGTGAACGGCACGGATGTAGTCGGGCGTGTGCACGGTGGCGAGCGTGGCGTCGTCGACCGGCTCGGCTCCCACGACCTCGACGCCGGGGCGGTCGAGGAGACCGAGGTCCGCAGCGAGCCGCATCGTCAACGCGAGCCGTTCCGGCGCCATCGGGTGGATCGCGCCGAAGTCGTAGCCGAGCAGCGCGGGGGACCAGACGACTCTCACGTGACCGGCCATCCTGCCACGGTAGTGCGGCGGCCCGACGCTCGTGCACTCCTCGGGCTGGTGGCTCCCGGAGGATCTCGAGAGCGGCCTCCCGACGAGGGCGCCCGCTACCTTCGCCGCACCGTGACGAGGCGTTGCATGACGACGAAGACCAGCAGCAGCACGCCGATGAAGATCTTCGTCCACCACGAGCTCAACGTCCCCTGGAACGTGATGATCGTCTGGATGAGCCCGAGCACGACCACCCCGAGGACCGACCCGAGCACGAACCCGCTCCCGCCGGTCAGCAGCGTGCCACCGATGACGACGGCCGCGATCGCGTCGAGCTCCATGCCGACCCCGGTCAACGAGTATCCCGAACGGGAGAAGACCGTGAACAGGAATCCGCCGATGCCGGCACACGTCCCGCTGATGACGTACACGAGGATCTTCGTACGGGCGACCGGCAGACCCATGAGCACGGCAGAGCTCTCGCTGCCTCCGATCGCGTAGACGGTGCGTCCGAACCGTGTGAAGTGCAGGACGTAGAAGGCAACGACGACGACGAGCAGGGCGATGAGGCCGCTCGGGGTGACCGTCCACGTGTCCCCGATCGGGATGCGGGCGCTCGAGAGCCACACGATCGTCGGGTCGGAGATCGGGATCGACGAGAGGCTGATGACGTAGCAGAGCCCGCGCGCGAGGAACATCGCGGCGAGCGTCGCGATGAACGGTTGGATCTCGAACACGTGGACCATCACGCCCACGACGAGTCCGAGCGCCGAGCCGATCAGGATCACGAGCGGGATCACGACGAACGCCGGCCAGCCGCTCTGGAACAGCGACGCCGCCGAGATCCCGGAGAGGGCGACCACGGCCCCGACGGACAGGTCGATGCCGCCCGTGACGATCACGAAGGTCATCCCGACGGCGAGCACGATCATGTACGAGTTGTTGATGAACAGGTTGGACACGACACGGCCCGAGAGGAAGTTCTCGTAGCGCGCACCCCCGATCACGAACATCAGGATCAGGACGAGGAGGGCGCCGAGGACCGGCAGGAACCGGCGGTCGACGTGCACCCGGCGCACCACGCGGGCCAGAAGTGAACCGTCGCCCCTGACCGCCTCGGCGCGGTTCTCGTCGGTCGTCGGCAGGACATCGGGAACGGCCATCAGACACCCACCTTCACGGGCACAGGAGCAGTCGCGGGAGCGCGCCGCCTCGAGGCGATCCGGTTCCGGACCACCGGGGCCTGCATGATGCACACGGCGATGACGACGACCGCCTTGAACAGCGGCGTCACGGCCGGCGGGACGCCCAGGATCGTCACCGTGAGCGTGAGGGTCTGGATCACGAGGACCCCGACGAGCGTCCCGGAGAGGGAGAACTTGCCGCCTGCGAGGGAGGTCCCGCCGATCACGACCGCGAGGATCGCGTCGAGCTCGATGAACAGCCCGGCGTTGTTCGCGTCGGCCGCCATGACGTTCGAGCTGATCATCAGCCCGGCGATGCCCGCGAACACCCCGGAGAGCGCGTACACGGTCCAGATGATCGTCCGCGACCGGACGCCCGCCAGGCGGCTCGCCTGCGGGTTGATGCCGACGGACTCGATGAGCATGCCGAGCGCGGTGCGCCGGGTCAGGATCGCGACGATCGCGAACAGCCCGCCCGAGATCAGCACGGCGACCGGGACCGCCAGCCAGTAGCCCGATCCGATCATCTTGTACGGCGGGCTGTTGATCGTGGTGATCTGCCCGCCGGTGATGAGCATCGCGATGCCCCGGCCGGCCGTCATGAGGACGAGGGTCGCGATGATCGGCTGAATCCCGACGACCGAGACGAGGAACCCGTTCCAGACCCCGAGCACGAGCGCGAGGAGCGTAGCGATCACGACCGCGGTGAGCACGGTGACGACGCTGGTCGGGTCCCCCGACGACGCGATGAAGCTGCACGCGACGGCACCCGAGATCGCGACGACCGCGCCGACGGACAGGTCGATGCCACGCGTCGCGATGACGAGCGTCATGCCGACGGCGACGAGGAGCAGCGGCGAGCTGTTGCGCAGGATGTCGATGAGCGCACCGAACAGGTGACCGTCCTGGAGCCGGATGTTCACGAAGTTCGTCGTCTTGATCGTGTTGGCCACGAGCAGCGCGACAAGAGCCACCACCGGCCAGAAGATCTTGCTCGCGGCGAACCTCTTCCACCCGGTCATGAGGCCTGCCCTCCGGTCGCGATGAGCTCGACGATGTCATCGACCCCGGTGCCCGAGCCCTCGACCTCGGCGATCTTGTGGTGGTCGCGCAGGACCGCGATCCGATGGCTCACGCGGAGCACCTCTTCGAGCTCCGAGGAGATGAACACCACGGACATGCCGTCGCGCGCGAGCTCGGTCACGAGTCGTTGGATCTCCGCCTTCGTCCCGACGTCGATGCCGCGCGTCGGCTCGTCGAGCACCAGGAGCTTCGGGGCGGTGGCGAGCCACCGCGCGAGCAGCACCTTCTGCTGGTTGCCGCCGGACAGGTTCCGCGCAGGGAGGTCCGGGTTCGGCGGGCGGATGTCCAGTGCCGCGATGTACTGCTGCACGATCTCGTCGGCGCGTCGCGCCGGGATGCGCCGGGTCCACCCGCGCTCGGCCTGCAGGCCCAGCAGGATGTTCTCGCTCATGGTGAGGTCCGCGACGATCCCCTCGGCCTTCCTGTCCTCCGAGGAGTACGCGACGTGCCGGTCGAGTGCGGCCCGCGGCGTGCGCAGGTGCACGGTCGCGTCGCCCATCCGGATCTGGCCGTGGTCGGACCGGTCCGCGCCGGTCAGCAGCCTCGCGAGCTCGGTGCGCCCCGACCCGAGCAGACCGGCGAGCCCCACGACCTCGCCCTCGTAGAGGTCGAGGTCGAACGGCTCGATGGCGCCGCGCCGCCCGAGACCGATCGCCCGGAGGATGGGAGCGGTGTGCGTCATCGCGGCGACCGAGTGCTTGGGGGCTCCCTCGAGCCGTTCGAGGTCTTCGAGCGACGTGCCGATCATCTTCGAGATCAGGTCGAGCCGGGGCAGCTCGCTCGTGACGTACTCACCGACGAGCTGTCCGTTGCGCAGGATCGTCATGCGGTCGGAGATCTCGTAGACCTGCTCGAGGAAGTGGGACACGAAGAGGATCGCGACGCCCTCGTCGCGCAGCGCGCGCATCACCGTGAACAGCTGCACGACCTCGCCGACGTCGAGGCTCGAGGTCGGCTCGTCGAGGATGAGGACCTTGGCGTCGACCACCATGGCCCGGCAGATGGCGACGAGCTGCTGCACGGCCAGCGAGTGCGTCGAGAGCGACGACCGGGGATCGATGGTGAGGTTGAGGCGCGCGAGATGAGCTGCCGCGGCGGTCCGGGTCGCGCGCCAGTCGATCGAGCCACCGCGCCTCGGCTCGCGCCCGAGCATGATGTTCTCCGCGACCGTGAGGTTCGCGCAGAGGTTGACCTCTTGGTAGACGGTGCTGATGCCGGCGTTCTGAGCAGCGGCGGGGCCGGCGAAAGACGTTGCAGCGCCGGCGACGACGATCGTGCCGGCGTCGATCGCGTACACCCCGGTGAGGGCCTTGATGAGGGTCGACTTCCCGGCACCGTTCTCCCCCATGAGCGCATGGATCTCCCCCGGTCGGAGGGTGAAGTCGACGTCCTGGAGTGCCTTGACGCCGGGGAACTCGATCGAGATGCCGCGCATCTCGACGACAGCTGGTGTGGTGGTCATGCGACGGCCTTCCGGACGACGGGTACCGCGTCGTGCGGCGGGATGGCTCGTGGCCGCCCCGCCGCACGACCGTGGCGCTCAGGATCAACAGAGCTGATGCTCCGGGCGCTCAGTACTTGCGGGTCGGGAGAGCCTCCTTGGCCTGCTCCTGCGTGAACGTGGTCTCCGTCGTGATGATCCGCTTCTCAGGGGTCTGGCCTGCCATGACCTGCTTCACGACGTCGGCCAGCTGCTGACCGAGCAACGGGGAGCACTCCGCGATGAAGTTGATCTTGCCGTCCGCCAGAGCCTGCATGCCGTCATGGACCGCGTCGACGGTGACGATCTTGATGTCCTTGCCCGGGACCTTGCCCGCAGCCTCGATGGCCTCGATCGCGCCGAGGCCCATGTCGTCGTTGTGCGCGAAGACCAGGTCGATGCTCGGGTTGGCCTGCAGGAAGCCCTCCATGACCGTCTTGCCCTCGGACCGCGTGAAGTTGCCGGTCTGCGACGCGATGATCTTGAGGTTCGAGTGGCTGGCGATCGCGTCCTTGAAGCCTGCCATGCGGTCGTTCGCCGGGGCAGAACCGGTGGTGCCCTGGAGCTCGACGATGTTCGTCGGCTTGTCACCGAACTCGGTGACGACCCAGTCGCCGGCCGCCTTCCCCTCCTTCACGAAGTCGGAGCCGAGGAACGTCACGTAGAGCGAGGTGTCCTTGGAGTCGACCGCGCGGTCGGTGAGCACGACGGGGATCTTGGCGGCCTTGGCCTCCTCGAGCACCGCGTCCCAGCCCGACTCGACGACGGGCGAGAACGCGATGACGTCGGCGCCCTGCGCGATGTAGGAGCGGATCGCCTGGATCTGGTTCTCCTGCTTCTGCTGCGCGTCGGAGAACTTCAGGTCGAAGCCGTTGGCCTTGGTGAGGGTCTCCTGGATGTCCTTGGTGTTGGCCGCCCGCCAGCCACTCTCGGAGCCGACCTGTGAGAAGCCGACAGTGATCAGCTTGCCGCTGCCCCCCTCGCTTCCCGATGTGCTGCCCGCTGTGGTGCCGCTGCTGCTGCAGGCAGCCAGAGCGAGGACAGAGGCAACGGCGACAGCTCCCGCTGCGTGACGGCGTGCATTCTTCCTGCTGAACATGCTCTCTCCTTTGAGATGCGCGCCCGGCAACGCCGCCGGGGTGTTCGCTGGTGATGCGCTGGTTGACCGGACCCCCCTCGATCGATCAATCCGATCGTCCACATGTTAGCGCTAACACCCACAGGTTCAACCTAGTTCCGTCACATTTGGGTCACAGATTGGGCACAGCGCACACAGGTCGGCGCACGTACTGACGCAACAATCGCGTCGGTACGTGCGCCGACCAGTGGGGGTACCCCGCGGTACCCGTTCGACGGTGACTCAGCAGCGCATCAGCGCGAGGCGCCCGCCCGCCGCTTGTTGTAGACGTCGAACGCGACGGCCAGCAGCAGGACGAGACCCTTGATGGCCTGCTGGTAGTCGATGCCGATGCCCATGATCGACATGCCGTTGTTCATGACACCCATGATCAGACCACCGACGATGGCGCCGATGACCGTGCCGACACCACCGGTGACGGCAGCGCCACCGATGAAGCAGGCGGCGATCGCGTCGAGCTCGAAGTTCTGGCCGGCCTTCGGGTTCGCCAGGTTGAGGCGTGCCGTGAACACGACGCCGGCGAGAGCCGCGAGCATCCCCATGTTGATGAAGATCCGGAAGTTGACCCACTTGACCTTGATGCCCGAGAGCGTCGCGGCGTTGAGGTTGCCACCGATCGAGTACACGTGGCGTCCGAAGACGCTGCGCTTGGTGACGGCGCTGTACGCGAAGATCAGCACGCCGAGGATGAGCAGCACGATCGGCAGGCCCTTGTAGCTCGCGAGCTCATAGGCGAATGCCATGACGACGGCGCCGACGACCACGATGCGGGCGACGAAGAACCCCATGCCCTCGACGGCCTGCTGGTACTGGATGCGCGCACGCCGGCTGCGGAACTGGCCGATGGCGAAGCCGACGATCGCGAGACCACCGAGCACGAGCGTGAACACGTCGATCCCGTTGCCACCCAAGACCCCGTTGAGATAGCCGGACGCGATGTTGCGGAAGGCGTCCGGGAACGGGGAGATCTGGGTGTTGCCGAGCGTGACCATGGTCGCGCCGCGGAAGATCAGCATGCCGGCCAGCGTGACGATGAACGCCGGGATGCCGACGAACGCGACCCAGTAGCCCTGCCACACCCCGACAAGGGCGCCGGTGGCGAGCGCGGCGATCAGACCCACCCACCAGGGAAGACCCATGCGGACGGTGAAGACACCGGACACCGCACCCGTGAAGCCGACGACCGACCCGACCGAAAGGTCGATGTGCCCGGCGATGATGACGATCACCATGCCGATCGCCAGGATGAGGATGTAGGAGTTCTGAACCACGATGTTCGTCACGTTCTGCGGCGTCAGGAGGATGCCGTCCGTGAGGAAGTAGAACAGCACGACGATCGCCACGAAAGCGAGGTAGATGCCGCTCTGGCGGATGTTCTTGGTGAAGACGTCCTTCACCGACTCGAGGGCGCCCATCAGGCTCAGTCCTTTACCTTGGTCATGTACTGCATGAGTTTCTCCTGGGTCGCCTCGTCGCGCGGGACCTCGCCCGTGATCCGGCCGGCGCTCATCGCGTAGATCCGGTCGCAGACGCCGAGCAGCTCAGGCAGCTCGGACGAGATGAACAGCACCGCCTTCCCGGCGTCGGCCAGGCGGTTGATGATCGTGTAGATCTCGTACTTGGCGCCGACGTCGATACCGCGCGTCGGCTCGTCGAGGATCAGCACATCCGGGTCGGCGTAGATCCACTTGCTCAGCACGACCTTCTGCTGGTTACCACCGGACAGCTTCCCCGCGAGCGCGAGCACCGACGGGGTCTTGATGTTCATGCTGACCCGGTACTCCTGCGCGATCTTCGTCTCTTCGTTGTCGTTGACCCAGCCACGCTTCGAGAGCTTGTGCAGGGACGCGACCGAGATGTTGCGCTTGATGTCCTCGATCAGGTTGAGGCCGTACCGCTTGCGGTCCTCGGTCGCGTACGCGATGCCGTGCTCGATCGCGTCCGAGATCGTCCGCAGGTGGATCTCCTCGCCGTTCTTGAAGACCCGACCGGAGATGCCCGACCCGTACGATCGGCCGAACACGCTCATCGCGAGCTCGGTGCGGCCCGCACCCATGAGACCGGCCAGTCCGACGATCTCGCCGCGCCGCACCATGAGGTTCGCGCCGTCGACGACCTTGCGCTCGTGCTGGATCTGGTGGTGGACGGTCCAGTCCTCGATCCGCAGGACCTCCTCGCCGATGCTCGACGTGTGATGCTCGGGGAACCGGTGCTCGAGGTCACGTCCGACCATCCCGCGGATGATCCGTTCCTCGGTGACCGCGTCCTTCTTCATGTCGAGGGTCTCGATCGTCAGACCGTCCCGGATGATCGTCGTGGAGTCGGCGATCTCGGCGATCTCGTTGAGCTTGTGGGAGATCATGATCGAGGTGATGCCCTGCTCCTTGAGGTGGCGCAGGAGGTTCAGCAGGTGCTCGGAGTCGTCGTCGTTCAGCGCGGACGTGGGCTCGTCGAGGATGAGCAGCTTGACGCGCTTGGACAGCGCCTTGGCGATCTCCACGAGCTGCTGCTTGCCGACACCGATGTCGGCGATCCGGGTGGCAGGGTTCTCGTCCAGACCGACGCGTGCGAGCAGCTTCGACGCCTCGGCGTTGGTCTTGTTCCAGTCGATGAAGCCCCGCTTCGAGACCTCGTTGCCCATGAAGATGTTCTCGGCGATCGACAGGAGCGGCGTGAGGGCGAGCTCCTGGTGGATGATGACGATCCCGCGGTCCTCGCTCGCCCGGATGTCGGCGAACTCGCAGACCTCTCCTTCGAAGTAGATCTCGCCGTCGTAGGTGCCGTGCGGGTAGACCCCGGAGAGCACCTTCATCAGCGTGGACTTGCCGGCGCCGTTCTCCCCGCAGATCGCGTGGATCTCACCGCGTTCGACGGAGAGGCTGACGTCCTGCAGGGCCTTCACGCCGGGGAATGTCTTGGTGATGCTGCGCATCTCCAGGATGGTGTTGCTCATGTCCCAGCCGTCCTCGGTAGTTCGGAGTGGTGCCCTGCCGGCAGGCTCCCTGCCGGCAGGGCACCACGGAGCGAGTGGACCTCGGTGAGGATCAGGCCAGGTCGGCTGCGGTGTAGTAGCCGCCGTCGATCAGGATCTTCTTGTAGTTGTCCTTCGTCACGATCTGGGACTCGAGCAGGTAGGACGGGACGACCTTGACGCCGTTGTCGTACGTGGTGGTGTCGTTCGTCTCCGGCGTCTTGCCCTTGAGGATCGCGTCGGTCATGGCGACCGTCACCTTGGCGAGCTCACGGGTGTCCTTGTAGATCGTCGAGTACTGCTCGTCGGCGATGATCGACTTGACCGACGCCGCCTCGGCGTCCTGGCCGGTCACGATCGGGTACGGCTGGTTGGCCGTGCCGTAGCCGACACCCTTGAGGGCGCCGAGGATGCCGATCGACAGACCGTCGTACGGGGAGAGCACGCCCGCGACCTTGGAGCCGTCGGCGTAGGTCGAGGTCAGCAGGTTCTCCATGCGGGACTGGGCGGTCGCCGGGTCCCACCGCAGCGTCGCGACCTTGTCGAAGTCCGTCTGGCCGCTCTTGACGACGAGGACGCCCTTGTCGATGTACGGCTGCAGGATGCTCATCGCGCCCTTGAAGAAGAACGTCGCGTTGTTGTCGTCCGGCGAGCCGGCGAAGAGCTCGATGTTGAGCGGGCCCGTGAGACCGGTGTCCTTGCCGTCGGCGTCGAGGACCTTGAGGCCCGTCAGCAGCGAGGTGGCCTGCTGCACGCCGACCTTGAAGTTGTCGAAGGTCGTGTAGTAGTCGACGTTCGGCGAGTTCCGGATCAGGCGGTCGTACGCGATGACCGGGATGCCGTTGGACTTGGCCTGCTCGAGCTGGCTCGTGAGCGCCGTGCCGTCGATCGACGCGATGATCAGGAGCTTCTCGCCCTTGGTGATCATGGTGTCGATCTGGTTCACCTGGGTCGGGATGTCGTCCTCGGCGTACTGCAGGTCGACCTTGTAGCCGAGCGCCTCGAGCTGGGTCTTGACGTTGTTGCCGTCAGCGATCCACCGCTCCGACGACTTGGTGGGCATGGCCACACCGACCGTGATGTCACCGGCCGGGACGGCCTTGGTGCCGGAGCTCGTCTCGGCCGTGGTTCCTGCGCCACCACCGCTGCAGGCCGCCATGGCCAGCGTGAGGGTGATGGCTGCCGCGGCTGCGGCGACGTTCTTGATGCGCATGGTTTCTCCTCGTTGAGATGCAGGTCCGGCTGCGTCGCCGGGATCGTGCGGTGGTGCTGCGCTGCGTGAACCCCCGCCGGGGGTTCGTTCAATAAGTGAATGTTAGCGCTCACATCGGCTCTGTCACGCGATCTGAGGTCACATTTGCGTCACATTCAGATACCGGCTGCGAGACGGAAGTACGCCGAGTTCCACCGGATCTCGTCACGGAACCGACGACGCGTCGTGTCCTCGTCGATCACCAGCAGCTCGGTGCGCGCGATGTCCGCGAAGTCCTCGAAGACGTCGATCCCGACGGCCGTCGACAGCACCGTGTGATGCGCACCTCCCGCCGTCAACCACGCCTCCGCCGAGGTGGCGAAGTCCGGCCGGGGCTTCCACACCGCGCGTGCGACCGGCAGGCGCGGCAGGTCTTCGTCCGGCGCCACGATGTCGACCACGTTGGCCGTCAGGCGGAACCGGTCGCGCATGTCCGACAGCGCCACGACGACACCGGGGCCGGCATCGGTGTCGAAGACGAGCCGGACCGGGTCCTCGCGTCCGCCGATGCCCAGCGGGTGCACCTCGAGCGACGGCCTGGCCGTCGTCAGGGACGGGCAGATCTCGAGCATGTGCGCGCCGAGGATCTTCTCGTCGCCCGGCACGAGGTCGTAGGTGTAGTCCTCCATGAGCGAGGCACCACCGGGCAGACCGGCACCCATGACCTTGGCGGCGCGGACGAGGACGGCCGTCTTCCAGTCGCCCTCGGCACCGAAGCCGAAGCCCTTCGCCATGAGCCGCTGGACAGCGAGGCCCGGGAGCTGGCGCAGCGCGCCGAGGTCCTCGAAGTTCGTCGTGAACGCGGTCGCCCCGAGGTCGCCGAGGAGCTGGAGGAGAGCGAGCTCCTGCCGGGCGCCGTACCGCAGCGACTCGTGCCGGTCGCCACCCTTGCGGAGCTCGGGGGCGACGTCGTAGAGGTCCTCGTACTCCGCCACGAGCGGGTCGACGTCGCTGTCCGGCACGTCGGCGACGGCAGCCACCAGGTCGTTGACCCCCCAGGTGTTCACCGACACCCCGAACCTCAGCTCCGCCTCGGTCTTGTCCCCCTCGGTGACGGCGACGTTGCGCATGTTGTCGCCGAAGCGCGCGAGCTTGAGCTCGTGGGTCGCCGCCCAGGCCGCAGCCGCGCGGACCCAGGTGCCGATCGACGTGGTCACCGCCGGGTTCGACACGTGCCCGACGACCGTCTTGCGCGCGACGCCGAGCCGGGTCTGGATGTACCCGAACTCGCGGTCGCCGTGCGCGGCCTGGTTGAGGTTCATGAAGTCCATGTCGATCGTCGACCACGGCAGGTCGACGTTCGCCTGGGTGTGCAGGTGGAGCAGCGGCGTGCGGAGCGCGTCGAGACCGGCGATCCACATCTTGGCGGGCGAGAACGTGTGCATCCACGCGATCACGCCGATCACCGCGTCGTCGGAGTTGGCGTCGAGCGCCGCACGCCGGATCGACGCCGAGTCCTTGAGCACGGGCTTCCAGACGATGCGCACCGGGACGTCGGACGAGGCGTCCAGCGTGCGGGCGATCTCCTGCGACTGCGCGGCGACCTGCCGGAGGGTGTCCTCGCCGTACAGGTCCTGGCTGCCGGTGAGGAACCAGACCTCGCGGTCGGCGTACGGCTTGGTCATGACGGGTCCTCCTGGTCGGTGGTGGCGGCCGATGCCTGGCCGTAGACGTTCTGGTAGCGGTCGTACAGCGAGTCGATGTGGACCTGGTCGATCGGGAGCGGCTCGCCGAGCTGGCGCGAGATGTGCACCGTCCGTGCGACCTCCTCGACCATCACCGCCGCCTTGACCGCGTCGGTCCCGTCCTTGCCGATCGTGAACGGCCCGTGGTTGCGCATGAGCACGGCGCGGCTGCGGGAGCCGCGCAGGGTCTCGACGATGCCCTGGCCGATCGAGTCGTCCCCGATCAGCGCGAACGGTCCGATCGGGATGTCCCCACCGAACTCGTCGGCCATCATCGTGAGCACGCACGGCACCGGTTCGCCCCGGGCGGCCCAGGCGGTCGCGTACGTCGAGTGGGTGTGGACCACGCCGCCGACCTCGGGCATGTGCCGGTAGACGTACGCGTGGGCGGCGGTGTCCGACGACGGCGACCGGTCGCCGTCCACGAGGTTCCCGTCCAGGTCGCAGACGACCATCGACTCCGCGGTGAGCGCGTCGTACGTCACCCCGGACGGTTTGATCACGAAGAGGTCCGCACCGCGCAGCCGCTGCGAGACGTTGCCCGCCGTCCACACCACGAGGCCCCACCGTGGGAGCTCGCCGTGCAGCCGCGCGACGATCTCGCGAACGCTCGCGATCTCGGCCTGGACCGCCGGGGAGAACTGGTCGAGTGCCATCAGGCCTGCACCCCCGCTCCGGCGCGCGCGTCCCGGCGGATCGCCTTGAGCCGATGCATGACGCCGTTCGAGCCCGGACGGTCGAGCCGACCGAAGTAGTCGTGCAGCAGCGTGTACTCGGCGAACAGCGCGTCGTACCGCACCGAGTTCTCCTCGATGGGCGTGTAGGCCGCCGCCGTGCGCTTCCCCATCACGCGGGCGGCCGCGCGGACGTCGGGGTAGGCGCCGGCGGCGACGGCTGCGTGGATCGCCGAACCGAGCGCGGGGCCCTGGTCCGAGGCGATCGTGCTGAGCGGGAGGCGGGTGACGTCGGCATAGATCTGCATCAGCAGGGCGTTCTTGAGCAGCCCGCCGGCCACCACGAGCTCGGTGACCGGGACGCCCGACGCGACGAACGACTCGACGATCGTGCGGGTGCCGAACGCCGTCGCCTCCAGGAGCGCCCGGTAGGTGTCCTCGGGCTTCGTGGCGAGCGTCTGCCCGACGACGAGGCCCGAGAGCTCGTGGTCCACGAGCACCGAGCGGTTGCCCGAGTGCCAGTCGAGCGCGACCAGCCCGTGCTCACCGATCGCCTGCTGCGCGGCCAGCTCGGTCAGGTACTCGTGCACCGAGAGGCCTCGCGCTGCGGCCGCGTCGACGTAGGACGGCGGGACGCACGTGTCGACGAACCAGCCGAAGATGTCGCCCACGCCGCTCTGCCCGGCCTCGTAGCCCCACAGCTGGTCGACGATCCCGCCGTCGACCGCGCCGCACATCCCGGGTACCTCGTGCAGCTCGGGCCCGTTCATCACGTGGCACGTCGAGGTCCCCATGATCGCCGTCATCTGCCCTGGTTCGACCGCGTTCGCGGCCGGCGCGGTGACGTGCGCGTCGACGTTCCCGACCGCGACCGCGATGCCCTCGGGGAGACCCGTCCACGCCGCGGCCTCGGCGGTGAGCCTGCCGGCTGCGCTGCCGAGCGCGCCGATCTCGTGCTCGACCTTGGTGCTCACGAAGTCCGCGAACTCGGGGTTGAGCGCCGCGAGGAACTCGCTGCTCGGGTAGTGGCCGTCCTGGTAGATCCCCTTGTAGCCCGCGGTGCAGGCGTTGCGCACGTAGGTGCCGCTGAGGCGCCAGACGATCCAGTCCGCGGCCTCGACCCAGTGATCGATCGCGCGGTACACCTCGGGGTCCTCCTCGAGGACCTGCAACCCCTTGGCGAACTCCCACTCGCTCGAGATCAGGCCGCCGTAGCGGGTGATCCACTCCTCGCCGCGCGCATGGGCGAGCGTGTTGATGCGATCCGCGTGCCCCTGGGCGGCGTGGTGCTTCCAGAGCTTGACGTAGGCGTGCGGTCGGTCGGCGAACTCCGGCAGCTCGTTGAGCGGCGTGCCGTCCTCGGTGGTCGGCACCATCGTGCAGGCCGTGAAGTCCGTGCCGATGCCGATGACGTCCGACGGGTCGATGCCGTGGTCACGTCGGGCCGCCTCGAGCGCGGCCGGCACCGCGACCTTGAGCACGTCGACGTAGTCCTGCGGCACCTGGAGCGCCCAGTCGGGCGCGAGCCTGACCGGTGAGGAGGTCTCGGAGGCAGGACCGGCCGTGAGCGTGTGGTCCATCACGGCGTGCGGGTACGCATGCACCCCCGACCCGAGCTCCGCACCGTCGGACACCCGGACGACCACCGCCCGACCCGACAGGGTGCCGTAGTCGACACCGACGACCAGCGCGCGATCAGGGTTCACCGTCATCGGTGCCACTCCGCTCCATGACCTGGGTCACGGTGCGCCTGCCGCCACGGGCGGCGCACCGGCCGCGGCGGACGCCTGCGACCGATGTTCATGTTAGCGCTAACATCGCGCGTGTCAAGTGCTCAGCGACCACGTCCGACAGGCACGGGACCGGTGCTCGACCGCACCACCAGATGCGGCACCACCGGCGTGTGGTCGAGCTCTTCGTTGGCCATCGCCGAGTGCAGCATCTCCAGGCAACGGCGCCCGAGCGCGGTGAAGTCCTGCCGCACCGTCGTCAGCGGCGGGATGAAGTGCGCCGACCCCATGATGTCGTCGAAGCCGACGACCGAGACGTCCCCCGGGACCGAGACGCCGGCCTCGTGGAACGCCCGCAGGAGACCGAGGGCGAGCTGGTCGTTCGCCGCGAACACCGCCGTCGGCGCACCGCGTTCGACCAGCGCCTGGCCGACGAGGTACCCGCAGTCGGCGCCCCAGTCGCCCTGGATCAGCTCACCCTCCGGCGCACCCGCGGCGTGGAGCTCGGCACGCCAGCCCTCGACGCGCGCCCGTGCGTCGAGCCAGTCCTGGGGACCCGCCAGATGCGTGACCGTCCGGTGGCCCAGGTCCAGGAGATGACGCGTCGCGAGCCGGGCGCCGAGCTCCTGGTCGACGCTCATGGTGTGCACGCCGAGGCCCTCCGCGAATCCGGCGGCGATCGTCACGAGCGGGACCTCGTCGACGTAGGGCGCGAGCGCGTCCCGCACCTCGGCGTGCGGCGCGATCACGATCACGCCCTCGACCGACTGCGAGAGGAAGTGCTCGACGGCGCGTGAGACGCCGTCCTGGTCGAACACCGCCAGGGTCGCGACGCTCACGAAGTACCCGTACTCGCGCGCGGCCTCCTCGACGGCGATCAAGGTCGACGACGGACCGAAGTACGGCGACCCCGTGGTCATGACCCCGATCGTCCCCGAGCGCCGGGTGACCAGCGCGCGTGCGGCGGTGTTCCGGCGATAGCCGAGCTCGGCGATCGCCGCGAGCACCCGGTCCCGGGTCTCCGGGCGGACGCTCGGGTGGTCGTTGAGGACGCGCGAGACCGTCTGGTGCGACACCCCGGCGCGCGCCGCGACATCACTCATCGCCGGCGGACGCGGGCGACCCGGTGCCGCGACAGGGACGCCTTGCCTGCCGGGACTCAGCGGCATCTCAGCCCCTCGGGGTCGCGACGGCGTCGGCCGCGACCTCGCGGGACCTGTCGTACGCGGCCTCGGCCGCCGCGAGCACGGCCGCACGCACACCGTGGGCATCGAGCTGCCGCAGGGCCGCGACCGTCGTACCCCCGGGTGAGGACACCCGCTCCCGCAGCACGACGGGGTGCTCGCCGGTCCGGTCGAGCATGGTCGCTGCTCCCAGGAAGGTCGCGACCGCGAGCTCGCGTGCGCGGTCCCGCGTGAGCCCGAGCAGCACGCCGGCCTCCGCGAGCGCGTCGACCAGGTAGAAGACGTAGGCAGGGCCGGAGCCCGAGATCGCCGTGACCGCGTCGAGGTCCTTCTCCGCGACCCGCACCACGAGGCCGGTGCCGGCCAGGAGACGCTCGGTCAGCCCCAGGTGCTCGTCCGTCGCGTGGCTGCCCGCGCTGATGGCGCTCGCACCCATCCCGATCACCGCCGGCGTGTTCGGCATGACGCGGACGACGGGCGTCCCGGCGGGCAGCCGGTCCTCGTAGAACGAGCACGGCAGTCCCGCCGCGACGCTCACCACCAGCGCACCGGCCCGGAGCCGGGGGGCGATCTCGACGAGCACCGCACCGACGTCCTTGGGCTTGAGGGCGACCAGGACGACGTCGGCGCGCGAGACCGTCGTCGGGCCGTCGTCGGCCGCGCGCACCCCGTACCGCTCGGAGATCTCGTTCGCGCGGACCGCGCTCGGCTCGGTGACCGCGACCTCGTCGATGTCCCAGCCCGCGGACAGGATGCCGGCGAGGATGGCCTCGCCCATCACGCCCCCGCCCAGGATCGCGACCTTCGGCCTGCTCTCGAACCGACCCTCACCCATGCTGTGCCCTCGTGTCCGTCGTCCCGCCCGTGGGACGGAGCGTATCGAGCCGCCACGGTGTTCCGTGCGGCCTTGGTGCGCCGGTACCCCGGACGGGCCTGCGGTGGAGACCGCTCACGTCCGCGGGACGGCGCCGCGACCCGGTCGTCCCGACGCGGTCAGAGCGGGAACGCCGCGTAGAGATCGGCCAGCTCGGACGCGGGCCCGCTCGCCTCGAAGAGCGTCGTGCCGTTGGACCACACGACGGTTCCCGCACCGTCGGCCTGGGGCACGATCGTCCACGTCCCGACCGTCACCCCACCGACGGTCACGTCACCGGTGCTGGTCGCGGGTCCCACGGCCGTCGTCGAGCCCGCGGTCGCTGTCGAGCCCGCGGTCGGCGATCCGGCCGCCGCGGTGAGCTGGCCGGTGAGCGTGGTCTGGTACGCGGTGACCTCCGCCGCCGTCCGCCACTGACCCGCACGTACCGTGACCGTCCCCGACCCGCCGTCGGTGTACGTGACGTCGTAGGCCTCGAGCGCCCCGGCCGTGCGCCACGCCTCGTCGGGCGCGACCGACGCCCAGGCGTACTGGAGCACCGAGCTCGGCAGCGCGTCGAGGAACGCGCTGCCCTTCTCCCGGGCCGCCGGGGCGACCGTCGGGGTCGGCGACGGCAGCTGCGTCGTGCTGGTGACCGTCGCGGACGGGGTGCTGCTGCGGTTCATGGTCAGCACGAGCGCCGTCACGGCCCCACCGAGCACGAGCACCCCGACGACGATCCCGACGATCACCAAGGTGCGACGACGGTTCGACCCCGACGCGCCCGACCGGGGCCCGGTGCCCGACGGCGGCACGACCGGCGGGGGGGACCGACGCAGACGTCCCCCCGGGCGTCGGCGGAACACCCGGGAACAACGCGGGTCCGGACCCGGCGCCCGGCTGAGGGGCAGGTCCTGACTGAGGGGCAGGTCCTGACTGAGGGGCGGGACCCGGCTGGGGACCGGGGCCGGGCTGCGACGCACCACCGGAGACGGGGTCGAAGGGCCAGCCGCCGCGCGCCGGGCCACCTGTCGAGCTGTCGGTCATCCACGCCTCCCTGCCGCACCTGCGGGTCGGTTCCTCGTCGAAGCCTACGCACCGCCGTCGATCCTGCGGCTCATCCGGCCGGCGCGGGTCCCCTCCGGACCTCGCACCGGGCCAGCGCACCCGTGTGGGTGCCGACGGATACCGTTCCCGACGTGACGTCTCCTGCCACCACCAAGCAGTCCCCCGCGCGCTCCGCCACGGCACGCCGAGCCGAACGTCCGGCGTACCGCTGCGTCGAGTGCGGATGGACCGCGGCGAAGTGGGTCGGCCGGTGCGGCGAGTGCCAGGCCTGGGGCAGCGTCGCGGAGGACGTCGGTCCGGGCGGTGGAGCGCCCCGGACCGTCGCCCAGCTCCCGACCCGGGCACCGGCCCGGGCGATCGGCGAGATCGACGTCGAGGCGAGCCGCGCCCGCGCGACCGGGATCGCCGAGCTCGACCGCGTGCTCGGGGGTGGCCTCGTCCCCGGAGCCGTCATCCTCCTGGCGGGCGAGCCCGGTGTCGGCAAGTCGACGCTCCTTCTCGACGTCGCGGCGCGGGTCGCCCGTACGAGCCGTCGCGACGACCCCGCTGCGCGCGTGCTGTACGTGACCGGGGAGGAGTCGACCGGGCAGGTGCGTCTGCGCGCCGAGCGGGTCGAGGCGCTCGACCCCGGGCTGTACCTCGCCGCGGAGACGGACCTCGCGACCGTCCTCGGGCACGTCGAGCAGGTGGACCCGGTGCTGCTGGTGCTGGACTCGGTGCAGACGATCGCCTCGGCGCAGGTCGACGGGAGCCCCGGTGGCGTCAGCCAGGTGCGTGAGGTCGCCGCCGCGCTCATCGCGACGGCGAAGGAGCGGGACCTCCCGGTGGTCCTCGTCGGTCACGTCACCAAGGACGGCAGCGTCGCGGGGCCACGCACGCTCGAGCACCTCGTCGACGTCGTGTGCCAGTTCGAGGGGGACCGCCACTCGCGGCTGCGCATGCTGCGCGCGGTCAAGAACCGCTACGGCCCCACCGACGAGGTCGGCTGCTTCGACCTCTCGGAGACCGGCATCGTCGGCGTCGCGGACCCGAGCGGGCTGTTCCTCTCGCACGCACCGACGCAGGTGCCCGGCACGTGCGTGACGATCACGCTCGAGGGACGCCGCCCGCTCGCGGCCGAGGTGCAGGCTCTGGTCGCACCTTCGGCGCTCTCGAACCCGCGACGGACCACCAGTGGCGTCGACTCGAGCCGGCTCGCCATGGTGCTCGCGGTGCTCCAGCGACGCGTCGGGGTGCGCCTCGCCGACCAGGACGTCTACGTGTCGACCGTCGGCGGCGCTCGCGTGATCGAGCCGGCCGCCGACCTGGCGATCGCGATGGCCACCGTCAGCGCCGGCCAGAACCTCCCGCTCGCCCCCGGCCTGATCGCCCTCGGCGAGGTCGGGCTCGCGGGAGAGATCCGTCAGGTCGCCGGGGTCGGGCGTCGACTCTCCGAGGCGGCACGCTGGGGGTTCACCCGCGCGGTCGTCCCCGTGGGCTCCCTCCCGAGCGGTACCGGACCCGACGGCATGCAGGTGCTCGAGGTCGAGGATCTCGCCCAGGCCATGGCCGCCTGCGTCCGCCCTCGATCTGCGCGCGACGCGTAGGATTCGGGCGTGGCCACGCTCCCCTTCTCGCCCGATGACCTGCTGCGCACCACGCTCGCAGCCGTCGCGCCGGGAGGTGCGCTCCGAGACGGGCTCGAACGGATCCTGCGCGGGCGGACCGGTGCGCTGATCGTCCTGGGTCATGACGAGACCGTCGAGCAGATCTGCTCCGGTGGGTTCGTCCTCGACGTCGAGTTCTCGTCGACCCGGCTTCGCGAGCTCGCGAAGATGGACGGCGCGATCGTCGTCGACCAAGGCGTGACCCGGATCCTGCGCGCCGCCGTGCAGCTGCTGCCCGACCCCTCGATCGAGACTTCCGAGTCGGGCACGAGGCACCGCACCGCCGAGCGCGTCGCGAAGCAGACGGGCTACCCGGTCATCTCGGTGAGCCAGTCCATGCGCATCGTCGCCCTGTACGTGGGCGGCACCCGCTACGTGCTCGAGGACACGGACTCGATCCTGTCCCGGGCCAACCAGGCCCTCGCGACGCTCGAGCGCTACCGGTCACGTCTCGACGAGGTCGCCGGCACGCTGTCCGCGCTGGAGATCGAGGACCTCGTGACGGTGCGGGACGTCACGGCCGTGGTCCAGCGCCTCGACATGGTGCGACGCATCTCCGAGGAGATCGCCGGCTACGTGATCGAGCTCGGGTCCGACGGCCGGCTGCTCGCGCTGCAGCTCGACGAGCTCACCGGCGGGGTGGACTCGGACCGCGAGCTCGTGATCCGCGACTACGTCGAGTCGGCGCGCAACAGCCGCGAGGACGCCGCCGCCGTTCAGGCCGCCCTCGGCGACCTGGACGCGACCGAGCTCCTCGACCTCGCGCACATCGCCATGGTCCTGGGCCTGCCCGGAGGCGGCGACGCTCTCGACGCTGCCGTCGGTCCGCGTGGGTACCGGCTGCTGTCCCGGGTCCCCCGGATCCCCCGATGATCGTCGACCGGCTCGTCGGGCACTTCGGTGGCCTGCAGAAGCTCCTGGCGGCCGGGGTCGACGAGCTCATGGCCGTCGACGGCGTCGGCGAGCAGCGCGCCCGCGCCGTCCGGGAAGGACTCTCCCGCCTCGCGGAGTCGTCGATCCTCGAACGGTACGTGTAGCCCCGAGGCAGATCCCGGGTGCACCGCGGCCGGTCGGCCTCGCGGCGCGGGCCCGGCACCGCACCGCTCCGACTACTTGAGGATCATCACCAACGGCGAGCTCGTCTTGCCGGCCAGGCTGGCGGTCACCTGGTAGGTACCCGGTCGCGGCGTCGGCAGCCCGGTCGGGCAGCCCGTGGCCGACCGGACCCGGTCCCACGGCACCGCCGCCACGTACGGCTGCCCGGCGGTGAGGAGAAGGAGCTTCTTGGCCGCTGCCGGGTCGGGGCAGTCCGCGCTGGACCAGATCCGGTCCGCCCCGGAGGTGATCAGCACCTCGCGCGCGGCATCCCCCGCGTCGAGGGTGCACGGCTCGGTCCCGGTATTGGTCACGGTGACGGTGAACGTCGGGTTCACCCCCGCCCCGTACGTGGTCGCGTCCGCCGTGACCGCCAGGCCGACCGACGAGGCCGGGCAGGGCTGGGGCGTCCCGGTCGTGGGCCCTGCCGAGGTCGACGTCACCGTGGGTCTGACGCTCGCCCCGGGCTTGTCGGCCGCCCCGGCGAGCCGGACGAGCGTGACGACCGCCGCGACCACGGCGACCAGCACGACGGCCACCACGATCCGACGCGTCCAGTAGACGCGCGACGGGCGGGGACCGACGGGGTGCAGGATGTTGCTCATCACCCCTCCAGGAGTGGGTCGGGACGACCCGCCGTCGGTCGACGGCGGACGGGCGGGGACCTGCACACGGACCGCGTCATCGCCACGGTAGGACGACCGGGCCCGGGCGCGGGCGGGGCACGCCGTCCGTCCGCGATCCGGGAGAGGATGCCGTCATGGCCCCCGCTCACGACGACTCGACCACCTCGGCGCTCGCCGAGGCCGACGCGCTGACCGACGCCGTGCTCACCTGGTTCGGGTCGCACGCCCGTGACCTCCCGTGGCGCGCGGCCGGGTGCACCGCGTGGGGCGTGCTCGTGAGCGAGATCATGCTCCAGCAGACGCCGGTGGTCCGCGTCGAGCCGGCCTGGCGGGCCTGGATCGCGCGGTGGCCGAGGCCCGTCGACCTCGCGGAGGCCTCGACCGCCGACGTCCTGCGCGCGTGGGACCGTCTCGGCTACCCACGGCGCGCGCTGCGGCTCCAGGAGTGCGCGCGGGCGATCGTCGACGTGCATGCGGGGCGGGTGCCCGACACCGAGGAGGCCCTCGTGGCACTCCCGGGGATCGGTCCGTACACCGCCGCTGCTGTCGTCGCGTTCGCGTACCGTCGCCGTTCCGTCGTCCTGGACACCAACGTGCGCCGGGTGATCGCCCGGGCGGTCGACGGCGAGGCACTGCCGACGCCGACGCTGACGGCGGGCGAGCGCAGGCGGGCCGACGCCCTCACCCCCCGCGACGACGCCCGCTCCGCCGCCTGGGCCGCGGCGTCGATGGAGCTCGGGGCGCTGGTGTGCACCGCTCGGTCACCGCGGTGCGACGCGTGCCCGGTCGCCGACCTGTGCCGGTGGCGGGCGGACGGGTACCCCGGTGATGCGCACGCCCACCGCCGACGCACGCAGCCGTGGACGGGCACGGACCGGCAGGCGCGGGGTCGGATCATGGCCGAGCTCCGCGCGGCGGACCACCCGGTCCCCGAGCCCGAGCTCGCACGGGTGTGGCCGGACCACGAGCAGCGTGCGCGGGCCCTCGACGGACTCGTCGACGACGGCCTGGTCCGGCGCGAGGTCGCCGTGGTGCCCGACGGCGACCCCACCCCTCCGCTGGTGAGCCTCCCTCGCTGACCCGGCCCGGCGGCGGGCGCAGGGGTCCGTCAGTCGAGCTCGAGAAGCATCCGCGTGTTGCCGAGCGTGTTCGGCTTGACGTGCGCAAGGTCGAGGAACTCCGCGACACCGTCGTCGTGCGACCGCAGCAGCTCCGCGTAGACGTCGGGCGACACGGGCGTGCCCTCGATCACCGCGAAGCCGTGCGCGGCGAAGAAGTCGACCTCGAAGGTCAGGCAGAACAGCCGGCGGAGCCCGAGGTCCCGGGCCCGGTCGATCAGGGCGGCCAGGAGGGCGTGCCCGACGCCCCGGGAACGCCAGGACCGGTCGACCGCGAGCGTCCGGATCTCGGCGAGGTCCTGCCACATCACGTGCAGCGCACCGCAACCGATCACCTGGGCGCGCCCGTCGGGGTCGACCGCCGACTCCGCTACCACGAACTCCTGGACGGCCTCGTAGTACCCGACCCACTCCTTGGCCAGCAGGATGCGCTCGTTCGCGTAGGGAGAGACCAGTGCGCCGATCGCGCGGACGTCGGCCGGACGGGCGGAACGGATGTGCAGGTCGTCGAGGGACACGGCCTCACCGTACGGCGATCCGGTCGCGACGCGAAGAGCGGTCCACGTCAGCGTGCGCCGTCGCGACCGACCGGGCCGGGTCGCACCGCCGCTCCCGCGGTCGACGGCCCGACGAGCGCCCCGCCCCGCGGCCGGCCGCGCGAAGCGACGTCGTAGGCCGGTCCGGCGATCGACAGGAGGGCGGTGGCGGTGACCTCGTCCACGACCAGATCGGTGACGACGTCCGCGTGCAGGGCGGCGAGGAGCGGAACCGCCTTGTTGTCGCCGGCGACGACGCACACCCGTCGAGGGATCCGTTGGAGCTCCGCCGGGGTCGGGCCGGTCGCGCGCGCGTTCAGGTGCACGTCCCGGTAGCTCCCGTCGGCGCGGAGGAACACGGTGCACACGTCCCCGACGACGCCCTCGTCGTGGAGCATGCGGATGTCGTCCTCGTCGAGGTAGCCGGCGGAGTACACGTGGCTCGGCACCGCCCCGGCGACGGCACCGACCGAGAACAGCGCGATGTCGGCACGGTGCTGCACGTCGAGCACCCGCTGCACCGACCGTTCACGCCACATCGCGGCCTTGGTCTCGGGGTAGTCGAAGAACGCCGGAACCGAGAATTGGTGCATAGCGGCACCGAACGCCGCCCCGAAGCTCGAGATCAGGTCGCCCGCGTACTCGATGCCGCTGGTGCGGGTGTTGGCCGCTCCGTTGAGCTGGACGACGGCCGCGCCCCGGGTCGGTTTGGGGGTCAGGTGCCTGCTGATCGCCGCGAGCGTCGTCCCCCAGGCGATCCCGAGCACCATGTCGGAGTCGAACCAGGAGGCGAGCAGCCGGGCCGACGCCATCGCGGCCTGCTCGAGGCGTTCGACCTCGTTCGCATGGTCCGGGACAGGCACGACGTATGCGTCGATGCCGAATCTCGCCGCGATCGCGCGGCCGAGCCCGGGGGCCCGCGTGCTCGCCGGACGGAGCGTGATCTCGACCAGACCGGTCTCCCTCGCGCGCTTGATCAGTCGGGACACCGTCGAGCGTGAGGTGTTGAGCTGCCGGGCGATGACCTCCATCTTCATGTCCTGGAGGTAGTACATGGACGCAGCCCGCAAGACGTCCTGCTCCCGCTCTGCCATGACCCCTCCCGATTTTGCACGTTTGTGCACCTTGGTTGCGCATCCGTTCGTCCCGTGATGACCATAGCGACTGAACCCCGAGGAGGCACACGATGACGGTGACCGGACTGACCGCACAGGCGCGGTCCAACGCGTTGGACGCTCTGCGTGCAAGCAGCGCCGCAGGCCACGAGCTGGACGTCCTGGTCGTCGGAGGCGGAGTCACCGGAGCCGGCATCGCGCTCGACGCGATCACCCGCGGTCTGACCGTCGGCATCGTCGAGGCGCAGGACTGGGCGAGCGGCACGTCGAGCCGGTCGAGCAAGCTCGTGCACGGCGGCCTGCGCTACCTCCAGATGCTCGACTTCCACCTGGTCCGCGAGGCCCTGACCGAGCGCGACCTCCTGATCACGCGGCTGGCACCGCACCTCGTCAAGCCGGTCTCGTTCCTCTACCCGCTCGAGCACCGCGTCTGGGAACGCGCGTACGTCGGCGCCGGCGTCGCCCTCTACGACACGCTCGCCAGCGTCAACGGGCGGCGGCGCGCGCTCCCGATCCACCGCCACCTCACTCGTGGCGGCATGGAGAAGCTCTTCCCCGACCTCAAGCACGACGCCGCGATCGGCGCGGTCCGGTACTGGGACGCCTCGGTCGACGACGCGCGTCTCACCTCGACCCTGATCCGCACCGCCGTGCACTACGGCGCCCACGCCGCGTCCCGGACCCAGGTCGTCGCGATGTCCACCAACGCGATCGGAACCGTCACCGGCGCCACGATCAAGGACCTCGAGTCCGGCGAGCAGATGGAGGTCCGCGCCCACTCCGTCATCAACGCGACCGGCGTGTGGACCGAGCAGACCGAGGCGCTCGCCGGCAGCGAGGGCGGCCTGCGCGTGCTCGCCTCGAAGGGCATCCACATCGTGGTGCCGCGGGACCGGATCGCCGGCGACGTCGGGCTGATCCTGCAGACCGAGAAGAGCGTGCTGTTCATCATCCCGTGGTCCCGCTACTGGGTGATCGGCACGACCGACACCCCGTGGACGCAGGAGCTCCAGCACCCGGTCGCGACGTCTGCGGACATCGACTACGTGATCGACCACGCCAACGCGGTCCTGTCGCGTCCGATCACCCGCGCCGACGTCATCGGGCACTGGGCCGGGCTCCGCCCGCTGCTGCAGCCGGGCACCAAGGAGGGGACCTCGTCCGCGAAGGTCTCCCGCGAGCACACCGTGGCATCGCCCGCCCCGGGCCTGGTCGTGATCGCCGGCGGCAAGCTCACCACGTACCGGGTGATGGCCAAGGACGCCGTCGACTTCGCCCTGGGCGAGCGGGCGGCGACCTCGCCGTCGATCACCGACCGGGTCCCGCTCCTCGGGGCCGAGGGGCTCACGGTGCTCCAGCGCAAGTCGCGGTCGATCGCCAAGCAGTACGGGTGGAACCAGTTCCGCATGGACCACCTGCTGCACCGCTACGGATCACTGCTCCCGGAGCTGCTCGCGATGGTCGACGCCGACCCGTCGCTCGGCGAGCCCCTCGAGGGTGCGCCGGCCTACCTCGCCGTCGAGGTCGCCTACGCCGCCACGCACGAGGGCGCCCTGCACCTCGACGACGTCATGATGCACCGGACCCGCCTGAACTACGAGCAGGCCGACCGTGGGCTCGCGGCGGTCGAGCAGATCGCCGACATCCTCACCCCCCTGCTCGGCTGGGACAAGGCCCAGCGCGCGAAGGAGATCTCCATCTACCGCGAGCGTGCCGAGGCCGAGGAGGCCGCGGAGCACGAGCTCGACGACGAGAGTGCCGAGATCGTCAGGCTGCGGGCCGCCGAGCTCGCGCCTATGGTCAGCATTGCGGCAGGTTCGTCGGTCGGCGGTCACAGCTAGCTCTCAGGCGCTCTGCGCCCCCCGAACTCCTCGTGCCTGCGCGCGAGGTGCACGTGACAACGACGTCCGTCAAGAAATGAGGCTCATCGTGGATCCATCGCTTGGCCAGGTATTCATCTCAGAGGTCCTGGGAACGGGGATGCTGCTGCTGCTCGGTGGCGGCGTGGTGGCGAACGTCATCCTCCCGAAGAACAAGGGCTTCGACAGCGGCTGGGTCGTCATCACCTTCGGGTGGGGACTCGCAGTCTTCTCCGGCGTCTACGTCGCGTTCCGCTCGGGTGCGCACCTGAACCCGGCCGTGACCATCGGGCTCCTCGCGGACGGCGCGAAGAACTACGCGACCGGCGTCCCCGTGTCGTTCAGCAGCACCATGGTGTATCTCGCAGGTGAGATGGTCGGTGCCTTCCTCGGTGCCGTCCTCGTCTTCCTCGCCTACAAGAAGCACTTCGACGAGAATGCCGACCCGGCCACCAAGCTGGGCGTCTTCTCCACCGGGCCCGCCATCCGCTCGTACGGCTGGAACTTCGTGACCGAGCTCATCGGCACCTTCGTCCTGGTCTTCGTCATCCTCGTCTTCGGCAAGACCCCGTCGGGTCTCGGCCCGCTCGCCGTGGCGCTCCTCGTGGTCGCGATCGGCATGAGCCTCGGTGGCCCGACCGGTTACGCCATCAACCCTGCCCGTGACCTCGGTCCGCGCATCGCGCACGCCCTCCTCCCGATCAAGGGCAAGGGCTCCAGCGACTGGGCGTACTCCTGGGTGCCGGTCTTCGGCCCGCTCGCCGGTGCCGTGATCGCCGGCCTCCTCGCCCGCGTCTACGTCTGATCCTCCGCCGCAGTACTCTCACCGTCGAGAAGGAACACCACTCATGGCTGACTATGTCATTGCGATCGACCAGGGAACGACCAGCTCACGCGCCATCATCTTCAACCACTCGGGCACCATCGTGGAGACGGGCCAGCTCGAGCACGAGCAGATCTTCCCCCGCGCAGGCTGGGTCGAGCACAACCCCGTAGAGATCTGGAACAACGTCCGCGAGGTCGTCGGGCTGGCGCTCACCCGCGCCAACCTGACCCACCGGGACATCGCTGCCGTCGGCATCACCAACCAGCGTGAGACCACGGTGGTCTGGGACAAGACGACCGGCGAACCCGTCTACAACGCGATCGTCTGGCAGGACACGCGTACCCAGAAGATCGCCGAGGAGCTCGGTGCCCTCGGTGGCGGGGCCGACCGCTACAAGGCCAAGGTCGGTCTGCCGCTCGCGACGTACTTCTCCGGGCCGAAGGTGAAGTGGATCCTCGACAACGTCGAGGGCGCACGTGAGAAGGCCGAGCGGGGCGACCTCCTGTTCGGCAACACCGACGCATGGGTGCTGTGGAACATGACCGGCGGTGTCGACGGCGGCGTGCACGTCACCGACCCGACGAACGCGTCGCGCACGATGCTCATGGACCTGGCGACGCTGACGTGGGACGCGGACATCGCGGCGGACATGACGATCCCGCTGTCGATGCTGCCGACCATCAAGTCCTCGTCCGAGGTCTACGGCTACGGCCGTGAGGGCGGGATGGTCCCGGGGGTGCCGATCTCCGGCATCCTCGGCGACCAGCAGGCGGCGACGTTCGGCCAGGCGTGCTTCGAGGTCGGTACCGCGAAGAACACGTACGGCACGGGCAACTTCATGCTCCTCAACACGGGCACGACGCCCATCCCGTCGAAGAACGGCCTGCTCACCACCGTCTGCTACAAGATCGGCGACCAGCCGACGGTGTACGCCCTCGAGGGCTCGATCGCGGTGTCGGGCTCGCTGGTCCAGTGGCTGCGCGACAACCTGGGGCTGATCTCCTCGGCCCCGGAGATCGAGGCGCTGGCCGGAACGGTCGAGAACAACGGTGGCGCGTACTTCGTGCCGGCGTTCTCGGGCCTCTTCGCACCGTACTGGCGGGCGGACGCACGCGGTGCGCTCGTCGGCCTGACGCGGTACGTCAACAAGGGTCACATCGCCCGCGCCGTCCTGGAGGCCACCGCCTTCCAGACGCGCGAGGTCCTGGATGCCATGAACGCCGACTCCGGCGTCGACCTGACCGAGCTCAAGGTCGACGGTGGCATGGTCCAGAACGAGACCCTCATGCAGTTCCAGGCGGACATCCTCGGTGTCCCGGTGATCCGGCCGCAGGTGGCCGAGACCACGGCCCTCGGTGCGGCCTACGCGGCCGGCATCGCGGTCGGGTTCTGGAGCGGCGAGCAGGACGTGATCGACAACTGGGCCGAGGACAAGCGCTGGACGCCGGCGATGGCCGACGACGAGCGCGACCGTCAGTACCGGCTCTGGAAGAAGGCCGTCACCAAGACCTTCGACTGGATGGACGACGACGTGGTGTGAGCCGACCCGTCGCCGACGGTGGCCCGTCCTGCATCTGCGGGGCGGGCCACCGCCATGTCTGCGCCCGTGCCCACCCGTGCCCACCCCTGCCCGCCCGTGCCCACCGGTTCCCATCGTGCCTGCCGCGCCTCGTCTCGCCTTCCCGCGCCGGACCCGGCGCTCGGCGCTAGCCTGACGCCAGGAGGATGCGATGACGCACGAGCCGACGCTGATCGCCTCGGTGCAGCGGGCGCTGCACCTGCTCGACGCCGTCGGTGCGGCCGACCGTCCGCTGCCGGCCAAGGCGTTGGCCCGTCGGACCGGCCAGCCTCTCGGCACGACCTACCACCTGCTCCGCACGCTCGTTCACGAGGGCTACCTGACCCGGGTCGAGGGGCTCGGGTACGTGCTCGGGGACCGGATCCCCGCTCTGTCCGCCGGACCGGGCCGGGCGGCGACCGCCGTGGCCCAGGCGCACGAGGTGCTCCAGGCGCTGCACGTGGAGACGTCCGCCGCGGCGTACCTCACGACGATGGAGGACGGGGAGATCCACCTCACGGACGTCGTCGACAGCGCAGCCGCACCGCGCGTCGACCTGTGGGTGGACTTCCACGACGCGGCGCACGCGACCGCCGTCGGCAAGGCCATCCTGGCGGCCCTCGACGAGTCGCGGCGGCGCGACTACCTCGGCGACCACGCCCTGACCGACCTGACCCCGCACACGGTGACCGACCGCCGGGTGCTGCTGCGCCAGCTCACCACGGCGGGCGAGTTCTCCGTCGACCGTGAGGAGTACGCCCTCGGCACCGCCTGTCTGGCGGTCGCGGTGCCGTCGACCTCCTGGACCGGGGCGGTCGCGATGTCGGTGCCGGTGCGGCACGCCGACCGGCTCCTGGTGCACCGGGCGTCGCTGCGGCGCGCGGCCCGAGAGATCGCCGTCGGCGCCGTGAGCGTCTGAGATCGCCTTCGGCGCTGTCCTCGTCTGAGATCGCCTTCGGCGCTGTCCTCGTCTGAGATCGCCGTCGGCGCCGTCGCTGCCCGAGGTCGCCTCCGGCTCTGTCACCATCTGAACGACCCACCGTTGCCGCGCGGGCAGCACCGTCGCAGAGTCGTGATGAGGACAACGACGTCTGGAGGCGTGCCATGACCACCACGACACCTGGCCGACCGCACCCGATGCAGGCCGGTCTGGACGGCCCGGCGAGAGTCGACCTGTACCGCACGATGGTGCTGATCCGCACCTTCGAAGAGGCGATCCGGCGCGAGTACTACGCCGACAAGGGCCCGGGCTTCGACATCGGCAAGGGACTGGTCCCGGGCGAGATGCACCTCGCGGCGGGTCAGGAGCCCGTCGCCGTGGGTGTGTGCGCCCACCTCACGACCGACGACGCGGTCACCGCGACGCACCGTCCGCACCACTTCGCGATCGCCCACGGCATGGACCTCAAGGCGATGGCGGCGGAGATCTTCGGACGGGAGACGGGGCTCGGCCACGGCCGTGGCGGTCACATGCACCTGTTCGACCCCGCGACGCACTTCTCCTGCTCGGGGATCATCGCCGAGGGGTACCCACCGGCCCTCGGGCAGGCCTTCGCGTTCCGGCACCAGGGCACCGACCGGGTCGTCGTCGCGGTGACCGGCGAGGGCGCCGCCAACCAGGGCGCCTTCCACGAGTCGCTCAACCTGGCGGCGCTCTGGAAGCTGCCGGTGGTCTTCGTCGTCGAGGACAACGAGTGGGGCATCTCGGTGCCGCGGTCGGCGTCGACCAGCGTGCACTCGAACGCGACGCGCGGCGTCTCCTACGGCATCCCCGCGGAACGGATCCGCGAGAACGACGTCGAGGCCGTCCACCTCGCCGCGTCGCAGGCGGTGGCGCGGGCCCGCGCGGGCGAGGGCCCGACGCTGCTCGAGGTCCACACCCTGCGCCTGTGGGGTCACTTCGAGGGCGACGCGCAGGGCTACCGCGGCGACCTCGACGACGTCCCGGCGCGCGACCCGATCCCGGCGTACCGCGCGACCCTCGGAGCGGCCGGACTGCTGGACGACGCCGCCGCGCAGCAGATCGCCGAGGAGGCGAGCACCCGGGTGGAGGACGCGGTCACCTTCGCCAAGGACAGCCCGCTGCCCGACCCGGCCGACGCCGGCTCGTACGTGTTCGCGTGAGGAGGAGATCATGACCATCATCGAGCAGCCGGTCGACACGGCTCCGCAGAGCAGCCACCGCCTCACCACGTCGAAGGCGATGGTCGAGGGCATCGAGATCGAGATGGCGCGCGACCCGTCCGTCATCTACCTCGGCGAGGACGTCGGGGCGTACGGCGGGATCTTCAGCTCGACGACCGGCCTGCTGGACAGGTTCGGCCCCGAGCGGGTGATCGACACCCCGATCTCCGAGACCGCGTTCATCGGTCTCGGCATCGGCGCGGCGGTCGAGGGCATGCGGCCGATCGTCGAGCTCATGTTCGCCGACTTCATGGGCGTGTGCCTGGACCAGATCTACAACCACATGGCCAAGATCCACTACGAGTCCGGCGGGAACGTGAAGGTCCCGATGGTCCTCACGACGGCCGTCGGCGGCGGCTACTCCGACGGCGCGCAGCACTCGCAGTGCCTGTGGGGCACGTTCGCGCACCTGCCCGGCATGAAGGTCGTCGTCCCGAGCAACCCGTACGACGCCAAGGGCCTGATGATCTCGGCGATCCGCGACGACAACCCCGTGGTGTACATGTTCCACAAGGGCGTCATGGGTCTGCCGTGGATGGTCAAGAACGCCCGGGCGACGGCGGACGTGCCGGAGGGCGAGTACACCGTGCCGATCGGCGAGGCGAAGGTCGTCCGGCCCGGCAGCGACGTCACGGTCGTGACGCTCTCGCTCTCGGTGCACCACACGCTCGACGTCGCCGAGACGCTCGCGGCGGACGGGATCGACGTCGAGGTGATCGACCTGCGGAGCCTGGTCCCGCTCGACCGCGAGACGATCCTGCGGTCGGTCGGCAAGACGGGCCACCTGGTCGTCGTCGACGAGGACTACCAGTCGTTCGGGCTCTCGGGCGAGATCGCGGCCACCATCACCGACGTCGACCCCGGGATGCTGCGGGCCCCGGTCGCACGGGTCGCGAACCCGGACACCCCGATCCCGTACTCCCACCCGCTCGAGTACGCGATCCTGCCCCGGCAGGACCGTATCGAAGCGGCGATCCGACGGACGGTGAGCCGATGACCGACGTCGTCTTCCCTCCGCTCTCGGCCGAGAGGCCGGACGCGGAGGGAGTCCTCGCGACGTGGTTCGTCGCGGACGGCGAGCACGTGCGCGAGGACCAGCTCATCGCCGAGGTGCAGGTCGACAAGGTCTCCGCGGAGGTCCCGGCGCCCGTCGCCGGGACCATCCACCTGCTCGTCGGCGAGGACGAGGCAGTCGTGCAGGGGACGCCGATCGCGCGCATCGACGCCTGACGCGGCGGCCCGGTCGCGGCGGACTGGTCGCGGCGGACTGGTCGCTGAGGCTCGTTCGCTGAGGCTCGTTCGCTGAGGTCGTCGCTCAGGGCGTCCAGCACCTCGGTGGACGCTGCGTAGACTCTCGCGTCGTGACCGGCACCGGAGGCCAGCCCGACGCGGCGATCGACGACGACGCCCGCCGACACCTCGCCGACGTCTCCACCTGGGCCGCGGCCGCCCCGGACCGGGCGATCGACGCGATCGGCTACCTCGACCCGCAGCTGGCGGTCGACCGTGCGTCCGGGCAGCTCGCGGACTGGGCGCGCTCGACCGTCGTGGACGAGAACACCGGCGAACCCGTCCTCGCCGCGACGGTCCTCCGCGCCCTCGGCGACCGCGCCGGGATCGAGGTCCGCTACCCCACCGCCAACGCCGGGCTCGTCCACGTCTACGGCTACCTGCTCTCCCCCGCCCCCACGCCGTACGGCCCCAAGCGGGCGCGATGGACCGACGGCGACCTGGCCCGGGCGCTCGGCCACCACCCGCACCACTTCCAGCCATGGCGGATCCCCGCGGGCGAGAGCCTGCTCGGGCGCGTGACCGCGAGCGCCCTCCCGATCGCGCGCGGTGACGTGACGGAGCACGGGCTGCTCGCGCGCGAGGACCCCGACGGTCACGGCGGGCTGCTGCGCACCGTGGTCTGGCGCGCCCCGGGGAGCGAGTCCGGTGCGCTCGTCTACGCGCACGTCACCACCCGGTGCCGGCTCGTCACCACGTTCCCGGTGGCGGCCACCCCCGCATGGCTGGCCGCCCTGGAGGCGCAGCCACCCACGCCGCGCTACAACGTGGTGGTCGCGGACTCCTGAGCGAGCCGACGTGTGAGGGCCGCGCCCTCGATGTCGACGTTCGGGAGCACCCGGTCGAGCCACCGCGGGAGCCACCAGGCGCTGTCGCCGAGCAGCGTCATGACCGCCGGGATCAACACCATCCGCACGACCAGTGCGTCGACCAGGATCCCGGCCCCGAGCGCGAACGCCATCGGCGCGACCGTCGTGCTCCCGCCGAACACGAAGGCCACGAACACGGAGACCATGATCACCGCCGCGGCGAGGACCACGCGCGACCCGTGCTCGAACCCGACCAGGACCGCGCGCCGCGCCTCGGCGCCGTGCACGTGCTCCTCCCGCATCCGGGACACCAGGAACACCTCGTAGTCCATCGCGAGCCCGAACAGCACGCCGATGAGGATCACCGGCATGAAGCTGAGCAACGGGCCGGTGGCATTCACGTGGAACACGGAGGCCAGCCACCCCCACTGGTAGACCGCGACCGTCGCCCCGAACGACGCCCCGACCGAGAGCAGGAACCCGATCGCCGCCGTGACCGGGACGAGGATCGACCGGAACGCGACGAGCAGAAGGACCAGCGCGAGCCCGATGACGAGCAGCAGGAAGACCGGGAGCGCCGCAGCGAGCTTGGCCGAGATGTCGATGTTCGCGGCTGCCGTCCCGGTGACCCAGATGACCGTGCCGGTCGAGGTCTCCAGACCCGGGCGCTCGGCGCGAATCGCGTTCACGAGGTCCGCGGTCTCGACGCTCGTGGGGCCGCCCGTGGGGATGACGGTCACGATCGCGGCGGTGTCACCGTCGTTCGGCGTGGGCGGTGCGACCAGGGCGACGTCGGGGAGCTCTCCGAGCTTCCCGGCGATCGTGGCCGCAGCTGCGGACGCACCACCTGACGGGGCATCGACCAGGACGACGAGGGGCCCGTTGAACCCCGGTCCGAAGGTCGTCGCCTGGAGGTCGTAGGCCTGGCGCGCGTGGGACGTCGTCGGCGACTGCCCGTCGGTGGGCAGTCCGAGCCGCAGGCTGAGGGTCGGGACCGCCACCAGTGCGACGCCCGCGATCCCGAGGAGGAGCACGACGACCGGATGACCCGTCACGAGCCTGCCCCATCGGCTCGCGACGAACGTCGCGTCATCCTCGGAGTCCGCTGCACGCGCGTGCCGCGGCGTCAGCCGTGACCCGGCGAAGCCGAGCAGCGCGGGGAGCAGCGTGATCGCGATGAGGACGGCGACTGCGACGGTCACAGCCGCCGCGACGCCCATCACCCCCAGGAACGGGATGCCGACGACGGCGAGCCCGGCGGAGGCGATGACGACGGTCGTCCCGGCGAAGACCACCGCGCTCCCGGCCGTCCCGACCGCGCGCCCGACGGCGTCGAGCGGAGTCTTCCCCTCGGCGAGGAGCGATCGGTAGCGGGACAGGATGAACAACGCGTAGTCGATCCCGACCGCGAGACCGAGCATGAGCGCGAGCGCGAGGGTCGCCGAGGACACCGACGTCCAGGCGGATATCGCGAAGATCCCGGCCGCACCGATGCCGACGCCCAGCAGCGCAGTGAGGATCGGCATCCCGGCAGCGAGCAACGAGCCGAGGGTGATGACGAGGACGACGAGCGCGGCGATCACACCGATCGACTCGGCTCCCGAGAGGATCTCCAGCTTGTCGGCGAACGGGCCGCCGCTGATCGCCGCCTGCCAGCCTGCCTGCTGGGCTGCCGTCACGACGGCCTCGAGGTCGTGGACCGTCGAGGCGGGGACGTCCGCCGCCGGCACCGCCAGCTGGATGTCGGCGTACAGCGCGGAGGCGTTGGGGGCGATGGTCTTCTGGGTGAACGGGTCGCTGACGCCGGTGACACCCGGCACCGCGGCGGCCTGCGCCAGGAACACGCCCGCGGCTTGTGCGGTGGCCGGGTCCGCGACGGTGCTCCCGGCGGGTGCGGCGAGGATGATGCGCGCTGTCGCCGGCGTGGAGGTGGTGTCGGAGCCTCCGAGGGGCCCCTGCGCCGAGGCGTCAGAGAACGCGGCCCCGAAGCGTGCGGCGAGGACCTCCTGCGCGCGGGCGGACTCCGTCCCGGGGATCGAGAACGACTCCTGGAGGTGGGCACCGCTGGTCGCGGCGAGGGTGCCGACAGCGCTGAGCACCACGAGCCATCCCACCAGGACGAACCGGCGACGACGCATCGACCAGCGGCCGAGTCGATACAGAAGCGTGGCCATGACTCTCCTTCTCGGATTCTCGGACATCTGTAGGATAACCGACAGTCGTCGGAATTCTTGCTCGGGCGGATCGTCGGCATACCGTGACCCGGAGGGTCGGCTCGACCGAGCCACCGGCGTGCGGGCCGGGCGGGGCTCGCCCGGGCGGGGAGATGCAGGGGACGGGAGGTCGGGCATGAGCACGCAGGCGGACCCTCGCGTCGTACGCACCCGTCGGTTGCTCCAGGACGCCCTGCTCGAGCTCGCACGCGAGAAGTCCCTCGACGAGATCACGATCGCGGACATCGCCGATCGCGCCGCCGTCAACCGGAGCACCTTCTACCAGCACTACGCCGACAAGGAGACCCTGCTCGCCGACGCTCTCGACGAGCAGGCGGCCGCGGCGGGCGCCGACCTCACTTCACCGGACCTCGTCCTGACCCCCGGCGGAACGACCTCACCCGACCTCGTGCTGCGCTACATCCGACACGTCACGGCGCACGCCGATCTCTACCGCCGCGCCCTCGGCGAGCACGGCTCGCCGATCGTCACCGCGCGGCTGCGGCGCCGCATCACGGCGCTCACCATGACCGGGTACGCGCTGTACGGCCTGGACGAGACCGAGCTCAAGATTCCGGTGGACATCGCCGCGGCAGCGACGGTCGGCTCGTTGCTCGGGATGCTCCTCGCCTGCCTCGAGTCCGAGCCGCCACCCCCGCCGGAGCAGATCGCGGCGTGGATCTGGAGCGAGCTCCCGCGACCGCACGGCTGACCCTGCGCGTCAGTCGGGCACGGTCGCACGGCGGCCGACGTCGGTGGACAACGATCCCGGCGTCGGTGGCGGATCGTAGGGTGGGGACGTGCAGCCTCCTCCCCCGACGGTCGATGACGTGCGCGCCGTCGACCCGGTGACCGACGGCGCACCCGCTGCTCCTCTCGACGTCCTGCGTCGCGTGTTCGGCTACGAGGCGTTCCGTGGCGACCAGGCCGAGATCATCGACACCGTCGTCGCCGGCGGTGACGCGCTCGTCCTGATGCCGACCGGCGGGGGAAGTCCCTGTGCTACCAGGTCCCTGCGCTGGTCCGGCCCGGCACCGGCGTCGTCGTCTCCCCCCTGATCGCCCTCATGCAGGACCAGGTCGACGCGTTGTCGGCCCTCGGTGTCCGCGCCGGGTTCCTCAACTCGACGCAGGACCTCACCGAGCGCCGCCGCGTCGAACGGGCCTTCCTCGACGGCGAGCTCGACCTGCTCTACCTCGCACCCGAGCGGCTGCGGGTCCCGGACACCCTCGACCTGCTCGATCGTGGGACCATCGCGCTGTTCGCGATCGACGAGGCCCACTGCGTCTCCCAGTGGGGCCACGACTTCCGCCCCGACTACCTGCAGCTCTCGGTGCTGCACGAGCGCTGGCCAACGGTCCCGCGCATCGCCCTGACGGCGACCGCGACCGAGGCGACCCACACCGAGATCGCCCAGCGCCTGCAGCTCACCGACGCCCGGCACTTCGTGGCGAGCTTCGACCGCCCCAACATCCAGTACCGGATCGTCGGGAAGGACAAGCCACGCGCACAGCTCGTCGACCTGCTACGCGCCGAGCACCCGGGTGACGCCGGGATCGTCTACTGCCTCTCCCGCGCATCGGTCGAGCAGACCGCGCAGCACCTGGTCGACCACGGCATCCCGGCCCTGCCGTACCACGCCGGCCTCGACGCGCGGGTCCGCGCGGCGCACCAGTCACGGTTCCTGCGCGAGGACGGCCTCGTCATGGTCGCGACGATCGCGTTCGGCATGGGCATCGACAAGCCCGACGTGCGGTTCGTCGCCCACCTGGACCTCCCGAAGTCGGTCGAGGGCTACTACCAGGAGACCGGTCGCGCGGGCCGGGACGGTCTGCCGGCGACGGCCTGGCTCGCCTACGGCCTGCAGGACGTCGTCCAGCAGCGCCGCATGATCGACACCTCCGAGGGCGACGCGACCCACCGTCGGCGCCTCGCCGCGCACCTGGACGCGATGCTCGCGCTGTGCGAGACCGTCACCTGCCGCCGGGTCCAGCTCCTCGCGTACTTCGGCCAGTCCGGGGAGCCGTGCGGGAACTGCGACACGTGCCTGGCACCGCCCGAGTCGTGGGACGGAACCCTCGCCGCCCAGAAGCTGCTCTCGGCCGTCGTGCGCCTCGACCAACGGGGCCAGCGCTACGGCGCCGGTCACGTCGTCGACATCCTGCTCGGACGCACGACCCCCCGGGTCGGTCAGCTCGGTCACGCGTCGCTGAGCGTCTTCGGCATCGGCGCCGACGTCTCGGAAGGCGAGTGGCGGGGCGTCGTGCGGCAGCTGCTCGCGCAGGGGTTGCTCGCCGTCGACGCCGACGGCTACGGCACCCTCCGCCTCACCGAGGCGAGCGCGGACGTGCTCCGTGGCGACCGGTCGGTGCTGCTCCGACGCGAGGCCCCGCGTGCGGCGCGCCCCACGCGGCAGGCCAGGCGCACCGCCGCGACGGACCTCGACGCCGACGCGCTGACCGTGTTCGAGCGGCTGCGGGCCTGGCGCGCCTCGACCGCGAAGACGAAGGGCGTCCCGGCGTACGTCGTCTTCCACGACGCGACGCTGCGCGAGATCGCGACGCGGCTCCCGACCACCCTCGACGAGCTCGGCACCGTCAGCGGTGTCGGCGCCGCCAAGCTCGACACCTACGGAGCCGAGCTCCTCGAGGCGCTCCGCAGCTGATCCCGAGGGATCGTCAGCGCGCAGTCCCGTCAGCGCGCAGTCCCGTCGGCGCGCAGTCCCGTCGGCGCGCAGTCCCGTCAGCGCGAGGTGCGGTCAGCGCGAGGTGCGGTCAGCGCGCAGTCCCGTCCACCGCATACGGCTCGATCGCGGCGAGCTCGTCCGCGGTCAACGGCGGGGCCGCGAGCGCGGCGACGTTGTCCTCGAGCTGGGCGACACTGCTCGCGCCGATGAGCGCCGACGTGACCCGCCGGTCCCGCAGCACCCAGGACAGCGCCAGCTGCGCGAGGGACTGCCCCCGACCGGCCGCGACCTCGTTCAGCGCTCGCGCCCGGGTCAGGTAGGGCTCCGTGATCCGCTCCGGCTTGAGGAAGTGACCGACCGACGCACGCGATCCCGCGGGCACCTCACCGGACAGGTATCGGCTGGTGAGCAGCCCCTGGTGCAGCGGGGAGAACACGATCGCCCCGATCCCCAGGTCACCGACCACGTCGAGCAGGGTCTCCCCCGCGTCATCCGCCTCCGGGATCTCCACGTGCCGGTTGAACATCGAGTACGACGGCTGGTGGATCAGCAGCGGGGTACCGAGGTCCGCCAGCACCCGGGCCGCGGTCCGGGTCTGCGACGGGGAGTAGTTGGAGATCCCGGCGTACAGCGCCCGCCCGCTCGTCACGGCGGTGTGCAGCGCCCCCATGGTCTCCTCGATCGGCACCGACGGGTCGGGGCGGTGGGAGTAGAAGATGTCCACGTAGTCCAGGCCGAGTCGCGCGAGCGACTGGTCGAGAGACGAGAGCAGGTACTTGCGCGAGCCGCCGTCGCCGTAGGGCCCGGGCCACATGTCGTAGCCCGCCTTCGACGAGATGACGAGCTCGTCGCGGTACGGCCGCAGGTCTGCGGCCAGGTGGCGGCCGAAGTTCTCCTCGGCCGAGCCGTACGGCGGGCCGTAGTTGTTCGCCAGGTCGAGGTGCGTCACACCCAGGTCGAACGCGCGACGCAGAACGGCCCGCTGGGTCTCGAACGGCGTCGTGTGACCGAAGTTGTGCCACAGGCCGAGCGACAGCGCCGGCAGGTCGAGCCCGCTGCGACCGCAGCGGCGGTAGGTCATCGTGTCGTAGCGGTCGGCGGCGGCGCTGTACAGGCTCATGCGTCGATCCTATTTGCACCGGAGGACGTGGCAGGATCGCGGCGTGCTGCGCATCGTCTTCTTCGAGCCCCGGATCGCCGGCAACACCGGGAACGCGATCCGGCTGGCCGCCGTGACCGGGCGGAGCTGCACCTCGTCGAGCCGCTCGGCTTCGACCTGTCCGAGCCGAAGCTGCGCCGCGCGGGGCTCGACTACCACGACCTCGCGCACGTCGTCGTGCACCCGGACCTCGCTGCAGCCCTGGCGGCCATGCCCGAGGCGCGGGTCTTCGCCTTCACGACGCAGGCCACGACCCGGTTCACCGACGTCGCGTACCGCGGCGACGACGCCCTGATGTTCGGTCCCGAGCCCACCGGTCTGCCGCCCGAGGTCCTCGAGAACCCCCGGGTGACAGCGCAGCTGAGGATCCCGATGCTGGCCGGTCGGCGGTCGCTGAACCTGTCGAACTCCGCCGCGATCGCCACCTACGAGGCCTGGCGCCAGCTCGGGTTCGACGCCGCTCGATGAGGGCGTCCCGGGCCGACCCGGGTGGACGAGCAGTGCGCGTGGCGGATGGTGCCGGCGACCCCGGTTCGGGGGCCGATCCGGCCCCTCGGCTACCCTGAACGACGAGACGAGCCTCGATCACGGGTTGAGGCGACAGCACGGGCCCTGGTCGCCGCCCCGTTCCGGGGAGGTGAGCCCTGGCCGACGTTACCGACGAGGGAGCTTGTTGATGGACGGCATGTCGAGCTGGTTCGGGTATGTCGTCGATCACTGGGGGGACATCCTTCAGGCCTCTCTGCAGCACGCCCGGCTGGTGCTCGTCGTCATCGTGGTCGCGACCGTGTTCTCGGTCGTCGCCGGCGTCATGGTCCAGCGCCACGCGCTCGCCCGGACCGCGGCGCTGAGCATCGCGGGGATCTTCCTCACCATCCCGTCGCTCGCCCTGTTCGCGCTCTTCATCCCGATCCTCGGGATCGGGAACCCACCGGCGATGCTGGCGCTCTTCCTCTACGCGATCCTGCCGATCCTCCGGAACACCGTCACCGGCCTGGAGGAGGTCGACCCGGCCGTGGTCGAGTCGGCCCGCGGGATGGGCATGGGCACCGTCCGGCAGCTCATGCAGGTCCGGCTCCCGTTGGCGTGGCCCGTCATCATGGCCGGGGTCCGGGTGTCCAGCCTGCTGGTCGTCGGCATCGCTGCGATCGCGGTGCTCGTCGGCGGCGACGGGCTCGGCACGTTCATCCAGGGCGGCCTGACCCGCCTCGGCCTACCCGGGAGCGTGGAGTCGGTCTGGGTCGGGACCGTGTTCACGGTCATGCTCGGACTCCTGCTCGACCTGGTGTTCGCCTTCGTGCAGCGCCTCACCACCTCATCCGGCCTGCGGAACTGAAGGAGAGACCCATGGACGACACCTCGATGATCCGCCTCGACCGAGTCACCAAGATCTACCCGGGCAGCGACGTGCCCGCCGTCGAAGAGCTCACCCTGGACGTGCGGAAGGGCGAGATCCTCGTCCTCGTCGGCCCGTCCGGGTGCGGCAAGAGCACCACGCTGCGACTCATCAACCGGATGATCGAGCCCTCCGGCGGGCACCTGTACTTCGACGGCGAGGACGTCACGAAGGTCAACCCCGATCACCTGCGCCGCCGGATCGGTTACGTCATCCAGCAGATCGGGCTGTTCCCCCACCACACGATCGCCGAGAACATCGCCACGGTCCCGAAGATGCTGGGCTGGGAGAAGAAGCGGATCAGTGCCCGCGTCGACGAGCTGCTCGACATCATGGGCCTCGAGCCGTCCGAGTACCGCAACCGCTATCCCAAGGAGCTCTCCGGCGGGCAGGCCCAGCGGGTCGGGGTGGCGCGGGCCCTGGGAGCGGACCCGGACGTCATGCTGATGGACGAGCCCTTCGGGGCGATCGACCCGATCACCCGGGACCGGCTCCAGAACGAGTTCCTGCGGCTGCAGGGCGTGCTGGGCAAGACGATCGTCTTCGTCACGCACGACATCGACGAGGCCATCAAGATGGGCGACCGCATCGCGATCCTCGGCGAGCGCAGCGCCATCCGCCAGATCGACACCCCGGAGCGGATCCTCGCCCTGCCGGTCGACGACTTCGTGGACGACTTCATCGGCTCCGGCTCCACCCTGAAGGGCCTGCACTTCGAGCGGGTGAGCGGCCTGGACCTCAAGCCGTACCCGACGATGACGCTCTCCGACCCGGTCGAGGTCGGCCAGTCGACGCTGCGCGCCTCCGGGCGCGAGTGGCTCCTGCTGCTGGACGGCGAGCGACGCCCGGTGCGCTGGTTGCGGGCCGGCGACCTGAGCCGGGGCGGCGGTGGGCGCGACCTGCTCACCCGCGGACAGCACGTCCGCAGCCGGGTCGAGGAGAACGCGACGCTGCACGACACCCTCGAGGAGATGCTCAAGTCCTCCACCGGGCGGGCTTGCGTGGTCGACCCCCGGGGTCGGTTCGTGGGCGCCGTGGAGATCAACCACCTCACCGAGGTCATCCGCAGGCTCCGCGACGAGGCCCAGGCCCACTACGACGCGCTGGAGGCGTCCTCGTGAGCGGCCCCAGGGCCGTCGGGCGAACGGGCGCGCCGCCGCTCGAGGCCGATCGGTCGCGCTCGGCAGACGACGACGGCACCGATCTCGCGGTCGCGACAGCACGCACCCGGTCGACCCGGAACCGCCCGATCGGACTGGCGCTCGCCCCGGTCGGCATCCTCGTCCTCGCCGCCGGGCTCTGGTTCTACTACCGCGGCCTCCACCTCGACTCGGGGGACAACTTCCAGCAGGCCAGTGCGCTCGACTGGGGCGTCAAGCTCTGGCCAGAGACGGTGGAGCAGGTCACCATCGCGTTCTGGTCGACCGTCATCGTCGTCCTCATCGCCGTCCCCGCCGGCGTGGCACTCACCCGACCCGCGCTGCGACGGTTCGGCCCGGCCGTGCTGAGCGTGGCCAACGCCGGACAGGCGCTGCCCGCCTACGGGCTGCTCGTCATCTTCCTCGTGATGCTCGGCCAGGGCCTCACCACGGTCATCTGGGCGCTCGTGCTGTTCGCGCTGCTGCCCGTGCTGCGCAACACCATGGTCGGGCTGGACGGCGTCGACCGGCCGACGATCGAGGCCGGCCGCGGGATGGGAATGACGAGGTGGCAGGCGCTCGTGCACATCGAGCTCCCGCTGGCGGTGCCCGTCATCATCGCCGGGGTGCGCACGGCCATGATCATCAACATCGGGATGGCGACGCTGGCGTTCCTGGTCGGCGGTGGCGGGCTCGGGATCACGATCAACTCGGGTCTGAAGCTCCAGCAGGACCCCGTCCTCCTCGTCGGGGCCGGTCTGGTCGCGATCATCGCGCTCAGCTTCGACTGGCTCGGCGCCGTCGCCGAGCGCTACCTGAAGCCTCGGGGTCTCTAGGGCCTGCACGCACCTGGCTCACACGCACGAGGGCCCCTCACCGCAACGGTGAGGGGCCCTCGTCGTGCGCGTGCCGGGCGGCTAGAGCAGCCCGATCTCCTTGAGGTAACCGGCTGCGACGTCCTTGGCCTTCTTGCCGTCGACGTCGACCTTCGCGTTGAGCTCGGCCATCTTCTTCTGGTCGAGCGGCTTGAGGATCTCGTCGGCCAGCTTCGTGTACGTCGCGGCGTGCTTCTCGAAGACCGCGTCCTTCCACGTGTAGGAGACGTTGTAGAGGATGAAGACCCCGGGGTCCTTCACCAGGCTGAGGTTCAGCGCGGTGATGCGGCCGTCGGTCGTGAAGATCTCACCGAACTGGCACGAGCCCTTCGCGGTCTCCGTGTAGATCAGGCCGGTGTCGAGGATCTGGATCTGGCTCTGCGGCACCTGGTACCCGGTGGCCTTCGTGAAGAGCGTCAGACCGTCGGGACGATCCGGGAACTCCGTCTCCATGCACAGCTTGGCCTCGGGGTGGGCCTTGAGGTAGTCCGCCATCGACTGCAGGTCGAACCCGCCCTGGGCCTTCGCCAGGTCACCGTTCGCGGCGAAGCCGTACGTGTCGTTGAACGGCGAGAGCCCGACCCACGTGATCTTGTTCTTCGTCAGGTCCATCGCGGACGTCGCGTCGAAGAGGGCCTGCGGGGTCTTGCTCGGGTCCTGCTGGCCGAGGTGGACGGTCCACCCGGTGCCGTCGTACTCGGGGTAGACGTCGATGTCGCCGGACAGCAGCGCCTTGCGGTTCACCGACGTGCCGCCGAGGTCGGTCCGGTCGGTGACGTTGGCGCCCTCGGCCGTCATGGCCTGGGCGAGCATCTCGCCGACCAGGATGTTCTCGGTGAAGTCCTTCGACCCCACCGTCACGTTCACGCCGTCAAGCGCCTTGGGGCTACCCCCGGCGGTCGGGGTGCTGCTGTTGCCGCTACAGGCGGCGAGCAGACCGACCGACAGGACTGCGGTCGCGGTTCCGAGAAAGCGGATTCTGGCGGAAAACAAGGTCAACTCCATCAGTTGGGGATACGAGTCACACAACGGGGCCCCGCCTGAACGGGGCCTGTGCATCCCCCCAGACTGTCACACGGGGTCCGGCGTACCCCGGTCTCGGGGCGGCTCTCGGCGCCCCGCCACCATGTCGCGAGCTGCATCGGTGCAGGTCAGAGGCGTCTTCGACGAATGCGGGATGTGTTCGAGGTCGACGCCCCCTCCCTCGCCGCCACCGTGACCGGTCACCGTGCGTCTCGAGCGCCGGCACGAACGCGTGAGGGGCCCGGATCCGTGCGGATCCGAGCCCCTCACCTGTCGCGTCCCGACGCGGCCGCGTCGGACGTCCCTCAGTTGGCCGCCGGCATGACCCCGCTGGCCGGTCCGTCCGAGGAGGACGGTCCCGCCGGTACGTCGATCCCCGACTTCGGGGTGCCCGTCTCGGCGGCCACGCCGACCGGGACCGGTTCGACGAGTGCCTGGTCGCCCTTCGGGACACCCTCGAAGGTGAACTCTCCGAGGAGACCCTCGCCGTGCCCGTCGACGCGGATCAGCTGACCGGCCTTGAGCTCGCCGAACAGGATCTTCTCGGACAGTGCGTCCTCGATCTCCCGCTGGATCGCCCGGCGCAGCGGGCGCGCCCCAAGGACCGGGTCGTACCCCTTCTCCGAGAGCAGGATCTTCGCGGCGGGCGTGAGCTCGATCGCCATGTCCTTGTCGCGCAGACGTGCGTCGAGCTTGGCGATCATGAGGTCCACGATCGCGACGATCTCCGGCTGCGACAGCTGCGGGAACACGACCACGTCGTCCACGCGGTTGAGGAACTCCGGGCGGAAGTGCTGCTTGAGCTCGTCGAGGACCTTGAACTTCATCCGGTCGTAGGACGTCGACAGGTCGCCGCCCACCTGGAAGCCGGTCTGGAGGCCCTTCGCGATGTCCCGCGTGCCGAGGTTCGTCGTCATGATGATGACGGTGTTCTTGAAGTCGACGACCCGACCCTGCGAGTCGGTCAGACGGCCGTCCTCGAGGATCTGCAGCAGCGAGTTGAAGATGTCCGCGTGCGCCTTCTCGACCTCGTCGAACAGCACGACCGAGAACGGCTTGCGCCGCACCTTCTCGGTGAGCTGACCGCCCTCGTCGTACCCGACGTAGCCGGGGGGCGAGCCGAACAGACGCGAGACGGTGTGCTTCTCCGAGAACTCGCTCATGTCGAGCTGGATCAGCGCGTCCTCGTCGCCGAACAGGAACTCCGCGAGCGCCTTGGCGAGCTCGGTCTTCCCGACACCGGTCGGCCCGGCGAAGATGAACGAGCCACCCGGGCGCTTGGGGTCCTTGAGCCCCGCACGCGTGCGGCGGATCGCCTGGGAGAGCGCCTTGATGGCGGCCTCCTGACCGACGACGCGCTTGTGCAGCTCGGCCTCCATGTGGAGCAGCCGGCTCGACTCCTCCTCGGTGAGCTTGAACACCGGGATGCCGGTCGCGATCGCCAGCACCTCCGCGATGAGCTCCTCGTCGACCTCGGCCACCGCGTCCAGGTCCCCGGACTTCCAGGCCTTCTCCTTGTCGACGCGCCGCAGACCGAGCTGCTTCTCGGTGTCGCGCAGGCGCGCCGCCTTCTCGAAGTCCTGCTCGTCGATCGCCGACTCCTTGTCGCGACGCGTCTCGGCGATCTGCTCGTCGAGCTCGCGCAGCTCGGGCGGGGCCGTCATCCGGCGGATGCGCAGGCGCGCGCCGGCCTCGTCGACCAGGTCGATCGCCTTGTCGGGCAGGAACCGGTCGTTGACGTACCGGTCGGCCAGCGTCGCGGCCGCGACGAGCGCGCCGTCGGTGATGGACACCCGGTGGTGCGCCTCGTAGCGGTCCCGCAGGCCCTTGAGGATCTCGATCGTGTGCTTGAGCGTCGGCTCCGCCACCTGGATCGGCTGGAAGCGGCGCTCCAGGGCCGGGTCCTTCTCGACGTACTTGCGGTACTCGTCGAGCGTCGTGGCCCCGATCGTCTGGAGCTCGCCGCGCGCGAGCATCGGCTTGAGGATGCTCGCGGCGTCGATCGCACCCTCGGCGGCACCCGCACCGACGAGCGTGTGGATCTCGTCGATGAACAGGATGATGTCGCCGCGCGTGCGGATCTCCTTGAGGACCTTCTTCAGGCGCTCCTCGAAGTCACCGCGGTAGCGGCTGCCGGCGACGAGCGCACCGAGGTCGAGCGTGTAGAGCTGCTTGTCCTTCAGGGTCTCGGGCACGTCGCCGCGCACGATGTCCTGGGCCAGCCCCTCGACGACGGCCGTCTTGCCGACGCCGGGCTCGCCGATCAGCACCGGGTTGTTCTTGGTGCGGCGGGACAGCACCTGCATGACCCGCTCGATCTCCTTGCCACGACCGATGACCGGGTCGAGCTTGCCCTCGCGGGCGGCCTGCGTGAGGTTGCGCCCGAACTGGTCGAGCACGGCCGAGCCCGACGGCTGACCCTCGGCGGGGCCGCCGGCCGCGACCGGCTCCTTGCCCTGGTAGCCCGAGAGCAGCTGGATGACCTGCTGGCGCACACGGTTGAGGTCCGCGCCGAGCTTGTTCAGCACCTGGGCGGCAACACCCTCACCCTCGCGGATGAGGCCGAGGAGGATGTGCTCGGTGCCGATGTAGTTGTGGCCGAGCTGCAGCGCCTCGCGCAGGGAGAGCTCGAGAACCTTCTTGGCCCGGGGCGTGAAGGGGATGTGACCCGACGGGGCCTGCTGGCCCTCGCCGATGATCTCCTGCACCTGGGCGCGCACGGCGTCGAGAGAGATCCCGAGGGACTCGAGCGACTTCGCAGCGACGCCTTCGCCCTCGTGGATGAGACCCAGGAGGATGTGCTCGGTGCCGATGTAGTTGTGGTTCAGCATCCGTGCCTCTTCTTGGGCAAGGACGACGACCCGGCGGGCTCGGTCTGTGAATCTCTCGAACATGTGCACTCCTCACGAGCGGCGTGCGGCCTGGGCACAGAGCCCCGGCGTGGGCGTTGTTCGATGCTAACGGGGGTACGGGGGCAAACCTGCCCGTGTTCGCCGCAGGCGTGACTGTCGGCCGGGCACGACCCACCGGACCGCTTCGCCTCACCAGCCGTGCAGCTCCGGTGCCACGCCCTCGTACGCCTCGAACGCGGCCCGTTCCTCCGTGGTGAACGCGCGCGGGGCATGGGTCGCGGCGTCGAGCTGGACCATCCGTGAACGGGCCCGCAGGAACACCGTGCTGGAGCTCGCGGCGTCGAGGATCTCGTACGCGAAGTCCACCGACGAGCGACCGATCCTCGGGACCCACACCTCGACCGCGAACGGCGCGGGGCGGTAGGTGAGCGCTGCGAGGTACTCGATCTCGTGCTTGACCACGACCAGCATCGACGCCGTGAGCGCCCCGGTCTCGTCGACCCCCATCGACGGGAAGAGCGTGAACCGGGCGTCGTCGAGGTACCCCAGGTACGCGGCGTTGTTCACATGCCCGAAGAGGTCGACGTCCGACCACCTGACCTGCATCACCACGCGTCCACGACGCGTGCCCGGTGCTCCCACGTTGTCCACCCGGTCACCCTAGCCGCGACACGCACGACATCTCCGCGTCACACGGAACGGCTACCGTCTCGCGCGTGCCCACGCTCGCGCCGCACGTGCAGACCATCCCCGCCTCCGGCATCCGCCGCATCACCGAGCTCGCCTGGGCCACTCCGGGGACGATCGTGCTCAGCGTCGGTGAGCCGGACCTCCCCACGTCGCAGCACATCCTGCGTGCCGCGGTCGACACGCTCGTGCGGGACGACACGCGCTACACGCCGAACGGCGGCATCCCGCCGCTCCGCGCCGCCCTCGCCGCCCACCTGACGTACGACGGCGTGACCGTGGACCCCGACCAGGTGTGGGTGACCGCCGGCGGCGCCCAGGCGCTGCACCTGGGGCTGAGCCTCACGGTCGCGGCGGGCGACGAGGTGCTGGTGCCCGACCCCGGCTACCCGCCGTTCTCGATGGCGAGCCACCTGCTCCAGGCCGTCCCGGTGCCGTACCCGCTGCGGGCGGAGGACGGGTTCCTGCCGGACCCCGCCGCGATCGAGGCCGCGATCACCCCGCGCACGCGCGTCCTGCTCCTCAACTCGCCGTCCAACCCGCTCGGCACAGCGCTGCCGGCCGGCCTGCTCGAGGACCTCGTCGACCTCGCGCGACGGCACGACCTCTGGGTGCTGTCCGACGAGTGCTACGAGGCGTTCACGTATGACGTCCCGCACGTCCCGGCGGCACGGTTCGACACGGACGGCCGGGTCCTCACCCTGCACACGTTCTCCAAGACCCATGCGATGACCGGGCTGCGCGTCGGCGCCCTCGTCGTCCCGCGGTCGGTGATCCCCGTCATGGCTTCGGTGCAGGAGTCGATCGTCTCGTGCGTCAACACCCCGGCCCAGTACGCGGCGTTGGCCGCGCTCACCGGGCCGCAGAACGACGTCGCCGAGGCGGCACGCACCTACCGGGCGCACCGTGATCTCGCGTCGGCGGTGCTCGACGCGCACGGCATCCCGTACCTGCCCGCGACCGGGGGGCTGTACCTCTGGGCTGACGTCTCGCGACTGTGCGGGGACGACGTCGCCGCGTGGGCCGAGCACCTCGTGCTCACGGCCGGGGTCGCGGTGGCTCCGGGGTCGGCCTTCGGCCGCGGCGGCGAGGGGTGGATCCGGATCTCCCTGACCGCGACGGTCGACGACCTCACGACGGGGTTGAACCGCCTGACCCGCGGGTGAGGGCTGACCGGAAAGCCTCGAGCGCGGTTTCGGAGAACAGCACGAACCGCACCAGCGTGACCGCGTGCTCGCGGCCCGACGCGTCGACCGGGTGCTGCTCGGCCCAGGACCGGACCGTGTCGACCGCGATCTGAGCGACGTCGTCCACCGCCCAGCCGTACACCCCCGCGCTCACGGCCGGGAACGCGACCGAACACGCACCGAGCGCGGCCGCGACGTCGAGGGACCGCGCGAAGCACGACGCGAGCAGCCCGGGGTCGGTCTGACCCCGGTGGCGGTCGGGACCGACGGTGTGGATCACCCAGCGTGCGGGCAGGTCGCCGGCGCCGGTGGCGACCGCGTCGCCCGTCGGCAACCCGTCCGGGAGGGTCGTCCGGCGCAGCTCACGGCACTCGGCCAGCAGCGCGGGCCCCGCAGCGACGTGGATCGCGCCGTCCACCCCGCCGCCACCCAGCAGCGACGAGTTCGCCGCGTTGACGATCGCGTCCACGTGCTCGCGGGTCAGGTCGCCACACACCGCCTCAATCAGCATGGGCCCATCGTGACCCCGGTCGGGGCCCGGACGCACGGCGGCACGGCGCGGTGGGCCGCTACCGCGACGGGTCGGACTCGAGCAGGATCGTCACGGGTCCGTCGTTGACGAGCTCGACCGCCATGTCGGCGCCGAACACCCCCGTCGCGACCTCGAGCCCGCGGGCCCGCAGCGCGGCGACGACGTCGGCGACCAGTGGCTCCGCGACCGGGCCCGGCGCGGCCGCATTCCACGTCGGGCGTCGGCCCTTGCGGGTGTCCGCGTACAGCGTGAACTGGCTGACGACCAGCACCGGTGCCCCGACGTCGACCGCGCACTGCTCGTCACGAAGGATCCTCAGCTCGGCGATCTTCCGCGCGACGAGCTCGACCTGGGCCGGACCGTCACCGGGGGTCACCCCGATCAGTGCGACGAGACCCGGCCGGTCGATCCGCCCGACGACCTCGCCGCCGACGGCCACCGAGGCATGCGTCACGCGCTGGACGACGGCTCTCATCCGGCCTCTCCTCCTGTCACGTGCCGGTACCTGCGCAGGTCGCCCCTCATGCGCCAGCCGGGGTGCCGAGCGTCGCCACGACCTCGCCCACCGGCTCGCCGTGGCCGAGGACCGGGGTGTGGCCGACGGCCCGCAGCGCATCGAGGTCGACCGCGGGGTCCAGGCCGGCGAGCAGGAGCGCGGCGACGAGCACCGCCGGCCGTGGCCGCGCGCCGCCGTCGGTGATCTTGAACGCGATCGCCCGGCCGTCGGGGAGCCCCGCGGCGTACACGCCATCGGCCCCGTCCTTCGCGACGAGGCCAGGCACCGCGCGCATGACCTGGGTCGCGTCGCGACCCGTCCCGGCGACGAGCCAGGGGTTCGCGGTCATCGCCGCCGCGACACGTGCCTGCGGGGTGCCGGGGGCGTCGCGCGGTGCGGCGGCGATCGCGCCGAACGCACGCGCGAGACCGGTGAGGGTCGTCGAGAACAGCGGGGCGCCGCAGCCGTCGACGGTCGCGTGCTGCACCGGGACGCCGGTGAGGTCCTCGAGCGTGCGACGGATCGCGACCTGCAGCGGGTGCCCGGGGTCGAGGTACGACGCGAGGTCCCAGCCGTTCACGACGCACGTCGCGAGCATCGCCGCATGCTTGCCGGAGCAGTTCTGCGTCAGGGCGCACGCGACGTGCCCCGAGGACTGCCATGCGAGGGCCGCAGCCGGGTCGAGCGGCAGGTCCGGCGTGTTCCGCAGCGCGTCCTCCGTGAGGCCGGCGCCCGCGAGCACCGTCCGCACACGTTCGAGGTGGGCCGGCTCGGCGTTGTGGCTCGAGCACGCGATCGCCAGCTCCGGGCCGTCGAGCGCCAGACCGTGCCGCAGCATCGCGATCGCCTGGAGCGGCTTGAGCGAGGACCTCGCCAGGATGGTGACGTCCGGGTCGCCGAAGGCGTGCTCGACCGTGCCGTCAGTGCCGTGGGTGCCGAGGACGACGAGGTGGCCGGTGTGCACCGACTCGACGAGGTCACCACGGACCACGCGTGCGAGCGGGACCGCGCGGGTCCCGACGTCGATCCCCATCGACATGCCCCGGTTCACCAGCCGCCGCGCGAGGTCGGGCCACGACGTCCACCGCGACCCGACGGCCCCTGGACGGCAGGGCGGACGTCGACGAGGTACACGATCGCCGCCACGGCCGCGATGAGCGCGATGAACCCGAGATAGCCGTTCCCGAGCGGCGGCGGCAGGGCGACGAAGGCCACCGCCGTGGAGGCCGCGAGCACGATGACCCAGAAGTTCTTGGTGCGCTTGCCGGCCGACACGAACGCCTGCGGCGTGCGGATGAGGGCGTCGACGAGCCCCCACACGCTCAACCCGAAGATCGCGACGAACAGGATGAGGTACACGAGGTTCTGCAGCGAGGCGAAGATCACCCTGCGGAGCCTACGAGACGTCAGGCGGTCGGGACCACGGTCAGCCCCTCGGCGCGCGCCGCGGCGGCAAGGTGCTCGTCCCAGACCGCGACCACGAGGTCCGGCGAGGCGACGGCGAGCGCGCTCGCGAGGTGCACCGCGTCGGCTCCGCGGACGGGGTGCCGTGCGATCAACCGCGCGGCGGTCGCCATGATCTCCGCGGTGACCTCGACCAGGTAGACGCTCGGCGCGAGCCGGTCCCAGATCCGCACCGCCGCGCCATGGTCCTCGGGCTCCAGCAGCCCGGCCCGTTGCGCAGCCGCGAGGGTCGCCCGGACCTCGGCATCGCACAGCCGCGACGTCACCACCGCGTCGGCACCGTCCCACAGCCGCGACGCGAGGGGAGATCCCGGCTCGTGCACGCAGAGCTTGAGCACCGCGCTCGCGTCGACGTAGACGAGCGCCATCGTCAGCGCCGGAGCCGACGCACGAGGCCGGTCACACCCGTCGCGCTGCGCGCACCGGGCCGCTCGTCGCCCTCGACCACCGGCCGCGGCGCATCGGGTGCGGTGAGCAGGCCGTCGTGCAGGAGCTGCGTGAGGAGGTCGGCCGACGCGACCCCGGTGAGACGGGCGACCGGCACGCCCCGCTCGGTGATGACGACGTCCTCACCGCCTCGCGCGGCCTCGATCCACTGCTTGAGCTCGGCGCGCAACGTGCTGACCGGAACGTCCATCTTCAGACGGTACAGCCGATCGTCGTGCGCGTGTACGCCTCAGAGCTCCGGCAGGGCGTCCCGCGCCGCGCCGGGGTCCTCGCCGGTCGCCTCGAGGAGGTCGACCACGAGCGAGCGGCACAGCAGCACGAGGCTCTGCACGTGCCAGTCGTCGGGAGCGAGCACGAACGGGTCCAGCCGGCCCGCGAGCACCAGGAGCTCCTCGCGCGCACGGACCGGTTCACGGCCTGTCGCGAGCGCGATCCCCAGGTCGTCGCACGCGACCGCGAACCCGTCGACGACCGTCGCCACGTCGGCACGGTCGTGGACGTGACCGTCCTCGATCGTCGCGAGCGCGCGCCTGACCAGCACCCGGGCGTTGCGCATCGCCCGGTCCACCCGCACCGCCGAGTTCCCGAGGGCGGTCAGCTCGTCGCGGTGGCGGCGCCCCGCCGGCGACACCCGGGCGAGGTCACGGGCGTTGCGTGCACCCTCCCGCCAGTCGTCGAGAGCCGGCTGCGAGGCCCGTCCCCGGATCAGCGCGTCCTCGACGTCGTGCGCCGACCCGTTCCGGAGGCCCCGGGCGAGCAGGTGCAGCATCCCGGCGAGCTCGCCGACGGCGTTCTTCGCCTGCATCCGCGGCCGGCGCCGCGGGTCGCTCGGGGTCAGCGCGGCGACTGCGAGCGCCACCGCGCCGCCGACGAGCGCATCGGTCCACCGGCCGAGCGGGCCGCCGTTCGCCCCGAGCGCCGGCAGGCCCACGATCACCAGCGCCTGCACCCCGGCCTGGGTCGCGAGCACGACGCCACGGTCGATGAACCGCGCCAGCAGCGCCGAGACCGCCAGGACGAGCGCGACCTGCCACCACCCGCTGCCGATCACGTGCACCACGAGGTCACCCAGACCGACGCCGACCGCGACACCGATCGCGAGCTCCGCGACCCGTCGGACCTGCCGGTCCATCGAGAACCCGAGCGCGACCCAGGCGGACACCGGCGCGAAGAACGGGAACTCGTGCCCGAGGACGTGCCGCCCGATGGCGTACGACGCCCCGGCGGCGACCGACGCCTGCAGCACCGGGAAGAACGACGCACGGACCCGGCCCCAGCCCTGCCGCACGCGCGCCTCGCCGAGGACCCGTGCGGACCGACGCCCCCGCAGGTCGACGGCCGTGCGCCCGACGTCCCGACCGCTGCGACCCTCGGAGCCGACCGCTCCGCCGGTGCCGCCCGTCTCCCCGGCGCCGGTCTCGGCGCCACCCGCAGAGTCACCCGCGGGGCCGCCCGCACCTGCCACGTCCGCAGGGTCGCCGGTGCCCGCGGGCTCGCTCACAGGCGCGGTGGGTGACCGAGCCCGCGCGCGACAGGGCCGCGCTGCGGTGGCCGGTCGACGGAGACGCCGTCCGCGGCGATCACGACCTCCTGGGCCGCGGACACCGCGCCGCCGTCGCAGTCGACGACCAGCACCGCGTCCTCGGGCAGACTCCGCTTGACCAGCGCGAGGGCCACCGGTCCGAGCTCGTGGTGCCGGGCCACCGAACCGACCTCGCCGACCACCCGGTCACCGCCGCCCTGCACCCGGATCGCCGCGCCGTGGGCGGGGAGCAGGTGGCCGGAGCCGTCGAGCAGCAGCATCACGAGCCGGCGCGGCGGGCGACCGAGGTTGTGCACCCGTGCCACGGTCTCCTGCCCCCGGTAGCAGCCCTTGTGCAGGTGGACCGCGGTCCGCAGCCAGTCGAGCTCGTGCGGGATCGTCCGGTGGTCGACGTCCAGGGCCAGGCGCGGACGCCAGGCCTCGATCCGCAGCGCCTCGCTCGCCCAGGTCCCTGCGATCCGCCACCCGCTCGCCTCGCGTGCCGCGACCTCGTCCACCAGGGTGGCCCGCGGGACGAGGACGTGACGCCACGGCCGGTCCCCACCGGGGTGCTCCTCCTCCGGGCGCCCGTACCGCGTGCCACCGGGTGCGACCCTCGGCCACGGGTCGCGCCACGTGACCGGTTCCCCGTCGCCCCCCTCGGAGTCGAGCGGCTCGCCGAGCGTCGCCCACTCGTCGCTGACGTCCGCGACCTCCACCCGGAGCATGAACCTCATCCGGTCGAGCCACGCCGCGAGCGCGGGGGCGTCGGAGCCGTCGGTCAGGAGCCAGGTCGCGTCGCCGTCGTCCACGACACCGGCGGCGTGCTCGACGTGCCCCTGCGGGCTGAGCACCAACGTCTCGGTCGAGGTGCGCGGCGCGAGCTCGGTGAGGTCCTGCGACGTGATCGAGTTCAGCCACGAGAGCCGGTCCGGCCCGGTCACCCGGACGACGCCGTGGTGGGACAGGTCCACGACCGCGCCACCTTGCGCCAGGGCGCGCTGCTCGGCCGTCGGGTCCCCGTAGTGCCACGCGACGCCGTCGTCCGCACCGGCGGCCGCCACCGCGCCCCGCCGTGCGAGCAGCGGGCTCCGGAACCTCGCTTCGGGCCAGACGCGCGCCCCTGCCTCCGAGGTCGTGATCGGTGTCGCGCCGGGGTCCGTCGTCATCGCCTGCTCACGCGTCCTGTCCGTCGTCGTCCACGTCGACCCTGCTCAGCCGTGCGGACACGTAGGACTGCAGACCCTGCCCGAAGGCCGCCAGGTCCCACGCCCACATCAGCTCGCCCTGGACGTAGCCGTACATCCGGGTGGCCGCCGTGATCTCCGCCGCGCTCGACGTGCGCGCGATCAGGTCGCTCACGAGGTCGACGCGGCCGTTGCCGGTGGAGCCGACGTACAGCGACAGGTGGCCCGCCGGGTCGGTGAGCAGCACCTCGAGCGGGTGCCGGTCGGCGGGCAGCGAGGGTTCCCGTTCCGGCGAGACGCGCCAGTACCCCGTCTCGGTGGACCACACGGGTCCCGGTGCGGGGCCGTCGACCGCCTGGACCTCACCGTCGGGCCCCGGCACGAGCGCCGAGCCGTCGTCCGGTGCGACGACCAGCCGGAGCGTCGACTCGTACCGCAGGTACGGACCCCCGTCGTGGTCGAAGACGACGTCCTGGGTGACCACGGTCTCCTCGATCCCCGGGTACGCGACGACGCCCTCGCCGTGCCAGCGGCCCAGCAACCAGGCGAGCGGGTACGCCTCGGGGGCGAGGTCGTCCGGGATCACGAACGCCATGTCAGCACCTCTCTCGACGCGACCGCTCCGGCCGGGGCGTTCCCCGACGGGTACGGGCCCGACGTGGGCAGGTTCAGTGCTGTCCCTTGTAGAGCCGGTAGACGACGAACCCCGCGAACCACGCGATCGCGATCGTCGTCAGCAGCAGCAGACCGATGAAGAAGCCTTCGAGCGCGCTCATGGGGCGATCCTAACGACGACCGGCGGCAGATGCGCCGACGTGTCCACGCCGCGCGCGCCTACCCTGACGACGTGAGCCGACCCGAACGCCCCCTCGTCGTCAAGACCACCGCCGGCGCCGACCGCCTCGAGGCCTGCAACCAGGCGTTCACCGTCGCCGCGACCGCCGTCGCCGCGGGGGCCGACGTGAGCCTGTGGCTCACCGGCGAGGCGAGCTGGCTCGCGCTGCCCGGACGGGCCGAGCAGCTCGCGCTCGAGCACGCCGCTCCCCTCGGCGACCTCCTGGCCGCGGTGCTGGCCGGCGGTCGCGTGACGGTCTGCACCCAGTGCGCCGCCCGGCGGGAGATCGGCCCCGACGACGTCCTCCCCGGCATCCGCATCGCGGGGGCCGCGGTGTTCGTCGAAGAGGTGCTGTCCCCGACCGCGCAGGCGCTCGTCTACTGAGCGACAGGGGCCCGGCTCAGGCCTCGCGAGAGCGCAGGCGCAGGCCGAGCAGGTACAGCTCGCACCCGAGGCACAACCCGAACACGGAGTTCAGGAACGCCGCGACGAGGGCGAACGCCGCCGCCGTCGGGATCGCGGCACCGACCCCCACCGCGCCGAGCAGCACGCCGAGGCCGGTGATCACGAGGCCGACCCCTTGAGCGAAGCGCGGCGGACGCGGGTCCTCGAGCTCGGTGGGCGGCGCGAGACGCGGCTGCACGAACGCGCGGAACAGGCGTCCCTGGACGGAGCCCTGGGCGCCGCGCACCGTTCCGACGAGGAACAGCGCGGCGATCACGGCGAGCAGGACGAGCGCGGCGGTGCCGGTGCCGAGGAGCAGGGTGGTCGCGAGGAGCAACGCGGTGATCGCGGCACCGACGCGCGGCCCGCGCGGGTCGATCCCGGTGGGAGGGTGCGGGGTCGTGCGGGAGTGGTCGGGCAGTACGTGGTCGGGCAATGCGTGGTCGGGCACGGTCTGGTCAGGCGTGGTCTGGTCAGGCATGGGTGTCTCCGGTCTCGTTCGAGGGTCGAGCAGTGCCGGGGCCGGTGACCGCGCTCAGTGCGCGCGGGCACCGTCAGGACACTGCCCGAGCGACTCGAGCGAGGCGATGGCGTGGTGGTGGCTGACCGCACCGCTCATGCGGCCGCAGACGGTCCCGTCCGGACCGAGCACGAGGACGGTCGGGGTGCGCAGCACGTGGAAGCGCCGCACGAGCTCGAGGTGCTCCTCGACGTCGAGCTCGACGTGCACGACTCCGGGGTGGTCCGCCGCGACGGAGGACAGCACGACGGCGGTCCGCCGGCAGGGTGCGCACACCTCCGAGGACAGCTGCACGAACGTCGCCCGCGCGCCTGGGGCGACGCCCAGCTCCGCCGGTGTCACCTGGGGAGAGGCGGCGGAGGGCACGTCGTCGCTCTCGTGGGCGACCGCCGCGACCCGCTCGGACACTGCCGTGAAGCGGCCGTTGCGCCACGACCACCACCAGCCGAGCGCGCCGGCCAGCACCAGTACCGCGAGCAGCAGCTCGATCCTCGTCTGCATCGCTCAGCCCACCAGGACCCGGCCGACGACGTACACGAGGATCCCCGTGACCGTCACCGGGAGGACCAGGGCGGCGAGAGCGGCAGGCAGCTTCCGCAGTGCCCGGAGCCGGTCGAAGAGCACGTGCAGCGACGCGACCAGCACACCGACGGCGAGGCCCAGCAGCGCACCGGCGACCACATCCATGCCCGGGACGAGCGCACCGGCCCCCGCACCGGCCCCCGCGGCGACCCCCACCGTGACGAACGCACCGATCCAGCCGGAGATCGGCAGGACCACCACCGCGGACCCGACCGCGAGCGCGAGCGCCCCGGTGATGACCAGGCCGGTGCCGCCCGACGTCCGACCGGATGCGACCCACCCGGCGACCGAGGCCACGACGAGGGTGCCCGCGACGACCCCGGAGACCGACTCCAGCAGCCGCTCACGCCCGTCGGTGCGCAGCAGCTCGCTGACGAACGCCAGCAGGATCGACAGCGCGACGACTGCGGGGAGCTCACGCAGGAACGGCTCGCCGCGGGTGAAGGTGATGGCGGCGACCGCGCCCACGCCACCGACGCCGATGACCACGGAGGCCCCCGGTCTGCTCGGCAGCCCGAGCAGCACCGGCCACCCGAACGCGACGACGACGGCCAGGACGGCGCAGAACGCGGCCAGGGGCGTCTCGCCGACGTACGCCGCGACCGCGATGAGCGTCGCGACGAACGCCGTCCACACCGCCCGCGTGGTCAGGCTCATCGGGGCCACCGCCCGTTCACCGGTGCCGCGGGCGCACCGTGGCGGCCGCGGCGGACGCGGTCGTCCGGGCGCGCGGCGGCGCGGGCGGGGGTGGGCACGCGGACGATTGTCGCAGATGCGCCGGCGCGGGCCGGTTGCGGCCGCCCGTCGGACGGCCGCACGGCGAGCGGCGATCACCCGGCTCAGGCGCTGGAACGCCGCGTGTGGGACACGCCACGCGTTGTAGCGTGTCCCACACGGCAAGCAAGGAGGTTCTTCCGGTGGCAGACCTGCTGCTGCTCACTCCCTCGTCCGGTGGCCCGGCCCAGGTGCTCCCCGCTCTCGGTCTGCTGACCCACCGGATCCGGGTGCTGCCCGTCGAGCCCTCGGCCCTGCTGGAGGCCCCGGAGGCCGATGTCGTCCTGATGGACGCACGGCGTGACCTCGCCACCGCACGGACCACCTGCCGCATGCTCCGCGCGACCGGGCTCACGGTCCCGGTCATCCTGATCCTCACCGAGGGCGGCCTGACGGTGCTCACCGCCGAGTGGGGGGTCGACGACCTCGTCCTCGCGAACGCCGGCCCCGCCGAGGTCGAGACCCGGATCCGCCTCGTCATCGAGCGCTTCGCGACCCCCGCGGTCGACTCGGCGCCCGAGGAGATCTCCGCCGGCGAGCTCACGATCGACGCGAGCGGCTACTCGGCGCGGCTGCGTGGGCGCCACCTCGACCTCACCTACAAGGAGTTCGAGCTGCTGAAGTACCTGGTGCAGCACCCCGGCCGGGTGTTCACCCGGGCGCAGCTCCTCCAGGAGGTCTGGGGCTACGACTACTACGGAGGCACCCGGACCGTCGACGTCCACGTCCGGCGTCTGCGCGCCAAGCTCGGTCCGGAGCACGAACAGCTGATCGGCACGGTCCGCAACGTCGGCTACCGGTTCGACATGCCGAAGGACCGACGCTCGTCGCTCGACAGCGGGCGCGGGACGGATGCGGACGCACCCGACGACGCGGAGCCCGGCCCCGCGACCACGACGACACCCTCGAGGTCCGGGGATACCGGCACACCTCGTGAGACCGTCGCCCGCTGACCGGTCACGCGCGCCATGGCCCCGCACGTTCCGCATCCCCCGCGAGCACGGAACGAGGTAGGTTCGCCCAAGTGAGCGTCGACTCGACCGCCGTCCTGATCGAGGGCCCATGGCGGCACCAGTTCGTCCCGGCCAACGGGGCGCGCTTCCACGTCGCCGCCGCCGGACCGGACGACCGTGAGGCCCCGCTCGTCGTCCTCCTGCACGGGTTCCCCGAGTTCTGGTGGGCGTGGCGGCACCAGATCCCGGCGTTGGCCGACGCCGGTTACCGGGTCGTGGCGATGGACCTTCGCGGGACGGGCGCCTCGGACAAGCCCCCGATCGGGTACGACGTCCCGACGCTCTGCCGGGACGTCGCCGGGCTCGTGCGCTCGCTGGGCGTCGACCGCGCCGTCGTCGTCGGCCACGGCGTCGGTGGCTCCGTGGCCTGGGCGATGACGGCGCTCGAGCCGTCCGTCACAGCGGCCGTCGGGTCGTTCGGCATGCCGCACCCGGTGCATGCGCGCGCCCTCGGCCGAGCGGCCCTGACGCCGACCGCGCTGCGTCACCTGCTCTACTTCCAGCTGCCGACGCTCCCGGAGCGGTCGATGACACGAGGCGACCTCGTCACCCGCCTGCTGCGCGAGTGGGGTGCCGACGGGTGGATCACCGACGACGACGCCGAGACGTACCGGGTCGCCGCCCAGGTGCCGTTCGCCGCGCACAGCGCGATGGAACGCCTCCGCTGGCTGGTCCGCTCGACACCACGTACCGACGGCCGGCGCTACCTGGCACGCTTGCGCGCCCCCGTCACGGTGCCGGTGCTCCAGGTCCACGGCTCCGGCGACCGCTGCCGGCCCGCCGCCACCGCGTCGACCCCGGTCTCGCTCAGCGGGTCCCGCTACCGGTTCGAGCTCGTGGCGGGCGCCGGGCACTTCGTCCCCGAGGAGGCGCCGGACGTCGTCGGCGCCCTCCTGCTGGACTGGCTCGCCGACGTGGCACCGCTCGCCGGCTGACCGCACCAGTCGACCGACCCCGGGCGACCGCTGCGGCCCGGGTCAGTCCTTGACCAGGTCGGCGGCCCGCGCGGGGTCGATCTCCCCGATCCCGAACGACGGGCAGTCGGAGGCGATCGGGCACGCACCGCACGCGGGGCGACGGGCGAAGCACACGCGTCGCCCGTGGAAGATCAGCCGATGCGACAGCAGGGTCCACTCGCGCTTCTCGATCAGGTCCGCGATGTCCTGCTCGACCCGGACCGGGTCCTCGCTCGTCGTCCACCCCAGGCGCCGAGCCAGGCGCCCGACGTGCGTGTCGACCGTGATCCCCGGTGTCGCGAACGCGTTGCCCAGCACGACGTTGGCCGTCTTGCGTCCGACCCCAGGGAGGGTCACCAGGTCGTCCAGCCGAGACGGGACGCGCCCGTCGAACCGTTCGACGAGCTCCCGCCCGATGCCCATGAGCGACTCGGCCTTCGCCCGGAAGAAGCCCGTGGACCGGATCAGGTCCTGCAGCTCCGCGCGGTCCGCACCGGCGTAGGCCTGCGCGTCCGGGTACCGGTCGAACAGCTCGGGGGTGACCATGTTCACCCGCTTGTCGGTGCACTGGGCCGAGAGCACCGTCGCGACGAGGAGCTCGAGCGGCGAGCCGAAGTCGAGCTCGCACGCGGCCTCGGGGTGCCGCTCCGCGAGGGCCCGGTTGATGCGCCGGGCCCGCCGGACGAGCGCGAGGTGGGACTCTCCGGCTGAGGACGGCGCTGTGGTCGAGGTCACGCCGGAAGCGTACGTCCGATGCGTCGTCCCTGGTCCGCACGGGTGATCCTGGCCTTCGTTGCGCGTGCTCGGCTCAAGTGCGCGCTCGATCGGGTCGAGAAGCGGTGGAACGAGCCGACGTGACGAGCACGGCGGCGCGGCGCACGGTGAGGGAGCACGGTGGACGCCACAGCGGCGGCAGGGCCGACGGACGCCCTGCGCGAGCCGGAGCCCGGTCTGCGGAGACTCCGTCATTCGCGCCGTGATCTTCGGCTCGAGCTCCTCCGGGTCAACCGGTGGCGTCGCCTCGTGAGGGCGCGCATCGAGGTCGCCGTCGCCGCTGCGACGATGCCCGACCCGCTGGGCCAGGACCCCCTCCCCTACCTGGGTGTCGACGTCCAGGCCCTTCTGCCGATGCAGGTCGAGCTCGAGACGGCGCTGCGCAGCGGCCTGCCGATCGGCGAGCTCGACCGTCTCGACCTGCTCCGCGACCTCGACCGACGGCTCTGCGCGTACCAGCAGTCCGTGGCGACCGCTCTCGAGCTCGCGACGGAGGACTTCATCGCCCACCTGGCGCTCCACCCGGCGGCGGCGCTCGACCTCCCCGCGCTGCAGAGTGCTCGCGAATCAGCCTGATACGGCAGACTGGGCCCGATCCCAGACGTCGCACAACAGGTTGAGAAGGTCGGTGAAGGACATCGTGGACGACGCCGTCGTGCTCTCTGCTCCCTTGTTCTCCCACATGGAGCCCGAGGCGTCGCGAGCCCTCCTGTCGTCCATGACACCCTTGGAGTTCGCTCGCGGCGCGGCCATCTTCCACGAGGGCGACCCGGGCGACCGGCTCTACGTGATCGCCAGCGGGAAGATCAAGCTCGGGCGCCGCTCGAACGATGGCCGCGAGAACCTTCTCGCGGTGATCGGCCCGGGCGAGATGTTCGGCGAGCTCTCGCTGTTCGACCCGGGTCCGCGGACCGCGTCCGCGACGGTCGTCGCCGACGCTGTGGTGCTCGAGCTCGACCACGCCGAGCTGAACACCTGGCTCGCCGACCACCCGAAGGTCGCGATCCACCTGCTCCAGGCCCTCGGCCACCGGCTTCGCCGCACCAACGAGACGCTCGCCGACCTGGTCTTCTCCGACGTCCCCGGTCGGGTCGCCAAGGCCCTGCTCGACCTCTCGACGCGGTTCGGCGAGCCGGTCGACGACGGTCTGCGCGTCGCGCACGACCTCACCCAGGAGGAGCTCGCCCAGCTCGTCGGTGCCTCGCGGGAGACGGTCAACAAGGCCCTCGCAGACTTCGCCGCCCGCGGCTGGGTCCGCCGCGACGGCCGAGCCGTCGTCCTCCTCGACCTCCCCCGCCTCGAACGCCGAGCCCGCTAACCCCGCCCCCGCCCCTGACGCCCCTCGCCCCTGACGCCGAGATCGTGAGTGCGCGCCGAGATCGGGGGTTCCACCGTGCGATCTCGGCGCGCCGTCACGATCTCGGCGGGCGGTTGGCGGCTGGCGGCGGCGGTTGGCGGGGTGAGGCGTCCACAAGTGGGGCGGCGCGCGGGTGGCGCACTGAGGCGGGTGGCGCGCCGAGGGTGACGGGTCTCGATCTGCGACTACTGGGGCATGTTCGTCACGTTGAACGGGTACCTGTCGCCATCGGCACCGAACGCCGACGCAGGACCGCTGCCCTCGTCGTCCGTCGTGCTCGCGCGCGAGATCGACCCGTCCGACCTGCGGCACGCCGTGCGGTCCGGCGCGCTGGTGCGCATCCGCCGCGGGGCGTACCACTCGCGTGCGGAGCCGACGGCGTCTGATCCGATGATCGGCGCGCGGCGGCGCATCGCGGCAGTCGCGCACCAGCTGACGGCCGACTTCTGGTTCAGTCACGAGTCGGCCGCACTCGTCTGGGGGCTGTGGCTCTCCACACCACCGGCCCAGACGCACCTGATCCAGACGGTGAACCCGAACCGTCACACGGACCGAGGCATCCGTCGCCACTGCTCCGAGCTCCCGCTGCGCGACCGCGACCAGCACGCCGGCGTCCCCGTGACCTCGCTCCTCCGCACCGCGGTCGACTGCGCGATGTCACTGCCTGGACCACAAGGGCTCGCCGTCGTCGACTCAGCTCTCCGGCTCGACGCATCGGTGGTCGACACATCACCGTGCGGGACCGCGCTGGACCGAGCCGGTCAGGGTACGTCGAGACGTCCGTCGACGTGCCAGGCGGTGCGAGACGAGCTGGAGGCACGCCTCCGCCGGTCCGCCGGTCGTCGAGGTGTCCGACGAGCACGGGTCGTCGCCGCCTGGGCGGACGAGGGGTCCGAGTCGCCCGGCGAGTCGATGACACGGCATGCCCTGCTCAGCGGTGGGTTCCCCCGACCGACGACCCAGGTCCTGGTCGCAACGAGGATCGGCGTCTTCCGCGTCGACCTCGGCTGGCCGCAGTGGAAGGTCGGGATCGAGTTCGACGGGTTCGTGAAGTACGCGGACCCCCGAGCGGGCAGCGCTGCCGATGCCGTGTTCGCCGAGAAGAGACGGCAGGACGCCCTCGAGGAGGCCGGCTGGATCATCGTCCGCGTGACGTGGGCCGACCTGAAGGACCCGTGTGCACTGGCCCCTCGCATCGCGGCTACCGTCCGCCGACGCCGCCCCACGTTCCCCGCGATGCCGTGACCCGCGGCGAACCCCCCGCCCCAACGCGCGAACTCGTGACGGCGCGTCGATCTCGTACATCAGAACGTGCGAGATCGACGCGCAGTCACGAGTTCGCGGGAAGGCCCGGGTGAGGGCTGAGGGGAGGGAGCCGGGGTGGGGACGAGGGTCAGGGGTGGGTGAGCTCGACGATGAGCTCGACCTCGACGGGAGAGTCGAGCGGGAGGACCGCGACGCCGACGGCGCTCCGCGCGTGGATGCCTGCCTCGCCCATGACCTCACCGAGGAGCTCGCTCGCGCCGTTCACCACACCGGGCTGACCGGTGAAGTCGGGGGCGCTCGAGACGAATCCGACGACCTTGACCACACGCAGACGGACGTCCTCGTCGACGACGGAGAGGACCGCCGCCAGCGCGTTCAGCGCCGCCGTGCGCGCAAGTCCCTTCGCCACTGCCGGATCCACCAGGTCGGCACCCACTCCGACCTTGCCGGTCGTCGACAGCGCACCCGCCACGAACGGCAGCTGGCCCGAGGTGTAGACGTAGTCACCCGACCGCACCGCAGGGACGTACGCCGCGACAGGTGCAGCGACCGGGGGCAGAGTCAGCCCGAGCTCGGCGAGTCGTGCGAGCAGCGCGGCGCGGTTCATCGTGCGCCCTCGGGCTGCCCACCGGTCGGGCGCTTGAGGTACGCGACGAGCCCGGCATCGGGCCCCTGCACGACCTGGACGAGCTCCCACCCGTCGGCGCCCCACTGGTCGAGGATCGCCTTGGTGGCATGGATGATCAACGGGACGGTCGCGTACTCCCAGGTGGTGGCCATGGGCTCAGCCTAGCGACGGCCTCCCGCATACACGTCGAGCAGCGCGTCGGGAGACGTCAGTACCTCGCGCCACGACGTCACGTCGGGTTGTCGCCTGAGCAGTGCGCGCCGTTCACGTTCGGTCATGCCCCCCCACACACCGAACTGCATCCCCGAGTCGAGGGCGTCGGCCAAGCAGTCGAGCTTGACCGTGCACCCCATGCAGACCGCGCGCGCCTCACGTTGGGCCGCGCCCTGGACGAACAGCTCATCCGGAGACCTCCCGGCACACGCCGCCTCCGCCGCCCAATGCTGATCCTGGAGCACTGCCACGACGTCCCCCCCTTTCGCCGGGCCGCAAAGCGGTCCCACTGTGGAGCGACCCTCGCGTCTCGCGAGCGCCATCGCTCTGAACGGAGCATTCCCCGCCCCCATACGGACGCTATCTGGTCCCCCCCGGTCCCTGCATAGGCCATTCGGCTCAGGAAAGCGCACGCATGCACCCGAGCGGTGCAGCGTGATGCCCCGATCGGGTGCCCTGTGCAGGAACCGTGCAGGTGCCGCGATCACGCTGCACAGCGCGGTCCACCCGGCGTGACCTCCCGTACCCTGAGGGACTATGGCTTCCTCTGCACGCCCGCGCGGCCGTCAGGTCAACGTCCTGCAGGCGCTCGCGCTCCTCCTTGCGTTCCTGCTCGTCGCGGGTATCGGTGGCGTGCTGGCCGCCGGGCTCGCACTGCCGGCAGCAGCGACGGTGAGCTCGCTGACCAACGGGACCGCCCAGGTCTTCGAGGACCTCCCGACCGCTCTGGAGGAGCTCCCGCTCTCGCAGAAGTCGACGATCTACGCGGCCGACGGCACGGTGCTCGCGACGTTCTACTACGAGAACCGGATCGTCGTCCCGCTCACGGACATCTCTCCGCTGATGCAGCGTGCTGTGATCGACACCGAGGACAAGCGCTTCTACGAGCACGGCGGCGTCGACCCCACCGGAATCCTGCGGGCCGCTGTCAAGAATGCGACGACGAGCGGCCTCCAGGGCGCCTCGACCCTCACGCAGCAGTACGTGAAGAACGTCCTGATCGAGGACGCGTTGGCGAAGAACGACCAGGCGGCCGTCAATGCCGCCCGCGACGACTCGATCAGCCGCAAGCTCCGTGAGGCGAAGCTCGCGATCGCACTGGAGCAGAAGTACACCAAGGACGAGATCCTCGGCCGGTACCTCAACATCGCCCAGTTCGGCATCAACGTCTGGGGCGTCGAGGCCGCGTGCGAGTACTACTTCGGCCACTCGGCGAAGGAGATGACGCCGGCCGAGGCGGCGACCCTGGCGGGGGTGACCAACGGCCCGAGCATCTACGACCCGGAGCACAGCACGGCGAAGTCGCAGGAGCGCCGCAACATCGTCCTCGGTCTCATGCTCGCGGAGCACGACATCACCGAGGCCGAGTACCAGACCGCGATCGCGACTCCTCTCAAGGACATGCTGCACATCACGCCCACCGCCCAAGGGTGCATGTCCGCCAACGTGATCGGCGGGGTCACGTACAACGCCGGGTTCTTCTGCGACTACGTGACCTGGGTCATCAAGAACGACCCGGCGTTCGGCAAGACCGTCGAGGACCGCAAGCAGCTGCTCGAGCGTGGCGGCCTCGACATCCACACGTCGATCGACCTGCACCTCCAGCAGATCGCCAACACCGAGGTCAACAACGGCGTCCCGCAGAACGACCCCTCAGGGGTCGCGTCCTCGATCGTGACGGTCGAGCCCGGGACGGGCCTGATCAAGGCGATGGCGGAGAACCGGACGTTCAACAACACCAGTGCGCCGGGCGACCGCGAGACGGCGGTGAACTTCAACACCGGCACGGCCTACGGGTCATCGACGGGCTTCCAACCGGGATCGTCGTTCAAGCCCTTCACGCTTCTCGCGTGGCTCCAGGACGGCCACAGCCTGTACGAGACCGTCAACGGCGCCAAGGTGTCGTACAACGGCAACGCGTTCAAGGCGTCGTGCCTCGACGGCGGCGCGTACCGCCTGTACTCGCCGTGGACCCCGTCCAACTCCGAGGGCGGCGGGACGGGCAACGTCACCGCGCTCCAGGCCACGACGAACTCGATCAACACCGCGTACGTCGCGATGGCCAGCAAGATCGATCTCTGCGACACGTTCACGAACGCGAAGAACCTCGGCGTGACCGCCGCCAACGGCGGCCCGCTCCAGATCGCGCCATCCGGAGTCATCGGCGGTGCGAGCAACGTCTCCCCGCTGAGCATGGCGGCGGCCTACGCCGCGCTCGCGGCCAACGGGAACTTCTGCGAGCCGGTCGCGATCACGAGCATGACCGACGCGAGCGGCAAGTCACTGGCGGTCCCGCAGCCGAACTGCCGTCAGGCGATCGACCCGAAGGTCGCCGCGACGGCCGTCTACGCGATGAGCACGGTCATCAAGTCCGGCACCGCGTCCGGGATCCACTGGCCGTCGTCGCGGCCGGCGGCCGGCAAGACCGGGACGACGGACCACAGCGTCGAGACCTGGTTCGTCGGGTTCACCCCGCAGCTGTCGACCGCCGTGTGGACAGGGTATTCCGAGGGCAACCACCCGCTCGAGCGCATGACGATCAACGGCGTCTACAAGAGCGCGTTCTACGGCGCGACGATCTCCGCCCCGACCTGGAAGCGGTTCATGCTGCAAGCGCTCGCGAACGCACCGGCGACGCCCTTCCCGGCCCCGGACCCGACCCTCCTCTATGGCGCCAAGGTCACCGTGCCGAACGTGGTCGGCCAGTCGCCGGCCGCAGCGACGGCCACGCTCCAGGCCGCCGGCTTCACCGTCACGACGGCCCCGGCACCGGTGTACTCGGATCAGCCGGCCGGCACCGTAGCCTCGACGAACCCCGCCGCGGGCTCGAGCGTGACCCGGGGCAGCAGCGTCGAGCTGACCGTGTCGAACGGACCGGCTCCGGTCGTCGTCTCGCCGCCCATCGGGCTGCCGACGGGCCCGCCCAACGGGAAGTCGAACCCCCTGCGGTCGGCCATTGAGGCACGCCGGCACAGCTGTCGGCAGCCTCGCGGCGGCTGGGGCAGCGGCGCTCGCCTACGCCTCGCTCGTCGAGCGCAACTGGTATGCGCTGCGTGAGGTCACTGTCCCGGTGCTGCCGCCAGGCGCGTCGCCGTTGCGGGTCCTGCACCTGTCGGACCTGCACCTGACGCCGTCGCAGCGGCGGAAGCGCGACTGGGTCCGCGATCTTGCGAGCCTGCGGCCGGACCTCGTCGTGGACACCGGGGACAACATCGCGCACGCTGACGGCCTGCGCCCGGTGCTGGATGCGCTGGATCCCCTGCTCGGTACCCCCGGCGCCTTCGTGATGGGGTCGAACGACTACTACGCGCCCCGGCTGAAGAACCCGGCCCGATACCTACGCGCGGATGCCCGGGACACGCATCACGTCCTCCCCGTTCGCCTACCGGCCGGAGAGCTCGCGGCAGAGCTCGTCCGCGCGGGCTGGCGCGACCTGACGAATACCCGCGACTCGGTCGAGGCCGGGGGCCGCACGGTCGACCTCGTCGGTGTCGACGACCCTCATCTCGACCGCGACCGGTTCCCGATCCGTCCCCCCGAGGCCGCCTCCGCACCCGGCACGACCGGCACGGAACGCGCACTCAGGATCGGCGTCGCGCATGCCCCGTACGTCCGGGTGCTCGACGCGATGCTCGCCGACGGCAGCGACCTGATCCTCGCGGGACACACGCACGGCGGCCAGCTCGCGGTCCCGTTCTACGGCGCCCTGGTGACCAACTGCGACCTCGACCCCGGACGGGCCAAGGGTCTGCACGGGTGGCCAGGAGCCCGGCCCGACACTCCCGCGGGGCAAGCGGTCCACTCGACCTGGCTGCACGTCTCGGCGGGCCTCGGGACGTCCCCGTACGCGCCGGTCCGGTTCGCCTGCCGACCTGAGGCGACGCTGCTGACGCTCGTCGGTCGCTGATCCGTGGACCGGTTTCGTGGCACTGCCCAACCTCGGCTATCCTGAGCAGGCTTCACCGGGGTGTGGCGCAGCTTGGTAGCGCGCTTCGTTCGGGACGAAGAGGTCGCAGGTTCAAATCCTGTCACCCCGACCGGTGGATGAGGGCTCGTCAGAGGGATCTGACGGGCCCTCTGTCGTCCCTGGAGCAGGCGCCATCACCGCACCCGGGCACGCGCCATCGATCCCCCCACCCGGGTCAGGGCAGGAGCTCGTAGTCGTCCAGGTCGACCGACTCGGTGACGTCCCAGTACTCCGCATTCGTGAACGGCCAGATCTGCGAGACGCGACCGAACCGGTTCTGGTACCAGCTGTGGACGTACGGCTGTCCCCAGGACATCTTCCGGTTCTCGGCGTCGACCCAGGCGACGAACCGGTCGAGCGCCTCCTGCCGGACGTCCAGCGCGCGAACCCCGCGGACCAGCAGCTCGTGCACGGCCTCGAGCGCGTACTCGGAGGCACGTTCGAGCATGAAGTGCAGGCTGCCGGCGACGACGCCGCCGACGTTCGGGCCGTAGATCATGAAGAAGTTCGGGAACCCCGGGACCGTCACTCCGTTGTAGGCGCGGGCGTCGGCGGCCCAGTAGTCGTGGATCTCGCGGCCGTCACGTCCGCGCACGACGACCCCGTCGAGGAAGTCGGCGGCCCGGAACCCCGTCGCGTAGACCACGATGTCGACCTCGTGGTGCACGCCGTCCGCGGTGACGATGCCGTTCTCGGTGAACCGGTCGATCCCTGAGGTCACGAGGGTCGTCCGGGGAGAGCGCAGGGCGGCCGCCCAGACCCCGTTGTCGCGCAGCATCCGCTTCGCGCCCGGCGGGTACCCGGGGATCGCGTGCTCGAGCAGGTCGGGTCGGCCGTCGAGCTGCTCGGCGAGCCGTGCGACGAGGACGTCGCGCACCCGCTGGTTCGTCGGGGAGACGCTCAGCGGCGCACCGTCCCAGCCCTCCTCGGCGGTGACCGTGTGGATCCGGCCGGGAATGCCGAGGAGGGTCACCCACAGCCGGTGCCACTGGGCGTAGTGCGGCACCTTGCGCACGAGCCACGCGAACGTGTCGGTCATCGGCTCGTGGTAGTTGTCGGCCGGGAGCATCCACGGTGCGCTGCGCTGGAACACGACGAGCTCCGCAACCTCGTCGACGATCGCCGGGACGATCTGGTAGGCGCTCGCGCCCGTGCCGATCACGGCGACCCGCGCGCCCCGCCAGTCGACGGAGTCGTCCCACTCCTGCGAGTGCATCGTGACCCCGGTGAAGGTGTCGCGGCCCGGGAGGTCGGGGATGTTCGGGCGGTCGAGCTGGCCGAGGGCGCTGACGACGACGGCGAAGCGGCGGACCTGCTCGACGCCGTCGGCGGTGCGCGTCGTGGCGAGCCAGACCCGCTCGTCGTCGTCCCACTCGGCCCGCACGAGCGCGGTCGAGAACTCGATCCGGTCGGTGAGCCCGGCCCGGTCCGCGACGGTCTCGAGGTAGTCGAGGATCTCCCCGCCCTCGGCGAACTGGTGCGGCCAGTCGGGGCGCTGCGCGAACGAGTAGGAGTAGCCGAACGTCGGGGTGTCGAGGCGGACGCCCGGGTAGTGGTTCTTCCACCAGGTGCCGCCGATGCGGTGCGAGGCCTCGACGATCGTCACGGGCAGGTGCGCCTGCGAGAAGCGGTGGGCGGCGGCGATCCCGGCGACGCCGGCGCCGACGACGAGCACCTCGACGGGACGGTCGCCGGCGAGGTCCTCGTAGCGCCAGTCGGGCGCCCCGCCCTTGTCCGCGGCGAGGTCGAGCTCGTGCCGCAGCGACGGCCACCACGCGGGCCGGCCGTCCGTGAGGTACGCGAGGATCGCGTCGACGGTGGTGTCCGGGAGCGTGTCGACGCTGGTGATCCGCTCGTCGCGCAGCCGGCGCAGCCCGTCGAGCGCGATCTCGCGCGCCCGGACCTGCTGCTGCTCGGTCATCCCGCCGTGCGGGTGCCCCACCGTGTCGACCGGGGTGAGGGGCGGCCGCAGCTCGTCGAGGAGCAACGACGGGTCCCGGGTCGCGGCTGCGAGCGCGGCGAGGAGGGCCGGGAGCTCGGCGCGCTCGACGACGTCCCGCAGCTCCTGGTCACTCTCGGTGATCGGCTCGTACTCGTCCTGCCAGAACAGGTCGTCGTGGGCGGTCGACGGTGGTGTCGACACGTGCGGGGTCCTCGGCATGCTCGACTCCAGCTCCTCAGTGCTGCGATGGGCGGCGGTCGTCGACGAACTCGCGCAGGGCGGCGACCACTCTGCGCTCGTCGTCGGCGGGGAAGACGGCGGCGACGTATCGGTCGGGCCGGACCACGACGTACTGCGTGTCGGCGAGCTCCTTCGCGACGCGGGCGACCGCCCCGGTGCGGCAGACGAGCTCGACGTGCGAGGTGGCGCCGGACCGCTGCGCGCCGTGGGTCAGGAGGCGCACCCGTCTGGCGCCGATCGCGTCCCAGAACCGGTCCAGCCCGACGAACGCGTCGTCGCCGGGGCCGAGGGCGAGGAGCGTCCAGCCGGAGCCGAGGTGCGCGTCGAGCCCGGAGGCCAGGCCGTCGGCGGCCTCGACCTCGGGCTGCCAGAGCCCGTGGCCTATCCAGGACGCCAGTCGCCAGTCGGCGGTGCGGCCGACGGGGACGGCCACGCCGTCGCTGTAGTCGGGTGGCGTGATGAACCGCATGCTCGTGAGGTAGGCGCGGATCGAGGGGACGGCGCGCAGGAGCCGCAGAGCGAGGTCCCGGGCGCGGGGCTTGAACGGTCCGGTCGCCATGACGACGGCGCCGGTGCGGCGGGAGACGCGCACCATCTTCGTGCCGTGCGTGCGCCGCTCGTGCTCGTAGCTGTCGAGCAGCCGGTCGGTCGCCCGCCCGTCGAGCGCCTCGAGCAGCTTCCAGGAGAGGTTGAGGGCGTCGCGGACACCCGCGTTGAGCCCTTGACCGGAGAACGGCGGCATGAGGTGGGCGGCGTCGCCGACGAGGAACGCGCGTCCACGCCGGTAGGTGCGGGCGACGCGCTGGTGGGCGATGTAGACCGCGGCCCGCCTGATCTGGTCGGGGCGCACATGCGGATGGAACGGTCGGACGAGCTCGCGGATCCGTTCCGGGCTCGTCATCGCGTCGGGGTCCTCGTCGGGGAACAGCATGAACTCCAGGCGTAGTCGCCCTGCTGCGCCCGGGACGAGGACGTAGGGCCGGGTGCCGTTGCCGTGGAACTCGGCGAACCGCTCGTGCTCGCCTGGGGTGCCGAGCAGGTCGATGACGATCCACCGCTCGACCTGCGTCGAGCCGACCAGGGCGATGCCGAGCGCGTCCCGGGTGAAGCTGCGGCCGCCGTCGGCGCCGACCAGCCACGTGGCGCGGATCCGCACGGCACCGGTCGGTGCGTCCAGGTCGACGTCCACGCCGGCGTCGTCGACGGTGATCGCCGTGGCCGCGGTGCCGGTGAGGAAGCGGATGCGCTCGTGGTCCTGCGCGCGACGCCAGAGCAGGTCCTCCATCACCGGCTGGTCGAACTGGGACTTCGCCGGGTGCCCGATCCGGGACGGGACGGGCTTGGACTCCGCGAGGAGCCGGTCCCCGCGGCCGTAGTAGCGGCTGCCCGTGTCGAGCAGGGACTCGGCCTTGAGCGCGTCGCTCAGCCCGAGCCGGGCCAGGGTGCGGAAGGTCTCGTCGGCGATGCTGATCGCGCGCGGGAGGTCGCTCGGCGCGGTCGCGGACTCGACGAGGACGACGTCGGCGCCGCCGTCGGCGAGCAGCAGCGCAGCCGTGAGCCCGACGGGCCCCGCGCCGATCACGACGGCATCGCTACGTGTCATGACTGGTCCTCCCACGCGACGGCGTCCGGGTCAAGAGACGAGGCGGTTGCGGAGCGTCCCGAGCTTGGAGATCTCCACCTCGACGACGTCCCCGGCGGAGAGGAACTGCGGTGGCGTGCGGAACAGGCCCACCCCGCCGGGGGGTGCCCGTGACGATGACGTCTCCTGCGGCGAGCGGGGTGAACGTCGTGACGTAGGCGATGATCGCGGGGATGTCGAAGATGAGGTCGGAGAGACGCGCATGCTGGCGCACCTCACCGTTGACCCGCGTCTCGAGGACGAGGTCGGTGATGTCGCCGAGGTCGCCCGCCGGTGTGTAGAAGGGGCCGAACGGCCCGCTCGCCGGAAAGTTCTTGCCGGGGGTCCACTGACCGGTGTGCCGCTGCCAGTCACGGGCACTGAGGTCGTTGAACGCGGTGTATCCCGCGACGACGTCCCACGCGTCTGCCTCCGACACATGGGAGGCGGGGGCGCCGACGACGAGGGCGAGCTCGCCCTCGTAGTCGTACATGGCCGTCTCGGAGGGGATCGGCAGATCGGCGCCGTGTGCGGCGAGCGTGTCCGGGTAGCGGATGAACACGGTGGGTGCGGGGACGTCGGCCCGGCCGGTCTCGCTCTGGTGCGTCCGGTAGTTGACGCCGATGCAGATGATCTTCCCGGGGTCGCCGATCACCGGCAGGAAGGTCGTCCCGTCGGTGGGCTGCGTCGGGGCCGTGCCGAGGTCGGGGAGGTCGGCGAGCCGCGCGTCGACGATCGCCGCCTTGAGCGTCGACGCGACTCCGAGACCGCTCGGGCCGAGGTCGTGCAGCATCCCGCCTTGCTCGGCGCCCCAGGTGGGCACCCCGGCCAGGTTGAGGTAGCTCGCAAACCGCATGTCGGTCCTCTCGGTCGTCATTGACGTCGTTGCGCGCGACCCTCATGACCGTCGCGTCGGCGGCGGCTCGCTCCTGGTGCGCTGGTAATACATTCTGACTTGGGTAATGCACAATAGCAAGCGGATTGCGGGTTGGATACGCTGTGCCCATGGCGCGACGGTCGAAGTGGGAGAGCCTCAGCGACGCGGTCCGGGATCTGCTGCGGAACGACATCCTCGGGGCGGAGTGGGCACCGGGCGCCCGGCTGCCCGTGGGTCGGCTCGCCGAGCGCTATGAGACGAGCACCACCGTCGTCCGCGAGGCACTGACCCGGCTCGCAGGTGAGAGGCTCGTCCGGTTCTCGCCGAACCACGGGTTCTTCGTCGCGGAGCTGTCGCTCGACGAGCTGCGCGACCTCACCGAGCTGCGGTGCCGGGTCGAGGCGTTCGGGATCGCGCTCGCCGTCGAACGGGGCGACCTCGCCTGGGAGTCCGAGCTCATCGCCATCCACCACACGCTCGAGCGCACTCCTCGCCGACGGCCCGACGACCCCCACCACATCACCGACGAGTGGTTCGTCGCCCACCAGGCGTTCCACGCGAAGCTCCTCGAACCGTGCCGGCTCGCCGTCCTCACGGATCTCGCCGCCACGCTCGCCGACGCCACCGCGCTGTACCGGCAGTGGGCGGCCGCCTCTCCCCAGGCCGAGGCCCGGGACATCGAGGCCGAGCACCGGGCGATCCTCGACGCCGTGCTCGCACGGGACGCCGACGAGGCGGCCCGACTCCTGCACTCGCACTACACCCTCAGCGTCACGGTGATCGAGGCGGCGGAGCTCCTCGCGCCGGACCCGGCCACGCGCGCCGGCACCGGAGCGGGCACGGCTGCCGGCACCGCCACCAGAACAGGCGCCGCCGCCAGACCGGGCGCCGAACCGGCCTGACCCGGCCGGCACCTCAGACCCGGTCGGCACCTCAGACCGACCGCGTGACCCCGCCGTCGATGCGCAGGTTCTGGCCGGTGACGTACGACGACTCCTCCGTCGCGAGGAACCGGATGAGGCGGGCGACCTCGGCGGTGCTCGCCGCGCGCCGCAGCGGGATCCGCGACGTCCACTCCGCGGGCACCGTCGACGGGTCCTCCTTGGTGAAGCCGGGGAGCACGTTGTTCATCCGGACGTTCGACGGCCCGTACTCGTCGGCGTACAGCTTGGTGAACGACGCGAGCGCGGCCCGGAACGTCGCCGAGACCGGGTACCGCGGGTTCGGCTCGAACGGCGAGCTCGTCGAGATGTTCACGATCGAACCGCCGCCGGCGGCGATCAGGTGCGGGGTGACGAGGCGCGCCATCCGGACGACGTTGAGCAGGTAGCCCTCCATGCCGTCGGTCCAGTCCTCGTCGGTGAGGTCGAGCACCGGACCGCTCGCCGCGTGCCCCGACCCGTTGACGACCGCGTCGATCCGGCCGTACCGCGTGAGGGTGAGGTCGACGATCGCCGCGAGGTCCTCGACCGAGCGGTTCGACCCGTCGAGCCCGACGCCGCCGAGCTCCGCGGCGAGGGCCGAGCCTCGACCGGAGGGCGACATCACGGCGATGCCGTAGCCGTGCCGGGCGAGCTCGGTGGCTGCGGCGGCGGCGATCCCGGAGCCACCTCCGACGATGATCGCGGCCTTGGTCGGTCGTGGCATGCGTCAGCCCTCCCCCACATGCTCAGCATGTTCGGCCAGATCGGCGACTCCCACTTGGTCCGCCGGAGCCCCGTGGTCGGCGTAGCGCGCGACGAGCGCCTCGATTGCGGTCGCCGACAGGTCGGCGAACTCGGCGAAGTCGATGTCGTCGCCCGCCGAGGCCGCGATGTAGAAGCCGTCGGTGAGCGCCCGGCCCAGGACGACGATCTTGCGCGCAAGGTCGGGCTCGGCGGCGAGAGCGGCCGCCGGGAGCGTGTGGCCGACCTGCGCGACGATGATCTCGAACATCCTCTCGCGCACGTCGAGGTACCGCTGCCGTGCCTGGTTCCGTTCGAGCCGCTTCTCGAGGGCGAAGATCAGGCCGATGATCCAGAACGCCTCGGGGGCGTTCTTCGGGTCCGCCGAGAGCGCCGCGGAGCCGGCGATGCTCGTGCTGAGGATGTCGCGGTTGGTCGGGCCGGTGTGCGCCGTCTTCCACAGCTCGAAGCAGTAGTCGATCAGGGCGACGAACAGCTGCTCCTTGTTCTCGAAGTGCCAGTAGACCGACCCGATGGGCAGGCCGGACACCCGGGCCACGTCGGCCATCGTGGTGCCGTCGTAGCCGGCGGTGACCGCGAGCGACAGGACCGCGTCCAGGATCGCGCGCTCGTTCTCGGGTGTCGTCTGATGGGCGTGAGGTCGCCTGGCCATTCTCGCTCCGCAATCTCCGAACCGGCTCGTGGAGAGCCGGACCCCCTCCGGGGTGATCAGCGTAGTTGTCGACGATGTGCCGCGGTGTGCCGACACCGCGGCCCGGCGGTCATCGCACGATCGCGGCGCGGACGCCGCCACGGTTCGTCTTGGCCATCTGGACCTGGTCGTAGACCTGCTCGCGCAGCTCGGCGAACCGCGGGAGCGCCCGGGTGACGCCCTGGTCGCGATCGACCGGGAGGTCGATCGTCAGGTCGTGCTGGACGACCGTCGGCGAGCTCGACAGCACGAGCACGCGTTCGCCGAGGTAGACCGACTCGTCGATGTCGTGCGTGATGAACAGGATCGTCATGTCGTGCGTCTTCCACACGCGCCGCACGAGGTCCTCGAGCTCGGCGCGGGTCTGGGCGTCGACGGCGGCGAACGGCTCGTCCATGAGGAGCACGCTCGGGTGCGAGGCGACCGCGCGTGCGATCGCGACCCGCTGCTGCATGCCGCCGGAGAGCTGCCACGGGTGGCTCTTGCGGACGTGGTCGAGCCCGACGGAGGACAGCGCGTCGGCGATCCGCTCCGCCCGCTCCGCCTTGGGGATGCCGGCCGTCTTGAGCGGCAGCTCGACGTTCGCCTCGACCGTCATCCACGGGAAGAGGCTGCGGGCGTACTCCTGGAACACGACGGCCATGCCCCTGGCCGGACCTACCACCCGTTCGCCGTCGAGGACGATCGTGCCGGAGGTGGGCTCGAGCAGACCGGCGATGCACTTGAGCAGTGTCGTCTTGCCGCTCCCGGACGGCCCGACCAGGCAGGCGAACTCCTTCGCACGCAGGTCGAAGGTCAGCGACCGCACCGCCTCGACGTCCGCACCCGTGCGCGACCGGTAGATCTTCTGCACCTCATGCACCCGGAGTCGGACGTCTGCCGTCTCATCCGTCATGGGAAGCCTCCTTCAGGCCGATGTACCACGCGAGGATCCGGCGCTGGACCGTCTGGAACAGCGCGGACAGCGCCACGCCGATGATGCCGAGCAGCAGGATGCCGCCCCACATGTCGGGGATGGCGATGCGGTTCTGGAAGTCGATGATCGCGAAGCCGATCCCCGCGGTCGACGCGAACATCTCGGAGACGACCATGAGGATGAGGCCGACCGAGAGGCTCTGCCTGATCCCCGTCATGATCTGCGGCGAGGCTCCGGGCAGGGTCAGGTACATCAGGCGTGCGCGTCCCTCGATGCGGTAGACGTGCCCGGTGTCGGAGAGCACCTCGTCGATCGCCCGCACCCCGGCGATCGTGTTGAGCAGGATCGGCCAGACGCAGCCGAGGACGATGACGGTGATCTTCGTCGCGTCGTTGATGCCGATGACGAGGAGCAGCACCGGGATGAGGATCGTCGCCGGGATCGCACGCATGAACTCCAGGAGCGGCTCGACGAGCCAGCGCACCCGTCGGGACGCGCCGATGACGGCCCCGAGGCCGATGCCGACGACGATCGAGATGACCAGCGCGGCGGCCAGACGCAGGAGGCTCGGCACGACGTCGGACACGAGGAGCTCGCCGAGCCAGACGTGCACCAGCGAGTCGAGGATCTGACCCGGCTGGGGCACGTAGAAGTTCGCACCGTCGCGGGTGAGCAGCCACCAGGCCCCCACGAGGAGGATCGGGAGGCCGAACCACCGGGCGAGCAGTCGCAAGGCCCTCATGCCGCCACCTCCGACCGGATCGAGGAGTGCCAGAACAGCACGCGCCGTTCGAGGAAACGCATCACCGCGTTGATCGAGATGCCGAACACGCCGCTGGTGAGGATGAGGGCGATGAGGGCCGGCGCGGAGCCGTTGATCTGGGCCTTCGCGACCTCGTGCCCCAGGCCGGGGGTGCCGACGATGAGCTCGACGCTGATCGCGAGGATGAGCGCGACGGTGGCGGTGAGCCGGATTCCGGTGACGAGGTACGGCAGGAGCGTCGGGAACACGAGGTACTTAACCCGGTCCTTCGGGCCCATCCGCATCGTGCGGACCGTGTCGTCGGCGACCTTGTCGATGTCGGCGATGCCGTAGAGCACCTGGATGAGCACGATCCAGAAGCACGCGTAGACGATGATCATGAGCTCCGACCCGATCCGCGGACCGAACAGCAGCGCCGCGAGCGGGATGAGACCCACGGACGGGATCGGCCGGAGGAACTCGATCGTCGAGTGGGTGGCCTCGCGCAGGAACCGGCTCGACCCGATCGCGAGCCCGGCGATGAACCCGGCCACCGCGGACACGGCCAGCCCGAGGAACCACGCCCACAGCGTGTGCCCGATCGCGACCCAGAACTGCACGTACGTGAGGTTGAGGAAGAACTGACGCAGGACGATCGTCGGCGGCGGCAGGTGCTCCGGGTCGACGGGGCCGAGGAGCGAGTACAGCTGCCAGAGCACGAGGGACGCGAGGATCCCTGCCGCACCGAGCACGATCGGGCCGGACGAGCTCCACGACACCCGGACGCGACGGCGCGGGGGTCGCCCCAGGCCGGGTTCGGGAACGGCGTGGCTCATGTCGACTGGCTCCTTCCTGGTGGTGCGGGCACCGACGGCGGGTGCGTGGGGTGGCGGTACGAGCGGGGGCGGGGCCACCGGGGCGGTGCGACCGAGGGGCGGGGCGGGGAGTCGCCGAGGTCGACGCTCCCCGCCCCGGCCGAGTCAGTGCGCCCAGACGGTCGCGTTGACGTCCGGCTGCTTCTTGACGATGTCGAACTTGACCATGAGGTCGGCGAAGGTGCCGAGTGCGGCCTGGTGGACCGTCGGGTCCCAGATCATGAACTCCGACTTGGCCGCGACCGCCGCGGGGATACCGAGCACCTTGGGCATCATGTCGATGATCGCCTGGTGGTGCTCGTTGAGGTACGGCAGCGCCTTGTCGAGAGCGGCGACGAAGGCCTTCACCTTCGCGGGGTCCTTGGTGGTCAGGTTGCCGCTCGCGGCGATCACGAGCTCGCTCTCCCCGAGGCCCGCAGCGGTGATGAAGTCGCTCACGACGCGACCACCCTTGTCGAGGACCTGCTGGATGAACGGCGAGCCGGTCATGCCTGCGTCGATCTGGCCGGCGGCGACCTGCGCGGGCACCTCGCTGAGCCCGAGCTGGACGAACTTGATCGTGCTGGGGTCGCCGCCGTCCTTCTCGACGGCTTCCTTGATCCCCATCTCGCCGACGCTCCCGAGGGCGTTGACCGAGACGGTCTTGCCGGCCAGGTCCTTCGCGCTGTGGATGGTCGAGTCCTTGCCGGTCACGACGACGGTCGAGTCGTCGACGACGTCGGGGTTGTTGCGGGCGTAGCCGGAGATGATCTTGACGTCGAGGCCCTGGGTGTTCGCGAGCAGCGGCGTGATCGGGCTGGTGAGCATGAAGTCCAGGCTCCCGGAGCTCAGCGCCGGCAGCTGGGCTGCGCTGCCCTGGCCGACGACGAGCTCGAGGTCCAGCCCCTGGTCCTTGAAGAAGCCCTGGTCGATGGCGACCTGGAAGGCGGCCTGCGCCGAGGACGGGAAGAGCCCGAGGGTCACGTGGGTGAGCGTCGAGTTGGCGCTCCCGTTGTCGGTGGTGCCCCCCGACACCGATCCGTTCGAGCAGCCGGACAGCACCAGTGCGAGCCCGAGCGCACCCACGGCGAGTACGCGCGATGTGAATGACTTCATTGTCTCCCTCTTCTTTGAGCGAACGTACGGGCCGGCGGCGTCATCGTTGACGGGCTTCGGCAGGCATCTCACAACGTAGGTGCGTACAACGCATTCGTCAATAGATTATGCATTCTGCGTCACCGCAGTGCGGCGGTCGGCCGCGTCGTGGCGATGACCTTGTCCACCACGGCGTCGAGCTCCTGCGCCAGGCACTCCGCAGCGACCACGTGGTCCGGGCGCACGACGATCGCGGAGAACGGGCGCCGGTGGAACCACGCCTTGAGCGCACCCGACGTGTCGCCCACGACGAGCACCCCCGGCGACGCATGCTGGACGGCCCACGGGAGCTGCTCGGACGGGACGACCTGGACGAGTCGCGCCTCGAGGCCGTCGAGCCGGCGTCGGGTCGCCTCCGACAGGAACAGCACCGGGTCGTTGTTCCACATGAACACCCGCCAGTCGCTGCCCGTCGCGTCGTCGAGCAGCACGTCGCGCGCGTCCGCCGTGCGCACGCGTGGCTGCGGGAACAGCATCCCGGTCGACCGGTGACCGTCGTCGACGACGGGCACCGACTTGAACCTCGGCAACGGGGTCGCCACGACCACCCCGTCCTCGTACTTCGGCATCGGCTTGAACCCCTGCCCGGAGACCCACTCCCGGAGCCGGGGCAGCCGATCGACCACCGCGGCGGTGGCGTCGCGCAGGCCCGAGCGCAACGGGCTGCGGTTCGCGACGAGGTTGCTCATGCTCACCGACAGCTCGACCATGGCCTTGACGTGGTCGCGTCGTTCCCGCGCGTACGTGTCGAGCAGCGCGTCCGTGGACCGGCCCTCGACGACGGCGGCCAGCTTCCACCCCAGGTTCATCGCGTCGCGGATGCAGGAGTTCCAGCCCTGCCCGGCCACGACCGGCATGACGTGCGCCGCATCGCCCGCGAGCAGGACCCGACCCTCCCGGAAGCGCTCGGCGATCCGCGCATGGTGGGCGTACACCCGCCTGCGGATGATCTGCAGCGACCGGGGGTCCGGCACGTGCGCGGCCAGCAGCCGGTGGACGAACGCGTCGGAGGTCGCGACCTCGTCCGTCTCGTCGTCGAGCAGCATGAACTCCCAGCGGCGGATCCCGTGGGGCAGGCTGAGCGTCGCGTAGCCGCGCTTCGGGTCACCGCCGAACACGGCGTGCGGCGTGCCGAGCGGGTCCCGCTCGACGTCGATCACCAGGCCCCGCTGCTGCCGCGTCTCACCGTCGAACGCGATGCCGAGCTGCTGCCGGGTGAAGGACCGGCCACCCTCGCACCCGACCACGTAGCGCCCGACGACGTCCGTGGTCGTCCCGTCCGCGGCGCGCACCACGACGGTCGCGCTGTCGGCCCCCTGGCGGAGCCCGACGGCCTCCACCCCGAACCGCACGTCCACCGTGTCGAAACGCTTCAGCCCGTCGAGGAGCACCTGGTCGACCAGGGGCTGCACGAACCCGTTCCGACGCGGCCAGCCGAACTCCCGGGTCCGCGGGTCGATCTCCGCGATGACCTTGCCGGCACCGTTGACAATCCGCACGGCCTGGTCGGGGACGGTGTGCGGGAGCACCTCGTCCACCAGGCCGATGGTCTGCATGGCGCGCATCGACTCGTCGTCGATGCCGACCGCGCGGGGGTAGTCGATCAGCTCGGTGCGCGCCTCGAGGAGCACGACGCGGATGCCGCGCTGACCGAGCAGGTTGGCGAGGGTCAGGCCGGTGGGACCGGCGCCGATGATGACGATGTCGGTGTCGACGTTCACGGGGTGCCTTTCAGCTGCTCGATGAGGTCACGGGCCGCGCGGGTGACGAGGACCAGGTCGATGCCCAGTCCGACGTAGTCGACGAGCCCGCGCTCGAGAAGCGCGGCGGCGTACCCGGCCGACGCGCAGTAGAGGCCGACGGTCCGGCCATGGCGCCGGGCTGTAGCCGTCGCGGTCTCGATCGCGTCGAGGACCGGTCCCGCCTCCCAGTCGGCCCGACCCGGCAGACCGTACGAGACGGCCAGGTCGGCAGGGCCGAGGTAGACCGAGTCGACCCCCTCGACCGCGAGGATCTCGTCCGCGCGCTCGACCCCGAGGCGGGTCTCGATCTGCACGACGGCGGCGACGGCCGCGTTGCCCGCCCGGCAGTAGTCCGCGCCGTCGTACAGCGCGGGGCGGCTCGGGCCGAGGCTGCGCCGACCCAGCGGCGGGTACTTCGCCGCGGCGACGAGGGCGCGGGCCTCGTCCGCGGACTCGACCGTCGGCGCGACGATGCCGCGCGCGCCGCTGTCGAGCAGCCGGCCGATCGCCCCGGAGTCGATGCTCGACACCCGGGCGTAGGCGTGCGCGGTGCCACGCGGGATCGCGCGCAGCATCATGCAAGCGGCCTCGAGGCCGACCTCGCCGTGCTGGAGGTCGACCACCACGCCGTCGTAGCCGGCCGCCAGGACACCCTCGACGACGGACAGCGACGGGGTCGCGACGTGCAGCAGGGCGGGGCCGCGACGCTGCAGGTCGGCCGTCATCCCTGGCCTCCCTCGGCGAGGCGCCGGGCGTGCGCGGCGGCGTTCGCCGCACCGAACACCGGCACGATCTCGCGGCGCCGGATCAACCACCGCCCGTCGACGTTCGCGTACTCCTCGCGGAACTCGCCGACGCTCGCCGGCAGCAGCGGGTCCGGGGACGAGTCGCGGAACGTGAGGTAGTACGTCGTCCCGCGCAGGACGCCGTCCTCGAGCGACAGCCGGGTCCCGCCCGAGAGGTGCCGGACGACGCCACCGCTCTGGGTGACCCGCCGTTCGCCCCACGCGCGGATCGCGTCCCGCCCCTCCATGGTCCCCAGTGGACCGGTCGAGACGGCGTCCTCGGTGTAGAGGGTGTGGAGCAGGTCCGCGCGACCGTGGTCGAGGAGCCAGTGGTGCTCGGCGACGAGCTGCTCGATCTGCACCCGGGTACGGACGTCGATCTCGGTCATGCTGTCGCCCCCGTCGAGTCGAGGGTGGCGGTGACCGTGCCGAGGCCACCGGTGTAGGACGCCGTGTACGGCACGTCGGGGTCCCACCAGACGATGAGCCCGATCGACCCGGAGAGCAGGATCTCCCCGGCGCGCAGCGGCTTGCCGATGCGGATCGACGTCTCGGCGAGCCACCGGATCGCGTTGACCGGGTCCGTCATGACGTTGCGGCCCACACCACGGGTGACCTCCTCGTCACCGCGGTAGAGCACCATCTCGACCTCGCGGAGATCGAGCTCGCCGTACGGGACGCGCACCGCACCGGTGACGAGCCCCGCGCACGCCGCGTTGTCCGCGATCGTGTCGACGATCCCCATCTTGTAGTCGAGGTAACGGCAGTCGACCAGCTCGATGGCCGGCGTGACGTAGTCGATCGCACCGACGACGGCGTCCAGGTCGGACGAGAGCAGGTCCTCGCCGAGCACGAACGCGATCTCAGCCTCGATCTTCGGCTTGATGTACGCCGTCTGCGGGCGGACCACGCCGTCGGTGAACACCATGTCGTCGAGGACGATCCCGTAGTCCGGCTCCTTCACGCCGGCCCACTCCTGCACCTTCGGGTTGGTCAGCCCGACCTTCCGGCCGACGCGGACGCGCCCTTCCTCGACCTCGCGCCGGTGGGTGTTGATCTCCGAGATCGCGTAGGCCGCGTCGAGGTCGCGCTCCGGCAACCGGTGCCGGATGTGCGGGATGGGGATCCGCGTGCGCCGCGCCGTCGCGAGGTCGTCGGCGATCTGCTGGTACAGCTCCGGCATCGTCGTCAGCCCTTTCTGCCCAGGAAGTCCAGGACGCGCTCGTTGAAGGTGGGGGCGTCCTCCCACTGCGGCCAGTGCGCCGCGTCGCGGATCACGAGCAGCTCGCCGTCCGGGATCATCGCGGCGAGCCGCTCCCCGGTCTCGATCCCGCCCGACGGCTCGTGGTCCGTCCACACGAGGAGCGTCGGGACCGGGATCGCGGCGTAGTCCTCGTCGGAGACCCGGTTGCGGAACCTCGTCTCAGGGTCCTGGAGCACCATGATGTGGTCCATCGAGCGGGCGAAGCCGTCGCGGGCGTAGATGCTGCGCCGCACCTCGACGAGCTCGTCGGTGATCAGGTTCGGGTCGTGGATCACGACCTGCAGGCGAGCCTTGACGTTCTCGAACGTGGGCTGCTCGACGGCCTGCCGGCTCACCGATCGGGTCCGGCCGATCGCCCCGGTGGTGACCATCCGGCCGCCCGGTGCGGCGAGGACGAGCGTGCGTACCCGCTCGGGGTGGTGGGCCGCGACCTTGATCGCGATCCACCCCCCGAGCGACTCCCCGCACAGGTCAACTGCGTCGAGCCCGAGCGCGTCGAGCAGCCCGAGGAGGTGCTGCTCGTAGTCCGGGATCTCCAGGTCGGACTCCGCGAGGGTCGTGAAGCCGTGACCCGGGTAGTCGTACGCGACGACACGGTAGGCCTGCGCCAGCGCGCGGATGTTGTGCGTGAACGCCTCGATGTGCCCGCTGGTGCCCGCGAGCAGGACCACGGTGCGCTCACCGTCACCGACGGTGAGCACCCGGGTGCGCCACGGGCCGACGTCGACGTACTCGAGCCGGTGCGGAAGGTCGGCGACCTCCGGCCAGAAGGTCCCGAGCGACGTCATGCGGCGTCGCTCACCGCAGCGGTGACCGCGAAGCCGCTGCCCCAGGAGTGCACGGGCCAGTACTCGTCGACGACCAGGTGGTACGGGCCGGCCGTCGCGAGGCCGCTGTACGCGGCGATCCAGGTGCGGACCTCCTGCGCGCCCCTGCCGCCACCGGCTCGCATCCATGCGCTGGTCCACGGGTCGACGACGGTGAGGTCGCCGCCACGGCACGCGTCGAGGATCGTGGTGTCCCACTCCTCGTCCAGCGGCTGCATCGACGTCGCGGTCGCCTCGTCGTAGTTGCGCAGCCCCTCGAGGATCGCGGCCTCCCGAGCGGCCTGCTGCTCACGGGTCGTACCGCCGGTCGTGATCCGGTCGCGCACCGCCTGCTCGGCGATGTCCCACTCGGGCAGCGGCGGGTCATGGGACAGCCCGCCGGAGGCGAGCATGAGCACGCGCTTGTCGAGCTTCTGCGCCGCGCGGCCCACGGCCTCGCCGAGGAGGCGCACCCGGTTCATCGGCGTCAGCGGGTGACCCACGGAGTTGACGAAGATCGGCACGAACGCGGTCGTGAAGTCGTGCCCGTAGAGGAACTCCAGCGGCTGGAGCATGCCGTGGTCGACGCGGAGCCGCTCGGACCGCGCGATGTCGATGCCCTCGGCGAGGACGGCCTCGAGCAGCTCTCGCGCGAGGACGCTGTCGACGGGCAGCGGGCCCTCCCGGGTGCCGTAGTCGCCGATGCCGCTGGCCTGGGCGCCGATGCAGAAGGGCGGCATCATCTCGTAGAGGACGCCGTTGAAGTGGTCCGGCCCGAACGCGATCGTGACGTCGGGGTCGAAGTCCTCGACGAACGCGCGGACCCGACCGATCGCGGCGTTCATCTCCTCGAAGATCGTCCCGCCGGGGTCGACGACCCCGAAGCCGGGGACATGGGACATCGCAGCTACGGCAAGCGTCATTGCTTCCTCGTTCCTCGTCATGAGCCACATCGGTCTGTCGAGCGTAGAACGAGGATTCTAGATTGTGGGTACCAGAATGTACAGTGCCTGAATCGCACCGGCGCAGCACGACGACGGCGCCGCCGACGCGCCTGCGAACGGGCAAGCGGACGCGCAGGCGAACGGGGATCGGCCGGGTCGGCCGGAGGCACGGATGACCTTGCCGACGGCAACGTGCCGTGGGTCAGCGTCCGCGCTCAGCGCGCAACGAGGTATCGCGCGTCGACGCCGCCGCGACGCGCGTCGCGATGTCACCGCAACGCGCCGACCGGTCCGAGAGTCGAGCCGGACATGCCCACCACGGGCACGGACACGGCAAGGCCCAGCCCGAGGCAGGGCACGGCCGTCACGGGCACACGGCGGGCACACCGGGTGGCCCCTGGCGCACCCGTCAGCGAGGCTGCGACGGCCGCGAGCGCCCTCGCTCGGGCAGCGGCCGCCGACCTCGCGGTGTCAGGCGGAGGCGGGTACCCCGGCGGCGATGACCTCGGCGATCTGCACCGCGTTGAGGGCGGCGCCCTTGCGCAGGTTGTCGTTGCTGATGAACAGCACCAGACCACGGCCGCCCGGGACGCTCTGGTCCTGGCGGATGCGGCCCACGAGGCTCGGGTCGATCCCGGCGGCGGTGAGCGGCGTCGGGACGTCGGCGAGCTGCACGCCCGGTGCGTCCGCGAGCAGCTCGCGGGCACGGTCCGGCGTGATCGCGCGGGCGAACTCGGCGTTGATCGACAGGCTGTGCCCCGTGAACACCGGGACACGCACGCACGTGCCGGCCACGAGGAGGTCCGGCAGCCCGAGGATCTTGCGGGACTCGTTGCGGAGCTTCTGCTCCTCGTCGGTCTCCTCGGAGCCGTCGTCGACGAGGTTCCCCGCGAGTGCCACGACGTTGAAGGCGATCGGTGCGACGTACTTGACGGGCTCCGGGAGCGTGACGGCCGAGCCGTCGTGCACGAGGGCCTCGAGGGGGGTCTCACCGGCGACCGCGGCGCGCACCTGACCGGCGAGCTCGGTGGCCCCGGCGAGGCCGCTGCCGGACACCGCCTGGTAGGTCGACACGATCAGGCGCTCGAGGCCGGCCTCGGTGTCGAGGACCTTGAGCACGGGCATCGCGGCCATCGTGGTGCAGTTCGGGTTGGCGATGATGCCCTTGCGCGCGTCCCGGATCGCCTCCGGGTTGACCTCGGAGACGACCAGGGGGACGTCCGGGTCCATCCGCCACGCCGACGAGTTGTCGATCACGGTGACGCCGGCCGCGGCGAAACGCGGGGCCTGGACCTTGGACGTCGCTCCGCCGGCGGAGAACAGGGCGATGTCGAGCCCCGTCGGGTCGGCCGTCGCCGCGTCCTCGACGACGACGTCGGTGCCCTTCCACGGCAGCGTGGTGCCGGCGGACCGGGCCGAGGCGAAGAACCGGATCTCAGAGACCGGGAAGTCCCGCTCGTCGAGGAGTCGGCGCATGACGGCCCCCACCTGACCGGTGGCCCCGACGACGCCGACGCGAAGACCTGCGCGCTCGCTCATGACTACCGTCCCGTCCCGCCGTAGACCACGGCCTCGTCGGCCGTGGTGTCCAGGTTGAAGGCGGTGTGCACCGCGCGCACCGCGTCGTCGAGGCTGTCCGCCCGGGTGACGACCGAGATGCGGATCTCCGACGTCGAGATCATCTCGATGTTGATCCCCGCGCCGGAGAGCGCCGCGAAGAACTGCGCGGAGACGCCCGGGTGGGACCGCATGCCGGCACCGACCAGCGAGAGCTTGCCGATCGTGTCGTCGAACTGGAGCGACGCGAACCCGATGTCGCTCTGGTGGGTCGTGAGCGACGTCGTCGCCTTCACGCCGTCCGTCGCGGGCAGCGTGAACGAGATGTCCGTCTTCCCGGTCGCCGCCTCGGAGACGTTCTGCACGATCATGTCGATGTTGACGCCGGCACTTGCGACGACCTCGAAGATCCGCGCGGCCTTGCCGGGGACGTCCGGGACGCCGACGACCGTGATCTTGGCCTCGCTGCGGTCGTGCGCGACGCCCGCGATGATCGGCTGCTCCATCTGTCCCTCTCCGTCCTGAGCGCTCGTCGGCGCATCCGTCACCAGTGTGCCTGTGCGACCCGAGAACGAGGAACGCACGTGCACGGGCACCCCGTAGCGGCGCGCGTACTCGACGCACCGCACGGCGAGCACCTTGGCGCCGCTCGCGGCGAGCTCGAGCATCTCGTCGTAGCTGATCCTGTCGATCTTGCGTGCCGATCGTGCGATCCGCGGGTCGGCCGTGAAGACCCCGTCGACGTCGGTGTAGATCTCGCAGACGTCCGCGCCGAGCGCGGCTGCGAGCGCGACGGCGGTGGTGTCCGAGCCGCCGCGCCCGAGGGTCGTGATGTCCTTGCTGTTCTGGGCGACTCCCTGGAAGCCGGCGACGACCGCGACCGCGCCGTCCTCGAGGGCCGAGCGGATGCGGCCCGGGGTGACGTCGATGATCCGGGCGCGTCCGTGCACGTCGTCCGTGATGACCCCGGCCTGGGACCCCGTGAAGGAACGCGCCTCGACACCGAGGTTCGCGATCGCCATCGCCAGCAGGGCCATCGAGATGCGCTCGCCCGCGGTCAGGAGCATGTCGAGCTCGCGGTTCGGCGGCACCGGGGAGATCTCGTGCGCGAGGTCGAGGAGCTCGTCCGTCGTGTCCCCCATCGCCGAGACGACCACGACCACGTCGTCGCCGGCGCGCTTCGCCTCCGTGATCCGCTTCGCCACGCGCTTGATGGACTCGGCGTTGGCGACGGACGAGCCGCCGTACTTCTGGACGATGAGAGCCACGGTCAGCACTCCGGGTTGTTCGGGAAGGGGTGAGCTGACGGCCCGCGCCGGAACGTCGTCCTGACGGCGCTCGAGCACGTGCGAGTCACCGCGGAGTCTATGACGGCCCACACTGCGGAACGGTGGAGGTCCGCAGTGTGGATACACCGGTCGCGCCCTGCGACGGGAGCGCTCAGCAGTCGCGCGGAACACGCACATGATCTGCACAGCGAACGCCGCGCGCACGCCGAGGCAGCCCCCTAGCGTGAAGGTCATGTCGATCACAGGGGCGGGCGACGGTCCGCGTGCACGAGGCATCGTCGCCACCGGGGTGCACCGTTCCTTCGGCTCGGTCCACGCCGTCGCCGGCGTCGACCTGACCGCACGGGCGGGCGCCGTCACGGCCCTCATCGGTCCGAACGGCTCCGGCAAGACGACGCTGCTGCTGATGCTCGCCGGTCTCCTCGTCCCCGACGCGGGCCACCTGACGGTCGACGGCTACGACCCCGTGACCGAGGGGTACGCCACCCGGGCGCTCGTCGGCTGGATGCCCGACGCGTTCGGCACGTGGGACTCGCTCACCGCACGCGAGGTGCTCACGACCGTCGGCGCCGCGTACCGGATGTCCCGCGCGGACGCCGCGAGCCGGGCGAGCGAGCTGCTCGACACGGTGCACCTCACCGAGCTCGCGGACAGCCCCGCACGCGTGCTGTCGCGCGGTCAGAAGCAGCGCCTCGGTCTCGCCCGCGCCCTGGTCCACGACCCCTCCGTGCTGCTGCTCGACGAACCCGCCGGCGGCCTCGACCCACGCTCCCGGGTGGACCTGCGGCTCCTGCTCCGCCGGCTCGGGGCCGAAGGGCGGACGGTCCTCGTGTCGAGCCACGTGCTCACCGAGCTCGACGAGATGGCCGACGACGCCGTGTTCCTGTCGCGCGGTCGGACCGTCGCCGCCGAGACCGTGCAGGCCGCGAGCGCGGCGCGTCGGACGTGGCGCGTGCGTGCGCTGTCCGCGAGCGCCCTCGCCGCGTGGCTGACGAGCGTCCGGGTCCCGTGGGACGCGGAGGACTCGGTCGCCCCACCGGCCGACGCCCCCGGGGCGCTGCTCATCGCCCTCGACGGCGAGGCGTCCGCGGCCGCACTCCTGAAGGACGCCGTGACAGCCGGGATCCCCGTGACGTCGCTCGCGCCGGCCGGCGGCGCTCTCGAGCAGACCTACCTGTCCCTCGAGGAGGAGCGGCGATGAGCACCGTCGAGAGCGCCGTCGGCGCAGGCCCCGTCCGCCCGTCGGCGCCGCACCGTGGGGCGTGGGCCCTGACCTGGAGCGGCGTGAGGACCGTCGCCGTGCTGGAGCTCCGGCAGCGGGTGCGCTCCACCCGGTGGATCGTCGCGCTCGTCGTGTGGTTCGTCGTCGTCGGCGGGATCACGGCCCTCGCGTCCGGCAGCGTCTCGTTCCTGAGTGGGACGGGCGGGGTGGCACCGGCGGGCCCGGTGATCTTCGGGTTCGTGGTCTTCTTCGTGCTGTTCCTCGGGCTCCTGGTCGCCCCGACGTTGAGCGCGACCTCGATCAACGGGGACCGCAACGCCGGCACCCTCGCGACTCTGCAGGTCACGCTGCTCTCGGCGGCGGAGATCGTGATCGGCAAGCTCGCCGCGTCGTGGGTCGCCGCACTCGCGTTCCTCGGTGCGAGCCTGCCGTTCATCGTCTGGGCCCTGGCAGCCGGCGGGGTGCGCGTCATGGCGCTCGTCGCCACGGTGCTGGTGCTGGCCCTGATCCTGGCGGTCGTGTGCGCGATCGGCCTGGGGTTCTCCGCCCTGACGGCACGCACGTCGGGCTCGGCGGTGCTGACCTACCTGACCGTCGCCGGGCTCAGCGCCCTCACGCTGATCCTGTTCGGTCTGACCGTCCCGCTCGTCAACACCCACGCCGAGGTGAAGGTCTACGGCGTCGAGAGCTGGGACTCCGAGCTCACCCCCGAGTGCTCCTGGTTCTCCGAGACCCGCACGGTGGTGCACACCGAGCGCACGTGGTGGCTGCTGGCGCTCAACCCGTTCGTGATCGTCGCCGACGCCGCACCGGCGACGACGTCCACGCTGGACCAGACGAGCTTCGACCCGCTCTCCGCCATCCGTACCGGGGTCCGCTACGCGCGTACCGGGCCGGAGATGGTCGTCGACAACTGCTGGACGCAAGGCCCCGGCTACGTGTCCCCCGTGCCGGAGCGTCGGCTCGACTCCGCACCCGTGTGGCCGTGGGGCGTGGGCGCCTACCTGCTGATCGGTGCGGGGTCCGTCGCCCTGGCGGTCCGCCGGTTGCGGATCCCGCAGAAGGTCCTCCCGCGCGGGACCCGGGTCGCCTGACGGCGTGTCCGGGGGCGCCTGACGGGCCCGCGGACGACGAACCTAGGCCTGCAGGGCGTCGTACTCGGCTTCGGCGGCGACGTCGTCCTCGACGTCGAGCCGCAGGTGGGCCAGGATCACCTGCACGACTCGCAGGACGCTCGAGGCGCGCTCGCCCCAGACCGACAGGTACGAGAACTGCCACCACCACAGCGCCTCGAGGATCTGGTCGGCCTCGAAGTGCCGTAGCCCTTGGGCCAGGGCGGATGCGATGGCGGACAGGTCCCCGGAGAGCGTTCCCCCGGTGACGTCGGCGCCGAGCAGCGGGTCCTCGACCTCGACGTACTCGTCGATCCCTTCGAGGACGTTGGCCAGACCGGTGCGCAGCGGGTCGACGTCCGGGTCGGGGCCGAGATCCGGCTCGAACCGTGACGCGGGGACGACGTCGACCATCGCACCGAGCCGGGCACCTGCGGACAGGACGTCCGACGTCGCGAGGAGCAGGAGCGGGACGACGGCCTCCGGGTTGGTGCCGGACGCGACCTCGGTGACCGTGCTGAGGAAGCTCCGTGACTGGGCGGCCATGGTCTGGGCGATCTCGACGAGGTTCGCGACGTCCTCGGACGGTGGCGTCTGGGGTTCGGCAGGTGCGGGCGACGTGGTCGCCTCCGGGGTCGGACGTCTCTCAGGCACTGATCCTCCGCCTTCCTTCGAACGCGCGACCGAGGGTGACCTCGTCGGCGTACTCCAGGTCGCCGCCGACGGGAAGGCCGGAGGCGAGTCTGCTGACGTTCAGCCCCATGGGGACGAGCATCCGGGCGAGGTACGTCGCCGTGGCCTCGCCCTCGACGTTCGGGTCCATCGCGAGGATGACCTCGGTGACCTCGCCGGAGGCGAGCCGCGTCAGCAGCTGCGTGATCCGCAGGTCGTCCGGGCCGATGCCGGCGATCGGGTTGATGGCGCCGCCGAGCACGTGGTACTTGCCGCGGAACTCCCGGGTGCGTTCGATCGCGACGACGTCCTTGGGTTCTTCGACGACGCAGATCACTGCGGGTGACCGCCGCGGGTCACGGCAGACCCGGCACTGGTCCTCCTGCGTGACGTTGCCGCAGACGTCGCAGAACCGCACGCGTGCCTTGACCTCGGTCAACGCGTCGACGAGCCGGCGGACGTCGATCGGGTCAGCGGCGAGCAGGTGGAATGCGATCCGCTGGGCGCTCTTGGGGCCGACCCCGGGCAGTCGCCCGAGCTCGTCGATCAGATCCTGAACCGCGCCCTCGTACACGCCGCCAGCCTACGGGGTCGGTCCGACGTCAGGGTCGTCCTGGTGCCGACTGTCCGGTCAGACCTCGTCGCCGAGCTGCTCGTCGATGACCGTCCCGCCGAGCATCTGGGCCACCAGGGGTGCGCCGGTCAGCCCGGAGACCGCGAGGTCGGGGTCGTCCGGCGAGGGCGAGTCCTCGACGACAGCGGCGGCGCGCCGTGCGGCCTCGGCTCGCGCGTAGGCGAGCTCGCCCGCCTCCCGGGCGCTCAACGGCCGTCCGCTCGCGGGTCGGGGAGCAGCCTGACGGTCCGGAGCGGGCCGGGCTCCGGGGGCCGGTGCCGTGGCGGCAGTTCGGGCGTCGGGTGAGGGCCGGGTGGACGGGCTGCCGGTGGGGGCGGGCCGGCCGGCGCTCGGCTGCGAGGGTGCGGGCCGGCCGACGCTCGGCCGCGCGGGTGCGGCGACGGGCGAGCCGTCGTCGGGGTCGAGTCCACCCCAGTCGGAGTCGTCCGGCTCTTCGGCATCGGGGATGCCGTCGGACCCCCAGGCCTCAGCTGGCCGGTCCTGGGTCGCCTCTGCTGCCTGGTCCTGGGTCGGGGTGGTCTTCACCGTGGGGGGGGACGCCACGCGAGGGTGCCGGCGTGCCGGAGAGCGCTGCACCGGACGGCGCTGGATCAGCGGCTGCCTGTCGGGCGGCGCCGCGCGCACCGGCTGGTGCGGCAGTCTTGCTGGTCGGTGCAGCCGATCCACCTGCTCGCGCCTCGGCGTCGGTCGGTGCCGCTGTCGCTCGAGGCCGGCCGGCGGCTGTGCCTGCGTGCTCGTCGAGCACGCCCTCGACGCGGACGTCGAACCCGAGCGTCTCGCGGACGGCCTGCTGGATGGCGGCTGCGTGCGGTCCGTTGCGGAACGCGGTCGCCACTCCCGCGCCGGTGAACGCGAGCCGCAGGGTGGTCGCGTCGAGGTCGGCGACCTGCGCGTTCTGGCTGACGAGGATCCAGCTGACCCGCTTGATCTGCTTGAGCGTCTCGAGGACCTCAGGCCACCGCCGGCGCAGCATCTCCGTCTCGGCGCCCGAACGGCCATCGCTGCGCGGTTCACTGGGCTCCGTCCCGACCGGGTCGAGACCCGCCGGGACGGGTGCAGCGGAAGGCTCGGCGCTTCCCGTCGCCGGGGTGGCCTGCGGCTCGACCTCCGAGGAGGCGGTGGGCTCCGGTGCGAGGGCGCTCTCGGGGGTCGGCGCGGGATCGGCGACTGCCGGTCGGGCGGCGGCAGCGGGCTCGCCGACGGCCGGCTGGGCGACGACCTGCTGGGCAACGGCAGGCTGGGCAACGGCCGGCTGGGCAACCTCGGGCCAGGCCACGTCGTCCGGCGGCGCAGCGTTCGTGGAGTCGGGCGTCGTGGGGCTGGGCGTCGTGGGGGCCGCCGCTGAGCGGGTACGCGTCGAGGGGGCCGAGGCCGCCGGCTCGGCCGCTCCGGTCACAGATGCCGCGGTCGCTGGCACCGTCGGCTCGACTGCTCCGGTCATCGGCGCCACGGCCTCGGTCGCCGCGGTGGCTGGCGCTGCGGTGTTCGGCGCTTCGGTCACCGGCACTTCGGTCACCGGCGCCACGGTCCTGGTCGCCGCCGTGTCAGGCGCTGCGGTCGCCGACACTGCCTCGTCACGCACCGCAGCCCCCGGAACGACCGCCCCCGGCACCGCAGGCGCTGCGGGCGCTGCAGGCGCCACGGGCACAGCAGCGTTGCCGTCCCGCGCACCCGCCTGTGCGACCGCGCTCGTCTCTTGCGCGGCCGGCCGCGACGGTGCAGACGTCGGCCCGGTCTGCGCCCGGGCACCGGTCGACGCGTTCCCCAGCGCGGCACGGACCGCGGCGGCGCCACGCCCACCGGCGGCGGAGACCGCACCGGCGGCCGTGACCGTCGGCTCGTCGGTCGCACCCGCCTCGGCATCGCGCGGTGCGGCCGCACCCGTTGAGACGCCGGTGGCCCAGCCGCCGCGTTCGAGACGGTCGAGCCGCGCCCCGAAGCCGGCCACGTCGTCGTCCGCCGAGGGCAGCAGCAGCCGGGCGACCAGCAGCTCGAGGTGCAGCCGGGGTGACGTCGCGCCGGTCATCTCGCGCAGGGCGTCGTTGACGAGGTCGGCGGCCCGGGAGAGCTCGGCGGCACCCAGGTGACCGGCCTGGAGTCGCATCGCTGCGAGCTGGTCAGCGGGAAGCTCGCGGAACACCGCACCGGCGGCGTCCCCGGAGGCCGAGATGACGATCAGGTCGCGGATGCGCTCGAGGAGGTCCTCGACGAACCTGCGCGGCTCGTGCCCCGTGCTGATGACGCGCTCGACGACCCGGAACGCGCTCGCGCCGTCCCCGACGGTGACGGCACCAACGAGGTCGTCGAGCAGCGACACGTGCGTGAAGCCGAGGAGCGCGACGGCGCTCTCGTAGTCGATCCCGTCGGGGCCGGACCCGGCGACGAGCTGGTCGAGCACGGACAGCGCGTCGCGGACCGATCCCGCCCCCGCGCGGACGACGAGCGGCAGGACGCCGCCGCCGACGGTGACCCCTTCGGCGGTGCACAGCTGGCCGAGGTAGTCGATCAGGACGTCCGGCGGGACGAGACGGAACGGGTAGTGGTGCGTCCGCGAGCGGATCGTGCCGATGACCTTGTCCGGCTCGGTGGTCGCGAACACGAACTTCACGTGCGGCGGCGGCTCCTCGACGATCTTGAGCAGCGCGTTGAAGCCCTGCGGCGTGACCATGTGGGCCTCGTCGAGGATGAAGATCTTGAAGCGGTCCCGGGCCGGCGCGAACGTGGCCCGCTCCCGGAGCTCACGCGCGTCGTCCACCCCACCGTGGCTCGCGGCGTCGATCTCGACGACGTCCAGGCTGCCCGGGCCCCCGCGGGACAGCTCGACGCACGAGGCGCACACACCGCACGGGGTGTCCGTCGGGTGCTCGGGGGTGTTCTCGACGCAGTTGAGGATCCTCGCGAGGATGCGCGCCGAACTCGTCTTCCCGCAGCCGCGCGGACCGGAGAACAGGTAGGCGTGGTTCACCTGGCCGGACCGGAGCGCCTGCCGCAACGGGCCGGTGACGTGCTCCTGACCGATCACCTCGGCGAAGTTCTCCGGGCGATAGCGGCGGTACAGCGCAGTGGTCACCCCCGAACTCTAGAGGTCCGGTCCGACGTCGTCCTCCCCCGTCGGGCCTTCCTGCACCTTCGCCGCGCTGCCCCGCTACCCGACGGCGAGCACGACGGCGAGCACCCCGACGAGCCCGAATCCACCGACCCCCAGGGCACGACGCAACCGGTCGTCCGACCGCGCGCGCACCCGGGCACCGAGCAGTCCGCCGGCGACGGCGAGCACCGCCTGCCACGCCAGCGAGGCGACCGCCACGCCGACGACGAACGCCCAGCGGTCTGCCGACGACGACCACCGCTGCGCGAGACCCGCCGCGAGCACGGCGAACGCCGTCGCGGTGAGCGGGTTGATCGCGGTGAGCGCGACGAAGCGTCCGTAGACCCGGAGCGGGCGGGACGGGCCGAGAACGTTCACCGCGTCGTCGGCGGTCCCGGCAGCCGACCCACGTGGTCCTCGGAGCGCCCCGAGCAGTCCGCGGACCGCGATCGCCCCGAGCACCAGGGCTCCGACGAGCCTGATGGTGGACTCGTGCCCGGCGAGGGCCGCCGACACCCCGGCACCGGCGAGCACCGCCACCGTCGCGTAGACGGCGTCCACCGAGGCGACCCCCGCCGCGCCCGCGAGCGCGGTCCGGGTGCCCCGCGACATCCCCTCGTGGAGCAGGAGCACACCGATCGCCCCGAGGGGCATCGCGACGGCCAGACCCGCGGCGAGGCCGGTCGCCAGCGGCGGGACAACGCCCGTCAGCGCGGCGACCGGCGGTCCCGCCAGAGTCAGGTTCATCGGGCGATCATGGCGTGCGGGGGCGGCCGGTCGAGGACGACGCTGCGATTGTCGCTGCTGCGACCGCGACTGTCGCGGCCCGGGGTGCAAGGATGGCTGAATGGACCAGATCGACCGCGACATCCTCCGCGAGCTGACCGCAGATGCGCGGTTGCCGTTCCGCGAGCTCGGGACGCGCGTCGGGCTGTCGGCGAACGCGGCGGCGGCGCGCGTGCGACGCCTCGAGGCGGACGGCGAGATCCTCGGCTTCACGATCCGGGTGCCGGCGGCCGACTCTCCCGTCGGCGCCCCGGCGCGACCTGGTCTCGAGGTGTTCATCGACCTGCGGCTGCGCCCCGACGTGACGTACGAGGCCTTCGCGGCGTCACGCGCGTCGGGTGCGTTCCCCGAGCTCCTCGACGCGGTCCACCTGACCGGCAGCTACGACTACCTGGTGCACGCCGTGGTGCCCGACGCGGCCGCCCTCGACCGCCTGGTCCGCCGACTCAAGTCCGACGCCGGCGTCGCCCAGACCTTCACCCGCCTCGCGATGCGCACCCCACCCCCGACATCCTGACCGTGCGCCGCCCCAGCCAGCCCGCCCAGCCTGACTCGCCCGACAGGCCCGACAGGCCCGACTGGCCCGACTGGCCCGCGAGATCGTGAGTTTCGTGCGAGATCGCACGTCACACCGTGCGACCTCGCGCCGGACTCACGATCTCGGCGCAGGAGCGGGGGCGCGGGGGGCGGCGGCGACGCGGGACATGGGGCCGGGGCCAGGGCCAGGGCCAGGGAAAGCAAGGACCCCCCCGCACACCCGTCAGAGCTCGCCTGCCCTTGCTGCCTTCCGGCCCTGGGGGGGTTCAGCGAGATGACGCCGCACGAGGGGTCGACTCCAAGCCTAACGCAGCGGCGACGTCCCTCGAAGCCGTGGAGGGTCCATGGCAAACTCCCAGGAAGCCGTCAGCATCACCCCAGTCGGGTGGGGGACCTTGTACTCATGGCCACGACGACACTTCCGCGCGCTGCCCGGGTCGGCGGTACCCGACCGGTCCGGTTGCGCGCCCCACGGCGCCAGCTCTGGTGGACCGACGCCGTCGGCGTGGTCGTCTGGGCCAGCATCCTTGTGGTGGTCGCCCTGTGGGTGTCCCACAACGGGGTGCAGAACCTCACGGCCAGCAGCTCGTCGTTCTTCCTCACCACCGGACGGCTGAGCGGGCTCATCAGCTCGGACCTGCTGCTCCTGCAGGTCCTCGCGATGGCCCGCATCCCGTGGGTCGAGCGGGCGCTCGGTCAGGACAAGATCACCCGGTGGCACCGGCTCATCGGGTTCACCTCCGTGAACCTGCTGCTCGTGCACGTCGTGCTCATCACGATCGGGTACGCGATGCTCGGTCAGGTCGGGATCCTGAACGAGGCGATCTCGCTGATCCTGACCGCGCCCGGGATGCTGATCGCGACCGCCGGCACCGCGCTGTTCGTACTGATCATTTCCACGTCGATCCGCGCCGCCCGTCGCAAGCTCCGCTACGAGTCGTGGCACCTGCTGCACCTGTACGCGTACCTCGGCGCGGGCCTCGCCCTGCCGCACCAGCTCTGGACCGGCACGGACTTCCTCGCGTCGCCGCTCGCGACCGCCTACTGGTGGGGTCTGTACGGGGTCGCGCTCGTGAGCGTGCTGGTCTTCCGGGTCGCCCTCCCCCTTGCCCGCTCGACGCGTCACGGGTTGCGCGTCACCCACGTCGTGCCCGAATCCCCTGGTGTCGTGTCGGTGCACATGGCGGGTCCGCAGCTCTCGAAGCTCCAGGCGGCGCCCGGTCAGTTCTTCGTCTGGCGGTTCCGGACCGGGCCCGGCTGGACGCGCGGGCACCCGCTCTCGCTCTCGGCGGCTCCGACGTCCCACGGTCTGCGCGTGACGGTCGGCGTCCGCGGGGACGACGGGCAGCGGATCATGAATCTCGCTCCCGGCACCAAGGTGATGGTGGAAGGCCCCTACGGCCGTCTGACCCCGGACATGCGGTCCCGCAAGGCCCTGGTCGCGGTCGGCAGCGGTCTCGGCATCGCGCCGCTGATCGCCCTCCTGCAGGACGCCGCCGCGCACAGCAAGTCCCTGGACCGCCCGATGACCCTCGTGCGCCGGGTCAGCGGCCCCGAGGACAAGCCCTTGCAGAAGGACATCGACGCCCTCGTCGACGCCGGGTACCTGCGGGTCCTCGACCTCGTCGGCCCGCGCAGCAAGGCCGGGACCGGGTGGCTCCCGTCGCACCTGGGGCACGTCCCCGGGCGCAAGGCCGTCAAGCTGCTCGTCCCCGACATCGCCGAGTGTGACGTCTACGTCTGCGGCGCCGCGCCCTGGGTGGAGGCCGTGTCAGCGGACCTCCGCTCGGCCGGAGTGCCCGACGACGCCCTGCACATCGAACAGTTCTCCTGGTAGGAACGGAAACCTCATGCGCCGCATCGTCGTCGTCTTCAGCAGCACCATCACCGCGCTCGTGCTGCTCATGGCCTGGCCCACGAGCACGAACCGCGGTGGCGCGAGCCTCGCGTCGCTCGCGAGCGGGTCCGGTGCGGGATCGGGCTCGGGGTCCGGTGCCTCCACCCCCGCCCCCGCCGCGGCTGCTCCTCCCGCGGCCGCCGCGAAGTCCGGCACCACCACCGCCACGAAGAAGGGCAAGGACGGAACGTTCACCGGGCAGTCCGCCGACACGCCGTACGGCCCGGTGCAGGTGAAGATCACCGTCACCGGCGGCAAGTTCACCGACGTCAATGCGATCGTGCTGCCGCACGGCAACAGCTACGACGAGCAGGTCGACCAGTACGCGGTCCCCGTCCTCGCGAAGGAAGCCGTCGCGGCGCAGTCCGCCAAGGTCTCGATGGTCGGCGGCGCGACGTACACGAGCACCGGGTACCTCCAGTCGCTGCAGAGCGCCCTCGACCAGGCGGGGTTGTGACCACCGACCTCCCGGACGCCATCGCCGACGCCGTCGCCACCCTGCGTGCCGAGGCGGCGGCCGGCACCCGTCGCGTGTGGGTCGAGCAGATCATGGGCATGCCGATCAGCGTGCACGTCCGCGGCGAGGAGGCCCGCGGTCACGCCGCCGAGCAGGCCGTCGCACGGGTCTTCGCCGACCTGCGCGCCGCCGACGCGATGTTCTCCACGTACCGCGAGGACTCGCAGATCAGCCGCATCCAGCGCGGCGAGCTGACGATCGCCGACAGCGACCCCGCGGTGCGGGAGGTCCACCGGCTGTGCGAGTCGGCCCGGCTGCGGACCGACGGGTACGTCGACGCGTGGAACTCGATCCCCGGACGCCCCGGGGTGTTCGACCCGACCGTCCTGGTCAAGACGTGGGCCGTCGCGCGCGTGGCACGGCACTTCAGCGCTGTCCCGTCCCTCGCGCTGGCCATCGGCGCCGGCGGGGACATCCTCCTGACCCCCGGGGACGAGCCGGAGCCGTGGACGATCGGCATCCAGGACCCGACGGACCGTGCACGCACCATCGCGACGTTCCCCATCCGCGAGGGCGGGACGGCGACGTCGGGACTCGCGGCGCGTGGGGCGCACATCGTCGACCCGCACATCGGCGAGGCCGCCGTCGAGGTGCTCTCGGCGACGGTGATCGGCCCGTCGCTCATGTGGGCCGACGTGTGGGCCACCGCCGCCGTGGCCCGGGGTCGGTCGGCGATCGAGTGGGTCAGCACGCTGTTCGGCACGAGCGGCCTGCTGGTGCTGGCCGACGGGACCGTGCACCGCTGGCAGAACGAGGTGTGAGACGGGCCGCCCACGCTCATCCGGGCACGTGCGTCCGCGCCGTCGTGCGACGCCTGCCCCGACGGTTCGGCTCCCACCCCCGTCGGGGCAGACGTGACACCTCCGTCGCCACACGCCTAAGGTCACGATGCGGTCGGTGGGCTCCCTGCCCGTCACGGATCCCGCCCGCACAGCTGCACGACGCGACCCCGACCGGCTCGACCGGACCCGCAGGGACGGCCGCGCCACGACCCACGACCTCGACACGAGGCCGCCGCGCGACGGCGCGCGGCGACCGGTACAGGAACCAGGCGCCACATGCCCCGCATCGTTCTCACCAGCATCTTCGTCGACGACCAGGACAAGGCGCTGCGGTTCTACACCGACGTCCTCGGCTTCGTGAAGAAGACCGAGGTCGCCATGGGCGAGCACCGGTGGCTGACGGTCGCCGCACCCGGCGACGAGACCGGGCCTGAGCTCGTCCTCGAGCCCGACGACCATCCCGCCGTCGGACCGTTCAAGCGCGCGCTCGTCGCCGACGGCATCCCGTTCACGTCCTTCGCGGTGGCCGACGTCCGTGCCGAGCACGCGCGACTCGTCGAGCTCGGCGTGCGGTTCACGCAGGAGCCCTTGGCGATCGGGCCGCTCACGACGGCCGTGCTCGACGACACCTGCGGGAACCTCGTGCAGCTCGCGTCGCAGGACTGACGCCGGCCCTAGTACGTCATGTCCATGACCCGGCGGACGTGGCCGAGGGTGTCGTCGGCGATCTCGTTGGCGCGGGCGTTGCCGCGGGCCAGCACCGCGCGGAGGTAGCCGGGGTCGCCCGCCAGGTCGCTCCGCCGACGTCGGAGCGGACGGAAGTACTCGTTCACCGCCTCGGTCACCAGTACCTTGAGGGCGCCGGCGCCGCGGTCGCCGATCGAGTCGGCAACGTCGACGGGGTCGGCCCCGGTGCACATGGATGCGGTGAGCAGCAGGCTCGCGACCTCCGGGCGGCCGACCGGGTCGTAGGTGATCGTCCGGTGCGCGTCGGTCTTGGCCCGGCGGATCAGCGCAGCGGTCTCGTCCTCGGTGCTGCGCAGCTCGATCGCGTTGCCGCGCGACTTGCTCATCTTGGCGCCGTCGATCCCGAGCAGGACGGACGCGCCGGTGAGCAGAGCGTCGGGCTCGGCGAACACGACCTCACCGCCTGCGTAACGCTCGTTGAAGCGACGGGCGATCAGCCGCGCGGTCTCCACGTGCGGCAGCTGGTCGCGGCCGACCGGCACGAGGTTGCCATGGCAGAACAGGATGTCCGCAGCCTGGTGCACCGGGTAGGTCAGGAGCAGCCCGCTCATGGCTCGTTCCCCGGTGGCCTCCGCCTCGGCCTTCACCGTCGGGTTGCGCCGCAGCTCCGCCGCGGTGACCAGGCTGAGGAACGGCAGCATCAGCTGGTTCAGCGCCGGCACCGCACTGTGGGTGAACACCGTCGCGGTGTCCGGGTCGATCCCGGCGGCGAGGTAGTCCAGCAGCAGCTCGTCGACGTTCCGTGAGAGCTGCCCGACGCTGTCCCGGTCCGTGATGACCTGGTAGTCGGGGATGACGACGAACACGTCGACGCCGGCGCGCTGCAGGCGCACCCGGTTGGCGAGCGTGCCGAAGTAGTGCCCGAGGTGCAGGGCGCCGGTGGGTCGGTCCCCGGTCAGGACCCGGAAGTCGGCCGGACGCTCAGCGATCTGAGCCTCAAGCTGTGCGCTGCGCGCGGCGGACACGGCGAACGACGCGGCGGTGCTGTCGGTGGTGGTGGTCACGGTGGTGCTCACGGTTCTCCCAGACGTTCAGGGAGCTGCCTTCACCGTCGCCTCGCCGCGCGTCGCGCACGTCGTCGAGCCACCCGAAGGCAGCTCGAGACAGGTTCAGGTCACGGCCGCCGCAAGGACGGCCACCACCCGGTGCGCGATAGACGAGACACAACCGGAAGCGTAGCCCGCTCGCCTCGATCGGGTGGTGATCACGCGTCACCCGGCGTGAGCTGCTGCTCCGTGCCAGTCTGGGGCGATGGAGACAGGGGCCCGGACGGGCGTCGTCGGCATGGTGGTGCTTGCGCTCGCGCTCACGGCGGGGTGCGGCGGATCGACACCGCCGCCTGCTCCGACCGACGTTGCCGTCTACGACCCCGCAGGCGGTCCAGGCGGGTTCGCTGCGCTGTTGGCCGGCACCTTGGAGCGGGTCGATGGCTGTGTCGTCGTCCGCGATGATGGCACCGGCGGTGCGGTCGCCGATTCCGTCCCGGTCTTCCCTCGCGGGGTCCACTGGGACGGTGACGCCCTCGTTGTCGGGGGCACCACGTACCGGCTCGGTGATCACGTGGAGTTCGGCGGCGGCATACTCGCGGAGGCGGGCGCGTCCGCATCACTGGCGGCTGACGTGCCGGCGGCGTGTGCCGGTCGGCTGCTGTGGCTGGTCTCGGGGCTGTAGGGCGGCGTTCGCGTCCTGCCGATTGACTCCTTCTCGGGCCGTGGACCGGGAGGACCCCCGGTACCAGTCCCCTCCGCGGATCTAGTAACCTCTGTGGGCCGGGAGGATTCGCCTAGTGGCCTATGGCGCACGCTTGGAAAGCGTGTTGGGTGAAAGCCCTCGGGGGTTCGAATCCCCCATCCTCCGCGCGTGAAGGGCCCGTCACCTGCGAGTGTGCAGGTGGCGGGCCCTTCGACGTTGGTGAGGTCAGCCGTCCAGATCGGTCTCGGTAGCAGTTGGACGGTCTAGTGCCGCGTGTCTGACGTTGTCTTTCGGTTGGCCTTCTTGAGGATGTCGTCGGCGGCTGCGGTCCAGATGAAGGGGTGGGCGCGGTCGTTCCCGCCGTCGATGAAGGTGCGGATCTTGGCATTCGGGTCTTTGACCGCGGTGTCGGTGCCGCGGTGGATCGCCTGGCGTTCGATGACCAAGAACCAGACCGCGACCAGGTTCATCCACGACGCGTGGGTGGGCGTGAGGTGGACGACCACGCGGGGGTTCGCGGCGAGCCAGTCTCTGACCTCGGGGGTCGTGCGGGCCGCGTAGTTGTCCATGACCAGGTGCAGCTCGCGCTCGGGGTAGGCGCGGACGCAGTCGGCCGAACGGCGCTCGATCAGGTGCGGCCGGGTCGGCAGCACCGGGGCGGTGCGGCCGGAAGCCTGGATCTGGGACTTCTCGTCTGCGTACAGCACGATCGAGTTCTGGGGTGGGGCGAGGTAGGGCCCCACGACGTCGGTGACCTTGGCGACCAGCTCGGGGTCGGTGGAGAACCGGAACGACCCGGCCGCCAGCACGATCCGCGCCCGTGTCGCCAACCCTGCCGCCACCATCGAGGACCTCGTCAACCGCACCAGCTCCCCGCGGTCCTCGTCATCGATCACCAGACCACGAGCAGGACGACTCGCCGTGCCCCACGATCCCCAACCCTCAACACTGAGCCAACTAATGAGCCAACTAGTGACACGCAGTACTAGGTGCTTTCGGCCCGAGGGTGCAGGGCCATGACCTCTGCGAGGTAGTGGGCGGTGTACCCGATTCCTGCACGTGCCACGTCTTCGGGGGTGCCGGTGGCCACGAGGCGTCCGCCCTGCTTGCCGCCCTCGGGGCCGAGGTCGATGACCCAGTCGCAGCGGGCGACGACGGACATGTCGTGTTCGATGACGATGACGGAGTTGCCGTCGTCCACGAGCCGGTCCAGGAGGACCATGAGCCTGTCTGTGTCGGTGGCATGGAGTCCGGTGGTTGGCTCGTCGAGCACGTACAGGTTGCCCTGCTTCCCGAGCTCGGTGGCCAGCTTGAGGCGTTGGGCCTCACCGCCGGACAGCGTCGACAGGGGCTGGCCGAGCGTCAGGTAGCCGAGGCCCACGTCGACGAGGATCTGGAGGGTGGGTCGCAGATCCCGGTCATTCTCGAACCGCTCCAAGGCCTCGACCGCGGTGAGGGACAGGACATCCCAGATGTTGAGGCCATCCCAGGTGAGGGCGAGAACCTCGTCGGTGTAGCGGCGCCCGCCGCAGGTCGTGCACGTCGTGCGCACGTCGTCCAGGAACGACATCTCGACCGCGATCGAACCCGCACCCTTGCACTCCGAGCAGGCGCCGGCAGCATTGAAGCTGAACTGGGACGCCGGCCGTCCGGTGTGTCGTGCGAAACGCTTCCGCAGGACGTCGAACAACCCCAGGTAGGTGGCGGGGACCGACCGACTGCTGCGCCCGATCGCAGTCTGGTCCACTACGACGGCCTCGGGATGCGCGGGCAGGAACACCTCCTGCATGAGCGTGCTCTTTCCGCTTCCGGCGACTCCGGTGAGCGCGACGAGGACGCACGTCGGGATGTCGACGTCGAGGTCGACCAGGTTGTGTGCGCGCGCGCCCCGGATTGCGTGTGCCTCGCCCCAGGGACGCCGGGGACGCGGCGCGATCCTGAAGCCCCGCAACGTCCGGGCCGTGAGGGTGTCGGCCGCCGCGAAGTCGGACGCCGGCCCGGCAAAGACGACGTGGCCGCCGTCCCGGCCCGCGACGGGGCCGATCTCGACCACGTGGTCGGCGGATGCGATGACGGTCGGCTCGTGCTCCACCACGAGGACGGAGTTGCCCTTCAGCTGGAGCTGTCGCAGCAGGTCGACCAGCTTGCCGACGTCGCGAGGGTGGAGTCCGATGGACGGCTCGTCGAGGACGTACAGCATGCCCACGAGGTCGCAGTCGAGCTGGCGGGCCATCTTGACGCGCTGGCTCTCGCCGCCCGACAGGCTGGCCACGCTGCGCGCCAAGGAGAGGTAGCCGACGCCGATGTCGATCAGGTGGCTGAGGATGCGCCGCATCTTGTGCACGAGTGGGTCGGCGATCGGCCCGGTGATCGTGGCCAGCCAGCCGTCCAGCTCGGCCAGTTCCAGGGTGGACGCCTCGTGGATTCCGAGCCCGGCGAGCCGCACGGAGCGGGCCCGCTCGTTGAGGCGGGAGCCGGAGCAGGTGTCGCACTCCACATAGCGCAGGTACTGGTGGTACGCATCGCGCTTGCCCGGCGCAGCGCCGTCCTCGGCTTGGTCGGTGAAGTAGCGCTCGAGGCGCCTGGCCGCGCCCCGCCAGGTCTTGGCGTAGGTGCCGCCGCCATGGGAACGGGTGATCGGGATGTCGTCGCCGTAGAGGAGGAGCTGGCGTTCCTGAGCGGTGAAGGTCGATACCGGCCGGTCGACGTCGAAGAGGTCGATCGCCATGAGTTCGCGCCAGTTCCAGCCGTTCACCTTCCAGTCGGGATGCGTCAGGGCGCCCTCGCGGAGGGTCTTCGTCGTGTCAAGAAGTTGGTCGGCGTCGACGCGGATGAGGGTGCCCAGCCCGGAGCAGGCCTGACACATTCCGGTCGGGTGGTTGAAGCTGAAGATGAATGACGGCGCGCCGTCCAGGTCGCCGCAGCGCGCGAACAGCAGCCGCAAGTAGGTGGCAACCTCGGTGGCCGTGCCGACAGTGGACCGCAGTGTCCGGCCGAGGCGCTTCTGGTCGATCACGATGGAGGTCGACAGGTTCTCGATGTCATCCACGTCGGGCCTGCTGAGCTTGGGCAGCCGACGCCGGGCGAACGAGCTGAAGGTCTCGATGAGCTGACGCTGGGCCTCGGTGTGGATCGTGTCGAACACCAGCGACGACTTGCCCGACCCCGACACGCCCACGAAGGCGACCAGGGCGTCCCGCGGGATGTCGAGCGAGATGTCCTTCAGATTGTGGACGCGTGCGCCCCTGATCCGGACCGACTCAGGCATCGTGACCCGCCTCGGCCTGGGGCGCTGCGTCTGCTGGCGCTAGCGACATCTGAGACAGCGCGTCCGTGTTGCGTTGCGCGACCCTCCCATTCCCGTCCTCGCGGTGATGGATCTGCGTCACGCCAGGCGAGTACTGCCGGGGTATTCCGTTGGCGGACGCCTGCACGCGCTGGTGGCCGACAGCGTCTGCCCTGTCCCCGTTCACGTCGGCCGCGGTGAGCTCGTGTGAGTACGACGTGCGGTTCGAGGGAGCGTTGTGCAGGTGAGAGAAGCCACCGCCTACCTCCTGTTGCTCACGACCGGATATCCACGGGCCAAGCACCGTGGCCGAATCGCCCTCGGTCTGATGGAGAGACAGGCTGATGGATGTCGACCAGGGTTGCTCGGCTCCGTGGGTAGCGTAGAACGTGGTTTCGAACTCGGCAGGTGGGACGTCGTCGCGGTAGCCGTGCAGCCTCGTGGTGGTGTGCCGGTGGACCCACCCGAGGGTTGCCAGCTCGAGGTCCCCGGCGGTTCGCCACGGTCCTGGTCGGGTGACCGTACTGGCCCGCGGTGAAGCGAACTGGATGGACGGCATCGCCGGCGTGGGTCACTGGCGAACCTATGACGGGGACGAGGTCGACCTGGTCGTCGAACGTGACGACGGCGCAGGTGTCGCGTTCGAGATCAAGGCAGCCGGACGCGTGCCGGGCGACGACCTCCGCGGCCTGCGGAAGCTGCGCGACGCAGTCGGCGAGGCGTTCATCGCCGGCGTCGCCCTCTACACCGGCGAGCGTGGGTACACCTTCGAGGACCGCTTGCACAGCTCAGCCCGTCCATGGTCCGTCGTAGGTGGATGCACGCTCAGCGCGGCTGCCACGTCGAGTGCCACCGGGCCGCCTCGTAGAGTGCGCCAACCTGCGCGACCGTCAAGCGCGGCGGAAGGTTGCGCAGCGCCGTGAACGCCTTGGTGGCGCGGTAGACCAGGACGTCGCCGGGGTGCTCACGGATCGTCAGCGATCCCGATCCGAGACGAAAGATCAGGACAGCGGTCGCGGGGACGGGGAATCCAGCGGCGGCAGTGAGCAGCTTCGCGGCGCGAGCGGCTTCATGTCGGGAGTTCCTCAAATAGGGCACGGGCTGGTTGTTGACTCTGATCTGCTTGGGCACGACCCAGACGTTGGCGCCGGGGTGGTGCTTGGAGTTCACGGTAAGGACTCCCGGCGGGCCGATGAGGACGTGGTCGATGTCGGAGTCGCCCGCTCCGACCGGAACCGAATGCAGGACCCGCCACCCGTGCGTGATGAGGCGCTCGAGTTCTTCCCCGATGGACTCCTCGGCATCGGCGCCGATGCGCCAGGCGCGCTCATCGGTGTGGGCGTCGACGAGTCGTCCGAGCCATGTTCGAACCTTGCCGACCTCAGCCCGTCGCGCCTCGAGCTCCTCGCGCGCCCGAGCGCGGGCCGCATACCCGGGCCGGCGCGCGCTCAAGTCTTCGTCGGCGAACCGGGCGAAGGCGCCCGGCCCTTCGGCGAGCCCGCTTGGGGCTGTTGGGGCAGACGGCTGCTCGGCGGAGGCGGCGTCGACCACGACGGGAACGGCTTCGGCGAAGGCGAACCCGGCGTCGGCAAGTGCGGCCCAGCGGGACAGGATCTGGGCCGTCGTTGGGTCCGCAGGTATCAGCGCTCCACTGAGGTTGTCCCGGTAGCCGATCTGTACGCCTGTGCCGGTGTCGATGACGTAGGTGCGGTCCTTGCCATATCGGCGCCAGTTCCTGATCTCGAATTCCCCCATGGCCGATGAATCGGCAGTCGCAGACAGCGGCTGAAGCGCCGCGGGCCTCACAGGCCCAGTCACCGGCGAACGGAACGAGACAACAAGTCGGTCAACGGCTCACCTAGTGCAGTGGCGGACGCACGGCGCGGCAGCGTCAGCCAACCGTCGCGGCGCCGTCAGCAGTCTGTGGCAGCTGCTCCCCCGCCACACCATCCGTGACCCCGCTCTCATCCCGCGTCGACGCACGGTCGATACGCTGCGCCACGTGATCACCACCCCCGCCGTCGACTCACCCCCGCCCGCGAACCCTCCGGCCCGCCCCGCGGTCCTCGCACCGACGGCAACCCGCCCATGAAGGGGACGATCGTCACCCTCGGCGGTGGTGGCTTCTCCATGTCCGACGACGGGTCGTCGGCGATCGATGACTACCTCCTCGAGCTGACCGGCAAGGCCCGTCCTCGCGTGTGCTTCGTCCCGACCGCGAGCGGCGACGCCGACGGGTACAGCCAACGGTTCGAGGCGGCGTTCGCCGGCCGTGCCGACACGACCGTGCTGTCGCTCTTCTGTCACGCGCCGTGGGGCTACTCCGAGCCGGGCGTGCTGCTGGACCAGGACGTGATCTACGTCGGCGGGGGCTCGACCGCCAACCTGCTCGCGGTGTGGCGGCTTCACGGTCTGCCGGACGTGCTGGAGCAGGCCGCCGCCAACGGCACCGTGCTCGCGGGGATCAGCGCGGGTATGAACTGCTGGTTCGAGGCGTCGTCGACGGACTCGTTCGGGCCGCTCGCCCCGCTCGCCGACGGGCTCGGCTTCCTCCCGGGGAGCGCCTGCCCGCACTACCTGGGCGAACCTGACCGTCGTGCGGCCTACCAGCGGTGGGTGGCGACGGGCGCACTGGGCGACGGGTACGCCGTTGACGAGTACGCCGCGATCGTCTGGCAAGACGGACAGTTCTCCGAGGCGGTCGCCGAGCAGAAGCGACGGCCCGTCTTCCGGGTCGAACGCACAGCCGATGGTGCGGTCGAGCACGAGCTCCCGGTCCGCCTGCTCACCAGCGCACAGGGCTGAACCCAGCCGTCACGCCGCCGGCGACGGCTCCAGCCCCGCACCCGAGCGGGCCGCCAGGACCGTTCCCCACGCCGCCCCCCACATGCCCAGGCGGGCGGGCACGATCAGGGGGACGTGGTGGAACGTCGCCGCGGCCCGCGCCTTGGCGATGGTCGGTTCGAGGACCTGCGCCCAGGCCTGCGCCACTCCGCCGCCGACCACGATCACACTCGGGTCGACGAGTGCCACGAGGTCGAGCACGCTGCGGGCCAGCGCGGTCGTCGCCTCGTCGAGGATCGCGACCGCGCGTGTGTCGCCGGCGCCCGCAGCCTCGATCAGGTCGCGCGCGGTCGCCGATCCCGCCGCCGCACCGGTCACGGCGCTCCACCGCTGCCCGAGCTGGGTCCCGCCGACGAAGGTCTCGAGGCAGCCCCGCTGGCCACAGCTGCACGGCCGATCGCCACCGAGCGAGACGTGACCGATCTCGCCGGCGGCACCGTGCGCTCCGCGTCGGATCTCGCCGTCGATGACGTGGGCTCCGGAGATCCCGGTGCCGAGGCCCAGCACGAAGATGTCCGTGTACCCGCGGGCGGCACCGAGTACCACTTCGGCGCGGGCGGTGGCCGCACCGTCGTGCACGACGACGCCCGGCGCACCGAGTGCCGCCGAGAGGGTGTCGGTGGGCGTCGTCCCCTCGAGCCAGCGGACGTTGCTGCACGCGACGACGCCACCGGTCTCGTCGATGATGCCCGGGACCGCGAAGCCGAAGGCGTCGGGTGCGTCCGGCCCGACGAAATCCGTGACGCGCGCGACGACCTCGGACAGCGCCTGGGGATGCTGCGGGGTGGGGAAACGGTCGCGGCGCAGCGTCGTCCACTCGCCGTCGGCCTCACGGGCGAGCAGGAGCTTCGTGTTGGTGCCGCCGCAGTCGATGCCGAGCAGAAGGGTCACCGGGCACGCTCCAGGGCGTCGATGGTGGTGCGCAGGGCACGGACGCGTCGCTCGTCGGTCGCTTCTCGCGTCGACCTGCCGGCGCCGGCGAGAGAGCCGAGGTCGATCTGAAGCGCCTCGTCGACGACCCGTTTCGCGGACGCGTGGATCGCTGCGACGCCGGTGGCCGCGACGGCGCCGACCATGGAGTCGTCGATGCCCGCACCTGCCATCACCTCCAGGCGGCCGTCCGCCCGGGCGACGACGCGCGCGATGTCGTCGAGGGCATCGATCGCGCGGCTCGCGCCACCGGAGGTGAGGATCCGGTCGACACCGATCCCCGCGAGCACGTCGATGGCCTGGTCCCGATCGGCCAGGGTGTCGAACGCCCGATGAAACGTGACCTCCGCGGACCCGGCGATTGCACGGACCCGGGCGACCAGGGTGGCGTCGACCCGGCCGTCACGGACGGCGCCGACGACGACCCCGTGAGCCCCCGCGTCGACGGCACGGCGGACGTCGTCGAGCATCACGAGCACCTCGGACGGGCTGTACTCGAATCCCCCCGCGCGGGGTCGCACGAGGACGTGGACGGGCGTCGCCGCAGCGACAGCCGCGTCGATGAGTGCCGCCGACGGGGTGAGCCCGCCGAGTGCCAGAGCGGTGCAGAGCTCGATCCGGTCGGCGCCGCCGCGGACGGCCACCAGGACGCCGTCGGGATCCTGCACGGCGACCTCGAGTGCGACGGTCACAGGATCCGTGCCTTCAGGGGCGGGCGGCCGGCGAACCGGTCGTAGGGGAACATCGGACGGGTGATGCGGTGGTGCCCGAGCCGCTCGAGGTCCTGGTCGACCGGTCCAGGGGTGAGCGCGAGCGTCCACCCCTGCGCGACGTCGTAGAGGGTCGGCTCGAGGTAGCCGATCTTGGTCACGATGATGTCCGCGAGAGCCGGGTCGAGGCCGATCGCCGCGAAGTCGTCCGTGCTGTGGAAGGCCTTGCGGAACTCCGTGACGACGATGCGCAGGCCGCCGTGCTGCACGACGGCGATCCGCCCGGCAGCGGGGTCACCCTCGTAGCGGCCGATGAGCGTGCCGGTGAGGCGGACGGGTGGACTCACGCGACCGTCCACGCGCGCCCCGGCGGTGACGTCGACGGGTGCCCCGACCGGAGCCGCGAACAGTGTGTCGATCGCGGCCTGGTCGAAGATCGAGGCGACGTAGGTCACCGGCGCGTCGTCGGCGGCGAGCTCGGGCTTCGCCAGGAGCTGCTGCAGCGTCCAGGTGACGTCGCCGCTGCCACCGGCGCCCGGGTTGTCCCCGGAGTCGCTGATGAGGTACGGCCGGCCGCCGCCGGACGCGCGGTGCTCGACGGCCCGGGTGACGGCCTCGTCGAGCGAACCGGGTGGCCCGACGAAGGCGAAGTCCTCGCGGGCGTCCCACAGCGCCCGGGCCAGCCCCTCCGCAACCGGGCCGATCACTGCCGGGTCGTCGCCGGTCACGAGCACCGTCGCGTGGCAGCGCGGCTCGTCGGCCCAGGCGTAGCCGATCCAGATCCCGGCGTCGGTGACCCCGGTCAGAGCCTCGATGTCGGGGATGCGGCGGTAGAGGCTGCGCGCCGGCTCCACGCGGGTCGACGTCTTCTCCCCGGGCAGCAGGATCGGTACCTGGACCCAGGCGCGGTGCGGCCTGCCGCCGCGCGCGAGCCACGCAAGGAGCGTGCGCGCCGACCGCTCCCGGGTGTCCCAGGAGTCCTCGTGGGGCGCCAGACGGAAGCAGGTCGGCAGGTCGACGCCACGCGCGAACCGCTCGGAGACGTTGCCGTGCAGGTCCATCGGTGCCGCGATGAGCGGTCCGGGTCCGACGAGTGCCCGGATGCTCTCGACGAGGTCACCCTCGGCGTCGTCCCGGCCGTCCACGCTCATCGCCCCGTGGACCTCGAGGTAGATCCCGTCGAGCGTGGCGGGGTCGAGCGCGGCCAGGCCCTGCAGCATGCGCGCCTTGAAGTCGTCGTACACCTCGGGCAGCACCTGCCCGCCCGGGATCGACCGGGCGGCGAAGACGCCGAGCCACTGCGCCGCGTCTCCCAGCTCGGTACCCGGTGCGAGGAACGGGTACCAGGCGACCACCTCGTCGCCCTCGCGGACGACGAAGTCGCGGTAACCGGCCCGGTGCTGGGCGTACTGGCTGGACTCGATCGCCATGCCGACGATCGCGATGCGAGGGGGTGAGCGGTGGTCATCGTGCGGTCGGTCCTTCGGACGGAGTGACAGGGGTGTCGCAGGCGGGTCCGACGTGCTGCCGCACGAGGTCTTCGTCGACGTCGGCCGCAACGGTGACGGGTGACCTCGCCAGCACGGCACGGGCGGTCCGGCGTCGCAGCTGCTCGTCGGGGTCCGGGGACGGGGCGGCCGCCAGCAGGCGCTGCGAGTACGGGTGCCGCGGGCGGGTCAGGACGTCCTCGCTGGGCCCGACCTCGACGATCTCGCCCCGAAGCATGACCGCGACCCGGTCGGCCATCGAGTGCACCACCGCGAGGTCGTGGCTGATGAACAGGCACGCGAACCGGTAGCGCTCCTGCAGGGCGCGCAGGGCGTCCAGGACGTGGGCCTGGACCGACACGTCGAGCGCGGAGGTCGGCTCGTCCGCGATGAGCAGGCGGGGATCGAGCGCGATGGCTCGCGCGAGCCCTACGCGTTGTCGCTGCCCGCCCGACAGCTCGTGCGGGTACCGGTGGGCGTAGTCCCGGGGAAGCTCGACGGCGTCGAGAAGGTCGAGCACCCGGGCCTTCCGTGCGCGCCGACCCGCCCCGTGCGGGCCCCGGTGGATGAGCAGCGGCTCCGCGATGACCGCGCCGACGGTCATGCGCGGGTCGAGGGACGAGCCCGGGTCCTGGAAGATCACGCCGACACGCGATCGTGTCTCCTTGTCGCTGCGGGTCAGCGCGAGCCGCTGGCGCACCTCGTTCCCGAGCAGCCGCACGCTGCCCTCGGCGACCGGTACGAGGCCGAGCGCGGCCCGACCGAGCGTCGACTTGCCGGACCCCGACTCGCCGACCAGGCCGACGATCTCGCCGGAGGCGACGGTCAGGCTGACGTCGTGCACCGCACGGAAGGTCGCCCCACCGCGCCGGTAGTCGATGCTGACGTGGTCGAACCGCAGCGCCGCCTCGGCGCCGTCGGGTCCGCCCTCGTCGGGGGCGCGGACGACGGCGCGGCCCGCGTCCCCTGCCGGGCCGACAGGCGCAGGCGCCCCTGTCGACCCCGTCGACACTGTCGCCCTCGCCGTCTCCGCCGGGCCGGCCGGCCCTGCCTCGATCTCCTCCCACCGCGCGGACGGGAGCCGAGGCACCGCGTCGAGCAGCCGACGGGTGTAGTCCGCCTCGGGACGCTGGAGCACGTCGCGCGCGGCGCCGACCTCGACGATCTGCCCGTGGTACATCACCGCGACCCGGTCGGCGACGTCCGCGACGACCCCCATGTTGTGGGTGACCAGCAGGAACGCGGTCGACGAGCCGACCGTGAGCTGATGGATCAGGTCGAGGATCTCGGCCTGGATCGTCACGTCGAGGGCGGTCGTCGGCTCGTCGGCGATGATCAGCCGCGGTTCGCACGCCAGCGCGATCGCGATGACGACGCGCTGACGCTGACCGCCCGACAGCTCGTGCGGGTAGCCCTTCGCGCGCAGCTCGGGCTCGGGGATGCCGACACGGGTCAGCAGGTCGATCACGCGACGGTGGGCCTCGGTGGTCGAGCAGTCCTCGTGGTTGGTGATGACCTCGGCGATCTGGGCACCGATCGTCATCGTCGGGTTCAGCGCGGTCATCGGCTCCTGGAACACCATGGAGATGTCCTTGCCGCGGATCTGGTTCATGCGCTGCTCGCCCGCGTCGAGCAGGCTCTCCCCCGCGAGCGTGATCCGGCCGCTGACGTGGGCCGTCGAGGGCAGCAGGCCGATGACCGCGAGCGAGGTCACCGACTTGCCCGACCCCGACTCCCCGACGAGCGCCAGCACCTCCCCGGGGAAGACCTGCAGGCCGATGCCGTCGACGGCTCGGGCCGCGCCCTCGTCGGCGCGGAACGAGACGGCGAGGTCCTCGATCACCAGCACCGGCTGCGCCGCGGTGTCGGTCACGGCAGGTTCCGTCCCGGTCACGGCAGGTTCCGTCCCGGCCGTGACGGCCTCCGCCCCGGTCACAGGTCACGCCCCTTGACGTCGAACACGTTGCGCAACCCGTCGCCGATGAAGTTGAAGCCGCACACGGTCAGCACGATGCACAGACCGGCGGGGAAGATCAGCCACCACGCACCCGAGTACGTGTACGTGATGCCCTTCGTCAGCATCGCGCCCCAGTCCGTCTGAGGGGGCTGCAGCCCCATGCCGAGGAACGACACGTACGCGACGAGCAGGATCGCGTCGGCCACCTGGAAGGTCGCGTTGACGATCATCGTGCCGATCGTGTTCGGCACGATGTGCCGCACGACGGCGCGCGTGTGGGAGCCACCGACCGCACGGACCGCGAGGACGTACTCGCGGGTCTTGATGGACAGCGACTCGGCACGGATCAGCCGGGCCGGCACGAGCCAGGAGACGAGCCCGAGCACGAGGATCATGAGCTGGATCGACGGGCGGGTGATCGCCGAGAGGATGAGCAGCAGGAACGTCGCGGGGATCGCGATCCCGGCGTCGACGATGCGCATCATGACGACGTCGACCCACCCACCGAGGTAGCCCGCGACGGCGCCCCAGACGGTACCGAGCAGCGTCGCGAGGATGCCGGCCGCCAGCCCGATCGTGATCGACGTCTGGCCTCCCACCATGAGGCGCCCGAGCACGTCGTAGCCGAGGTCGTCCGTGCCGAGGAGGTGCCCGTCGACGCCGGGCGCGGCGTTGAGGTCGGCGTAGATGTCCGGCTGCGTCTGGTTGGTCGGGTGGACCAGGGGCCCGAGGAAGCAGAAGACGACCAGCGCGAGGATGATGATCGTCCCGACGACCGCGAGTCGGTTCGACAGGAAGCGGCGCAGAGTGCGCCGGCCGGGAGAGGTGCCGGCGACGGTCGGCATGACGTCGGCGCTCATCGCAGCGACCCCCGGGTCCGCGGGTCGAGAACCGCCTGCAGCAGGTCGGCGAGAAGCGAGCCGACGACCGTCGCGATCGCGATGATGAGGACGCAGCCGAGCAGGACCGGGTAGTCGCCCTGCTGGGCGGACCTCCAGAACAGCAGGCCCATCCCGGGGTAGTTGAACAGCGACTCGACGACGAGCATGCCGCCGAACATCACCGGCAGGTAGTACCCGAGCATCGCGATGACCGGGGTGAGCGAGTTGCGCACCACGTGGCGCACGACGACCCGCGACTGCGACGTGCCCTTGGACCGCGCGGTGCGCACGTAGTCCTCGCTGAGGTTGTCGAGCGTCGCCGAGCGCATGTACCGCGAGAACGTCGCGACGATGCTCAGCGACCCGGTGATCACCGGCAGCACGAGCACCCGCGGCTCGGCGAGCAGCTGTGCCACGGTGACGTTCCCCCGGGGGCGATCGCCGGCAGCCAGCGCAGCTTCTGGGCGAAGACGATGATGACGATGAGCCCGAGGAAGAACGACGGCGTCGAGTAGACGACGAAGTTGAGCGCCGTGAGCGCGGAGTCCGAGGCCTTGCCGCGGTGCACGGCCTGGTAGATCCCCATCGGCAGGGCGATGATCAGCGCGATCACCATGCACAGGCCGGCGAGCAGCAACGTCTTGGGCAGGCTCGTGGCGATCGCCGTCAGCACGGGCATGTTGAGCTTGAACGAGTCGCCGAGGTCGCCGTGGGCGAGCTGACCGACGTAGTTGACGTACTGGTGCCAGACCGGCAGGTCGTAGCCGTGCGCATGGTTGAACGCGTCGATCTGCTCGGCGTTGGCCTGCATGCCGAGGAGCCCCGCCCCCGGACCGTCGGGCATGGCCAGGTGCAGCAGCGCGAAGACGAGGACGGTGACGATGGCGACGACGATCAACGACTGGACGAGTCGCTTGACCACGTACCACTGGTAGGTCGCGCGCCAGGTCGTGCGGGCTCGCGCACCTCCGGCGCCGCGCGCCGCGGCGCCGGAGGCGACGTCACCGGGCGAGACGGCACCGTCGCCGGTGAGGGCGGCAGCGTTCATGGGTCCGGGCTCCTTCGTTCGTGCAGCGGGGGTCGGGCCGGAGCGGGCGGTGCCGCGCGGGGATCGCCCGCGCGGCACCGCCTTCTCACGGTGCGGGGGATGTCAGGACGTCCAGCTCCACTTCTGCGGTGCGAAGTTCCCGCCCGGGTCCTGGGTGCCGATGTTCAGCGTGTTGCTGACCACGGACACCTGGTAGACGGGGTTGGGCATCCAGAGCACCGGGAGGTTCTCCGCCAGGTAGGCGGAGTACTTCTGGTCGGCGGTCGGGTCGGAGGACACGAGGGTCGCGTTGATCAGGTCGAACGCCTTCTGGTCGACGTACTGCCCGGCGTTCCACTTCACCCCGTCGGCCCACAGGTGGTCTCCGGTGGGGTAGGCGTTGAAGTACCACGAGCCGGCGGTGCCGAAGAAGACGAGCTGCCACGAGCAGTCGGACCCGCTCTTGCACTTCTGCGCCTCGGTGAGCACCGAGTCCAGGGTCGCGTCCTGGATCGTCATGTCGACGCCGATCTTGCTGTACGCCGACTTGATCGCCGCCATCATGTTGTCGGTCTCCTGGGAGCCGTTCTGCGTCATGACGGTGATCTTCATCTGCGTGCCGGACGCGATGCCGGCGCCGCACTGGCCGCTGCCCGTGCCCGGGTCGGTGCAGGCCAGGATCCCGTCGGAGCCCTTGGTCCAGCCGTTGTCGGTGAAGTACTTCTCCGCGGTGGTGAGCGAGTACGGGTACGGGTTGTTGGCCTGCACGCTGGACAGGTAGTCCGACGCCGGGTTCTGCGGGACCGGCCCGTAGTCAGGGGCGGCCGCACCGTGCCAGATCTTCTCGGAGATGGTCGGCTGGTCGACCGCGCTCTGGAGTCCCTGCCGGACGTAGAGCTGCTTGAACACCGCGCCCATGGTCGGGTTGGCGAAGTTGTACGGCATGTAGGTGACGGACCAGCCGTTCCACGGCACGATCTTGTAGCCGAGGTCGGTGAACTGCGACGACGTGCTCAGCTGCGACGGCGTGATGAAGCCGTAGTCGACGCCCTTGGCCCGCAGGTCGTTCATCTCCGCGTCGTTCGACGTGTACGGCTTGAAGTTGACCGTGTCGATGTGCGGCTTGTCCTGGCCGGTGTACTTCGTGTTGGCCACGATCGTCACGCTGCCGTCGGAGGTCCAGGACTTGACGACGTACGGCCCGTCCACCACCTTCCACATCGGGTTGGTGCTGTAGGTGGTCACGTCCTTCGCCTGGTCCTCGATGAAGGTCCAGACCTGCTTGGCACCGTCGGGCGTCTGGTCGTAGTCGCCCACGGCGCCACTGGCACTCGTCTTGTCCCAGGCGTGCTGCGGCATCGGGCTGAACAGCGTCAGCTGGTTCGCCAGGATGAACTGCTGGTTGTAGGCCTTGTCGAAGGTCAGCGTGAAGTGCTTGTCGTCCGTGATCTTGAAGGACGTGACGTTGTCGGGGAACAGGACCTTGGAGTACGAGCCCCACTGGTCCGTGTTGGCCTTGATCAGGTTGTAGGCGAACTCCACGTCACGGGAGGTGACCGGCGAGCCGTTGTCCGACCAGGTCAGGTCGCCGAGCGTGATGGTCACCGCGGTGTTGTCGGCATTGAAGCTGTACGCCGACGCGGCCGATGCGGCGGTGTCCAGCTCCATCCGACCGCTCGTGCCGTCGTAGTTGATCAGCGAAGGCCAGTTCGTGGCGTGGATCGCGCTGTTGGACGTGATCATCTTGTCCGGCGGGCTGATCGGGGCGATCCAGTTCGGTCCCTGACCGGGGGCGAGCGCATAGGTGACGGGCTTGGTGCTGTCCGCCGCGGCGCCGGAGCCGTTGGTCGAGGAGGTGGAGCCGTTCGTGCTCGAGCCGGCCGAGCATGCGGCCAGGGCCAGGGCGCCGGTCGCGAGCAGGGCGATGAACCCTGCACGCTTCCGACTGCTGCGACCGGTTGACGCGGTGTGCATGAAGACCTTCTTCCGTCGTGGGGGACAAGTCGGTTCGGGACGATGGGCGGAGATCATTTCTTCGACACAAGTAGCCACTTTCTTCGATATCGAAGATAACTGCTAGTCTTGCTGCGAGTCGTGGCGCAACTGCGTACGCCTCGGAGATTAGCCGCCGCGCAATCCGCTGGCAATGGGGCATCAACCCCCGGTTCACGCCGGCCAGCATGCCGTAAGGTCAGTCCCTATATTTCGACCGCGAATTAACAGAAAGGTAACCGCGATGTCCGAGGATCTGGTCGGAACCCCGTCTCAGCGGGGCGAGCACGCGAGGGTCGTCGGCCTGATCGCCTCCGGCCGGGCGACCAGTCGGATCGCGATCTCGCGTGCGCTCGGCATCGCACCGTCGACGGCCTCCCTGCGGGTCCAGGACCTGATCGACGCGGGCCTCCTCGTCGAGTCCGGCGACGAACGGTCGACCGGCGGCCGACGCGCGAAGACGCTGTCCCTCGCGCCCGACGGCGGATGCGTCCTGGCCGTCGACCTCGGCACCCACCATGCGAGGGTGGCCCTGGTCGACATGGCGGGCGCGATCCTCTCGGCCGAGGAGATCCCGGTCGAGATCGCGAGCGGGCCCGAGGCGGTGCTCACCGCCGTCATCGGGGCCGCGCTCGCCATCGAAGACCGTCCGCGGTTCCGGGGGCTCGGACTGGCCCTGCCCGGACCCGTCAACATCGCGACCGGCGCCGTCACGCTCCCGTCACGGATGCCGGGCTGGAAGGACTTCGCCGCCCGCGACTGGCTCACGGAGACCTACGGCATCCCCGTGGTCGTCGAGAACGACGCCAACCTCATGGCCTACGGCGAGTACATCGCCCACGGCTCGGGACCGCGGGACATCGTGACGGTCAAGGCGGGGTCCGGCATCGGCGCCGGCGTCATCGTGCAGGGGAACATCCACCGCGGTGCGACGTTCGCCGCGGGCGACATCGCCCACGTGCGCGTCGACGCCGCCGGTGACCGCCCGTGCTCGTGCGGGAACCACGGCTGCCTCGAGACCGTCGCGTCGGGCGCAGCCCTCCTGGGGATGCTGCGCGCCCAGGGCGTCGCCGTCGACACCGCCGCCGACGTCGTGGGACTCGCCCAGGAGGGCGACCTGATCGCCACGACGGCCGTGCGCGCGGCAGGCGCGCGCCTGGGAAGTGTGCTGTGCGCGGTGACGAACTTCTTCAACCCCACGGCGATCTACCTCGGCGGGCTGCTGTCCACCGTCGAGCCGTTCGTCGCCGCGGTCCGTTCCGAGATCTACCAGGGCTCCCACCCGCTGGCCACCCAGAGCCTGACGATCGAACGGACCCTCAACGACCGCAACGCGACGCTGATCGGGGCGTCGCGCCTGGCGATCGAGCACACGCTCCGGGTCGGCATGACGGAGTAGCCCGACGTCGCCGCCCGCGGCTCACGACAGCAGGAACGACAGGTCCTCCCCCGTCGCGAGCTCGACGGCGTCGCAGCCGGCGCGGAACAGACGCGCCCCGGCGGGCTCGCCCTCGAGCGTCAGCCGGTCGCCGCGCCGACGCAGCCACGTCCCCTCGCGGAGACCCAGCACCGGCACGTCGGACTCCTCGTGGAACTGCCGGATCCGCTCCTCGCGGGTCTCACCCTGGTGGGTGTCGCCGGGGACCGGGTCGAGGTAGTGCGGGTTGATCTGGAACGGCACCAGGCCGAGCGTCTCGAAGCTCGGCGGCTGGACGATCGGCATGTCGTTGGTGGTGCGCAGCGACGGGGTCGCGACGTTCGTCCCGGCGGACGAGCCGAGGTACGCGGCACCGGCCGCCACGGCAGCCGGGATCGCCGCGATCAGGCCCGTCCGGTACAACGCCGCCGTCAGGCGGAAGGTGTTGCCGCCACCGACGAAGACGATCCCGGCCTCCGCGACGATCTCGACCGGGTCACCGGTGTGCACCCCGACCACCTGCAGGCCGAGAGCGGCCAGTGCCCCGGCGGCCTTCGCGGTGTAGGCGTCATGGTCGGCCAGGGCGTAGGGCACGAACGCGACGACCCCCGCCCTCGCGGTGCCGGCAAGGTCGCCGATGCCCGCGGTGGCGTGGGCCAGGTACGAACGACCGGGAGCGGCCGAGCTGGACAGCAGCAGGAGGTTCACGGATCTCTCCTCGACGCGGGGCGACGTCGGAGGTTACCGCGGGCCGGACGAACGGCGTTCCGGTGCGGCCCGCCCCTGAGCCCCCGCGCGCGCCGCGATCACCGGTGCCACACTGGGCCTGTTGTGTCAGGACGCCGGCGAGCCGGTCCTTCGACCCGCCGGTTCCCCGGTCGAAGGAGCCCACGATGACGATGCCGTCGGCACCACCAGCCGACTACCCGGTCCACCTCACTGCACGGCCTCCGGAGCAGCTCTCCGCCGGGCTGTGGCTGGTCAAGTGGCTGCTGATCATCCCGCACGTGATCGTGCTGATCCCGTTGGGGGGTGGTGTTCGTCCTCCTCACGATGGTGGCGTTCGTCGCGATCCTCGTGACCGGTCGGTACCCGCGGGGCATCTTCGACCTCAACGTCGGGGTGCTCCGGTGGGCGTGGCGCGTGGGCTACTACGCGTACAGCGCGCTGGCCACGGACGAGTACCCGCCGTTCACGCTCGCGGAGCAGCCGAGCTACCCGGCCTCGCTCACCGTGGAGTACCCCGAGCGGTTGTCCCGTGGGCTCGTGCTGGTCAAGTGGTGGCTGCTCGCCATCCCGCACTACATCGTCGTCGGTCTGCTCACCGGCCCGCAGTTCAGCTACGAGACCGCTCAGGGCACCCGGTACCAGGGGCAGATCGGGCTGATCGGCATCCTGGTGCTGGTGGCGGCCGTGCTGCTCGCCGTCCGCGGCACGTATCCGCGGAACCTGTACGACCTCGTGCTGGGACTCAACCGGTGGGTCTTCCGCGTCGCGGCCTACGCGTGCCTGATGACCGACGTGTACCCGCCGTTCCGACTGGACCAGGGTCCTGAGGACCGCGTCGCGGCCGTCGGCCCGGCGCCGGCCAGCTAGGTCGTCGGGACCTAGGGCCGAGGCGAACCCCCGCGATGAGGCGAACGGTGAGCGCATGACGTCCCTGGTGGTGTACGAGTCCATGTTCGGCGCGACGAAGGCCCTCGCGGAGGAGATCGCACGGGCACTGGGCGACGGCGGGCCGGCCCGCGTGGTCGAAGTCGGCGCACTCGCAGCGGACGGGCCGACGCTCCCGGACGACGTCGACCTGCTCGTCGTCGGGGCTCCGGTCCACGCGTTCGGGATGAGCCGGGCCTCGACCCGGCGCGACGCCGCCAAGGAGCAGAGCCCGGTGATCTCGGCGACGATCGGCGTCCGCGAGTGGCTCGAGCTGCTGGTCGTCCGGCCGGGACTGCGCTTCGCCACCTTCGACACCAAGGTCCTGACCCCGCGGTTGCCTGGCTCGGCGGCGAAGGCGATCGACAAGCACCTGCGGGCAGCCGGTGCGGTCCGGATCTGCCCACCGCGCACCTTCTCGGTGCACGGGAAAGCCGACGGCCTGGTGGACGGCGAGCTCGACGCGGCGCGAGCCTGGGCCGGCACACTGACCGCGACCCGATAGGGATCACCCGCGCTCAGCGCGCCCGGTGCGCTCGGTGATGTCGACCTCACCCGGCCGATCTCACCCGGCCGTCGCCCGGTACGCGTGGGTCACGTAGGGCAAGCAGACCAGGCCGTCCGGCTCGACGACGGAGCGGGCGAGGTCCCGCACCGCGTCGAGGATCCGGGTGCGACGATCCGGCTCCGCGGTGATGACGTAGCTGCGCGACGCCGCCATCGCCACGACGTCCTCGACGCTCATCCGGCGCTCCCAGGCGACCTCACGCGTCTCGAGCGACCCCAGCGGTTCGGCGACCTGCGGGCCTCCGCCGTCGATCAGGCGTTCGGCGGCACTGTGGTGCATCACCGTGGAGAGCTCGGCGACCCAGGCGACGCGCTCGTCGCGGATGTTCCAGATGAGCCCGAGCACACCACCCGGCCGCAGGACGCGCGCCGCCTCGGCCGAGCCACGTGCCGGGTCGACCCAGTGCCACGACTGCCCGAACGTCACGGCGTCCACGCTCGCATCGGTCACGGGCAGCGACTCACCCGTTCCTTCGCGGGTCTCGACCTCCGGCAGGCGACCGTGCAGCGCGGCGAGCATCTGGGCGTCGGGGTCCACGGCCACGACCGTGCGCCCGGGTGCGACGAGCGCGGCCGTGAGCTTGCCGGTGCCCGCACCGACGTCCACGACGGTCGTCGCGTCGCCGGGCACGAGCCAGGCGACCAGCTCCGCCGGGTAGGGAGGTCTGCCGCGCTCGTACTCGGCTGCGTGGCTGCCGAAGGACCGCGCTGCCGAGACCGCGTGCCGTTCGATGGTGCCGTCATGCGAGTCGGGTGAGGTCACGGGCACCATCTTGCCGCCCGGTCACGCAGGGGTCAGCGCCCGACGACCGCGGCGCGACCGTGGGCCCGGTGCCGGTAAGCCAGGCCGTCCGTTCCGAGATCGACCAGGCGTCACACCAGCAGGAACGACAGGTCCTCCCCCGTCGCGACCTCGACCGGTTCGCGGCCGGGGCGGAACAGGCGCGCCCCGGCGGGTTCGCCCCCGAGCGTCAACCGGTCGGCACGTCGCCGTCACCGACGCCGTGGGCCGAGCCCCACCGCCGCGCGTCGCCGCACGGACCGACGTGCACGTCCCGGGAGAATGGACAGACCGACCGCCGCTCCCGAGGCGGAGCACGGCACCGCCTCGACGTGAGGACTCGCCCGATGAACCTCGACACGACAGCCGGCAGCACGGCCGACGGCGGCCCCGGCGGTCGCGGCGGTGAGGGGCCGGCCCTGGATGTCGCCGCGCTGCGCGCGATGTTCTCGTCGTTGCAGCACGGGATCGCGCACTTCGACGCGCCGGGCGGCACGCAGACCCCGGACGCCGTCGCCGACGCGATCCGCGACGCCCTGGTGCACCCGCTCGCCAACCGCGGGCGGGGCAACCTGGCCGAGCGCAACGCCGACGACATCGTCGTCGGCTTCCGTGCCGCCCTGGGCGACCTGCTCGGGGTCGACCCGGGCACCGTGATCGTCGGCCGCAGCGCCACGGCGCTGACCTTCGAGCTGTCGCGTGCGATCTCGAGCACCTGGCGTGAGGGCGACGAGGTCGTGATCTCCCGGCTCGAGCACGACGCGAACGCCAACCCGTGGCTGATCGCCGCCGAACGCCACGGTGCCACGGTGAGGTGGGCCGACTTCGACCCGACCACCGGCGAGCTCGACGTCGACACCGTCGCGGCGCAGCTGTCCGAGCGCACGGTGCTGGTGGCCATGACCGCGGCATCGAACCTCATCGGCACCATGCCCGATCTCCCGGCGATCGCTGCGCACGTGCACGGCGTCGGTGGCCTGCTGTTCGTCGACGGCGTGCACTACACCGCCCACGAGCTCGTCGACGTCCCCGCGCTCGGAGCCGACTTCTACACCTGCTCCCCGTACAAGTTCCTCGGCCCGCACTGCGGAGTGGTCACCGGCCGGGCCGAGCTCCTCGAGGGGCTCCACCCGGACAAGCTGCGCCCGGCGACCGACGCCGTTCCGGAACGGTTCGAGCTCGGCACCCTGCCGTACGAGCTCCTGGCGGGGGTCACCGCAGCCGTCGACACCCTCGCCGGGATGGTCACCGGCTCGGGCTCCCGACGCGAGCGCCTGCGCCGTTCGATGGCGGCCGCACACCTTCACGAGGACGCGCTGCGGCACCGGATCGAGGCGGCCCTCGCCCAGCTGCCAGGAGCGACGGTGCACTCGCGCGCCGGACGCCGCACCCCGACCCTGCTGGTCACGTTCGCGGAGCGCGCCGCGGCCGACGTCTCCGCACAGCTCGCCGCAGCGGGTGTCAACGCACCCGCGGGGAGCTTCTACGCCTACGAGGTGTCCCAGCACCTCGGCCTCGGCCTGACCGGAGGCCTGCGGATCGGGCTTGCGCCCTACACCGACGACGAGGACGTCGATCGTCTGCTCGCGGCGCTGGAGTCCGCCGCGGGTTGACGTGAGCACGGCCACGGACCGGCCCGCTGGGCGGGTGCGTCGGGCAACGGTGTTCGGACACCCGCAGGCCGCCTCCGCTAGGGTCCTGCCTCATGGCGGGAACGCTCACCCCTGCAGCGCGGCGGGGCTACGGACTGGGGTCCGTGGCGACCGGCTCGTTCGCGACGGTTCCCGGACTGCTCCTGCTGCCGTACCTCACCGACCGGCTGGGCGTCGCGGCGGGTCTCGCCGGCGTGATCGTGCTGCTGCCCAAGGCCTGGGACGTCCTGCTCAACCCGGTCGCGGGTCAGATCAGCGACCGCTCGACGAACCCCGCCGGACGCCGCCGACCGTTCCTGCTGCGCGCCGGGCTCTCCCTGGCGGTGGCGTTCGTCCTGCTGTTCTGGGGTCCCACCTCACCGCAGGGGCTGGCCGCCGGGTGGGTCGTGGTCCTGTTCCTCGCGTGCGCCTCGGCCTACGCGTTCTTCCAGGTGCCCTACGTCGCGATGCCCGCGGAGATGACCGACGACTACGGCGAGCGCACCCGGCTGATGACCTGGCGGGTCACGATCCTCGCGCTCGCGATCCTGGTCAGTGGTGGTCTGTCGCCGATGATCCGCAACCAGCTCGGTCCCGTCTGGGGGTACCGCGGGGTCGGGTTGTTCGTCAGTCTGCTCATCGTCGTCGGGACGCTCGGCGCGTGGCGGGGCACGCGGCACACCCCGATGGACTCGTACGGCACCGCGGGGACGTCCTTGCGCGAGCAGCTGCGCATCGTCGCCCGGGCCCGCGACTTCCGGATCCTGCTGACCGCCTTCATCATCCAGGCGCTCGCGACCGGCGCGATGCTCGCCGGGGTGGACTACGTCGCGCGCGAGCTGCTGGGCAGCTCGGGGATGTCGACCGTGCTGTTCGTGTGCTTCGTCGGGCCGGCGTTGCTGGTCACACCGCTGTGGCAGCGGTACGCCGAGGCCCATGACAAGCGCGTGGGCTTCCTCGTCGCGTCGGTGCTCCTCGGTGGCGGTGCGCTGGCCACGCTCGGCGCCCTGCACCTGGCGACCGGTCTCGTGCCGGTGACCGTCGCGGTCATCGGGATCGGCTACGCCGGGTGCCAGATGTTCCCGCTGTCGATGCTGGCCGACATCGCCGCGGTCGACGCGATCCGCACCGGCTCCAACCGGATCGGCGTCTACACCGGGGTGTGGACCGCCGGGGAGACGCTCGGCCTGGCGTTCGGACCGTTCGCGTACGCCGCGGTCCTCGCGCTGGGCGGGTACGTCTCGTCGACCACCGGCGACGCGGCGCAGCCGGACTCGGCGCTCACGGCGATCGGGTGGGGGTTCACGGTGGTGCCGGCGGTGCTCGTCGCACTGTCGTTGTTCTTCGTCACCAGGTACGGCCTGGACGAGGCAGAGGTTCGACGAGCACGAGAGGTGGCGGCATGAGGGAATCGACGACGGGCGGGTGGTCGCGCGAGCAGATCCTGGGGACGCTCGAGGCGATGCAGGCCCACGACCTGCCCGCCCACGGTGGACGCACCCTGGCCTACGTCTACGACTCCGGGCTCGCGGAGGCCGACGCCGTCGGGCTGGAGGCGCTGGCGATGTTCGCGGCGTCCAACGGGCTGGACCCGACGGCGTTCCCGTCGCTGCTGCTCATGGAGAACGACCTCGTGGCCTGGGCCGGGCGGCTGCTCGACGCCCCCGCCGGGTTCGTCGGATCGGCGACCTCCGGCGGCACCGAGTCCTTGCTCCTGACGGTGCTCGCCGCGCGCGAGTCGCGTCCCGACATCGACGCGCCGTCGATGGTGCTGCCGACCACGGCGCACGCGGCGTTCCACAAGGCGGCCCACTACTTCGGGGTGCGACCGGTGCTCGTCGACGTCGACCCGGTCACCTTCCGCGCCGACCCCGAGGCGATGGCCCGAGCGATCGACGACACGACCGTCCTGGTGGTGGCATCGGCGCCGTCCTACGCGCACGGCGTGGTCGACCCGGTGCCGCAGATCGCGGCGGCGGCGGCTGCCCGCGGTGTGCGCTGCCACGTCGACGCGTGCGTGGGCGGCTGGGTGCTGCCGTTCCTCGACGACGCGCCGCCGTGGACGTTCGCCGTCGACGGTGTCACGAGCATCAGCGTCGATCTGCACAAGTACGCCTACACGCCCAAGGGTGTCTCGCTCCTGCTGCACCGCGACCCGGCCCTGCGGCGGCCCCAGTACTTCGCCTCGGCGAACTGGCCCGGGTACACGATGCTCAACTCCACGGTGCAGTCCACCAAGTCCGGCGGGCCGCTCGCCGCCGCCTGGGCCGTGGTCCACCACATCGGCGACGACGGCTACCGGCGCCTGGTCCGTCAGGCCCGCGAGGCCACGCTCGCGCTCGCCGACGCGGTGACGGAGATACCGGCCCTGTCGGTCGTGGTGGCACCCGACGCGACGCTCCTGACGCTGGCGACGGACGACACGTGCGACGTGTTCACGATCGCCGACGAGATGCTCGCTCGCGGATGGTTCGTCCAGCCGCAGATGACCTACCGGTCGATGCCGGCGACCCTGCACGTCACGCTGAGCGCCGCGACCGCGCCGAGCGTGCCGGAGTTCGTGGTCGCGCTGCGCGAGGCCGTCGCACAGGCCCAGGCAGCCGGACCGGTCGCGGTCCCGCCGGAGCTGGCCGGTGCGGTGGTCGCGCTGGACCCGGAGACCCTGGACGACGCCGCGTTCGACGGCCTGCTCCAGGCGGCCGGGCTGGCGGGGGTCGACGGGGACCTGGCGATCCCCGAGCGGATGGCCGCGGTCAACGCGCTGCTCGATGCCGCCCCGCCGCGCGTGCGCGAGGCGCTCCTGCTCGGTGTGCTCGATCGTCTGAGTCGTCCGGCCTGAGCGGGGTGCGGTCGCTGCGCCCGGCACGTCCGGTCGTTCGGCGCGACTCGCTCGCCCACCTTCGACCCTGCGCCCGCGACCGGAAGCGATGAGCGTCACGAGCTCGGGACCATCGGCCGTCGCGGCCCGACAGCCGACCTCCTAGCGTGGCAGCCACCCCAACTTGCGGCTCGCCCGGCGGGACCCGAGCACAGCCGCTCGGCGTCGAGGAGGACACCACCGTGGGAGTCGCGAAGATCGGCATGTCGGTTCTGGTGGGGGCGATCGTGATGGCGGGCTGCTCGGGGCCCTCCTCGAGCACGTCGGGCGGTGCGGGCGCGTCACCCGGCGGGGCCACCTCGACGGCTGCAGCACAGGGCAGGGCCGCCGACGCGACGGACCGGAACCCGATCACGTTTGCCGACCCGGTGTTCGAACGGCTCCTGAAAGCCGAGCTGGGCAAGGACGAGATCGCGCCCGCCGACCTCGTGGGGTACACCCGGGTCAACATCGCCGCCGACCAGTTCCTCCTCCTGTCCGGGAACGGACGATCACCAGGTTCGATCGTGCACTTCGGTGAGGACGCCTTCGAGTACGACGGTCAGCGCTACACCGGGTTCGGCACCATGACCACGCTGGCCGACCTCGCGTACTTCCCGGACCTCACCAACCTGCTCGTCACCCTGCAGCCAGGGATCGACTACTCGACCATCCCGGTGCTCGACCGGCTGACGCTGCTCAACATCATGCAGAGCCAGCTCACCGACATCGGATTCGCCTCCGCCGGGACGAAGCTCAACAACGTCTCCCTCGACACGAACGCGATCACTGACCTGGGCCCGCTTGCGAGCTGCACGTCGCTCACCCGGCTGGACATCAACTACAACCAGGTCGGTGACCTCACGCCACTGGCCGGACTGACCAAGCTGACGAGCCTGCGGGCCTACGGCAACCAGATCTCGGACATCTCGGCGTTGGCCCGGCTCACCGCTCTCAAGCGGATCGGGTTCTACGGGAACCAGATCTCCGACATCACCGTCCTGGCGAGCCTGCCGAACCTGACCGAGGTCGAGCTCATCAACAACCGCGTCGAGGACGTCAGCCCGCTCGCCGGGTTCACGTCGTTCGAACGGCTGGCCCTGACCGGCAACCCGGTGCGCAACCTCGAGGTGCTGGGTCACATCGAGAACCTGGAGTTCTAGGTTCTGCGGGACCCCCGCTGAGCGGCGCCACGCCCGATCCATGCCAGCGCGCCGACAGCCGCGACCACCCCGGTGCTGAACGATGCCTGCAGCAGGTAGCCGCCTGTGGGCGCCTCCCAGTCGAGCATCTCGCCCGCGACGAAGGTGCCGGGCAGCGCCCGCAGCATCAGCGACTCGTCGACCTCCGACCAGGCGATGCCGCCTGCGGTCGAGATCGCCCGGTCGATCGGCATCGTCTCGCTCACGACCACCGGTACCGCCTTGACCAGCTCGGCCGTTGCGGCGGCGTCGCCCGGCAGTGAGCCGCCGCGCGACTCCCGGATCAACGCGATCGCAACCGGGTCGAGACCGAGAGAGCGACGCAGCCAGGTGGAGCCGGAGTCCTTCGGCCGACGATGGTGCAGGCGGTCGACGAGCTGGTCCACGGTGAGATCGGGGCGGAGGTCGACCTCGAGAACACACCGCCCGTCGGCGTCGAGGGACGAGCGGATCGCGGCGCCGAGCGCGTAGACCGGACCACCTTCGATCCCGGTCCGGGTCACCATCGCGTCGCCACGCACCGATGCGCCGGGACGTCCGCGGACGGTCAGCCGCACGTGCTTGAGCGGCATCCCCTCGAACCGCCCCGCGAAGACCTCGGACCACGCGACCCGCACCCCGACGTTCGCCGGCCGCAAGGGCGTGACCGTCACGCCGCGCTCGGAGAACGGGCCGACCCAGCCACCGTCCGAGCCGAGGCGTGGCCACGACGCACCGCCGAGCGCGAAGACCGTCACGTCGGAGGTGACCTCGTGCGTTACCCCGTCGACATCGGTGAGACGGAGCGCACCACCAGGCTCCGCCCATCCCGACCATCGTTGGCGGGTCTCGATCCGCACCCCGAGCTCGCCGAGCCGTGCCAGCCACGCCCGGAACAGCGGCGTCGCCCGGAACGCCTGCGGGAACACGCGCCCGCTCGACCCGACGAACGTCGGCTCACCGAGGCCCGCGCACCAGTCACGGAGATCCTGCGGACCGAACACCGCGAGCATCGGCGCGAGCCGATCGGCCGAAGCCCCGTACCGCGTCAGCAGTCGGTCGCGGTCCTCGGAGTGGGTGATGTTCAACCCGCCGTGACCCGCGAGGAGGAACTTGCGCCCGACGGACGGCATGCGGTCGTACACGGTCACGGCCACTCCGGCACGTGCCAGCACCTCGGCGGCGATGAGCCCCGCCGGGCCACCGCCGATCACGCTCGCCGTGCTCACCTGTCGCTCGTCGTCACGGCGTGGCGCTCCCACTACTTCTTCTTGGCTGCCCGTTGGGCGAGCACGGCGGCGTTGGCCGCCACCGCGGCACGGATCAGCCGCACGAAGGCGTCCTCGTCGAGCGTCTCCCCCTCATGCAGGTCGATCGCGCGCCGCGTGTTCCCCGTGAGGCTGGAGTTGAAGAGCCGGTCCGGGTCGTCGAGGGACGCGCCACGGAAGAACGTGAGCTTCACGGCCTTCGCGTACGTCTCCCCGGTGCAGATGCCGCCGTCGTGGGACCAGACGGGGGTTCCCGGGTTCGACGGCTTCACCCACTTCCACTCCTCCTGGACGTCGGGGTCCGCGACGTGGATGAGGTCGCGGACGTGGGCGAGCGTCTCGCCCCGCCAGTCCCCCAGCTCGCGGATCCGCGCGGTGATGCTCGCGGTGGCGGCCTCGCTGTCGGGTTCGCCTGGTGACGTCATGAGCTCTCCGATCCGTGGTTGCGCGGGAGTCCGTGGCTGCGCGGGAGTCCGTGGCTGCGCGGCGACGAGCCCCACGGGCGACCGTACGACATCGCGGCGCACGCCGCCCGGATCTCAGGGCGCTCCGGCCGTCGTACGCTGACTTGTTGTGGCGACGTTCTCCTCTCTGACACGACTGCATGTTCTTCAGGCGCTCGCCGAGTACGACACCCGGGGCCCCGAGGAGTTCCTCGAGGTCTACGGCTTCACGCCGGCGCCGGAGCACACCCTCGTCCACGAGGGCCGCCACTACGACGCGAAGGGGATCCTCGGGGTCGCGCACCGGTTCGCCACCGGCAGGCTCGCGACGTCGGACGAGGTCGACAGCGGCATGCCTGGCGCCGTCGCGATCCTGCGCAAGCGCGGCTTCGAGGTGTCCGAGCCCGCATCCCGCACGATCCCCGCACGGACATCTGGCTCGGCCCGGACGTCGAGCCCACGGGCGCCCCGCACGACCGCCGCCCCGACCCGACGATCCACCGCTGTCCGCGAGGCCCCGGTCGCGATCTGCCCGACGTGCTCGATGACCCTCCCGGCGACGGGGATCTGCGACGACTGCGGCTGAGGCGCGACGGCACGACGGAGCGAGCGCAGACCCGCAGATCAGCGATGCCGGGGGTCAGTCTGGGCAGGCGCTGCTAGAGGACAGGTTCGAGCGCGCTCGACCGCACGGGGGCGTGCACGCTCTCCTCGTCCGGCTCCCGCCGCCCCGCGCCTGCGGTCAGCAGCACGAGGCTGGCCACCATGACCGCCATGCCCATCCAGCCCAGCGGGGAGAGCCCCTCGTGCAGGACCAGCACCGCGATCGCGGCGGCGACGGCGGGCTCGAGCAAGGACAGTGTGGTCGCCGTGGCGGCTGAGACCACCGCCAGCCCGCGCCCGAACAGCGCGTAGCCGAGGAACATCGGCACGACGGCCAGGTAGGCGACGGTCGCCAGGTTGTGCCCCGTCGCGAGGATCGGCGCCCCGGTCAGCAGCAGGACCGGCATCAGCAGCACGCCGCCGAGGCCGAAGACCGCCCCCATGACCGGACGGGACGGGAGACCGCGGCGCATCATCCGCACCGCACCCCACGAGTACAGCGCGTACGTCACTCCGGCCAGCAGCCCGAGCACGATCCCCCACACCGGGTGCGTCCCGGCCGCGGCACCACCGGCGCCCGCGCCTGCGGTGCCGGAACCCGAGCCCGCAGTGCCGGAGCGCGCGACCGCGAGCGCGACGACCCCGAGCAGCGCGGCGGTCGCACCGACGACCCACCTCCGGGACAGCGGCCGACGGTCCACGACGCGCTCGATGACGGCCGCGGCCACCGGCCCGGACCCGAGGGAGACGACCGTCCCCACGGCGACGCCTGCCAGCCGCATCGACGTGTAGAACGCCAACGGGTACACGGCCACCGACCCGGCGGCGAGCGCCAACGTGCGCCACTGCGCCGCGAGCTCGGCGCGGCGGGCGGTCACGACGCGGAACCCGGTCGCCGCCTGGAGCAGTCCACCGATCCCCATCGCCGCGGCACCGACTGCGAGCGACCCGACCTCCGGTGCGAGCGCCGCTGCCGTTCCCGTCGTGCCCCACAGCAGCGACGCCGCGAGGACGTACACGCTGCCGTACGTCGCTGCGCGGCTCACCGCGCGGCCTGCAGGAGCGCCGCGTCGACCTGCTCCATCGCGAGCTCGCGGACGCGGTGCAGCCGACGCGAGTCGCCCTCGAGCCCGGCCCGCGCCATGGCGCCCTCGAGCAGGAACGACAGCTGCTCGGCGAGGTCGCTGACGCGGTCGGCCGACAGTCGGTCCAGCTCGGTCAGATGCGCGGCGAGCAACCCCTCGACCTCTTCCTTGTGCCGACGCACCAGCGCGCGCCCCGGCGCGCCGACCGGGAGCTCGGCCGCCGCGTTGAGCAGCCCGCAGCCGCGGAACCCGTGCCGGTACGCCAGCTCGGCGTGGTCGATGTACGCGTCGACGACCGCACCGATCCGCTGGCGGGCGTCGGTCGTGGTGACCAGCCGGCACCGGTACAGGTCCAGCCACTCCTCGTGGCGCGCCTCGAGGTAGGCCAGGACGAGGTCGTCCTTCGAGGCGAAGTTGTTGTAGAGGCTCATCTTCGCCACGCCCGCGGCGGACGTGATCGTGTCGATCCCGGTGCCGTTGACGCCCTGGTCGTAGAAGCACTCCGCTGCGGCCGCCAGCAACCGGTCCCGGGCGGACCGGCGGCCTTCGGGGATGCCGGCCACCCGGTCGTCGACCCGTGCGCGTCCGGACATGCGGTGGCCCCGTTCTCTCGACCGCCCTCGGACGGCGATTAGGTAGATCAGTCTACCTAGAGATCACCCTCTCAGCCAGAGTCGACTTCTGCCCGTCCGGCATCTCGACATCCGACCTGGCCCCTAGCATCGGTGCCATGACGAGACGCCCCTCGGCGCCGAGCATCCCTCTCGCCCCGCCCAGGCCGGAGGGCACCGTCGTCTCGCGCCGTCGGGTCGCGCCGTCGGCCGGACGCCGTCGGCCGGTGCGCACCCGTCTCGTCGGCGTCGCCGTGGCGGTGCTCGCCGCGCTGACGGCCTGCACGGCGCCCGGCGCGACGCCGCGCGCAACCGTCGCCGCGTCGCCGAGCACGCCTCCGTCGGCTTCCACGCCGAGCCCCACCCCGACGCCCGCCCCCACGGCGCCCTCGTCGCAGCGGTCCTCGGCGTCGCCGCAGCCGTCCCCGGCGCAGCAACAAGCGCCGGTGCCAGGCTCGGCGGCCGGCGGTTCCAGCGGGCGGGCAACCCCCGGCAACCCGGCAGGCACCGCCGTCGTCCCCGCCGAAGCCCGCCCGGTCGACACGACCCACCCGGACCACGTCATCGGCACCGGCACCGCCGCGAGCTGCACCTCGGCAGCCGTCGTCGCGGCGGTCGCCGCGGGCGGGACCACCGTGTTCGACTGCGGTCCGGACCCCGTGACGATCGTCGTGGCGAGCACCGCGAAGGTCGTCAACGCCCGTCCCGACGTCGTGCTCGACGGCGGCGGTCTGGTCACGCTCTCCGGCGGCGGGACGCACCGGATCCTCTACCTGAACACGTGCGACCAGGCCCAGGGGTGGACGACCTCGCACTGCCAGGACCAGGACCACCCGCACCTGACGGTGCAGAACCTGACATTCGCCGACGGGAGCTCCGTCGGTCAGACCACCGACGGCGGCGGGGGTGGGGCGATCTTCGCGCGAGGCGGCCGACTCACGGTGCTCAGCTCGAGGTTCGTCCGCAACCGGTGCGACCCGACCGGTCCGGACGTCGGCGGCGCCGCGATCCGCGCACTCAGCCAGTACCACGGCCTGCCGGTGTACGTCGTCGGGTCGACGTTCGGCGGCGCCGCCGGTCAGGGCGGGTCATGCGCCAACGGCGGGGCGATCAGCAGCATCGGCGTCTCGTGGGTGGTGCTCAACAGCGTCATGTCCCACAACGAGGCGATCGGCACCGGCGCCAACCCAGCACGCGCCGGCACCCCCGGTGGCGGCAGCGGCGGGGCGGTCTACGCCGACGGCAACACGTTCACGGTCCGCGTCGCCGGGTCGGTGATCGAGGACAACCACGCCCGCGAGGGCGGCGGCGCGATCTTCTTCGTCAGCAACGACCGCACGGGGACGCTGAGGATCGAGTCCTCGACCCTCCGGCGCAACCCGAACGACGGCTTCCAGACGGTCCCGGGGATCTTCTACCTCGGGGCCGCCCACGACCCGCAGGTCACCGGCTCGACGGTGAGCTGACGCCGCAGGTCACCGCCTCGACCTCGATCCGGCCCACGGACCACCGTCGCGACGACGAGGTGGCACGCCGGACGACTCCCCGCTCATCCCTCCGAGCGGTAGACCGCCGCACGCGTCACGTACCGCGACGAGTTGCCGTGCAGCGCGTCGATCTCCTCGTCCGTGAGCTCACGGCGCACCTTGCCGGGCACCCCGGCAACCAGCGACCGCGGCGGGATCACCGCGCCCTCGAGGACGACCGACCCGGCGGCCACCAACGAGTCGCGCCCGACGACGGCACCCGTGAGCACCGTCGCGTTCATCCCGATCAGGCAGCCGTCCTCGATCGTGCACCCGTGCACCACCGCACCGTGGCCGACGCTCACGCCGCTGCCGACGATCGCCGGAGACCCCTGCTCGGTGTGCACCACGACGTTGTCCTGCAGGTTCGACCCGGGGCCGAGCTCGATCTCGTCGATGTCGCCGCGCAGCACCGCGCCGAACCAGACGCTCGCGTCGGCGTGCACCCGCACCTTCCCGATCAGGGACGCGTTCTCCGCGACCCACGCGGTCTCGTGCACCTCGGGCGTGCGCCCGGCAAAGGAGAGAAGGACCATGTGGCCCACGTTAGTTGGCCCGGCGCACCCTAGGCTGCTGCGAGACCCCCACCGCTGCGAACAAGGGATCAGACATGGGCACTGCAGCGCCCGAGGACGACGGGACCGCGCGCCCGCGGACCGCCATCGCCGTGCTCACCTCCGGCGGTGACGCCCAGGGCATGAACGCCGTGGTCCGCGCCGTGGTGCGAACCGCGATCGGTGCCGGGGCCGACGTCTACGCGGTCTACGAGGGCCTGCAGGGTCTGGTCGACGGCGGCGACCGGATCAAGAAGGCCGACTGGGGCTCGGTGGGCTCGATCCTGCACCGTGGCGGAACCGTGATCGGGACGGCCCGCTCGGCGGACTTCCGTCAGCGTGACGGCCGGCTGAAGGCTGCACGCAACCTCGTGCAGCACGGCATCGACCGGATCGTCGTGATCGGAGGCGACGGCTCGCTCTCGGGTGCGGACCTGTTCCGCAGCGAGTGGACCGGGCTGCTCGCCGAGCTCGCCGACCGTGGCGAGATCACGGTCGACCAGGCACAGCAGCACACGCACCTGATGATCGCCGGCGTCGTCGGCTCGATCGACAACGACATGGTCGGCACCGACATGACGGTCGGCGCCGACACGGCTCTGCACCGGATCGTCGAGGCGATCGACGCCCTCGCGAGCACCGCGGCGAGCCACCAGCGGTCGTTCGTCGTGGAGGTCATGGGCCGGCACTGCGGCTACCTCGCCCTGATGAGCGCGATCGCGGGAGGCGCCGACTACGTGCTCATCCCGGAGAACCCGCCCGCCGACGGCTGGGAGGACGAGATGTGCGCGCGGCTGCGTGCGGGGCGCGCGGCCGGTCGCCGCGACAGCATCGTCGTCGTCGCCGAGGGGGCCCGGGACAGGTCCGGGCAGCCGATCACCAGCCAGGGTGTCCGGGACCTGCTCGAGGAACGCCTCGGCGAGGACACCCGCGTCACGATCCTCGGTCACGTGCAACGCGGTGGCACACCCAGCGCGTACGACCGATGGATGCCGACGCTCGTGGGACACGCCGCGGCGATGGAGGTCGTCGACGCGGGACCGGACAGCGAGCCGCAGCTCATCGGCGTGCACAACAACCGGGTGCACCGGACCCCGCTCATGGAGGCCGTCGAGCGCACCCGGGAGATCCCCCGTCTGATCGACGCCGGCGACTACGAGGGGGCGATGGCCGCACGGGGGTCGTCGTTCACCGAGATGGTGCGGGTGTTCCAGGGCATCGCCCAGGTGGCGCCGACGGACGTGCCGCCGGGGGCGCGCATCGCGATCCTGCACGCCGGCGGGCTGGCGCCGGGCATGAACACCGCGGTGCGCGCCGCGGTGCGGTTCGGTCTGTCCCGCGGGCACACGATGCTCGGCGTCCGTGGCAGCTTCCAGGGCCTGATCGACGGTCACGTCAGCGAGCTGACCTGGGGTGACGTCGAGGGTTGGGTCGGCGTCGGTGGTGCGGAGCTCGGCACGAGCCGCGCGGTGCCGAGCGTCGAGCAGTACTACGCCGTGAGCCGTGCGCTCGAGAACCACGGCATCGAGGCGCTCCTGGTGATCGGCGGGCACAGTGCCTACGAGGCCACCTACCGGATGCTCCAGGAACGGGACCGCTACCCCGGGTTCCAGGTGCCCGTCATCTGCCTGCCCACCACGATCGACAACAACCTGCCCGGGTCGGAGATGACCATCGGCACCGACACGGCGCTCGGCGAGATCGTCAGCGCGGTCGACCGGTTGAAGCAGTCCGCGATGGCGTCGCGCCGGTGCTTCGTGGTCGAGGTGATGGGGCGCTACTGCGGCTACCTCGCCTTCATGGGCGCGCTGTCCGTGGGCGCCGAGCGCGTCTACCTGCACGAGAACGGCGTGCGCCTGGCCGACCTCACGGCCGACGTCGCCGAGATGGTCGAGAGCTTCGCCGCGGGCCGACGGTTCCACCTGGCGATCCGCAACGAGGCCGCGAGCGTCGGGTACACGACGGACTTCCTGTGCCAGCTGTTCGCGGAGGAGTCGGGTGGTGCGTTCGACGTGCGCCCGATGGTCCTGGGGCACCTGCAGCAGGGCGGCAACCCGTCGCCGTACGACCGCGTCCATGCGACCCGGCTCGCCGCCTACTGCGTGGACTGGCTCTCGGGCCAGATCGTGGCCGGCAAGCGCGAGTGGGGCTTCGTCGCGCTGACGGATGGCGCCCTGTCCACGGTGCCGCTCAAGACCATGCCCGACCTCGTCGACATGCAGTTCCGCCGGCCCATCGACCCGTGGTGGCTCGAGCTCCAGCCGATCATGGGTGCCCTCGCGACGGAACCGGCGGAGGACGGGCGCTGAGCCTCGGGCGAGGCGCCAACACCACCCACGAGCGGTACCGCGGAGGACCGCGAAGTCGTTGACATCCTGCGTGTTCGCGCCCATGGTGCACGGGGGGGGTGAACGCGTGGCATCGATCCGCTGGACCTGGGGCTCGGAGACCTACGTCGCCGTCGTCGCCGCGTGTGCCACGCTGGGGCTCACCGGGCTCACCGGGCACACGGCGTGGCCGGTGCTGCTCGCCGCCGCGATCTCCCTCCCGGCAAGCGTCGTGACGCTCCCCGGCTACTACGTGGTGTACGCCCTGCTCGGGCTGGTCCCTGGAGCCAACCCGTCGAGCAGCTCGGGATCCGGGTCCGCCGACGCCGGTGGGCACCTGACCTCCGCCTTCCTGACCGGCACCCAGGCGACCTGGTTCACGCTCACCACCGCTGCTCTCGGGGTCCTCCTGCTGACCGCCGGGGCGGTCGTCAACGTCGTGCTCGTGCGGGTGCTGGTCGCTCGGCGGCGCGGCCGCGACGACGGCGCGCCTCGCTGAGCGGTCCGCGCTCAGCGGATCCACGGCGGATGGCGTCCGCACGTCACCGGGCCAGCAGTCCCAGGTCGGGTCGCGCACCGGCGGTAGCCTGACCAGGCGGAAGACTCGGCCGTCGGTGAGCGTCGCCGCCCGGGCGCTGGCAGCAGGCGGGCCCGACGGAAGGCACGTGCCGGGTCTCGACCGTCAGGAACGGGAGTGGAGACGATGGACGAGGCGCGCACGCCCACCCGCGGCGAGAGCCCGCGGCCGCGGACGTCGACGGGCGAGCGCAAGCGCGAGCAGATCCTCGATGCGTCCGTCCGGGTCTTCGGGACCGGTGGCGCGGCCGCGGTGACCCACCGCGCGGTCGCGAAGGTCGCCCAGGTGCCGCTCGGCTCGACGACGTACTACTTCACCGACCGCGACGACCTCCTGCTGCAGACGATGGCTCACGCCCGCGCCGCCGAGGCGATCCGCCTCACGTCGATCGTCGACGCGCTCGACGAGACGCTCACGGTCGACCGTGCGGTCGTCGTGCTGACGGAGATGTTCTTCGACAAGACGGTCGCGGACCCGCTGTACGACCTCGCGCTGTTCGAGATGTTCATGGAGGCGACGCGGAACGTGACGGTGCGCGAGGAGGCGCGCGAGTGGTCACGGATGATCGGCGTCCTCGTCGATCGTGTGCTGCCGCCGAGCGACCCCGCGCTGCCCCGCGAGGCCGTCGTGCAGATCGTGGCGTGCCTGGTCGACGGGTTGATGCTCGAGGCGGTGTCGAACGGCGAGCTGACCGTGGCCGACCTCTCCGAGCGGCTGGCCCTCGTCGTCCGACGCCTGTGCCCCTCGGCCTAGGCGCCCCGCCGGGCCGCACGGCCACACGCTCGGGACTCTCAGCCCGCTCAGCCCGTACGGCCGCGACCTCAGGGCGCCGCGCCAGCCCGGCCGTACCCCAGGGAGCCCTTTCCCGACCCGCCGATCTCAGGCGGATCTCACCGGCGGGACATTGGTCCCTGGGCGCCTCCGTCGCGACATGTACGTTTGTACAGCATCGAAGGTTGTACGTTTGTACACATCGAGATGCGGCGCCGACCGGCAACGCTCGGCACCGCGATCCCGGCTCCTGTACGGCGCACGACGTCCGAGCACCCCGTCCCGCGGTACGCGACGCAAAGGAGCAGCAATGACCGTGCAGACCGACAGGCCCCCGACCGGCGAGCGAGCCACGGGCCGCCCGACGTTCCGGATGTTCGACATGGTGCTCTTCTCCGTGGCGGCGATGCTGCTGCTCTCGCAGCTCACCGTGACCGCCGCCGTCGGGCCCACCGCGATCTTCTGGACCGTGGCGATCATCATCGTGTTCTTCGTGCCGTACGGGCTCGTGACGAGCGAGCTCGGATCGGCCTACCCCGACGCGGGCGGCATCTACGCCTGGGTGGTCCGCGCCTTCGGGAACCGCTGGGGCAGCCGCGTCTCCTGGTGGTACTGGCTCAACGTGGGACTCTGGGTCCCGAGCGTGTACCTGATGTTCTCCGGCGCGATCTCGTCGATGTTCTTCGGCGGCAACCTGAACTTCTGGGTCCAGGTCACCATCACCGTCACGCTGATCTGGATCAACTTCTGGGTCAACATCCGCAGCCTCAAGACCGGGACCTGGGTGTCCAACGTCGGCGCCGGCATCACGATCGCCGTCATCGTCGCCCTCGCCGTCGCAGGCGGCATCTACGCCTCGGCGCACGGCTCCGCGACCTCGTGGACGACGAGCAGCATCATCCCGACCGACGCCCTCCCGGCGTTCGTCGCGGCCCTGCCGATCATCATCTACAACTTCCTCGGCTTCGAGCTGATGTCCTCCGCGTCGACGCAGATGGAGAACCCCAAGCGCGACGTCCCCCGGACGATCGCCATCGCGGGCGCCCTCATCGGCGGCTTCTACCTGATCGCGACGGTCGGCATGCAGCTGATCTTCCCGGCCGACAAGATCTCCCAGACCACCGGGCTCGTCGACGCGCTGCGCCACGGCTTCGGCGACTCCGGGATCGCGAGCACGGTCGTCACGATCCTCGGCATCGGTGCGTTGTTCTGCTTCTTCGCGAGCCTCGTGCCGTGGACCATCGGCGCGAACCTCGCTGCCGCCGAGGCCGCCCAGCAGGGCGACCTGCCGCCCATCTTCGGGAAGACCCACGCGACGCGTGGCACCCCCGTCGGCGCGGCGCTGCTCTGCTCGATCGTCGGGACGGTCTTCACCGTCGGCTACGCCGGCCTGTTCTCGCTGACCGGTGGCGCGATCGACGACGTCTTCTGGAACCTGTTCGCGTTCTCGTCGGTGATCTTCCTGCTCCCCTACATTGTGATGATGCTGGCGTTCGGCAAGCTCCGCCGCCTCGACCCGAACCGGCCGCGGCCGTACCGGGTCCCGGGCGGCGCCGTCCTGACCTGGCTCATCACGTGGGTGCCGACCATCCTCCTCGCGGCCGCGGCGGTGTTCTTCGTCTGGAACCCGTACGACTTCTCCTTCGCGGTGACCGGCTCGATCCTCATCGGCCTGGCCGTGACGGTCGGGTTCCAGGAGTACTTCTGCCTCAAGTCGCCCGAGTGGACGCGCCTGCGTGCCCTCGAGCGCGGCGAGGACCCTGACACCGTGCGCCAGTTCGCTGACGTCGCCGTAGCGTCCCTGGAAGGTTGACCCTCATGTCTCGCACCCTCGACTCCACCCCCGCGGCCGACGGCTACCGGATGCCGGCCGAGTGGGCCCACCACACCGGCTGCTGGCTGGTCTGGCCCGAGCGGCCCGACAACTGGCGGCTCGGTGCCAAGCCCGCGCAGGCCGTGTTCGCCCAGGTCGCGGAGGCCATCGCCGAGACCGAGGCGGTGACGGTCGCCGTCTCCGCCCGGCAGTACGACAACGCGCGCAGCTCGCTCTCCGACCGTGTCCGCGTCGTCGAGATGTCCAACGACGACGCCTGGATGCGGGACATCGGCCCGACCTTCGTCGTCAACGACGCGGGCGACGTCCGCGGGGTCGACTGGGACTTCAACGCCTGGGGCGGCCTCGTCGACGGGCTCTACTTCCCGTGGGCGGCCGACGACGCGGTCGCACGGAAGGTCCTCGAGATCGAGGGGATCGACCGGTACAAGGCGCCCTTCGTGCTCGAGGGCGGGTCGATCGACGTCGACGGCGAAGGAACGCTCCTCGTCACCGAGGAGTGCCTCCTCTCGCCCGGCCGCAACCCCGACCTGTCCCGCGAGGACCTCGACGCCCTGCTGCGCGACCACCTCGGGGTCGAGGTCGTCATCTGGCTCCCGTACGGGGTCTACCTCGACGAGACCAACGGGCACGTCGACAACTTCTGCCGGTTCGTCGAGCCCGGCAAGGTCATGCTCACGTGGACCGACGACCCGACGGACCCGCAGTACGAGCGGTCCGCGGCCGCACGCAAGGTCCTCGAGAGCACCCCCGACGCCCGCGGTCGCACGATCGAGGTCGTCACGATCCACCAGCCCGGCCCGATCACCATCACCGAGGAGGAGTCCCGCGGCGTCGACTCGATCGAGGGCACCCTGCCCCGGGTCGCGGGTGACCGCCTCGCCGGCTCGTACGTGAACTCGTACATCGGCAACGACGTCGTCGTGCTCCCGGTCTTCGACGACCCGCACGACGACGCCGCCGTCGCCGCCTACACCGAGCTCTTCGCCCCGCGGCGCATCGTCACGGTGCCCGGTCGGGAGATCCTCCTCGGCGGCGGCAACGTGCACTGCATCACGCAGCAGCAGCCCTCGGGCCGCTAGCCGCCCGGGATCCGGCCGCCGGGGACTCCCCGGTCGCCGTCGGCCGGATCCCGCCGCCCGCACCCTGCGGGCCGTCACCCGGCACCCGCGTGCCGCATCCGTCGCACCGCCCTGCGGTTCGGGTCCTCGCCCGGTCGAGCACCCGGCCCAGCCTCGCCCTGCGCACATCCGCCTCGCCCTGCCCTCATCCGCTAGCCCACACCCACGTCAAGGAGACAGCCATGTCCGTGCGCCACTTCATCGACACCCAGGACCTCACCAAGAGCGAGATCCTCGACATCGTCCACCTCGGGCTCACGCTCAAGAAGTGCGTCGAGGTCGGCTACTTCCCGCCGCTGCTGCACGGTCGGACCCTCGGCATGATCTTCGAGCAGTCGTCGACGCGCACCCGGGTCTCGTTCGAGACCGCGATGTCGCAGCTCGGCGGTCACGCGCAGTACCTGGCCCCGGGCCAGATCCAGCTCGGCGGCCACGAGTCGATCGAGGACACCGCCCGGGTGCTGTCCCGGCTCGTCGACGTCGTCATGGCACGCGTGGCGCGCCACCAGACCGTCGTCGACCTCGCGCGGCACGCGACGATCCCCGTCCTCAACGGCATGTCCGACTACAACCACCCGACGCAGGAGATCGGCGATCTGATCACGATGGTCGAGCACCTCCCGGCGGGCAAGCGCCTCGAGGACTGCAAGGTCGTGTTCGTCGGTGACGCCACCCAGGTGTGCGCCTCCCTGATGATGATCACCACGAAGATGGGCATGGAGTTCGTGCAGTTCGGGCCCGAGGCGTTCCAGCTGCGCGAGGAGCTGCAGGACCTCGGTCGGCAGAACTGCGCCGTCTCCGGCGGCAGCGTCTTCGTCACCGACGACGCCCACAAGGCCCTCGAGGGCGCCGACTTCGTCTACACCGACGTCTGGTACGGCGACTACGAGGCCGAGCTCGGCGAGCAGGAGCGGCTGGCCGCCTTCATGCCGACCTACCAGGTGAACCGTGAGCTCATGGCCCTGGCCTCACCCGGAGCGAAGTTCATGCACTGCCTCCCGGCGACCCGCGGCGAGGAGGTCACCGACGAGGTCCTCGACTCGGAGGCGTCGATCGCGTTCGACGAGGCCGGCAACCGGCTCACGGCGCAGCGCGCCCTGCTCGTGTACTTCCTGCGGCCCGAGATCACCAACCCGGTCAAGGTCGACGTCGCGAAGGCGGAGCTCGACACGCTCCTCGCCGGGATCCTCTGAGGCGCCGGGATGTCACGCATCGTCATCGCGCTGGGCGGCAACGCGCTCGGCACCACGCCCGACGAGCAGCGCGCACGGATCGCCACCGCCGCACCCTCACTCGTCGGCCTGATCGCCCAGGGTCACGAGATCATCGTGTCGCACGGCAACGGCCCGCAGGTCGGCGCGATCGGTCTGGCGTTCGACATCGCGTCGCGGCACACCGACCGGGTGGCCCGCATGGACCTGCCGGAGTGCACCGCGATGAGCCAGGGCTACATCGGGTACCACCTGCAGCAGGGGCTCGCGGCCGAGCTGCGACGGGTCGGCATGCCATGGCACGTCGCGTCCGTCGTGACGCAGGTCGAGGTCGCGGCCGACGACCCGGCGTTCCGGCACCCGTCGAAGCCGATCGGGGGGTTCCACGGCGAGGCCGAGGCGCGGGTCATGATGCAGGCGCAGCCCGGCCTCGTCATGGTCGAGGACTCCGGACGGGGGTGGCGACGGGTCGTCCCCTCGCCACGCCCGGTGAGCATCGTCGAGCGGGACTCGATCCTCAACCTGCTGGACCACGAGTTCATCGTCGTCGCATGCGGCGGCGGCGGTGTGCCGGTCGTGCGGGACGCGGACGGTGACCTGCACGGGGTGGCCGCGGTGATCGACAAGGACTTCGCCTCGGCGAGGCTCGCCGAGGCCGTCGGTGCCGACCACCTGTTCATCCTCACCGCGGTCGACCGGGTGGCGATCGGGTTCGGCACACCCGAGCAGCGCGACCTGACCCGCCTCGACCTCGCCACCGCGCAGCGCTACGTGGACGAGGGTCACTTCGCGGCGGGGTCGATGCTGCCCAAGGTCCAGGCCGCGATGCAGTTCGCCGCGAGCGGTGCCGGACGCACGGCCGTGATCTGCTCGCTCGAGAACGCCCCGCTCGCGATGCGCGGCGAGAGCGGGACCGTGATCCACAGCGGCCCCGCAGACCAGACGGCGGACCGCTGGGAACGCTCAACCGTCGCCGCCGGCGCCGCCTGACCCACCCCCCAACCCGTCGAGTGGAGCGTTCTGCCACGACACGCCCGCGTGTCGGTGGCAGAACGCTCCACTCGACGGCGCGGTGCCGGTGTCACCCTCGAGGGAGCAGTGCCGGTGTCACCCTCACCGGCGTAGCGTGATCCCATGAGCGGCTGGACCGCCGCACCCGGCACGGATCCCGTCCCGTGGCTGCTCGCGGGCGACGACCCGTCGGTGCGCTACCTCACCCTGACGGACCTCGTCGGGATGCCGGCGGACGCCCCGGAGGTCCTCGCGGCGCGGCACGCGATCATGACCGAGGGCACCGTGCCCCGGATCCTCGCGGCGCAGCTCGACGACGGCCACTGGGAGGGCCGCGACCGCTTCTACACGGCCAAGTACCGCGGCACCGTCTGGCAGCTGGTCATCCTCGCATCCCTGCGTGCCGACGGTTCGGACCCGCGCGTGCGGGCCGGGTGCGAGGCGGTGCTGCGCGACGCGCAGGACCTCGAGTCGGGCGGGTTCTCGGTCCACCGCGCCACGCGGTCCGGCGGCGGACGGCACAGCTCGGTCATCCCGTGCCTGACCGGGAACATGGTGTGGAGCCTGATCCGGCTGGGGATGCTCGACGACCCCCGCGTGCAGCGCGCCGTCGACTGGATCGCGACGTACCAGCGGTTCGACGACGGTGACGGTGACGCCCCGACCGGCTGGCCGTACGACCTGTCCGAGCCCTGCTGGGGGCGCCACACGTGCCACATGGGGGTGGTCAAGGCGCTCAAGGCGCTGGCCGAGATCCCGCCGGACCGTCGCTCGCCCGAGGTCGAGCGCACGCTCGCCGACGGCGCCGAGTTCATGCTGCGGCACCACGTCCACAAGCGCAGCCACGACCTCGCGACGACCTCCCGGCCGGGGTGGCTCCGGCTCGGGTTCCCCCTGATGTACCAGACCGACGTCCTCGAGGTCCTCGGGATCCTGACGTCCTTGGGGTACCACGACGAGCGCATGCAGGAGGCGCTCGACGTCGTCGCCGGCAAGGCCGACGTCAACGGTCGCTGGACGCTCGAGAGCACCTTCAACGACCGCTTCGTCGTGCCGATCGAGACCAAGGGTGAGCCGAGCCGCTGGCTCACGCTCCAGGCACTGCAGGTGCTCTCCGCCGCCTGAGAACGAGGCCCTTCCCGGGTAAAATCCGCGTCTCGTCTAGGTCGGAAGTCCAAGGCTCCGGCCATGTCCGTGCCAATACCGTTGCTATCAGCCAGCGTCGGCACAAGCCTCCTGGCTGCCCCAGGGGCCGGTAGGACACGTGTTCGTTCGTCGCTGCGCTTGAGACCACATCGACGGAGGTCCGAACGTGCGCGAGCTCTCGGAGAACGAACGGCTCACCATCACGGTGAACAACCGCGAGATCCAGGTTTTTGGTGGCCTGACGATTCTCGACGCCCTGCTGAAGGAAGGCATCGACGTCCCGTCGCTGTGCCACGACATCCGCCTGACCCGCTCCAACGGGAGCTGCGGGCTGTGCGTCGTCGAGGTCGGCACCGACGCGCCGCGCGACGTGAAGGCCTGCCTGACACCCGTGCACGAGGGCATGGTCATCCAGACCCACACGCCGCGCCTCGAGGCCTACCGCAAGGTGCGGCTCCAGCAGCTGCTGTGCGACCACAACGCTGACTGCGTCGCCCCGTGCGTGCAGACCTGCCCGGCGAACATCGACATCCAGACCTACCTGAGCCACGTCGCCGACGGCAACTACGAGGCTGCCGTCCGCGTGATCAAGGATCGCAACCCGTTCCCGTCGGTGTGTGGTCGCGTGTGCCCCCACCCGTGCGAGTCCGAGTGCCGGCGCAGCCTGGCCGACGAGCCCGTCGCGATCAACTACGTGAAGCGGTTCGCCGCCGACTGGGACATGGCCCGCGACGAGCCGTGGATCCCCCGGGTCACCGAGCCGACCGGCAAGCGCCTCGCGATCGTCGGCGCCGGGCCCTCGGGGCTGTCGGCCGCCTACTACGCCGCGATCGCCGGCCACGACGTCACCGTCTTCGAGCGCCGGAGCTGGCCGGGCGGCATGATGCGCTACGGCATCCCGGAGTACCGCCTCCCGAAGGCGACGCTCGACAAGGAGATCGGGCTCATCGAGTCCCTCGGCGTCAAGATCATCACCCGCAAGGCGCTCGGCACGCACATCAACCTCGAGGACCTCAAGCGGGACTTCGACGCGGTGTACCTGGCGATCGGCTCGTGGCGCGCGTCGCCGCTCCGCATCGACGGTGAGGACTCCGAGGGTGTGTGGCTCGGCATCCAGTACCTCGAGCAGGTCTACAAGGAGATCGAGATCCCGCTCGGCGAGACGGTCCTGGTGATCGGTGGTGGGAACACCGCGATCGACTGCGCCCGCACGGCTCTGCGCAAGGGCGCCAAGCACGTCAAGCTGGTCTACCGGCGTACCCGCGACGAGATGCCGGCCCAGGCCATCGAGGTGCAGGAGGCCCTGCGCGAGGGCATCGAGATGGTGTTCCTCACGTCTCCCGAGCGGATCACGTCCGAGGGCGGCCGCAAGCAGCTGCACTGCCTCCAGATGGAGCTCGGCGAACCGGACCGGTCAGGACGCCGCCGCCCGCTGCCGATCGACGGCAGCGACTTCGTCATCGAGTGCGACACGATCATCGGGGCCATCGGGCAGAGCACCGACACCGGCTTCCTCTACAACGACCTGCCGGTGCGCCTCAACAAGTGGGGCGACATCGACATCGACGGCAACACGATGCAGTCGTCGGAGACCAAGATCTTCGCCGGTGGTGACTGCGTGACCGGCCCCGCGACCGTGATCCAGGCCGTGGCCGCCGGACGCCGCGCGGCCGCCGCGATCGACGAGTTCGTCATGCGCGGCTACGTGCGCCCGAGCCAGGAGGACTACAGCTGCAGCCGCGGGTCGCTGGAAGACCTGCCGCGCGACGAGTTCGAGAGCATCCCCAAGCTCGGACGCGCCTCGCTCGGCGAGCTCGAACCCGAGGAGCGTGTCCACAACTTCCTCGAGGTCGAGTCCGGGCTGACCGAGGCCGAGGCGCGGGCCGAGGCGGCACGCTGCCTCAAGTGCGGGTGCGCCAAGCAGAACGACTGCTCGCTGCGCGAGGAGGCGACGGCCCACGGCGTCGAGTTCGCGACCCCGCTGCACGTCCGGCCGTTCTCGCCGATCGTGCGGGACCACCCGTTCATCGTCCGGGACAACAACAAGTGCATCTCGTGCGGGCGGTGCGTCGCGGCGTGCGCCGAGGTCGAAGGGCCGGGCGTCCTCGCGTTCCAGTTCCACGAGGGTCGCCTCACGGTCGGCACCCACAACGGTGAGCCGCTGGACATGACCGACTGCGTCTCGTGCGGGCAGTGCGTGCGGGCGTGCCCGTGCGGTGCGCTCGACTACGTGCGCGAGCGCGGCGACGTGTTCACCGCGATCAACGACCCGTCGAAGGTCGTGGTCGGGTTCGTCGCACCCGCGGTACGCAGCGTGATCGCCGACGAGTACGACATCCCGTTCGAGGAGGCCTCCGCGTTCATCGCAGGCCTCATGCGCGGAGTGGGCTTCGACAAGGTCTTCGACTTCAGCTTCGCCGCGGACCTCACGATCATGGAGGAGACCACGGAGTTCCTCGGGCGCGTGACGAGCGGCGGGGTCCTGCCGCACTTCACGTCGTGCTGCCCGGGCTGGGTGAACCTCGTCGAACGCCGCTACCCGGAGATGATCCCGCACCTGTCGAGCTGCAAGTCGCCGCAGCAGATGATGGGCGCCACCGTGAAGAACCACTTCGCGCAGCAGGCCGGTGTCAGCCTCGACAACCTGTACGTGGTGTCGATCGTGCCGTGCCTCGCCAAGAAGTACGAGGCGGCCCGCCCGGAGTTCGCTCCCGACGGCATCCGCGACGTCGACTCCGTCCTGACGACCACCGAGTTCCTCGAGATGATCAAGATGCTCCGCCTCGAGCCGCAGGACGTCACGCCGGGAGCGTTCGACGCACCGTACTCACGGGTCAGCGGCGCGGGCGTGCTCTTCGGGGCGTCGGGCGGCGTGGCCGAGGCATCCCTGCGGATGGCGGTCGAGAAGCTCACGGGCGAGCCTCTCGTCGACCAGCTCGACTTCCACGACGTCCGCGGGTTCGACGGGTTCAAGGAGGCGACGGTCACGGCCGGCGACGCGACCGTCCGGGTCGCGGTGGTGTCGGGCCTCAACAACATCGAGCCCCTGGTCAAGCGCATCGTGGCCGGCGAGGACGTCGGCTACGACCTCGTCGAGGTCATGGCCTGCCCCGGTGGCTGCATCAACGGCGCCGGTCACCCGGTGCCCGACAAGGTCGGTGAGATGGCGGCGCGGCAGAAGGTGCTCGTCAACATCGACCGCACGTCCCGGTTCCGCAAGTCCCAGGAGAACCCCGACGTCCTGCGGCTGTACGACGAGTTCTACGGCGAACCCAACTCGGAGACCGCCCACCACCTGCTCCACACGAGCTACGCCCCGTTCCGGGACTAGCCCTCTCCGACGAAAGGTCTGCCTCTCATGAAGCGACTCACCAGCGCGCTCACCGGCGTGATGCTGATGGCCGCCCTGCTCTCCGGCTGCAGCACCACCGCAGCATCGACCCCACCGGCCTCGGCGACCCCGACGACCGCTGCGGTCGAGACGCCCGCCGCCCGGACCACCATCCGGATCGCGTCTCTCAAGGGCCCGACCACGATGGGCCTGGTCAAGCTGATGAGCGATGCCAAGGCCGGCCTCGGCAAGCAGGACTACCAGGTGACGATGTACGGCACGCCCGACGAGATCGTGCCGCTCATCGCCAAGGGCCAGGTCGACGTCGCCCTGCTTCCTGCCAACCTCGCGTCCGTGCTCTACAACAAGACCAAGGACGCGAGCGGGTCGAAGCTCGAGGTGGCCGCGATCAACACTCTCGGGATGCTCGAGGTCGTCGAGGCCGGCAACGCCGTGCACAGCATCGCCGACCTCAAGGGGAAGACGATCTACAGCACCGGCAAGGGCGCCTCGCCGGAGTACGTCCTCGACTACCTCCTCGAGAAGAACGGCATCGACCCGGCGAAGGACGTCGACGTCCAGTTCACGAGCGAGGCCACCGAGCTCGCCGCGACCCTCGCGACCAAGCCGAACGCGATCGGGGTGCTCCCCCAGCCGTACGTGACGGTCCTGAAGTCGAAGAACCCCGCGATCAGGACGGCGCTGAGCCTCACCGAGGAGTGGACCAAGGTGACGCCGGACTCCGAGATGGTCACGGGTGTCGTCGCCGTGCGCACCACGTTCGCGACAGAGAACCGGGCGGCGTTCAACGACTTCCTCACCGACTACAAGGCCTCGACCACGTACACGAACGCGGAACCGGCGAAGGCCGCTCCCCTGATCGCTGAGGCCGGCATCGTCCCCTCGGCGGCCATCGCCGAGGCCGCGATCCCGGCGTGCCACATCACGGACATCGAGGGGTCGCAGCTCAAGAGCACCCTCAACGGCTACCTCACGGTGCTCCATGCAGCCGATCCTGCATCGGTCGGTGGGAGCATGCCGGGTGACGACTTCTACTACAGCCGCTGACGCGGTCACCCGAGACCGGTGGCGGGCGGTCGCCCGCCCGCTGCTGGTCATGGGGTTCTGGCTGGGCGTGTGGCAGCTCGCCACGGTCGCCGTCCACCAGGACCTCCTGCTCGTCTCGCCCGGGGCGGTGCTCGTCCGTCTGACGCAGCTCGTCGTGACGGCCGGGTTCTGGGGCACCGTCTGGTACTCGTTCGCCCGGATCGTGGCCGGGTTCCTGCTGGCCGCCGTGGCCGGCGTCCTCGGTGCGGCCGTCGCGTCGGCCTCCCGGGTCGTCGACGCGCTCGCGACCCCGCTCATCGCGGCGATCCGCAGCACCCCGGTGGTCAGCTTCATCATCCTGGTGCTCATGTGGGCGGACAGCAGCCGCCTGGCGATCATCATCAGCTTCACGATGGTCGTGCCGGTCGTCTACACGAACGTGCTCGACGGCATCCGGCACCGGGACCGCGCACTGCTCGAGGTCTCGACGGTGTTCCGCGTCCCGTTGCTGCGGCGGCTGGCCGCGATCGACATCCCGGCGGTGCTGCCGTTCTTCATCGCCGCATGCAAGATCGGCGTCGGGCTCGCGTGGAAGAGCGGCATCGCCGCCGAGGTCATCGGCCTGCCACGGGGCAGCATCGGCGAGCGGCTCTACCAGGCGAAGATCTTCCTCAGCACCGCCGACCTGTTCGCGTGGACGGTCGTCATCATCGCGCTCAGCTTCGCGTTCGAACGGCTCGTCCTCGTGGTGCTCGCGCGCACCCAGCTCCGGCTCGCTCACGGGCGTGCGACATGATCGCGCTGCACGGCGTCACCAAACGGTTCGGCGAGCAGGTCGTGCTCGATGCTGTCGACCTCGAGCTCACCGACGGTGGCATGACGGCCCTCATGGGATCCAACGGTTCCGGCAAGACCACCCTCGGACGGCTCCTCCTCGGCCTCGAGACCGCCGACGAGGGGGCGATCACCGAGCTGGACGGTCGCCGCCGCGCGGCGGTGTTCCAGGAGGACCGGCTCTGCGAGCAGCTCACCGCGGTCGGGAACGTGCGGCTCGTCCTGGACCGCGGCACTCCGGTGGCCGCCGTGGTCGACGAGCTCCGCCACGTCGGGCTCGACGACGAGTCGCTGGCGAAGCCGGTCCGTGAGCTCTCCGGCGGGCAGCGACGACGGGTGGCCATCGTCCGGGCCCTGATGCCCGAGGCGGACCTCGTCGTCCTCGACGAGCCGTTCACCAGCCTCGACACCGACGCGAAGGTGGTCGTGACGGCCTACGTCCGGGACCGCTGCCGCGGGCGGACGACGCTGCTGATCACCCACGACCGCGCGGACGCCGACGGGTTCGGCGCCCGGGTGGTCGAGCTCGGGCGGGCGGCCACGGCCTGAGGCACCGTCGCGCGGCGGCACCCCGCCATCGCGTCACCGGCACCTGATCTCCACCACGACGCCCGACTCGAGCCCGATCGGCCGACCGGGCTCACCGGACCACGCAGACCTCAGACGGGGAAGGGGACCTCGACCGTCGAGGGCGCGACCGGGTTCGGGGCCAGGGCAGAGGCTGGGTGCAGGGCAGAGGCTGGGTGCAGGGCAGGGGCCGGTTGAGTGCTCCCGCGGCGGCGCTTCTCCGCGTACATGGCGGCGTCGGCGGCAGCGACGACCTCCGCCGCGCCCTGGCCGCGCCCGGCCACCACCGAGCCGACGCTCGCGCCGCACGCGAGGGTCACCTCGGGGAGCTCGATGGGCTCCGTCAGGATCGCGCGCAGACGCGCGACGGCCCTGTCGGCCTGGTCCGGTCGGCACTCCTGGACCACGACGAACTCGTCGCCGCCGACCCTCGCGATGACGTCGGCGCCACGTACCGTCCGGTGAAGTCGCCGGCCGACCTCGACGAGGACCGCGTCCCCGACCGCATGCCCGTACCTGTCGTTGATGGGCTTGAAGTCGTCGAGGTCGAGGTAGGACACCACCAGGCACGTCGCCGACCGACGGGCCCGGGCGAGCGCAGCGGCGAGCAGCTCGTCCAGCAGGCGTCGGTTGGCCAGGCCGGTCAGGTCGTCGCGCAGGGCGAGCTCGCGGTAGCGCTCCTCGCTCGCCACCAGGCGACGCTCGGCCGCGCAGCGTTCGGTCACGTCGCGACCGACGGCAAGCACGTGGGGGCCGTTCGGCCCCGGGAGGTACTGGTCGGTCCACTCGATCCAGCGACCGCCGCGGGTCTCCGTCATGTTGGAGTGGAGCAGCGGTGTGTCGGGTCCGAGCCGGGACAGCACCCGGTCGAGCCCCTCTCGCTCGGCCGGGGTCAGCATGAGGTCGAGACGTTCTCCGAGGAAGTCCTCGACCGTGCCACCGTTGGCTTCGGCCCACGCGGTGTTGCAGTACTGAACCGTGAGGTCGTCGATGCGGTAGCGAACGATCCGCTCCGTGAGGAGGTCCAGGACCTCGGCGAGCGGAGCAGCGTCCGTGCCATCGGCAGCGGTCACGCGTCTCCCGTCATGAGGTCGGGCACGGCGCCGGCCCTCACCGGCGTCCTCCGAACCATCGACGGTGAATGGCGGCGAGAGCCGGGACCTAGGTCCTCGGTTGGGCCGCGCCCGCGACCCGCAGGTCGGTATCGTCACGGTCGGGCCGGTCGACCTCGGACGGCCTTGACCGCAGACGCACCCGAGAGCGAGCGCATGGACCAGGCCACCTCCCCCGCCGGGACCATCGGACCGGACGACGTCCGCGCCGCAGCGGCCCGGATCGCCGGACGGGTGCGACCCGTCGCCCTCGCCCACGTCAGCTCGGGCGGAGGCGGACCCACCCCCTTCGAGCACGCCGACGTGTCGTTCGCTCTCGAGATGCTCCAGCACACCGGCACGTTCAAGGCCCGCGGCGCAGCGAACCTCGCCGCGTACCACGTCGCGGCCGGCACGATGCCCGACGCCGGCGTCGTGATCGCGTCCGGGGGCAACGCCGGGGTCGCCTGCGCGTGGGCGGCGCAGGCCACCAGCACCCGTGCGACCGTGTTCCTCCCCGGTACCGCCCCCGCCTTCAAGGTGGCGAAGCTGACCGCCCTCGGTGCGGACGTGCGACTCGTGGGGACGGAGTACGCGCACGCCCTCGAGGCGTCGATCGAGCATGCGACCAGCACCGGGGCGCTGCTGTCCCACGCGTACGACAACCCCTTGATCGCCGCCGGTGCCGGGACCCTCGCAGCCGAGATCCTCGCCGCGGACCCGCACGTCGAGACGATCATGGTCGCGGTCGGTGGCGGCGGGCTGTACGCGGGGACCGCCGCTGCGGTGGCCGGCACCGGTGTCTCGGTGGTCGCGGTGGAGCCGACCGGGTGCCGAGCGCTGCACGCGGCGATCGAGCACGGCGGCCCCGTCGACGTCCCGGTCGACTCGATCGCCGCCGACTCCCTCGGCGCGCGGCGGACGTCGCAGCTCGCCTACGACCTCGCGGTCACCTCGACCACGACCTCGGTCCTCGTGCCCGACGAGGCGATCGCGAGCGCGCGCCAGCACCTGTGGGACCACCATCGACTCGTGGTCGAGCTCGGCGGAGCCACCGCGCTGGCGGCGCTGCTCTCCGGCGCCTACGTCCCGCGAGCGGGCGAGCGGGTCGCCGTCGTGCTGTGCGGGGCGAACACCGACCCGTGCGACCTGGTCGGCCGATGACGCGATCGTCGTCGGAGGCCACGGCCCGCTGGTGCCGCGCGACGTGCCTCGGCCTGCCCGGGGCGACCGTCGACCAGCCGTTCGGCCCGGACAGCGAGGTGTTCCGGATCCACGGCAAGATGTTCGCCCTGCTGCTCCACCAGCTGCGCCTGAGCGAGCACATGCTCGTGAACCTCAAGGCCGAGCCGGACGAGGTGCCGCTGCTCATCGAGACTCACGCCGTCGTCCGACCCGGCTACCACATGAACAAGCGGCACTGGATCACCGTCGAGCTCAGCCCGGAGGCCGACCGGGCCCTCGTCGAGGAGCTGATCGAGGACTCCTACGACAACGTCGTGGCCGGGTTGCCCGCGCGGCTCCGCTCGTCGCTGCAGGCGCTCGGCGGCACGGCGTCCCGCTCCACGGTCGTCGAGGACGACCCCGACGATCGGCCGCGACACCGAGGCGCTGGCGCGTCCTGAGTCGGCACTGCACCTCGAGTCGGCACTGCGCCCCGAGTCGGCACTGCACCTCGAGTCGGCACTGCGCCCTGCCTCAGGCCGCGTCTGCCCGACGCAGCGCGGTCCGGACCGAGAGCTTCGACGAGTACGAGATCGACCCGTAGCGGAACAGCCGCACGGCGACCCGCAGCGCGAGGAACCCGATCCCGAACACCTCCACGAGCACGATGCAGGACTCGAGCAACGAGAGCGATCCGAGCCCGTTCCGGAGCATCGCGGTCACCGGCGCCGTGTACGGGAAGTACGTGAGCACCTGGACGATCGCCGCACCCGGGTCGCTCACGATCAGGCTCACCACGTAGAACGGGATGAAGATCATGATCATCATCGGGCCGAAGAACGCACCGGCCTCCTTGACGGTCGGGACGACCGCCCCGATCGCCACCAGGGTGCCGGTGAACAGGATGAACCCGCCGATCAGGAGCAGGAAGCCGACGATCATCGCCTGGGGGTCGAAGGTGAGGTGCGACAGGTCGAGGTTCGGAAGGTTGAGGTTCTGCCGGAAGAACACGTAGCCGACGATCACCGGCACCGCGAAGGTGGCCATCTGGACCAGACCGACGAGGAACAACGAGATGACCTTGCCGACGATCAGCGTCGTCGGGTTCATCGTCGTGAGGATCATCTCGGTGACCCGGTTCTCCTTCTCCTCGAGCGTGCTGTTCAGCATCTGGTTCCCGAGCAGGATGATGCTGACGTAGAAGATCAGCAGGAAGAGCATCGGCGGGATGACCCCGTTGAGGCCGCTCGAGAGCTGACCGCTCTTGTACATCTCCTCGGTCACGGACACGTTGCCCTGGGCGACCTTGGTGAGCGTGGGCGACCCGATCTTCTCCTGGGCGCCCGTGATGAGGATCTGCCGCGCGACGGCGCTGTACTTGCCGTTGTCGAACACGCCCGAGTCCACCCCGTAGACGTGCACGGGCTCGGTCGCCGGGTCCGCCGGGAACGCGAAGTAGGCCTGGACGGTGCCGGCCTTGACGTCGGCGATCGCCTGGGTGCCGTCCGACGCCTTCGTCCCGCCGAACCGGCTCGCGACGGCGTCGGTGACGAGACCGGACGCGTCGGTGTACGTGAACGAGAACTGCGCGTTCTTCTGCTCCTGGCTGGTCTTGTCGGTGGTCTGGTTGCTGAGCAGGACGACGGTGAACAGCAGGGCGACGGCGACCGGGACGGCCAGGGACGCGACCCAGAAGCGGCGCTTGGTCACGACCCGGAGGAACTCGAACGAGACGACGGTGCGGAGGTTGTGCTGGGACATGGTTCAGGCCTCCGCGATCTCGTGCTGGTCGCCGTACACCCGGATGAAGATCTCCTCGAGCGAGGTCCGCTCGGTCGTGAAGCTGCTGACGTCGACGCCTGCGGTGACCAGCTCGCGCAGGATCTCGGCGGCCTCGACCCCGGGGCGCGGTGCCAGGGATGCGGTGTCGCCGTCCGCGGAGACGACGTCGTACCGGGTGGAGTCCGGTGGCGTGCCGGTGCAGCGCAACCGGATGGTCGTCGCGCCGAACGCCTCCTGGACCTCCTGGACGGTCCCGTACGCCGCGGCGACGCCGTCCTTGAGCAGGATCACGCGGTCGCAGAGACGTTCGACCTCGTCCATCTGGTGGGTCACCATGATGACGGTCGACCCGGCGCGCTTCTGCTCCTCGATGATGTCCATCAGGAGACGCCTGTTGACCGGGTCGAACCCCTGCGTCGGCTCGTCGAGGATCAACAGCTCGGGGTCGTTCATGATCGTGACACCGAGCTGGATCTTCTGCTGCTGACCTCCGGAGAGCTTGTCCAACCGCGTGGTGGCCTTGTCGGACAGCCCGACGCGCGCCAGGTACTCGCGGGACCAGGACAACGCGCCGGAGCGGCTCAGACCCTTCAACCGCCCGAAGTACTCCATGACGTCGAGGACGGGCTCCTTCTTGTAGAGCCCGCGCTCCTCGGGGAGGTACCCGAGGCGCGCCCCGTCGCGCGGTTCGAAGGCCTTGCCGCCGATGTGCAGCTTGCCACCGGTCGGCTGGTAGATCCCCAGCAGGGCCCGGAGCGTCGTCGTCTTCCCCGAGCCGTTGCTACCGAGGAATCCGAAGGTCTCGCCCGCATGGACGTCGAAGGACAGGTCGCGCACGACCGTCTTGTCGCCGAAGTCCATCCGGAAGTTCGTGATGTGCACCAGCGGCTCGGCCACCAACGCCTCCGTTCGTGAGGTCCCCCCCGAGCGGTCACCTCCGCCGCACGAGCGCGTCCGAGCCTACTGCGCGTGTCCGCATCCTGGACGGAGCGCACGGTCGTGAGCCGTTCGGATCGCGGCCGGTTCAGATCGCGGCGGGCTCGACGTCGCTCGCACCCGCGGCCTCGCGCTCCTGGCGGATCGCCGGGAGGTAGAGCGCGGCACCGAGGATGCTGAAGGCACCGGCCACGACGATGCCCACCGCGGTGCTCGTGTGCTCGGCCAGCGGACCCAGCGCGAGCAGACCGACCGAGAACGCCGCCCCGCCGACCATCGAGTTCATCGAGAGCACCGTCGTCCGGTTGCGGGCCGCTGCCTGGCGGTGCAGCAGAGCGCTGTGCACCGGCCCCCCGGAGCCGTGCAACGTGTAGGTGAGCAGGAAGGCGGCGATCAGCCCGATGGGTCCGGTCGCCACCCCCATGCCCACGACGAACGCGCCGTTGAGCAGCCTGGCGAGCAGCGCCGTCCACGCCACCCCAATCCGCTTGCTCGCCAGGCCGGCGCCGGTGGAGCCGAGCGCGAACAGCCCCCACGCCACGGCGGAGATCGGGCCCATCAGGGCACCGGCGTGGGCCTCGCCGCCGGCGAGCTCCGAGAGCCGCACCGGCATGAAGATCTCGAACGCGATCATGGCGACCGACCAGAACACCTCGACCAGCACGAGGCTCCGCAGCACGACGGACGCTGCGAGGCTCCGCAGCCCGTCGAGCACGACCCGCGGCGCCTCGCGCGCCGAGACGAGCGCCCGGCCGAGGCCCGTGGAGTCCAGATGAGACCTGTCCTCCCGCATGAGCACGGCGATCATCACGACGTTGACGCCGTAGAAGCCGAGGGCCGTCCAGTACGGGAGCTCGAGTGCCGTCATCGCGTGGATCGGGTGCCAGGCGATCAACCCGCCCGAGATCAGCGCACCGATGGCGATCGACACCCCGAGCACCGTCCCGGCGCTCGCCAGGTTGAGCTCGACGTTCACGTCCGGGTCGTCCGCCTGCGCGGTGTCGACGTACCAGGCCTCCAGCGGTCCCGAGTCGAGCGCGCGGAACACCCCCCATGATGACCAGCGCGACGACGAACGCGGCGAACGTGTGGGCCGTGACGAACACGAGTCCTGCCACGAGCGCCAGGACCGCGGCCGTGATCAGCACCGGGCGGCGCCCGAGGGCGTCGGCGAAGCCGCCGGTCGGCAGCTCGAGGCCGAGCACGACGAATCCCTGCACGGCGAAGATCACGCCCACCTGAGCCAGGCTCATCCCCCGCTCGACCGCCAGGAGGGTGGACACGGCGACGGTCAGGCCGACGGGGAACCACCGCGTGAAGGTCAGGAGCAGCAGGATGCGACGCGCTCTCGCCGCCGAGGTCCGCTCAGTCACAGATGGGAATCCCTTCGGAAGGCGCTGGAGGACCGTCGGCGACACGATGCCGGGCCCCGCCTGACCGACGTCGATGTGGTGCCGCGGTGCGGTCCAGGTCCCCCTGTACACCCGTGGCCTGCTCGTCTGTGGTGATCGGGACAGTCTGCCGCAGCGTGCGGACATGCCGCCACCCCACCGGCGGACCTGCGGACGGGCGCCGGCTTCCACCCGGGAACGACGGTCCTACGGTCGACGGGACCTGCGACCGCTGGCCGATGCCCCGCACCACTCCTAGCGTGGAGGTGGACGCGACCTCACGCGAGGAGGGACCCGATGACCACCATCACGACCGTCCGCCGCCCCGGTCCGGTGGCTCGCCGGTTCGGCTATGTCGTCGCCATCGCCGTCAACGCCGCGATCCTGTATGCGGCGAACGTCTGGCCGGGGTGGGACGCGGTGCCGTTCCTCACCTCCGCGACCGACCAGGTGCTCGGCCTCGTCAACGCGTCGATCGTGGTGTCGATCGTCGCGAACGTCGTGTACCTCATGAGCGACCCACGCTGGCTGAAGGCGCTCGGTGACGTCGCGACCACCGCCGTCGGGCTCGCCGCGCTCGTGCAGATCCGAGCGGTCTTCCCGTTCGCCTTCACCCACGGGCGGGTCGACTGGGACCTCGTCACGAACGTCGTGCTCGTGGTGGCGATCGTCGGCAGCGCGATCGGGATCGTCGCGGCCCTCGTCACGTTCGTCCGGAGCGTCGCCGCACCCGCGCGGTGAGAGGCCCGGCCGGCCCCGGAGCGACCGAGCCTCCCCCGGCAGACATCTCAGCCTCCTGGGATGACCAGGACCCAGGGTGACCCGCCGGCGACGGACTTCCCGGGCTGCTGGCCCTGGGTCCACCACTTGGCCTCGTACGGCACGAGACCGACCTGCACACGGGTCCCGGCCACGTACGCCTCGGCGGCGTTCCACTGCGGGTAGCTCCCTGCGGGCAGCGTGGGCAGTGGCGCCGGCGTGTCACCCGGGAGCACCGGGCCGACGAGCGTCCACGGCGAGTCGGTTGCCGTCGCGACCGGGGTGTCCGGCGCGATCCCGCTGGTCCAGTAGCGCGCCTCGTAGACGTTGTGGTGCCAGACGATCTTGGTGCCACCCGGGTAGGTGCCGAGCGGGTCCCAGATCGGGAACGGGCTGTGTGCCGGGTCGTCGGCCACCTCTGTCGCCGCCGTCGGCGACTGCGCCGGGGTCGACGGCGCGGGTGATGCGGTCGCGCTCGCGGCGAACGGAAGGTCCGTAGCGAGCACGTCGGCGAAGTGGCGCGACCCCTGGTCGACGCCGCTGCAGGACGTCTGCACGACCGTGAGGATCTTCGGCAGCGGGCTCCCGCACGTCGCGTCACGGTTGAGGGACCACATCGCGACCTGGCCGACACCGTGGCTCCGCGCGAACGCGTTGACGACCGCCGCGTCCGCGAGCGTGAACACCTCGCCGGCCACGTCGTTCTGGCCGATCATCGGGGTGATGCCGACCTTTGCCCAGAGGTGGGCGTCGTCGAGGTTCGCGCCTTCCCGGGCGTACGCCGCCCCCACCTGGGTCCGCAGCGCGGTCGACGCGGCGAGCACGACGTCCGAGAGCGGCGCGGAGGGCGACACCCCGGTACCGAAGTCCATGGTCATGCCGTTGACCCCGGCCAGGTCGACGCCCGCCGCGAGCATCTGGTCGACGACCGCGACACCGTTGGCGGTGAGGCCCGTCGGTGACACCGGGAGGGTCAGCCACACGGCGAGGTGCCGGCCGACCGCCCGGGCGTGGTCCTGCACGGCCTTGACGGCCACCGCGCGTCGCTCGCCCGCCGCGACGTCCGCGAGGGACGCGCCTTCGAGGTCGAGGTCGATGCTCGTGAGGGTGTAGCGGTCGACCACGGACTGGTAGGCGTTCCGCAGCGCGACCGGGTCGGTGCACGCCGCGGCGAGTTCGGTGCCGCGCTGCCCGCCGAACGACACGCGCACCACCCCACCGGTGCTCCGCAGCTGGGAGATGCGGCGGTCGAGCTCGAGATCGGACGCCGCTGTGTCGAGCGTGTACGCACCTCCCCACAGCGGCGTGCAGCCGCTGGTCGGATCGGCGACGACGAACGACAGGATCACGTTCGACTGTGCCGGGCCCGTCGGCGTCCCGAACGAGAAGGTGGGTGTCGCGGTCACGTCGACGTAGGCCGCGAACGTCGACGGCCCGGGCTTCACGGGCTGCGACAGCGCCGCGGCGAACGACCGGAGTCCCGTCCAGCCGACGGCGACTGCGCACACCAGCACGATCGCGACCCGCAGGAGGGACACGCGCGTGCGGGCAGCGCCCGGCGGAGTGGTGGACATGGTCATCGGGAACCCCCGGTGGGGACGGGGCGCAGGGACGAGCCGTGCGCGGGCGGTCGGAGGTCGGTGGTCGCCATCGCGGTCACGACCGGGCTCGGGCGCGGGTGTCGCCGCGACGCGGTGACGGGACGGTGGCGACGGCGACCGTCGGGCGTCCGCCCGGGGTGCCGACGTGATCGGGGCCGAAGTACAGCACGGCCTCCCAGTCGGGGTCGCCCGTGGACCCCGCCGCGACGGCGGGGGTCTTCACCGGGACCCGGACCCAGTGCACGAACCCGAGCACCAGGTCGACGAGCGAGTTGCGCACACCGATGAACGCGACGATCGCGTAGGACGTGAGCAGGCCGTTGAACAGGGCAAAGGCACCGTTGCTCCAGTTGTGCGTCATGACGTCGTTGGCGAGCGTGTAGAACGAGAACGCCGCGATCAGGTAGGCCGCGAGGACGTAGAGAGCCGGCGCCGCCGTCCGGTCCTTGACCTTCGGCGTCCGCGCGAAGGCGATCTTGGACTTGGCCGCTGCCTGCTGGAGCGACTTCAGCGTCCCTGCGAGGTTGACCGCGAGCAGGATGAGGTTGAACGCGTACACCCGCAGCACGTCGGACCTCTTGTAGCCGAGCCGTCGGAAGTCCGCGGACATCGCCAGGAAGTACGGCAGTGCGGCGGCGACGACGACGGGGCTCAGCAACCTGCTGTCGAACGGGAACGCGAGCAGCAGCACGAGCCCGATGCTCGCCCAGCAGATCGAGGCCATGTAGGTGAACCGCAGTGCGACCGTCGACCGCGGGACCCGCCGACCGGCCTTGCGTTCGCGCCGGACGAACCGGAGGAACTTCGGCACGATCAGCAGACCGCCGTTGGCCCAGCGGGCACGCTGCACCACGAGTGAGCCGAAGTCCGGTGGGGTCGCGCTGTAGCTGAGGCGCTCGGGGTAGTTGAGCAGGCTCCAGCCGGCGGCCACCAGGTCGATGCTCGACTCGGTGTCCTCGATGACGGTGCGGTCCTGCACGTAGCGGCGGACCTCCTGCCCGCCGACGTAGGACACCTCGACGATGTCGTCGAGCGCGACCTTGCGGATCACGGCGTTGGCCCCGACCCAGAACGTCGCCCCGAAATAGCTCAGTCCCTGGTGGACGATGTGCTGGATGTCCGTCGTGGCGCCGGCGATCCGCTCGAGCCGGGTGCTTGCGCCCCGGAACGCGGAGTACGGGGTCTGGATCACCGCGATCCGCTCGTTGCCCGGGAGCTCGAGGTGGTGGACGAGGCGCAGGCAGTACTCGCGCAGCAGCACGCTGTCCGCGTCGAGCGTCAGGAGGTAGTCGCTGTCGGGGAACTCCAACGCGTCGGGAGCCTCCGAGTCACGCAGGACGATGCCCAGCCGGGTCTCGACCTGGCGGACCTTGCGTCCCATGAGTCCGATGTAGGCGTTGAGGTTCATGGCCTTGTTCGAGTCGTGCGGCAGGTGCGCGTACGTCTTCCGCTCGAACGAGGTGAGCGTGGCGTCGAAGGTCCACACCAGCCGGCGGCAGAGCTGGCTCAGTCGCTCGGCCGGGACCGGCGCCCCCTCGTCCAGCGCGGCGAACAGGGCGCGCGCCGTGATCTCGAAGTCGCCGGCCAGACCGCCGAGGACCTCGTCCGCGAGGAAGTCGTCGGCGTGGTTCACCCGCGGGTAGGCGGCGGCCTGGTCGCGCAGCCACCGACCTGCCCACGCGAAGTCGAGGGCCAGGGCGCGGATGTGATCGGCCGGACCGGCGCCGCCGCGCGCGGCCGTCGCCTCATGGAGGTCGAGAGAGCTGCGGAACCGCTCGTACGGCTCCTTCAGGAGTGCGGTGATCTCGCCCGGGAGCGCCCGGCAGCCGACCAGGCCCGCGAGAGCAGCGGGGTCCGTCGGCGCCGGCGGGTCGTCGAGGAGCAGGACGACCCGCATCCTGGGGTACTCCTGCAGCGCAGCGGAGAGCAGCGTGGAGCGCACGACGGACGGCTCTTCGGCGTACGACGGCACGAGGACGGTCAGCGACGGGCGGGTCTCGGCCATGAAGGCGTCGATCTCCGCCCGCGGTACCCGGACGTGGGTGCGCGACCGGTAGAGCGCGCCCTGCCGCGCCAGGAGGTACATGAGGGCCGAGAGCAGCAGGAGCGTCATGATCCCGACGTAGACGACCGTCTGGATGACGAACCGGCTGTCGTGGATGCCGTTGTCGATGATCCGCGACACGACGGACTGGACCAGGTAGACGCCCCACGCCACCACGGTGACGGTGATCGCCAGCCCGCCGAGCCAGGTGGCGGCCGTGGTGGCCGGCTTCTCCTGCATCGGGAGCGGGGGGCGTGGACGCTCGGCTCCCCACTGGCGCCTGCGTCGGGGCGCCGAGGGGCCGGCGTGCGCGTGGCTGCGCGCGTCGCCGGAGGCGTCATGCAGCCAGGCGTCGAGATCGTCGAGGGCAAGGCCCCCCGTTGTCGCGTCGTTCACCGTTCGCGCTCCAGCACTGGCGAGGTGGTCGAAGTCCACCGGTCACTCCTGTCGGTTGAATGGTCAACAGACCATCGACACCGATCGTGCCCCGACTTGAGCGATTTGTCGGGTGAGTTCACATCCCGGTCACCACGACCCGGCCGGCGCGACGACGTGGCGCCGCCCGCGGCGACCTCGGGACGGGTGCAGCGCGACGAACGCGACGGTCAGCGCGTACGGGTCAGCGCCTCGGCGCGTTCCTTGATCCCGCGCAGCATGCGTTGGCTCATGAACCAGCTGACGGCAGAGACGGGCTCCACGATCAGCGCGGCGGACCGCCGCAGGTACGCGTAGCGCTCACGGACCACCAGCCGGGTCGAGCCGTCCGAGCCGTCTGCGCCGTCCGTGCCGTTCGTGCCGCCCCGGAGGGTGAACGCCCAGGTGAAGTCGTACGGCGGCGGTGCGGGAGAGTCTGCGCCGCCGACCGGGACGGCGCCACGCAGGACGAGGCTCCGACCGGGCTCGACCTGGACGACGGTGAGGGCGACGTCCGGGTGGAGGTGCACCGCGTCGCCCACCGCGACGTCCTGCCACGCCGGCACGATCGTCCCGCTGCTGCGGATGTCGCAGCCGACGAGGTTCTCGAGGCGGTCGTAGCTGTAGAACCCGCCTCGCCCCTGACCGAGCTGGGCGATCCACCCCCAGACGTCCTCGGCCCGTGCGTCGATCGTGATCGCGCGGGTCGAGACAAGGTCGGCCCCCGGCAGCAGGTCGTCACCCGGTACCGGTCCCGTGACCTCCGCGCTCGTCGCCCCCCACCGCAGCATCCACGCCCGAACCGGCGGCAGCGCGAGCAGCGCGGCTGCGGCGAGCAGGACTCCTCGCCGGACGGGGCAAGCAGGACGGGGAGTCACGAGGCACGCACCATGCGGCCATGGTCGCCGTCGGTCACGCACCGAGGAAGCGACCAACGTCCTTCACCCTCTTCCGGGCCGCCATTTGCCAGCGGCAGGCGTCGACCGCGTGATGGACTTGTCCCCCCGCACGTGCCCGCCCTCGTCATGGAGCTCCGCGATGACCACTCCGTCGCCAGGTTGGTACCCCGACCCCGAGGGCCCCGGCATGGTCCGGTGGTTCGACGGCCAGTCGTGGACCGCCCACCGTCAGGCGGCCGCCGGTCAGCCCGGCGGTCCGGGGTGGCAGGGCGGTCCGGGGTGGCAGGGCGGTCCGGGCTGGCAGGGCGGTCCGGGGTGGCAGCCGCCCACCGCCCCACCCAAGCGACGCAGCACCGGCACGGTCGTCATGATCATCGCTGCGTCGGTCGTCGGCGGGCTCATCCTCGTCGGCATCCTGGCGGCGGTCGCGATCCCGGTGTTCCTCAACCAGCGGGCCAAGGCGACCGTGGCCGAGCTCTCCACCCTGACCTGCGCGACGGTCGCGCAGGACGCCGTCGCGCTGTCGAAGCGCGAGGCGACCGCGGACCAGATCCCGCTGGTCGATCTCACCTCCGCAACCCTCGTGGAGGACAACCGCGCCGGGCTCACCGTCCCGTCCGCCGGCCACGAGGCGTTCGTCATGTCGTGCCAGGGCGACGGCACGTGGCAGGACGGCTTGACGTCCGTCGTCACGGTCGACGTCTACCTGACCTCTGACCGCAAGCGCGTGCTCGACATGAGCTGGAAGTGACCTGCCGGACCGGTCCACGTGGGCCGGTCCGGCGTAGGCCCTGCGCTCTCAGGCCCTGCTCTCTCAGGCCCTGCTCTCTCAGGCGTTGCTCTCTCAGGTCCTGCTCTCTCAGGCCCTGCTCTCTCAGGCCCTGCTCTCTCAGGCGTTGCGGGCGTTCAGGACCTCGGCGAGCTGCTGCGCGAGCGGCTCGTGGAGGATGTCCTCGACGGGCCGCGGCAGGCTCAGGCTCCAGTTCGGCCACTGGGTGATCGTCCCCGGCATGTTCGGGCGCTCCGCCACGGCGCCGACGTCGTCGAGCGACGCGAGCACGATCCGCGCCCGGCACTCGGACAGGCGGCGGTACTGCGCCAGCACGGCCCGGGCGACCTCGTCGGGGCCGATCGGCCCGTCGGGGTCCACGCCGGCGACCGCCGCCAGCTCGCGCCGGACCTGCTCGAGCTGCTCGAAGTTCGCGGGCTTGCCGATGCGTCGCAGGTCCTCGGTGTCCGAGCCGGTCAACGTGCCGGCGATCGTGGCCTGGTCGTGCGTCGAGGACGCGCCCATCGTGGCCTCGGGGAACTGGTCCACCGGGAGCCGCAGCGCTGCCCGGTAGCCGAGCATGCCGTCGTCGGCCATGGTCTCGCGGACGCCCTCGGCGACCGTTCCCATGTCCTCGCCGACCACCCACGCGCCGGTGCGCGACGCCTCGACGCGCAGGATCGCGAGCATCGCCTCGGTCGGGTAGTGCACGTAGGCGCCCTGGGCGGCCGAGGCACCTGCGGGCACCCAGAACAGCCGCCAGAGCTGCATGACGTGGTCGATCCGCAGCGCACCGGCGTGCCGCAGCGCGACGCGGACCATCTTGATGAACGGTGCGAAGTCGGCGGCCACGAGCGCGACCGGGTTGATCGGCGGCAACCCCCACTTCTGACCGTCGATGTTGTGGCGGTCGGGCGGGCAGCCGACCTCGAAGTCGAAGCAGATCTCGTCCTGGTTCGCCCAGGCGTCCGCGCTCCACGAGTCGAACCCGACTGCGATGTCGACGACGACGCTCGCTCCCGCCCGGCATGCGACGGCGAGCTGGGCGTCGGCGACCCACTGCGCCCACGCGTAGAACGCGACCCGGTCGGCCCGCACGTCGCCGGTCGAGAGGGCGGTCTCCGGGTGCCGGTCCTGCTCGGACCACTCGCGCCAGTTGCTCGTGCCGTAGCTCTCGGCGAGCACGCACCACGTCGCGAAGCGGGTGAGGTCCTGCCCCTGCTCGGCGACCCAGGCGTCGTGCTCTGCCGGCAGGTGGTCGCGGGTGGCGACCCAGATGCGTTCGAGGGCGGACCGCTTGAGCTCCCACACCGCGTCGCGGTTGATCAGCCGCTCGGCGTTGAGCGCGTTCGCGGCGGACGCGAGATCGGTGAGGTCGACCTGGTCGGCGCCAGGGACGTCCTCGATCGCGATGTGCAGCAGCTGGAGCCACTGGCGCGAGGTCGGCGAGTACGGCGACGCCTGCTGCCCGGGAGTGGGCGCGGCGGCGTGCACCGGGGAGATGAGGACGGCCGACGCACCGGCGGCCGTTGCCTCGCGGGTGATCGTGGCGAGGTCCGCGAAGTCACCGATGCCCCACGAGCGCCGCGAGCGCGCGGCGTAGAGCTGCACGGCCCAGCCCCAGCCGCGGGTGGGCTGCGGGAACCGGGCAGGGGCGCTCACGACGAAGCGGCGACGCCCGTCCGGGGTGTGCAAGTGGTAGTAGCCGGCGGCCGGGGCGATCCCCGTCGGGCCGTCGACGGCTGCACCGGTCAGGTCGACCAGGTCGCCGACGAGCTCGGGGCAGGCCTCCCCCGGGACGCACACGATCGGTTCGGGCGCGACGCGGCCGGCTCCGACCGCTGCGGCGACGCCGGCGAGCGTCTCGGCAGGCGGTGTCTGGACGTGGCCGTGCGCGTCGACGTAGCTCTCCGGGATGCCCAGGTCTGCGAGCGAGTGCGTGCCCGTCGCGCCGTGGCCGAACGCGATGCCGCGGTTCCCGGCGCGCACACGCGCGTCCGAGGTCTGGCGGGGGCGGGTGAGTGCTTCACTCACGAGGAGCTCCTTCTGGTCACGCGAGCCGGGCCGATCGTTCCCGTCAGGAGGTCGGGCTCCGGTCGAGATCACTGTTCGCCTCGGGCGGCGGCCGTGGGGGTGACCGCTCGGGGCTCGTCGTCGAGGTGAGGTACGAGAATTCACTGCAAGCAATGTAAGCGTTTGCAGGCAGGCAATCTATGCGCGGAAGACACCTCGCGTCAACGACGTGTTCGCCCGCTGTGACCCGTTCGTTGGACGGCGGGACCCCATCATGATCGGACACCCCGAGAGCGGGAAGGTCACGCGAGAGGCGCCGATGTGAGCGCGACCATCGCCACCCGCCGATCTCCGCTCGACGTCCCGGCGCCGCACGACGCCCTGACGTGCGCAAACCCCGCGAGCCGCGCGGCGTGTTCGCCGTCAGCGATCATCGCGATCCGCCACCCCGAACCGCGCGCCCCCGACGACGGACCGGTGCAGGCGACGTCCGCCAGAGGTCTCCGGCGGAATCCATCGACGGCGTGGACAGGCTGAGCGACGATGACACGCATGACGACCCCGGGGGCACCTCAGGCGGACGATCCGCAGCCGCCCGTCGGCACGCCCGGTGACGGCCGTCGCCCGAGCTCCACGTCCCGGGGCTCTCGACCGGACGGTCGACCCGCGCGTCTCGTCGATGTCGAGCTGGCGGAGGAGGACGCGACCGCAGCGGACGAGCGCACCGCCGCCCCGCACGGTCCCGCACAGCCGGAGCGTCGCTCGGCTCGCCTCGTCCGGCGCTGGTGGCGGCCGGTGGCGATCGGTCTGGCCGTCACCCTGGTCACGGCATCCGTGATCGCCGCCCGTCGGGAGTCCGCACGTCTGGCGAGCCTGACGAACGTCGACGGCGTCGTCGCGCCGCTGAAGGGCCCGCCCCACGCAGGATGGAGCACGACCACGGCCGTGTGGTCGACGCCGATCGAGACGGCCGGCCGAGTCGTGTACGCCACCCAGCGCGCCGACGGCGGCATGGCTGTGGTCGCCCTCGACGCCCGCACCGGGACCGAGGACTGGCGGACCCCACTGGGAGCACCGGCGTCGGACACGAGCGCATCCCTGACCGGCACCTGCGTCGCCGTGACCGCGAGCGGTCAGCCCGTCCGCCACCTCGTCGCCTGTCTCGCCGGCCTGTTCCTGTTCGGCGGCTCCGCGAGCGACACCCCGAACGTCATCGCAACCTCCACGGACCTCGAGCTGATCGACGCGGCGTCGGGCGTGGTCGTCAAGGACCTGCCGACGGCTCCCGCGACGGCGATCGGTCGGATCGGGCCCGACCTCGTCCGCGCCGAGGTCACCGCGGACGGTCACCTCCGGGTCGTGCGGACGAGTCCGCTCAGCTCGACCTCACGATGGACGTTCACCAGCCCCGCCGCGTGGGCCACCGTCGATGCGTCGAACCTCGGGATCAGCGTCGTCGCGGGCCGGATCCTCGTCCATGGCGGAGCGACCGCGTGGTCGGTGCTCTCCGCTGACGGCGCGGCGATCAGGTCGAGCGAGCAGGTGGCGAGCTCGGGGCGGGTCTCGGGCTTCACCGGTACACAGCTGTTCACCGAGTCGCCGTCGTCCACAGCCGGCGCGTCGCGGACCGAGGTCCTCGACCTCGGCACCGGCACGTCGTTCACCGTCGAGGGCTATCCCACCGGGCCGTTCCCCGACGACGGATCGCTCCCGGACGTCATCCTGACCCAGACGGGCGCGGCCCTGCTCGCGTCCGACGCCGCGACGGGAGCGCACCGGTGGTCCACGCCGCTCAGCAACGGCGGCCAGGTGATGGTGATCGACGAACGGGTCGTGATCGACGACCCGAACTCCCTGCGCGCGATCGACGGTCGGTCCGGATCGGTGACGTGGGAGCAGCACGGTGCCACGCGCGTCGACCACAGCGCCGTCACCGACGGTTCGGTGGTCGTGTGCGTCGTCTCGAAGCCGGACGGCACCGTGGACATGACGGCCTACGGGCTGACCGACGGCGTGCCACGCTGGACGATCGCCGCGCCGTCGCTCACCCGGACGCTGACCACCATGGGCCGGCGGCTGGTCACCGTGGCCGAGGACCGTCTGACCGTGTGGGGATGACGTCGCGCCGGCGGAGACGGCCGGCGAAACTCGTCGCCGATCCTGGACATCTGAGCGACGATGGCAGGTGTGACGATGTCGGGGGGCCGGTCTGTCGAGGGGGTCGCGTTGGCGCGCGGTCGGGCGAGGGTCGGCACATGAGGTCGACGTCGCACGACCCTCGCAGAGGCGCGCCGTCCGGGCGACTGCTGGACGTCGAGCTGGTGGAAGAGTCGGAAGTCGCGCCGAGCGTGGACGGAGCCGTCCCGCACGGTCCCGCGCCGTCGGACCGCCGCTCTCTGCGCCTCGTCAGGCGCTGGTGGCGGCCGGTGGCCATCGGCCTCGCCGTCGCGCTGGTGGCTGCTTCCGTGATCTCCGACCGCCGGCAGGCCGCGCGGCTGGCGGAGTTCGCCGACGTCGACGGCGTGGTCGCGCCGCTCGACGGGACGCCCCACGCGGGTTGGAGCACGACGGCCGGTCTCTGGTCGGCGCCGATCGAGACGAGCGGCCGCATCGTCTACGCCACGCAGCGCGTCGACGGGGGCATGGACGTGATCGCCTTCGACGTCGGCACGGGGACCGAGGACTGGCGGACCTCGTTGGGAGCACCGACCTCGGAGGCGAGTGCGTCCCTGACCAGCACCTGCGTCGCCGTGACGGCGAGCAGCGGACCCTTCCGGCACCTGGTCGCCTGTCTCGCCGAGCTGTTCATGCTCGGCGGCGCCGAGAGCGGCACACCGACCGTCACGACGACCTCCACCCACCTGGAGCTGATCGACGCAGCGTCGGGGAAGATCGTCAAGGACACGCCGACGGCTCGTGCGACGGCGATCGGTCGGATCGGCGCCGACCTCGTCCGCGCCGACGTCACTGCGGACGGTCACGTCCGGATCGAGCGGACGGACCCGCTCGGCACGACCCCACGGTGGACGTTCACCAGCCGTGCACCGTTGGCGGCCGTCGACGCGTCGAACCTCAGGATCGACGTCGTCGCCAACCGGATCCTCGTTCTCGACGGGACGACCGCCTGGACGGTGCTCTCCGCCGACGGCACCGAGGTCAGGTCGAGCGATCATGCCGTGACCTCAGGGCGGATCTCAGGCTTCACCGGTACGCAGCTGTTCACCGAGTCGCCGTCGTCCACCGTCGGCGCGCCGCAGACGGAGGTCCTCGACCTCAGCACCGGGAGGGTGTTCACCGTCGAGGGCTATCCCGCCGGACCCGCTCCCGATGACCGATCGGTCCCGGACATCCTCCTGACCCAGACGAGTGACGCCCTGCTCGCCTCCGAGGCCACGACCGGGAAGCTCCGGTGGTCCACGTCTCTCGGCAGCGACGGCCGGGCGATGGTGATCGACGGACGTGTCGTCGTCGACGACCCGACGTCCCTGCGTGCGATCGACGGACGGTCCGGGCGGGTGCTGTGGGAGCAGCGAGACGCCGCACCGGTCAACCACAGCGTCGTCACGGACGGCACCGTCGCCGTCGCCGTCGCCACGAAGCCGGACGGCACCACCGCCATGACGGCCTACGGGCTCGACGACGGGCTGCCACGCTGGACGGCCGCCCTGCCGTCTGGCACCCGTGGGATCGCCTCCCTGGGCCGACGGCTGGTCACCGCCACCTCCTACAGCATGACCATCTGGAGGTAGTGCCGCGTTCCCCGGCGCCACAATGGACGGGTGACGCCGCCGTCCGCAGGTCCCGCCGAGGTCGACCCGCGCGCCGCCGGGATGGACCCGGCCCCGCTCGAGCGCGCATGGGACCTCGTCGTGCAGCGCGGCGCACCGGCACAGCTGTGCGTGATCCACGACGGGAACGTGGTGCTCGACCGCACGTACCGGTGCGAGCCGGACGCGTTGTTCTGGATCTTCTCGGCGGGCAAGCCGTACACCGCGATGCTGGTCCACCTGCTCGCCGAGCGGGGGGTGCTGTCGCTCGACGACTCGGTCGCGCGGTGGTGGCCGGAGTTCGCGCAGCACGGCAAGGGTGGCATCACGATCCGCCATGTGCTGCAGCATCGCGCCGGGCTGCCGACCGCGGGGAGCTTCCTCGGGGACGCGCTCGCGATCGCCGACTGGGACCGGTCGGTGCGCCGCATCGAGCGGGCACACCCACGATGGCCCGCCGGGGAGGTGCCCGCCTACGAGATCCTCACGTTCGGATTCATCCTCGGTGAGCTCGTCCGCCGGGTCACCGGGGTGCCGGTGGCGGAGCTCCTCCGCAGCGAGATCCTCGATCCGCTGGGGGCCGGGGACACCTACCTCGGCCTGCCCGACGCGGCGTGGCCGCGGCACGTCCCGCTGCGGATCCGGGGACCGCTCGGGATGCCCGCGCAGGTGGTCCTCAACCGGCGGCGCACCCGTCAGGCCGTCATCCCGTCCGCGGGGATCTCGACGACGGCGCGCGACCTCGCCGCGTTCTACGACATGCTCCTGAACGACGGACGGGTCCGGCAGCCCCTTGCCCCGGACGAGCGGTCCGCGGGCACGGGCACAGGCACGGGCACGGGCACGGGCACGGGCACGGCGATCCTGCGGCCCGAGACCGTCGCCGCCGCGAGGCTCGCGACGAGCCACGGCGAGGTCGATCGCTTCGCGGGCTTCGCGATGCGCTGGTCGCAGGGGTTCCAGCTCGGTGGCGACGGGAGCCCGGCCGACGCGCGCGGCAGCCTGGGGCGCCTCGACCGGCCCCGGGCGTTCGGGCACAACGGCAGCAGCTGCTGCATCGGCTGGGCGGACCCCGACTCGGGGATCGCGTTCGCCTACCTGAGCAATCGGTTCGATGGTCGCCGTGCGGGGGCCGACCATCAGCTCGCGCTTGCCGACGCGGTCCTCGCGGCGTGCGACCCGGGTGGCGACGCCCGGGGGTGACGACGGGATGAGCCTGCGCGCCAATCCCCCGATCGAGCGGCGCGCCGTCCCTACTCTGGGCGGATGGTGACCGAGGACGATCTCACCCTCAGCGACGGGCGCACGCTGCGCGTGTATGACGCCGCAGCGCACGACACCTGCGGCCGGCTCGTCGTCTTCTGGCACCACGGGACCCCCAACACCGGCGCCCCTCCTGAGCCGCTGCTGACCGCGGCTGACCGACGCGGGATTCGCTGGGTGTCCTACGACCGCCCCGGCTACGGCGGGTCCTCACCGCACGACGGTCGGGACGTGGCGTCGGCGGCTGCGGACGTCGCTGCGATCGCGGACGCGCTCGGCATCGGGAGCTTCGCGGTCATGGGGCACTCCGGCGGAGGCCCTCACGCGCTGGCGTGCAATGCCCTGCTGCCCGATCGGGTCGTCGCGGCGGTCTCGATCGCCGGCCTCGCACCGTTGAGCGCACGAGGGATCGACTGGTTCGGGGGCATGGCCGGCGCCGGCGTTGCTGAGCTGCGCGCGGCGATCGAGGGGCGCGAGGCGCTCGAGCGTCGCCTCGCGACGAGCGAGTACGACCCGGCGATGTTCACGACGGCCGACCATGCGGCGCTCGCCGGCGAGTGGTCGTGGCTGCTCCGTGTCGTCGACGCTGCCAAGGCCGGCGGTCCGGGCGGGATGATCGACGACGACCTCGCGTACGTCCGGCCGTGGGGGTTCGACCCGGCGTCGACCGCGGCCCCGGTCCTGATCGTCCAGGGCGGGCAGGACCGGGTCGTGCCGCGGGCGCACGGTGCGTGGTTCGCGCGGCACCTGCGGTCCTCGGCGTTCCTGGCTGCGCCCGCTGGACGGTCACATCTCGGTGCTCCGCGAGGCCGTGTCAGCGATGGACTGGCTGACCGAGCACGCGCACGACTGAACTCGTGCCGGCCACCGTGGCGCGCGGCCGGGCGGAGCGCGTCACCGGATCGAGCACGTCACCGGATCGAGCACGTCATCGGATCGAGCACGGTGCCGACGCGGTCAGGCGACCGGGAACACGACCCGCGTCTTCCAGCTGTGCGGGTCTTCCGCCATGCCGGGTCCCAGGAGGTACTCCTCCCACATCTCCGGTGCAGGTGTCAGCCCGTGCTCCGAGAACCACCCGGTGAGCTCGTCGTAGGTCACCGAGAGCGTGTCGTACGGCCCGCGGTGGATCGCCATGACCGCGTCGCCGCCGCGCAGGGTCGCGGCCGCCAGCTCGGCTCCGAGGTCCCACGGGTGGGCGAGCGGGAATCCGGCGAGCACGTCGACGGTCTCGGTGACCAGGCCCCGGTAGAGCGCCACGGGCGGCCCGGCAGGGGCGATGCCGTGCCGTCCGAGCTCCTCGGCCGTGGTGGCGAAGGCCCGGGCGAAGAAGGCCGTGAGCGCCCCCATCGGGACCACCTCACGCACACCGGCGACTGACTGCGGTTCCAGGTGGACTCTCGTGATCGTCATGATGGCCCTCGCTCCGACTGGGCGAGCCCCGGGTCGAGACCCGCTACCTCAGCGGAGCAGAGGACTCGACGCGGCCGTAAGGGACTTACGTCCTAGGCCAGAACGTGCCGCGCGCGGCCTGCGGTCCCACGATGAGGTCATGGACACCCTCGCCCTCTCGGTTCGCGGTCTCGTCAAGGACTACGCGACGGTCCGCGCCCTCAACGGCGTGGACCTCGACGTCCGGCGCGGCGAGGTCCTCGGGTTCCTCGGACCGAACGGCGCGGGCAAGTCCACGACGATCCGGATCCTGCTGGACCTGCTGCGCCCGACGGCGGGGACCGCGGAGATCCTCGGCGTCCCGACCCACCTCGCCACCCCCGAGCTGCGCGCCCGCATCGGATACCTCCCGGGCGAGCTGTCGATGCCTCCCGCGAAGACAGCCGGCGCGTACCTGCACTACCTGGCGGCTCTGCGGGGCGGCGCCGGGGCCGATCGGATCGCGCCGCTCTCGCACCGGTTCTCCCTCGACCTCGACAGGCAGATCCGCGGCCTCTCCAAGGGGAACAAGCAGAAGGTCGGCGTCGTGCAGGCGTTCATGCACTCCCCCGAGCTGCTGATCCTCGACGAGCCGACGAGCGGCCTCGACCCGCTGCTGCAGCGCGAGTTCCTCGACCTGGTCGGCGAGGCGCACGACGCCGGGGCGACGGTCCTGATGTCCTCGCACGTGCTGAGCGAGGTCGAGGAGGCCGCCGGCCGGGTCGCGATCATCCGTGCCGGCGTGGTGGTCGACGTCGACGACGTCGCCGAGCTGCGACGCCGCGCCGGTCAGCAGGTGCTGCTGCAGTTCGACGAGCCCGCCGACGTCACGTGGTTCGCGCACGTGCCGGACCTCACCGACGTCGTCGCGGACGGGACGACGCTGCACGTCCGGCTGCACGGCGAGCCCGACGCACTGCTCAAGGCCGCAGCCGCGCACCGCGTCTTCCGCTGGCAGGCCCAAGACCGCGAGCTCGAGGACCTCTTCCTCGACACCTACCGCGGCGGTTCGCTCAGCACCGACGGGGCCCGCTGATGCGCGCCACACCGGGCACGATCGCCCTCGGCGACCTGCGGGACCACCGCCGGTCGATCGCGATCTGGGCCGTCGCCGTCGCCGCCGTCAGCGCGATGTACACGTCGTTCTACCCGACGATCAACTCCGGCGACTGGACGTCGATGCTCGACTCCATGCCCTCGGGCCTCATGACCGCGATGGGCTTCGACAGCCTGGCCACGGCTGCAGGCTACGTGACGTCGACCGTCTACTCGCTCATCGGGCTCGCCCTGCTCCTGGTCCACGGCATCTCGCGCGGCTCCCGGCTGATCGCCGGCGACGAGGAGGACGGCGTCCTCGAGCTCGAGCTCACCGCCCCGGTGACCCGGACGTCGACCTACGTCGAACGGCTCGCCGCGCTGTGGCTCGACCTGCTGATCGTCGTCGCCGCCGTCACGGTCACGATCGTCGTGCTCACGCTCGCGCTCTCCCTCGACATCTCGCTCGGGGCGGTGCTGGTGGCGGGCGCCCTGATGTGGGTGCTCGTCGGGATGTTCTCGACCCTCGCCTTCGCGGTCGGCGCCGCGACCGGCCGTCGCGGGACAGCCCTGGCGGTCGCCTCCGGGATCGCCGTCGCCGGCTACGTGCTGCGGGCGATCGGGAACCTCACGGGGTCGTCGTGGATGACGTCGGTGTCGCCGTTCCACTGGTATCTCGGGTCCGACCCGCTCGGCACCGGCGGCGTGAGCGGCAGTGGGCTCGCGCTGCTGGTCGGCGTCACGGTCGTGTGCGCGGTCGCGGGCATCGTCGGGCTCCGCGGCCGGGACCTCATGGTGTGACGGGGCGTCACCCGCCCGCGCGTCAGACGGTCGGCTTGCGGGCTGCGACCCTCTCGATGATGCCGAGGGAGGTCCGCTCGTGCCGCTCCACGTCTAGGCCGAGCGCGCGGACGTGGCGGAGCGGCCGGCGGCGGTAGTGCTCGCCCTGCAGCGGGATGCTGAACAGGTCGACGAGCAGCTGGAGCACGCGGACCGGCCACACGGAGGAACCGACGTGGTCAACGAGGAGCAGCAGTCCGCCGGGCTTCAGCACCCGGGCCATCTCGGCGACGGCGCCGGCGTCGTCGCGGATCCCGCACAGCGCATACGTGCAGACCACGGTGTCGAAGGTCGCGTCCGGGTAGGGCAGCGCGTGCGCGTCACCGTGGCGGAGGTCGACCGGGCGGCCGAGCTCGTCGGCGCGCCGTCGGGCGACCTCGAGCATCCGTGCGCTCCACTCGAGCCCGGTGAGGCGGACGTCGGCGGGGTAGAAGGCGAAGTTGCGCCCCGTCCCGACGGCGACCTCGAGCGTGGCGCCGACCGACTGGCGGCACAGCCACGGGCGGCTCGAGGCGAGGTAGCGGCTCTCGGTCCGGGCCATCGTGCTGTCGTACGACGCGGCGTGGTCGTCCCAGTACCGCCGGAGCCGGGCATCCCGCCGGGTGCGATCAGGCATGGACGCCATCCTCGTGCCGTCTCGGCGTGCCGACCACCGGGGTCGGACCTCGCCCGTCGGCGTGACGGACCCGGGCTCCGCCGCGGACCGGTCACCGACCCCAGTCACCGAGCGCCCCCTCGAGAGCGCCGAGCGCCGCGTCGATCAGGGACCATCGGTCGTCCTCCGAGCAGCCGGTCGCGACCCACTGCAGGCAGGCGGCGTCGAGGAAGCCGTGGAACCCCCAGAGGGCGTACTCGTGGCGGGCGCCCTGGTCGGGGAGCAGAAGGTCACGGAGCCGCTCGACGGAGTCGCGGCGCGCATCGCGGCGGATGCTCGCGGCGGGTTCGGGCTCGGCGCCGAGCGCGAGCAGGGCGGCCGCCCACGCGGTGGGGTGCTCGCTGACGTGGTCCAGGTACACGATGAGCAACGTGCGCACACGGTCGCGAGCCGACACCCCGGCGGGGAGCGCGTCGAGCGCGTCGGACTGGCGGGCGGCGAGGCGGTCGACGTCCTGCTGGACGACCGTCGCGTACAGGTCGGCCTTGCTGGTGAAGTACCGGTAGACGAGGGCCTCGGAGGCTCCGGCGTCGGCGGCGATCGTCGCGATCGCGACCTGGTCGTACGGGTGCGCGGCGAACGCGGCCGACGCGGCGGCGGTGATCGCCTCGCGGCGCTCCTCGGGCGCGAGGCGCTGCCGGGGGGTGCGGTCGGTGCGCGACATCTTGTGGATCCTACGGCAACTGACGTACGCTCACTAGCGTTAGTGAGTTGACCTCAATAGGGCGCGACCCGACAGGGAGAGCACCGTGACGACGAGCACCGCCACGACGAGCACCGCGAGCTGGATCGACCACTGCCTCTGGTGGCACGTCTACCCACTGGGGTTCACCGGTGCGCCCATCCGCGACGAGGCCACCGGCCCCGGCGGCGGTCTCGCGCGGATCGGCCGCTGGCTCGACTACGCGGTCGAGCTCGGGGTGTCCGGCCTGGCCCTCGGCCCGGTGTTCGCGTCGCAGACGCACGGCTACGACAGCGTCGACCAGCTCCGGATCGACCCCCGGCTCGGCGGGCTCGACGACTTCGACGCCCTCGTATCCGCCTGCAAGGAACGCGGGCTGCGGGTGCTGCTCGACGGCGTCTTCAACCACGTCGGCTCCGCGCACCCGCTCTTCCAGCAGGCCATGCGCGAGGGACCGGACGGCGAGTACGCCTCGTTCTTCCGGATCGACTGGGACGCACCCGGGGGCGCGCGGGCCGCCGACTTCGAGGGCCACAGCTCGCTCGTCGCGCTGAACCACGACAATCCCCAGGTCACCGACTACGTGACGTCGGTCATGAGTTACTGGCTCGACCGCGGCATCGACGGGTGGCGCCTGGATGCGGCGTACGCCGTGGCACCTCAGTTCTGGGCGACGGTCCTGCCCGCGGTGCGCGCCACACATCCCGACGCATGGTTCGTCGGAGAGGTCATCCACGGTGACTACGCGGAGCTCGTGGCCACCTCGGGGATGGACTCGGTCACGCAGTACGAGCTCTGGAAGGCGACCTGGAGCAGCATCGTCGACCGCAACTTCTTCGAGCTGGACTGGACGTTGTCCCGGCACAACGAGCTGCTCGACCGGTTCACGCCGATGACGTTCGTCGGGAACCACGACGTCAGCCGCATCGCCAGCACGGCCGGCGACGCGGGCGCCGTCCTCGCCCTGGTGATCCTCCTGACGACCGGCGGGGTGCCCTCGATCTACTACGGCGACGAGCAGGCGTTCACGGGCGTGAAGGAGGACCGCCTCGGCGGCGACGACGCGGTCCGACCGGAGTTCCCGGACAACCCTGGACTGCTCCCCGACCACGGCCGGTGGATGTACCGGATCCACCAGGAGCTGATCGGGTTGCGCCGACGCCACCCCTGGCTCGTGACCGCCCGGACCACGACCGTCTCGCTGACCAACACGAGCTACGTGTACCTGGCGCGCGCCGCGCAGGGCGACGGGGTGCTGCGGGTCGAGCTGGACGTCGCGAACAGCCCGCGAGCGCGGGTGATCGACGGCGACGGGGAGGTCGTGTTCGCCTTCGGAGGGTGACGGGCGCCAAGGTCGCCCCCAGTACGCCGTAGGCCCGGTCGCACAACGTTCCGGGGTGGTGATCCGTTCATACAGTGGGACGATCGAGATGCAGGTCCGCGAGAAGGGAGCCTGCTGATGGCGGCGTGGCAGAGCCTCCTCGAGCAGCTGGTGCGAGAACGGCGTCCGATGCTCATCGGGTACGCCGCGCTCCTCACCGGTAACCGCGACGAGGCAGAGGACCTGGTCCACGACGCCATCGTGCGGACGTTCGGGCGCCTGCGGTCCTTCCCCAGTCTCAACGCCGCCGACGCCTACGTCCGCCGAGCGATCTCCAGCGCCTTCATCGATCGTGTGCGGTCGGAGCGCAGCGGGCGCGACGCGATGCCACGCCTCGTCGCCGGAGACACCACCCAGGTCGACGTCGCGACCAAGCTGGACGTCCGGGCCGCGCTGCTCTCCCTCCCGCGGCGCGAGCGGACGTGCGTGGTCATGCGCTTCTACGACGACCTGACCGTGGCCGACATCGCGGCAGGTCTCGGCCTGAGCGATGGCGCGGTCAAGCGCTACCTCAGTGACGGCATCCACCACCTGAACGCGACGTTGGGCACCACGGCCGACCCGGACGTCGAGGACCGCATGGTGGCCGTGGTGCCCACGACCAGACAGGGGCCAGGGCGATGAGCGACGAGCTGTCAGCAATCATCCGCGCTGCCGCGCACGACGAGGCTGCCGCAGCCGAGCGCGACCTCCCGCTCACGACGGCACGCCTGGGCAAGTTCGTGCGTGACGTCCGACGTCGCCGCGCCATCAGCGTGGCGGCCCTGACCGCCGCGTCCGTGACCGTGGCCGGGGCGGGGGCGCTGGGACTGAGCCTGCTGTGGCCGAACGCCTCGACGGAGATCCCCCCGCTGCCTGCGGCGACGACGTCCTCGCCGCCTGAGCCCTCGACGCCCGCGCCCTCGGCGTCGACCAGCCCCACCGTCGGACCGACTCCGTCCCCGACCGAGGAACCGTCTCCGAGCTCGACGCCGACGACACCGAGCCGTCCGACGACTGCGCCCCCGCCTCCGCCGACGAGCACGACCCCCACGGTTGCGGCGCCCGGTCCGGTCACCGGCGTGACGGGATGGACTGGCGGAGGCTCGGGGGAGACCACGGTCACCTGGGAGCAGGGCGCCGATGCCACCGGCTACCGCGTGTACCGATCCGACTCGCTGACCGGCCCCTTCGTGGTGGCGGCGACGTTCGACGTCGCCACCGGCAAGGTGACGATCGCACCCGCCTTCATCAATGACTACGTCGTCATCTGGTCCTACAGCGAAGGTGCACTCCAAGTCGTCTCCTACACCGACGCGATCGGCTACCTCGAACCCACCTACTACAGGGTCGCGGCATTCAACACCGGCGGCGAAGGTCCGCTCTCGCCCGTCGTGTGCGCCACTCCTCCGGGCAGTCCGTACACCTGCTGACGACCAGGACCCACCGGTGCGCCGCGACTGTCGCCCGACGCTGAGAGGACGACCGAGTCAGTCGAGCTCGGCAGCAGCCCGGTGCAGCTGCTCCAGGGCCGTGCGCATGAGCGCTCCGAGGTCGTGGTCGTCGCCGTCGGCGATCCAGGCCGCGTACGCCTGCGTGAACGCGAGTCCACCGAGCCCGGCGGCGATCGAGGCGAGCGGCTCGGCGACGCCACGCTGCCGCAGTGCGGCCACCATGGCGGCGGTCATGCCGGCCTGTTTCGCGGCGTTGCGCGCCTGGAGCTCCGGGTTGCCGGCGATGACGGCGATCAGCCCGGGGCCGAGCTCGCGGTGGAACGGGGTCATCGCGCCGGCGGCCCGCTCGAGCCCGGCGCGCACCGCCGCGAGCGGGGTGGCGTCGGCGGGCGCCTCCGTGATCCCGTCGGTGAGCAGGCGCGAGAGCGTCTCCTGGCCGGCGGCGAGCACATCGGCCTTGTCCGGGAAGTAGCGGAAGAAGGTGGCCCGGCTGAGTCCGGCGCGGTCGGCGATCTCCGAGACCGTCGCGCCGTCGTAGCCGCGCTCGGAGAACAGCTCCAGCGCGGCGGCGACGAGGCGCGCACGCGCATCCGGTTCCCAACGAGGCATGGACCGAGTGTACTGATGAGACTGTCATCTCATCGTGGTGTTACAGTCATAAGACCTAAGTCTCATCACTGGAGGTCACCATGCACGTCTTCGTCACCGGCGCCAGCGGCGGCATCGGCTCCGCCGTCGTCCCCGAGCTCATCTCCGCCGGCCACACCGTCGTCGGCCTCGCCCGTTCCGACGCCTCCGCGGCGGCCATCACGGCGATGGGCGCCACCGTGCTGCGCGGCACCCTCACCGACGCCTCCAGCCTCACCGCAGGTGCGGACCAGGCCGACGGCGTCATCCACCTCGCCTTCGGCAACGACTTCACCAACTTCCAGGGGAACACCGAGGAGGAGACCTTCGCGATCGAGACCCTTGCCCCCGCTCTCGAGGGCACCGGCAAGGCGTTCGTCGCGGCGTCCGGCACACCGGCAGTTCCGGGACGGCTCGCCGTCGAGGACGACGAGATGCCCCTGGCCGGCCCTCTGGGTGGCCGCGCCCGCAACGCGCACACCCTTCTGGGGCTCGCCACGAAGGGCGTGCGCTCCGCGACCGTCCGGCTGCCGCGCTCGGTCCACGCCGCCGACGGACGCTACGGCTTCGCCTCGTTCCTCCTCGCGACCGCGCAGCGCACCGGCGTGGTCGGCTACGTCGGCGACGGCAGCCAGCGCTGGCCCGCAGTGCACCGGCTCGACGCCGCCCGGCTCTTCCGCCTCGTGCTCGAGCAGGCCGACCCGGGAACGGTCGCCCACGCGGTCGGTGACGAGGGCGACACCATGCTCTCCCTCGCCGAGACGATCGGGCGCCGCCTCGACCTGCCCGTGGCGTCGGTCCCCGCGGACCACTACGGGTTCCTCGGCAGCATCTTCGCCGTCGACCAGCCCGCGTCGAGCGCCCGGACCCAGGAGCGGTTCGACTGGCTCCCCACGCACCCGAGCCTGATCGACGACCTCACGACGGGCGTCTACCCGGGCTGACGCAGCTGAGGGAGAGATCGGGGCGCTGAGGTTCCGCTGGGGTCGTCGTACGGCGATGGCCCCAGCTCTCAATCAGCCGTGACGCCGGTTGACCTCTGTCAGGAGAGCTCACACGACGGCCGTAAATCAGTAGTTAGTGACTAGCAATCTAGACGGCATGAGCAGACGGATGCGTGGACCCGAACGCCGAGCCCAGGTGCTGGAGATCGCGGCTCGGGAGTTCGCGGAGCACGGGCTGCACGGCGCCTCGGCCGAGACGATCGCGCGTGAGGCGGGCATCACCCAGGCGTACATCTTCCGCATCTTCGGGACCAAGAAGGCGTTGTTCCTCGAGCTCGTCGGGTCCGCATTCGATCGGTTCAGCGACGGCATGCTGCAGGCCGCGGACGGAACCGGCGGCATCGACGGCCTGAGGCTGATGGGGGCGCAGTACTCCGACCTGCTGGCCGATCGGACGACCCTGCTCCTCCAGCTGCAAGGGTTCGCCGCGTGTGGTGACGACGAGGTCCGTGATCTCGTCCGGGCATGCTTCGCCCGCCTGTGGCAGGTCGTCGCCGACACCACCGGCCTCGACCCGGTGACCGTCAAGTCGTTCCTCGCGTTCGGCATGCTGCTCAACGCCGGCGCTGCCCTTGACGTCGGGGAGGTGAACGAGCCGTGGGCCGACGGCATCCGCACCCGCATCCAGCCGGGACTGTTCGAGCACATCACGGCGGAGACCAACCGGTGAGCGCTGTCGCACCCGACGCTCCAGCGGCGCGCGGCCTCGGGCCCGCGGTGATCACGGTCGCCTTCCTGGGCGCGGTGATCGGCGGCGTCGGCGCCCCGCTCATCACCTCGGTCGCTCTCGACCTCGACGTGCCGTTGGCCGCCGCTCAGTGGACCCTGACGGTGACGCTGTTCGCAGGCGCGATCGCCGCCCCCGTTCTCGGCCGCCTCGGCACAGGTCCTCACCGCCGGGCCACGATCCTCGTCACCCTGTCCCTGGTCGCCCTCGGCGGGCTGCTCACGGCGATCCCGGCGCCGTTCGGGGTGCTGCTGGTCGGCCGCGCCTTCCAGGGCCTCGGCCTCGGTGCTGTCGCCCTGCTGATGAGCGTGGCCCGCGACCACCTTCCCGCCGAGCGCGCGCACGCCACGATCGCGACCGTCTCGGTCGCTTCCACGGTCGGCATCGGCGTCGCCTACCCGCTCATGGGCCTCATCGACCAGCTCGCCGGGCTGCGCACCGCGTACGGCGTCGGCTTCCTGCTCTCCCTCGCCGCGGTCCTCATCGCCTGGCGCACCATCCCTCAGGACGCACCGCGCCCGGCCGTCCGGGTGGACATCCCCGGTGCGGCGCTGCTCGGCCTCGGGACCCTCGGAGTGCTGCTGGCCGTCGCGCAGCCCTCCGTCTGGAGCACGCCCTCGGTCGGAGCCACGATCCTCGTCCTCGCGGTCGTCGCGCTCGGCGCATGGGTGCTGCTCGAACGGCGCACCGCCACTCCCCTGGTCGATCTCGGTCTGTTCGTCCAGCGCGGGGTGGTGCGCGCCAACGCGGCGATGCTCACGTCGGGCATCGGCATGTACCTGCTGTTCGCGCTGCTGACCCGCTACGTCCAGACGCCCACCGATGCCGGGTACGGATTCGGACTCTCCGGTGTGCTCGCCGGCGCCGCTCTCATCCCCTTCTCCGTGCTGGGCTTCGTGGCGGGTCGCCTCACCCCGTGGCTGACCTCCCGCATGTCACCGCGATGGACCTTCGTGACCTGCGCCGCCGCTGTCGTCCTCGCGGCCGTGCTGTTCGCGGTCACCCTCGGGTCGCTCGTCTCGGCGCTCGCGGCGATGGCGGTGCTCGGCTTCGGCGTCGGCGGCGTCTCCGCGATCATGCCGAGGCTCGTGCTGGACGGTGTACCGCAGCAGGAGACTGCGAGCGTCCTGTCGATCAACCAGATCGTCCGCAGCGTCGGGTTTAGCATCGGGAGCGCCGTCGCCGGCCTCCTGCTCGCCACAGCCACCCCGGCCGCCACCCTGTTCCCGGACGAGCACGGCTACACGATCGCGGCCCTGTGGGTCCTCCCGCTCGTGGTGCTGAGCGTCGGGGTCCTTCTGGTGGCGCGGAAACCCGGACGCGGGTCTCGCCGGCCCTCCCCACCCCGAAACCCCACGCCGCACCCCGAATAGCGTCACGATGGGTGGCATGACGCTTCCGGGGGGCACGTCCGTCGATCTCGCCTATCCACAGCACGACGCCGACCAGGCCACGCCTGACTATGCGCACTGGACGTTGCGGGTGATCGCCACGCTTCTCGATGCCGCGATCAACGCGGGTGTGGCGTTCCTCGCTCCTGTGGGCGGCGGGTCGGGGCTGCCGCTCATCGGCGCCACCCAGCCGTCCGGGTGGTGGTTCTTCAACCCCTGGGTGGCGATCGTGGTCGTGGTGACGACGGTCATGCAGGCCTACCTCGGCGTCACCCCGGGCAAGCTGCTGGTCGGGATCGCGGTGGTGAACGACGCCGACGCCCGTCCTCTCGGACTGGTGCGGACCCTGCTGCGGTGGCTGGCCCACCTGGTCGACGGGATCCTCTTCATCGGGTACTTGCGACCCCTCTGGAACTCGCAGCGCAAGACGTTCGCCGACAGCATCGTGGGGAGCACCGTCCTGGTCACCCGGCACCCGCGACCGCACCGCCGGTTCGCGCCCCGGACCGGGCCCGACGTGGGACCGCCGGTCACGTGGGAGGCACCCGCGACACCGAGCTGGCGCCCGGCGGCAACCTGGCTCGCGGCAATCGTCTGCGGGCTCGGCGCGCTGTACGGCTTCGGACCGTCCTCGATAGAGCACCGCGCACCCGTCGAACTGCAGTGCGCGATGAGCACGTGGGACAGCGGGCCCGCCGGGTTGACGGGTGCGACCCTGCGCACCACGGCGTCGACGGGCAAGATCACCCGGCTCGGCGTGACCCGTTGGGTCGACGCATCGATTCAGGACGTCTCGGCCACCTGGACGTGGAAAGGGCACCTGTCAGGGGACGAGGCCGTCGTGCTCCGTCTGGTCGTGACCGGCGCCGACGGGACATCCACGACCCACGACTTCCCGTTCTCGGACATCTCGGCGAGCACCGCGACGATGCCGATTCCTGCGGCCGCGCTGCAGAGAGTCGGCGACAACTGGTCGTGGACCGCGTCGATCCTCGTGAACGACATGTCGTCCACCCCGTGCACCGGCACCGCGGCTGCACCACTTTGAGCGACGCCACTTCGCGCCCGGCCGCCTCGCTGGTTGGCGCCATCGAGTCCGGGGTCTAGCCTCGGCTACGGCCGCGGTGCTCAGCGGTGACGAGCTCGTGCTGGCGAGGGCCAGTGGATTCCGGGAGGTGGCGGCGCATGCGCAGTGAGCCTCCTAGTCCCCCGCCCCGCGGCCTCCCTGTTTCACACCCCTGACCTCTGCCCGCGCGGGCAGCCGGGGTGGTCGATGTGGGGTCGTGGTGGCAGTCCGAATCCCCCACCGATGCCTAGGGAGTATCGCGAGTGTCCGAGCCCCGTCGCCTGCCGTTCCGTGCGTTGACTGGTCGACCGCACAGGTCCGACACCCCTGCTGTGGCCGGCCCAGAGGGAGCCGGTCGTCCCGATCCGACACCCGGCTCGACCAGCAGCGTTGTCGACAGCGCCGTCTACAGCGGAGGCCAACGCGTCGCCTCGCCCACGTCCTCCCGGCGACCTACCGTGCCCTGGATGCCCAGGACGCGACGATGGCGTGGATCGGCCTCTACCGGCCCTCCGCGGCCGAGCTCGACTCCCTGGCCAGCGAGTTCGGGCTGCACGAGCTGGCCATCGAGGATGCCAACGAGGCTCACCAGCGGCCCAAGCTCGAACGGTACGGCGACACGTTGTTCGTCGTGCTGCGCGCTGCCCGCTACCTCGACGACGTCGAGGAGGTTGAGTTCGGCGAGCTGCACCTGTTCATCGGCCCGGCGTTCGTCGTCACCGTCCGACACAGCGAGTCACCCGACCTCGCAGCGGTCCGCAGAAGGCTCGAGGCCGACCCCGAGCTGCTCTCCTTGGGTACCGAGGCGGTCCTCTACGCAATCCTTGACGCGGTCGTCGACGGGTACTCGCCAGTGGTCGCGGGCCTGGAGAACGACATCGACGAGATCGAGACCGAGGTCTTTCGCGGTGAGCCGCACGTGTCCCGTCGCATCTACGAGCTCTCCCAAGAGGTCGTCGAGTTCCAGCGTGCCGTGCACCCCCTCAGTGGGATCCTCGTCGGCCTGAGCGCCGGATTCGCCAAGTACGAGGTCGAGGAGGACCTGCAGCGCTACCTGCGGGACGTCGCCGACCACGTCACCCACATCACCGAGCGCATCGACGGCTTCCGCTCCGCCCTGCGTGACATCCTCACGGTCAACGCCACTCTCGTCGCCCAACGCCAGAACGAGGAGATGACGTTGCTCAGCGAGGCCAGCAACGCCCAGAACGAGGAGGTCAAGAAGATCTCTGCCTGGGCCGCCATTCTCTTCGCCCCCACGCTGGTGGGCACCGTCTACGGCATGAACTTCGACCACATGCCCGAGCTGCACTGGGCCCTGGGCTACCCCTTCGCCCTCACCCTGATGGGACTGGTCAGCATCACCCTCTTCACCATCTTCAGACGGCGCCACTGGATCTGAAGCACGGCTCGACCTCGGTCCGTTCCCAGCGGGTCGCTTCCCCGTCACCCACGGGTCTCCACGACCCGCTGCCCTCGCGACAAGGCGCAACTCAGCTCATCGCATCGCTGTACGACTGGATCCTCAAGATCCCCTTCCGAGAACACATGGACTGGCGCCTTCTGGTGCCCTACGTGGCCCTCTACGTCGCCTCCAGCTACGGGTTCGTCGTCATGGTCTGGAAAGTGTCGACGACAGAGGGGATCCTCATGCTTACGCTGGCAGCGGTGCAGGTCGGCGCCAACGCGTGGACGCATCCCCGCAGGTGAACGGAGACGGGGAACGGACGCGTCGGATCCCGCGCGGGGTTCGTCACGCGGCAGGGCGGGGACGAGCTGTTGGGGGGCGTCTTGCGTCGCCAACGCGACAAGTTGCCAAGCCACCCTGAGGCTGTGCGCAATAGGGTAGCCGCGTGAAGACACTCCTCTCCAAGCGCCCAGCGCAGTACCTAGCGATTGCCGTGGCGTTCATTGCGGCGGTCGCTGCCATTGCCGCGGGACTGGAACACCTAAGCCCCGCGTGGCCTGCGGCGATCCAAGCAGTGGGGTCGATCGCGCTCCTGTTGGTGACTTACCGCTACGTCATCCTCACGGAGCGCCTTGCGCTACAGCAAGAGAGGCCCATCACTGCGATAAGGCTCCAGATTAGGGAGACTGCGGCGCGGAAGCTTGGTCAAGCGATAGTGCGCGACTCGTACATGTTCTCGTCGATGGCGGCAGCCACTCGGGAGGCGGTGGAACGGACGCCACCCGACTGGCGCAACGCCTTCGACGTGGACGACGTGAAGCAAATACGCGCACTCGCGGAAGAAATCGAAAGCCTTACTCTGGAACTACCGCCGCAACTTATGGCTCAGGCGCAGGAGACGTATGTGGCTGTCTTCAAGGCGTGCCTCTACAACATCTCGGCAGCCAACGTTGTAGCCGAGGAAGTCGTGCTCGCCAAGACCGAGGGCCGGGATGTCGACCCCAAGCGTCTCGAAACAGAATGGACGGTAAGCAAGCGACCAAGACTCCACGGTAAGCCTGAGTGGGCTGAGGTGCTTGCCGGTGAAGCGTTGCTGGGGGCAGACCTCCTCTGCGATGAGTTGATCACCGCTGTGCGCGCGTACCTGAGCGAGTAGCCGGGCGTGGCGCGATAGCGCCGGGCTCTTGACTTGAAGTAGCAACGTTACTGGGGAGCCCTCGAAGCCACCCCGGGAGCCGGAACGGGCCGGGCGGGCCCCGGTGCGGGGACGGGGGATGCGGGGCGCGCGCACGGCGCGCGAGCGCCGAGCACGCACCGCACCGCTGCACCGCTCGGGACAGTCGAACCCCACCGCACCCACGGGCGCGTGCGGGTCGGGCTCGCACTGAGGCGTCCATCCGATAGCGGAGCACCAGCCCGGAACGCAGACGGGGCCTGCGGGCACCTTCACGCCCGACTCGTGGACCTTGGTGCGGAGCACCGACCCCGACCACGCGCGGACCGCCCGGAGGACCCGTCGGAGTGCAGGGCCACGCTCAGCGATCGGATGGCCGCCGGAGGCAAGACGACAGACCACGGCGAGCACGCGGGCCCGGGAACCAGCAAGCGCGCGAACCCCCAGGTCAGGACGTCACGGCGAGGGGGCACATTGACGAATAGTCGCGAACCCGACACCGGTCACCCCCGCCCTCCCCACCCCGAAACCCCAGCGCCGTACCCCGCACTACGTCACGATGGGAACCGTGACGCTTCCGGGGGGCACGTCCGTCGACTTCGCTGCACCGCTGCACGCCGTCGACCGCCTGGAACCTGTCTACGCGAGCTGGACCAAGCGGGTGGTGGCAGCGGTCGTCGATGCCGTGATCGCTGCGGGCGTGGCGTACCTCGCGCCGATCGGCGTCGGGACGACGTTCCCGTTCCTCGGGCAACCGGCTTCGCTCACCGGACTCAACCCGCTGGTCGGGTCGTGGTTCCGCAACCCGTGGGTGGTGGCCGTCATCGTGGTGACGATCGTCATGCAGGCCTACCTCGGCGTCACCCCGGGCAAGGTGCTGGTCGGGATCGCGGTGGTGAGCGAGTCGGATGCCCGTCCGATCGGGTTGGTGCGGACGTTGCTGCGGTGGCTGGCCCACGTGGTCGACGGGATCCTCTTCATCGGCTACCTCCGGCCGCTCTGGAACTCGCGCCGCAAGACGTTCGCCGACAGCGCCGTCGGGAGTGTTGTCCTGGTCACCCGACGTCCGCGGCCGCATCGCTGGCTCATCTCGCGGTCGGCGCCGGATGTGGGGCCGCCGTTCACGTGGGAGGCAGCCGCCACACCGAGGTGGCGCCGAGCGGCGACGTGGCTCTCGGTCCTCGCCGTCGGGCTGGGCGGCCTGTTCACCTTCGCGCCGTCCACGAGGGTGGATCCCGCACCGGCGGATCTCACGTGCACGATGACCAGGCTGGACGCCGGGGCCGCCAGGCTGACGCACGCGACCCTGCACGCGATCACGTCGACGGGGCTGGTCACCCGGCTCGGTGTGACCCGCCGACTCGGCTCGACGCCCCAGGGCGCGTGGGCCGACTGGACCTGGGGTGGGACCCTGTCACCGAACGACGAGGTCACGTTCCGTCTGGTCGTGACCGCCGCCGATGGGACGTCCACGACCCACGACTTCCCGTTCTTCGACACCTCCACGAGCTTCGCGACGATGCAGGTCCCCTCGAACACGCTGCAGGGAGTCGGCGACCGCTGGTCGTGGGCCGCGTCGGTCATCGTGAACGGCGTCGAGTCACCCGCGTGCGTGGGCCACGTGACCGGCCTCTTCACCTGACGCAGTCGTCCCACCGGCGCGTGGCGCCGACCCCGGGCCAGCAGTCACCACGGCTCCACCCCCGCCGCGTCGACGAGGGTCCCCGTCGGCCCGTCGGCCCCGATGAGCGCCATCCGCACGATCGCCACCGCACCCTGCTCGACGGTCTGCGTCCCGCGGTGACCGTTGAGGTCCGTCGCCGTGTAGCCGGGGTCCACGGCGTTGATCCGGATCCCGGGGAAGGCGCGCGCGTACTGCAGGGTGAGCATGTTCACGGCGGCCTTCGACGAGCTGTAGGCCACGAGCGTGAACTGCGCGGCGATGTTGTCGGGGTCGGTCGTCAGCGCGAACGACCCCAGCCCGCTGCTGACGTTCACGACGACGGGCGACGTGCTCGCCTCGAGCAGCGGCAGGAACGCGTGCATCATCCGCACGATGCCGAACACGTTGGTGTCGAAGGTCCGCACCATGTCGGGGCCGCTGACGTCCCGCGGGGTCGGTCCGCTCCCGGCGATGCCCGCATTGTTGACGAGCACGTCGAGGTGGCCTTCCTCGGCCCGGACGACGGCCGCGGCAGCCTGAACCGAAGCGTCGTCGGTGATGTCGATGAGGAGCGGCCGTGCGCCGATCGATGCGGCGACCTCCTGCCCGCGCTGCGCGTCGCGCGCCCCGAGGTAGACGGTGTGGCCGGCGGCGAGCAGCTCGCGAGCGGTCTGCAGGCCCAGGCCCTTGTTGGCTCCGGTGATCAAGGTGATGGTCATGCGCCCAGCATCGCCGGGCCCGTCCGTCGCAGGCAGTGCCCGCCACAGACCCTGGACCAGCAGGGCCAGGCTGCGACGGTCGCCGACGCCGCGCCGTCCCCGATACTGAGCCGGTGACCCAGCTCGGCCTCGCCCTGCACCGCTGGCGCGACCGGGTCAGCCCGGCGATGGTCGGGCTGCCCGACGCGGAACCTCGCCGCGCCGTCGGCCTCCGGCGCGAGGAGCTCGCCCAGCTCGCCGGGCTGTCCGTCGACTACCTCACGCGCCTCGAGCAGGGCCGCGCGACGCGCCCCTCCACGCAGGTCGTCACCTCGCTCGCGCGCGCGCTGCGGCTCTCGACCCAGGAACGCGACCATCTCTTCCTGCTCGCCGGGCACGCACCGCCCGCCGCCGGGCTGGCCCCGACGCACGTCCCCGCGGGGGTGCAACGCTTGCTCGACCGGTTGACCGACACGCCGGTCAGCGTCTACGACGCCACCTGGAACCTGCTCACGTGGAACCAGCGGTGGGCCGCTCTTCTCGGCGAGCCACCCGCGCGCACCGGCCACGAGCGCAACCTCGTCTGGCGGTATTTCACGGATCGGCCGAGTCGGGTGGGCCACACCCCGGAGCAGGACGACGCGTTCGCGAGTGCCCTGGTCGCGGACCTCCGTGCGGCGGACGCCCGGTACCCGAACGATGTGTCGCTGCGGTCGCTCGTGCGCGACCTGACCGAGGCGAGCCCGCGGTTCGTCGAGCTGTGGGACGGGTACGCCGTCGCCACCCACGAGTCGAGCCGCAAGACGATCCATCACCCCGAGGTCGGTGCGCTCACGCTCGACTGCGACGTGCTGACCGTCCCCGGCAGCGACCTGCGCATCGTCGCGTACACGGCCGAGCCCGGGAGCGACGCGGCCGACCGGCTGGCGCTGCTCGCCGTCCTCGGTACCAGCCCGTCGGTCTGACGCTCGCCGTCCTCGGCGCCAGCCCGTCGGTCTGGCCGGCTGTCGCCCGCCGCTCTCTCAGGCCGCTCGCGCTCAGGCCACGCGTGCCCACCGGGCGAGCTGACCAGCCGGGACGACGCGGTGCCGGGCGATCGCCGCGACCGTGAGCCCGAGCCCGACCAGGGCCCACACCACGAGGAGCACCACCGGTCCGAGCACGCTGCCGCTGCCGGTGGCCACGGCCTGCAAGGCCCCCAGGGCCGGCGACGGTGGGAGCAGCCCGAACGTCGAGTCGAGCACGGCCGGGACCGTGGACACCACGACGGTGGCCAGGGCGACCACGGCGATCACGACCGAGACGAATCGGCCGACCCCGCGGAACGCCGCCACCAGCCCCTGGTTCACGGCCGCGAACACGACACCGGCCAGCGCCGCCACGGCGCCGAACGCCACCCAGCCGCCGGGCGACAGGTTCAGCACGGCCGCCATCGACGCGGTCAGCACCACGCCCTGGATCGCACCGATCAGCGCCGCCGGGGCGAATGCCCGCAGCGCGAGCGACAACGACGACCGCGTGGACCCGAGCGCCCGTGCCGGTTGCGCCCCCAGGACGAGGAACGTGGCCAACCCACCCAGCCACAGCGCGACGACGATCAGGAACGGCACGCTGCTGGACCCGAACAAGGAGGTGTTCCCGTTCGACGCCGCGACGGGATCCGCGACGACGCCGGCGAGGGTCTTGGCCTGCTCGGCCGTGCTGGCCGGCACCTGTGCCGCGGCCTGACCCAACCCGTCGGCCAGCGAGGACGTGCCCGAGGCGATCGAGTCGGCGCCGCTGCCGAGGGACGTCGCACCGGAGGACACCTGCGAGGCGCCGGATGCGAGCGCGGTCGCGCCGCTGGCCAGCTGGTGCGCGGCGGAGGCGGACTTCGCGAGGTACGACGCGAGGGTGCGGAGCCCGGTCACGGACGACGTGGCGCCGTCGGCGATCGACTTCCCCCCGGCCGCGAGCTGTGCGGTGCTCGACGCGAGCGACGGTGCGCCGTTCACGCCGGTGTTCACCGCCGCGTCCAGACCGGCGGCCCCCTGGGCGAGCTGGGCTGCCGAGTATGCGAGGGACGGCTGCTGACCTGCGGCGGGTGCGCTGGTGCTCTGCTGCGCGGTGATCGTCGCGGTGAGCTGGTCGCACGCCGTCGTGACACCGGCCCGGCACGCCGTGGCGAGCTGGCTGATCCCGTCGAGGAACGTCCCGATGCCGCTGCTGAGCTGGGAGGCACCCGAGGACAACGACGCGGTGCCCGACGCGAGCCCGCCCGTCCCGTTCACCCCGGCGGAGAGCGCAGAGAGCCCGGATGCGAGCTGCTGGGCGCCGGGCACGGCGGCGGCCGCGGAGGTCGCCGAGGACGACGTCTGGGAGGCGAGGGCGTCGAGCCCCGAGGCGAGCTGCGCGGACCCGGAGGCCAGCGACGTCGCACCGGTGTCGAGCTGACCGGCGCCGCTGGCGAGCTGTTGCGCGCCACCGGTGAGCGACTGGGCTCCGCTCGCGAGCTTCCCGGCGCCGTCAGCGGCCTCGGTGAGCTTGCCGTGCAGGGTGTCGAAGCCGATGAAGACGTTCTGCAGGTAGGTCGTGGTCAGCTGCTGCCCGAGCACGCGCACGGCGGTGCTGGTGACCGCCTGGGCGACGGCCGTGTCGACGATCCGCGCCCGGTCGCTCATCGCGATGTCGATCGTCGCCTTCTCGGCGTGCGTCGGGTCGGTCGCGGTGGACGTCGCGGCGGCCGAGAAGCCTGAGGGGATCGTGACGACCGTCGCGTACCGGCCGTCGGCCAGCCCGGCTGCGGCGTCGGACGCGTCGGTGACCACCCAGGTGAAGTTGGTGGTCGCGTCCGAGCCCGAGACGTTGGCCGCCGCGGTCGGCGATGCGCTGGGCGAGGGGCTGGCCGACGGGGAAGCGGTCGGTGACGCCGTCGCGGACGCCGTGCTCGCCGTCGCTCCCGTCGACGTGACCAGACCGGCCGCGAGCTCGCGGCCGAGCGGGACGGTCTGGCCGTTGACCTTCACCGGGGTGTCGAGGTTGACCACCGCGGCGTCCATCCGGCTGAGGCGTTCGGTCGGTTGCCACAGCGCCCACGTGAGCAGGCCGCCGACGGTGAGCGGGACGAGCACGAGCCCGAGCACGGTGAACCAGGTCACGCGGCCGCCGGCTCGTGCACGCTCGGGACGCAGGAGGGTGTCCATGACAGGAGGCACGGCGATCAGAGCACCTTCGCGAGGTCGGGGACGGCGGTCAGCGTGAGTGTGGTGGTCGGCGGAGCGGGCAGCAGGTCCCGCACGGCCTCGACCGTCTGCGCGCTGACCACGAGCGTCAGCGGTCTTCCGTCGGCCGCCGCGGTGGTGAGGGCCGCGCGCAGCTCGTCGCGCACCGCACGTTGCAGCACCGGGTCGGCGACGGCGTCGAGGTCGTCCACCACGACGACCGGGGTGTGCGGGGCGAACGCCTCACGCAGCTCGCTCACCGGATCGGCGGCCCGCATGAGACGGGCGAACGCGACCCGGCGGCGGATGTCCCGTGCGCGCACCGGCGCGACGAGGCCGTCGACCTTCAGGGCGCCGTCGTCGGCGTGCGCTCGGCCGGCGATGGTCAGCAGCACCGCGGTGCGCCCGCTGCGGTGCGGCCCGGCGACGACCAGCACTCCCCCGGTCGGCACCCGGACGGAGACGTCCCGGTACAGCGGGGTGCCGTCGGGGCGGTCGAGCCGCAGCCCGGCCGCGACGATCGCGTCGTCGGCCCCGGGCTCCGGCCAGTCCGCGAGCGCCAGCTCGCTCGACAGCCCCTCGCCCTCGATGTCGAACGACGGCAGGATCCGGTCCAGGCGTCGGGGCATGTGCCAGGCGCGGTCGCCGAGCAGCTGCAGCACGGCGGGCACCAGCGTCATGCGCACCACGAACGCGTCGACGAACACGCCCGACGCGAGACCCAGCGCGATGGGCTTGATGTTGACGTCACCCTCGGGGACGAACGCCGCGAAGACGGAGAACATGATGGTCGCGGCGGCGGTGACGACGACGGCCGAGGCGGTGAACCCGCTGCGGATCGCAGCGCGCGCATCCCCGCCGTGCACGTAGTCCTCGCGCATCCGGGAGACGAGGAACACCTCGTAGTCCATCGCGAGACCGAACAGCACGCCCATGAGCACGATCGGCATGAAGCTGATGACGGGCATGGTGTGGTCGAGCCCGAACAGGCTCGCGCCCCAGCCCTTCTCGAACACCATCGCGACGACGCCGAACGACGCCGCGACCGACAGCAGGTAGCCGAGAGTCGCTTTGAGCGGCACCCACAGGGACCGGAACACCATGGTGAGCAGCACGAACGACAGCCCGACCACGAGGATCCCGAACGGCAGCAGCGCGTTGCCGAGCCGGTCGGAGATGTCGATCTGCACCGCGGTCACGCCGGTGACGGACAGGTTCACGCCGTAGGTCTGCTGGAAGTGGTCGTGCAGGCTGCGGATCTTGGCGACGAGGTCCTTGGTCGCCTGCGAGTCGGGGCCGCCGGTCGGCACGACCTGGATGATCCCGGTGGTCGCGTCGGCGTTCGGGGTGGCGACCGGCACGGATGCGACCCCGGGCAGGGCCTCGATCTCCTTCTTGAGGTCCGACATGAGCGTCATCGGGTCCTTCGAGCCGACGATCGTGCCGGTGACGATGAGCGGGCCGTTGTAGCCCGGGCCGAAGTGCTCGGCAAGGAGGTCGTAGCTGACCCGGGCCCGCGAGCCCGCGGCCTGCGTCCCGGCGTCCGGCAGGGCCAGGCGCAGGTCGAGCGCGGGGAGCGCGACGGCACCGAGCCCGAGGACGACGAGCAGGATCGTCACCACGGGCCAGCGCGTGACGGCCCGCACCCACCCGAGGAAGAACCGGTTCTGGTGCACCTGCTCGCCGGCGAGGTGCGAGCCGCGCGACGCGGCGGTCGCGGTCGCATCGCGCTCCGTGGTCTCGTCCGTGGTCGCGTCCGCGGCTGTGGTCGCTGCCACCGCGCCGTGCCGCCTCGACCCGCCGGTCGCCGCGTCGGCGTTCCGGGCCCGACGCGCCGCCCGACGCTCGCGCCGGTAGCCGGGCCGCACCCGGTCACCGGCGAAGCCGAGGAGGGCGGGCGTCAACGTCAGCGCGATCAGCACCGCGAGACCCACGGCGACGGCGGCGGCGAAGCCCATGATGGACAGGAACGGGATCCGGGCGACGGCCAACCCGACGAGGGCGATCATCACGGTGAGCCCGGCGAACACCACGGCGGAGCCGGCAGTCGCGAGTGCCCGGGCGGCCGACTCGCGCGGTTCCAGCCCGGCCCGGAGCTGGGCCTGGTGCCGGGACACGATGAACAGCGAGTAGTCGATCCCGACCGCGAGGCCGAGCATGAGCGCGAGCATCGGCGTGGTCGACGAGATCGTCGCGAACCGGGTGGCCAACGAGATCGCCGCGGTGGAGATGCCGACCCCGAGCAGGGCCGTGACCAGCGGCATGCCCGCGGCGAGGAACGACCCGAACGTCACGACCAGCACGGCGAGCGCGACGAGCACGCCGACGCCCTCGGTGGCGCTCACCGTCGGGATGTGGAGCGAGAAGAGGTCACCGCCGAAGATCGCGGTCGATCCGGCCGGGAGGGCCGATCGCAGCGTCGACTCGACGTCGAGCAGTGCCGTGCGGGTGGCGTCGGTGATGCTGCCGCTCTGCCCGTCCATCTGCACGGTGACCACGGCCGCGGAGCCGTCGTTCGACACCCCGCCGGTCACCTGGGTGCCGAGCGGGTCGGTCACCGCGGCGACCTGGTTGACGTCCTTGAGCTGGGTGACCGCGGCCTCGAGCGGGCCCTCGACGGCGGTGTCGCGCACCGTCATCCCTGGCGGCGCGACGACGACGAGCCGTGCCGACGTTCCGCTGACCTGCGGGAACGTGTGGGCGAGCTGGTCGAGGGCCACCCCGGACTCGGTACCGGGGATCGAGAAGGTGTTGTCCGTGCCGGTGCTGAGGAACCGCGCACCGATCCCGATCGCGGCGATGATCGTCAACCACGTCAGCAGCACGCGCAGTCGCGCGCCGAACGACCAGTGGCCGAGGCGGTAGAGCAGCGAGGACACGTCGGCTCCAAGGATGGGTGGTCGGGGATGGATACATCCACGTATCCGATACACGAACGTATCCGATACGATCGACACACGCCAAACCCACCAGGAGGTGGACACCATCTCGATCCAGCCCGACGCCATGCTCACCCCGCGCCGCCAGCGCACGCGTGAGCGGCTGATCGATGCTGCCTTCGACGTCTTCGCCGAGGAGGGCGTGCACGCCAGCACCGTGGAGCAGGTGTGCGAGCGGGCCGGGTTCACCCGCGGGGCCTTCTACTCCAACTTCACGTCGAAGGAAGAGCTGTTCGCGGCGCTCATGGAACGTCAGCAGGAGATCCTGCTCTCCGAGCTCGCCGCGAAGGTCGACGCCCTCGGGCCGCAGCTCGAGAAGGTCACCAAGCCCCTCGACGAGGACGGCCTCGGCGAGCTGCTCCTCGACTTCTTCATCGGCCCGATGGACGACCGCACGTGGTGCCTGATCGACGACGAGTTCCGCCTGCTGTCCCTGCGCGACCCCGAGGTCGCCGTGGTCTTCCAGGCCCACCAGGAGCAGTTCGAGACGTCACTGACCGCGATCGTGCAGCGGGCGATCGACGGCGCCGGTCGCGCGTTCGTCGTCCCCACCGGGGTGGCCGTGCGCGTGCTCGCCGACCTCTACAAGGACATGCTCCAGCGGGAGATCCGGGCCGGTCACTCGATGCGCGACCGCGAGGACGTCCGCCTGATGATGGCGCAGCTCGTGATCGCCCTCACGCGGCCGGTGGGGTAGAGGTCCGGTTCGGCGCAGGGACGTGGCTCGACACCCGCCAGTGACACGCGCTCCGCGTGCGAGAGGTGGGTCTCTACCTCGTACCGATGTTGCCTCGGTACTCCGCCGAGGAGACGATGCCCGCGATGATCTGCTCGTCGCGGTAGCCGGTCTGGATGAGGTGGACCCAGGTGGACTGGCCTGCGGGGTCGATGTGCCGGTGGAGCAGCTCGACGTAGTAGCCGTCCACGACCGCGGTCAGGTGCTCGGTCGAGTACAAGAACCCGAGCGCGACCTCGTACCGCGAGCTGCCGGTGTCGAGACGCCGCTGCCATGAGCTGACCTCGGCGTCTGCCGGGACACGACCCAGCACCTTGTCGTACAGACGCGTGATCCACCCGCGGTCGGTGCCCCCACCCAGCGCGTAGTACTCCGTGGACGAGATGAATCCCGCCTGCATGTCTTCGATGTGCAACGACACCCGCATCGCTGCAAGCCAGTCCGAGAACCCCGTCGGATCAGGAGCTCGGTCGAGGTACGTCCGATAGGCGTCGGTGATCATGCGCCCGCGGTATTCGTCCGAGTACGTGATCGCATCAGCGACCGCGCCGTACGGCACACCGTTGCCCAACGCCGTCGACCAGGTCCTCAGCCCGGCCGGATCCGGTGCACGGTCGAACAGGTCGCGATACACCTGGGTGATGTACCGCGCGATCGTCGCATCGCTCGGTACTGCGATCCCGGTCCACCACGAGCTCTGCATGTACGCGCCGCTCCAGCTGAGGGAGACGTGGACGTGATCGGTGTGCGGGACGGCGCCGGTGTAGGCGGTCCAGCCCGCTCCCGGGTTGTAGCTCCCCCAGATCTGCCGGTTCCAGATGACGTACATCACGCCGAGGCGCCGCGCGTTGTAGCCCGGCTTCCCGTCCGGGCCGTCCTCCGTGAGCCAGGTGGTGAACTCGTCCGCCGCAGCCTTCTCGACCGGGTTGTCGACGCTGACCCCCCAGTCAAGCGCTCGCCCTTCCTTGTGCTCGCTCGTCCCACCGACGGAGCACGCGCGGCCGATGCCCACGTCGCGCCCGACCCCGTAGTAGGTGAGGACCAGGTGCATGAGGTACGTGGCGCCAGGCTTGGGCGTCGGGTCGCACGTCGTCTGCGGCTGGTAGTGCGCGTAGGCGTCGATCGGATCCGGCGCAGGTGCCGGAGACGTCGGTCCAGGGAGAGGCGTCGCCCCGAAGGCCGGCGACACCACGGCGAACGGAAGCGCGACAGCGAGCGCGAGGATCACCAGGCGACGGGTCGAACCGACGGTCCATCTGAGCGAGCGCATGAGACTCCGAGCGAGCGGGCGGGCGTCGAGGCAGGGGAAAGCACGCCGGACCAGCCGCGCTGGAAGATCCACGATCGGTCCGCCGAGGCCCGACACTCGACTATCGACAACAACCCGCGCTGACTGAAGGCTCACCCAGCGTTCGCGGCGTCGATGATCAGTGGCAGGCCCGCGACGTCGACGATCTCGACGATCCGCTGATCGGTCGGCTCGTCGGCGAGCAGCAGCTCGTGCCGCAGCAGGACGACCGGCACGGAACAGACCAGGAGCGGGACGGGTGCGGGGCCGATCTCTCCGCGGTCGCGGGCGCGCTGCACCACCGAGCGGGAGATCTCGGCGGCGAACACGTCCGTGATCTCAAGGGCGACGTGGCGGAGCTCGTCATCGGCGTCCGCGATGATGCCCCGGATCGTCTGCGCCCCGACAAGGTCGAACCGGGTGCGCATCAGCTGCAGGAGCGCGATCAGGTCTCCCCGGAGACTTCCGGTGTCCGGGATCGGGAGCACGGGCGGGAGCTCGGCCGTCAGCGCGTCCAGGACCAGGTGGGCGCGCGAGCGCCAGCGCCGGTAGAGCACGGGTTTGCTCGTGTGCGCCCGTCGGGCCACGCCGTCGTAGGTGACGCCCGGGTAGCCCTGGTCCCGCAGCTCGTCGAGGACGGCGTGGAGGATCTCCGCCCGCAGCGCGTCGCCGTGCCGCCGGGTCGTCGGTGTCGACATGTCCGCCCTCTCCTGCAGAGTACGTTGCGTATCTTAACGCGATGCTCTACCGTCCGGAGATACGGGTCGTATCTTATCGATCCCCGACGCACGGAGGGCAGTTCCATGGCCATGGCACCGACGGCACCCCTCGGACACCCCGCTCCGTCGAGCTGGCGACGCATCGGGCTGACGACCCTCGGGCTCGTCGGCGGCGTCGTGATTCTGCTGCTCGCGTTCGCGCTGCCGGGGATCCACTCGGGCCTGCACCACGTCCCCGTCGCCGTCGTCGCGCCCGCTCCCCAGGCGGCGGCGCTCACCGCACGCCTCGAGCAGGCAAGCCCGGGCGGGTTCGACGTGCGCACGCTCACGAGCGTCGACCAGGCTCGCGACCAGATCCTTGGCCGAGAGATCTACGCGGCGCTCGTGGTCGACGGCTCCGGCCTCACCCTGGAGATCGCCACCGCCGCGAGCCCCACGATGGCCACCACGTTGACCCACGCGGCCACCACGCTCGCAACGGGCATGTCGGTGCCGCTGACGGTCGACGACCTGCGCCCGTTCCCCACCCGCGAGCCGACGGGCTTCGGGCTGTCCGCCGGCGCCCTGCCGCTCGCCCTCGGTGGCTGGATCGCCGCGGTGGGCATCATGGCGGGCGTGCACGGCGCCCGCCAGCGGGTGATGACCGGACTGGGGTTCGCCGTCCTCGGCGGCCTCGCGCTGACCGCCACCCTGCAGTTCGGGTTCGGCACGATCAACGGCAGCTACTGGCTCACCGCGCTGGGTGCGATGCTCGGCGCCGGTGCCGCCTGCTTCACCGTCCTGGGGCTGCAGCGGATGCTCGGGCGCGTGGGCCTGGGCCTGGCCGTCGTCGCGCTGATCCTGCTCGGCAGCCCCCTGTCCGGGCTGACCAGCGCGCCGGAGCTGCTCCCGACCCCGTGGGGCACGATCGGACAGCTCCTCCCCCCGGGCGCGACCGGAACCATGCTGCGCAACGTCGCGCTGTTCGACGGCGCTGCGATCACCCGTCCGCTATTCGTGCTGGCGGGATGGCTGATCGGGGGTCTCGCCCTGTTCGGGGTGGGGACGTGGCGCGACGGGCGGCGGCGCGAGCTCACCGTGTGAGGCGGTGTCCGACTCCCGGGGGCTGACATCCGCGTCGGGCTACCCGTCTGACGCCGCCTGAGTCCCCCCACGTGGCCGCGTCAGAACCATGGCGAAAGTGCCATGGTTCTGACACGCGTCACAAAGGTCGGCCGCCCACACGCGATACATCCCTTGACCTCGCGAAGGCGCAGAACGGGTTGGTGACCAGCCGGCAGGCCATCGCTGAGCTCGACGTCGGCCACACCGCATCCGATGCGTTCACCGCTCGCAGCCGGTTCGTGTTGAGGGTTGCCTGCGAACTGACCGATTCGCGTCCTGCTACTTGTCCGATTCACAGCGTGCAGGCCGCGTGAATCAACGACGGGGCACCTCTGCCACGTCTTCGACGACGAGCTGGCTGACCTCTTGAAGTAGATCCCCGAGCTCACCATCGACGGACCGCAAGCGCTCGGCACGACGGCCACCCCTGTCCGCCGCGTGACATCGACAGCACGCGCTACGCAGACTGGCCGGGTGGAGACGGACATGGGACGGGTGGCCGTGATCGGCGCAACCGGCCGGGTCGGCCGCAGCACGGTCGACGCCCTGCGGGCGGCGGGTCGCGAGGTGACGGAGGTCGCGAGGTCGACCGGGGTGGACGTGGTCACCGGCGCCGGGCTGGATGACGCGCTGCACGGCGTGAGCGTCGCCATCGACGTGACGAACACACCGGCGACGGACCCCGCCACGGCGGTGGAGTTCTTCGCCACCGCGACCAGCAACCTCCTGGCGGCCGAGCTCCGCGCGGGGGTCCGCCACCACGTCCTGCTGTCGATCGTCGGGCTGGACCGCGCGAAAGGCACCGGGCACTACGACGGCAAACGCCGGCAGGAGCAGCTGGTCGAGGCCGGAACGGTGCCGTGGACCATCCAACGCGCGACCCAGTTCTTCGACTTCGCCGAAATGGTCGTCGGCTGGACCACCCGCGACGGCGTCGCAACCGTCGCACCGCTCCTGCTGCAGCCGGTCGCGATCGCCGACGTCGCCGCCGTCCTGGTCGAGGCCGCCGCCGGTCCGCCGCAGGGCAGGGCCGTCGACCTTGCCGGTCCCGAGCCGCTGGACCTCGTCGACATGGCCCGGCGCACCCTGACCGCTCGACGGGACCCGACCCGCCTGCGCGCGAGCTGGCGGGATGGGCCGTTCAGCCTTGCGATGGCCGGTGAGGGGCTTCTGCCTGGACCGGGGGTACGGCTTGGTCTTGTCACGTTCGACGACTGGCTCGCGGAGCAGACGTCGGGGTGACGTACGCACCAGCGGCGGCCACCGCGGGCCTGGTTCGCCGCGGACGAGTCACGGCAACTTCCTCGCCTGGGGCGACCATCGTCGCCAACCCGACATTGGTCGCCCCTCGCCCCTCGCGCACCCGATCGAACGGTCCCGTCGTGCGCACCCATCCACGCGACAGCTCCGACAGAGTCGGCCGACTCATCAACCGCTCAGCGCGGCCCGTCCGAGCGAGCCGGCCCGGACCGCGACCGCCGCGCAGACACCCGCGCCCACCGGTACCCCACACCGACAACCAGCACCCCCACCCCGATCCCAATCGCGGCCGGCGGCAACGTCGCCACGAGCGTCACGCACCCCACGGCCCCGAGCACCGGCAGCCACCGCGGGAACCGCCGCCGCTCACTCCCCTGCGTGAACGCGGCGAGGTTGGCGATCAGGTAGTAGGTGAGCACCCCGAAGGACGAGAAGCCGATCGCCCCCCGCAGGTCCACCGTGACCACCAGCACGCTCACGACGACGGCGAGGGTCGCCTCGGCGCGATGCGGCACCCGGTAGCGCGGGTGCACCGCGTCGAGCCAGCCGGGCAGGTCACGCTCACGGGCCATCGCGAGCGACGTCCGCCCGACCCCGGCGACCAGGGCCAGCAGGGCACCGAGGGACGCGGCAGCGCCACCGATGCGGACCACGACCGTCGCCCACGTCCAGCTCCCGGCGTCGACCGCGGCAGCGAGCGGCGCACGGGTGGCGGCGATCCCGTCGGGACCGAGCACTGCGAGCAGCGCGACCGCGATGACCGCGTACACGACGACCGTCAGGCCGAGCGCGAGCTGGATCGCCCGCGGGATCGTGCGCGACGGGTCGCGCACCTCCTCCCCCAGCGTCGCGATCCGCGCGTACCCCGCGAACGCGAAGAAGAGCAGCCCGGCCGACTGCAGGATCCCGTACCAGCCGTGGCCGCCCAGGTCGAGCGCCGTCACCCGGCCGAGGTCCGTGTGCCCGCCGCCGAGGCTCGCGGCGACCACCACGGCGAGCGCGACCAGCACGACCGCGACGATCACGCGCGCAAGCCGCGCCGTCCGGGTGATCCCGCGGTAGTTGACCGCCGCGAGCGCGAGCACCGCGACGACGGCCACCGGCCGCTCGGCGCCCGGAGCGGCGTACGCGGCGAACGTGAGCGCCATCGCCGCACAGCTCGCGGTCTTCCCGATGACGAACGCCCACCCGGCGACGAACCCCCACCACTCGCCGAGCTGCTCACGCCCGTAGACGTACGTGCCGCCCGACGTCGGGTACTGAGCCGCGAGCTGCGCCGACGACGTCGCATTGCCATAGGCGACGACGGCCGCGAGCGCGAGCCCGACGAGCAGCCCACCGCCCGCTGCGGCAGCGGCCGGCGCGAACGCCGCGAACACGCCCGCACCGATCATCGAGCCGAGCCCGATCACGACGGCGTCGGCGGTTCCCAGTCGGCGCGCGAGGGCGGGACGGTCTGCGGGTGGTGCGGCTCCGGACATCGGCGCCCTCTCGCTCAGGTCGGTGGACACGGCCGTCACGACGGGACGCTACCGGTCACCTCGACCGTGTCACGACAGCGTGTGCCCGCTGAAGAAGTCCCAGATGACCGAGGTCGCGTCGAGGGCCTGCGAGGGCGGGTCGGTCCCCAGGAGGCGCTCGGCGACACGGTTCGGCGTCGCACCCGGCCACTGGTGACCGGCGCCGTCGATCGTGATGAGCTCGACGGTGCGGCCGCTCGGGCAGGTTGCGATCGAGGTCGTCACCGAACCGGAGGTCGTGACCTCGGGCGCGGCGCAGCCGTCGATCTGCCGCCAGTGCGCGTTGACGGTCGCCACCGGGGGGCCGTCGACATGCGCGGGTCCGTCGCCCACTCCGCCGTCGTACCGGATGGTCTGGTCGGCGGTCCCGTGCACGTGGATCACCGAGGTGGGGGCCGGGTCGGGGCAGTCGGCGAGCTCGGTCGCGGAGTCCGGGCCGATCGCGGCGAACAGCGTCGTCCGGCAGGCGAGCGTGTACGCCATGATGCCGCCGTTGCTGATGCCCGTCGCGTAGACGCGGGCGGGGTCGATCGGCATCGACTGCTCGACCGCGTGGACCACGGCGGTCACGAATGCGACGTCGTCCACCCCGGTCCGGGAGGGGGTGCCGCAGCACCCGCCGTCGGTGTTCCACGCCCGGTCGAGACCGTCGGGGTAGACCACCACGAAGTGGCCCGCGTCGGCCTCCTGGTCCCAGTGATAGGCCTTCTCCGCCTGGTCGGCCGAGCCGAAGCCACCGTGCAGGAACACCACGAGCGGCGCCGGGCTCGCGACCTCGGCCGGTCGGTACACGCGGTACGTCCGGGTGGCGGCGTCGACGGTGAGCGACTGCGACGTGGAGCCGACGGGGATCGTCGGCGCGGCCGGGTTCGGCGTCGCCGGGCCGACCGGCGACGTACCACCCGCGGCGGCCCCACCGGGTGCGGCACTCGGAGCACCGCCGGGCACACCGGCAGCGACGGTCGCCACGGGGCCGTCGGGCGTGGTCGCACGGCACGCGGTCAGCAGCACCAGCGGGAGAAGGACGAGGGCGATGAGTCGGGCTGTGCGGGATCGGGCAACGTGGCGTCGGGGCACGTGGCGTCGGGCCGAGTGGAGTCGGGCCGAGTGGGATCGAGGCATGCGGCAAGTCCAGCGCGGTCGTGTCTACGCCAGATCAGGATCATGTTCGGGTCGTGTCAGGCCGCCCGAGCGCGCCGACCGCTGCGGCCGCCTCGGGCACCGGAGCGCCCAGCCGCTCGCGCAGCCCCGCGATCACGGGCCCGAGCCCGTCGACGCACTCCAGCACCAGGTCGACCCCACGGGACGCGGAGACCGGCTGGGACGGGTCGACGGCGTAGGTCCACGCGCCGCTGGCAAGAGCGGACGCAATCCCGGTCGGTGAGTCCTCGACGGCCACGCAGTCCTTGGCGTCGACCCCGAGCCGCTGGGCGGCGGTCCGGTAGGCCTCCGGGTGCGGCTTGCCGCGCTTCACGTCATCGCCGGTGACGAGCACCTGGATCGTGCCCGGTGGGGCGGCGCGCAGCACGAGGTCGGCCAGGCGCCGGTACGTCATCGTGACGAGGGCGACCGGCACGTCGGCGTCGCGCAGCAGCGTGAGCAGCTCTAACGCGCCCTCGCGCCACGGCAGGGCGTCGAGCATCGCCGCGCCGACACGCGCGTGGAGCTGGTCGACGATCCAGTCCTCGTCCTGCCCGACGCCGCGACCGCGCAGGTACGCGGCCACGGCGGGGATGGACCAGCCGACGATCTCCCGGTCGTCGAACGTGCTCCAGGGCCGCCCCTGGCCCTCGGCGAGGTGGCGCGCGGCAGCGGACCACAGCGGCTCGGAGTCCAGGAGCGTCCCGTCCATGTCCAGCAGGACGGCAGCCGGACGGGTCAGTCGAGCAGCCACGTGGGCGATCGCCGGTACTTCTCGGCCACGGCGAGCGTGCCGTCCTTCTGGGCCGTCCACAGCGCGGGCGGCAGGGCGTCCTCGCGGTGCGTCGTCGTCCAGCCGAGCATCTGCAGGCGTCGGATCATCGACAGCGCGCACGCAAGCTCCTCGTCGGTGCGGGAGAGCGGGCGGACCTCGGAGTAGCCCTCGACCCACTCCTGGGCCATCATCGGAGCGTCGTCGACGTGCTCCATGAAGGACAGTGCCGACGCGAAGTCGTACAGGTACCAGGAGTACCCGCAGTCGTCGAAGTCGATGACCGTCAGCGTGCCGTCGTCGATCATGATGTTCGACGGGCGCAGGTCCGCGTGGATCAGTCCCCAGTCGGTCGGGGTGCGCGGGGCGCCGGTGATCGTCGCGAGCGCGGACCGCTCGGCGGACTCCAGGAGCCCGCGCTCGGCGGCGGTGAACGGCACCTCCTGCCACATGCCCCAGCGGCACGTCGGGCCCACCATGTCGGCGGTGGCCCACGAGTGCCGGCGGAAACCGGTCGGCGGGGTCCACGAGCCTGCGTGGTCGTGCAGGTGGGCCGTCGTCCGCCCGATCTCGCGGTAGTACGGGACCGGGTCGGTGAAGTCCTCGAGGATGCTCCCGGCGACGTACGAGTAGCTCACGCAGGACCACGACATGCCGCCGTCGTCGGCGATCACCGCCACGTAGGAGCCGTCGACCGTGGGGATCCCCCGCGGCACGCGCACGTACTCGGAGCCCGCGAGCGCCGCCACCCACGCGACCTCCGACTCGAACTCGACCGACCCCGCCATGTAGCCGGGGCGGGCCACCCGGGTCACCGCGACCGGGATGCCACCGATCGCGACGAGGAACGTCGCGTTCTCCGACACGGTGATCAGGTCGACCGACGCGAGGGCCGGGTCCAGGTCCCACGCGCGGACGATCCCGGCGACGAGCCACCCGGGCGCGGACGTGCCCTTGGCGGAGGACTCGAAGAAGCCGGTCGCGGGCGCGGTCTCGACGAAGGGGTTGCTGGTCATCGTATTTCTCCCATCAAAAATGCTGCGCGATGGGGCCGGCGGTCACCTTGGAAGATAGACGCCTGCAGGCGCCCCGGCAAGGACTTCACGGGGTCTGCGCGGACTTCCGGGTCCTCCAGGACACTTGTTCACAAGCCATTAACATTCGGGGCTCCGGCGGTAACACAGATATTACATCCGGCGCTGTTCCCGGTCGGGGCCGGGCAGAACCATGGAGCCATCGGTACACGCGGGCTTGGCGGTCCGCTCCTGCACAGCTCCACCGGTGCGGCCCCAACGACGTCGTCCCACCGGCCCTCATCGACCGCACATGGGAGGCAGACGTGAGCCAGACGACGATGACCAGTGTCTCGGGGGTGACCTACGCCCAGGCCGAGGAAGGGTATTTCGAGAAGCGCGGCCTGGTGCGCTCCGCAGGATTCTGGGGACTCACCGGGATCGGGGTGGCCGCCGTGATCTCCGGGGATTTCTCCGGATGGAACGGTGGAATTGGGACGGCCGGGTGGGGAGGATTCCTCATCGCCACCGTCCTGGTCACGGTGATGTATTTCGGAATGCTGTTCAGCATCGGTGAGATGTCCGCGGCGATGCCGCACACCGGCGGCGCGTACTCGTTCGCACGTGCGGCGATGGGCCCCTGGGGCGGGTTCGTCACCGGGCTCGCCGAGTCCGTCGAGTACGTCATGACCACCGGGGTCGTCGTGTACTTCTCCGGTCAGTACGCCGACTCGATCGCGACCACGCTGTTCGGGGCGTCGTTGCCGGTCTGGGCGTGGTGGATCGTCATCTACGGGGTCTTCCTCGCCCTGAACACCTTCGGCGCCGCGACGTCGTTCCGGTTCGCGATCGTCGTGTCGATCATCTCGCTCGCGGTGCTGGCGATCTTCGGCATCGCCGCACTCGCCTCGAGCAACCTCGACCTCGGCAAGCTGTTCGACATCGCCCCCGACGCCGGGCAGAGCACGTTCCTGCCGCACGGCATCAGCGGGGTGTTCTTCGCGCTGCCGTTCGCGATGTGGCTGTTCCTCGGCATCGAGGAGCTGCCGCTCGCCGCCGAGGAGTCGCACACCCCGACCAAGGACATCCCGCGCGCCGGCTTCTGGGGCATGGTGACCCTGGTGATCAGTGGGCTCGTCGTCGTGGTGCTCAACCCCGCCGTCACCGGCGCGAACGCCCTGAGCAGCTCGGGTGAGCCGTTGCTCGACGGGTTCCGGGCAATCCTGCCGAACAGCAACATCGCGGCGGTGCTGTCCGCGTTCGCCCTCGTCGGTCTGCTCGCCTCGACGCAGGGGATCATGTACGCCTACGGCCGCAACATCTACTCGCTGTCACGGGCCGGGTACTACCCGAAGTTCCTCTCGCTGACCGGCACCCGCAAGACGCCGTGGGCCGCGCTCCTGATGGGTGCCGCGATCGGGTTCGCCGCGCTGTTCGTCGTCCAGTACGGCGTCGCCGCGGCCGGCAGCGTGGTGCTCAACATCGCCGTCTGGGGCGCCGTGATCGCCTACGTGCTGCAGATGGTCTCGTTCGTCCTGCTGCGCCGGAAGTTCCCTGCCGCGGTGCGGCCCTACACGAGCCCGACCGGCATCATCGGCGCGGTCGTCGCCGGTCTGCTCGCGGCGATGATCTTCGTCGGGGTCATGCTCAACCCCGACTACCGGCTCGCGATCATCGCGATCGCCGTGGTGTTCGCGATCGGCCTCGGCACGTTCGCGGTGTACGGCCGCAAGCGGCTGATCCTGTCCCCGGAGGAGGAGTACGCACTCAACGGTGGGCTCCAGGCCGAGGCGGACGCCGAGCTGGACGACGAGCTGGATGTGATGCTCACCCGGTGAGACCCGCGTGCACGGTGCGATCCGTGACGCCCCTGGCTCGAGCAGCGATGATGGGGCGTTCGAGGATCGCATCGTGCACGCCAGCCCTTCGGGGCCACGACGATCGCATCGCGCGCGCCCCTCGGGGCACGGTCGCGCGGTGCGGTCCCCTCGGACACCGAGGACCACACGACACACCCGGGCAGCACCTCCGCCGAGCCCGGTCGGAACCAGCACGAGGAGACCCACGGTGGCGACCCGCTCGACGATCATGGACACGAACAGCTTCCGGCCCGGCATGGCGGAGGCGCTGCCCGCACCGCTCCGTGAGCTGGCCGAGCGGCGGGAACGCGTGCTGGGGCCGTCGTACCGGCTCTTCTACCGCGAGCCCGTCCACCTGGTGCGCGGAGAGGCGGCGCACCTCTTCGACGCCGACGGGAACCAGTACCTCGACGTGTACAACAACGTCGCGTCCGTCGGCCACTGCCACCCGCGCGTCGTCGCGGCGATGACCGCCCAGGCGTCGACCCTCAACACGCACACGCGCTACCTGCACGAGGCGATCGTGCGGTACTCCGAGGACCTGCTCTCGACGCTGCCCGACGCGATCGACAAGGTCATGTTCATGTGCACCGGCTCCGAGGCGAACGACCTCGCGGTCCGCGTCGCGCAGGCCTACACCGGTGGCACCGGCGTGATCGTCACGTCCGAGGCGTACCACGGCAACTCGATGCTGACCTCGGGGATCTCCCCCGCGCTCGGGACCGCGCAGCCGCTCGGTCGCGACGTGCGGACCGTGCCCGCCCCGGACGCGGCGCGACTCCGGGCTGCGCTCGACGCGGCGGGCGCAGGTGCGACCGACCTGGGGACTCCGGACCTCGGGACGTGGTTCGCCGACCAGGTCGCCGCGCAGATCGCCGACCTCGAGCGTCACGGCACGCGCTTCGCGGCGTTCGTCGCCGACTCGATCTTCTCCTCCGACGGGGTCTTCCCCGACCCGGTGGGCTTCCTGGCTCCGGCGATCGAGGTCGTGCACCGCGCCGGCGGCGTGTTCGTCTCCGACGAGGTCCAGCCCGGCTTCGCGCGCACCGGCCAGACCTTCTGGGGGTTCGAGCGTCATGGCGTCGTCCCTGACCTCGTGACCATGGGCAAGCCGATGGGCAACGGCATCCCGGTCTCCGCGATGGCCGCACGCAGCGAGGTGCTGGCGGCGTTCGGCGACTCGATCCCGTACTTCAACACGTTCGGCGGCAACCCCGTCTCGATCGCCGCGGCCCAGGCCGTGCTCGACGTCATCCGCGACGAGGACCTCCAGCTCCACAGCGACCGCGTCGGGTCGCTCATGCTCGCGGGGCTGCGCGGGATGACTGCCGACCACCCGCTCGTCGGCGAGGTCCGCGGCGCCGGGCTGTACATCGGCGTGGACATCGTCACGGAACCCGAGTCACGGAACCCCGACCAGGCCACGGCCCTCGAGATCATCGAGAAGCTGCGCGAGCGCCGGGTGCTGACCTCGGTGTGCGGGGCCGGCGGCAACGTCCTCAAGCTGCGCCCGCCGCTCGCGTTCACCGACGCCGACCTCGCGACGTTCTTCACCGCCTTCGACGAGGTCCTGGCGACGCTCCGGACATGAGCACCCCGGTCGACCTGCTGTGCTCGCGGATCCGCTCGTTGATCCGCGAGCACGAGGTGCGCGCCGGGGACCGGATCGGCGACGAGCGCTCTCTCGCCGCCTCGCTCGGGGTTCCGCGGTCGCGACTGCGCCTGGCCCTCGACCGGCTCGAGGCCGACGGGGTCGTGCGACGGCGCATCGGTCGCGGCGGTGGGGTCGTCGCGTCGGACGGACGCCTGGAACGGAACCTCAACACGATCGAGGGACTGCCGGAGATCGCCCGCCAGCAGGGGGTGCGGCTCGAGACCCGTGTGCTGCGTGCCGAGATCGCGCAGGCCTCCGGCCAGGACCAGCGGCTCCTCGACCTCGCGCCGGGCGACCACGTGTACCGGCTCCTGCGGCTGCGCGTCGCCGACGGTCACCCGTTGTCGCTCGAGGCGACCCGGCTGCCGACGGTGCCCTTCCCCGACCTTCTCCAGCAGGACCTCTCGAGCCTGTACGCCCTGCTGCGTGCGCGCTACGGCGTCTCCCCCGGCTACAGCGACGAGACGCTCGAGCTCACGCTCGCCGACGACGAGCAGGCCCGCCACCTCGAGGTCGCGACCGGCACCCCACTGATCCACGTGCACCGCGTCACGACGGCCTCCGACGACCGGCCGATCGAGATCGGACGCGAGTACTTCGTCGGCGCGGACGTGCGCTTCCACCTCCGCAAGTACGGGTACGTGCGGCATGCGCCACGCTCGCACGACGGCGATCACCCCGACGGGGGCGAGCACCTGCACGACGGCGGGTGAGCACGGGAGGTCAGTCGTCCATCAGCTCAGTCGTCCATCAGCTCAGTCGTCCATCAGCCAGGTCGGCGACCGGAGGAACTTCTCGGCGACGACGAGCGTCCCGTCGCGCCGCGCGGCCCAGAGGTCAGCCGGCAGGGCGTCCTCGCGGTGGGTCGTCGTCCAGCCGAGCATCTGCAGGCGTCGGATCATCGACAGCGCGCACGCGACCTGGACGTCGGCGCGAGTGAGCGGGCGGACCTCCGCATACCCGTCGATCCACTCGTGGGCCATGGTCGGTGCGGCGTCGAGGTGCTCGACGAAGGACAGCGCCGCGGCGAAGTCGTACATGTACCAGCAGTAGCCGGAGTCGTCGAAGTCGATCACCGTCAGACCGGCCTCGTCGATCATGATGTTCGACGGGCGCAGGTCCGCGTGGATCAGCCCCCAGTCGTCGGGCGAGCGCACGACGCTGCCGAGCGTCGCGAGCGCGGTGAGCTCGGCGGACTTGACCAGGTCACGCTCGGCGGACCTGAAGGCGACGTCCTGCCACATGCCCCACCGGCACGTCGGCCCGACCATGTCCGACGTCGCCCAGGAGTGGCGGCGGAAGCCTGCGGGCGGCTCCCACGCGCCGGTGTGATCGTGCAGGTGGGCGGTCGTGCGGCCGATCTCGCGGTAGTACGGCAGCGGGTCCGTGACGTCCTGCAGCACGCCGCCGTCGACGTACGAGAAGCTCACGCACCACCAGCCGTGACCGCGGTCGTCGAGGATCACCGCGACGTACGAGCCGTCGTGCGTGCGGATCCCCCGCGGCACCCGGACGTACTCCGAGGTTGCGAGGGCCGAGACCCACGCGAGCTCGGACTCGAACTCGTCGGCGCTCGTCATGTAGCCCGGCCGCGCGACGCGGGTGACCAGCACGGGCACCCCTCCGGAGGACACGACGAAGGTCGCGTTCTCGGAGACCGCCGCCAGGACGACCGTCGTGCGTGCGGGATCCAGCTCCCAGGACTCGACGATCCCGGCCACCAGCCAGTCGGGCGCCTCGGAGCCCGCGGAAGAGGATTCGAAGAACCCCGTCCGGGCGCTCAGATCGACGACGCGGTGTGCACCCATGACCGACCTCCCCTCAGGAATGCTGCGAGACGGGCCAGGTGATGGTGACGAAACTAGGTGCGATCCGGGGGTGCGGCAAGGCCTGCAGGCCGCGATTTCCGCATTCTGGTACGACCGGGCGGAGTATTTACATGCCATTAACATCTGCGGCTGGATGAGCACCGCAAGCGGACATCGGGCGAGGTGGATGTCCGCCTCCAGGCGGCCGGCGCGGCTTCGGGCGAAGCGGCCTGCGCGCGGCGGTGCGCGGCGGTGCGCGGCGGCGGCGCGAGCACCGACGAGAGAGTCGCGAACCCATCCCCGGAATTCGGGAACTGAATTGTGCTGGCTCCGGGTGTCAAATATGAGAACCTGGAACGCGCTCACCGATTTTCGCCCGACAGCTCTGGAGTGGATCCATGTACATGGCAGGTGGTTTCGGGCTCGTCGCGCTCCTCATCCCTGTCGTGATGTTCCTGCTCGTGGTTCTCGTCCTGTACCTCGTGATCCGCCGAGCAGTCCGCGACGGCATTCGTGACGCGCGAGACGACCTTCCGCCGGGCCCGCGGCCGGGCGGCTGGGCCTGAGCGGGTCGCCGGCTGTCACGTGATCGAGGGCGGGGTCGTCAGCGCCGGAACAGACCGGCCCACAGGAAGTCCTCGCCGAACGTGTCGCTGTCGGCGGGTTGCGGGTGCATCCGTCGCAGCTCGAGCTCGGTGAGCCAGCCGAACGTCCGCCGGAGCTCGTCGGCGCTGTAGGCGAGACCACCACCGAGGTTGCCGTCCCGGTAGAGCGCGAGATCCGACTGCTCGGTGCCCATGCCACCGGCGGCGAAGCACGCCAGGACGAAGGTTCCCCCGGGGCGGAGCGTGCGCTCGAGGAGGGCGCGGTAGCTGATCCGCCGGTGCGGCGGGAGGTGGTGGAAGCAGCCGCTGTCGAGGACCAGGTCGTACCCGTCGGTCGCGACGTCAGGAGGGGGCCAGCCGAAGATGTCCGCCTGGACGAACGTGACGTCGACACCCGCCGTGTCCGCACGCTCACGCCCCCAGGCAAGGGCCTCGGCCGACAGGTCCAGCGCGTCCACCCGGCACCCGTGCTCGGCGAGCCACACGGCGTTGCGTCCCGGCCCGCACCCGAGCTCGAGCACACGCGCTCCCGGCGGGAGATCGAGCCTGCCGTCCCGGTGCCACTCGACCAGGCTCTCGTCGGGCGCACACCGGAAGAACGGGACGTCGCGTCCACGGTCGGTGTAGAAGCTGTCCCACCAGGCGGCGCCGGCACCGTCGGACCAGCGGTGGGCGCGCTCGTCGAACAGCGCGTCGAGCAACGTCATGACGTCTTCCACCGACTGGACCGAACGCCCTGTCACCAGCACCACACTCCGCTCAGAAAGTACCTTTGACGTGCGCAGATGCACTGCCCCAGTCTAGTCGGGAGACTCCCGCCGCACAGGCCCGCAGGCCCCTGATCGACCGGTTCTCGTCATCGCGACGGGCGCCGGGTGACCCACACGCCGACCAGGCACAGTCCGCCACCGAGCAGCGCGAGCACCGGCGGGACCTCGGCGAGCAGAGCCCAGCCGAGCAGGATCGCGACGGGCGGGACGAGGTAGGTGGTCGCACCGAGCCGGCCGGCGTTCGTGCGCGCGAGCGCGTAGCCCCAGAGCGTGAACCCGAGGGCCGTCGGTCCGAGACCGAGGTACACGACTCCGGCCGCGGATCCCGGACCGGCGGCGCCGAGCTCGGAGACCAGCTGGGGCGCGAACGGCAGGCACACCACCACACCGACCGTGCAGGCGACCCAGGTGACCATCAGGGACGACGACCGCGCGAGCACGGGCTTCTGCAGGATCACCGCCACCGCGTAGGCCACCGCCGCGACGACGCAGAGCACCACTCCCCACACGTCGGCCTGCGTGCCCGTCGACGTGGCGACGCCGATCACCACGACGCCGCCGAAGCCGATCACGCTGCCGACGATCAACGGGCGTGGGAACCCCTCCCCCAGCCGCATCCCGGCGAGCAGGGCGAGGAGCACCGGGCCGATGTTCACGAGCATCGCCGCGGTCCCGGCGTCGACGCGATGCTCGGCCGCGTTGAGCGCCACGTTGTAGATCGCGAACCACAGCACGCCGATCGCGACCAGCCGCGGCCAGTCGGCGCGACGGGGCCACACCTCGCGCCGGGTCAGCAGCACCGCACCGAGGACGAGGCTGCCCACCGTCAACCGCCCGAGCGTGAGCGCACCCGGGGACACCGTCGGCCCGAGGTGACGGATCGCCACGAACGCCGACGCCCAGAGCAGTATCGTCACCGCCATCGCCGCGACGGGCAGGAGCGCGACGGTCCGCACCGACCGTGATGGGGCCACGCCGCGGTGCTTGTCAGGTCCGCTGTGCTTGTCAGGCCCGGCCTGCTCGACGTGTTCGGTCTGCTCGACGGGTTCGGCCGACCCGAGGCGCTCGGTGCTCATGGGAGGACGGTACGGCCCGGCACCGACACCGCGCCGCCCCGTCGGTGCCACAGGTCGCCGACATCCGGCCATCGCCGCGCGCCGTCGCCCGACGCCGCCGTCGCACCCGGTGAGGAATGACGCCGCCCCGGCGCGCGTTGCGTGCCAGTGGGCGCCCGCGACCGCATCGGTGCACGTCAGGTCGCGTCAGGCAAGATGACGACACGTGCGACGGTCCCGCCCGTCGCGTGCCGACAATGCGGAGGAGTGGTCCGTCGTGGTGGTGCTGTTCGCCTTCGGGTCGTTCGTGACGACCCTCCTCGGAGGCCTGACGGCGCTGCGGGTACGTGACTACCGGCACCTGATGCTCGGCCTCGCGGCCGGACTGATGCTCGGGGTCGTCGGGCTCGACCTGATCCCGGAGGCCCTCTCGCAGGAGCCCCGTGTGGTGTTCGGCGTGCCGGCGCCGTTGCTGACGTTCGTCCTCGGCTTCCTGGTGCTGCACGTGATCGAGCGGACCCTCGGCATCCACCGCGGCCACGAGCACGAGTACGCGGAGCACTCCCACGCACCCCAGGTCGGGCTGCTTGCGGCGTCGGGCCTGGTCGGGCACAGCGTCATGGACGGGTTCGCGATCGGCGCCGCGTTCCAGGCCGGCAGCACGGTCGGCATCGTCGTGGCCCTCGCGGTGATCGCGCACGACTTCGCCGACGGGTTCAACACCTACACGATCACGTCGCTGTACGGGAACACGCACCGGCGCGCACTGACGCTCCTCGCCGCCGACGCGATCGCGCCGGTGCTCGGCGCCTCGATCACGCTCGCGTTCATGATCCCCGCGCCGGTGCTCGGGTTGTACCTGGGGTTCTTCGCCGGCTTCCTGCTGTACCTCGCGACGTCGGACATCCTGCCGGAGGCCCACGCGAGCCACCCGACCCGGCTGACCGTGCTGTCGACGATCGTCGGCGTCGGCTTCATCTGGCTGGTCGTCGGGCTCGCCAGCTGAGGCGCGGCGGCGCACCCCAGAATGGTGACGTGACCAGCCCCTCCACCGCTCGCCGTACCGCCCGGCTCCGACTGGACCCGCTCACCCCCGCGGATGCGGAGGACGTCCTCCGGGTCTACGGGGACCCGGACACCTGGCGACACCTGCCCGAGGGTCGTTTCACCGGGATCGACCAGGCGCTCGAGCACATCGAGGGCTCCGAGCGCAGCCTTCGCGAGCACGGGCTCGGCACCTGGGCCGTCCGCGTCGACGTGGCAGGAGCGGACGCATCACTGCCGGAAGGGGCCTTCATCGGCTCAGGCGGGCTCCGATACCTCGACGACGGGGACGTCTGGAACCTCGGCTACCGGCTGGAACCGCGCGCCTGGGGACGGGGCCTCGCCACGGAGATCGCCGTCGCCACCCTCGAGGCAGCGGCAGAGGTCGCCCCGCACGTCCCGGTCACGGGACGAGTCCTCTCGAACAACCCGGCATCCGTCGCGGTGCTGGAGAAGCTCGGGTTCACGCTCGTCTGGGAGGGACCCCGGGCGAACGTCCCTACCCCAGAGGACGGCAGCACGCCTCCGCTGCGCCGGGTCTACTCCGACCGCGCGCTGACCCCCACCGCCTACGACTGGTTGGTCGCCCACGCCTAGAACCTGAGGAGTGTCGCGATCCGGGCGGGGATGGCGACGAGGTCGTCACGCGCGACCTGTTCCACCGATCCCGACCTGACGCAGCGCTGCGACCGCAGCCGCCGCGCCGGCGAGCCCGAGACCCACGACTGCGGCCACGACTGCGATCCACGCGTCCACCTGCGCCGCCCACAGCACCGCGCCGAGGAGGGCAACAACGGCTCCCCCGACGGTGAGCGTGTGTGCATGCCGGTCACCGCGCCCCCACCATCTCGCGGCCAGGACAGCGACGAGAACCGCCCACGCGAGCGTCGGCAGGGCGAACGGCCACGGACTGCCCGAGCGCGCCACGTCGTCAGCCGTCGCCAGCCCGAACGCCAGGAGCGCGAGCGAACCCAGAATCGCCAGGCGGGCCTCGAAACCGGCCTTCGAGGCCCCGGCGCGCGTGCTTCGTCGAATCACGTGGACACCCCCTGATCACGTGGACCTCTGAACGCCAGCACCATATGCCACCCACCGTCGTCCTTCCCGAGGACGGCGGCTGGCACGCCGATCCCGATGTCGAAGCTCGCGGGCTGCACGATTCCTCCACCGTCCGTCCGCCGTGGCATCCCCGCCTGCGGACAGACGCTTCGTAGCATCCCGGCATGGACTCTCGCCGCCCGGACGCCGTTGATCCGACCGCCACGGCCGGTGGACCGCGATGAGCGACGACGACACGCCGGCCGGACGGTCCGGAAGCCGCGCGCGCCCCGGGGGTCCGGCTCGACGCGTCGGCTCGACGGGCCGCACGCCCGCACGCCCGGTGCCACCGAGCTTCACCCCGCAGCACCCGGCGGCACCACGGCCGACGCCACCCCCCCACAGCTGGGGACGACGACGCGATCACGATCGTGCCCGGTCGCGCGACCCCGGAGCGGGCGACGCCGAGCCGTGCGAGGCCAGCACGACCAGTACCAGGCGGGTCGAGGCCGGCACGACCGGTACCGGGCCGGTCGACGCCTGTCCGGTCCACGTCGGCACAACCCGCGTCGGCACAACCTGCGCCGACGCGATCGGAGCCAGGGCGGCCGATCCCGCAGCGGTCGGCGACACCGGCCGGACGACGCCCGGCCGCGGCGCGGACGGGGTCACGTCCACCGGCGTCCGCTCGCGCGCCTCACCGTCGCCGCCGGAAGGTCGTTGCGATCGTCGCCGGCGGCGTCGCCCTGCTGCTCGGAGGGGCCGGCGTCTTCGCGGTCTCCACGTACCTCGACCTCTCGAACGGGATCCACCGCTCGAGCCTCAGCGCTCTCGCGAGCAGCGTCCCCCAGCACACCGGTGAGACGAACATCCTGGTGATGGGGCTGGACAGCAGGCTCGACGAGAACGGGAACCCGCTCCCGGCCAAGGTGTACAGCGCACTGCAGGCGGGCAACCAGTCCGACGGCGGCTACAACACGAACGTCCTGATGCTCCTTCACCTCCCCGCCGGCGGCGGCAAGGCGGTCGGCATCTCGATCCCTCGGGACGACTACGTCGCCCTCCCCGGGCACCCGGACGGCACCTCGATGGCGAAGATCAAGGAGGCCTACGGGCTCACGCTCGACCAGAAGCTCCGGCAGCTCGTCAACGCCGGAGGAATCTCCCATGCGGACGCCTACCAGCAGGCGCGGGCCGCGGCACGTCAGGCGGAGGTCGCGACCGTCTCGGCGTTCCTCGGCGGGGTCCCGATCAACCACTTCGTCGAGGTGACGATGGCGGCGTTCTACCAGGTCGCACAGGCCGTCCAGCCGATCACGGTGTGCCTCGACGAGGCCACGAGCGACACCTTCTCCGGTGCGAACTTCCGCGCGGGCGTCCAGCAGCTCAGCGCGTCGCAGGCCGTGAGCTTCGTGCGGCAGCGACGCGACAACACCCACCCCAACCTCGACTTCACGGACCTCGACCGCGAGCGTCGGCAGCAGGCGTTCATCATCTCGTTGGCGTACAAGCTCAAGCAGGCCGGCACGTTCACGAACCTCGGGACGCTGCGCTCGCTGATCGACACGGCCAAGCAGAACATCGCCCTGGACTCCGGGTTCAACCTCCTGAGCTTCGCCGGTGAGGCCTCGAAGCTCGCGGGCGGGAACCTCAGCTTCACCACCCTGCCGATCACCGGGTTCGGCGTCCGGAACGGGCAGGACGTCAACCTCGTCAACCTCGCCCAGATCCGTGCGGAGACGGCACGGCTGCTGTCCGGCACCCCCGCACCGTCGTCCGCTGCGGCCGGGACCTCGACCGGCTCGGGCGGGAAGAGCACAGGCGGGGCCGGCACGGGCTCGACCCGAGCGGGCACGACCGGCACGACGACGAGCACGTCGCACGGCACGACCGGTGCCGCCGCGAGCTCGTCGGCAGCTCAGGGTCCCGACGCCGCGACGTCGACCCCGCTGCAGTCCTCGGGCATCCCGTGCGTCAAGTGACCGCCTGCGCCACCGCACGCTCCACCCGTCCGAGCCGGCCGAGACGGCTGCCCGACCCGCCGGATCGGGTCCGCACCCGGTCGAGCGCGCCTGGCAGCCGGTGGATCGGTGGCGGTCATAGCCTGCGGGCATGACCGACAGCACCGACCCCACCGGGTCACCCGCGTCACCCGCGTCGCCTGCGCCCACCAAGCCGTCGACGTCAGCCGCGTCGGCGATCTTCACTCACGTCCCGCACCCGCGGATCGCCGCCCGCAAGGCGTCCGGCCCCGCGAAGACCTCCGAGCTGCGCGTCAAGGGCAAGGGCCCGATCGGCCGGTTCAACGCCAAGGTCGGCGTCGGCATCACGCTGGCCGTCGGCACGATGTGGACCGCGTACCTGTTCACCGTGCTGGCCCTGATCTCCCTGCCGGCCGCGGTGCGGTCCCACGACACGATCATCCTCGTCGCGTGGATCGCCCAGACGTTCCTGCAGCTCGTGCTCCTGCCGATCATCATCGTCGGCCAGAACGTGCAGGCCGCGGCCGCCGACCAACGGGCCGAGGACACGTACAAGGACACCGAGGCGATCCTGCACGAGACCCTGCAGCTCCAGGCCCACCTGCAGGCGCAGGACGCGATCATCGCGCGACTGCTCGAGGCCGCGGCCCTGTCGCCCACGCCGGCGGACGCGCCGTCGGTGGCAGCTTCGCCCGACGTCGCGTCGCCCACCGGTCCGGGGACCGCGATCGAGCCCTGACCGCCCGAGGAGCAGCGATTGGAAGTTAGGGTTACCTAACCTGTACGGTGTCGATCGATCGCCCGGGAGTCCGGAGCGACCCCGCTCGGACACCCCCACAGGACAGGAACCCTCCCGATGACCTCGACCTCGATCGCCGCACTGGGTGCCGTCGCGGGCGTCACGATCTTCTTCGGACTCCCCATCGGCCGGGTGCGCACCGCGATGCCGCGCACCCGCGCCCTGCTCAACGCTGCGGCCACCGGGATCCTGATCTTCCTGGTGTGGGACGTGCTCACGCACGCGTGGGAACCCGTGGACACGGCCCTCGCCGCGCGCGACCTGCGGACCGCCGGCATCGACGGCACCGTCTTCGCGCTGGCTCTCACGCTCGGGCTCATGAGCCTGGTGTACTTCGACCGCTGGCGCGCCGGCCGGGTCACGACGCCGCTCTCCCCCGGGCCCGGCGCCGCAGCCGTCGGTCAGCTCACGGACCTCGCACCCGGTGCGGTGCGGGCCCAACGGCTCGCGATGATGATCGCGGTGGGCATCGGCCTGCACAACTTCGGCGAAGGCCTCGCGATCGGCAACAGCGCCGCCTCCGGGGAGCTGCAGCTCGCGGTCCTGCTGGTGATCGGGTTCGCGCTGCACAACGCGACCGAGGGCTTCGGGATCGTCGCCCCGATGGCCGCCGAGGGGTACCGGCCGACCTGGGCGCAGCTCGGGCTCCTCGGACTGATCGGTGGCGGTCCGACGTTCGTCGGCACGCTCGTCGGGCAGAGGTTCGTCAGCGACCTCACGTCGATCGCGTTCCTGGCACTGGCCGCGGGCTCGATCCTGTACGTCGTGATCGAGCTGCTCGCCGTCGCCCGCCGGATGGGCCGCAAGGAGCTCACGACCTGGGGCATCGTCCTCGGCGTGATGCTCGGCTTCGCGACCGACGCGATCGTCACGGCCGCCGGGGCCTGAGCAGCCGGGCCGGCGCACGGGCGTAGCGTCGAGCCTGTGGAACCTGCTCCTTCGCACGACGGTCACCACCCCCAGGTCACGGTTCTCGCCGGTGCCGGGATGTCCACCGGCTCGGGCATCCCGGACTTCCGCGGGCCCGACGGCGTCTGGACGCGCGACCCCCTCGCAGCCCGCCTCCTGGACCTCGACTGGTATGTCACGGACCCGGCCATCCGCCGTCGCACCTGGCAGATGTGGCGCGAGAGCCCGGTGTGGACGGCTGAGCCGACCGCCGCGCACCGCAGCCTCACCCAGCTCGCGGCGGCCGACGCCCTGCGCGCCGTCTGCACCCAGAACTTCGACGGTCTTCAGCAGCGCGCCGGGACCTCCCCGGAGGCGGTCCTCGAGCTGCACGGAAGCCTCACCGGCACCCGCTGCCTGGACTGCGACGCCCGGCAGCCCACCGTCGACGTGCTGGCCCGCCTCGACACGGATCCCGACCCGCACTGCGCACGCTGCGGTGGGCTGCTGGCGACCGACGTCGTGATGTTCGGCGAGGCGCTGCCCACCGGCGTTCTCGAGGCCGCGGTGGAGGCCGCGACGTCCTGCGAGGTGTTCATCGCCGTCGGCTCCACCCTCAAGGTGCAGCCTGCGGCGAGCCTCACTGCGATGGCCGCCGAGGCCGGTGCGCACGTCGTGATCGTCAACGCCGACCCGACTCCCTACGACCGCCTCGCCGACGAGGTGGACCGTCGCCCGATCGACCAGGCGCTCCCCGAGCTCGTCGAACGGCTGCTGAGGGCCTGACCTTCACCTGGTCCCGCGTTTGCCGAGTCATGGGCCGGGGGACACGATGGACATGACTCCCGACCGCAGGATCGGGGGCGTGCGAGAGCACGGTGATGACGATGTTCACGGATCGCACCGACGCGGGACGCCGACTCGCCCAGCGGATGAAGCCCCACCGCGGTGAGGACGTCGTCGTCCTCGGCCTCCCCCGGGGCGGGGTCGTCGTCGCCTACGAGGTCGCCCACGCGCTCGGCGCACCCCTCGACGTGATCGTCGTGCGCAAGCTCGGGGTGCCGTACCAGCCCGAGGTCGCGATGGGCGCGATCGGCGAGGACGGCGTCCGGGTGATCGACCACGACACCGTCGCCCACGCCGGCGTCACGGACAGCGAGCTCGAGACGATCGAGCGGCGCGAGCGCACGCTGCTCGACGCGCGCGTGCAGCACTACCGCAAGGACCACCCGCGCATCGACCTGACCGGACGGGTCGCCCTGATCGTCGACGACGGCATGGCGACCGGAGCGACGGCCCGCGCCGCCTGCCAGGTCGCCCGCGGCCTCGGTGCCGCGCAGGTCGTGCTCGCGGTGCCGGTCGCGTCCTGCGGGGCGATCCGATCGATGACGGACGCGGACGAGGTCGTGTGCCTCGCCGCCCCGCACCCGTTCATCGCCGTCGGTGCGTCCTACGACGACTTCACCGCGACGACCGACGAGGACGTCGTCGTGCTCCTCGACCTCGCCGCACGCCGCGAGCCCGAGCAGCCCGGTCCCGTCGCCCAGCGGTCCACCGACACCGAGGTCCTGATCCCCGTCCCGGGCCATCCCCTGCACGGCGACCTGCACCTGCCGGGAAGTGCGCGCGGCGTCGTGCTGTTCGCGCACGGCAGCGGGAGCAGCCGGCACAGCCCGCGGAACCACTTCGTCGCGTCCGTGCTGCACCGCGCGGGCGTCGGCACGCTGCTGATGGACCTGCTCTCGACCGACGAGGAGCTCGACCGGTCGAACGTGTTCGACGTCGTGCTGCTCGCCAACCGTCTGGCCGCCGCGACCAGGTGGCTACGCGGACGACCTGAGGTGCACGGGATCCCGATCGGCTACTTCGGCGCAAGCACAGGCGCGGCCGCGGCGCTGTGGGCCGCGTCGGACCCGACGCTCGAGGTCCGCGCGATCGTCTCGCGCGGCGGGCGACCCGACCTCGCCGCGTCACGCCTCGCCGGGGTCACGGCACCCACGCTGCTGATCGTCGGCGCCGCGGACACCGAAGTCATCGGCGTCAACCGCGAGGCGCAGGAGCACCTGCGCTGCCCGAACGAGCTCGTGCTCGTCCCCGGCGCGACGCACCTGTTCGAGGAACCCGGCACGCTCGCCAAGGTCGCGCTGCTCGCGAGCGACTGGTTCACCGCCCACCTCGCCCCTGACAGCGCCCCCTCCCACGCGAGCCGACAACCGTGAGCGCCCAGAGCGCCGGACCGACCCACACCCACGTCCCCCTGACAGCCTCGCGCTGGGCGCAGGGCTCCTTCTGGGCGCTCGCCGTCTTCGCCTTGTGGACCGTCGCGTTCGTCGTGGCGAGCGGGCCGCTGGCGCAGGTGCTCGGATCCGACGTCCAGCCGACCGGCGAGGTCGCCTACATCGAGGGGTGGGCGCCGTGGATCGGGATCACCGTGCTGTGGGTGCTGCCGCTGCTGGTCGGGATCGCCCTCGGCGTCGTCGCCCGCGTGCGCGGCTGCGGGACGATCGCCCTGGTCGGCATCGGGATGAACGTCGCCGTGCTGCTGTTCGTCGTCGTCCCGGCGCTCGTTGACCGGATCCTGACCCTGTGATCGGAGCTGTCCCTCTCGGGGCAACCGTGCCTGCGGGGACCGTGAGGACGGCCGTCGGCACGGCCTGCAGGAGCGATCTGACCGACGAGGACGAGCGCATCCCCGACCGCCAGCAGGAGCCACGCACGGCGTCGTGAGGACTTGACGTGAACGTGGCGATCAGTGGTCCGTCGAATGCCGGGGCGCGGAGGCGGACGCGGACGAGCCCGCAAACCGGGCCTCGCGACGGGCTGCCGCGTCGATCCCGTCGAGCAGCAGGTCGAGGTCGACGTCAAACGACGCCCCGAACGAGTACCCCGGCTGCAGCACGTGCTGCATCGTGAACTCGGCGAGGTGCGGGTACTCGCCGACCGGGAAGGCCTGCACGAGCTGGTCGGCCAGCTCGCCGATCTCGCCCCCTCCGCCGGACGGCAGGGCTGCCTCCTGGAGCGCGAAGCCGTAGACGAACGCGTCGAGGAGCGCGTACGCATGGGCGGTCAGCTCCCAGGAGAAGCCGCCTCGGCGGAGGCACCCGAGGACGGCGTCGTGGTGGTGCAGGGTCGCCGGCCCGGGAGACGTGCGCGACTCGAGCAGGGGGACGGCCCAGGGATGGCGCCGCAGCACCTCGCGCGCCGAGGAGCACCGGTGCCGCATCGCGTCCTTCCACGACCCGTCCAGCGGGGGGTCGTCGATCTCGCCGAACACGAGGTCGACGACTCCGTCCAGGATCGCCTCCTTGGCGGGCACGTAGTGGTAGAGCGTCATCGGCTTGACCTCGAGCTCGGTCGCCAGCCGGCGGATCGTCAGCGCCTCGATGCCGATCCGGTCGGCGAGCGCGACCGCCGTCTCCAGCACCCGGGTACGCGTCAGCCTCCCCCGGGCCGCGTCTCGTGCGTCGGTCGTGGTCATCGCGCTCCGGTTCTCGATCGGCTGTTGACGTTCGTACTAAGTGCGCCTACTGTCGAGCCTACCACTCGTACTAAGTACGAACGACGCCAGGAGGAACGACATCGTGACCTCGCACGAGCACACCAGGGGCGCGGCCCGGCCGGGTCCCGCCACACTCGACCCGACACCGCAGGCACCAGCCGTATCGACAGCGCCCACGCTGCTCACAGGACAGACAGCGCCCACGGAGCCCACGGTGCAGACGGTGCAGACGGTGCCCACAGTGCCCAGCCACATGCGGGCCGTGACCCAGGACCGGTACGGCGACGCAGGCGAGCTGCGGGTCGGCGACGAGCCGACCCCGACTCCTGGCCCCGGGGAGGTCCTTCTCGAGGTCCACGCAGCCGGCGTCGACCGCGGCGTCTGGCACCTGATGACCGGCCTGCCCTACCTCACCCGCCTGATGGGCTACGGCCTGCGCCGGCCCGCACAGCGGGTGCCCGGCATGGACGTGGCCGGGCGCGTCGTCGCCGTCGGGGAGGACGTCACCGACCTCACGATCGGTGACGAGGTCCTCGGGATCGGCATCGGGACCTTCGCCGAGTACGCCCGTGCGCGGGCGGACAAGCTGGTCCGCAAGCCGGCCGGTCTGCCGTTCGACCAGGCGGCCGTCGTGGCCATCTCCGGGCTCACCGCCCACCAGGCCCTGCACAAGGTCGGCCAGGTCCGCGCCGGGCACACGGTGCTCGTGCTGGGAGCCTCCGGCGGCGTCGGCAGCCACGTCGTCCAGCTCGCCCGGGCCGCAGGCGCGGAGGTCACCGGCGTCGCCAGCGGAGCGAAGGCCGACCTCGTGCGCGAGCTCGGCGCGCACCGGGTCCTCGACCACACCACCACCGACCCCACCGACGGCTCCGCGCAGTACGACCTCATCATCGACACCGGCGGCCGGACCCCGGTGCGACGGCTCCGCCGGGCCCTGACCCGCACGGGCACCCTCGTGATCGTCGGCGGGGAGGGTGGCGGCAGGTTCACCGGCGGCTTCGGGCGTCAGCTGCGCGCCCTGGCCCTCTCGCCGCTCGTCAGCCAACGCCTCACGATCGTCATGTCCGTCGAGCACCGGGACGGTCTCGAGCCGCTGCGGGCCGCCATCGAGGCGGGCGAGCTGACCCCGGCCGTCGGGCACACCTACCCCCTCGACCAGGTCCCGCGGGCCATCCGCGACCTCGCCGAGGGTCGCGCCCGCGGCAAGTCCGTCGTCCACATCCGTCCGGCGTGCTGACCCGGCATCGACCCCGCGCCAGGAGCTCTCGGTCTCGCGCGACGGGTTCCGAGGCGGTTTTGGTGCTCGCTCGTCCCGGATGGGTGGGACGCGAACCGCGTGCACGCAGGCGACCTCAGGAAGGCTGACATCGTGCGGCACCTTCTCGCAGTCCTCGCTCTCGGCCTCGTCTCCGTCCTGCCAGGAAGCGCACCCGACGGATCGATCGAGGACGTCATCGACCACGAGCTGCCCGCGTCCGGCGTGCCCGGCCTGGCATACGCCGTGGTGGCCGACGGCGAGACGACCGCCGTCGGGACACGCGGCGTGGTCACGATCGGCAGCGGGATCGACGTCACGCCGGACACGACGTTCGTGATCGGCTCGATCTCCAAGAGCTTCACCGCGCTGGCCGTCATGCAGCTGGTCGAGGCGGGCGACGTCACCCTCGACGGCGCGATCTCGCAGTATCTCGACAAGTTTTCCGGACGGCCCGCCGGACCCGTCACGATCCGGCAGCTACTCAGCCACACGAGCGGCTTCTCCACGCTGCAGGGCAACAGCAGCACCGCCTCCGTCGACCCGAACGCGCCGGACGCGCTCGAGCGTTCCGTCGACGCACGTGCCGGGGAGGTTCCGGCCGGCCGCCCCGGCGAGACGTGGGAGTACTCGAACCTCAACTACCAGATCCTCGGCCGACTGATCGAGGCCGTGAGCGGGCAGGACTACCAGACCTACGTGACGGCCCACATCCTCGAACCGGTCGGCATGGACCACAGCTTCGTCGCCGACGGGACGACCCACAGCTCCATGGCGACCGGGCACACCCCATGGTTCGGGACGAAGCGACCGCTCACCGACAGCCCGCCCGGTCGCGCCACAGCCCCCCAGGGCGGGATCATCGCCACCGCCGGCGATCTCGCGCTCTACATGCAGATGATGCTGAACGGCCAGGACGACGTGCTCAGCGCCGCAGGCAAGGCGCAGATGATGCGCCCGGCCAGCGCAGCATCGCCGGGCTACGGCCTCGGCTGGTACCTCGACCCGGGCAACGGAAGCGTGTGGCACACCGGGTCGAGCCCCGGGTTCGAGTCGTTGGCATGGATGATTCCCGCACAGAAGAAGGGGGCAGTCGTCCTCGTCAACGCCGTCGGTGGAATCGGCTTCGGGGAGACGACCGAGCTCCGCACCGCGATCGCCGCCAGAGCACTGGGGGTCGACTACGCCGGCGAAGGCTCCCGCCTGCCCCAGAAGGCCCTGTTCATCGGCCTGGTGCTCCTGCCGGTCGTCTACCTGCTCAGCATGATCTGGGCCTGGCGCCACCGCGCCGCGATCCGCGCCAAATCGGGGGTCGCCGGCCGATTCAGCCTGTGGTTCCCGCTGCTCACCACGCTGGCCGCCGCAGGGTTCATCCTCGTTCTGGTGCCACGCCTGTTCGGCTCACCGCTCGCCCACCTCAGCCTGTTCCTGCCCGACTTCGTCCTGGCGCTCGTCGCCACCGCCGTCACGGGCGTGCTGTGGGCCGCGTTCCGGCTCGGGGTGGCGTACACCGGTCGATCCCGCACCGTCTGACCGCCGGCGAACCCGCGCATCGGCGTGACGCGCTCATCGCCACGAGCGGGTGGCGTCTCCGGGCTCATTCCTCCGCGGTGAGCGGCAACGAGCGGACGCTGCGGAACTGCCGAGACCGGCCGTCGACGGGGTCCGTGAACGCGACCTCGGCCGCGAGGAGCTGGAGGGGCCGGCGGAAGTCGTCGACCGGGACGTCCTTCACCACGGGGTACAACGGGTCGTCGACGATGGGGATGCCGAGCCCGAGCAGGTGCAGCCGCAGCTGGTGCGTCCGGCCCGTACGAGGTGTCAACCGGTAGATCCCGCCGCCGTCCACCTGACGCTCCAGCTCGACGCGCGTCTCGGCGTTGACCGGCGCCCCGGGCACGACCTCGGCGCACCAGGTGCCGGGCGCCTTGCGGATGTGGTTGCGGACGATCGCGGGCAGCTCCAGGTCGGCACGCAGCGGCGCGAGCGCCCGGTAGGTCTTCTCGACTGCGCGCCGCTCGAACGCCGTCTGGTACGGGCCCCTCCAGCGGCTCTCGGTGGCCAGCATCAACAGGCCGGACGTGACCCGGTCGAGGCGGTGCAGCGGCGACAGCTCGGGCAGGTCGAGCTCCGCGCGCAGCCGGACGACGACGCTCTGCATGACATGTCCGCCACGCGGGATCGTCGCGAGGAACGGTGGCTTGTCGACGACGACGAGGCGCTCGTCGCGGTGCACCACGTGGATCCGACCCGGCACCTCCGGCTCGTCGCGCAGGTCGCGGTGGAACCACACGAACCGCTGCGGCCCGTACGGGTCCGCCTCGCGCACGACGCGGCCGCTCTCCTCGACGAAGCGCTCCTGTGCCAGCATCGTCGGCACATCGACGCGCTCCGGCAGGCGGTGCCGCAGCCACGCGCCCATCGTCGGCCATGGCGTCGGGCTGCCTCGATCGCCGTCGGGGGTGCGTACCCAGGCGGCGGCGAGGCCGTGGCGTGCCGGGAGCGGTGAGCGGGGAGGCACCAGTCGATGGTACGAGCCACCGCGTCGACCGAGAGATGTCACCCGGCCCGACGCGGCCATGGTCATCGAACGTGGCGACCTCCGCCGGCGACCGCAACAACGCAGACTGGGCGTGTGCACCTCGCGACGTCCCCACCGAGGAGACGACCCAACGGGCTGACCACCATCGCCGCAACCCTGGGCCTGATCCTGTGCGCCGTGGTGTCCCCGTCCTCGTCGGCCCCCGTCGCGCCGCCGGTCCACCTGTCCCCGGTGCCGGCCCCCGGATCCACGGTGTACGGCAACGACATCTCCTGGCCCCAGTGCGCGACGAGTGAGGGCGGCTACGGACTTCCGGGCCCCCAGGACAGCGCATCGTTCGCGGTGCTGGGCCTGACCGACGGCGGGTCGTTCCGGGCCAACCCCTGCCTGGCCAGCCAGGTCGCCTCGGTCAGATCCCGTCATCTGTGGGCCGGCGCCTACGCCATCTCGACCTATCCGACCGATGCAGAGCTGGTCCGCTACGGCGGCACCGGAACCCTGACCCAGCAGCTACGTCGGGTCGGTGCCGCGCAGGCCGCCTTCAACCTCGCCACCATGGCCCGCGTCGGCCTGCAGTCACCGACGGTCTGGGTCGATGTCGAGCCCAGCAAGCGAACCCCGTGGTCGGCGGTCGCGGACCAGAACAACGCCGTCATCGACGGTGTCATCGCGGGCTACCAGGAAGCCGGCATCCACGCAGGCATCTACTCCTACGACAACGCCTGGAAGGCGATCACCGGCGCCCGGAGCATGCCGGATGTGCCCACCTGGGTGCCGGTCGGCAAGGCGAGCAAGTCGGACGCTGCGGCTCGGTGCGTCACGGCGAGCTACGCCGGGGGCACACCCTGGCTGACCCAGTGGACCGACGACGTGTACGACTTCGACCTCACCTGCCCGGGAGTCACCGGGCAGGCCGCACGCGGCAACCTCTTGACGCCCTACCTCGACGTCCGCCTGGCCAGCGGGTCACGCGGGAGCGCGGTGGTGATGCTGCAGCAACGTCTGGGCGCACCGGCCGCCGACGGGGTGTTCAGCCCCGCGACCCGAGCCAGCGTGATCGCCTTCCAACGCCTGCACCACCTGCCAGCCACCGGCGTGGTCGGTAACGCCGAGTGGCGAGCGCTGGGTGCAGGCACCGGCACGTACACCCCTCCGGTGCCCGGCGTCATGAGCATCCTGTTCGCCTCGACCTGAGCGGCGGCCCACGGGTACGCGCGGAGCCTGCGCCGAGGGTCAGCGGGGTGCCGCTGACCGGATGCTCAGTGGGTGGAGCGCAGGTGCTCGTCAAGGGTGCGGAAGACGGTGTCCGGGCCACCCCGCCATACCGGCTCGGGGTCCGGCTGTCCGGGCGTGGGCTGGTAGAGCCACCACAGGTTGCCCCACGGATCCCTCACCCGTGCCAGCGTCACCGAGCCGTAGAACGGCGTGGGCGGCGTCACAAGGTCGGCGGCGCGCTCGACGGCACGAGCGACGACCGCGTCGACGTCGGACACCCACACCTGGAACATGCCCGGGCGCGTGCCCCAGCCGTCTTGCGGGTCCGCGAGGAGCAGCAACGAGTCACCGACCCGCAGCTCGGCATGGATGAGCACGCCCGTCGGCGTCGGCGTCCGCGCTTCGGCAACCTCGACCGCGTCGAAGACCTGTTCCGCGAACGCGATGAATCCTGCCGCATCCTCGATGATCACGAACGGGTTCAGCGAGCGGCCACGACCGGTGATCGATGCGCCCTCGAGCGTGAGGCCTGGCTCAGTCATGGCACAAGGCATAGCAGCCGCAGCCGACATCTTCCGCGCGGCCCCAAGCCGACGGCCGAGGGGGGCCATGCCGGACCGCGGCATGTACGGGACGTCGGAGGCGCCCCATCGTGCTCGAGGGAACGACGTGGCCATCCTCGCCCAGGTCGACTTCGGGGCGTTGCGGTTCGCTGCGTGGACGACGACCATCGATGCCATGAGGTGGCGCGCCTTCTGGGCTGGAGTGAAGCACGACGTCAAGGCACTCCTGCGCCGTCAGCCCGATGTCGAGGGCTACCTCCCCGCTTGGGATCCGAGCATCCCGAAAGGAATGGCCTCATACGGGCCTGGCAGCCGACGCCGGAATCGTCCCCGGCACCACTGATGCATGAGCGGCTCGGCTCGAAGCCGTGTCGCGGCAGGACCGGCCGAGCGAAGCCGCCCGGAGCGCGGCACGACCGGGCGACGGCATGCCGGACAACGCCAGCGGCATCCGGCCGGGTTGCCCGGTCCGCCGGGAGCCCGCGTGGTCGGCCAGGAGTGATCAGCCAGGGATACCGGCGCGAGCGTCGAGCCGTTGCTGACGGATCCCGTCGGGGTCGATCAGCGGCATGGCGCGAGCGATGCGCTCTCGGACGCGGTCGAGGCTGAGCGATGCGTCGTGAGCCTCTTCGGAGTCCCAGATCTCCGTCACCCAGACGCCATCCGCGTCGGCCACGTCCACGGCGACCACGTAGAGGCGGCAGCCGGGAAGCAGCTCGGAGTCCTCGGCCATGATCGTCAGCAGCTCGTCGCGCTTGCCGACCTTGGCGCTGATCCGGACATGCAGCATGAACATGGCCACAACCTACGAGGTACCGAGGACATCGCAACCTTCGCTGACGAGAGACGTCGGTCGCGCTTTCCGCGACCACGAGGCGAAGATCACCAGGCTCCGGACGCCAGACGGCAGTGGTCGCCTCGAGATCGCCTCGGCGCGAGCCGGGCGAGGCAGATCCGGGCGAGCGTCGTCGCACTGACAGGAGCCATTGCCGGGCGCTCCGAGCCGGGTCGAGCTCGGGGTGACAGGTGAGCCCTGACCATGTCCGCTAGTCGCCGTCGATCAAGGCCCGCAGCGCGGCGACCGGGACGACGCCTTCTGCCTTCGCCGCCAGGTCGGGGTCCACCGTAACCAGCGCGTCGGCCTGCAGCCGGGTGATCGCGAGGTATTCCGCGTCGCGGAGCGTGTCCCAGCCGCGCTCGCGGGCGATCCGCCACGCCGTGCCGCGTGAGACCCGATCACCCAGCAGTCGCATCTTCAGCTCGGTGATCCGCACGTGGGTCTCCAGGGCGGCCGTGTCGGTTCGCGCGCCATCGGTGACGTCGCGCAGCAGCAGCTGCAGTGCCTCTGAGCGGATCGAGCTCGGCGCGACGAGCTGAACACTCGGGTCGATGCGCAGCTCGTGGTCGATGAGGTGCACCAACGTGGGAGCGTCGATGACGTAGCGCGTCATCGACTCAGCGTAGGCGGCTGCCGGTGCCCTAGGGTCGGGGCGTGCCGACCTTCCTCGCGTCTGATGGGGCTTCGCTGCACTACGACGTGCTCGGCGACGAGAGCGATCGCGCGTGCGCGGTCATCGTGCTGGCGGGTGGCGCGGCTCGCGATCCGGGATATCTCGGGGACCTGGCCGGGCTTACCGGTTCCTTCCCGCTGGTGGTGCCGCACCTGCGGGGTGTGGGGCGTTCTCCGGCGCCCGACCGCGTCGAGGACGGTTCCTTCTGGCGCCAGGCCGAGGACATCGAGGCGCTGCGCGTGCACCTGGGTGCTGAGCGCGTCGTGGTCGTCGGTCACTCCGCCGGCACGCGGCTGGCGATCGCCTACGCCACCCAGTCCCCGCACGCACTAGCCGGCCTGGTGCTGATCACACCACCTGCCGGGTACCTGGTCGACGAGCCCTCCGAAGCCGGTGCACTCATCGACGCACGCCGTGGCGAGCCGGCCTTCGACGCCGCCGTCGCCGCTCTGGAGGGGGCTCCGGACCTGGCGGGTGGCGATGACGCCTTCAACGCCTGGCAGCAGACGTCGGCCCCGGCCACCTACGCGTCGTGGGGACCGGTGGAACAGGAGCACGCGAGCATCGGGCGCTGGCACCTCGACGCGGCGCGCGCGTTCTTCAGCGTCGAGCCCCCGCACGACCTACGCGAACGCATTCGAGTCGTGAGCGCGCCCGTTCTGGTCATAGCCGGAGCCCACGACTGCCTGACGGGGGTGGCGCCGGTCAGGGCGCTGGCAGGACTCTTCCCGACCGGCCAGATCGTCGTTCTCGAGCGCTGCGGCCACTACCCGTGGGTCGAGCAGCCGGAGGCCTTCCGCGCGGCTGTCGACCCCTTCCTCACGGCCTGTGTCGCTGATCCAGCCGGAACCGCTGCCGACCGGCGGTAGACCGCACTGAGTGGTTCTCCGTCGGACACGGACGCTCCCTCTTCCCCCAGACAGGACCGCCCCGGCTCCTGCTCTCGCTCTTGTCCTTCTTGGCACGCCGGTGCTGCGACCGTCGCCGGTCTCTTTACCTGGCGGGCCAACACTGGAGCCTCTGCGGCGATCGGAGCCCTCGCCTGGGTGATGTTCGTGGTGGGCGTCGTGGCGCCGCTCGCGGCGCTGGCGCTCGGCGTGATCGCCGTACGCACGGGCTCAGGCCGCGCACTCGGCGCAGTCGCCCTGGTCGTGGCGCTTGTCGTGCTCGTCCTGGTGGGCGTCTCGACGATGGGATGGGGGGCCTGAGCCTCTGAGGCACACCGGTCTTGAGGCACGCCAACGATGGGGTCCCGGTGGGGAGCGTCCACTGCCCGCGGCGTCCCCATCAGCCTGGAGCTCGTCACCCCGCGGCACAGGGGTCGCAGCGTCGCTGCCACCATGAAGACTCGATCGCGCCATTGCCACATCCGCTCCCCCGAGTGTCCCCACGTGTATCGGTGACGCATGGTGGAAGCACGACGTCGGCTCGCTGTGAGCCGGCCGACCCGCCCCAGGAGGAACCGATGGAATTCCAGCGCACCGCACAGCTGAACGTGCCCTTCGCCGAGGCGGTGACCCGGACCCGCGAGGCGCTCGGCGCGCACGGCTTCGGCATCCTCACCGAGATCGACATGCAGGCGACGCTCCTGGCCAAGCGCGGCACCCAGATCGAGCCCTACGTCATCCTCGGAGCGTGCAACCCGGCCCTGGCCGAGGGTGCGCTCGCCGCCGACCCTCGGATCGGCGTGCTGCTGCCGTGCAGCGTCGTGGTGCGGGCGACCGGGCCCGACCGGAGCGAGATCCACGTCTTCGACCCCGATCTCATCCCCGCCGTCACCGGCAACCAGGCGCTGACCGAGTACGCCGACGATGCCGGAACCCGGATCGCGGAGGCGCTCCACGACCTCGGGTCGTAACCCCTACCGGGCAGGCGCCCGCACCTGCCCGGACGTCGGGCCATGTCCCTGCCTGAACCCGAGGCGCGCCAGATCCGGTCAACGCGATGTCGCCGCGCCGACATCGCCGACCGCGTCGGCAACTACGGCATCTGGCAGTACGCGTCAGCGGTGCGAACCTCGCTCTGCACGACGGCCACCGTGCCGTTCGCCGGGCAGGGGCTCTTGCCGTCGCCGTACTGCGGGCTCGTGCCGGTCACGGTGTACGTCCCCGGGGCCAACTCCATCGTGTAGCTGCCGTCGGCACCGACCGTGGCCGTGTGCCGCCCGTCAGGGCCAGTCGCGACGACTGTCCCGTCAACGGCACGCGGCGTCCCAGGCGCCGGCCCGCCGACCACGTAGAGGTGCCCCGACAACGTCCCGTGACCCGACGACCCACCACAGCCCGCGAGCACCACCAGGCCGATGAACAACACGCCAAGACACCGCACGGTCGCCCCCCGGGTCTCCCGCATGATGTTCATGGTGAGAGGACGCACGGGGCGTCGCAACTGTTCGCCGAAGAGCTCCTACGCCCGCGGCACGCGCGGGTCGGAACATGCCGCCACACCGGCGGCAGAGCAGTGCGCCGGTTCGGCCTGATTCTGCATGGCAGACTGCGATTCGTGTCTGGGACGATCAGCGCCGGGGCTGCCGGTACGTGGACGCTCGGAGATCTGACGGTCAACCGGATCGGGTTCGGTGCCATGCGCCTGCCGCAGCACGGCCGGGCGTTCGCCGGCGACGCGGCCCCGCGCGACCGTGACCAGGCGATGACCGTGCTGCGCACAGCCGTTGAGCTGGGTGTCAACCACATCGACACGGCCGCGTTCTACTTCTCGCGCCTGCGCTCCGCCAACGAGCTCATCAACCGAGCCCTGGCCCCGTATCCCGAGGACCTGGTCATCGCCACCAAGGTCGGGCCCGGCCGGGATCCCTCCGGTGAATGGCTTCCCATGGCCACGCCGCAGCAGCTACGCGGACAGGTCGAAGAGAACCTGCGCCAGCTCGGCCGCGACCACCTCGACCTGGTGAACCTGCGAGTGTCCGGACCGGGGGCGATCACCGAGCACTTCGAGGCGTTGGCCGCGCTGCGCGATGCCGGCCTGATCCGTCACCTCGGCATCTCGGCCGCCCGGCCCGACCACCTCGCCCAGGCCCAGGCCATCGCCCCGGTCGTCTGCGTGCAGAACCCCTATGGCCTGGGCTTCCGGTCCGCCCAGGACGAACTGGTTCGGGTCTGTGGGGCGCAGGGCATCGCGTTCGTGCCGTTCTTCGCCATCGCCGGTGTCGAGCGCGAGGCCGGCGGCAGCGGCACCGAGAACGACGAGGTGCTGTCCATCGCCCGGACACACGGGGCCACACCGGTTCAGGTTCGCCTGGCATGGGCACTGCATCGCGGCCCACACATACTGGTGATCCCGGGCACCGGTTCGCCTGAGCACCTGGTCGACAACGTTGCGGCCGCGAACCTGCGTCTGACCTCCGACGATCTGACCCGCCTGGAGACAGTTCATCAGGCCGAGCAGTAACACGAACCACCGCCATTGTCATCGCACGCTCAGCGGCACGAGTGCGGATCGCGACCATGACCGGGCGAGCGTCCCCGCCCCGACAGCGGCTGTGACCGGGCGAGCGCAGCCGCCCCGACAGCGGCATGAGCGGGCGGTTGGCGATCTGCCGCCGCCGCGGCGCCGCGGCGCTAATGTGCTGGGTGGTGGACTCTCCTACGTCAAGGAGCCGGTCGTGTCCCTGCTCATCACCTTTGTGGGCGTCTCCGCGGGCTTCGCCTACGCGGGATTCGTCGGTCGACGCCTCGGTCCTAGTGACTGGCGTTACTGGATTGCGCTCACGCCATTCTGGGTGCTCGCCGTGGGGGTAGGCCTGGCGCTGCACACCGTGAACGTGAGTGACCCGGCCCCGCGGGCGATTCAGGCGTTCGCCATCGGATCCTTCGGCGAAGCCTTGCTCGGTTCTCTCCGTGTGCGTGGGCGCGGACGCGCCAGCGGGTCGACGACGCGCGATGAGCGCACTGCCCCTCACACTCACGCGAGCTCCTGACCTCATAGCGATCTGATCAACCTGGGACTGTCGCAGCGTCGCGTTCGGCGAAAGTGGTGAGCGGCAGATCCGGGCGAAGGTTGCCGCCCTCGACGCGGCATGACCGGGCGAGCGTCGCCGCCCTTGCAGCGGCTACAGGTGTGGACGTCGGCTGAAGACTGGTCCCCCGGCGCCAGGGGCGCAGGTTACACGCGGCATCGACGGGAAGCCTGCTGCAGTAGGGGTATCGCCTGGGCGCACCGCTTCTGACACCATCGGCTGATGAGCGGCGTGGTCACGCGAGCACGCACTATCGAGGTCCGACGAGAGGAGCGCTAGATGGTCGCGAAGTTCGTGGCCGTGATCGTCGGATGCGTCATGGTGGCCATCTCAGTGGCCCTCTGGAGACACCGTGAAGCCTTCGCTAGGTTCACGGCCGAGGGCCAGCAGGCGATGTACGGGGACCGCTCGAAGCGGTCTCAGCGCGCAGCAACCGGCAAGAATGTGGCTTACCCGGCCGTCGGTTTCGCCGTGATCGGGGTCGCGTTCATCGCGGTAGGCATCTTTGGGCGAGCCACGTGAGGAGGTTGTTCGACGTCCAAGCGCCCACGTCGCTTGGCCGGCTCGGGCCCGAGCATGCCTGATCGCCGGTTTCAGCCTCGACGCTTCTTGCTCTTCGGCGTGGTCGTCGGGGTGCTCTGGACGTTGCTGGGAGTCGTCATCACCGTCACGACCGGGCAAGGGCGGTGGTGGGTCATCATCATCAGCGGCCTGGTGACGGCCGTGTGGGCCGCAGGTCGACTCAGGAACCACCGATACCCGCATTAGCCTCGATCCTCCTCGGGCTCGGGCATGCGGGTCATGCACGCGGCTCGGCGTGACGTCCCGCCGAGTGGTGGAGTTGCTCGACACCGTGCGGGTACGTGCGCTGAGCTGGCCGAGCGGCCACATCGCGACTTACGCACATCGGCATGAGCGGATGTCCGCCCGGCCCGCCCCCAACGCCGGCACCACGCGCACCTCGCCGCGAACACAGCCCATGACGGCCCGATCACGCCGGTTCACCCGCCAACGCTCAGCATTTACACATCGGAAATCAATCGGGGCGCCGCGCGTGACGATGACCGGGCGTGACCACGAGCACCCCGAGCAGCGCCGTGAGCAGCGCCGAGACGGCGGGCCTCGTCGCGTCGCTGCTCCGGCCGGGTGGCATCACCGCCGTGTTCCAGCCCGTCGTGCGGGTCGCCGACGGCGCAGTGATCGGCTACGAGGCGCTGTCTCGTTCGACCGACCACCCCGCGCTCGCCCCGGACGTCTGGCTGCGCCTCGCGGAGGAGCAGGGCGCCCGCGCGGACGTCGAGCTCGCCTGTCTCGCTGCGGCACGGGCGGCCGGCGACCCGCCGGGAAGCGCGCTGCTGTTCGTCAACGTGAGCCCCGCGGTCGCTCTCGACCCGCGCTTCACGGCACTGTGCCGGACGCTTCCCCGGCACGTCATCGAGGTCACCGAGCACGCGGCCGTCGACGACTACGAGCCGCTCATCGAGCGTCTCAAGGCACTGCGCTCGCACGGCTCCCTCGTCGCGGTCGACGACGTCGGGTCGGGCTACGCCTCGATGGCGCACGTCCTGCAGCTCAGCCCGTCGTTCATCAAGATCGACCGGTCGCTCGTCAGCGGACTGCACCGGGACCCCCGACGCCGCGCCCTGGTCGAGGCGCTTCAGGCCTTCGCCTCCGCGACGAGCGCGCTGTCGATCGCCGAGGGCGTCGAGACGGAGGCCGAGCTCCACGAGCTCCGCGCGCTCGGCGTCGACCTCGCCCAGGGGTACCTCCTCGCGCGACCCGGCGCACCGTGGCCCGCGCTCACGTCGCAGGCCCACGCGGTGATCGCACCGCCAGGACCGGCGCCGGTGACCCAGGACCCGGTCGGACTGGTCGCTGCCCTCGCGGCCGCCACGAACCCCGCCGACGCGTGCGAGCGTGTCAGCGAGTTCCTGGCCCACCACAGCGGCCTGCTGCCGAGCGTGTACCTCGAGCGCGGCGGCGTGCTGCGGTGCCAGTCGCGCCGCGGCCAGTGGCTCGTCATGGACGGGCTGCACCCGCGCACCGGGATCACCGGGGCGGCGTTCGCCGAGGAGGCCGAGATCCTCTCCCCGGACGTGCGCATCGACCCGCGCTACCGCCTCGCGATCCCCGGGGTGCTCAGCGAGATGGCCGTGCCGTTGCGGGTCCGCGACCGCACCGTCGGCGTCCTCAACGTGGACGCGCTCGCGCCGCTGCTCCCCGCGCACACCGACCTGATCCGCCAGTGCGCCCACCTGCTCGAGACCCGGCTCGCGTCGCTCGACAAGGCCGGGTCCTCGTACTCGACGCTGCGGGACCTCAGCCGGCTCGCACCGACACTGGCCCAGGCAGGGTCGGCCGGCGACCTCTGCCGGGCAACCCTCGACGCCGTCGCCGAGCTCACCGGGTTCGACGGCGGTTGCCTGTGGACCTTCGACGGTGAGCACCCCGAGGTCACCGGGACGGTCGGCCCCGCCAGCGGCGCGCTCGCGAGCCTCGACGACGCCCACGTCCTCGAGCTGCGCGACCTCGTCTCGGAGCTGGCGTCGTGCTACAGCGGCGGGACGGATCTGAGCCTCGCGGTGCCACCGACGCACGTGCTGCGCGAACGGGGCGTCCGCGGCGTCGTGCTCGTACCCATCCGGGACGGCTGGCGGCTCACCGACCTGCTCGCACTGTCCAGCGCGACGACGTCGTTCGTGTCCGCCGACGTCGTCGACGCGGTCGAGTCGCTGTGCCTGCAGGCCGGCAGCCGGCTCGCGTCGCTCCGCCGGGTCGCCGAGCTCGAGACGCTCGTGCACCGCGACCCCCTCACCGGGGTCGGCAACCGGGGCCTGTGGAACGTCGTCCTCCAGGACGCGACCCCAGCCCGTCCCGGCCGCGACTCGCCACCGAGCCCGGACCCCGTGTGGCTGGCGGTCGCCGACGTCGACCGGTTCAAGCAGGTCAACGACACCCGCGGACACGTGACCGGCGACGAGGTCCTCTGCGCGCTCGCGTCGCTGTTCTCGACGCTGCCGGGCTGGTCGGTGTTCCGGCTCGGGGGCGACGAGTTCACGATGTTCGGCCCGGCCGGGAGCACCCCGTGGCCGCACGACCTGGCCGCCATCTCCGCCCAGGCCCGGGACCTGCTCGCACCGTTCGGCGCCAGCGTGTCGATCGGCGCGGTGCGGACCACGCGCGACCGACTCACCAGTGCGATGGAGGTGGCTGACCGTGCCCTCTACCGCCGCAAGCGCGCGGGCGGGGACGGTCTGACACTCGATCGAGCGAGCATGGTTCCGACCACGGCAACCTGCCGGTAACGTCCGAGGTCCACGCTGGTCACCGCCGCCCAGCCGTGCGGCTCCGGGCGTCCGCCCGCGGGTCGCGGTCGCGGCCTGCCAGACGCCGCCCCCGGGGTCCGCCGGCCTCGGGGCCTCCGAGAGGACCGACGCCGATGACCGACAGCACGACGCGTGCGCCAGCCGTCACCGAACCCGGCACGACCCGAGGAACACCCCGCGCCCGCGTGGTCCTCGCCAGCACCGCGGGGATCTTCGTCGAGTCCCTCGACTGGTCCGTGTACGGCCTCGCCGCACCGTACTTCGCGACACAGATCTTTCCCGGGGCGGACCAGACCGCGGCTCGCCTCGGCGCCTACGCGGTGTTCGCCGCCGGGTTCGTCGCACGGCCGCTCGGCAGCTTCCTCATGGGCCGGGTGACCGACGTGCGCGGCCGGCGCACCGGGCTGACCGTCAGCGTCGCCCTGATCGCCGTCGGCTCCCTGCTGATCGCGGCGGCACCCACCTACGCGGTCGCCGGGCTCGGTGCCGCCGGGCTCGTGCTCGTCGCACGCCTGCTGCAGGGCATCGCGATGGGCGGCGAGGTGGCGACCGCCGCGACGTACGTCGTCGAGGTCGCACCGCCCGACCGTCGTCACCGCTACGGCGCGTTCGCGTACTCGGGCGACGCGTTCGGCACCCTCGGCGCCACGATCGTGCTCGCCGTCCTCCTGGCCGCGATGGGGACGTCGGGCGTCGAGAACGGTGGCTGGCGCATCGCGTTCGTCGTCGCCGGCCTGTGCGGCGTGCTCGCCTTCTGGATCCGGCGCGGCGTCCCCGAGTCCGAGGTGTTCACCCGGGCGAAGGAGGCCGGGCACGAGCCCGCGTGGCCGCTGGTCCGCGAGCACGCGCCACGGATGGCACTCGCGTTCGCGCTCACGATCGGGTCGACGATCGGGGTCTACTTCGGCAGCATCTACCTGCCGCAGTTCGCCGCGCACTCGGGTCGCCTCACCGAGTCGGAGGCCACCGGTCAGCAGACGATCGCCCTGGTCGCCCTGATCCTCGCGATGATCACGTCCGGGTTCCTCGCCGACCGGTTCGGACCTCTCGCCCTGATCCGGGTCGGCTTCACGGCGGCGGCCGTCCTCACGCTGCCGCTCATGCTCGGGTTCCTCGCGGGCGCCGTCCCGTACGTGGTCGCCGCACCGGCCTTCACGATCTGCATCGGCCTCCAGCTCGGGGTCACCCCGGTCGCGGGCGCGCGGCTGTTCCCCGTCCCGATCCGCGCGGTGGCGCTCGGCATCCCGGCGGCACTCGCGATCTCACTGTTCGGCGGGACGTTCCTCTTCGTGGCGGAGTGGCTCGTCTCACGTGGGCACATCGGCCTCGTCGCGGGCTACGTGACCCTCGGGCTGACGATCTCGGCGGTGGGCTCGTGGCTCGTCAGCTACCGGCTCCTGTACAGCGTGGACACCCTCGCCGGTACAGCGGCCGGGAGTAGCGTCGAACAGCCGACCGACTGAGCCTGCCGCACCGTCGACCTGAGCCCGCGGCACACCCGACCTGAGCCCGCGGCACGCCCGACCTGAGCCCGACGACACCCCGAGGACCTGCACATGACCGAGAACCCCGCGGACCTGCTCGTCGAGGCCACCGCGCTCGCACCCGCCCTGGTCGACCTCCGCCGACGACTGCACCGCGCCCCGGAGATCGGTCTGCACCTGCCGCTCACCCAGGCGATCGTCCTCGCAGAGCTGCACGCCCTCGAGCAGGACCACGGGGTCGACCTCGGGATCACGACGGGCACCGCGCTCAGCTCGGTCGTCGCCGTCGTCCGCGGTGCGCGACCGGGGCCGGCCGTCCTCCTGCGCGCGGACATGGACGCCCTCCCCGTGACCGAGGACACCGGCGAGGAGTTCACGAGCGAGCACCCAGGGGCGATGCACGCGTGCGGCCACGACCTGCACACCGCCGGGCTCGTCGGTGCGGCACGGCTCCTGGTCGCCCGCCGCGAGCAGCTCGCCGGTTCCGTCGTCCTCATGTTCCAGCCCGGTGAGGAGGGCGACCACGGTGCCCGGCTCATGATCGAGGAAGGGGTGCTCGACGCGGCCGGCGAGCGCGTCGTCGGTGCGTACGGGCTGCACGTGATGTCCTCCGTGCTCCCGGCCGGCCTCGTGACGACCAAGCCCGGCACGATGCTCGCGGCCGCCGACACGCTCACCGTCACGGTGCGCGGTCGCGGCGGGCACGGATCGATGCCGCACCTGGCCGCCGACCCGGTCACCGTCGCCGCCGAGATCGTCCTCGCCTTCCAGACGGCGGTCACCCGGCAGTTCGACGCCCTGGACCCCGTCGTCGTGTCCGTCGGTCGCATCGCCGCGGGGACCACCGACAACGTCATCCCCGCGACGGCTGAGATCGCCGCGACCGTCCGCACGTTCTCCGAGGAGACGCACGCCCTCGTCGAGGAGCGCCTGGTCCGGGTCGCGACGCACGTCGCCGCCGCCCACGGCCTCACCGTCGACGTCGACTACGTGCGCGGCTACCCGACGACCGTCAACACCCCTGCCGAGGTGGACCGCGCCGCACGGGTGACCGCCGAGATCCTCGGACCTCGCGGGTTCATGACGGCACCCCGGCCCATCTCCGGCTCGGAGGACTTCTCCTACGTGCTGCAGCAGGTGCCCGGCACCTACCTCGGCCTGGGCGCGACACCGCGCGGCACCGACCCGGCCACCGCGGCGTACAACCACTCGGCGCAGGCACGGTTCGACGAGTCGGCCCTGCCCGTCGGCGCCGCGGTGCTCGCCGGCCTCGCCCTGGACCGGCTCGCGCAGGCGTGACCGTCGCGGACCACACCTTCGCGCGCCGATCTCGGTCGCGCGGGCTCCTCCTCGCCTACGCCGCGTTCGTCCTCGTCGTCACCTGGTGGCCGTCCCCGCAGCACAGCGACGCCCCGCGGTGGGAGACGGCGATCCTCGACGCGATCCGTGGTGTCGGGATCCCGATGACGATGCCCGCCCTCGAGGCGGTCGCCAACATCGGGATGTTCGTGCCGCTCGGGATGCTCCTCGTGCCGTTCTGGTCAGCGCGGCTCGCACGCCCGGACCGCGCGGCGCCGGTGGCGCGTGAGGACACCCCCGGATCGGTCCGTGGACCCGCAGCCGCCGTCCTCGTCCGAACCGTCCTCACGGGCCTGGCCTTCACGATCCTCATCGAGACGGTCCAGCTCGCCATCCCCGGCCGCTACTCCACGGTGCAGGATGTGGTCATGAACACGATCGGCGCCGCGGTGGGTGGTGGCGCGGTGCTGCTCGTCCACCGCCTCCGGAGGGGCTGACCGCGATGACGGCGCGCCCAGCGGGGCCGTCCGGTCACAGACCACGCACAGCACAGCAACGGGGTTCCCCGAGCCGAGGCCGGGAACATCGAGGCATGACGACGCTCACGACGCCGACCTCGGCACCCGCGCGGAGCCCCCGCGCCAGGCCGCTCCGCGCTCCCGTCCGTCGCACCTGGTGGCCCGACGCCGTCGGCGTCGTGGTGTGGTTCTCCGCACTCGTGGTCGTCGCCCTGTGGGTCTCGAACGGCGGTGTGCAGAACCTGTTCGCCGGCGCCGGCGACTCGATCCTCTCCCTCGGGCGGCTGACCGGGCTCGTCAGCTCCGACATGCTGCTGCTCCAGGTGCTCTCGATGGCGCGGATCCCGTGGGTCGAGCGGGCGCTCGGCCAGGACGCGATCTCCCGCTGGCACCGGCTGCTCGGGTTCACCTCGGTGAACCTGCTGCTCGCGCACGCGGTGCTGACGACCCTCGCCTACGCGATGCTCGGTCGCCTCCCGTTCCTGTCCGAGCTCTGGTCCCTCGTGACCACCGCGCCCGGGATGCTGCTCGCGACCGCCGGCACCGCGCTGTTCGTCATGATCATGGTCACGTCGATCCGCGCCGCCCGCCGCCGGATGCGCTACGAGTCGTGGCACCTGCTGCACCTGTACGCGTACCTCGGCGCAGGCCTCGCCCTGCCGCACCAGCTCTGGACCGGTGCGGACTTCCTCGCGTCACCGGTGGCCACGGCCTACTGGTGGGGCCTGTACGCGTTCGCGCTCGCCTCGGTGCTCGCGTTCCGGGTCGCGATGCCGTGGCGGTTGTCCCGGCAGCAGAACCTCGTCGTCTCGAAGGTCGTCACCGAGGCTCCCGACGTGGTGTCGATCCACCTGACCGGCAAGCACCTCGCGAGGATGCCGGTGGCCGCCGGGCAGTTCTTCGTGTGGCGGTTCCGCACCGGACCGGGCTGGACCCGCGGCCACCCCCTGTCGCTCTCCGCGGCGCCCACCACCGCCGGCCTCCGGGTCACGTCGAGCACGCAGGGCGACGACGGCGACCGCCTCGCCCGGATGAAGCCCGGCACGCGTGTCCTCATCGAGGGGCCGTACGGCCGTCTCACCCCGGACGTCCGCACGCAGCCCCGCCTCGCGGTCATCGGCAGCGGCCTCGGCCTGGCCCCGTTGATCTCGGTGCTCCAGGCCACGGTCGCCAACCCCGGACCCACCGAGTGGCCGGTCACCGTGATCCGCCGCTTCCACGCCGCCGGGCCGCAACCGCTGCAGGCCGAGCTCGATGCGCTCGTCGCCTCCGGCGCCGTGAAGGTCCTCGACCTCGTGGGGCCGCGCAGCACCGCCGGCACGACGTGGCTGCCCGCGCACCTGGGGCACGTGCCGGGCCCCGAAGCCCTCACGCGACTCATCCCCGACCTCGACCGCACGGACGTGTACGTGTGCGGGGCCGCACCCTGGGCCGAGGCGGTCGGCGCCGATGCGCGCGCCGCCGGTGTCGGGAGCCACGCCCTGCACGTCGAACGCTTCAGCTGGTAGACCAGCAGGACACCCGGAGAACCCTCATGCGCCGCATCATCATCGCCCTTGCCAGCACCGTCACCGCCGTCGTCATGCTCTTCTCGTGGCCCACGAGCACCAACCGGTCGGTGTCCACCGGTCCCGGTGGGACCTCGGGCACCGGGACGACCGGCGGCACGAGCTCCGGAACCGGCTCGTCCGGCACCACCACGACGACCTACGACGGCGACGTCGCCTCGACCCGGTGGGGTGACGTCCAGGTGCGGATCACCGTCACCGACGGGAAGGTCACCGCGTCGGAGGCCATCGCCTACCCGAACGGCAACGGCCGTGACCAGCAGATCAACGCCTACGCGATCCCGATCCTCAACCAGGAGGCCGTGGCGGCGCAGTCCGCGAACATCTCGATGGTGTCCGGGGCGACGGTCACCAGCCAGGGCTACGTGCAGTCGCTCCAGAGCGCTCTCGACAAGGCCGGCATCTAGGGTCGACGTCCCCGCGTCGACTCAGACCTGGAAGAACTCCAGCAGCGCCGGCGCGAGATCCTCCGGCGGCACAGTGTGGAAGCTACCGTCGAGGAGCCGGGACGTCGCACCCGGCACCCGCGCCGCCGTCGCCGCGACGGCGTCCTGGAGCCAGGCAGGGCTGCCGGTGCTGCCGAGCGCCAACGTCGGGACCGTGATGCGCGCGAGCGCCGCGTCCGGGGGCCGGTTGTCGCCCATGACCTGCAGGTCGTAGAGGATCGTGTGGGCCAGGGCCTCGAGCGCCGGCCAGGCGGGTGACTGACGGGTCTGCGCGACGGCCTGCGGCGGGAGTCCGACGGCGTCGGTCATGAACCTCTCGACCACCTCGCCGCGGCGACCCGCGTCCAGCAGCGTGCGGAGCTCCTCGACGAGGTCGACCGGCCCGGCGGGCCGGTCCCCGACCGCAAAGGGCGGCTCGAACACGACCAGGCGCCCGATCGGCACGCCTGCTGCTGGCGCAGCGAGTGCGAGAGCCGCACCCGAGGAGTGGCCGTACACGAACGCGCGGCCACCGGCCGCGTCGATCACGGCCGCGAGGTCCTCGATCTCCCGCTCGACCGCGTAGGGCGGGGTGTCGCCGCTGTCACCGCGCCCGCGACGGTCGTAGGTGATCGCGCGCAGGTCGGTCGCGAGCACCTGGGCCAGCGGAGCCGCGCTGCGGCGGTCGCTCAGGGCGCCGCCGATCAGGACGACGGGTGTGCCGTCGCCGACTGCGTCGTACCCGATCGCTGTGCCGTCCCGCGAGACAACCGTCGCCATGGGGCTCTCCGTTCGCGGTCTCGATCCTGCGGAGACGCTACAACGCGCGGCCGACACGGGCCCGTCGCCGCTCCCCCGCGACCGGTACCCGACACCCGCTCAGCTGGGCCTGACGTGCTCAGCTGGTCTTGACGTGCTCAGCTGGTCTTGACGTACTCGGCTGTCTGCCACGTCGTGCCCACCACGTGCAGCCCGGCGTCGGTGACCTCGATCGAGGTGATGTCCAGGCCAGGGATGCGCGCGAGCCTGTCGTTCACCAGGCTCTCGAGCACGCTGGACCCCCGAGAGAGCAAGTTGGACGGGACGTGCATCGGGCCGACCGAGGCGTCGGCGATGTCGGCCCACAGGGTCGAGCCGCTGAAGCCGGCCGTGCCCTCGACGTACACCGGCCAGTCCTGCCCCCCGTAGGTGACCACCGCGGACATCCGTGCGCTGTCGGGTCCGGTGATGTCGACCTGGACGTCGCTGACGGGCCAGTACGACGACGAGTGCCGGAACGACATGAGGGCGGACAGCTCGGCCTCGGTGAACGTCGCGTCCAACGGCTGCGACCCGGTGTAGACCCGCTCGTAGTCGGCCGGGTTCGCACCTGCCGGCAGGACCGGCCACTGGACGCCAGCCTTGACCAGGGCGCTGTCGAAGTCGGCCTCGGTGGCGTGCACCCCGAGATCGCGGGGCTGACTCTGGCTCCGCATCCACACGTACACCCCACCGGCACTGACCAGCAGGATCACGAGCACGATCACGAACGAGGTCAGGCACCCGTGGCGCTTGCGTGCGGGGGGCGGCGGAGGGGCCGGGACCGGTGCATCCGTGCCGGCGGTCGACGGGTGCGGCTCGTTCGGCTCGTTCGGAGCAGCCGACTTGACGTCATCGTCCATCGCGCACCACCTCAGAGAGGAAGCCGATCGTCTTTCGACACTAGGAGGGCGCGGCGGCGCGGCGCATGGGTCCGATGTCCTATGCGCTGGATGTGACACTCCTGTGTAGACCCGGGTGCGCGTGACCCCCGGTTCGACCCGCACCTCCGGGCCGCGTCAAGACTCGCCTCTCCGGCGTGAAGAACGCGTCAAGATCGCCGATCGGCCCGTGCGGCCGAGGGTTGACTCGAGCTGTGTCCCAGGTCATCAGTGTGCCCAAACGCCTGCTCGTCGGGCGCCCCCTGAGCAGTGCGCGCATGGGTGAGACGTTGCTCCCCAAGGTGCTCGCGCTCCCCGTCTTCTGCTCGGACCCGTTGTCCTCGAACGCGTACGCGACCGAGGAGATCCTGCTCGTCCTGTCCGTCGGTGGGCTGTCGTTGATCCACCTCGCCCCGTGGGTGGCGGCCGGGGTGATCCTGCTGCTGGCGGTCGTGGTGATCTCCTACCGGCAGACCACGTACGCCTACCCGAACGGTGGCGGCGCCTACGCCGTCAGCCGCGCGAACCTCGGGCAGAACGCGGCGCTGATCGCCGCCGGTGCGCTGCTGATCGACTACGTGCTCACGGTCGCCGTCTCGGTCGCGGCAGGTGTCGCGAACATCGTGTCCGCGTTCCCGTCCCTCGCGCCGCACACCGTGACGCTGTCCGTCGGCGTGGTGGTGCTGCTCGCGCTCGCCAACCTGCGCGGCCTCAAGGAGTCCGGCAAGGCGTTCGCGGTGCCGACCTACGCGTTCGTCGGCTCGGTGTTCCTCATGATCGCGGTCGGGCTGTTCCGCACCGCGACGGGCGCCGCCCCGGTCGCCGAGTCCGCGCACCTCCAGGTCGCCGCCCTGCCCGGCGCGGCACCGAGCGGGCTGCTGCTCGTCGCCGTCGTGCTGCGCGCGTTCGCGTCCGGGTGCACCGCCCTCACGGGCGTCGAGGCGGTCAGCAACGGGGTGCCGAACTTCCGGCCGCCGAAGAGCAAGAACGCCTCCGCGACGCTCGGCATCATGGCCGGCCTGACGATCGCCATGTTCATCGGGCTCACCGCGATGGCCCTGATCGCGCACGTCCACATCTCCGACGACCCGGCGCGGTTGATCGGCGCACCGGCCGGCTACACGCAGCGCACCGTGATCGCCCAGCTCGCCGGGGCGGTGTTCGGCAGCGCGAGCCTCGGGTTCTACCTGGTCCAGACGTTCACGGCGCTGATCCTCGTGCTCGCCGCGAACACCGCGTTCAACGGGTTCCCGATCCTCGCGTCGATCCTCGGGCACGACGGGTTCCTCCCGCGCCAGCTCTCCCGTCGCGGCGACCGGCTCGTGTTCAGCAACGGCATCATCATCCTGGCCGGGTTCGCCGTCGTGCTCCTCGTCGCGTTCGAGGCCAGCCCGACCCGACTGATCCAGCTGTACATCCTCGGTGTGTTCGTCTCGTTCACGCTGAGCCAGGCCGGGATGGTGCGGCACTGGACGGACAAGCTGCGGGAGGCCGAGCGCACCGAGCGCGGGCACATCCTCCGCGCCCGGGCGATCAACGGCTTCGGTGCGGCCCTGACCGCGCTGGTCCTCGTGATCGTGCTCGCGACCAAGTTCACGCACGGCGCGTGGCTCGTCGTGATCGCGATGCCGATCCTGTACTCGCTCATGCACGGGATCAAGCGGCACTACGAGCGCGTCGACCGGGAGCTGGTGCCCCGGGTCGACGGGGTCCCGCTGCCGAGCCGCGTGCACGCCGTCGTCCTCATCTCGCGCCTCAACGCACCGGCGCTGCGCGCCCTCTCGTTCGCCCGCGCGACCCGCCCGTCGACGCTCGTCGCCCTGACGGTCCGCACGGACAAGGCCGACACGGACCGCCTCGTCGCCGAGTGGAAGGCACGCGACGTCCCCGTCCCGCTGACCGTGCTCGACTCGCCGTTCCGCGACATCTCCCGACCCGCGATCGAGTACATCGCGGACATCCGCCGCAAGGGGCCGCGGGACGTCGTCGCGGTGTTCATCCCCGAGTACGTCGTCGAGCACTGGTGGGAGCAGCTCCTGCACAACCAGAGCGCCCTGCGGCTCAAGGCACGCCTGCTGTTCCAGAGCGGTGTGATGGTGACGAGCGTGCCGTGGCGGTTCGGCGGCGAGCCGGTACCGCAGACCGTGACGCCGGACACCGTGGCGCCGTCGACCACAGGGTCGCAGACCGCAGCGCCGCGGACCGCAGCGCCGGGACCTGAGCCCGTGCCCGTGCCACGCTGATCCCATGGCGACAGACGACGCGACCGGCGGCTCGACTCGCGTCGGCGGTCTCCCGCTGCCCGACGCGGGGCTCTCGCCGGCGCGGCGCTGGTCGGGGCTGGCGATCGCCCTCGTCGGTCTGCCCCTGCTGACCTGGGTGCTGGTCGGGCAGGACCTCGCGCTCGGGAGCGTGCTCCTGCTGTACGTGCTGGCCGACGTCGTCGTGGCCGCTGTCGGCGGGCTGTGGCCGGGGATCCTCGCGGCGGCCGCGTCGTTGTTCGCGGCGAACTGGTTCCTGACGCCGCCGTACCACACGCTCGCGGTCGAGAACCGCGACAGCATCGTCGAGCTCGTGGTGTTCGCCGTCGTGGCGATCATCGTCAGCCTCACGGTCGAGGTCGCGGCCCGGGACCGTGGACGTGCCGCTCGGAGCGGCGTCGAGGCGCGCCTGCTGTCGCGGTTCGCGGCCCGGCCCGCCGCCGAGCTGAGCCTCACGCAGGTCCTCGAGAACGTCCGCACGACGTTCGGCATGACGTCCGCGGCCCTCGTCCGGTCCACGCCCGCCGGTGACGGTGCCGTCATCGCGCGCGTCGGCCCGCCCGAGGCCAGCCCCGCGAGCATCCGCGTCCCGGCCGGTGGCGAGCTCGTGCTCGTCGCCCACGGCCCGACGCTGTTCGCCGAGGACCGACGCGTGCTCGAACGCCTGGCCGCAGCGGCCGCCCGGGCCTGGGAGGCCCAACGGCTCGCGGCGCAGGCCGACGAGCTGACCCAGACCGACCGGGTCCGCTCCGCGCTGCTCGCCGCCGTCGGCCACGACCTCCGGACTCCGCTCGCGGGCATCAAGGCCGCCGTGAGCAGCCTGCGTCAGGACGACATCGCGTGGTCCCCCGAGGAGCAGGACGAGCTGCTCGCCACGATCGAGGAGTCGTCCGACCGGCTCACGGACCTGATCGCGAACCTGCTCGACATGAGCCGGCTCCAGGCGGGCCGGGTCACGGTGCAGCTCACCGCCGTCGCCCTCGACGAGGTTGTCTCGCGTGCGGTGCTCGACACCCCGACCAGCGCGATCGTCATGGAGATCCCCGACACCCTGCCGCTCGTCGAGGCCGACCCGGGCCTGCTCGAGCGCGCGGTCGCGAACCTCGTCGACAACGCCCGCCGGCACAGCCCCGCCGGGCGGCCCGTCGTGCTCGGTGCGTCGGTGAGCGGCGGTCGGGTGCACCTGCACGTCGTCGACCACGGCAGCGGCGTCGCACCGGAGAGCTGGGGGTCCATGTTCGCGCCGTTCCAGCGGCTCGACGACCGCACCGACGGTGCCGGCGTCGGGCTCGGCCTGGCGATCGTCAAGGGGTTCTGCGACGCGATGGGCGTGACCGTGACCCCGCGCACGACTGCCGGCGGCGGCCTCACCATGACCCTCGAGATCCCGCTCGCCCTCGAGACCCCGGTGCACCCATGACCAAGATCCTCGTCGTCGACGACGACCCCGGGCTGCTGCGCGCACTGTCGATCAACCTGCGCGCCCGGCACTTCGAGGTGCAGACGGCCTCCGACGGCGCGAGCGCGCTCCGGCTCGCCGGGAGCTTCGTGCCCGACCTCGTGGTGCTCGACCTCGGGCTGCCGGACCTCGACGGGGTCGACGTCGTCGCCGGGCTGCGCGGCTGGACGACCGTGCCGATCATCGTCCTCTCGGCCCGCGACAGCCAGGCGACCAAGGTCGATGCCCTCGACGCCGGCGCCGACGACTACATGACCAAGCCGTTCGGCATGGACGAGCTGCTCGCCCGGATCCGCGCGGGCCTGCGCCGCGCGATCCCGGACCCGCCGGCGCCCGTCGTCCGCACCGCGAGCTTCACGGTCGACCTCGCCGCCAAGCGGGTCGAGCGGGACGGGGTGACGATCCGGCTCACCCCCACCGAGTGGCATCTGCTCGAGATCCTCGTCCGCAACGTCGGCAAGCTCGTGAGCCAGCAGCAGCTGCTGCGGGAGGTCTGGGGACCGCACTACGAGCACGAGACCAACTACCTGCGCGTCTACCTCGCGCAGCTCCGCCGCAAGCTCGAGCCGGAACCGGCCCACCCGCGCCACCTGATCACCGAGCCGGGGATGGGGTACCGGTTCGAGCCGTGACCCGGCTCGCGCGTCGGCCGACGCGTTCGGGGCGGCTGCTCGTCGCGCGCGTGAGGTCGAGGAGTCAGACGGCCGGACCCGGATCGCTCGTCGGAGCGCCGAGAACCTGCTCGAACCACCCGCCCGGCGCCACGACCGGTCGGGCCGGTGGCCGCGGCTCGTACTCGTCGGCCGATGCGGGCTCCACCAGCCAGAGCTCGACCACGCAGGCGGCTGCCTCGGCGAGAGGACCCGCATCCAGGACGGTCACGGTCTCCGGGATCCCGAACGCCGGCCAGGCGCACACGATCCTGAGGTCGCCCGCCGGCGGGACGACGGTCAGCCAGTAGGAGGCGTCGTACGTCCGCCCGCCGCCTCCCGCCCCCCGAGAGACGAGTGCGACGTCCAGCGAGTCGTCCTCCGAGAGATGCCGGAACCACGGGTCGCCCAGCATCGCGGCCCTTCGGCCGTCGGCCAGCTCGACGCCGAGCATCAGCTGGCGCCCGTCCGCAGGAGGCAGGTGCCCGCCGTGCGCCAACGCGACGAGGTCCTCTGGGCGGTCGGGCTCACCGTCGCGACGGCGGCGCACGATGATCCGGAGGAGGACCCCGGTGCTGAAGACTGTCGCACCGTCGAGCCCGACGGCGACGTCATCGGTGCGCGCGAGCACCGCGCTCAGTGCCGCCGCGCACGGGATCTCGTTCTCCGGAGGGTTCATCCTCCGCGCCCGCTCCGCGGCACGCGCGGCGTCCGGTCCCCCTGACCTGCTCACGAATTGCATGCCCCGAGGGTTCCGCCGGCGGGCGCGCTCGTCAACCGCCGGCGCTCGCCGCCGCCGGCGCGAACCGTGATCAGGGCGCGTGCCAGACTGCGCGGATGACCGACACGACGTGGGAGCAGCGGGTCGCGGACCTGTGGGCGGCGGCCGACCGATACCCCGAGGCCGAGCTCCGGGAGCTCATGGAGGGGCTCGTGGCCGAGCTTCCTGACGGCAGCCCGATCGCGGCGTACGAGCGGGGCTCGGTGTGGGACTCCACCGGGCACCCCGACCGTGCCGTGCCGTTGTACCGGGACGCCCTCGCGAACGGGTTGTCCGGCCGACGTCGTCGCGAGGCCGTGATCCAGCTCGCGAGCTCGCTGCGGAACCTCGGGCAGGCGGACGAGAGCGTCGCGCTGCTCACCGCCGAGGCCGCCGCCGGGTCGGACGGGCTCGACGACGCGGTCGACGCGTTCCTCGCGCTCGCCCTCGTCGACACCGGGCGCGAACGCGAGGCCGTCGCCGTCGCGCTCACGGCCCTGTCACGACACCTGACACGGTTCCAGCGGTCGCTCGTCGCCTACACGCGAGAGCTCACCGACACGTCGGACGACTGACCCGGCGTCGGCTCGCCGGGTCTCGCTCACCGGCGTCCGCGCACCAGGTCTCGCTCACCGGCGTCCGCTCGCCGTCGTCCGCTCGCCGGTGAGTCGCACGCGGACCATCGGCAGCTCGGTCACCGGGGCGCCGACCGCCACCTCGATCGTCTCGCGCAGCTTCGCCCAGGCCTTCGGGTGCACCTCGATGTAGCGGCGGAGAGCAGCGGACGACTCCTCGGGGGTCATCGGCACCGCGGTCGCGGCCAGCTGCCGGCGGAACCCGATCGACACCCGCACCCGCGGCTCGGCGAGGACGTTGCGGTACCACTGCGCCCGCGCCCCGAAGCCGGAGACGATCACGTACACGTCGGGCGACGGGTGGTCCACGACCTCGAGCACGACGTACCGGCGCCGGCCGGACGTCCGCCCGCGGTGCTCCAGCATGATCAGCCGCGAACCGAAGAGGAACCCGAGCCCGGCCCGGTAGAGCCCGATCGGCGCGCGGACGAGCCACCGCGTCGTCAGGCCCCGTGCACCGATCCGTGCGGCGATCCCTGCCATCGTCGACCTCCCGTCGGTCATCGACCCACCGGACAGACAACCACACCCTGCCGACGCGGCCGATGGCCCTTCGCGGCGACGCGGCCGTCGGGTCGCCCCGGCGATGCGGTGACCGTCAGGACCGACGAGCGATCAGGTAGTCCCCCATGAAGCCGCCGCCCGTGTCGTTGGAGACGTCGAGGTGGACCGTGTACTGCACGTTCGCGAAGTCCCCGGTCCACCGCATCTCACCGGGTCTGGTCTCCGAGACGACGTCGTAGCCTGCGGTGAGGAGCGCCGCTCGCGCCCGGTCGTACCCCCCACGATCGGCGAGCTCCACGTCGACCTGCCACCCTCCCGCGTCGAGTGCGACGACGCGGAGGAGCCGGTCGACGACGAGCGGGATGTCGGTCGGCACCGCATCGAGATCGACGACGTGCCCCTCGGTCGCCGGTCCGGCGGTCGGCTCGGAGCTCGGTCCGGCGGTCGGCTCGACTGTCGGCTCAGCCGCCACGAACGCGGATCCGACCGCCGCCATCGACGGGGGCGCGGCGTCCGACGACGTCGTGCCCGGTGTCGTCCCTGCGCCGCAACCCGCCGCACCGAGCGCAAGACCCGCGAGGGTCACCGCCCAGGCGGTACGTCGCAGCCGACCCGCCACCGGGATCCGCGCGCGGGCGAACGCCGCCCCCGCACGACCACGCACCGCGTCGTGCCCGCTCCAGCCGACCATCGTCGCGCTCCCGCGTCTGCGGCATGCGCCGCGCCTCTCGGTCCACGACCTCCTGCGCTTCTCGTGGGCCGTCGCTCGACGCTACTCGCGCGCGCGGTCGGCGCGGGCCCGTTCGCCGCACCGTTCCCGCAGGCGCGGCCGGGGCGGACGTACGACCTCAGCCGCCGGCCAGCGTCAGGTACACGAGGCCGAGGTTGAGCAGGGCGACCAGCGCGACGACCACCGTCATCGTCCAGCGCATCACCCGGCTGTTGACCGCGACACCCATCAGGCGGCGGTCGCTCGTCAGCCGCAGCAGCGGGAGGAGCGCGAACGGGATGCCGAAGCTCAGCACCACCTGGCTCACCACCAGCGCCCAGGTCGGGTCGATCCCCAGACCGAGCACGACGAGCGCCGGGATGATCGTGATGGCCCGCCGCAGCAGCAGCGGGATCTGCTTGTGCACCAGCCCCTGCATGATCGTCGCGCCCGCGTAGGCGCCGACCGACGTCGATGCGAGACCCGAGGCCAGGAGCCCGATCGCGAACACCAGCCCGATGGTCGGGCCGAGGGCGGAGACGACGGCGGCGTGAGCGCCCTCGATCGTGTCGGTGCCACTCATGCCCTGCAGGCTCGAGGCGGCCAGCAGCAGCATCGCGATGTTGACGAGGCCGGCGACTCCGAGCGCACCGATCACGTCCCAGCGCGTGGCCCGGAGCAGGTGGACGTGCCCGTCGGCACGGTCGCGGCCGCTGAAGCGGTCCCGGACGAGCGCCGAGTGCACGTAGATCGCGTGCGGCATGACGGTCGCGCCGAGCATGCTCGAGGCCAGCAGCACGCTGTCCGTCCCGGCGAAGCGCGGGACCAGACCGGAGACCACGCTCCCGGCGTCCGGCGGATCGACCACCACACCGGCGACGAACCCGACCGCGATGACCCCCAGCAGCGCCATGATGACCGACTCGAACGAGCGCTGCCCGTACCGGGTCTGGACCATCAGCATGAGCATCGACACCGCACCGACGATCACCCCGCCGACGAGCAACGGCAGGCGGAAGAGCAGGTACAGCGCGATCGCACCGCCGATCACCTCGGCGAGGTCGGTGGCCGCAGCGACGATCTCGGCCTGGACCCAGAACGCGATCCGGGACGGACGGTTGAGGCGCTGGCCGATCAGCTCCGGGAGCGTGCGGTCCGTGACGAGGCCCAGCTTGGCCGACTGGTACTGGACGAGGACCGCGATCGTGTTGGCGAGGACGAGGACCCAGACGAGCAGGTAGCCGTAGCGGGACCCGGCGGTGAGGTTCGCGGCGACGTTGCCGGGGTCCACGTACGCGATCGCTGCGACGAACGCCGGGCCGAGCAACGGGAGCAGGCGCCGGTACCGCACGGTGCGGAACACCGACTCAGCGACCACCGTGGCCTCCACGTCAGCAGAGTTCGGGTATCCGAACTTTCGAGATGACCAGTACAGCACATCGCCGCGGACGACAGCTGACAGCTCGACGCGCACGTGACCGACACCCGGTACCGACGCCCCGTACCCGCGACACTGCCCGCCGTCGCACCCCGTCGTCACACCCCGCCATCACCCCCGACGACCTCCACCCGACCTCAACTCCGGCCCGGCGATGCCGATGTCATGGGTATGGAGTCGCCATGACGCCGCCGCCGGCTCGCGCGGCCACGGCCTCGACGCGACCGGCAACGGCGCGGCAGGCAGCGGTGTCGCGCGCACGTGGCGTGAGCCACCGGGCGTACCTCGGCGCGGGCCTCGTCGCATCCGTGGCGATCCTGGCTCTCCCGCACGGGCTCCTGCGCGACGCCGTCTACGAGGCGATCGGCGCCTCGGCCGTCGTCGCGATCATCATCGGGGCCCGCCGGAACCGGCCGCACGCAGCCGTCGCCTGGTACCTGCTCGCCGCGGCAACGACCCTGTGGGTGATCGGCGACGCCATCTTCTCCTGGTACCAGGACGTCAGGCTGCTGGACCCGTTCCCGTCGCTCGCGGACGCGCTGTACCTGCCTGCGTACGTCGTCCTCGCCGCAGCGCTCCTCGTCATGTTCGCCCGATCGAGCACCCAAGGGTCCTCGACGGCCTTCATCGACAGCGCGCTCGTGACGGTGGCCGTCGCTCTCCTGTGGTGGGTCTTCGTCATCGCACCGATGTGGTCGGGCACCGAGGGCTCGACCTTCGCGCGGCTGGTCGCGGCTGCGTACCCGATCGGCGACATCCTCCTCTTCGCCGCGCTGGTCCGGGTCTCCTGGAGCCGCACCGAGCGCCCCGTCGCCGGCCTGACGCTCACGCTGGCGTTCGTCCTCCTCCTCGTCGCGGACACGTTGTACGACGTGTCGACCTTCACCCCCGCGATCGCCGCCCGCGTCGACAGCCTCGATGTGCTGTGGCTCGCGTCCTACGTGCTGTTGGGCGCGTCCGCACTGCACCCGTCGATGACGGTGCTCTCGGCCCCTGTGGACCGGGCGCCCGCGCCCGTGCGCGCCCGCGAGGTCGGTGCGCTCGCTTCCGTCTGCCTCGTCGGCCCCGGGCTCATCGCCTGGGAGCTCGCGACCGGGCGCCCGCTGCACCTGTGGCCGGCCATCGCCGTCGGGGTCACGATGATCGGCCTCCTGACCCTGCGCATCATGCACATGGTGCGCGACCTCCAGGAGCACGCACGCCGGCTCGACCGGCTCGCCGGCACGGACTTCGTCACCGGCCTGATGAACCGGCAGCGGTTCGCCACCCACCTCCGCGAGTTCCTCGCCGCCCCGCGTACCCGCGACGCCGGCCTGCTCCTCGTGGACCTCGAGCGCTTCACCGAGATCAACAACGTCCTCGGGCACCAGACCGGGGACGCGATCCTGCGCGGCGTCGGCGACCGGCTCGTCGAGATGGCCGGCGAGCAGGGTGTCGTGGCGCGGATGGGCGGCGACACCTTCGTGGTGCTGTGCCGCCGGATCTCCTCCGAGGTCGACGTCCTCCCCGTCGCCTCCAGCGTGCTCCGCTCGCTCAACTGCCCGTACGAGCTGCCCGGGGTGACCGTCGCGGTCGAGGCGCGGATCGGTGCGCTGCTCCTCACCGACCAGGTCGTCGACCCCAACGCCGCGCTGAGCTGGGTCGATGCGGCCGCGACCGCAGCCAAGTCCCGACCCGACCACATCGCCGAGTACGACGAGCGCTCCACCGCCGCCGCGGAGCACGCCTCCCTGCTCGCCGGGGAGCTGCCGCGCGCCCTTACGAACGACGAGCTCGTGCTCCACTACCAGCCGCAGGTGCGCATCGGGGACGGCCGCGTGCTCTCGGTCGAGGCGCTCGCACGCTGGCAGCACCCGCAGCACGGGCTCCTCGGCCCGGACTCGTTCATCGCCGCCGCCGAGCAGACCGGGCTCATCGGCCCGCTGACGCACCACGTCCTCGACCTGGCCCTCGCGCAGTGCGCGCGCTGGAACCAGGACGGCCACCCGCTGACGGTCGCCGTCAATCTCTCCGTGCGCAACCTGCTGGACCCGCACCTCGTCGCGGACGTCGAGGCCGCCCTCGAGCGGCACGGGCTGCCGGCATCGTCCCTCGAGCTCGAGATCACCGAGAGCGTCGCCATGGTCGACCCGGGGCGGTCGAAGCGCACCCTCGAGGAGCTGGACCGGCTGGGCGTCACCCTGTCCGTCGACGACTTCGGCACCGGCCACAGCTCGCTCGGGTACCTGCACCAGCTCCCCGTCCGGCGGCTCAAGATCGACAGGTCGTTCGTCACCGACCTCCTCACCGACCCGGTGAGCGAGGCCATCGTGCGAGCGACCATCGAGCTCGCTGAGGCGCTCCACCTCGACGTCGTCGCCGAGGGGGTCGAGGACGACCGCACGTTCTTGCGCCTGCGGGACCTGCACTGCTACTCCGCCCAAGGGTTCGGCCTCGGCCGACCGGTGCCCGCGGATCAGGTGCCCGCGCTCGTCACGACGATCGAGCGTCGCCTCCCCACCCTGCTCGAGGCCACCCTGCCGACGCCCCGACGCGAACCCGGCCCGGCGGTTCCCGAGTCCGTCACCTCCGTCTGACCCTCTCCGGGACGTGCGGACCGGCCGGCCGGCTCACGCCCCGACGAGGTCCCGTCGCTCGAACGCGAGCACCCCGGCCACCGTCGCCGCGACCCCGATCGCGACCATGACCACCGCGGCCGTCAGCCCGAACGGGTCGACCGGGACGGCCTCGAGGTGACGGAACGGCGAGATCCCGATGACGGCCTCGGGCCACGACAGCATCGGCCCGACGACCTGCAGCACGTAGGTCGCGATCGCGGCCGACGCGGTGACGGCGACCGTGACCCGCGGCGCGACGCCGTAGACCAGCACCGCGAGACCGCCGAACACGACGACGGCCGGCACCGTGTTGAACATCGACGCGAACGCGTCGCCCACCGACAGGTCCGCGCCCGTGACCGAACCACCGAGCCACATCGCCGTCGCCGAGACCGCGGTGAGCAGCACGACGGACCCCAGCATGAGGACGACGTGCCCGCCGAGCCAGCGGCGTCGCAGCACCGGACGTGTCACCAGGTGCTCGAGCCGGGCCGCCGCCTCCTCGGTCCAGGCCGCACCGATCCGCCACGCGGCGAACAGCGCGATCACCAGACCGGTGATCACGGACGCGAGCGCCACGAAGGTCCGAGGGACGTCCGACACCCGGACACCGAGCGTCGCGAGCAGGTCCCGGTAGCTCGGGTCCGCCGCGATGAAGTCGGCGACGCTCCGGACCAGCAGCCCGATCACCAGGCTCCAGATCGCGAGGCCGGCGACCCAGCCGACGAGCACCGCCAGGTTGGTGCGCCACGCGAACGCGAGCGGGCTGCCGAGGCCCCACAGCCGCGACCGACGGCTCTCCTGCCCGCCGACCAGGCCCGCCCCGGTGTCGCGCGCGTCCCGCAACCGGATGGCAGTCACCACCAGGACGACGACCACTCCGACCGGGACCGCGAGCACGGGCCACCGGTCGTCCCCGAACGGGCGAAGCTGGTCCATCCACCCGAGCGGCGTCAACCACCCGATCCAGCTGCGCGAGTCCGCGCTGTTCGCGACCATCCGCACGAGCACGGCCGCCCCGAGCACGGCGGCCGCGACGCTCACCGCCCGCGAGCGCGCGACGAAGACCTGCGCGGCCACCGCGGCGACCGCCACGAAGAACGCGGCGACCCCGGCGACCTCCGCGCCGAACAGCAGCGCACCCGGCAGCGCGGCGCCCGCCAGGCTGAACGCGACACCGATCGTCGTCCCGACGAGGAGACACGCGGCGACCAGCACCGCGAGCTGGGCCAGCAGGGCACGCCCGGCCCGGATCGACCCGGTGAGCACGAGCTCGGTCCGGCCGGTCTCCTCGTCGCCGCGGAGCACGCGGACCGCGACGATCAGCGCCCACACCGACACGATCACCTGGAGGATCCACCCGGCGTCCCAGGTGACGAACCCGCCGACCGTGTCGACCGCGTGCGGGACCCCCTGCATGATGCGGACCGCCGGGTCGTCGCCGAACGCGGCGAGCCGGGCACGCGACGCGGCGTCGGGATACGCGGCCTCGTACGAGACGGCCTCGATCACGACGTAGACGCCCGTCGAGGCCGCGACCACCGCCGCCCCGCGCCGGGTCAGCCGCCAGGTCAGACCGGCGACCGCTCGACCGGTGCCGCGGCGACGGGCGCCACGGTGCCGTCGACGCGTGACCGGCCCCGCGGCCGGCCCCTCGGTGACCGTCACCTCGTCCTCCCCTCGTACCGTCGTCGCACCTGTCCCGCACCGCACCGTCCGGGCGCCCGAGACCCGTCAGTAGTACGTCAGGAACACCTGCTCGAGCGTCGCCTCCTCGGTGCGCAGGCTCGTGACCGGGAGCGTCGCGAGGCGGGCGATCAGCGCGGACGGCGACCCGGTGAGCGAGACCCGGACGCCGCCGGGCAGCGGCTCGCTCGCGGTGACGCCGTCGACGTCGTCGAACGACGGCACCGGGCCGTCCATCAGCACCTCGACGATCGTCGTGTGCAGACGACGCAGGTCGTCGAGCGCGGCGACCTCCACCAGCTGCCCGGTGCGGAGGATCGCGACCCGGTCGCACAGGTCCTGGACCTCGTCGAGGATGTGCGACGAGAGGAAGATCGTCTGGCCGCGTGCGGTCGCCTCACGCGCCAGGTCCTGGAACACCGCCTCCATGAGGGGGTCGAGGCCCGCGGTCGGCTCGTCGAGGAGCAGGACGTCGGGCCGGGTCATGAAGGCCGCGACCAGGGCGATCTTCTGCCGGTTGCCCTTCGAGTACGCGCGCGCCCGCACGGACGGGTCGACCTGCAGCCGCTCGACGAGCTCGTCGCGGAAGGCCACGTCCACGCGCCCGGAGATCCGGCCCAGGAGCTCGAGGGTCTCGGCGCCGGTCAGCTGCGGCCACAGCGCGACGTCACCGGACACGTACCCGACGTGCCGGTGGGACCGCTCGACGTCCTCGACCGGGACGCCCATGATCGTCGCGCTGCCGCTCGTGGGCCGGATGAGGTGGAGCAGGAGGCGCACCGTCGTCGACTTCCCGGACCCGTTCGGTCCCAGGTACCCGAAGATCTCACCCTGGTGGACCTCGAGGTCGAGGTGGTCGAGGGCGACCACCGTCCCGAAGTGCTTGGTGAGACCGCGCGCCACGACCGCAGGGGTGTCCACCGTGCGCCTCCCGTCGTCCACGTCGGTCGGCCGTCCGAGGTCCGGCTCTCCCGGAGGGCTGCCCGTGCTCCCAGGCTTACCACCGGCCGGCCCCGCCCGCGGCTCGGGACGCCCGACCGGACTACGACGAGAACGGCGCGGTGCCCCCCGGTCTGCGCTCGGCGGCGGACGGGACCTCGGAGGTCTCGATCCAGAGCGCCTTGCGTGGGCAGGCCCGGACCGCACGCCGCGCGGCGGAGAGCTCACTCCGGGAGAGCTCGCGGGCCGTGATGATCGGGAAGCCCCAGCGGTCGAGCTCCAGGACCTCCGACGCCAGGTGGGCGCACACGCCGATGCCGTCGCAGGCCGCCGCGTCGATGCGCAGACGTGACGTCTCGCCGTGCTTCTTCATCGGTGTCCCCCCGGGACGGGCAGGGTGATCCGCCCCGACTCGTAGCACGGCCGGCCGGCGACGTGCTCGACGACGTCGTGCTCGAAGACCTCCAGCGCGGACGCGATCAGGCGCGTCGCACCGTCGGGGTGGTGGCACGCACCGCGCCCCTCGACGAGGCGCAGGTCCTCGAGGAGCTGGGCACGTTCGCGGCGGGAGGCCTCGCCTGCCGCGAGGGCCCGCATGCCGTCCGTCAGCGCCGGGAGCCCGAACAGGCACGGCCCGCACTGCCGGGCGCTCATCGATGCGAGGTAGCCGGTGAGGGCGGCGGTCTCGGCGAGACCGCACGCGCCGTGGGCGATCGGTGCGACGACTCCGGCGCCGATGCTCAGGCCGGCTGCGCGCAGCGCGGGCTCGTCGAACGTCGCCGACCGCAGGTCACGCCACGACGCCCACATGCCGCCGTACCCGCCGAGGAGCGCCGCCTGCGGCGCGCCGTTCCGCAGCCAGCCGGTGGCCTCGAGCACGTCGATCACCGGGGTCCCGCGCGGCACCTCGAGGACCATCCGGCTGACCGGGGTCAGCACGGTGAGCAGCATGGTCGGCAGCGGCGGGTACCCGCGGGCGATGAGCGCCAGCCGGGCCAGGGTCTCGACGTTGTGCACGAGCGTCCGGGGGCTTCGGCTCCGTGGGTCCCGGGGACGACGCGCCGTGGGGAGGGTCGGGCCGCCCTGCAGCGCGCGGGTGATCGCGCTCGACTCGCCCGACAGGTAGTGCGAGGGGCCCATGACGAGCTCGGGGGCGGGCTCGTGCAGGCGTGCGGCGCGCCGCTCGGCGATCGCACCCTGGAGGGTCGCCGCGGTGCCGTGGTCGTCGCCGTGCAGCCAGACGACGGCCCGGTCCGCCCCGAGGGCCTCGGCGGCGAGGGCCAGCCCGTCGAGCACCAGGTGGGGGCGCTGACGCATCAAGGTGGCGTCCTTCGCGCTGAGCGGCTCGCTCTCGGCACCGTTCGCCACGATGGTCAGGGGCCCGTCGCCTTGCAGCGTCTTGCGCCACTTCGCGGCCGCCGGGACGTGCGCGCCACCGTGGCCGGTGAGCCCCGCGCGTTCGATCATCGCGACGAGGTCGAGGCTCCCGTGCGGCCGCGGACCGACCCGGCCGACGAGGTGCTCGAGGTGCTCGACGGCGGCGGGCTCCCACGGGTCGGCCTCGCCGACGCGGTCGAGCTGCACGCCGTGCAGCAGCAGCGCGGGCCGCGCCTGCGCCGCGCCGTGCGTGGTCGACGTCTGCGTGGTCGACGTCTGCGTAGTCGAGACCCGGGCGGGGGACGTCCGGGCGGGCGCGCCCCATGCGACCGTCTCTGCTCCCGTCGAGCGCGACCGGTCCCACGCGAGCTGGTCCCGGGTGACCCTGAGCTGCTCGGTGCGGTCCGTGCCGGACCACGCACGCGACGGGTCAGCCGTCAGCTCGTCCGGGCTCATCGCAGGGCCCCGTCGCGTCGATCGTGGTCACGTTGGCGCGGCACGTGCCGCAGCTCCGGGGGGACGTCGAGCGCCCGCGTCAGCTCGGCGACCCGGTCCTGCGGGGTGCGGGCACCGTAGCGGCTCACCGCGAGGCCGATCAGCGCGAGGCCGGTCGTGAGGTAGAAGCCGCGCAGGGCGAGGATGTCGCTGCCGGCCAGCACGCTGTGCCCCCACACGAGAGCGAGCGAGACGGCGGCGACCTTGTGGATCGGCCACCACACCCGCGCGGCGACCGACCCGGCGAGCTTCGCGGTGACCCCGGTGATCAGCCCGGCCCACAGCGCGATCACCCCGAGCGTGACCGGGACCGGTCGGTACACCGCGGCCATCGGCAGCAGGGCACCACGCCACCCGACCTGGGCCCACGGGTCGGTCGCGAGCACGACGACGTGCAGGACCGTGAAGGCGAGCGTGAAGGTGGCGAGCCCGACGTGCAGGCCGATCCGCGTCGCCGCCGACGGCCGCCTGAGCCCGCGGGCCCACGGGTGCGACAGCACCAGGCCGGTCGCCACGAGGCAGGTGAGGAGCACGTACGACGTGACACCGCTGGCGCGTCCCAGCAGCCACGGGACCTTGGTCTGCCCGACGAGCGTGTCGCGGACGAGGAGGACGCCGAACGCGACGGTCGCCGCGCCGGCGACGACGAGCAGGATCGACCCCAGCACCCCGGCGAGCGAGGGCGTGGACGTGGGCGTCGAGGACGTGCGAGCCGGTCTCATCGGTGCGCCTCCAGCTCTCGTGCGGTCCAGATGACCAGCGGGTCCATCCGGGTCGTCGTGCCGACGGTGCCGTCCTCGTGCACCCAGGCGGCCGTCAGGCCGAGGTCCTCGGCGACCGACCGGATCTCCGAGGCCCCGGCGAGGAACAGCGTCTTGCTCCAGACCTCCGACCAGGCGGCATCCGGTGCCAGGACGGTCACGGCGGCCAAGCCGGCACCACCCGGACGCCGCGTGCGCGGGTCGACGAGGTGGTGGACGTGCGCACCGCCGGAGGTCCACCGACGACGCCGGATCGACGAGGTCGCACACCCGGTGTCGGTGACGTCGAGGACGAGCACGAGCTCGGCGTGGTCGGACGGGTCCTCGACCCCGACGCGCCAGCGTGGGCCGTCGGGTCCGACGCCTGCGAGTGCCTCGTCACCGCCGGCGTCGACCGCGTAGCCCGCGCCGGCGTCGGCCAGCTCGTCCGCAGCCCACCGCACGGCCAGGCCCTTGCCGATCCCGCCGAGGTCGATCGGCTGGTCACCCAACCGGATCCACCACTCCCCGTCGCTCTCCACGATCTCGGGATGCCACGGGGCGGGCCGTCGGACCGTCGCCGCCGGGGTGACGGCCGGGAGCGCAGCCGGGTCGCGCGTCACCGCACCGTCGACGAACGGCAGCGTGCGGTCGTAGCCCCAGCCGAGCAGGACGTCGAGGATCCGCGGGTCGAACAGGCCGTCGGTCTCACGGTGCGCCCGGTACGCCTCGGAGACCGCGGCGGCGAGCGTCGCCGGGACCTGGTGCCACTGCTCGGGCGCCGCATTGGCCCGGGACAGCGCGCTCGTGGCGTCGAACCGCGAGCACGTGCGCTCGACGTCGCGCACGGCCTCGACCGCGCGGGTGAGGTGGAGCTCCGCGTCCGGTCCGGGGTCGACGACCGTCAGGGTCACGGGGCTCGCCATCGACCGGAACGACACGACGACCAGCTCATCCGAGCGCGTCACCTCGACACCGTCGGCGGCCAGTCCCTGGACGGTAGGCATCGGGACCAGGCTCACGAGGCCTTGGTGACGGTGTTGACCTTCGGCGCGGGCGCCGGGGCGGGCGCGGGCGCAGCGGCCGGGGCGGGCGCCGGCGCGGCGGCTGCCTTCGGTGCGACGGCCGTGGTCTTCGGCGCGGTCGTCGTGGTCCGCGGGGCCGCGGCCTTCGCCTGAGGTGCCGCAGCCGCTGCCAGCTTGGCTTCGAGCGTGGCCTGGAGTGCGGCGATCTGCTCCTGCGCGGCCTGGACCTGCGCCTTGAGCTCGGCGACGTGCTGGTCGGCGGCGGCGCGGCGGGCGGCGTCGGCAGCGGCGCTCGCCTCAGCCGCTGCCGTGGCCTCCGCAGCGGCCGTCGGGTCGACGGTCGGTGTGCTCGAGGCGCTCGACGCGGCGAGCGGGTCGTGCGACCCGGCCCACGCGACGCTCGCACCGAACAGGCCCGCGGTCGCGGGGATCAGGGCGAGCGCCGTCGCCCGGCGGCGGAGGGCGCGGGAGTCAGTCATCCGACTCGTCCTCCGAGTCGTGGCTCTCCGTGTCGTGGCTCTCGGTCTCGTGCGACTCGTACGTCGGCGCGGCGGCGGGGCTCGGTGCCGCAGCCGGTGCCGGTGCGGGTGCCGTCGTGCCCGAGTACGTGTAGCTCGGCGACGGGGTCGGCACTGCGGCGACCTCGGCCTCGAGGGTCTTGACCTGGTCGAGCAGCTCGGCGACGGTCTGCTCGAGGGCGGCCGTCTCGGCGTCGGTGGTCGACGTCGGCGTCGGCGTGGGGGTCGGGGTCTGGACCGCGGTGGGCGCGGGCGCGGGCTGGGCGGTCGTGACGGCGTTCGCCACGGCGGCAGCCCCGGCGCCCGTCAGGACGGTGGCCGTCATCACGGCGATGGAGGAGCGGCTCTTCCAGTTCATGGTGGATCCCTCGTTCGGTGGGACGACAAGTACGACGTTGAGGACCACCCTGGCGGTGCCAGCGTTCGGGGCGCGGCAAGTGACCGCTAAGACTCGGTTAAGCCTGAGAGGGCAGTTCCAGGACGATCCGGGCGCCGCCGGACATACCGGCTCCGATGACCAGCCGGCCGCCCGCGCGCTCGGCCGTGCGCCGTGCGACGTCGAGGCCGAGACCTGTCGACCCGGTGCCGCTGCGGCCGCGTTCTGCCAGGTCGGCGGCGACGAACCCGGGCCCGTCGTCCTCGACGACGACCTCGACCAGCGGCCCGACGACGGCGACACCGAGGACGAGCGACGTGTGCGCCGGCGTATGGCTGAACACGTTGTCGACCAGGACGTCGAGGGCCGCGCCGAGCTCGACGACGCTCGTCCCGACAACGGCTGCGGCGTCGGGCACGTCGACCCGGAGGTCGCGGCCCTGGTCGGCGGCGAGCACTCCCCAGAACCTGCCCCGGTCCCGTACGACCGTCGCGGCATCGCACCGGCTCACCGGGGCGTTGTGCACGGGGTGCCGCGCAGCCCACACGACGGCGTCGACCGCGTCGACGAGAGCGTCGACGTGCTCGGTCATCCGCTCGCGCTCCTGGGCGTCGTCGATCAGCTCGACGTCCAGCCGCAGCGCGGTGATCGGCGTCCGGAGCCGGTGCGACAGGTCGGCGACGAGCTCGCGCTCGTCCGCGAGGAGCCCGGCGACACGCTCCCCCAGACCGTTCAGGACCCGCCCCACGGAGGCGACCTCCTGCGGTCCGGAGGGCTCGACCCGGGCCGCGAGGTCACCGGACCCGAGCTTCTCGGCGACCGAGGACAGGTCGCGCACCGAGCGGGAGAGCCGCGACGCGATCCTGTCCCCCGCTGCCATCGTCGCCACGATCAGCACGACGCCGACGCCTGCGAGCACGAGCCAGGACTGCTGGACGCCCTTCGTGAGCTCGGAGTCCGGGATGAACGTCCGCACCACGGAGACGCCTGCGGACCCTCCGACGGGAAGCAGCACCTGGACGCCCCCGTCGGTCCGGGCCGTGAGCGCACGGCCGAGCTGCGCGAGGTCGATCGCCGGCGACGGCCCCGCCGGTGCGCCGACCGTCTTGCCGTCGGGCAGGAACACCGTGGTGCGCCGCTGCGCCCCGTTGACCGCGAGCACGGCCGCGTCGAGCCGCGCGGAGTCCTGGGTGGCGCCGCCGGCGAACACCGCGACGCTCTGGGCGTCCTGCCGACCGGCGGACAACGCACGCTCCTCGGCGAGAGACCTGGCCAGCAGCCCCAGCGGGACGAGGAACGCCACGACGACGACCGACGTCATCGCCAGCCCGTAGAGGACCAGGAGGCGCCTCATGCGGGCGGCGCCAGCTTCACCCCGACACCACGGACCCGGACCAGGTACCGGGGGGCGTCGGCGGTCTCACCGAGCTTGCGTCGCAACCAGTGCAGGTGGACGTCCACGGTCTTGTCGGCGCCGCCGTACGGCTGGTTCCAGACCTTCGCCAGGAGCTCACGCTTGCCGACGACCTCACCGGCGCGCTCGGCGAGGTACAGCAGGAGGTCGAACTCCTTCGGGCTGAGCTCGAGAGCAGCCCCGTCGAGCGATGCGATGCGGGAGCGGGCGTCGATCACCAGACCGCCGACGGTCACCGGCCCGACGGTCTTGGTCGCGTCCGAGCGACGCAGCACGGCGCGGATCCGCGCGTCGAGCTGGTCGGCCGCGAACGGCTTCACGAGGTAGTCGTCGGCGCCGGCGTCGAGCACGGCCACGATCCCGTCGCCGTCGTCGCGTGCGCTCACCACGATCACCGGGACGTCGCTCACCGAGCGGATCATCGCGAGCAGCGCGGTGCCGTCCAGGTCGGGGAGCCCGAGGTCCAGCACGACGACGTCCGGGCGGTTCGCGACCAGGCTCTGCAGGCCCTCCATCGCGGTCGGTGCTGTCATCGTGGAGTGCTGGCGCGCAGTGAGCGCCCGCACCAGGGCGGTGCGGATCGTCGCATCGTCCTCGACGATCAAGACATCGGCCACACGACGGACGGTAGGCCATCGGCGGGCCGAGAGCGTGGAGCCGCGGGCGAACGTCTCGGAGAACTCTCGGAACTTGTCGGCGCCTTAACCCCGCCTTCACCCGGATCCGCGGCACCATGCGGGTATGCGGATGGAGTGGCCGACGTGATCGCGCCGCGCGGACCCCGGACGTCCAGGAGCCCCCTGGTCGGCCGAGGCGTCGCGGTGCTCATGTGGGCGGCCGCGGCGATCCTCGCCGGGACCGTGACGTCCTGGGCGGTCACCGTGATCGGTGGCGAGAGCAGCGGGTCCTCGAGCACGGTGCTCAGCGAGGCCGACGTCCGGGCGGCGCTCGCGACCCAGACGGCGACGCCGGTCCCGGTCCCGACTCCGCGCGTGACCGCCACAGCGACGGCGACCGTCGCCCCCACTCCCACGCCGACGCCCACGCCGGTCACGACGCCGACGCACCACCCGACGACACCGCCGCCGACTCGCGTCACGACACCGCCGGCCGCTCCCGCGCCGGCGGCCGTCGTGCGGTTCTGGGACGTCACCGGCGGCCACATCAGCGCGACCTGCACGGGCTCGACCCTGCAGGTGTACGCGACCCCGAGCGACGGGTGGTCCGTGCACGTGAAGACCGAAGGCTCGACCACCGCCGAGGTCGAGCTCCGGTCGGGTGAGCAGGAGAACACGGTCTACGTTGCCTGCGCCGCCGGGGTCCCCACCCAGTCGACCCACGACACCACCGCGGGCGACGACTGACCGGTCACGCGCGACCCCGGCGCACCGACGGCGCCCGGCAGCCCGTGCGCGCAGATCAGCGGCGGGCGGAGCCTGCGAGGTCGTGGCGGAGCGCGCTCGCGAGTACACGGCGACGCGCGCTCCCGGCCGCGTGGCGGACCGTGCTCGCGGGCCGGCGAGGTGCCGTGGTGACCTGGGTCGCGATCAGTCTCTGGACGGCGGCGTGGGGCTGGAGCCGCCTGCCGTACTCCGGGGTGTCCTGGCACTTCTTCACCGACGGGACGCGCGCCCTGCTCGGCAGGTCCGGGCTGCACCTGTACGCGCAGCACCCGGATCTCCAGATCGGTCCGCTGGCGTTCCTCGTCGCCGGGGTGACGTCGCCGCTGCCCGCCGGGGTCCAGCGCGGCGTCGCGCAGGTCGCGATGACGGCGGTCGCGCCGCTGCTGCTGTGGCTGCTGGCCCCGCTGGTCGGCGGCGACCCGGGCCGTCGACGGCTGCGGCTGCTGCTCGCCGGCCTGGTGCTCGCACCCACCTGGACCGTGCTGTCCGTGCGCTGGATGCACCTCGAGGACGTGCTCGCGCTGGGACTGTCGGTGCTCGCGGTCCGGTTGGTGGGGCTCGCGGTCCGTGACGACGGCGCGGCGGAGCCTGGTCCGTCGGCGACGTCGGCGACGTCGGGTGGCTCGGCCTGGTCGGGTGGCTCGGCCTGGTCGGGTCGTTCAGCCTGGTCGGGCGCCGCCGCCGGTCTCGCCCTCGGGGCGGCGATGACGGCCAAGCCGTGGGCGATCGGGTTCGTGCCGCTCCTGCTGGCGCTGCCGCTGCGGCAGGTGGTGAGGGGAGTCGCGGCCGCGACGGCGACCGCGCTGGCGGGCTGGGGGCCGTTCGTCGCGGCCGATCCCGGGACCCTGGCCGCGTTGCACCCGCCGGTGCCGGTCACGGACTCGTCCGGGCTGTGGACGTTGGGGATCCGAGGCCCGGCGGTCCCGGCCTGGGGTCGGACCGTCCAGCTCGTCGGCGCCCCGCTCGCCGGTCTGCTCGCGGTGCTGCGTCGGCGGTGGCCCGGGGTCATGCTCGCGGCGGTCGCCGTCCGGCTGGCGCTGGACCCGCAGGACATCGCCTACTACGCCGCCGGGGCCGTCGTCGCGGCGCTCGTGGTCGACCTCCTCGTCACCCGGTGGGTGGTGCCGTGGACGGCGCTGGTGACGGCGGTCGTGCTGTGGCAGCCGTTCGCGTACGACTTCACGCACCGGTTCACCACCGAGCACGGGTTGGCCCTGTGGTGGTTCCAGCACCCGTGGCCCGTCGGGGTCGTCCACCTCGCCTGGTCGGTGGCCGCGGTGGTGCTCGCGGCGGTCGTCCCGACGGCACCGGACGCACCGGTGCACGCCGGTCAGCGGCGCACGCGCAGCGGCACGAACCGCGGGGTGCGGGCCGCGTAGGCCGCGTACCCGTCGAACCTCCTCGCGAGCCGCGCCTCCTCCCACCGCGCCTTGACGTTGAGCAGGGCGATGAGCAGCGCGAGCACCACGACTCGGGCGACGCTCCCGGACGCGAGGGCGTACGCCGTCGCGGAGAGCAGCAGACCCGTGTAGATGGGGTGCCGGACGAACCGGTAGAGGCCGCCGGTGCGCAGCTGGGCGTGCTGGTTCGGCAGCGGGGTCGCCGTCAGACCCTTCCCGAGCGACGTCGCACCGAGGCCCATGATCGCGACCCCGACCAGGACGAGGACCGCGAGGACGACCTGCAGCCCGACCGGCACCGGCCAGCCGTGGCCGCGGGGGACCACGGCGAGCAGCCCGATGAGGCCGAACTGCGCCGTGACCAGGTAACGTGCGACCACGACGTCCTCGCGCGGGTGCGTCACGTGATCTCCTCCGGTCGGGGGACGGCGTCCCACCCTGACGTTCCGGGCCGTCTCGGCGGAGGCCGGCCGGTGGCGCGTCCGTGCGCCCGATGGTAGGCCTCAAGGTGATGTCGGTCTGCGCGCGTGAGGCACGACACATGGATACCCCAGCCGGTATGGGACGGTCGTCCCCCGGCGTCAGACCACCCTTCTCGTACCGTCGAGACCATCATCCACGAGGACAGGAATCCCCATCATGAAGATCGTCGTCGTCGGCGGTGTCGCGGCCGGCATGTCGATTGCTGCCCGGGCGCGTCGCCTGGACGAGTTCGCAGACATCGTCGTGTTCGAGCGCGGGCACCACGTCTCGTTCGCCAACTGCGGGCTGCCGTACCACATCGGTGAGGTCATCACCGAGCGCAGCCGCCTCATGCTCCAGACGCCCGAGAGCCTCCACGAGTCCCTGGACATCGACGTGCGCGTCGGTGTCGAGGTGCTGAGCATCGATCGCGCCGCCAAGACCGTCCGCGCGCGTGACCTCGACTCCGGCGAGGAGTACGACGAGCCGTACGACAAGCTCGCGCTCGCCCCCGGCGCCCACCCGGTCCGCCCGAACCTCCCCGGTATCGACCTGCCCCAGATCCACGTGCTGCGCCGCATCGGCGACATGGACCTCATCAAGGCGGCCGTGGACGGCGACGGCAGCAAGAAGCGCACCGGCGGCATCACGCACGCGGTCGTGATCGGCGCCGGCTACGTCGGCCTCGAGATGGCGGAGAACCTGCACGAGCGCGGCGTCTCCGTCGAGATCGTCGAGATGGCGGACCAGATCATGCCGCCGCTCGACCGCGAGCTCACCACCACGATGGAGAACTACCTCGAGGCGCACGGCATCCCGTTGCACCTCAAGACGGCGGCCGCCGCGTTCACCCAGCGCCCTGACGGCCGCATCCGCGTCGAGCTCCGCGACAACACGTCGATCGACACCGACCTCGTCGTGATGGCGGCCGGTGTGCGGCCGAGCACCGAGCTCGCCGTCGCGGCAGGGCTCGAGATCGGGCCGCGCGGCGGCATCACGGTCGACAAGCACATGCGGACGTCCGACCCGGACATCTACGCGGCGGGCGACGCCGTCGAGGTCGCGCACACGATCCTCCCGGACACGTGGCTGATCCCGCTCGCCGGGCCGGCCAACCGCCAGGGCCGGGTCGCCGCCGAGAACATGTGCGGACGCGACACGGTCTTCGACTCCACCCAGGGCACGTCGGTCGTCAAGGTCTTCGACATGGTCGCGGGCGGCACCGGTGCCTCCGAGAAGCAGCTCGTGGCGGCCGGCGTGCCGTTCACCGCGGTCCAGACGCACCCGCACGGTCACGCGGGCTACTACCCGGGCACCGCGATGATGCACGTCAAGGTCCTCTACGCGCCCGACACCGGCAAGATCCTCGGCGCCCAGATCGCCGGGTTCGACGGCGTCGACAAGCGGCTCGACGTGCTCGCGACGGCCCTGCGCGCCGGCATGACCGTCTACGACCTCGAGAACCTCGAGCTCTCCTACGCGCCGCCGTTCGGCTCCGCGAAGGACCCCGTCAACATGGTCGGGTTCGTCGCTGCCAACACGCTGCGCGGCGACCTCCAGCTGTGGCACGCGGGCGACTACCCCGAGGCCACCGAGGGCGCCCGGATCATCGACGTCCGCGGCCCGGACGAGTTCGGCATCTGGCACCTGCCCGGCGCGGAGAACGTGCCGCTCAAGGAGCTCCGCCGGCTGCAGGCCGACTGGGACCGGTCCACCCCGATCCGGCTCTACTGCGCGGTCGGGTTCCGCAGCTACCTCGCGTACCGGATCCTCGTCCAGCGCGGCTTCACCGACGTCAAGACCCTCTCCGGGGGCATGGCGACGTTCCGGGCGTACCACGACGTCGCGCCGACCGAGATCGACGCCCCGGTGCCGGTGATCTCCTACGCCGAGGCCGCCTCGAAGCCCGCCGGCCCGGCCGAGGCGACCGGGGTGCTCGTCGACCTCGACTGCACCGGTCTGGCCTGCCCCGGCCCGATCATGAAGCTGCAGGAGAACATCAAGCCGCTCGCACCGGGCGACGAGATCCTCGCGCACGTGTCCGACTCCGGGTTCCGGCTCGACGCCCCGGCGTGGGCCGCCCGCAACGGGCACACGATCGTCTCGCTGACCCCCGAGGGAGCGGGCTACGCGGCCCGGATCCGCAAGGGCGGCGCGGCCGTCAGCCCGTTCGGGCAGATCCCCGCCGCGGCGGCACGCCTCAAGGACAAGAAGTCGTTCGTGGTGTTCTCGGGCGAGATGGACAAGGTGCTCGCGGCGTTCATCATCGCCAACGGCGCGGTCGCGATGGGCGACGAGGTCTCGATGTTCTTCACGTTCTGGGGACTGAACGCGCTGCGTCGCGACAACCCGCCGTCACGGCCGAAGTCGCCGACGGACCGGATGTTCGAGGCGATGATGCCGTCCGGCGCGGACGACCTCAAGCTCTCGAACCTCAACATGCTGGGCGGCGGGACGGCCCTCATGAAGAAGATCATGCGCGACAACAAGGTGCCGAGCCTGCCGGAGCTGATCGTCTCCGCGCAGCAGGCCGGCGTCCGCCTCGTCGCGTGCACCATGACGATGGACCTGCTCGGGATCGCCCCCGGCGACCTCATGGACGGCGTCGAGATGGGTGGCGTCGCGACCTTCCTCGGCGACACGAACGAGTCGAACGGCGCGTTCTTCATCTGACGCGCACGACGAGACCCGCCCGGCAGCCCTCGGGCGGGTCTCGTCGTCCGTCGGCTGTGGCGTCGTCCTCCCTCAGCCGAGCTGCGGAGCGACCTCCTGCGCCACGAGCGCCAGGTGGTCCAGGTCCGCGAGGTCGAGCACCTGCAGGTACACGCGCTGCGTCCCCGCCTCGGCGAGCGCAGCGAGACGGTCGACCACCTCGCTGACGGTCCCCGCCACACCGTTGCGGCGCAGCTCCTCCGGCTCGCGGCCGATCGCCGCGGCCCGGCGCGCCACCTCGGCGTCGTCCGATCCCGCGCACAGCACGAGGGCCACCGAGTACACGAGGTCGTCCGCCGGCCGTCCGATCTCCTCGCACGCGGCGCGGACCCGGCCGAACAGCATCGGGACGTCCTCGATCGGGGGAAGGACGCGTTGTACTCGGCGCCGAACCGGGCCGCGAGCGCCGGGGTGCGACGCGGACCACGGCCACCGATGATCACCGGGACGCCGGCGCGCGCGGGGTCGAGCGGGCTGCGCTGCACCGGCTTCGGCAGGGCGGGTGAGTCGGCGAGCGTGTAGTGCTCGCCCTGGAAGTCGAACCGCTCGCCCAGCGGGGTGCCCCACAGCCCGGTGACGATCTCGAGCTGCTCGGTGAGCAGCCCGAACCTCTTCTCGGGGAACGGGATGCCGTAGGCCGCGTGCTCGGCTGCGTACCAGCCGGCCCCGAGCCCGAGCTCGATGCGGCCGCCGGACATCTGGTCGACCTGCGCGACCTGGATCGCGAGAACTCCGGGGTGGCGGAACGTCGCGGCGGTCACGAGGGTGCCGAGCCGGATGCTCGACGTCTCGCGAGCAAGGCCGGCGAGGGTCGTCCAGGCGTCGGTCGGGCCGGGGAGGCCGTCGCCGTCGCCCATCACGAGGTAGTGGTCGGACCGGAAGAACCCGTCGTAGCCGAGGGTCTCGGCGGCCTGTGCCACCCGGAGGAGGTCGTCGTAGGTGGCGCCCTGCTGGGGCTCGGTGAAGATGCGCAGATCCATGGGTCCAGCGTGCCAGGTCAGGGGTCACCGGTCTTGACACCCCACATGCGGAACGTTAGATTTCACACGTGATTGCATCAAGATCACACGCTGTTAACACCTAGTGCAGAGAGGCACAGGGTGGGACGGGCAGCGTGGCACCGCAACGGAGGCGACCCGGGACGACGACGCCCGAGCCGCGACGAGCGACACGGACCGGCGCGTCCGATGAAGGATGGACGATACGCGTGACCGTCTACATCGGCACCAGCTGGAAGATGAACAAGACCCTCGACGAGGCGCGCACCTACGTCGAGACGCTCAACGGGGCCCCGACGTGGCCCGGCACCGTCCAGCCGTTCGTGCTCCCCCCGCACACCGTGCTGTCGACGGTCCGTGCCACGCTCGACCCCGCGACAGGCGTCTGGGTCGGCGCCCAGAACGCCCACTGGGCGCCCCACGGGCCGTACACCGGCGAGGTCTCGATGACCATGGTCAAGGACGCCGGGGCCGGGATCGTCGAGATCGGCCACTCCGAGCGACGCGAGCTGTTCAACGAGACCGACCGCAGCGTGAACCTCAAGATCGTCGCCGCGCTCGCCGCCGGACTGATACCGCTCCTGTGCGTCGGCGAGGGGCTGGAGACGCGGAGCCGCGGCGAGGCTCTCCGGTTCGTGCTCGCCCAGGTCGACGCCGCGTTCGCGGGCATCCCCGCCGAGGACACCCGCAAGGTCCTGGTCGCCTACGAGCCGGTCTGGGCCATCGGCGACGCCGGCATCCCCGCGAGAGCCGAGGACGTCGCCGACGTCATCTCCGCGATCAGCACCAGCCGGGACCTCCGCGGCGTCCTGTACGGCGGGAGCGTCAACCACGCCAACGCCGCCGAGCTGCTGTCCGTCCCCGCCGTCGACGGCCTCTTCGTCGGCCGCTCCGCCTGGGACGCCGACGGATTCCTCTCGCTGGTCTCCCTCGCGGCCGAGGTGCGGGGCACGAGCCCCGTGCCGCCGACGCCGCTCCACGCCCCCGTACGGTGACGACAGGAAGGTACGACGATGACCGAGGTGTTCGGACGGCCGCTCGCTGAGGTGCGGCGCAGAGTGGGATCGCTCGCCCAGGTGGCGCGCATCGACAGCCTGGTGGAGAGCGAGGGCGAGCCGCGCGGGAGCAGGCGCCTGCGACTCGTCAACGGATCGGGCATCGAGGTCGAGCTCCATCCGGACCGCGGTCTGGACATCGGGCAGGTGAGCGTCGACGGCATCCCCGTCGCCTGGCTCACCGGAGCCGGCATCGCCGCACCGGCCTTCTACAACCCCTCGGGCGCCGAGTGGCTGCGCACCTTCGGCGGCGGGTTCCTCACCACGTGCGGCCTCGACACGTTCGGACCGCCGAGCCACGACGAGGGCAAGGACTTCGGCCAGCACGGCCGCATCAGCGCCGCCCCCGCCCGCATGATCACGACGAGCACCGAGAACGGGGTCGTCGTCGTCGAGGGGATCATGCAGCAGTCCGCCCTGCACGGCGAGAACCTGACGCTCCGCAGGCGGGTGAGCTCGGCCATCGGCTCGGACACCTTCACCGTCGACGACGTCGTGACCAACGAGGGCCCGGGCGAGCAGCCCCACATGATCCTGTACCACGTCAACCTCGGCTGGCCGCTTCTCGAGGAGGGTGCGGTGCTCTCGATCCCGTCGCAGGAGATCGTGCCGCGCGACCCCGTGACCGCCGAGGGGCTCGCGACGTCGAGCACGATCACCGCCCCGACCCCCGACGCCCCCGAACGGGTCTTCCTGCACACGTTCGACGGGTCCGGTCACCGCGACGTGACGTTGGAGAACCACCGCCTGGGGATCGCGCTGGAGATGCGGTTCGACCTCGCCACGTTGCCGGTCATGTACCAGTGGAGCCTCTTCCGCGAGGGGTCCAACGTGCTCGGTCTCGAGCCCGCCAACTGCGCCGGGGTCCACGGGCGCGCACAGACGCGTGCCGACGGGAACCTGCCGATCCTGCAGCCGGGCGAGAGCGTCAGCTACCGGATCGACTTCCGTCTCCGGCGGCTCTCCGACACGCACTGAGCCGCACCGACATGTACACCGACATGTACTGAGACGCGTACACGACGACGGGGCCGGCGTGGAGAGGATCCTCTCCACGCCGGCCCCGTTCTCGTCCGGCTCCCCGCGCCTCGGCTCGCTGCGGGTGCCGATGGTCCGACGGACCCGGGCGGCCTACCGCTTCAGGCCGGCCCGCGGTGCGTCCGGGTTGATGTCCGGCCCGAAGAACTTGACCAGCACCAGGTCCTCCGCGCCGGTGTTGACGATCTCCACCGGTTCGACCGCCCTGTCGTGCACGATCAGCAGCTCGTCGTCCCCCGGCGTGCCGCCGCGCACGGCGTGCCCGGCGACGGTGCCCTCACCACGCCAGACCAGCAGGTTGTGCACACCACGCTCGACGTCCACGACACTCGCACCCGGCGCCAGCCGCAACCGCTTCCCGGAGAACTTCGGCGACCCGTAGAACACCCACGCCTCGTCGACCCCTTCGGCCTCCTTGAACGTGCGCGGGATCAGGACGCGGTTGTCGTAGAAGTGCGGGTCGCCGTTGGCCTTCCAGTCGACCCAGCGCATGAGCGCACGCTCGTGCAACGCCTCACGGTCCTCGGCCGAGACGTCCTTGTAGAGCATCTCCTTGCTGATGATCTTCCCGGCGTTGAGCGCCTGGAACATCGACATCGTGTCGGCGTCCTCCTGGAGCTCGATCGTCAGCGCCGTCCCCGGGGCGTGGAGGATCCCCGACTCGATCAGGAACCCCTCCTCAGGAACCTGGAGGTACGCGAACGCGTGCTTGAGGATCGCGTCGTCGTCCCACGCCTCGAGGTACGGAAGGAGCACCTCGGCGCCGTCGCCCTCCGCGATCCACGGGTGCACCCCGTAGAACGACTCCGGGTGCGCGCCCATGTCGACGTCCGGCGGGAACCAGTACGCCTCGTCCTTCGAGTTCCGGCCGACGAGCGCGGCCTGATCCGTCGGCGGGTGGATGTGGTACGGGATCCGGGCGCCGTAGTCGAAGATCTTCGCCAGCCGGCCGAGGTCCGCATGCGTCGCGGCGTAGTCCGTCCCCATGACGAGCGCCGGGGCCGCCGCCACCGCATCCTTCAGGTTCAGCCGCTCGCCCGAGGTCCGGATGTAGCTGATCCCCTCGTCGTCGGGACCGATCCGGTTGTCGGCGTGCGTCGTCGAGCCGAGCCAGCGCTCGCAGACGAATCCCCGCTCTCCGAGGTCGTAGTCCTCCTCCGCGAGCCCCAGACGGCGACCGGGCGGCAACCAGTCGCGCGCGACGAGCGCAGGGTCGAGCCTCAGCACCCCACCCGTCTCGTCAATGGCCGCCTTGACCTTCTCGAACATCGTCTCCACCTCTTCCGACCTCGTTGTCATGTCATCGCGACTAACGGCACTCCGGCGTGACCTCCGGCACCGGCGAGCCGGCGCCCTCGTAGTCCGCAAGAATCTGCACCTTGCCCGCCGACGCGGACGTCTCGTCGAACCGGTACGTCAACCACTCCCGCGCCAGTCGGCGTGCGAGCTCGAGGCCCACGACGCGCTGCCCGAAGGTGAGGACCTGCGCGTTGTTGCTGAGCACGGCCCGCTCGACCGAGAAGCTGTCGTGCGCGGTGACCGCGCGCACCCCCCGCACCTTGTTCGCGGCGATCGCCACACCCAGACCCGTCCCGCAGACCAGCAGGGCACGGTCCGCCAGGCCCGCGCTGATCATCTCGGCCGCAGCGACCGCGATCCGCGGGTACTCCGTGTGGCTGTCCTTGTCGACGCCGACGTCGACGACGGACTCCACGAGCTCGCTCGCCTCGAGGTCCGCCTTGAGGGCCTCCTTGTACGTGAAGCCCGCGTCGTCGGACCCGACCACGAGCCGTAGCTTGTCGCTCATCGCGCCACCTCACCCGTCGCCAGCACCTCGTTGACCGCACCGATCGCCAGCGCGAGCGAGACCGCACCGGGGTCCGGCGTACCGATGCTGCGTTCCGCCAGCGGTCGCGCCCGGCCGATCCGCGGGGTCAGCCCCGCCGTGCTGCGCGCAGCCTCGTCGGCCCGCCCGCTCGCGGTCGCCCAGGCCTCGACGAGGGGGGCGCCGCCGTCCGCGGCCTCCCGCAGCGCCGCGCTGAACGGCGCGAGGACGTCCACCAGGGTCTTGTCGCCGATCTCCGCCCGGCCGAAGCGCACGACCTCGGCGAGCGCTGCCTCGACGCCGGTCGCGACCGATCCCACGTCCGGACGCTGCTCGTCACCGAGCGCCGACCCGAGTGCGCGCAGGACGATCCCCCACAGCGCGCCCGACGTGCCACCGGCCCGGTCGGCCCAGGCATCACCGGCAGCGCTCAGGACCGTCCCCGCGCCCGCCTGGTCCGACGCGACGTCCCGCGCGGCGCGGACCGCAGCCTCGACACCTCGCTGCATCCCGATGCCGTGGTCGCCGTCCCCGGCGATCGCGTCGAGCCTGCCGAGCTCCTCGACGTTGTCGTTGATCACCGTCCGGACGGCCTCCAGGCTCGCCAGCACCGACGGCACCGACTCGCGGGAGTCCTCCGACGCGGCCCACCGATCAGTCGGTGCCTCGTCCGGCACGTCGACCAGGACGTCGGCCGCCTCCGCCCGGGTGGGGGCCAGGTTCTTCCGGAACGACGGCGAGTCCGCCGGTGCACGCCACAGCCGCTCGAGGTCGTCGTCGAGCCAGGCCAGGGTGAGGGACACCCCTGCCATCTCGAAGCTCGTGACGAGCTCGCCCACCTCCGGCTCGACGACGGTGAGCCCGGTGCCCTCGAGCAGCTCGGACACCCGGCGGAACACCACGAACAGCTCCTCGTACTTGACCCCGCCGAGCCCGTTGAGGAGCGCGACCACGCGGCTCCCGCTCGCGCCGTCCGCCTCGGGGTGACGCTCGTCGAGGAGGCGGGACACCAGCAGCTCGGCGAGCTCGTCGGCGGTCGGGACGTCCGTCTCGCCGACACCGGGCTCGCCGTGGATGCCCATCCCGACGGCCATCCGGCCGGCCGGGACCGTGAAGAGCGGCGCCGACGCCCCGGGGAGCGTGCACCCGGTGAACGCGACGCCGAACGAGCGCGTCCGGTCGTTCGCACGGGCCGCGACCTCAGCGACCTCCGCGAGCGAGGCGCCCGCGTCGGCCAGCGCACCGGCGGCCTTGAAGACGACGAGGTCGCCCGCGATGCCGCGCCGCTTGGCGGTCTCGTCCACGGAGGCGCTCGAGACGTCGTCGGTCACCACGACCGTCGTGACGTCGATGCCCTCGCTCCTGAGCCGCTCCTGGGCCTGGGTGAAGTTCAGCACGTCACCCGCGTAGTTCCCGTAGCACAGCAGGACGCCGCCGCCGCTGTGGGCGGCCTTGGCGACCGAGTACACCTGCTGCGCGGACGGCGACGCGAACAGGTTGCCCATCGCGGCGCCGTGGGCCAGGCCCTCACCGACCAGCCCGGCGAACGCCGGGTAGTGGCCGGAGCCGCCGCCGATGACCACCGCCACGTGCCCCGGCACGGGTCGGCTCGCGCGCACCACGCCACCCGGGACCTGCCGTACCCGGTCGCGGTAGGCGGCGGCGAACCCTTCCGTGAACTCGTCAGCAAAATGGGTCGGGTTGTTGAACAGGTATGCCATCGTCAACAGCCTCCTCGGCAGTGATCGGGGCCCGGTCTCGCCACTGACGCGACGTCGCGGACGAGGTGGTCGTGAGAAGCCGCCGCACGCCCGGCGTGGCGGTCTGATGCCACGCCGGGCATTGCGGGTCGGGCTAACCGATGGTTCCGGACGGGAATTCCTCGCGGAACTGCCAGTCGTGACCGGGAATGATGATGTCCGCCTCGATGTGCAGGCGGTCGTAGCCCTTCATGAGGTCCTGCAGGTCCCAGAAGGAACCGGTGGGCCAGTTGAGCTCGAGGTTCCGGTAGTTGTACATGATGTCGCCCGCGAGGCACACCGTCCCGAGGTCGGTCGTGACCATGACGACCATCGTCCCCGGGGTGTGCCCGCCGATCTTCACCAGTCGCACGCCCTTGTCGATCTGGGCGTCGCCGTCGATCACCTCGATACGGTCCGCCACGTCGGCGATGTGGTGCGAGTACTCCGCGTAGGAGAACTGCGTGTAGCGCGGGGGCGTCAGGCCCTGGACGACCTCTTCCCGCTGCACGATGAACTTGGCGTTGGGGAAGAGGTGGTTGTTCCCGACGTGGTCGAAGTGCAGGTGCGACAGCACCACGATGTCGACGTCCTCGGGGGCGACGCCGTGGGCCGCGAGCCCGGCGACGATGTCCTGGTCCTCGGAGCGCGTCGCGAGCATGTCGGCCCCGTACGTGCCCATCAGGTCCATGATCTCCTTGAGGTCACCGAGACCCGTGTCGATCAGGATCGTCTTCTCGGTGCCCTCGAGCAGCCACACCGGGATCGGCACCATGCCGCCGGGGGCCTGCGTCCCGTCGTTCATCACGTGGTCGCGGGTGAAGCCGAACGGGAGCACCGAGTCCGGGTCGATGTGCGGGTGGTTGCCCGAGTTCAGCAGGTGGCCGGCGAGCGTGTTCTCCAGCTCTCCTGTGATGATCTGGTGAATCTTGATTCCCATGCGACTTCTCCTCCGGTTTCTGATGCATCGGACGGCTGTGTCCGCGAGCGTGGGGGGCGATGACGGTGCGCGGGGCTAAGCCCGTGCGTATTTCCTGGCGATGGTGGAGAGAGCGACGGCCGCGACGAGGATCCCGCCCTTGAACAGGTACTGGTAGAACACCGGCGTCCCGAGCAGGCTGAGCCCGTTGAACCCGACATTCACGAGCAGCACCCCGATCAGGGTCCCGACGATGTGGAACTCACCGTCGCGAAGCGTCGCGGAACCGAGGAACACCGCCGCGAACGCATCCAGCAGGTATCCGTCGGCCGCGCTGACCGTGCCGCTTCCCAGCAGGGAGGCCAGCAGGATCCCGGTGAGACCCGCGCACAGCCCGGTGATGACGAAGGCGGAGATCTTGGCCCGGTCGGTCCGGATACCGGCGAGCCGGGCAGCGTTCGCGTTCGCACCCACGGCCTGGATGCGCTGGCCCAACGGGGTGCGGTTGAGGATGACCCACAGCAGCGTGAGGACGATCGCCATGTACCAGATCGGGTTCGAGAGCCCGAGGAAGTGCCCGAGGGTGAGGTTCGTGAACTCCTTGGGCACCTGGAGGATCGGGGTACCGGCCGTGTAGCCGAAGCTCAGCCCGACGACCACCGTCCCCACACCGAGAGTGGCGACGACGGCGTTGACCCTGGCCTTCGTGACGAGCAGGCCGTTGACGGTCCCGACGGTGCCGGCGGCGGCGATGGTCAGGAGGATCGCGAGGACGAGGCTCACGCCCTGGTTGGCGATCAGACCGGTCACGAGGACGCCGGCGAGGCTCGCCGTGTACCCGATGCTCATGTCGAACTCACCGACCACCAGCACGATCGTCAGCCCGGCCGCGATGATCGCGGTGAGCGTCGATTGGTTGACGATGTTGAGCAGGTTGTCCCGGCTCAGGAAGACGGCGTTCGGGGCGGCGACGCTGAAGATCAGCACGAGGAGCGCCATCGCGAAGAGCGTGCCGTACTTCGACAGGATCATCAGGGCCCGCCGCCGACCCGCAGGTCGATGCGTGAGGGTCGGCCGAGGCCGGACCGCGGTATCGGTGCTCATGACTGCACTACCTTCACTTTCTCGTGGCCGAAGCTCCGGTGGACGATGTGGTCGATCGTGATCGAGGCGCCGCTCAGCTCGCCGGTCACCCGGCCCTCGGTCATCACGACGACGCGGTCGCAGAGCCCGACGAGCTCTTCGTTGTCGGAGGACACCGCGAGGACCGCGGTGCCGCGGGCTGCGAGCTCCCTGATCACCTGGTGCACCTCGGCGCGGGCGCCCACGTCCACGCCTCGCGACGGCTCGTCCAGGATGAGGAGGCGCGGCGGGGTGACGAGCCAACGCGCGATGACGACCTTCTGCTGGTTCCCTCCGGAGAGCGAGCCGACGATCTGGCCGACGTCCGACGCCTTGACCGTGACGAGGTCCGCCACGCGCTGGGCACGTCGCCGCGCCTCGCGCAGCCGCAGCAGCGGCCAGAAGCGCGAGCGCACGAGCGCGTCGACCCCCGCGATGTTGATGTTGAAGTCGATGGTCCGGTCGAGGAAGAGACCCTCCGACCGGCGCTCCTCGGGCACCAGGCCGATGCCGGCCCGGACCGCGTCCTCCGGGTGGTGGAACCGCGTCTTCCTGCCGTCGAGCCACACCTCGCCCGCCGTCGCGCGAGCGGCGCCGTAGACGATCTTCACGAGCTCCGTCCGGCCGGCACCGACCAGCCCGCCGAGCCCGACGATCTCGCCTGCGTGGACCGTCAGGGACACGTCCCGGAGCAGCTTCTCGTCACTGATGCCCTTGACCTCGAGCACGGGCCGGCCGGCGGGGCCCGGCTCCAGCCCGTGCTCGGGGATGACGAGGTCCTTGCCGACGATCGCCCGCACCAGCTCGGCCTTGGTCACGGTCTCGCCGACGACACGCTTGGTGACCATGCCGTCCTTGAACACCGTGATGTCCTGGCAGAGGTCCGAGACCTCGTCCAGCCGGTGGGAGACGAACAGGACCGCCGTCCCCTTGGCCGCGAGGTCGCGGATGATCGCGTGCAGGCGTTCCGCCTCGACCGAGGAGAGCGACGCGGTCGGCTCGTCCATCGCGATCAGCCGGGCGTCGTGCATGAGCGCGCGACCGATCAGGACGAGCCACTGGTCCGCGGTGCTCAACGTGTCGACGTTGGTCAGCAGCCCGAACTCGAACCCGAGGAGCTCGGCGACCTCCCGGGCACGCTGCCCGGTCGGCCGCCAGTCGATGACGCCCAGGTGGGTGGTGGGGGTGATCCCCAGCGCCATGTTGCGCAGGACGTCCCACCCCGGGATCAGGCTCATCTCCTGGTGGATGAACGCGAGGCCGAGGGCGGTCGCGTCGTCGGGGTTGTCGATCGCGACCGCCTCCCCGTCGACCTCGATGCGACCGGAGTCCGGCGTCCCGACGCCGGCAAGGCACCGGATGAGCGTGGACTTGCCGGCGCCGTTGGCGCCGACCAGCCCATGCACCACACCCGGTCGGATCTCGAACGACACGTCGCTCAGCGCGTTGACCCCGCCGAAGCTCTTGCTGACGCCGTCGATCCTGATCAGCGGCCTGTCGCCCGAGGCCTCATGACTCCGGTGCACCGATGCCTCCATGCTCTGCACAGCCCTTCGCGCGTCGTCCTGCGACTACCCGAGGATCCCGGGGTGGTCCGTCAGGAACTGGTCGATGGTGTCCTTGTTGATCAAGATGCCCGGGACGTCGACGACCTTGGCGCTCCAGCTGGAACCCGCGTCGATCGCCTCGAGGGTCGTCTCGAACATGGCCTTGCCCTCGGCGGCGCCGTCCTCGTACGTGGTGGCGGTCATGCTGCCGTCCTGGACCGCCTTGATCGCGGTCACCGAGCCGGCGACGCCGTACGTCTTCACGTCGGTGCGTCCGAGCTGCTTGAGAGCGGAGATCGCCCCGAGCGTCGGGTCGTCCCAGCAGCCCCAGATGGCCAGGTTCCCGGAGTCCTTGGGGTGGCTGCCGAGCCAGGCGGTCGCGTAGTTCGCGCCGTCCTGGAGGAACCCGGGGATCCGGACCTCCTGCTTGGTCACCTTGATGCCCGGGTTCTGCTCGATGACCTTGTCGAACGCCGCCTCACGGTCGATGCAGACCTGACCGCCGTGGTAGGTCAGCGCGAGCACGTCGCCCTTCCCGCCCATGTCCTTCGCGAGGGCCTCGGTGGTCGTCGTCGCGAACGGGCCGCCGTCGCCGGTCGACATCACGATGCCGTCGCCGGGGCCACCGCCCCAGGAGGCGACCGGGATGCCGGCGGACTTGGCTGCTGCCAGACCGGCACCGAGCGAGGACGCAGGGAAGACCAGGTCGAAGATCATCCCGGCCTTCTTGTTCGCGAAGTTCCGGAACGCGGCGTTCGCGGTGTCGGCGTTCCCCTGCGCGTCGACGACCTCGACCTTCCAGCCAGCCTTCTCGGCGGCCTCCGTGGCCCCCTTGATGGCCAGCGCGTTGCCGGCCTCGTTCGCGGTGATCGAGACGATCCCGAGCAGCTTGTTGGTCGTGCCGCCGGTTCCGCTCGAGCTGCTGCCCGCCGGCCCTGAGCAGGCGGCGACCGCCATGGCGAGGGCGGCAGCGGCTCCGATGACCGCGATGGCTCTGTTCTTGCGCATGTCCTTCTCCTTGGGAGAGTGAGGTGACGGGGTCGACGGGGGCGTCGACGGGGGGAGACGTCCGGTCTCGGGGGAAGTGAGGGGGTCAGATCGGACGCCGCTGTGGACGATCAGGAACCGAGGTGCTGCCTCGGTCGGAGCGGGCTCCTTCGCGGACGTGCCGCGGTGCTGGGGGATGCCGGCGCCCACGCGTCACGAGGTGATCGCGGGCGGGCGGCAGAGCGGGGCAAATCACCTCCACGTTGAGGTTCGACTGACTGCGGGGCCTGGCTCCCGACCACGACGGTGCGGGTGGTGCTCGTACAGTTCGCCATGTCACCGACTCGGCCTGGGGGGGCTGACGTCGTGTTACGACTCTGTTATCTTGGTGGCTGGCGATGTGAAATCTAACATCGCATTTTGAGAGGTGTCAAGACTCCCTCAACGTCGACGGAGGGCACGACGGACGCCGGCACCCGCGCCGCACGCACCTCCCGGAACCCCAGGGACGCGGCCGGACCCGGTGCTAGCCTCGTGCGTCGATGCACTGGCCGAGGGGCAGTCGCCGGCGTCGAGATTGGGAGAGCCGTGAGTGCAGAGAACTCCACCCAGAAGAGCCACGAGTCCCGCCAGGCCGTGCGCCAACGCGCGATCTCCGAGGCCGTGATGACCGCGGGCAGCGTACGGATCGAGCAGCTCGCCGAGCGGTTCGACATCAGCCTGATGACCGTTCATCGCGACCTCGACGAGCTCGAGTCGCGAGGTCTGCTCCGCAAGTCCCGCGGCGTCGCGACCGCGCTCTCGTCGAGCCTCGTCGAGTCGAGCGACGTGTTCCGCGCCGGCCAGCAGCACGCCGCGAAGCTGGAGGTGGCGCAGGCGGCGCTGGAGTTCATCGAGCCCGGCCAGGCGGTGTTCCTGGACGACTCGACCACGGTGCTGCAGCTCGCACGGCTCCTGCACGAGAGGGCCCCGCTGACGGTCATCACGAACTGCCTGACCATCATCAACGAGCTCAACAACACCCGTGGGATCTCACTCGTGGCGCTCGGCGGCTTCTACCACAACTGGTGCAGCTCGTTCATGGGGCAGATGACCACGACGGCCATCGAGCAGCTCCGCGCCGACGTGTTCGTGATGTCGACCGCCGCGATCACCGACGACCGCTGCTTCCACCAGAGCCAGGAGACCGTCAGCACCAAGCACGCGATGTTCGATGTCTCCGCGGCCCGGATCCTGCTTGCCGACCACACGAAGTTCGAGAAGCGGGCGCTGTACGGGCTCGTCGACCTGACCGAGTTCGATCACGTGATCGTCGACTCCCGGACGCGCGACGAGGACGTCGTCCGGCTCCGCGGGAAGGGCGTCCATGTCACCGTCGCGACGCCGTCGGCCACGCCGCACCGGTAACGGTTCCGCCACGGAAGCGGGTTCGGCACCGGTGCGCCGTGCGAGGGAGGGTCAACCGACCGCCGGGACCCCGAGCTCGTCGAGCAGCGCGAGGACCCGCACCCGGATCTCGTCGCGGATCGGCCGCACGGACTCGATGCCCTGACCCGCCGGGTCGTCGAGCGCCCAGTCCTCGTAGCGCTTGCCGGGGAAGATCGGGCACACGTCGCCGCAGCCCATCGTGATGACGACGTCGGACGCCTGCACGGCCTCGGTGGTCAGCACCTTGGGCTGCTGGTCCCGGATGTCGACGCCGACCTCGAGCATCGCCTCGACGGCGACGGGGTTGATCTGGTCGGCCGGGAGCGACCCGGCAGACCGGACCTCGACGGCCCCGCCGGACAGCGCGGTGAGGAACCCGGCGGCCATCTGCGACCTCCCGGCGTTGTGGACGCAGACGAACAGGGCGCTCGGTCGGGTGGTGGTCTCGGTCATCGTGGTTCCTCCGGGGCGGTGGCTGGGTGGGTGGCGGTTCAGCGTCGGGTCGAGCGGGGTGAGCGGGCGTCGGGCGGGGCAGGGCAGGTCAGGGCAGGTCAGGGCAGGTCAGGTCGGGCGCGGGATCGGTCGGGATCCGGCCCGGGCCGCAGCAGCTCCGCGAGGAGCGTCTGGACCCGCCGGTCGATCTCGTCCCGGATCGCGCGAACGCCGTCGGGCGAGGCGAGCGCGGGATCCCCGACGGCCCAGTCCTCGTACCGCTTGCCGGGCAGGACCGGGCACACGTCGCCGCAGCCCATCGTGACGACGACGTCGGCCGCCCGGACCGCGTCGTCGGTCAGCGGCTTGGGGAAGGGCGTCTCGCCCGAGTCGTCGATCTCGTCGAGCAGGGTCTGGACGGCGGCGTGGACGTCGTCGGCGGGGGCCGAGCCCGCGGACCGCACGACGACCGCGTCCCCCGCGCGGGCACGCATCAGCGCGGCGGCGAGCTGGGACCTGCCGGCGTTCGCGACGCAGACGAAGAGCACCTGAGGCGGACGCGGGCCTGCGGCGGGCTCAGCCACGCGGACGAGGTCGTCGAGTCGCTGCCGCGCGAACGCCTCGGCGGTCGCGACGAGGTGGGCGCGCACGCCGGCGCCGCGGGCGAGGGAGGCGTACGACTCACGCACGAGATGGGTCACGAGGCCCGGGTCGACGGTCGGGTAGCGGCTCGCGAGCGCTGCCGCGATCCGGTCGAGCGTCGCGTCGGCGTCCACCAGGCCGGTCGGGTGCGGGACGCCGTCGGCCATCGTCGCCGGGGCGAAGGCCTCGAGCAGCGTGGTCACGGCCCGTCGTGCGGACGGGGTGATGCGGTAGAACACCCACGTCCCGCGGCGCTCGGACTCGAGGACGCCGACCTCCTTGAGGACCTTGAGGTGGTGGGAGACGGTCGGGGCGGTGACCTCGGCGACGCTGGCGATGTCGCACACGCACGCCTCACCGGTGGGGCTGCTCGAGATCAACGAGAGGATCCGGAGACGGAGCGGGTCGGCCAGCGCCTTGAGGGTCGCGGCCACGTGGGCGGCGGGTTCGGCACCCATCGCGTGGTCCCCCACCACGACGGGGCCCGACTCTCCGTCGAGCGGGAGGCACCCGGGCTGGTGGTCGTCGATCTCGGGACGGGTGGCGGCTCCGGAGGCCCTGCCCCCGCGAGCGCCGACGACGGGGACGGTCATGGCCACTCCTTCGCGTCGACGCCTGATTAGATGCCCGTCAATTTAGATGGACATCTAATCAGACGTCAAGGGCGCCTCCGGACCCGCCCGGGCTCAGCTCAGCGGTCCCAGACCTCGCCCGAGGCCGTCGCCTGCACGGTCCGGGTCGCGACGACCGCCCAGAACCCGATCAGCGACGCGAACAGCAGGACCCCGACGACCTCGATCACCGGCGCCTCCCACGCGCGCGCCACGTTGAGGGTGGCCACCGTGAACGCGCCGAGCGGGAAGGTGAACCCCCACCACCCGAGGTGGAACGGCAGCCGCCCGGCCCGCAGGTACCGCACCAGCAACGTCGCCGCCGCCGCGTACCACCACAGACCGAAACCCCACAGCGCCGTCGCGATCAGCAGGCTGATCATGCTCACCGACGTCGCCGTCGGACCGAACAGGGTGTGACCGGCCCGGGCGAGCGCGAGCGACGCCAGGACGGCGACGCCGATCGGCCCCAGACCGATCCACAGCGACGGCGCGAGGGCCGACGGGGGCAACGGGTGCAGCACGAGTCGGTCGTGCAGCAGGCCCATGACGAACAGGTAGAGCAGGAACCCCATCCCGAGCGCCGCATACCCGAGTGCGAGCAGCAGCCGCGCGTTGCCCGAGCTGACATGGGGCATCAGGGGTACCAGCACCATCGGGATGATGATCGTCACCACCGGCGGGATCAGCCAGCCGCCGTTGACCGCCTCGGCGGGCGGTCGGCCGCTGAACAACGTGATGCTGAACGCGACGCTGAGGACCAGGGCGATCGCGATCCCGACGACGGCGAGCACCGCGATGAGGCCGACGGCGAACTGCTCCGGCAGGTAGGCCGTACCGACCGCCGAGGTCATCACCGCCAGGACCAGCAGGCCCCCGGGGAGCGTGCCGTGCATCGCGCCGAGCACCGGGTGGCGCAGGTCCGCGAGCGACGCGTCGGAGTGCCGCGCCCACCGGATCGCGAACGCCACGGTGAGCGCGACCCCGAGGGCGTAGGCGACCACCGAGAACGCGATCCCGACCGCGTGCGCGACCCCGACCAGGCCGGACACGTTCCCGGGGTTCTGGTACGTCGCGACGGCGACGATCGCCGTCCCCATGACCGAGGCGAACCATCCCGGGTGGAGCGAGCGGATGCGTGAGGCGGCCGTCGCCGCGGGCGCGGTTGCCGCGGGCACGGCTGCCGCGGGCACGGCTGCCGCGGGCACGGCCGCTGCGGGCACGGCTGCCGCGGGCACGGCCGCTGCGGGCACAGCCGCCGCCGGCGCTCCGGCCACCGCCGCAGCACCGTCGGCCGGCACCGCTGCCGACGCCGACATCGGCGCCGGGACGGGCTCGCGCGGCGGCTCGACCGGTTCATTCATTTCAATGGCAGTTGAATCAGTCACGTTCGAAACGTAGAGCGACTCGCTTCACCCCGCCTGGGACGAAAGTCCCGCATCTTCGCCGCCACCCCCGCACCCCGTCCGTCAAGTGGAGCGAAGTGCGACAGACACGCTCGCGTGTCGTCGCACTTCGCTCCACTTGACGAGGGGCGGGGTCAGGGGAGGTCGCGGTAGTGGACCTCGACCGACTCGACGGCTCCGGGGGTGCGCGGGCCGCGCAACGAGCCCACGAACCGGTCGAGCGCCGCCGAGTCCCCGCGAGCCACCACCTCGACGCTGCCGTCCATGAGGTTCGTCGCCGACCCGGTCAGCCCCAGCCGGCCGAGCTGGTCGCGCGCCCACCACCGGAACCCGACACCCTGCACGTCCCCCCGTACCCGCGCGATGCACTCCCGGTTCACGCCCTCACCCGCGACCATCGCCCCCGACCTCCGTCAACTGGAGCGATCCGGCGCGACACGCCCGCGTGTCGCGCGCGGATCGCTCCAGTTGACGGAGAGGCGGAGGGTTTCGGCGGAGGGGCCGAGGCCGGTCTCGCGGGTCAGGACCTCGCAGCACTCGTCGTAGGCGTGCCGGGCCTCGGCGCGGTTGCCCTCGGCCAGGTGGATGCGGATCACCGCGCGGTGCGCGCTCTCCCGCAGCGCGTCGGCGCGCAGGGCCGCGAGCGCGGCCTCCATCGCCATCCCGTACATCCCCTGCGTGGCCAGCTGCGACGCCAACGTCTCGAGGACGTGCAGCCGCAGCTGGCGCAGTCGCTCCCGGTCGATCACGAGCCACTCGTCGTTCCAGTCCGGCAGCAGGTCCCCCTCGACGTACTGCAGCCCGGGGGCGTCGAGCAGGAGGCTCGCGCGACCGTCCATGACGTCGTGAGCGGTCCGCACCAGACGCGCGACGTCGACCTCGACGTCCGGCGCCAGGTCGAGGGAGTCGTGGCCGGAGACCAGCAGCCCGGGTGCCGTCTGGTTGGCCCGCCAGATCGCGGTGCGCAGGCTCGCGAGCGCACGGAGCTCGGTGGTCTCCGGCCACAGCGAGCCCGCGAGCCGGCTCCGCCCGCACCGGCCCCGGAGCGCGAGCAGGGAGATGATCCGCTGGGTGCTCGCCGGGACGGTCAGGTCCTCGCCGTCGACCGTGAGGCGGAAGCCACCCAGCAAGGTCACGCGTCGACGCGACCCCGTCGACGCGCGGGGACGAAGGTCGACGACCTGAGCACTTTCCATGAGGTCCACCCCCTGACGTGCTGCGGACGGGTGCCCGGGTGCCCACCATCCCGAACCACGGGGCATCGCGCAACAGGAGACGTTGGTCCCTTGTATCTGCGCCGGTCGGGGCGTCGATATGCCCGATTGCGTGTGACGTGCCTGTGACGGTCGAGTGACGCGACCGCAGCGACGATCCGGCCATGGGCGGTTACCCGGGAAGTCCTCGCACGCTGCGCGGCGCGATCGTCGCCGTCGACCCGTTGAGCCCGCTCTCGCGCATCGTGGTCTTCCAGTACAACCCCGACTCGGTCACCCGCACCTTGCGCCCCCGCGCCTCGAGCGGCGGGGCGAGCGGTGGCGGCGCCCAGGCGACCGACACGCACCGGATCTGGGGGGCACCGCAGGAGACCGTCACCATGACGGTCGAGCTCGACGCGACCGACGGGCTCGAGACCGGTGACCCCCTGGCCGCGAGCCTCGGCGTGCTCCCCCAGCTCTCCGCCCTCGAGATGCTGCTCTACCCGAGCGTCGCCCAGGTGATCGTCAACACCGGCCTGCTGCTCGCCGGCACGATCGAGGTTCTGCCGCCCGAGAGCCCGCTCACCGTCCTCGTGTGGGGACCGGGCCGAGCCGTCCCGGTGATGGTCGAGTCGTTGACGATCACCGAGCAGGCGTTCGACACGGCGCTCACACCGATCCGCGCGAGCGTCGAGCTCGGAGTGCGCGTGCTCACGTACTCGGACCTGCCCGCCACCGACCCCGGCTACGCGCTGTTCCTCGTGCACCAGGTCCTCAAGGAGACCACCGCGTCGATCGCCGGCGTGAGCGGTGCGGTGTCCGCGACCGTCGCCCTGGGAGGCTGACGTGACCGGTCCGGGTCGGTACGACGACGTCGACGTCGCGACCACCGAGGTGCCCGACGGGATCGGCGGCACGCGCGAGGTCCGCTACCTGCGCCGGCGGCGGCCACCTGCGACGCCGACGCTCCCGCCGCTCGCCCACCACCGCGTCGCGGACGACGACCGGCTCGACCTGATCGCCTCCCGCTACCTCGGCGACCCGCTCGCGTCCTGGCGCGTGGCCGACGCGAACGCCGCCCTGGACCCGCAGGAGCTCACCGCCGCACCGGGCGTCGTCCTCACGGTGCCGACCCCGGAGGCCTGACGTGGCGTCCCTCGGCACGCACCTGACCGTCCTCGCCGGCCCGACGGTCCCGCTCCCGCTGCCCGGACCGCTCGCCGGGCGGCTCCGCTCGGCCACCGTCCGCGAGACCGACACCGAGCGCTCCGCGTTCACGCTGACGTTCGACGCCGGGCGCTCGGGACCGGGTGCCGCGTTCGACCTGCCGATGCTCACGACGTCGCCGCTGCGCCCCGGCGCGCGTGTGAGCCTGCTGCTGACCGTCGGCGCGATCCCGACGGTGCTCGCCGACGGGTTCGTCACGCAGGTCGAGCTCACCCCCGGTCAGGCGGCGGGCGGTGCCGAGCTCGTGATCACCGGCGAGGACGTCTCGTGGCTGCTCGACAAGGAGGAGGTCAACCGCGAGCGCCCGCTCGACGACTACCCGCAGGTGCTCGCGATCCTCGCGCCGTACGCGGCGCACGGCGTGATCCCGATGGCGCTCCCGCCGATGGACATGGATCCCCCGCTGCCGATCGAGCGGGTCCCGCAGCAGCGCTCCACCGACCTGCAGCAGCTCGTCGACATGGCCGAGCGGCACGGGTACGTCACCTACGCGATCCCCGGCCCCGCACCCGCGACCAGCACGTTCTACTGGGGGCCACCGGTCCGGGTCGGCGTGCCGCAGCCCGCGATCACGATCGACCAGCCGCCGTACACGAACGTCACGTCGCCGCCGACGTTCCGCCTCGACGCGTTGTCGCCCGTGCAGGTGCAGGGCCGCGACCAGGACGCACGCACCAACACCGACCTGCCGGTGCGCACCGTGCCGCCGCTGCGGATCCCGCTCTCGGCGATGCCGCTGTGGGCCACGAACGCGGGCGACACGCGGATCCGGCTCGTCGAGCAGTCCGGGTCCTCCCCCGTCAGCACGATCGCGCGCGCCCAGGCGGAGGTGGACCGTCGGGCCGACGCGGTGGTCGGCGAGGGGCAGCTCGACGGCGCCCGCTACCGGGGGGTGCTCCGACCTCGCGGGCTCGTCGGCGTGCGCGGGGCCGGCTGGTCGCACGACGGCCTGTGGTACGTCCGACGCGTCGAGCACCGGCTCGCCCCCGGCTCGTACACGCAGAGCTTCACGATCGCCCGCGACGGCTACGGGTCGACGGTCCCGGCGGTGCTGCCATGAGCCGCCGCCGGTCGCGGGCCACGACGAGCGAAGGGCTGCCATGACGAGCCCGACCGGACCACGCCGCTACTACGGCAAGTACCGCGGCACGGTGACGAACAACCTCGACCCGATGCAGCAGGGCCGCGTGCAGGTCTCGGTGCCGCGCGTCCTCGGCGACGGGACGCTCGCGTGGGCCATGCCGTGCGTGCCGTACGCGGGCAACGGCGTCGGGCTGTTCGCGGTGCCGCCCGTCGGCGCGAACGTGTGGGTCGAGTTCGAGGGGGGCGACCTCGACCGGGCGATCCTCGCCGGCTGCTTCTGGGGTGTCGGCGAGGTCCCGGCGAGCCCGGCGATCGCGGAGATGAAGGTGTGGAAGACCGACGGCATCTCGCTCGAGCTCAGCGACCTGCCCGGTGCCGGCGGGCTGACGATCTCGGTGGGGCCGCCCGCGGTGCCGGTCCCGATGACGGTGTCCTGCACGGCCTCCGGGATCGAGCTGTCGATCGGCGCGTCGAAGGTCGTGCTGTCCGCGGCCTCGGTGTCGGTCAACAACGGCGCGCTGGAGGTGATCTGATGCCGGCTCCGCTCGTCCAGCAGGGCGCGACGGTGCTGTGCGCCCACGGCGGCCAGGCCCAGCCGACCGTCCCGAGCCCGCGCGTCACCCTCGGGGGCCAGCCCGCGCTCCTGCTTCCGCCGCCGTGGACGATCGCCGGCTGCACGTTCCCGCCCAACGCCGGTGGGCCGTGCGCGACCGCGATGTGGAGCGTCGGGACCGTCCGCGTCACCTCGATGGGTCAGCCGCTCGTGATCGCGACCGGGACCGCGACGTGCGTCCCGACCGGGGTGCCGCTCATGGTCGTCGTCGCCCAGCCGAGGGTGCAGGCGACATGACCCACGTCGGCTTCCCGCTGCGGCTCGACACCCGGGGCCGCACCGCTCTCGTCGACGACGAGGAGTACCTGCGCGGCCTGGTCGAGCAGGTGCTCTTCACCCGACCCGGCGAACGCGTGAACCGGCCCGACCTCGGCAGCGGCGTGGACCGGCTGGTGTTCGCGCCGACGGACGACGCCCTCGCCCGGTCGACGTCGGCCCTGGTGCACGGGGCGCTGCAGCAGTGGCTCGGCGACCTGCTCCGCATCGACGAGGTCGACGTGCGCTCCCACGAGGCGACGCTCGAGGTCACGATCGTCTACTCGCCGCTGCAGGCGCCCGTGGGTGAGCGGCGGGTGCTGCGGGTGAGCAACGCGAGCGGCACATCGGGCACAGCAGGCACAGGGGGCGTGCCATGAGCGTCACCGCGTCGTCGCCGGCGGACGAGACCGCGGCCCTGGTCGCCTCGGTCGACCGGGATGCCCGGCGCGCCCTCCTCGACGGCGCGCCGACCGCCCCCGACGGCATCGACTTCGTCGAGGTGCTCTCCAACCACGTCGGCAGCCCGGGGTACGTCGCCGGCGCCCCGGTGGCCCGCACGCTCGTCGTCCACCTGATGCGCGGACCCGTGCCGGCGGCGTGGGACGCGAGCCGCGTGGTGGTCGCCGGTGGCGTGCGCGCCGACCCGACGCTCAACCCGGTGGGGGTGGCGTGGGCGTACCCGGCGCCCGCCGTCACCGGGACCCCGGCCAACCCCGGGGGTGACCCGCTGCCGGGCGTGTCCGCAGCCGATCGCGACCTCGTGCGCGCCGCCGTCCCCGCCGGTCGTCGTGACCGTGCGCTCGTCGTGCGGACCACGACGCACGGCGACCTGTCCCGCTACCTGCTGCGGATCGTCGGACCGGGCGGGGTCGGTCTGCCGACCGAGCTCGACCCGCCGCTCGCGCAGGACGCGTTCGCGTTCTCGGTGGACTGCCCGTCGGACGCGGACTGCGCGGCGCCCGCGGACCAGCCGCCGACCACCGTCGAGTCGCCCGTCCTCGACTACCTCGCGCGCGACTACGAGCTTCTCCGCACCCGGCTCCTCGACCGGCTCGCCGCCCTGGTCCCCGGCTGGACCGACCGCAACCCCGCCGACGTCGCCGTCATGCTGGTCGAGCTGTTCGCCCAGCAGGGCGACCGCCTCGCCTACTGGCAGGACGCGATCGGCGTCGAGGCCTACCTGACGACCGCCCGCCGTCGTCCCTCGGTGCGCCGGCACGCGCGGCTGCTCGGCTACGCGATGCACGACGGCTGCGCGGCCCGCACGTGGCTCGCGCTGACCACGGACACGACGTTCACCCTGCCGGCCCGCACCTCCGTCGCGGACACCGTGCCGGACGAGCGGGCCGGCTTCCCGAGCGGGCCGGGGCACCGCACCCCGGCCGCGGTCGTCGAGGTCGGCGGGGTCGTCATGGAGACGCTGCACCCGGTGGTCGTGCGACCGGCGCGCAACGCGATCCCGCTGCACACGTGGGAGGACCCGGTGCACGTGCTGCCGGCCGGCAGCACGTCGGCGTTCCTCGCGGTGCCGGCGGGTGAGGACCCGACGCTGCACCGTGGCGACGTCGTGGTGCTGGCCGAGCTGGCGCCGGGGGGTGGCGCGGGTCCCGGGGGTTCCGGCTCCGGAGGCTCCGGCTCCGGGGGCTCCGGCTCCGGGGGCTCCGGCTCCGGCGGCTCGGCCGGTGGCGCGGTGAACGGCGACCCCGGGCGGCGGTACCCGGTACGCCTCGACCGGGAGCCGGTCACGCGCGCGGACGCGCTCGACCCGGCCGTCACGGTGCTCGAGATCCGGTGGGGGGCGCAGGACGCCCTGCCGGGACCGCTCACGGTCGCCGAGCGCGGCCCGTCGGGGTCGCCGATCCCGCGCGCCGTCGCGCTCGCCAACGTCGTCCTCGCCGACCAGGGGGCCTCGGTCGTCGACGAGCTCCTCGACCCGCCGCAGGTCGTCGAGGGAGCGCCGTACCGCCCGCGCACCCGCCGCCCGCACCTGGCGTTCACGGACCCGACCGGCACGAACGCCGACGGCACCGACCCGGGCGGCACGGGTTCGGGCGGCACGGGGTCAGGCGGCACGGGGTCAGGCGGCACCAGCGGGACGACGTCGGCCACGCCCAGCGCCGCAGCCGCGCTGCACCCCGACCCGCGTCGGGCCCGCGCCGCGCTCACGCTCGACGACGGCACCCGCACCTGGACCGCGCAGCCGGACCTGATCGCGAGCGGTCGGCTCGACCCGCACGTCGTCGTCGAGACCGAGGAGGACGGCGTCGCCCGGCTCCGGTTCGGCGACGGGACGGCCGGCCGACGCCCTGCGATCGGCGCGGTGCTGCGCGCCACCTACCGCGTCGGCGCGGGCGCGCAGGGGAACGTCGCCGCGGGCCGTCTGACGTTCGTGCTCGATCGACCCGACGGGACGTCCCCCGTCCCGTCGGGCGCGGTCGTCGACGTGTGGAACCCGGTGCGCGCCACCGGCGGCACCGACCCGGAGCCGCTCGAGGCCGTGCGCCAGCTCGCGCCGTACGCGTTCCGGCACCAGCTCCGGGCGGTCACCTCCCCCGACTACGCCGCCGTCGCCGAGGCGCAGGACGGCGTGCAGCGGGCGGTGGCGCGGCGCCGGTGGACGGGCTCCTGGTACGCGCAGGAGGTCACGGTCGACCCGGTCGCCGCCCGCGCGGAGGACCCGACCGTCCCGGCGTCGGTGCTCACGGCGCTCGAGACCCGGCGCATGGCCGGGGTGGACGTCGAGGTCGCCCGACCGGTCGACGTGCCGCTGCACCTGGTGCTCGACGGCTGCGTGTCCCCCGGGTACCTGCGGCCGGACGTCGAGGCCCAGCTCCTCGATGCGCTCTCGTCGCGCGTGCTGCCGAGCGGTCGCCGGGGGTTCTTCCACCCGGACGCGTTCACGTTCGGCCAGCCGCTGTACCTGTCCGACGTCGTCGCCGCCGCGATGGCGGTGCCCGGGCTCGACTGGGTGCAGGTCACGACGTTCGCGCGGTCCGGCGCGCCCGTGCGCGAGAGTGCCCGTGCCCTTGCCGCCGGGGTGATCACCGCGGCACCCCGCGAGGTGCTGCGCTGCGACTCGGACCCGAACAACCCGGAGAACGGCCGCGTCGACCTCGTGCTGCGAGGTGGGTCGTGACCGACGTGACGAACCCGCCCGGCCAGCCGACGCTGCACCGTCGGGTGCGCGTGCACGCCGAGTCCCTCGCCGCGATGCGCGCGGAGCTGGCGGCGCCGGGTCGCCCGGTCGTGCTGCGGGGGCTCGCGCAGCAGGAGACGACCGACCCGTCGCTGGCCCTGCTCGACACGTGGGCGGTGGTCTGCGACGTCGTCGCGTTCTACTCCGAGCGGATCGCCACCGAGGGCTACCTGCGGACCGCGACCGAGCGCGGCTCCGTCCGGGAGCTCGCGCGCACGCTCGGCTACGAGCTCCGGCCGGGGGTCGCCGCGCAGGTCGAGCTCGCGTTCCACGTCGAGACGGCGCCGGGTGCGCCGAGCGTCGTCCAGGTGCCGCACGGCACGCCTGCGCAGTCGGTCCCGGGCCAGGGCGAGCTGCCGCAGACCTTCGAGACCTCCGACGACCTCGAGGCGCGCGCCGCGTGGAACGCGCTGCCCGCGGTCGCGGCCCGCCGCCAGGGCCTCGGGTACGACGTGTCGGCGGTCTGGCTCACCGGCGCGCGCACGACCGTCCGGCCGGGCGACACGGTGCTCGTCGTCGGTGCGGAACGGCGCGAGTACGGACGACGACCGGGCGCCGGCTCGTCCGACGGCGTGACCGGCACGGCCGGGCTCGCGCGCGACAAGGAGAAGTGGGACGTCCGTACCGTCGCCGCCGTGGTCGCCGAGCCGGACGGCCACCCCGGCTGGACCCGCCTCGACCTCGACACGCCGATCGGGTTCCGCCGCAGCCTGCCGCTCGTGGCGCGCGAGGACGTCCGGGTGTTCGCGCTCACCGAACGCACCCAGCTGTTCGGGGCGACCGCGGCCGACCCGGCCCTCCTCGTCTCGACCCGCACCGGTGTCCCGGCCGGGATCGAGAACGTCGGGACCGCGGCCGACCCGGTGTACCGGTGGATCGGCTACGCCGCTGTCGATCCGGGTGCACCGGACCGGATCGAGATCGACGGCGACCGCAGCGGGATCCTCACCGACTCGTGGATCGTGCTCGACCAGCCCGGGCTGACCGAGGCGTACCGGGTCGAGGACGCGCGACCCGACGGTGCGTCGAAGTTCGGGCTCAGCGGGCGCCTCACCCGCGTCCGGGTCGACGTCGCGGCGAACCTCGACGGCTTCGACCGCCGCCAGGCCATGGTGCACTGCACCTCGGTCGAGCTGCCGGCCGTGCTCGAGCCGCTCCAGGAACCCGTGTCACCGGGGGCGACCCTGCACGTGCCGGCGTGCGACCCGCTGCTCCCGGTGGGTCGGCTCGTCCTGGTGCACGGCGTCGACCCGTCCGGCGAGCCGGTCACGGAGGTGACGACGGTCGTCGGCTGCGCCCGTGACGCCACCGACCTCCCCGCGCCGGTCGGGACCGGTCCGGGGACCCCGACCATGACGGTGACCGTCGACCCACCGCTCACCGGCACGTACCGCCCCGGCAGCATCGTCGTGCACGCCAACGCCGTCGCGGCCACGCACGGCGAGACGGTGCGTCAGGTGCTCGGCAGCGGCGACGGTCGCACGCCGTTCCGGCGCTTCACGCTGCGCCGCACCCCGTTGACCTCGGTGCGGGCCCGGACCCCGAGCGGCGCGACCCCCGAGCTCGAGGTCCGCGTCGACGACGTGCGCTGGCACCAGGTGGAGAGCCTCGACGAGGCCGGGCCGCAGGACCGCGTGTACGTCGTGCGGCCCAGCGAGGGCACCCCGCCGGGGACCGGGGACACCGCGGAGGACGCCGGCCCGGTGACGATCGTCCAGGGCGACGGGGTGCACGGCGCGCGGGCCGCGACCGGTGCGGAGAACGTGGTCGCGACCTACCGGGTCGGCATCGGGTCGCCCGGGTCGGTCACGGCCGGCCAGGTCAGCCTGCTGGTCCGGCGGCCGCTCGGCATCCGCGACGTCGTCAACCCCGGCCCGTCGCACGACTGGGCACCGCCCGAGACGCTCGAGGAGGCCCGTCGGAACGCGCCGCAGCGGGTGCGCACGCTCGACCGGGTGGTGTCGGTCGCGGACCACGCCGACCTCGCGCGCTGCTACGCGGGCATCGGGCAGGCGCGCGCGGAGACGGTCTGGGACGGCACCACGAGCACCGTCGTGCTGAGCGTCCTCGGGGTGCAGGGAGCGGCGCCGAGCACCGGGCTGCTCGCCGACCTGCGCCGGACGATCGACGACGCCCGCGACCCCGGTCCGGCCCTCGCGATCCTGCCCGGCGAGGTGCGACGGTTCGGCGTGCGCGTCGAGATCGCGCACGACCCGGACCACGTGCGGGCCGACGTCGAGGCCGCGGTTCGGGCCGCGCTCGAGGCGCACCTGGGCGTCGCGGTCCGGGACTTCGCGGCGCCGGTCACCGCGGCGGAGGTGCTCGTGCTGGTGCACGACGTCCCCGGGGTGGTCGCGTGCACGATGCCGCGTCTCGTGGCCGCGGCGGGAGGCTCCGGGTCCGCGACGGGAACCTCTGGAGGGCCCGCGACGGACCTGCTGGTCGCGCTCGGCGCGCGGTGGGAGTCCCCGGCGGGCGCGACGCCCGGGCTGCGGCCGGCGCAGGTGCTCGCCCTCACGCCGGGTGACGTGCAGCTCGGCGTGCCCGACGTCGGCCCGGGTCCGGCCACCCGGACGGCCACCCGTGCGGCCCGTCGCGCCGTCGACCTCGGCCTGCGCATGGGAGGGGCGCCGTGACCACCGCCGACGACCTGTTCGCGCTGCTGCCCGTCCACGTCCGTGCGCGTGACGACGAGACCGGCGGGACGCTGCGTGCCCTCCTCGACGTCGTCGCAGGCGAGCTCGGGGTGCTCGAGGAGGATCTCGACGCCCTGTACCGGAGCTGGTTCGTGGAGACGGCCGACGACTGGGCCCTGCCGTACCTCGGGGACCTGCTCGGCATCGACGACCTCCCCGCCGGGCCCGGGCGACGCGCGGTCGTCGCGCACACCGTCGACTACCGGCGCCGCAAGGGCACGCCTGCGGTGATCGAGCAGGTCGCCCGTGACGTCACGGGCTGGCCGACGCGGGCGGTCGAGCTCGTCCGGCTGCTCGCGGCGAGCGCGCACGTCAACCACGTGCGCCTCGACCGACCCGCCGTCGCGGACGTGCGGCACGCCGCCGACCTCGGCTCGCCGCGGATCGCCCGCGAGAGCCTGGATCCCGCGATGCACACCGTGGAGGTGCGTCGGATCGCCCGCGGTCGCGGTCGCTACGGGATCGGGAACGTCGGGGTGTTCCTCTTCCCGCAGCAGGTGTACGCGGTCGACCGTGCCCCGGCGCGCGCCGTCGGCGGCGGCTGGTCGGTGCACCCGCTCGGTGCGGACACCCCGCTCGTCGCGGTGCCGACGGTCGAGACGACCATCGAGCACCTGGCCGTCGAGGCCGACCTCCCCGTCCCGCTCCGACCCCGCCGCCTGCTCGACCTGCTCCGGCTGGCCCGGGCGGGCGACCTGGACGCGGGTGCGCTCCCCGTCGCGGTGACCCTCGAGGCACCGGGACTGACCGGCCCGACGCTGCTCGGCCCCGAGCGGGTGCGCGTGTGCGGGCTCGAGGACCTCGCACGCGGCCCCGACGTCGTCGCACCGGACCACACCGTCACACCCGGGCCGGTGCTGGACGGCTGGCAGGTGATGGTCGACGCGGTCACGGGACGCCTCACCGCGTTCCGCGACGGCGTGCGGGTGCCCTCCGACCCGGACCCGGCGACGAGCACCGTGACCGTGCACACGCGCCACGCGTACGGCGGGCTCGCGGACGTCGGCGCCGGCACGTACGACCGCACCGACGTGCACGACGCCGTCCTCGCGGCCGACCCGTACGTCCGTGCCACCGCCGCCGAGGTCGTCGCGCAGCACGTCGCGCGGCTGGACTCCCCGGTGCCGGGGTCGGGCGACCCGGCCGGGCCCTCGCTGCCCGACGTGCTCGACCTCGTCGCCCACGAGTGGGCCGGCACCGCGGCCCCCGGCGGGTCCGTCCCGACGACGGGCTCGACGACGGTCGTCTCGATCGCCGACTCGGGCTCGTGGACGGGCGACCTCACGATCGACCTGCCACCGGCGACGCGGCTGGTCCTGGTGGCGGCGCACTGGTCGCCCCGGGTCCGGGCGAACGGTGAGGTGCTCCCGGCCGTGCCCGGCCAGTACGCGCCCGAGGGCCTGCGCCCGCACGTCCACGGCACCATGACCGTGACCGGTGGTGCGGGCAGCGCGCTCGTCGTCGACGGGCTGCTGCTCGAGGGCGACCTGGTGGTGACCGCAGGCGACCTGGGGTCCCTGGCGGTCAGCCAGTCGACCGTGACCGGGACCGTGCGCGTCACGGCCGGGTCGGTGCACCGCAACAACGACCTCCAGGTGCGGCTCGTCCGCGCGGCCGTCGGGGGGGTGCAGCTCGCGGCGACGGTCCCCGACGTCCGGGTCGAGGACAGCGTGGTCAGCGCGGAGGTCGGCGCGGGAGGCAGCGGTGGCGGGGGCAGAGGAGTCGGCGCAGGCACGTCGCTCGGGACCGGGCTCCGCGCCCCCGGTGCGCACCTGACCGCCGTGGGCAGCACGGTGCGCGGCGACCTCGAGGCCCGGACGCTCACCGCGAGCGACTGCGTGCTCGACGGCACCGTGACGATCGAGAACCGCCAGACGGGGTGCGCGCGGTACAGCTACGTCGGCGCGGGTTCGCACGTGCCGCGCCGGTTCCGCTGCGTCCCGCCCGACGACGCGACGGCAGCGCCAGGACCGGTGTACGCGTCCGACCATCTCGGGTCGCCGTCGTTCCTCGCGCTCGCCGGGAGCTGCCCGGCCGAGATCCGCACGGGCGGCGAGGGCGGCACCGAGATGGGCGTCCACGCGCACCTGCGACGACCGGGACGCGTCGACGCGGCGGCGCGGCTGCTCGCCGGCTACGTGCCGGTCGGGCTCGAGATCGGGATGGTCCGCGATGGGTGAGGAAGTGGGGCACGGCCATGCACGGTGACTTCTCGCGATGGACCTTCGCCGCGGCGCACGACTACCGGAGCGTGCTCCTGCAGCAGGGGCGCGTCCTGCTGGACGCCGACTGGAACGAGCAGACGCGACTGACCGCCCACCACGACGAGGTCCGCACGCTCGACGTCGTCGGGCGCAGCGGTGGGCCGCTGCCCGAGGACGGCGGCGCCGGCCCGTTCGCGATCCTCGCGTCCGACGGCTCGGTGCCGACCGGGACGGCCTGGGCGGACCTCGTCGTGACCCCGGGGCGGTACTACGTGGACGGCGTGGTCGCCGAGTCGTGGCCGCGGTCGTCTGGCGGAACCCCGGCGGGCTGGGCCGTGACCGACCAGCCGTTCCTCGCGACGATCGGCTCCGGCGTGACGGCCGACCCCGGCCTGCCCGAGCCGCCGACCTCGCCGGACGGCACCCGCTACGCGCTCTACCTGGAGGTGAGCGAACGCCAGGTGACCGCCGACGAGGCGCCCGAGCTGCGCGAGTCGGCGCTCGGCGGGCCGGACACGACGACGCGCGCGCAGACGGTGTGGCAGGTCCGCTGGCAGCGGATCGACGACGCGGAGCAGTGCACCGACCTGCACGCCACCGACTGGCTCGCCCGCACGCCGCGCACCATGGTCGCGGCCCTGCGCGACGCGGAGGCGGACGCGGACCCGTGCCGGATCACCACCACGGGCGGCTACCGGCGCCTCGAGAACCAGCTCTACCGCGTGCAGGTGCACGAGGCCGGCGACGACGCGACCCCGACGACGTTCCTGTGGTCGCGCGAGAACGGCAGCGTCGTCGCCGGTCTGGTGGCCCTCACGACGTCGGCCCTGCCCGGTGTCGACGCGGTGCTGCAGCAGGACCGGGTGGGGCGCGACGACGAGCTGTCGATCCGGCAAGGTGACCTGGTCGAGGTGACCAGCACCGACCGGGCGCAGCGTCGACTGCCCGGGTACCTCGCCCGTGCGGGGGTGCCGGACGGTCTCGACCTGCCGGTGGCCTGGCTGGCCGGCCACCCGACGTCCCTCGCGGCCCTCGGCAGGGCACCGATCGTCCGCCGCTGGGAGGGCGGGCCGGTCCGCGCGTCGGCCACCGCCGTCGACCTCGAGGACGGCCTCACGGTCCGGTTCCCCGCCGGTGGTCAGGCGGCGACCGGGGACTACTGGCTGGTCCCGGCGCGCGCGGTGCGGCTCGCGTACGGGGTCAGCGAGCTGCGCGGGACGATCGACTGGCCGGTGGACGGCTCGACGCCACGGGCGATGCCGCCGGCCGGACCACCGCGCCACGTGGCACCGCTCGCGATCCTGCACCGGACCGGCGGGCTCTGGACCCGCGAGTCGGACTGCCGTCTGCTGTTCCCGCCGCTCACCGGGCTGGTCGGCCTCGACCTGGTCGGCGGCGACGGGCAGGAGGACCTCCCGGGCGAGTGGCTCGACGAGGCGGTGCGCGTCGTCGTGCGCAACGGCGGCACGCCGGTCAGCGGGGTGCCGGTGCGGTTCACGGTGCCCTCCGGCGGCCTGCTCGCGGACGCAGTCGGTGCAGCGACCCCGCCGGTCGGCGCGGCGGGTCCGCTCACCCTCACCACCGGCGCCGACGGCGTCGCGGCCGCCCGGTGGCGGCTCGACCCGGGCGGCCCGACGACGCAGACGCTGCACGTGCGGCGGCTCGACGACCACGCCGCCGGGGTCGACGTCGAGGTGGTCGCGACCGCGCGGCTGTCGGTCGCGACCGAGGTGGCCTGGTCGCACGCGGACTGCCCCGGACTCAAGCACGTGACGACGGTCGCCGGGGCCCTCGACCGGCTGGTCGAGCGTCCGGAGCTCCGGCTCGTCGGTGGCGACGGGCAGCACCTGGTCGTCGGCCGACACGTGCTCCCGCAGCCTGTCCGGCTCCTGGTGGACAACGCGTGCGGGCCGATGGCGGGGGTCCCGGTCAACGCCCGCGCGACGTCGGGTGCACTCGTCGCACCGGCGACGGCGGGCGACGCCGCACCGACGGACCTCACCGGCACCGGCTCCGACGTCGCCGACTCGACCACCACCCCGGACGGTGGCGCACTGTTCTGGTGGCAGCCGGACGTGTCGACCGGCAGCGACACCCTCGAGCTCCGCCTCCCCGGCGACGACCCGCACGCGCCGATCGTCGTGACCGCCCAGGCCGCACCGGGTCGTCGCACCCCGGGGGTGCACCTCGAGAAGGTCGAGTTCGGCACCGGGGCGGAGTTCGTGAACGGCTCGACCGTCGACCCGGAGACCCTGGCGAGCGGGATCGTCGTGACGCTCGACGGTGCCCTGGCACCGGATGCCGTGACGGGCACGCCGGCGATCCGGGTCGAGCTCGAGCTGCCGTGGCCCCTCGGCGACGACGGCGCGATGTGGAGCGAACGTCCGATCGGCACGCGCACCGTCACCCTTGACGGGGCCGCCGAGGCGAGCGGCACGCGGGTGCGCTGGACGCCGTCCACCGCGTCGTCCGCCTGGTTCCGTGACCAGCTGTGGGCGGTCCTCGACGCCAACGGGTGGAAGACCCCGCTGCTCGGCAGGTTCCTGCTGGACGGCTGGGCGCTGCCGACGATCGAGCCGAAGGGCTTCGACGTGAACACGCACGCCGACGCCGTCCTCCGTGGCGGGCGCACCGTGCTGCGGCTCCCGACGGACGACGACGTCACCGGGGGGACGTTCGTGCAGTGGTTCCGGCTGCAGCAGAGGGTCGTGCTGCGACCCGGTCGCGTCCTGGTCCCGGACCTCACGGGGATGACCCTGGCGCAGGCGCGGCGCGCACTGAAGGCGGCCGGGATCGTCGTGCAGGACACCCGCGTCGAGGCCGTCGCCGGACTCGCGAAGGGCCGCATCGCGGCGGCCGAACCGCCTGCGGGCACCGAGGTGGACACCGGCTCCGGCGTGCTCCTCACTGTCGCCCGAGGCTGACCCCGACCCCACCCCCTCCCCCGTTGTCGAGTGGAGCGAAATGCGAGTGACACGCGGGCGTGTCGCCGCATTTCGCTCCACTCGACAACGGAGTTCGCTCCACTCGACAGCAGGGTTCGGTCTGCTCGACGACGTGGGGGTGGGCGGAGGAGATGCGAAACGCGGTGAGTCGCGGCACAGTCGGTGGATCACGACGGTGAAGCGAAGCGAGGTCGCCATGACACCGGCCCTGATGCTCCCCGCGGACCTGATCGGCACCGTGCCCGAGGTCCGCGACCGGATGCTGCCGCGCGTCGAGGCCTTCCTCACCGGCGAGCCCTGGACGGCGGGAGCACCGCCGCTCGTCGACGCGCGCGAGGTGCCCGGTCTGGTCGCCCTGGCGCCCCCTCCGCCTCCGCTCGACGAGCAGCCGCACGTGCTCCCCTACCTGCCGCTCGCCCTGCTCACCCAGGCGGTGGTCGCCGCGCAGGTCGAGCGCACGCGTGAGGACGACGCCGTCGCCACGTGCCTCGAGACGCCGTGCGGTCTCCTCGGTCTGCTGTCGCCCCAGAACGAGGTGCTCGTCTACCCACCGGAGCGGCACCGGCCGATCCTCTCCGCCGCGCTGCGGTTCTGGGACACGCTGGACAGCGCCGGCGCCCGCTACAGCATCGGGGGGCCGACCGGCGCCTACCTGTGGGACCTCACCACCAACCTCACGCACGTCCTCGGACGGCTGGGCGTCCCCGAGCGGGTGCTGCGCGAGCCGCTGCCCCCTGAGGGCCTGTGGGCGATCGTGCCGCAACGCCTCATGTGGTGACCGGTCTCTGCTGACCGAGTGCGCCTCACCGCAGCCGGACGGACGGCATGCGGAGCACCGCCGACGTCGGCAGCCCGAGAGCGGCGGCGACCACGTCGAGGGCGGCTCGCCCGTCCATCCCGCCGTCCGTGCCCACGAGACCAGTGAGACCAGCGAGACCAGTGGTCCCCGCCACCGCCCGTGGGTCCTCGCTGTTCCGTGGGCGTCCGAGGCGTGCGGCCAGCGGGACGTGCAGGGCCGGGCGCACCGGGGCGTCGTCGGGAAGCCCGGCCCGCGAGCGCGCGATCCGGACCGCGTCCCGCAGGCCGCCCAGCTCGTCGACCAGCCCGACGTCCCGCGCGTCGCTGCCCGTCCACACGCGCCCGCGTGCGATCTCGGCGATCTCGGCGACCGGTCGATGCCGCCCCTGCGCGACCTTGGCGACGAAGTCGTCGTAGATCGCGTCGAGCGACGCCCCCAACCGTTCGCGCTCGTCGTCGGTGAAGCCGCGCCGCGCCGAGTACATGAGCGCACGCTCGCCGCGGGAGACGGTGCCCGTCGTCAGCCCGACCCGTTCGAGCAGGTCGCTCACGACGGCCTTCCCGCCGAACACCCCGATGGACCCGGTCAGCGTCGACGGGAGCGCCACGACGACGTCAGCAGGGCACGCGACGTAGTACCCGCCCGACGCCGCCACGCGACCCATCGAGACGACCACCGGACGGCCGGTGTCACGCAGCCGGCACACCTCACGCCAGATCGTCTCGGACGCGACGGCGGACCCGCCGGGCGAGTCGACGTGCACCACCACGGCGCGGACGTGGCGGTCGGCGGCTGCCGCGCGCAGGGCCGCGCCGACCGTGTCGCTGCCGGCCTGCCGTCCCCTCGGCCCGCGGTGCGACCGGCCGGTCACGATCTCCCCGTGCACCGCGACCAGCGCGACGTGGCCCGCGCGTGGGCGCGGCAGCGACGGTGCGTGGCGCGGCCGCCACCGGTCCGCGAACAACAGCTCGGCGTCGGGTCCCACCCGTCGTCGCACCGCGGCGTAGACCTCGTCGCGATAGCCGAGGGAGTCGACGAGCCCGGCCTCGAGCGCCTCCGCGGCGGTGCGGGGACCGGCATCGACGAGCTCACGCACGCGGGTCGGGTCGAGACCTCGCCCCGCGGCGATCCTCGCGACCGCGTCGGAGTAGATCGACTCCGCGATCCGATCGAGCGCGACGCGGTGCGCCTCGGTGAGCTCGTGGCGCATCACCCGGTCGGCCGCGTTCTTGAACTCGTGACGCTGGTCGAGCTGCGGCTCGATCCCCAGCCGGTCCAGCGCACCGCGCAGGAACGTCGTCTCCACGCCCACGCCGAGCACCCCGACCCCACCGCCCGGCTGCAGCCAGATCTCGTCGAACGCGGTCGCGAGCACGTAGGCCGTCATGTCACCCGTGCCGTCGCCGATGCTCTCCGCCCACGCGACGGTCGGCTTGCCGCTCGCCGCGAACGCCTGCACCCCGAGGCGCAGCTCCTGCATCGCGGCCCACGGCAGGCGCCCGCCGATCTTCGCGACGAGTCCGACGACGTGACGGTCCGCAGCAGCCTCGTGCAGCGCGCGCAGGATCGGCCGGAGCTGCGGGCGCCCCCGAGCGAGCAGCCGTGCCACCGGGTCGTCGGGCGGCGCGACGGGAAGCGTGGAGAGGTCGACCTCGAGCAGCTGGCGGGGCCGGTGACCGGGCATCGCGGGCATGCGCCCACAGTAGGCCGGGCCCCGAGGCGTCGCCCGGTCGGGCCGCCGTCCGTCGGCGACCACGCGACCGGGTGGACGGTAGCCTGTGTGGACCACGGTGCGGGCCGAGTCCGAGGAGGGCTGATGGGCGACACCACCGATCAGCCCCTCCCCACGACGCGGACGACCGCCTCGCTCGGTCACGACCGGGTGCTGATCGGGATCCTGCTGGTGATCCTGGGGTCCGTCGTCGCGTACGGGTTCGACCTCGGTCCGCGTTCGGTGCAGGTGGTCGCCTGCTGGGTGCTCCTGCTGGGGTTGCACGTCGGGCTGGCCGTCATCGCGTCCCGCGTCGCGCGCGTCCCGGGCACCGCACGCGCCACCCGATGGATCTGGTCGGCGATCGCCGTCGCCGGCGGCTCCTACGCGGTCGGGGACACCGCCCAGCTCATGACGATCGCCAGCTCACCGATGAGCCTGCCGGTGGCCCTCGGCGGGACGGTCCAGTCGTTCTCGGTGCTGCTCGGCACGTGCGTCCCGATCCTCGTCGCCCTGCTCGTGACGGCGCCGATCGGGAACGGGTCGCGCCAGGACGCCACGAGCTTCTGGCTGGACGTCGGCATCGTCATGGCGGCGGCGGCGACGTTCGGCGGCTACGTGTACGTCCCGGACGGCTCGAGGGCGACCGAGGTGCTGCTCTCGGTGCTGATCGGTCCCGGGCTGTTCCTCGTCGGGGTGTTCGCGGTCGTCAAGCTGTTCCTCAGCTCGCAACCCCCGTTCTCCCGGCGCGCCGGCCTGGTGCTCGGGGCGGCGGCGACCCTGGAGGGCGCGGCACAGGCGGCGACGTCGCTGCTGGTCGACGCCTCCGGACTGTCGTGGCTGCTCGGGCTCACGGTCGTGGCGAGCGCCGTGCTGATGGCCTCGGCACGGATCCAGTACCTGCAGGTGAGTCTCGACCCCCGCGTTCTCGACCCTCGGCCGCGCCGCCGGTTCAGCACGCTCCCGTACGCGGCGATCGCGGCGACGTACGTCCTGCTCGTCTGGGTCCTCGTGCACGACGGCCTCACCGGGCACACGTGGATCGTCATCACCGGGGCGATCACGAGCACGGCCCTCGTCCTCGGGCGGCAGCTGGCGGCGTTCGCCGACAACTCCCGGCTCCTCGACGAGCTCGACGCGAAGGTCCAGGAGCTGCACCAGCTGCTGCGTGAGCGCGACGACCTGGCGACGCGCCTGCGCCACGAGGCCCTGCACGACCCGTTGACAGGCCTTGCGAACCGGTCGATGTTCAACCGGCGCCTGAGCGACGTGATGCGCGAGGGTGACACCCCGGCGCGCCCGCTGACGCTCATGATCGTGGACCTCGACGACTTCAAGCAGGTGAACGACGAGTACGGGCACGCGTCGGGCGACGAGGTCCTGGTCGCGGTCGCGCGTCGGCTGCGCAGCTGCGTCCGTGACGTCGACCTCGTCGCCCGGCTCGGTGGTGACGAGTTCGCGCTGCTGCTCGAGGACCTGCCCGACGACGCCGACCAGGTCGCCCGGCGGATCGTCGAGGTGATCGGCCGGCCCGTGACGTTCGTCACGGGAGAACCCGGCGCCGAGGAGACCGTCAGCGTGACGGTGAGCGCGAGCGTCGGCGTGGTGATCGCCGACCTCGATCGGCGCACCGCCGAGCAGCTCCTGCACGCGGCCGACGTGACGATGTACAGCGCGAAGCGATCGGGCAAGGGCGCCTACCGCGTGAGCGTGGTCGCCGGCTGACGCCCGGTCCCGGCGCCCTCGTCCGCGCGCTCGGGTCTCACCACCCGATGGTCGCCGCAGACTCCGGTCGGGGCTCGGGCTCGTTCGCCGCCTCGGCGAACGCGCGCAGCGCCAGGACGAGCTCGTTCCGGCGGGCGTCCGGCATGGCGGCGACGATGCGGGTGATCTCGGCGCGGCGGGCCGCGGTGACCCGGCGCACCAGCCGACGGCCGGCGTCGGTGAGGCCGAGGAGCACCTCCCGCCTGTTCTCGGGGTTGTCCCGGCGGGTGACGAGGTCGGCGGCGAGGAGGCGGTTCATCATCCGCATGGCCGTCGACGAGGTCACGGAGAGCAGGTCGGCGAGGGTGTTGAGGTTGATCTCGTCGTGGTTGTCGAGGACGACGAGCGTGCGGAGCTGGGTCAGCGTGACGGTGTCCTCGACCGTGGCGAGGGACCGTGCGGAGACGCCGACGAGCACGCGCGATGCCGTGAGGACCGCGGTGACGAGCTCGTCGACTCCCCCCGTCGCCCGTCGTCCCGCCACCCTGCTCCGACCGGTTGCTCACGTCGCCCCGTCCCTGTACCGATGCTCAGTGCAATTGTTGCATAATACAATCGTGAAACTGCGCCGTACGACGAGTCCGCTCCCCCTCACCCGCCCGGTCGGCCCGAGCCTGGTGCCGACGCAAGGCGGTCTCGCACGGGCGCACACCGCACTGCGATCCTCGCGCATGGGGTTGCTCGCGCTCGCCCTCCTGATCGGTGCGGGTGCCGGCGGCGCGGCGATCGCGTTCCGCTGGCTGATCAAGGTCTTCACCCTGGCCCTGACCGGCCACGCCGACTACGCCGGCCTCGGGCACGTCGCCAACCCGAACGTGCCGGCGCTGGGCATCTGGTTCGTGGTGCTCGCGCCCGTCGTCGCGGGACTTCTCTACGGCCCTCTCGTGCAGTTCTTCGCCCGTGAGGCGCGCGGCCACGGCGTCCCCGAGGTCATGTTCGCCGTCGCACGTCAGGGCGGGCGGATCAAGCCCCAGGTGGCGGCCGTCAAGGCGCTGGCCTCGGCGCTGTGCATCGGCGGCGGCGGCTCCGTCGGGCGCGAGGGCCCGATCGTCCAGATCGGCGCGGCACTCGGCTCGACGTTCGGACGCGTCCTGCGGGTCCCCGAGGCCCGCATGAAGGTCCTTGTGGCCTGCGGTGCGGCCGGCGGGATCGCGGCGACCTTCAACGCCCCGCTCGCCGGGGTCTTCTTCGCGATGGAGCTGATCCTCGGGGACTTCGCCGCCCAGTCCTTCGGCATGGTGGTCGTCGCCTCGGTCACCGCGAGCGTGATCGGCCGCGCCGCATTCGGCAACACCGCGTTCCTCCCGCTGCCCACCTTCAACGTGGACAACCTCACGCAGTACGTCCTGTTCGCGGTCCTCGGCGTCGTCGCCGGGGGCGTCGGCGTCGGGTTCACCCGCATCCTCTACCTGATCGAGGACCTCTGCGACGCCGTGTGGCGCGGGCCCGAGTGGCTCCGCCCGGCGATCGGCGGGTTCGCGCTCGGCGGGCTCCTGCTCCTCCTGCCGGAGATGTACGGCGTCGGCTACCCGGTGCTCGGCAAGGGCATCACGGGGGCTTACACGATCGGGTTCCTGCTCCTGCTGCTCGTCGGGAAGATGGTGGCGACGTCGCTGACGATCGGCATCGGCGGCTCCGGCGGGGTGTTCGCACCGAGCCTGTTCATCGGCGCGATGCTCGGCTCGGCGTACGGCCAGGTGCTCCACATGATCGCCCCGAACGTCGCGGGCTCGCCGAGCGTCTACGCGCTGATCGGGATGGGCGCCGTGTTCGCCGGCTCCGCCAAGGCACCGATCACCGCCGTGATCATCCTGTTCGAGCTCACCGGCGAGTACACGATCATCCTGCCGATGATGGTCGCGATCGTCATGGCCAGCGCCACCAGCCACCTCCTCGCCCGCGACAGCATCTACACGTTCAAGCTCCGCCGGCGTGGCGTCGACATCTCGATCTCCCCCGAGGCGGAACAGCTCGCCGCGATGACCGTCGCGGAGATCATGGAGCCGATCGGGCCGTGCCTGCGCGAGTCCGCGCGCCTGCGCGACGCCGCCGACCTGCTGAGCCGCTCACCGCACGGCCAGATGCCCGTGCTCGACTCGCAGGGCCGCTACCGCGGCATCGCGACGGTCCGCGCCGCCGCCGACACCCTCGCCGACGGCGAGCACAACCTCGCCACGGTGTCCTCCGTTGTCGAGCTGCCCGACGCCGTCAAGGTCTCGGACAACATCACCGACGCCCTCCACGCCCTCGAGCTCAGCCCCGGCGTCGTCCCCGTCCTCGACGCGAGCGGCGCGAACCTCGTGGGCTGGCTGAGCCACCAGCGTGTGCTCACGCTGCTGCACGGCGCCCCGGACGACCTGCTCAGGGCCGCGGCCGCGACGACCTGACCGCTCACGGCGGCGGCACTCACCGGTCGACGACCTTCCCGGACCCGTCGACGTGCGAGGTCACGACCGCCGACCCGGTGTGCGTCACGGACCCGCTGCCCGCGATCGCGACGTCGAGGGCCTCGGAGGCGTCGAGCTCGGCCCGGCCCGATCCCGCGACGTCGACGACGGCCCTCCGGCTCGCCATGCCCTCCGCGTCGTACGAGCCCGACCCGGTGATCACGACGTGCTGGTGGTCCGCGCGCCCCGCGAGGCTGACACCGCCCGAGCCGGCCACCGTCACGGCCACGTCGGACGCCGCCACCTGGGCGACGTCGACGTGGCCGGAGCCCCGCACGGTGATCGCCACCCGGTCTCCCGACGCCGCGTCGGCCGCGACGACGCCCGACCCGTCGACGGTGATCGCGTCGACGGTCGGCAGCACCAGGTGGTAGGCGACGCCGCCGGTGCGCACCCACGCGCTGTCGACGTCGAGCACCAGGACACCGTCGTGCACGGCGCTCGTGACGTGCGGGAGGGCTCGCGCACCGGCGGTGACGGTCAGGCTCGGGGTGTCACCCTGCTCGATCGTCAGCGTGCCGGCCGCCGCGAGCTGCACGGCGCTGACGTCACCGACGGTGCGGACGTCCGTCTCGTGCGGACCTGCGTCGAGGGCGCCGCAACCGGCGAGGCCGACGACCAGCGCACCCACGCCCGCAGCGGTCATGGCGAGCCGAGAGACGGCACGACGGGCAGACGGGACCGCGGGAGCGGTCGGAGCCGGCAGTGCTGAACGTGCCGGCACCGTGGAACCTGCTGACGGTACGGGACGTGCTGGCAGTGCGGGACGTGCTGACGGTGCTGACACGGCGGCCTCGCGGTGGGTGCGGACGCGGACGGTCCGCGTCCCCTCCACTGTCGCGGTGCGACGACCTGCGCACATCGGGCATCCCCCTGAGCCGTCCCTGAGCGCCCCCCGAGGCACCCCTGGGGGTCGCCCACCCGGCTCGGGGCCCACCGGCGGGCCCGGCGCGTACCGGCCGGACACCCCAGCTCAGGCATCCAGGCCGACGCCCGACTTCTCCGCACCTGCCGCCCGGCTGCGGATCCACGGCGCGACCTCCTCCGCCGGCATGGGGCGCGCGACGTGGTACCCCTGGAGCACGTCGACGCCGAGCGGGACGACCGCGCGTGCGATCTCCGCGTCCCCGACACCGTGCGCGACCATCCGGAAGCCGAAGGCGTGCGCCATCCGTGCCGTCGTCCGGACGATCAGACGGCTGCGCTCGTCGGTGACCACCGTCGCGATGAACGAGCGGTCCATCTTGAGCTCCTGCACCGGGATGTCGCGCAGGTACGCGAGAGACGAGTACCCGATGCCGTAGTCGTCGATCGCCACCTGGACGTGGTGCGCGCGCAGCTCGTGGATGGCCCGGAAGGCGAGCTCCGGCTCGGCGACGAACGAGTCCTCGAGCACCTCGAGCACGAGGGTGTCCTCCGGGAGCCCGGCGGCGCCGACCTCCGTGAACAACCGTGGGAGCAACGGTCCCCCGACGAGCTCGGGCGGGCCGCACTTCATCGCGACCCGGAACGCGAACCCGTCGTCGCACCACCGCCGGGCGTCGACGAGCACGTGGTGCAGGACGATCGCGCTCACCTCCGGCATCAGCCCGGACCGTCGCGCGTCGGAGAGGAACGCCCCCGGGGTGAGGAGCCCGAGCTCGGGGTGCTGCCACCGGACGAGCGCCTCGACCCCGACCACCCGTCCGTCGACCGCGCTCACCTGGGGCTGGTACATCACGCCGATCTCCCCCTGGGCGATCGCATGCCGCAGGTCGTCCCCACGTCGCAGCCGTGCGCGCGAGGCGCCGTCGAGCGACGCGTCGAACAGCACCACGCCGGCGGGAGACGCCTTCGCCTCGTACATCGCGATGTCTGCGCGGCGCAGGAGCTCGGTCGACGAGTCGGTCGACCGCGCGAGGGTGATGCCGATCGAGGCCGTGATCGCCAGGGTGATGTCGTCGACCCGCATCGGCTCGCTCAGCGAGTCACGCACGCTCCGGGCGAGCGGGATCAGCCGTGTCGCGTCGTCCGTCCGTGCGAGCAGTGCGAACTCGTCCCCACCGAGCCGGGCCACGAGGACCTCGTCACCGACCGCGAGCCGCATGCGGTACGCGAGCACACGCAGGACCTCGTCGCCCACGGTGTGGCCCATGCTGTCGTTGACGTCCTTGAACGCGTCGATGTCGAGCAGCAGGAACCCTGTCGGGGCGCCCGTGCGGAGCCGCTCGTCCGCCGCGGCAAGGAGAGCACGCCGGTTCGGGAGCCCGGTCATCTCGTCGGTCAGCGACAGCCGCCTCGACTCGGCGGCCTCCTGCGCCTCACGAAGCGCGAGGAGCATCCGGGCGCCCGCTGCGGCGAGGGTGAGGACCGACGCGGCGGTGAGGTACCCGCTGATCGAGCCGCCGGGGTTGAGGACCAGGATCGCGACCGCCAGCGCGGCGGCGGCCGGCAGCGCGACGACGCTGTAGCGCCGCTCCTTCGCGGCCTCCGTCACCACGGGCGGCAGGCAGGCTGCACCGACGATCAGCGCGAGGCCAGCCGCCCAGATCACGTCCAGCGCGATGCTCGACGTGTAGATGCCCCTGTCCAGCGTGAGGACGAAGGCGGTGTCCCCGACGGCGAGGCCCACGAACCCGAGAGCCAGTGCGAAGGAACGGAACGACGGGAGCCGCAGGCCGAGCATCACCTGCGCGATCACGATCACCACGAGCCCCACGTCGATCACCGGGTACAGGACCGACACCAGGAGCGGCAGCGCACCACGCTGGAAGGTGGTCGCGAGCGGCGTCACGACCGCGACCGCGGCCAGGCACACGGCCGCACCGCACACCACCGCCGCCTCGAGCACGATCTCGATCGACGGGACGCCCCGACGCGACACGTCGCGGAACAGGAACGTCGCGATCCCGAGGTAGGACGCGAGGTAGAAGATCTCCCCGCGGGCCGGGAACTCCACGCCGACGACCGCCTGGTTCGAGAACACGATCGCCGCACCCGTCGCCCACAACGCGACCCCGACGGCCAGGGCCAGCAACGCGAACCGGCGACCGCGCTGCTGCACCACGGCGAGGACCAGCCGCGTCAGGAGCAGCACGAAGAAGACACCGAGCGAGGCCGTCATCGCGGTCCGGACCGGGCGCCCGTCCGGGCCACCGGGCAGGAGCTGGGTCAGGACCGCCCCGACGACGATGACGAGCCAGTACACCGGCCCCAGACCGCGGAGCAGCGCATCCACGACGGGCGACGCCCCTCGACGGTCACGCATGCGCGTACCCCCGGTCATCGGCGACCACCGCACGAGCTCAGGAGTCCCCGGGGTGGCGTGCCGCTACCAGTGACATCGGGACCACGCCACCGTGACTTGAGGCAGTGGCTACCGAGCCGGTGGGCGCTCGTGCGCGCAGCCCTCGTCGACCGTTCATGAGGTCTCGAAGAGGTATCCCATCCCGGGCTTCGTGAGGAGGTGCCGGGGGTGGGACGGGTCGACCTCGAGCTTGCGGCGCAGCTGCGCCGCGTAGACCCGCAGGTAGGCGGTCTCGTTCGTGTAGCCGGGCCCCCAGACCTCCTGCAGCAGCTGCTGACGGCTCACGAGCCGACCCCGGTGACGCACCAGGACCTCGATCAGTGCCCATTCCGTCGGGCTCAGCCGCACGTCCTCGCCGCGCCTGAGGACCCGACGCCGCGCGAGGTCGATCGTCAGCTCCCCGGCCTCGACGACGGCCTCGGTCGCATCCGTCGGTGCTCCGCGCCGGGTCGCGGCACGCAGCCGGGCGAGCAGCTCGTCCATCGCGAAGGGCTTCGTGGCGTAGTCGTCGGCACCGGCGTCGAGGGCGTCGACCTTGTCCTCGCCCTGCTGGCGTGCGGAGAGGACGACGATCGGGACCTGGCTCCACCCACGGATGCCGGCGATGACGTCGAGCCCCGGGAGGTCCGGGAGCCCGAGGTCGAGCAGCACGACGCCGGGCCGCCAGCTCGCCGCGAGATCCAGGGCCTGCGCGCCGTCGAGCGCCGTGGCGACGTCCCAGCCGTGCGCGCGGAGGTTGATGGCCAGCGCGTGGACGAGGCCCTGCTCGTCGTCGACCACCAGGACGCGGGGCCGGGTCACGAGGCCACGTCCTGGCCGGCCTGGTCATCGACAGCCGACTCCGGGTCGGTCGGATCCGTGCCGGCACCGTGCTCGGCAGCGACGGCGTCGCCGGTCGGGACGGTGATCACGATCGTCAGCCCGCCGCCTGGGGTGTCCTCGGCCGCCACGGTCGCCCCGACCGCGGTCGCCAGACCCTGCGCCACGGCGAGCCCGAGGCCGAGACCGTCCGGGGACGAGTCGCCGAGGCGCTGGAACGGCTCGAACATGTGGTCCTTGGCGTCGTCGGGTATGCCGCGACCGGTGTCCACGACCCGCACGACGACCTCCGCGCCGACCGCCGCGGCGGACACCCGAACCGGTGAACCGGGTGGCGAGTGACGAACGGCGTTCGAGAGCACGTTGGCCAGCACGCGCTCGAGCAGCCCGGGGTCCGTGGTCACGAGCGGGAGCGTCTCCGGGACGTCGACGGCCACTGCGGCGCCCTCGAACCCCTCGGCGGCGAGCGGCACGATCTCGTCGAGGCTGACGTGCTGCAGCACCGGCCGCACGCTGCCGGTCTGCACGCGGGAGAGGTCGAGCAGGTTGTCGATCAGCCGCTCGAGCCGGGCGGCGGCCGTGCTGATCGTGCTGACGAGGATCTCGCTGTCCTCGGGTGCGAGCTCGACGTCGGCGGAGGACAGCCCGTCGACCGCGGTCCTGATCATCGCGAGCGGCGTGCGCAGGTCGTGCGAGACCGCCGCGAGCAGCGCGTTGCGGGTCGACTCGGCCTGCTGGAGAGCGCGCGCCTGGTCCGCCTGCGCACGCAGCCGGCGCTGCTCGAGCACCACGCCCGCCTGAGATGCGAACGCCTCGAGCACCCGGCGATCGCTCGCCGGGAGCACCCGGCCGCACAGCGCGAGCACGCGCTGCTCGTCGATCGGGACGACCGTCTGCGCGTCCTCCGGGTCCAGCACGGGGTGGTCGCCGGAGGTCGCCAGAGCTCTCCAGGGACCACGGTCGCCGGTGCGTTCCAGCAGGGACACGGCGGTGAGCGTGAAGGTCTCGCCCAACCGGTCGACGATCGCCTGGGCGGTGTCCTGCCCCGAGAGCACCGATCGGGAGACGGCCGCAAGGGCCGAGGCCTCCGCGCGCGCCCGGAACGCCTGCGCCGTGCGCTTGCCTGCGAGGTCGACCACCGAGGCGACCGCGATCGCCACGAGCAGGAAGACCGCGAGGGCCAGCGCGTTCTCCGGGTCGGCGATGGTGAACCGGCCGGTCGGCGGGGTGAAGAAGAAGTTCAGCGTGAGGAAGCCGACCACCGCGGCGACGATCGACGGCCACCGGCCGCCGACCAGGGCGACCGCGACGGTGAGGGCGAGGAACAGCGCGATGTCGCTCGGCAGCCCCAGCGTCTCCCGAAGCGCGTGGAGCACCGCGGTGAGGACGGCGGGACCGACGAGGCCGAGCAGCCAGCCTGAGGTGGTGCGCCGGCCCGAGAGCGGTGCGACCCGGGTGCGCGAGCGGCGACCGCCACGCGCACCCTCGTGCGTCATGAGGTGCACGTCGATGTTCTCCGCGAGCCGGGCGATCTCCACGCCGTAGCTCTCCGAGAGGGCCTCGCGCCACCTGCTGCGCCGGGACACCCCGACGACGATCATCGTGGCGTTGACCGCGCGGGCGACGTCCACGACGGCGGACGCGACGTCCTCGCCGACGACGGTGTCGAAAACGCCGCCGAGGGACTCGACCAGGGCGCGCTGCGCGGCGATCGCGGCCGGCGGCGCGCTGGGCAGACCGTCGGTGGCGAGCACGTGCACCGCGAGGAGCTCCGAGCCGGCCGCCCGCTGGGCGATCCGCGCCCCGCGCCGGATCAGCGTCTCGCCCTCGGGGCCGCCCGTGACCGCCACGACGATGCGCTCCCGGGCGGGCCAGGGCGTCTCGATCCGCTCGTCGCGGCGGTACGTCGTCAGGGCGTCGTCCACCCGGTCCGCGAGCCACAGCAGCGCGAGCTCACGCAGCGCCGTGAGGTTACCGATCCGGAAGTACGAGGACAGCGACGCGTCGATCTGCTCGGCGCGGTACACGTTCCCGTGCGCCAGCCGGCGACGCAACGCCTGCGGCGGCAGGTCGATGAGCTGGATCTGGTCGGCGTCCCGGACCACCCGGTCCGGGACCGTCTCGCGCTGGCGCACGCCCGTGATGCCGTGGACGTCGTCGTTGAGCGACTCGAGATGCTGGACGTTCACGGTGGTCACGATGTCGATCCCGGCGTCGAGCAGCTCCTCGACGTCCTGCCAGCGCTTCTCGTTCCGGGAGCCGGGGACGTTGGTGTGCGCGAGCTCGTCGATCATCGCGACGCGCGGGGCACGTCGGAGCACCGCGTCGACGTCCAGCTCGGTGAAGGGACGGCCCTGGTAGGTGAGCGTGCGGCGCGGCACCTGCTCGAGGCCCTCGAGCTGGGCGGCGGTGCCGGCGCGACCGTGCGTCTCGACGAGCCCGACCACCACGTCGGTGCCACGGTCCTGACGGCGGTGGGCCTCGTCGAGCATCGCGTAGGTCTTCCCGACCCCCGGCGCAGCACCGAAGTAGACGGTCAGCCTCCCGGACCGGGTGGCCGCCGACTCGGTCACCCCGATCCGGCCGTCGCTGCTCATGGGGCCGCCGTCGTCAGAGCCAGGTTGAGCGCGAGCACGTCGACCCGCGGCTCGCCCAGGATCCCGAACGTGCGGCCCTGCACGTGCTGCTCGACGAGGGCGGCGACCCGGGCGACCGGCAGTCCGCGAGCGGCGGCGACCCGCGCGACCTGCTCACGCGCGTACGCCGGCGAGATGTCGGGGTCGAGTCCCGACGCGGAAGCCGTGACGGCGTCCGGCGGGACCGTGCTCGGGTCGACCCCGTCCTCGGCCGCGACCCGCGCCCGGCGCTCCTGAACCGTCGCGAGGAGCGTGCGGCTGGTCGGCCCGAGGTTCGAGCCGCCCGAGGCGAGGGTGTCGTAGCCCTTCCCCGCAGCGGACGGCCGCGGGTGGAACCAGGTGGCCCCGGAGAACTCCTGCCCGATCAGCGCGGAGCCGATCGCCGGGCCGTGGGCGCTGCCGGCGGCCGACGTGACATGGCTCCCGTCGGCCGCGAGCAAGGACCCGTTCGCCTGCCACGGGAACGCGAGCTGTCCCACGCCGGTGACGGCCAACGGGTAGGCGATCCCGAGGAGGACGGTGAGCGCCAGCAGCACGCGCAGCCCGGCCCAGCTCTGGCGCGTGAAGGCGACGACGCCGGACCCGAGGGAGCGCGGCGCGCCACCCCGGACCGGGATCGGCGACGAGGTCAGGTCGGAGGTGGTCATGTCAGCCGATCCCGGGGAAGAGGGAGACGATCAGGTCGATGAGCTTGATGCCGAGGAACGGCGCGATCAAGCCGCCCAGCCCGTACACGAGCAGGTTGTACCGCAACATCACCGAGGCCGCTGCGGGGCGATAGCGCACCCCGCGCAGCGAGAGCGGGATCAACGCGACGATGATGAGGGCGTTGAAGATGACCGCGGAGAGGATCGCCGACTGCGGGCTCGACAGCCGCATGACGTTCAGCACCGAGAGCTGCGGGAACACGAGCACGAACATCGCCGGCAGGATCGCGAAGTACTTCGCGACGTCGTTGGCGATCGAGAACGTCGTCAAGGCACCGCGTGTGATGAGCAGCTGCTTACCGATCTGCACGATCTCGATGAGCTTGGTCGGGTTCGAGTCCAGATCGACCATGTTCCCGGCCTCCTTCGCGGCCGTGGTGCCGGTGTTCATCGCGACGCCGACGTCGGCCTGAGCCAGCGCCGGAGCGTCGTTGGTGCCGTCGCCGGCCATCGCGACCAGACGCCCACCGGCCTGCTCGCGCCGGATCAGGGCGAGCTTGTCCTCCGGTGTCGCCTCGGCGAGGACGTCGTCGACCCCGGCCTCGGCCGCGATCGCCCGCGCCGTGACCGCGTTGTCGCCCGTGACCATGACCGTCCGGATGCCCATCGCGCGCAGCTCCGCGAAGCGCTCGCACAGCCCCTGCTTGACGACGTCCTTGAGGTGGATCACCCCGAGCACCCGCGCCGGAGCCGTGCCGCGACGCTCGGCGACGACGAGCGGAGTGCCGCCCGACGAGCTGATCGCGTCGACGATCCGGGCCGCGTCGGGTCCGGTGTGGCCACCGGTCGAGTGCACCCAGGCGGTGACCGCGGCGGCAGCGCCCTTGCGGATGTGCCGCACGCCCTCGCCGCTCGTGCCGTCGAAGCCCACCGGGTCCGGCAGGTCCAACCCGCTCATCCGGGTGCGTGCCGTGAACTGGACGAGCTCGGCGCCGACGAGGTCGCCGGACTCCCGCGCACGCAGCCCGAACTGCTCCTTGACCAGGACGAGCACGCTGCGTCCCTCCGGTGTCTCGTCCGCCATCGAGGAGAGCTGCGCCGCGTCGGCGAGCTCCGCGTCGGCGACCCCCTCGATCGGGATGAGCTCGGCGGCCTGCCGGTTGCCGAGCGTGATCGTGCCGGTCTTGTCGAGCAGCAGCACGTCGACGTCCCCGGCGGCCTCGACCGCACGGCCGGACATCGCGAGCACGTTGCGCTGCACGAGCCGGTCCATGCCGGCGATCCCGATCGCCGAGAGCAGCGCGCCGATCGTCGTCGGGATCAGGCACACGAGCAGCGCGACGAGCACGATCAGCGACTGGCGCGAACCCGAGTAGATCGCGAACGGCTGCAGCGTCGCGACGGCGAGCAGGAAGATGATCGTCAGGGACGCGAGCAGCACGTTGAGGGCGATCTCGTTGGGGGTCTTCTGCCGCTCGCTGCCCTCGACCAGGGCGATCATCCGGTCGACGAAGGTGTGCCCGGCCGGCGCGGTGATGCGCACGACGATCCGGTCGGAGAGCACCACGGTGCCGCCCGTGACCGCCGACCGGTCGCCGCCGGACTCGCGGATGACCGGGGCGGACTCCCCGGTGATCGCGGACTCGTCGACGCTCGCGATCCCTTCGATCACGTCACCGTCGCCGGGGATCGTCTCCCCCGCCTCGACGACGACCACGTCGCCGACCTGCAACGACGAGGACGCGACCTCGGTCGTGGGAAGGTCGGCGCGCCCAGTCGTGTACTCGAGGGTGTCCTGCTGCGCGACGACCCGACGCGCCGTCGTCTGGGCCTGCGACGCACGCAGCCCGGCTGCCTGGGCCTTGCCGCGGCTCTCCGCGACGGACTCCGCGAGCGTCGCGAAGATCACCGTCGCCCAGAGCCACAGCGTGATCGAGACGGCGAACAGGCTCGGGTGGGCGATCGAGAGCGCCGTGCAGGCGACAGCGCCGACCTCGACGACGAACACGACCGGAGAGCCGACCAGCTCGCGCGGGTCGAGCTTGCGCAGGGCCGCCGGCAGGGCCGCGACCAGCTGACGGGAGCCGAGCGCCTGGCGTCCTGCGGCGCGCGGTCGCGAGTGCGCCGCGGTCTCGGGGTCGACCGACGGACCCGTGGGGTCCAGCAGGGTCGGGTTCATGACAACGCCTCCGCGATCGGGCCGAGAGCAAGGACGGGGATGTAGGTCAGGCCGACGACGACGAGCGCGACGGCGATCAGCAGCCCCGCGAACAGGGGTCGGTGGGTGGGGAGCGTGCCGGCACTGGGCGGGACCGTCCTCTGCGTCGCGAACCGCCCGGCGAGGGCCAGCACGAGCGCCATCGGGACGAACCTGCCGAGGAGCATCGCGAGCCCGAGCGCCGTGTCGTAGAACGGCGTCGAGACCGTGAGCCCGGCGAACGCGCTGCCGTTGTTGTTGCCCGCCGACGTGAAGGCGTACAGGACCTCGGACAGGCCGTGCGCCCCGGGGTTGAGGATCCCGGCCCGCCCGGCGTGCGTGGCGATCGCGACGGCCGTGCCGGTCAGCACGATCGCGGGCGTCGTGAGCACGTACAGCGCGACCAGGGTGATCTCCTGGCGGCCGATCTTCTTGCCCAGGTACTCGGGCGTGCGCCCGACCATGAGCCCGGCGATGAACACCGCCACGATCGCGAGCACGAGCATCCCGTACAGACCGGAGCCGACGCCGCCCGGGGAGATCTCCCCGAGCTGCATGTCGAAGATCGCGACCCCGCCCCCGGCCGCGGTCAGCGAGTCGTGCATCGAGTTGACCGCACCCGTCGACGTCGAGGTGGTCGCGGCGGCGAACAGCGCGCTCGCCGCGGTCCCGAAGCGGGTCTCCTTGCCCTCCATCGCGGCGCCCGCCGCGGCGGGCACGAGTCCCGGACCGGCGAGCTCCGCCCACGTCAGCAGGCCGACGGCGCCGGCCCACAGGGTGCCCATCACACCGGCGATCGCCCAGCCCTGGCGTCGGTCACCGACCATGATCCCGAACGTGCGCGGCAGGGAGAACGGGATCGCGAGCAGCAGGAAGATCTCCAGCAGGTCGCTCAGCGGCGTCGGGTTCTCGAACGGGTGCGCCGAGTTCGCGTTGAAGAAGCCGCCCCCGTTGGTACCGATCTCCTTGATGGCCTCCTGCGAGGCGACCGGGCCGCCGAGGACGTGCTGGCTCCCGCCCGCGAGGGTCGTGATCTCGGTGTGCGCGGACAGGTTCTGGATCACGCCCATGGCGATCAGCACGACGGCGACGACGACCGAGAGCGGCAGCAGGATCCGCACGACCGTCCGCACGAGGTCGGACCAGAAGTTGCCGACCCGCCCGTCGGCCCCCGAGCGCGCCAGGCCGCGGATCAGCGCAACGACGACGGCGATGCCGACGGCGGCGGACAGGAAGTTCTGCACCGCGAAGCCGGCCATCTGGAGCAGGTGACCGGCGGCGGTCTCACCCGAGTACCACTGCCAGTTCGTGTTCGTCACGAACGAGACCGCGGTGTTCCACGCCCCGGCCGGGTCCATCGCGGGAGCGCCGATCGACAACGGCAGGTGGCTCTGCAGGCGCTCCAGCCCGTAGAGGAGCAGCACGGAGACGAGCGAGAAGCCCAGCACCGATATCAGGTACATGCTCCAGCGCTGGTCGGCGCCCGGGTCGACCCGCAGCGCGCGGTACCCGGCGCGCTCCACACGCAGGTGGCGGGTCGACGTGAACACGCGCGCCATGTACCCGCCGAGCGGGACGTGCACCGCGGCCAGGGCGACCACGAGGACGAGGATCTGCGCGACGGCGATCCACGGAGTGCTCATCGCGTCTTGTCCGCTCGGATCAGGGCCCGGAACAGGTACACGAGCAGCGCGGCGGTGATCACGAGACCGGCCCAGTCCTCGCCGGTCATGATCGGTCCAGCTTGCGTGCGACCAGCGCGAGAGCGGCGAAGAACGCCACCGTCAGCGCCAGGAAGGCCAGGTCGGCCATGAGAGGAGCACCTCCGACGTCGGACGACCGCGGAGGACGTCCCACGGCCGGTACGCACACGCGCACCACTCTGTGGTAGCGCCCCGAGAGCGCGCCGAACGGTGGATTGTCGAAGTCCTAGCGGTCCACGACGGCATCTTCACGCGTCTCTGACACGGACCTTCCGTGTGGCCTCCACGCGCGTGGGTCGCCACCCCACGGACCTCGCGACCGGTGAGGCGGCTCCGGCCTCAGCGCACCGCGATCCGGTCGAGCAGCCGCGCGAGCACCTGCAGCTCCGCGGCGCTGAGTCGGTCCGTCCGGGAGCGGATCCGGGTGAGCTCGTTGATCCGGTTCACGACGGCGTTGAGCTGCTCCACCGCGGTCGGGTCGACGACCGACCCGGTCGCGATCCGCTGCTCGGCGCCCGCGAGAGCCTCGTCGAGCTCGACCAGCCGCTCACCGACGTCGCCCTCGGTCCGCGGCGACAGAGCGGCCCGCTCGGACAGGGCACCGAGCCGTGCGCGCGCCGCCTGGGCCGCCTCGAGCGGTGCCGTCAGCGGCGACACCGGGCGCGGGTCACGGGCGTCACCGCCACCGACGGCCTCCCGCAACGAGCGCGGGATGTCCACCGAGACGTCGCCCCCGGGCGGCCGTGACGCCGGCTGGTCCCGCAGCCGCGGCGCGCCATAGCGCTCCAGGCCGTCGGGGTGCACGTGCCACCCGGGCACCTCGACGTCGGCGTCGGTCAGACCGCCCCCGCGCATCCGCACCTCGAAGTCCGCGATCGGCGTCGTCCGGCCGCCCTCGATCGCGGCGACCGAGTACGAGCGTGAGAGGAGGTCGCCGCGCGGGCTCCGCAGCGTGCGCGTGGTGAACACGTAGTCGACGCCCGGTGGTGCGTTGTCCCGGAGGTTGCGCACCCAGGCCTCGATGCCGGCGTTCTCGATCACGAGGTTGAGGCGTGGCGGGCCGCCGGCGATCGAGTACGGCGCGTCGCCGCCCAGCCCAGGCGAGGTCGCTCCGTGCAGGCGCTGCGTGCCGGCGTCCACGTGGGCCTGGGAGCGGTCGCCCGCCGCGAACATCGCCTCCTCGCCGGCCGTGACGGACCGCGAGCCACTGATGCTCGGCCCGACGGGGTTCGAGTCGACGATCGCACCCGTCCGGGGGTCGATCCACACCCGGGAACCGTTCGGCAGGATCAGCACCTCGCCGGGCTGCAGGTCCGGGAACGACCAGTACTGCTCTCCGGCGTTGTCCATGAGCGGCCGGAGCTCCTCGGTCCGCACGACGCGTTGGCGCCAGCGCAGCGGCGTGTCACCGACCGGTGTCCCCGGCCGCGGGGACTCGACCGCGAGCGCGACGGCCCTCGGTCGGGCCCCGGGGTAGACGGCCCGCGCGCCTCGGCGCCACCCGCGCGGGAGCAGCCCGGAGAGTCGGCGTGCCGGTGCACCGCGCGTCTGGCTCAGGGCCCACTCGCGCGGGGTGAGCGGGTCCCGTCCCCCGGTGCGCCGCCGGTCCGCGTAGGCCTCCCACGCCTGCCGGAGGTCGGGGTACTCCGGCCGGAAGTGGCCGTCCGACGTCAGCAGGTCGTCGACGGACGTCGGTCGCGGTGGGGAGGGGGCCTCGGTGGTCGCCGCGGGGTGGGGTGCCGGCGGGACCTGGTCGGCGGTCGGGGTCGTGCCCTCGACCACGGGTGCGGGGGGCGTCCCGTCGGCCGGGTGGGTCTCGGCCGGGTGGGTCTCGAGCGCGCCGGGGGCGGCATCCCTCGGTCTCGGCGGAACCACATCGCTCGGTGGAGCCGTGTGCGCCGGGGGCACATCGGCCGGTGGTGCCGTGCGAGCCCCAGGCACGTCGGTCGGCGGAACGGCATGAGCCGGGGGCACGTCGGCCGGCGGTGCCACATGCGCAGGGGGCACATCGACGGGCGCCGCGGTGTCGGGCGGTGGGGCCCCCGTGCGCCGCGCGTCGTCGGCGCCGGGACCGTGCCCGCCGTACGCGTTCGTGATGAGGAGCGTCCCGGCCTGCATCCCGGCAGCGACGAGAGCGCCTCCGAGCGCCATCATCCGCCGGGACCGCCGCTCACCGTCCGACAGGCCGGGGGTCGCGTCGATCGCCCGGAGCTGCTCCTGCAGGCCGACGCCCAGGATGATGAACCCCGTGACGTTCTGCGCGACGTCGAAGCTGATCGCGGCGATCCGCCCGAGCCGGGTGACCTGCATCCCGGCCTCGGCACCGCGGGCGAGCGAGCTCACGCCGACGACGGCTCCCGCGATGTCCACGAAGTCCTGCAGCGTCTGCATGTCCCAGCGCAGCGTGCTCGCGTCGTAGCGCGTGTACATCCGCTCGGCGGCGCGCACCCCGGCAACGATGCCGACCGGCACGAGGATCGTCAGCGACGCACCGGCGGTGAACGGCGCCGCGGCGAGGGCCGCCACCGTGATGAGCGTCGTGGCGGAGTCGAGCGCCTCGTTGACGAGCGGGCCGAGGCTCGCCTCGATCCGGAACGACACCTGGCGGCCGCTCGGCAGCCGCATCGCGACGACGCCGCGCCCGTACCCGTTGCGGCTCTCGAGCAGGCTCGTCACGGCGTTCTGCACCGCCCTGTCGAGCGTCGGCCCGGCGGCCTCCTCGATGCCGGCGTTGGTCGTCGTGTGGTCGGACAGCACGGCGAACCGCGACCCGGCCGGCGCGGTCGCGGTCACCGTCACGGAGGTCTGCGCGCGGGTCTGCTCGGCGAACTCCATCGCGAGCGGAACGGTCTGGCCGTCGTCGGAGACGAAGCTGAGGCTGAGCTGCTGAGGCGTCGCCAGGGCGGGGTGGTCGGTGACCCGGCCGCGGTGGGTTCTCAGCAGCAGCCGGTTCTGCTCGACCTGCTGCTCGAGGGCGTCGCGCTGCGCCCGCAGGACGGCGGCCTGCGCCTCGGTCGGCACCGGCCCGGCGGAGCCGTCGAGCGTGGCGCGGATCTCGGCGAGCCGCGCCTCCATGTCGCGCTGGGTGGCCGCGAGCGCCGCCCACCGGTCGCTGCCGAGGCGGGGGTCGGCCTCGAGGTCGCGCACCATCGCGACCAGCGTCGGGTCCGCCCCCGGGCCGGTCAGCCCCTGGAGGGCGGCCAGGGCCTCGCGCCGGCTGCGGTCGGCTGTCTCGGAGGCGGCGAGCGACTCGGCGAGCGCGCGGTCGGCGAGCTCCTGCTGGGGCAGGGCGTACACGGGGATGTAGGCGACGCTCGGCGCGCGATGCACCTCGTCGGCGGCCTCGAAGACGGGGACGGCTGCCGCGCGGATGACCCACAGTCCCGGACCGGGGAGCTGGATCATGCGTTCGCGCACCCCTGCACCGTGCTCGAGCGTCACGACGTCCACGAGGGTTCGCACCGCCGTCGAGAGCGAGCGCAGCTCGAACAGGGCGAGCGCCTCGGGGGCCATCGTCACCGCAGCGGGACCGAGGGCGCCGGCGAGGCGTTCGACGTCCGCCCGGGCGTGGGCGAGGTCGCGTCCCAGGCGTGCCGCGAGGACGTCCGAGTGATGGGTCGCGTGCCGGTCCCGCATGGTCGACCCGGCATCGGTCCGCCCGGCCTCGATGTCGTGGATCGCCTCCGCGGTGCGCCCACCCTCGGGCCTCCAGCCCAGGACGTCCCAGCGGTAGGCGTAGCTGCCGAACGCGTCGAAGAGGTCGTGGAAGTCGACGCTGAACCGGTAGCGGTGCTCCGCGTGCGCCGGGACGATCCGCAGGTCGCCGGACGGAGCCGGGACCGCCTCCAGGTGGGCGGGGAACGGGCGGTCGGTGAACCGGCCCGGGTCCCGGATCAGCTCCTGGGTGTAGTCGTGCGCGGCGTCCACCGCGACCGTCGCCCGGCCGAGCCAGTTGTTCATGCGCCGCAGGAAGTCCGCACGTGCGGCGTGGTCCGTGAGCGCGGCGTCGTAGAGCGACGGGGCCGTCCAGTAGAACTGGATCGCGAGGATCCGGCCGTGCTCCTGGGTGCTGCCGCGGTCTCCCCCGAGGTCCCCCCACAGCACGGTCCAGGTGCCGGCGGTCTTCGCGGCGTCCCGGCTCTCGCGCGTCTCCGGGCCGGGCGGGACCCGGGTGAGGCGTCGGTCCCGACGCGTCGCCTCGAGCACGTCGAGCGGGTGCCGGAGCTGGGCGAGCAGCGCGTCGCGTCCACCGGCCGGTCGGGTGCCGGCCGGTGCGGCCTCCTCGGCCGCCACGGCGTCCGCGAGGACCTGGGTGTGCATGTCGAGCTGGGCCCGCCAGATCGCCGCGGTGTACCAGGGGTAGTCCTGGCGCAGGGTCGCGACGCCCTCGGCCTCCCAGGCGTCGGCGGCGACCCCGAGGTGGAGGATGCGGCGCTGGTCGGCCGTCAGGTCGATGCGGACCCCGAGCGCGTCGAGGAAAGCCGCGACATCCGCGAACGCGGCGGGCTTGATCGTGACCGGCGCGAACCGCTCACCCTCGGGGATCACCCGGGAGGCGTCGATCACCCCCTCGGTCGAGAGGCTCGGCGACGTCGCGATGCTGTCCAGCACCGAGTCGAGCTGCGCGTCGGTGGCGGTCGGGGCGATCCGGTGCAGCACGACCCGCAGGTAGGCACGCTGCGAGCTCTCGCCGGCGGGCATCGGACGGCCCGGGCTCGTGGCGGTCAGCCCGTGCAGGCTCACCGAGATCCAGACCGGTTCCTCCGGGGTCTCGGCGGTGGTGGGCGGGTCGTCACCACCGAACTGCGGCCGCACACCCGACGTCCGCTGCTGGACGACGTGGGTGACCTCGTGCGCGAGGAGGCGTCGTCCGGCGGGGACGTCGGGCCGGTAGGCCGAGGGGGTGAGGACGACGTCCTCGCCGACCGTGACCGCGAGCGCTCGTGCCTGGCGCAGACGGGCATCGGGGGCGGGGTCCGCGTGGATGCGCACCGTCGCGAGGTCGACGCCGAGGGACCTCTCGAGCGTGCTGCGGAACGGGCCGGGGAGCGGGGTCCCGGTCGGCGACGCCGCGGTTCTCGCGGCGGCGCCTCGGATCGCGGCCGGGCGCCCTGCCGCGACCCGCTCCGCGGACCCCGACGCCTGACGCTCGGCCCGGTCCGGCACGTGCCCGGTCATCGCCCCGCGACCGTCCGCCCGGACTTCGCGAGCTCCCAGCCGAGCGCCTCGCGCACGTGCGCCGTCGTGACGGCGCTCCCCTGGTCCGCGGCGAGGTACGCCGCCGTGAGCGCGGCCGCCGCGATCGTCCCGCCGGGCACGTCCACCTGCGCGAGTGCGTCGACGTCGACGTCGGACGTCGGGGTCCCGGCAGGGAACGCCGAGCGCCACAGCCGGGCCCGGGCGGCGGCGTCCGGGTACGGGAAGGTCACCACGGCGTGCAGCCGTCGCAGGAACGCCTGGTCGAGCGACCCGCGCGCGTTGGTGGTGAGGATCGCCAGCCCGCGGAACTGCTCCATGCGCTGCAGCAGGTACCCGACCTCGAGGTTCGCGTACCGGTCGTGACTGTCCTTGACCTCGGACCGCTTGCCGAACAGGGTGTCCGCCTCGTCGAACAGGAGCACCGCCGACCCGCTCTCGGCGGCATCGAACACCGCGCCGAGGTTCTTCTCGGTCTCGCCGATGTACTTGCTCATGACCTGGCTGAGGTCCACGTGCAGCAGGTCGAGCCGGAGCTCGTGCGCGATCACCTCCGCGGCGAACGTCTTCCCCGTGCCGGAGGCGCCGGCGAACAGGGACGTCGTCCCGGTGCCGCGCGTCGAGCGCTCGGCGAACCCCCACGTGTCCAGGACGACCGTGCGGTGGCGCACCGCGGAGACGAGTGCGCGCAGCTGGGCGACCTGGACGTCGGGCAGCACGAGGTCCGCCCAGGACGCGCGGGGGACGACGCGGCGCGCGACCCCGCCCGGGTCCACCTGGCTGCGGTCCCGGCACGCGTCCCACAGCTCGCGTCCGCGGGCGACGTCCGTGGCGGCCTCGGTCGCCTGCGCCACCGAGAGGTCGAACACCCCGACGACGTCCGGCACACCTGCGGTGTCGGCCCCGACGGCGCCGAGCGCCTGGGTCAGCAGCTCGGCACGGCCGACCAGGTCGAGGCGCGGCACCGTGACGACACCGCCGTACGGCGCCTCGACCACCTCCGTGGAGAGCACGGCGAGCCGCGCGAGACGCGCATCGACCTCGGCGCACGCCCGGGCGACCCGCGCCGTCGACTCGACGGGGAGACCGTCGAGCACGAGCATCCACGCACCGCCGTCGAGGATGGACTCTCGCGTGAGCAGCCGGACGACGTGCGCGACGTCGACCGGGTCCGTGGGCAGGTCCCCGCCTGCGACCTCGCGCAGCACGGCTCCGCTGCGGTGCGCCGCGGCGGAGACGACGGCGCGGCAGTCGTCGAGCCGGTCGCCCTGGACCGCGACCGTCCCCCGGTCCCAGCCGGCCACGACCAGGTCAGCGGCCCGGTCCAGCACGTGCGGGAGGACGACCGGCCACGGTGCCCGGCGGACCAGGTGCGTGAGCCGGTCGTCGAGGCTCCCTGCGCCGACGAGGTGGTGCAGGATCCGCTCACCCGCCTGCACCGGGCTGTGCGCGGGCGACCGCGGGTCGTCGAGCATGACGAGGTCCCAGTACCGCAGCGGGGCCGACGGGGTGAGGGCGCTCCAGTGCGCGTCCGGCAGCAGGCTGAGGGCGGCGCCGAGGGTCAGCAGCGGCGTCCCGGTGCGGGCCGCGAGCTCGGCGCCGACCTCCGAGACGAGCTCCTGCCCGGCGGCGAGCAGCAGGACCGCCCGCTCGAAGTCCGACAGCGCGAAGTCCGTCGCAACCGTGTCGAGGGTGCTCGGCGCGCCGAGTCGTTCGGCCGCGTCACGCGCGCGGGCCCGCGCCGGCACCGGGTCCTCACCCCGGACCAGGGCCCGTAGGACGGCGAGCTCGGCGAGCAGGGCATCCCGGTTCAGCGTCTCGTCGTCGACGACCGCCCGCGGGGCTCCCCGGTCCTGCGGCCCGACGCTGCTCGTGACGCCGGGTGTCGGCGCTCGCGCCGCGTCGCGCTCCACGATGCTCATCGCAGCCCTGTGCCCATGACGGTCGCGCTCACCCTCGCCCGGCGCTCACGGCAGCACCAGGGCCGGCGCCGCGTACACGTCCCCGACCAGCTCGGGGATGCTCTCGACCCCGTCCACCTGCGCCCGCACGAGCCAGCGGCCATCGGGCACGTCGTCGCGCGGGATCGTCGCGGTGGGCTGCGGGGAGCCGTCACGCGGCACCGGTGCGAGGTCGACCGTCAGGTGCCGGACGACGTCCGGTGCGGGCGGGGGAGGCGGAGGCGGTGCGTCGAGCCGGGCGAGCTCGACCGTCGCACGCTGTCCGGGGAACAGCGGCGGGTCGAGCTGCAGCGTGATCGTGCCGCCCGGACCCGTCGTCACCGCACCGACGGCGACGGTCGGGTGCACCAGCACGGGGACCGCGTTCGACGTCGCGACCACCCGCTCGGGTGAGCCGCCCGGTCCTCCGTCGACGCTGCGGTGCTGGACCTGGACCGCGTGCACCCCTGCCGGGACGTCCGCCGTGAGGACCACGCGGAGCTCGAGCGGGCTGCCGTCGGGCTCCGGATCGAGGAGCGCCGACCCGACGCGGATGCGGGTCACCGGGCCGACACCTGCCTGGCGGAGCCCGCTGCCTGCCAGGACGAGGGTCGTCCCCCCGGTCACGACCGGCGGCCCGAGACCGGGGACGGGGTCGGGTGCGGCGACGACCGACGCGAGCCGTGGCGGACCACCCGCCTGCACCGTGACGGACCTGGCCCGCACCGGCAGCGCGGTCCGCGTCGTGACGTCGGCCTCGAGCAGCACGACGGTCGCGGTGTAGACCACCGAGAGCTGGTACGGCGTCTGCTGGAACACCCCCCACAGCCGGGACAGCTCGTCGAGCGGCAGCGGGGTCGGCGAGAGCTTGACGAGCTCGAGCTGGTCGGCGAGGTCCGACTGCGCGAGGAACGCGGTGTCCGCGTCGGCGTCGTACGCGTCGACCGCGGCGGCGATCACGTCCCGGGTCAGGACCGGCGTCACCGCGAGGGCCGTGATCGCGCGCCCCAGCAGTCGCTGCCCGTCGAGGGACGGGTCCTCGCCGTACCCGGTGAGCAGGTAGTGCAGGTCGAGCGCCGCGACGGGTCGGCGGACGAACGAGCCGTCGTCCCGTCGTGTCGGGAGGTCGGTGAGGTTGCCCGCGTGGTTCGGGGTCACCTGGTACAGGAAGACGTTGATCCCCGGATCGGTCACGACGTCCGCCGAGGACAGGCGATCGGGCCGCCACGTGGTGACCGCCGCGCCGCCGACCGGCCCCGGGTGCGGTGCGGCGAGCGCACGCTCGAGCACGTACCGGATGGTCGAGGTCACGGCCGCGATGGCCAGCGCGTTGCTCATCGGCGGTCCGTCCGTCGGCGCTCGAGGTACGCGTCGAGGCGGCTCGGCTCGCGGGTGCCCGACGCCGGGACGGGGCGCGGCTCCACGACGGGACGCACGACCTCGACCCGGTCGATGTGCAGGTGCACGCCGCCGACATCGGCGCCGGACCCCGGTCGACCGTCCGCGCCCCGACCCGTCGTCGGAGCGCCGCGCGCCTCCCCGTCGACGGTCCAGCCGAGCGTCGTGGCACCCGGTCGCGGGGCACGCCCGCGGGCACGCAGGTCGACGCGCTCCGCGGCTCCGATCACCCCCCGGGCGCGCAGCTCAGGGACGAGCCGGTCACGCAGCAGGTCGGCGACCTCGGGGACGGCACCACGGGCACGCCCCGCCCGGGCTGCGGACGTGCCATCCCCTGCGGCGGCCGGAGGACGATCGGCTGGCACGGATCCGGCCCCGGTGTCCGACGTACCTCCCGGGTCCGACGCGCCTGCCGGTGCGAGCGGCCACCCGTCGCCCGGAGCCCAGGGGTCATCCGTGCCGGGCGGCGCGGCGGCGCGATCACCATGGTCCGGTGCCGCCCACCGGCTGCGTGCGTCGCGATCCTGCCGGTCCGAGCGAGCGGCGTCGGTGCGGTGCCCCGCACCTCGCGACCCCTCGTCGGGCGCTGGTTCCCCACGGCCCGCTCCCGTCCCACGGGAACGGGACCGCCCGACGGTCCCGCGTGGACCGAGCTCGGCGGGCACCCCGCCCCGGGGGCTCCGCGCCCCTGCCGTGCCCGACCGGTCGCCGCCGCGCGTCGCGGACGCGCGGCCACCATGCTGCTCGTCTCCGCCTCCGTGTCGACCGGGCCTGTCCCAGCCGGACGGGCCGCTGCCCGTCAGACCACGACCGGGGCGACCACCGCCGAGCTCGTCGGGTCCGAGCGCATCGTCCCCGAGTCCCTCCCGATCGAACCCGTCCCGGCCTGGCCGATCACCGTCGAACGCGCGGTCGAACCCACCACCGGGCACCTCACCACCGGGCGTCTCACCACCGGGCACCGTGCTGCGTGGCCCCTCCCCGTCGGACCACTCGCCGACGGCCCACCACGACGCGCCTCGCACGGGTCCACCGGCGGCGTCGAGCGGTCCGGCCGCACCGGAGCGCCGGCCGCCGCGCCCGTCGAGCCGGACGTCGTCGGCGCGCGCCCTCCCGCCGTCGCGCCCCTCGCCCCAGGGCGTCGTCAACGACCCCGACGACCCGGGAGCAGCCCATGAGCCTCCGACCCCCGACCCGTCGCCAGGGCCGGGCGCCGCGAACGGACCCGGCCCGGACCGCGGCTCGAACACCGCCCGCGGGCGTGACTGCCACCGCACCTCCGTCCCGGCCGCACGCTGCGTCATCCGCTCGAAGAACCCGCTCATCGGTCCGCCAGCGCCAGGTAGGCCCGACGTCGCACCGGCGGTAGCGCCAGCACCTCGGTCTCGTTCCAGCCGTACGCGCGGGCGAGCGACGCGACGTCGGCCAGGAGCTCGGGGGCGGCGGCCGCCACCCGGTCCCAGAGCATCGCCCCGGCGTCGAACGACACGTCGACGGCCGTCCCGCACTCCGGGCACGTCACGACGCTGACCAGCACCGCCGCACCGGCCAGCTCTTCCGCGGCCGCCTCGATCACCGCGAGCTCGGAGGCCTCGGGTCCCGCCACTCGACGCCCGACAGCGCCGGCCCCGTCACCACCGCTGACCCCACCACCGCGCACCTCACCACCGCGCACCGCCGCCGGCCGCACGCACCGCCGCAGCAGCTCGTCGCGCGCCGCCGCGAGACCGTCGCGCTCGGCGCGCTCGGCGATCAGCACGAGGTCGCGTGCGGTCGGCGCCCGCACGACCCACGCGCCGACCGTCCGCTCCCTCCCGAGCTGTCCCGGACCTCCTGGGCTTCCCGGCCCGCCGGACCCCCCGTCCGTCGGGAGCCCCGCCTCCATCCGCTCACCGCACCCCGGGCACTCGACGACGGCGTCGACGACCTCCCCGAACGTGTCGCGGTACACCTGGAGGGCGAGGCCCGCGCACGTCCCGACGTCCAGGTCGAGGGCCTCGTCGAGCGACCCGGTCAGCCCGGCCCGGTGCACCAGGACGGCTGCCCGGGCCGATGGCGGCGCCTGACCGGCGAGCTCCCATGCGGTCAGCAGCGCCGCGGGGTCCCGCAGGCCGCGCGGAAACCGCGGGTCGCCGTCGGTCGGGCTCGTCACGGCTCGACGAAGGACGGTTCCGTCGGCTCGGTGACGGAGTAGTCCCGCTCCCAGCCCTCGTTCTCCAGCTTGATGGTCTGGATGGCGACGGCGTTGGCGTTGGCGTCGAGGTCGGGCAGGGCCTGGAACTCCGAGACCCAGCACCGGTAGAGCTTGTACGAGATCACGAGCTGCCCGGCCTCGTTGTAGACCTCGAGCACGACGTCCTTGCGGAAGTCCTTGAGGGACGTCTCCATGCCGAGGCCCGAGCCGTAGTTCCACACCTTGTTGGCCCACTGCTCGAAGTCGACATCGTGCGTGACGCCGCGCTCGAGCGTGACGGCCTCGAACTCCGAGCGCCCCGGCGACTTGCGGCTGCTGCTCGGGTCGCCACCGTGACGGTGCTTGACCACCTCGGTGGTGCGCTTGAGCGCACCGACCTTGCTGACGCCCGCGACGTACCGGCCGTCCCAGCGCACCCGGAACTTGAAGTTCTTGTACGGGTCGAACCGGGTCGCGTTGACCGTGAACTCCGCCATGTCCCCCACCCTTCCTATGCGCCGGCCGAGGCTGTCTTCTGCTGGATCCCGATGATCACGAACTCAGCGGGCTTGAGCGGGGCGAAGCCGATCTGGATGTTCACGATCCCGCGGTCGATGTCGTACTGCGTCGTGGTCTCCTCGTCGCACCGCACGAAGTACGCGTCGCGCGGAGACGCCCCCTGGAACGCACCACGCCAGAAGAGGTCCTGCATGAACGCCCCGACGGACGTGCGGATCTGCGACCACAGCGGCCGGTCGTTCGGTTCGAACACGACCCACTGGGTCCCGCGGTACAGGCTCTCCTCGAGGAACAGCGCGAGCCGCCGCACCGGGACGTAGCGGTACTCGTCCGCGAGCCGGTCCGAGCCCCGCAGGGTGCGGGCACCCCACACGACCGGTCCGATGCCGCGGAAGCTGCGCAGCGCGTTGAGTCCGAGCGGGTTGATCTGCCCGTTCTCGTCGTCGGTGAGCGGGACGCTGAGCCCGACGACGCCGCTGAGCCCGGCGTCGGTGCCGGCGGGGGCCTTCCACACCCCGCGCGTCGCGTCGGTGCGCGAGTACACGCCGGCGACGGCGCCGCTCGCGACGAACGCGTCGGTCGCGCCGCCGCGCAACGGGTCGGGGCGCAGGATCCGCGGGAAGTACACCGCGACGTTCCGGGTGTCGGTGCCGGAGAGCCCGGCCGTGGTCTTGGTCCACGTCTCCACGGTGCCGAGCGTCTCGGTGCTGGGCGGGTCGACCAGGAGGAACGCCCGGTGCTTGACGGCGAACGCCGCCGCGTCGGCCCACACCGCCGACGGCACCTCGGACCCGGGCGTCGGCGGCGGGATCACCAGCAGGTTGAACAGGTCGGCCTTGAGCAGCGCGTAGAGGCCGACCTTGTTCGCCTCGGCATCGGCCGCGGAGGTGTACGAGTCCGCGTCCGGGGCATCACCGTCGTCCCCCTCGTCGGCGACCGCGACCGTGTACGGCGTGACGCCGACCTCGTGGCGTCGCTCACCGGGACGGGTGCTCGGCAGCGTCCCGGTGACCCGGACGAGCGCGGACGCGAGCAGGACGTGGTCGAGCCGTCGCGGACCGTCGACGACCGTCACGTTGACGTACGCCTCGGTCTGCCCGCCGGAGGTGAGGATCAGGGTGAACAGGTCTCCCGCGGTGACCCCGGAGCCCTGGGACTCGGCGATCTCCGTCGCGTCGGCGGCGTCGGGGTACTCGACCCACACGGTGAGGTCGTTGGCCCACACGCCCGGTCCGACCGCGGTGAGCGTCGTCGCGTCGACGTCGACCGTCGCGGTCGCGGCGTTCTTCGCGACGCGCACGACGAGCGCCTGGGAGCCCCCGTTGAGGAAGAAGTCCCGCACGGCGTAGCCGAGCCCGCTCAGGCGCCACAGCCCGCCGAACCGCCGCTCGAAGTCCGCGAAGCTGCTGATCGGGACGGGTTCGTCGACCGGGCCGCGGGCTGCGCGCCCGACGAACGCGGTGATCGAGGTGGCCACCCCGGTCAGCGTCCGGCTCCCCGAGGGGATCTCGGTGACGTAGACCCCGGGGTAGGTCGTGGTGATCGACATGGTGACTCCTTCGAGGGTGCTGCTCCCGCTGCGGTGGACCTCAGCCGCACCTTCGCGCGCAGTCGTCACGGGTGCGTCACCGGGGCGTCAACCCGCCGCCCGGTCATGCAGGACGGGCGCGGACCGGTGGCGCGGGGCGGGTGACGTCGCAGTGATGCGGTGGTGACGGTCGCGGCGCAGCCTGGCGACCATCACGGCCGGACGGCCGACACCGAAGGAGGTCCGCATGGTCCAGGTGCAGCTCACCGCCCAGCTCAGGGTCCAGGGCGGTCCGACCCTCGCCGTCGGCTCGACGCTCACCCCCGAGTCGTACACGTTCGCGTCCGTCGTGCTGGACGCCGCCGGTGGCGCGGCGGCCGAGCAGGACGTCCCGCTGCTCCCCGACACGAGCACGGTCGTCCTGCTCGCCGTCAACGCCCACCTGGCGGACGGCACGGCGGCGACCGTCACGCTCACCCCGCAGAACGGCGCCACCTCGGGGACCGCCCTCGAGGTCGCCGGGACCCTTGTCGTGGCCCACGCCGGCGTGCTCGGCGCCATGGTCACCGACGGCCCGCGGAGCGTGACGGTCGCCAACGCCGGGACGTCCCCGGTGACGGTGGACGTCCTCGCGGCCCTCGACCCGGCCTGACCGGGGTCCGTCCGCGCGCCAGGGGCGACCGTCACGGCAGTCGCGCTTAGACTCACGCAGGTGATCTTCAAGTCAGTCGGCGACGGTCGGCCCTACCCGGACCACGGGTACGAGACGACCAAGCAGTGGTCGGAGATCGCACCGCGCCAGGTTCGGCTCGACGAGCTCATCACGACCAAGCGCACCCTGAACCTCGACACGCTGCTCTCCGACGACTCCACGTTCTACGGTGATCTCTTCGCCCACGTCGTGGAGTGGCGCGGTGTCCTGTACCTCGAGGACGGCCTGCATCGCGCCGTCCGCGCCGCCCTCCAGCAGCGTGCCTTCCTGCACGCCCGAGTCCTGGTGATCTCCTGAGATGACGACCCGCGACCCCGCGCGCCAGCGCGTCCTCCGTCACCGTCACAAGCGCGAGCGCCAGGCCGTGATCTTCGGCGGGCTCATCGCCGGGCTCGCCGTGTCGGCGTTCCTCGCGGCAGCGATCTACTCCGGCACGATCACGCCGCCGTTCGCCCGCGGGTTCTCGTCCGACGCACCGAAGGTCGCGATCGACTCCCCGGTGCCGTGCCCGCCCAAGGACACCAAGCCGCTCGCCTACAAGGACGTCCAGGTCAACGTCCTCAACGCGACCAAGACCTCCGGGCTGGCCGGGGCGACCGCCACGAACCTCACCGCGCGCGGTTTCACGGTGCTCGGGACCGGGAACTACCCGACGGCCGTCCCCGACAGCGCACGGATCATGTTCGGCGCCAACGGCCTCGTCGCGGCGTACACGGTCGCGGCCCAGTTCGACAAGCCGTCCCTCGTGCTGGACGCCCGGACCGACGCCACGGTGGACATCGCCGTCGGTGACCTCTTCACGAGCCTCCTCGCGCCGGACAAGGTCGCGGTGTCCCCGGACGCCCCGCTCCAGGCGTACGCCGGCTGCGTGCCGATCGCCTCGATCACCCCCGCGCCGGCCCCCACGGTGAACACCAACGCAGGCGGGGACGGCGCCACCACCCCGGCGACGCCCGCAGGCTGACCCGCCGCCCCCTGCCCGCGGACGACGACGGCCCTGCTCCGGCGCGATCGCGTCGGAGCAGGGCCGTGTGCGTCAGTGCGCGGCTGCGAGCTCGTCCCCGCCGGGGACGGAGGCCGGGCTCGCCGGCTCGTCATGGGTGCCCCGCCACGTGGCGACGCCCCGCATCACGTGGTAGGTCCCGATCGCGGCTGCCGTCCCGAGCGCGATCCCGGCGAACGTCAGGTCGCCGGGCGTCCAGGTGAAGTTCGCGATCCCGACGATCAGCGCGACCGCGGCGGTCGTCAGGTTCACCGGGTTCGAGAAGTCCACCTTGTTCTGCACCCAGATCCGGGCGCCGAGGATGCCGATCATGCCGTAGAGCACCGTGGTCGCACCGCCGAGGACCCCGGCCGGGATGGTCCCGATGACCGCACCGAACTTCGGCGACATGCTCAGCACGAGCGCCGTCGCCGCGGCGACCCAGTACGCGGCCGTCGAGTACACCTTGGTGGCGGCCATGACGCCGATGTTCTCCGCGTACGTCGTCGTGCCGGACCCACCACCGAGACCCGCGAGGGTCGTGGCGATGCCGTCGGCGAGCAGCGCGCGGCCGGTGACCGGGTCGAGGTCCTTGCCGGTCATCGCCGCCACCGACTTCACGTGGCCCACGTTCTCGGCGATCAGCACGAACACCACCGGCACGAACAGCCCGAGCACCGCGAGGTCGAAGGTCGGCGTCGTGAAGGTCGGCAGCCCGAACCAGCCCGCGTCGCGCACCGCGGTGAAGTCCACCTCGCCGCGCAGCACGGCGACGACGTACCCGACGAGGACCCCGACGAGGATCGACAGGCGCCCGAGGATCCCCTTGAACACGACCGTGACCAGGACGATCGCGAGCAGGGTCGCGAGACCGGTGAGCGGCGCGGCCCGGAACCCGTTGGTGCAGGACTCGACGATCTTCCCGTCGACGACGGACTGGTTGCACGTTCCCCACGCGACGGGCGCCAGGTTGAGACCGATCAGCGCGACGATCGTGCCGGTGACCACGGGCGGCATCACGATGTCGATCCAGCGGGAACCGGCCAGGTGGACCACGAGGCCGACGACGGCGAGCAGCAGACCCGTGACCATGACCCCGCCGAGGGCCACGGACTTCCCGCCGGTGGCGGTCGCCGCGAGGATCGGCGCGATGAACGCGAAGCTCGACCCGAGGTAGCTCGGCACCCGGTTCCCCGTGATGAGCAGGAACGTCACGGTGCCGACGGCGGAGAAGAACAACGTGGTCGCGGGCGAGAACCCGGTGAGGATCGGCACCAGGAACGTCGCGCCGAACATCGCGACCACGTGCTGCATGCCGATGCCGATCGTGCGTGGCCAGCTCAGTCGCTCGTCCGGATTGACGACGGCGCCAGGTGCGACGGTGCGGCCGTCGCCGTGAGTGCGCCAACCGATGCTCATGGGGATCCCCTCGTGTGTATCGTGTGGGCTCCCGGCGGCCGGTCCATGCCGACGCGTCCGCTTCGCTGCAGGTGGCCCGGGGGCACCTTAGCGACCCAGCGGACTCACATGTTCCCGTGGGATGATTCCTGCAGCCGTGTCGTCTTCCCGATCGATGCGCCCGACCGAGCGAGGTGAGCGTGACCGAGCCCAGCAACGGCTACCCGCCTCCTGGGAGCTCCGTGACGTACTCCACCCGGCCGACGAACGTCGCCGCGATCGTCAGCCTGGTCGCGGGGATCTGCGGGTTCAACGTCCTTCCCCTCGTCGGGTCGATCGTCGCGGTCACCGCCGGCCACCGGGCCCGCAACCAGATCGCGCGCACCGGGGAGAGCGGCGCCCGGCTGGCGACGGCAGGGCTGTGGCTGGGGTACATCGGGCTCGTGCTCTTCCTCGCCGTCGTCGTCCTGTTCATCGCCTTCGTCACCGTGCTGCACACGAGCAGCTCGGTGCCGGCGCTGTCCTTCCCGAAGGTGGGGTGACCGGTTGGCCCGCCTGATCCGCTCCCGCACCGCGCTCTGGGTGACGTTCGCCGTCGTCCACCTCTGGCTCATCTACGTCGGGGTGTTCCTCATCCGGGTCTCGACCTTCGGGGACGTCGACCTGTACCGGCGCTGGGCCGAGTCCGGCCTCCTGTTCGGCATCTGGCCCGGCCTCGACGCCTCCTGGGTGTACCCCGTCGGTGCGTGGCTGCCGATCCTCATCCCGGCGGCCGTCTCGATCACCTCGCCGATCGCGTACGCGCTCGGGTGGTCGGCGCTCGTCGTCGTGCTCGACGTCGTCACGGTACGGGCGCTCAGCAACGCCTCCCCGCGCGACCGCGCGACCGGGCAGGACGCCGTTCCCGCCGACACCTCCGAGCTCGACGGTCGGCCCGAGTGGTACGCCAACCTCCCGGCGGGTCTCGACGGTCAGCTCGGGGCCTGGGGCTGGCTCGCGTTCGTCGCCGCGCTCGGCCCCGTCGCGCTCGGTCGCCTCGACAGCATCATCGCGCCGCTCATGGTGCTCGCCCTGCTGGCCGCGTTCCGCCACCCGCGCGTCGCGAGCGCGCTGCTGACCGCCGGCGCGTGGATCAAGGTCGCACCGGGGGCCCTGTTGATCTCTCTCGCCGCAGCGACGAAGCGCCCGCTGCGTGACGTCGTCGTCCCCGCCGCGGCCGTCACCGCCGTGGTGGTCGCCGTGACCGCCGCCGTGGGTGGGCTCCCGTACCTGGCGAGCTTCCTGGGCGACCAGGGGTCCCGTGGCCTGCAGGTGGAGGCGGTCGCCGCGACGCCCTGGCTCGTCGCCGGGCTGTTCACCCGCGCGGTCACGATCGCGTACAACCCGCAGATCATCACGTTCGAGATCACCGGGCCGGGGACGGCCGCGATCGCCTCGGTCCTGAACCCGGTGCTCGTGCTGGTCGTCGCCGCCGTCGCGGTGCTGCTCCTGGTCGCCCGTCGCCGCGGGGTGGACGTGCTGCTCCCGGGTGCGCTGGCCCTCGCGGTGACGCTGATCGTGACGGACAAGGTCGGGTCGCCCCAGTACATGACGTGGATCGCCCCGGCCATCGCCGTCGCGATCGCCACCCGGGCGCCGGGTCCGTGGTTCCGCCTCGGCTGGCTGACGCTCGCCATCGGCGTCGCGACCCAGATCGTGTACCCGTGGCAGTACTCCCACATGCTGAACGGCAACCCGGTCATCACGACGATCCTCGTGTGGCGCAACCTCTCTCTCGTCGTGCTGCTCGCCATGACCCTGACGATGCTCGTCCAGGCGGTCCGGCGGACCCGCACCGTGGTCGAGACCGACGCCGACGTGCATCGGATGGCCCCGGCCGCGAGGCCGTGACGGTCGAGCTGCTCGACGTCGTCGACTGGCGGCGTCGCGTCTTCGCGCTGTACCAGCAGGTGCGCGAGCTCGCCGGCGCCGACCCGGCGGCCGCGCACGCGCACTGGTGTGCCGTGCGGGACGACCTCGTCGGCGGTCACCCGGCCAGCCCGCTGCCCGTCGCGGCGCGCCGCACGTTCACCGGGCTCCCCGTCGCGCCCTACGACCCGGCCTACCGCTTCGAGGTCGAGATCGGACCGGCACCCGTCGGGGGGACGACGGGTGGACGACGCCGGGGTCGACCTGTCGCGCCCCACCCTGTCCGCGTGGTGACGGTCGACGGGGCGGGCGAGCTCGCGTCGGTGATCGGGGCCGTCGGCACCGCGGGGCCTGACGGGGCCGCGGGGCCTGATGGAACCGCGGGGCGTGCCGGGGCCGCGGTTGCGACGCCCGCGGACGCAGGGCCGGCGGCCGACGGCGGTCCGCTCGTCGACCCGGCCGGGCCCGATGGCGCGATCCCGTTCGCGCGGGTCGGCCGGGTCACGTTGGAAGGTCTCGGCACCCTCGACGTGTGGTCGCTCCGCTCGTACGGTGGCGGGGTGTTCCTGCCCGTCAAGGACGCGCTCGCCGGCACGCGCACCTACGGCGGTGGCCGGTACGTCCTCGACACCGTGAAGGGCGCCGACCTGGGCACGACGCGTGGGCGGACGCTCGTCGTGGACCTCAACTTCGCGTACAACCCGTCGTGCGCGTACGACCCGGCGTGGACGTGCCCGCTGCCTGCCGCCGGCAACGTGATCGACGCTCCTGTGCCCGTCGGCGAGCTCGCGCCGCATGTCGGGGGCGCCCGCTAGCGTCGGCGTCATGAAGCCACGGATCCAGGAGATCGTCGTCGACTGCGCCGACCCCGAGGCGCTCGCCGAGTTCTGGGGGACGCTCCTTGAGGCGCCGTGGGCCGTGCGCGACCCCGACTGGGCCATGGTGGGCGCCGACCCGGTCCTGCTCGCGTTCCAGCGCGTGCCGGAGCCGAAGTCCTCCCCGAAGAACCGCCTGCACCTCGACGTCGCGGTGCCGGATGCCGCGTCGGCGATCGCGAAGGCCGTCGGCCTCGGCGCGCGCGAGCTCGGTTCCGGTGAGCTCGACGCCGACGGCGACGGCTACGTCGTGATGGCCGACCCCGAGGACAACGAGTTCTGCTTCGTGGTGGACACCGGCGGCGCGTGGGAGGGCGCGGCCCGGCAGGCGCTCGCCGAGGCGTCGGCCCGCCGTGGCACGGGTGCTACACCGCGCTGATGACCTTCGTCAGCAGCAGCACGGCGACCACGGCGGCGAGACCGACGCGGTAGCTGATGAAGACGACGAGGCTGTGGTGCGCGACGAGCCGCAGCAGCCACGCGATCGACGCGTAGGCGACGACGAGGCTGACGAGCGTGGCCAGGATCGTCGGCGCCCAGCCGACCGAGGCGCTGATGGCGCTCGCCTGCGTGAGACCCTCGTAGGCCCCGGCGGCGACCAGCGCGGGGATCGACAGGAAGAACGACAGCCGGGTCGCGGCGACGCGGTCGAGGTTGCGGAACAGGCCCGCGCTGATCGTCGTGCCCGAGCGCGAGACGCCGGGGATCAGCGCGATGCACTGCATGAAGCCGATCACCAGGACGTCCTTGAGGTTGGTCGCGGACTCCGGCCGGTTCTGCCGGCCGACCTTCTCGGCCGCCCACATCACGACGCTCCAGCCGACCAGCGAGACGACCACGACCCACAGGTTCCGCAGGCCCCCCGTGACGAGGTCCTTGCCGAGGTACCCGACGATCCCGATCGGGATCGAGCCGATGATCACGTACCAGGCCATCCGGTAGTCCGGGTGGCTTCGCTCGGACGGCGTCCTCAGACCGCGGACCCACGCGACGACCAGCCGCCCGATGTCACCGCGGAAGAAGATGATCACGGCGATGATCGCCCCGACCTGGATGATCGCCGTGAAGGCCGTGACGCCGGCGTCCGCCACATCCAGGCCGAGGAGCTTCTCGACGATCGTCAGATGCCCCGTGCTCGACACCGGCAGGAACTCGGTGACCCCTTCGACGATGCCCAGCAGCAGTGCATGGAAGAAGTTCATCCCAGGAGTCCTCGTCACAGGTCGTCGCTGATGGCGCGCCGGGCCGAGCCCAGGCACACGGGACCCCGCCCCGCGACGGTGACAGTACCAACAGTTGCTCGGAGCACGGGCGGCCGCCCGACGAGCGGGTCATGACAACGAGCAGGTCATGACGTCGAGCGGGTCATGACGTCGAGCGGGTCAGGACATCGAGCGGGTCAGGACATCGAGCAGGTCAGGACATCGAGCAGGTCAGGACATCGAGCAGGTCAGGACATCGACGGGTCCCAGACCTGAGTCTGGTTGCGGCCCGCGCCCTTGGCCCGGTACAGGGCCTGGTCCGCGCGGTTGATCGACTCCTCGACCGGGACGTCCGCGTCGAGCAGCGTCATCCCGAACGATGCCGTCACCTGCACCGTGTGGCCCCCGCCCACGTCGATCACCAGCGTCGACAGCCCCTCCCGGATCCGCTCGATCGCCTCGAGCCCTGCCTGTGCGTTCATCCCTGGGACGCACACTAGGAACTCCTCGCCGCCGTAGCGGAAGAACTCGTCGTACGGACGCAGGTGCGTGAGGACGTAGCGGACGGTCTCGACCAGGACGATGTCGCCGGCCTGGTGGCCGTAGGTGTCGTTGACGGTCTTGAACAGGTCGAGGTCCATCATCGCGATCGTGCAGGCCTGGAGCTCGCGCTTGACCATCTGCTGCTGCAGGCGCAGCTTCGTCAGCATCCCGATGCGGCTGGCCGCGCCCGTCAGGGGGTCACGGTTGGTGACGCCGTCCTCGAGCTCGTGCCGGAGGCCGGCCACCTCCGCACGCAGGCGGGTCATCGAGTTGACGAAGCTGTCGTAGTCGCGCACGGAGATCGACTCACCGGCGTGCGACATCGCGAGCAGGTGGGCGCCGATGCGGTGAAGCTGCTCGTGCTCGGTCGCCACCGCGACGAACCCCGGGTGCTGGCCGAGCGGGGTGTCCTGCTGTGCGTAGTACCACTGCCCGAACGGGCACCGCCGGTGCGGCACGTCGGCGAGGTCGCGCTCGTCGGGCGGCAGCCGGCAGATGAGCGAGCAGTAGACCCCGTTGCACCACTGCTCGTGCATGTACAAGGCCTGGTCCAGGGCGGAGATCGCCGCGGTCATGACCTCTTTGGACATGTAGGCACCGACCGGCATGGCCGTTCCTCCCGGTGTCGTGGCGAACCCGTGACGGTCCGCCGATAGGGCCACGGGGCGCTGACGCCCCGCAGCGAGGTCGAGGGCGGAGACTCCCACGACCGCGCGGAACGCCGCTCCGAGCCGAGCCTATGTCCAGGCACGACACCCGGCCATCCGCCTCCCGGGCGACACCGCGCCCTCCCGCACCCGCCTCCACCCAACCCCGGGGCGCCCATCCCGCACCCGAGCGCCCGCGCCACGCGCCGCAGGCGTGACTGGAGTGGCTCGTGCGACACCAGAGCCGCCACTCCCGCGCTCCGCGCCGCACGAGTGACTCACGTGACTGGTGTGACACCTGAGCCGCCACTCCCGCCCCGGCAGTCACACCCATCACTCGTGCGGCGCGGGGCGCGTTGGCGGCCTGCGTGCGGAGCGCGTCGAGCGCCAGCGCGCGGCGGTCACCACCGGCGGGCGGTCAGGCCTGCGGGGTCGCGGGCTCGAGGACCTCGGTCGGCTGCTCGTCGAGCTTCGTGTCGGTCTGCGTGAACAGGAATTCCTCGAGCGTGAAGTCCCGGGTCTCGCTCGCGTGGGCCATGACCAGCTGCATGATCACGATCTCGACGATCGGCCGCACGAGTCCGCCGAGTCCGGGCGCGAGCGGCACGATCGTCAGGCGCGGGTGACCGGCCGACGGGATCGCCGCCTCGGGTGCGGTCGTCACCAGGACGACGTGCGCGCCCGACGTCAGCGCCGAGTCGGGCACGGTGAGCTCCCGCCCGTCGCCGAAGACGATCAGCACGGCGTGGTCGTCGAGGGGCTCCATCGGCCCGTGCAGGTACTGGAACGTCTCGAACCCCGCCGCGGGCACCCGCAACCCCTCGCGGAACATCAGCGCAGCCTCGGTGGCGGACGCGTAGGACGTGCCCCGCCCGACGACGTCGATCGACGTGGCGCCGGCCACGTCCGCGGCGATCCGACGTGCCACGTCGTCGTACTCCGCGAGCGCCGCCGCGACGGTGTCCGGGACTGCTGCGACCTCGGGGCCGGCAGGGACGACGCCGAGCCGGTCGAGCAGCAGCGCGTAGGCGAGCAGGGTCGCGGTGTAGCCCGACGTGTAGACCGGCGAGTCGTCGAAGCCGCCCAGGTCGAGGGCGACGTCCACGACCTCGGCCAGCGGCGCCGCCGGGAAGTTGCTGATCCCGATCCGCCGACCGACGGTGAGGCCCCGGCCGGCCGCGATCGGCTCGGGGCTCCGGCCCGACTCCGACACGATCACGTAGTGGTCGGCAGGCTGGAACCCCGGTGCGCCGGCGGACAGGTCGGATGCCACGAGGTTGACGGCACGCACCCCCGCGCCCGCGAGCACGGCGACGAGTGCGTGCCCCGAGTGGCTCGACGCACCCATCGCGACGACCCCGACGGTCTCCCCCGGCTCCCAGGGTGCGAGCACCGCGGTGTCGAGGCTCCGTCCCACGGTCGTGCGGGCGAGCGCCAGGTTGTCCGGCTGCGCGCGCATCGCGTCGACGAACGGGGTCTTCAGGGACATCTTTCCTCCGTGGATCGGTGTGGACGTGCTCTCGGCGAGGGTCGGGGTCAGCCCTTGACCCCACCGGCGGCCATGCCGCTGACGACGTACCGCTGGAATGCGACGGCCACGATGATCGGCGGCAGCGCGGCGAGGATCCCTCCGGCGGCGACGAGCCCGAAGTCGGTCGTGTACCGGCCGGCGAACTCGGAGATCACGACGGGCAACGTCTTCGCGGCACTCGACGACGTGAAGATCAGCGCGTACATGAACTCGTCCCAGGCCAGCAGGAACGCGAACATGATCGCGGCAAAGATCCCGGGACGGGCCGCCGGCAGGATCACCCAGAACAGCGCACCGAGCCGGCTCGTGCCGTCGATCCGCGCCGCCTCCTCGAGCTCCACGGGGATCGTCAGGAAGTAGTTGCTGAGGATCCAGAGCACGAACGGGATGACCAGGGCGCAGTCGACGAGGATCAGCCCGACCTTGGTGTCGAGCAGCCCGAGGGAGTTGAGGATCAGGTAGAGCGGGATCAGCAGCGCGACCTGCGGCAGCATGTACGTCACGAGGAACAGCCCGAGGACGGAGCGTCGGAACCGGAAGCGCAGCCGCGCGAACGCGTACGCGCCGAGGATCCCGACGACCATCGAGATCGCGACGGTCCCGACCGCGACCACCGTCGAGTTCACCAGGGCGGCACGGAAGCTCTCGCCGACGCTTCCCGGCTCGCTGCTGAAGATCTGCGCGTACCGGTCGAGGTAGAGGTGGTCCGGGATCCACCGGAGCGGGGTGCTGATGAGCATCCGCTGCGGCGAGACGCTCGCGATGACCATCCAGGCGAACGGCGCGAGGATCAGGATCGAGACGATCGCCGCGCCGACGTGCACGAGGACCGCGTAACGGGTCTGTCTCTTCACAGCAGGCTCATCTCCGATCGGCGCAGCAGTCTGAGGTAGACGGTCGTGAGCACGAGGATGACCAGCACGATGAGGAACGAGAGCGCCGAGCCGAGCCCGAAGTTCTGGTCCGAGAACGCCGTCACGTACGCGTAGTAGGCGATCGTCTGGGTGCCGTTGACGGGCCCGCCCCGGGTCATCGCGTAGATGATGTCGAACACCTTGAACGCCTCGATCGTGCGCAGCACGAGGACGATCGAGATCGACGGCACGAGCATCGGCAGCACGATCGAACGGAAGATCCGCGGCCAGCCCGCACGGTCGATCTTCGCCGCGTCGTACAGCTCGGCCGGGATCGAGTTGAGGCCCGCGAGGAGGAAGAACGCGACGAGGGGCGTCGTCTTCCACACGTCCGCGAGGATCACCATGTTGAGCGCGGTCATCGGGTCGCCGAGCCAGGCCTGGTACTCGTGGATCACGCCGAGCTGGGTGAGCAGGGCGTTGAGCGCGCCGTACTGCGCGCTGAGGATGCCCTTCCACATGGCTGCGTTGACGATCGTCGGGATGGCCCAGGGGATGACCACGACCGCCCGGAACAGCCAGCGGGCCCTGAGCTTCGCGTTGAGGAGACCGGCGACGATCAGCCCGAACCCGAGCTCGAGGGCGGTCGAGACGATCGTGAAGTACAGCGTCCGGCCCATCGGCGACCAGAACGCGGGGTTCGTCAGGGTGCGCGTGTAGTTCTGCAGCCCGACGAACGGGGTGACGGTTGCCAGCGCGGAGTTGACGTCGAAGAACGAGATGATCAGCGTCCGGATGACCGGGTAGATGATCACGCCGAAGACGGCGACGGCTGCGGGGAGCAGCAGCCAGAAGGCGAGCCGTTCCTGGCTCTCCCGCTTCCTCTTCGGCGCACGCGCTCCTGGTGGTGGAGCGGTCGTCGACGACTTCGCGCTGGCAACCGTCATGGGGTCAGCCCTGACCGTTCGCGGCCTTGACCGCGTCGTCCATCGCCTGCTGCGGCGTCTTCTTGCCGAGCAGGGCGTTCTGGATCTCGACCTGGAGGATCTGCGACACGGAGTTGTAGTTCGCTACCGGCGGCCGCAGGATCATCGAGTCGTAGGCGGGACCGGCTGCGGCGAAGACCTCCGGGTTGTTCTTGGTGAGGTCCGGCTTGGTGTAGCTGGCCCTCCAGTCCGGCATGTTGCTCGTGACGAACTGCTCCTGCACGGCCTCGCTCGTGACGTACTCGATGAACTTCCACGCGGCGGCCTGGTGCGTCGACTTGGCACCGATCGCGAGCGCCATCGAGCCGTTGACACCGGGGTGGTCACCGTTCGGTCCGGCCGGGGTGGGCAGGACCGCTGCCTGGCCGACGATCTTCGAGATCGACGGGTCGCTCAGGTCGCGGAACGTCGACTCCCAGTTGATCTCCATCGCAGTCTTCCCGGCGGCCATCGACTTGTCGGTGTCGTCCTCGAGGAACGTGAGGGACGCCGGGTCGGTCAGTCCGTCGTCGATCGTCTTCTTCATCCAGGTGAGCGCCTCGACGCCCGCCCCGCTGTTGACCGCGAGCTTGCCGCTGGAGTCGGTGAAGGAGCCGCCGAAGGCACCGAGCAGCTGGGCGTAGTCGCAGATCAGGGCCTCGGCCTGCGACCAGGACCACGCGAGCGGGTACTGCACGAGCCCGGCGTCCTTGATCTTCTTGGCGACGGCGAGGACGCCGTCCCAGGTCTTGAGGTCGTCGGCGGTCGCCCCGACCTTCGCGACCATGTCCTTGTTGTAGAAGAACAGCTTCGTCGACGGGCCCCACGGCACGCCGTAGTACTTGCCCTGGTACTCGGCGGAGCTCAGGGCGCCGCCGAGCATCTCCGTCTTCCAGCTGCTCGGGAAACGGCTCGTGACGTCGGTGATCAGGCCCTTCGACGCGAACTCCGCCGGCCAGATGACGTCGAGGTGGACGACGTCGTACGTGCCCGCCGGTGCCGAGGTCACGATCTTGTCGTGGAGGGCCTCGTAGGAGACGAAGGTCGGCTTGACCGTGATCTTGGGGTTCGCCGCCTCGAACTGCTTGATCATCGTGGCGACGTCGCTCTCGGTGTACCCCGCCTGCTTCATCAGCAGGACGTTGATCGTCCCGGTGCCGTCGCCCTCGTTGTTGGTGCTCGAGGTCGTCGCTCCGGTGACGCTGCAGCCCGTGAGCGCCAACGCGGTCGCGGCGACGAGCCCGAGCCCCGCTCGCTGGGCCCGCCTGGAGGTCTTGTTCATCCGATGCTCCTTGATCACTTGGTTGACGCGTGGGCAGGAAGACGCTGGGCGAGGGCGACGGCACCGAGGACCGGTGCGACGTCGATGAGGTGCACCGCGAGCCCGAGGCCGAGCTCGTCGATGTGGCGGACGAGCGCCTCGAACAGACGCGGCTGGTTGACGATCACGCCGCCGGCGCAGACCACGTCCGTGCCGACGGCACCGCGCGCGTGGACCTGGCCGACCCCCGTGGCGAGCTCCGTCGCGGCGGCCTCGACGACGCCGACCGCGAGGGCGCTGCCACGGTCGGCGGCGGTGAAGACGAGGGGCGCGAGGGCGGCCCAGGCCGTGAGGGTGGCGTCGGCGGTGAACGCGTAGCAGAGGGCGACCTCGTCGGTGGCCCCGAAGTGCGCCATGAGCAGCCGGCCGAGCTCGTCGGGTCGCGCGCCGGTGTCCCGGGCGTCGACGACGGCGCGAACCGCGTCGCGGGCGAGCGCTGCGGCGCTTCCGGGGTCGCTGAGCAGGAACCCGTAGCCGCCGGCGGAGAGCGGCTCGCCGAGGGCGGTGTGCGCGACGACCTTCGAGCCGGTCCCGACGACGACGGCGATCGCGTCGCCGAACCCGGCAGCGGGTGCCAGGAGCTCGACGTCGTTGACCGCCTGGGTCGGTCCGTGGTGACGCTCGGCGAGCAGCCGGCGGAACTGGTCCGCCTGCCGCTCGCTGTCGAGGCCGTGCGCGCCGACGACCAGCGGCGCCTCGTCCGCGCCGTCGATCCCGTCGAGCAGGGCGAGGAGCCGGGTGGTGTTCTCGTCGTCGTCCAGCAGGCCGCCGTGCTGCCAGGTGCTGGTGGGGACCGAGGTGTCGAGCACCACGGCCCCGGCCTCCTCGACCCGCACGTGGGTCTTGGTGCCGCCCACGTCGATTCCTGCGATCACCGGTGATCCCTCCGTGCTGCGACGGGTCGAGGTGACCCGTTCCACTTCTTTCGTGTCGAAGTGAGAAGAAGTGATCGGGACATTAGTCCTGGCACGACGAGGGTGTCAAGGGTTCGGCTCGCCGCAGCTGACGCGGGAGCTGCGGCCGTCAGGCCGTTGCCTGCGCCGGAGCTCCGGTGCCGCTGTTCGACGCGAAGTACGCGAAGCCGTTCACCTCGGCGGCGGCCAGCTCCGCCGCACCGATCAGGACGGCGTCCTTGCGGTGGACCGCGGCGACCACCGGGGGCACACCGGTGATCCGCCCCGACAGGCGCTCCTGGATCGCCGGGATGACGGTCTCGGCGCTCCCGACGAAGCTGCTGCCGACGACCACCAGCTCCGGGTCGAGGATCACGACCATCGCCCCGACGGCGATCGCGACCATGTCGAGGATCTCCTCGGCGATCCCCGCCGCCGTGGCGTTGCCGTCGTTCGCCAGCGTGAAGACGTACTCCGCGGTGACTCCACGCTCCGGGACGGGCAGACCGCACTCGCGCGCACGCCGGGTCAGGGCGATCGAGCCGACGCGGTCCTCGAGGTCGCCGAAGTCCGAGTACGAGCGCGACAACGAGAACCGGTCCATCAGCAGGTAGCCGATCTCGCCGGCCTCCGCACGGGCGCCACGGTGCAGCTGACCGTTGGTGATGATGCCGGCACCGAGCCCGTTCTCGAGCACCAGCGCGACCAGGCTGTCGACCCCCCGGCCCGCGCCGCGATGGAACTCGCCGAACGCGAGCGCGTTCGCGTCGTTCTCGACGACGATCGGGATGGTCGTGCGCTCCCGCAGGAGCTGCCCGAGGGGCAGGTCGGACCAGTCGAGCTCCGGCATCCTGCTCACCCGACCGTCCGGGTGCTGCACCACACCGGGCACCGCCACACCAGCGGCCAGGCACGGCGTCCCCATCGTGACCGCGGTCGCGAGCAGCTCGTCGAGCAGCTCGAGGGTCTTCTCCAGCCGCGCGTTCCGGTCCCGGTCACGCTCCGCGGCATCCGCTCCCCCGGCGTCCTGGCGGGACAGTCGCGGACCGAAGTCGACCTCCCGACGCACGACGATCGTGCCGTCGAAGTCGACGAGGATCCCGCTGGCCCGGTCCGCACGCACCTGGATCGCGGCCACGACGCGCGAGCCGCCCGCGTAGCGGAGCAGGACTGCGGGCCGCCCGCCCGTGGACGGCACCTGGCCCGCCTGCACCACCGCACCCTCGTCGATCAACGCAGCCGTCAGACGGTTGATCGTGGCCGGGCTCAGACCGGTCAGCTCCCCGAGCTGCTGCCGCGAGAGGGCCCCCTGGCTGCGCAACGCCTCGATGATCGCCGTCTGGTTGACCCGCGCCAGCGTGCTGGTGGTCGCAGTGCTGCGCTCACGCTTCGGCACGACGCCCCCTCTCGTGGCGACCTCGGGTCAGGTACGCGACCTTTAGTATCACACCGCGAACAAATGTCGGGGCGGCACGCCCCCGTCGGCCGCAGTGACCGGGCGCCGGGCGGGGGCGCTGACGGGCTGCTCGTTCTCGGGGTCGGGGTGTCCGAGCTTGTCACCTGGTGTTCATCTCGGTCTCCCTCACGACGCGGCCCGGCGCGCCGACGGGGACGGCGTGACACTCGACATCGCGCGACGGAACCGGCCATGGGTCGCGAACGACCCCGCGGACACGGCGACGTGGGACGGTGCGCCACCCGGCGACTCGACCGTCGGTGCCCTGGGTGACCTCGCGGTCCCGGCCGTCCTCGTCCCCGGCGACAGCCGCACGACCGAGGTCGACGAGCTGTTCCGCCACGACGGGTCGTTGCGCTGCGTGGTGCTGACGACCGCGGACGGCCCGGTGCTCGTCGACCGGTCGGCGTTCGAGGCCGCGCTCACCGGGCGCCTGGGCTACGGGCGGTTGCTGCACTCGCGTCGCGCGGTCGTGGAGATGGTCACCGAGGACACCCTCGTGATGCCCCACGACGCCCCCATCGCCGCCGCAGGCGCCGCGGTGCTCGCGCGCCGCAGCCCGGGAACCGTCGCGAACGCGGTGGTCGTGCGCCAGCCCGACGGAGGGCTCGGCGTCGCGCACGTCTCGACCATCTTCGAGCGCCTCGCGCACGACTACGCCTACCAGTCCCTGCACGACCCGTTGACGCACCTCCCGAACCGGCTCTACCTGATGGAGCAGTTCCACCAGTCCGCCGACGGCGACTGGTCGGCGGTGCTGTTCATCGACCTCGACCGGTTCAAGGACGTCAACGACGAGCTGGGGCACGGGGCCGGCGACCAGGTCCTCGCGCAGTTCGCCGATCGTCTCCGCTCGTCCTGCCGCAGCCACGACGTCGTGGCCCGGCTGGGCGGGGACGAGTTCGCCGTCCTGACCGCGGCTCCGCTGAGCCCTGCGCAGACCCTCGCCCTCGCGGAGCGCCTGGTCCTCGAGGCGGCGGCCCCGTTCACGGTGACCGTGACCGACGCGTCGGGCGTCGTCGCCGAGCACCTCGTGACGATCGGGGCGAGCGTCGGGGTCGCGCACGCCGACCGCTCGCACCCCACGGGCCGGGTGTCGTCGCTGGACGTGCTGCTCAAGCATGCCGACCTCGCGATGTACCGCGCGAAGGAGCACGGGCGCGGACGGACGTCGAACTACGACCCGACGATGGGCGCCGGGCGCGACACCGCCCCGGCGACGCAGGTCCGACGGCAGCTCGAGCGCCGGCTCCGCGAGGCCATCGCGAACCGCACCCTGTCCCTGCACTACCAGCCGCTCGTCCAGCTCCCGTCCGGCCAGGTGTTCGGGGTCGAGGCGCTGGCCCGCTGGCACGACCCGGAGCTGGGCAACGTGCCCCCGGACCGGTTCATCCCGCTCGCCGAGGAGACCGGCCTGATCATCGACCTCGGCGCGTGGGTGCTGTCCACCGCGTGCCTGCAGGGCGCACGGTGGGCCGCCGGTGCGGCGCAGGACCTGAGCGTCGCGGTGAACGTGTCCCCCGTGCAGATCGCCCAGCCGGGGTTCTTCGACGTCGTCGTGGCCGCACTGACCGGCGCAGGTCTGCCTGCCCACCGGTTGTGCCTCGAGATCACCGAGACCGCGGAGATCACCGACGTCGCGGACACCGTGCGGGTGCTCGACCAGCTCCGGCAGCTCGGTGTGCAGGTCGCGCTGGACGACTTCGGCACCGGTCACTCGTCCCTGACGATGCTGCGCTCGCTCCCCCTGGACGTCGTGAAGATCGACCGGTCCTTCGTCGAGCGGGTCGCCCGCAGCTCGCAGGACGCCGTCCTGGTGCGCCTCGTCATCGACACCGCGCACACGTTGGGGCTCGAGGTCTGCGCCGAGGGTGTCGAGTCCGCCGACCAGGCCAGCCAGCTGCTCTCCATGGGCTGCGACTCCGCGCAGGGCTGGTACTTCGGCATGCCGGAGCCGGCGTCCGAGCGCCTCACCCGGTCGCTCGCGCTGCCGCCTGCAGTTCCCCTCGTGGACCCGACGCTCCCACCGCCCGTCCCGCTCGGTGCCGCCGACGAGCTCGTCGTCGTCACGTCGGGTGACCGGACCATCACCTACACCTCGTCGACCTGCGCGGCCATCCTCGGCTGGCGCCCGCAGGACCTCCTCGGGACCTCCGTGGTCGACTACCTCCACCCGGACACCCTCGCGAGGATCGACCGCGGGGAGACGATCCCGGCCCTGCACACCGATGGGCGGTCCACGCACCAGGTCCGCCACCGCGACGGCAGCTACCGCTGGCTGGACACCCGCGCCCAGTCGCTGCGGGACGACGCCGGCGCCGTCATCGAGGTGCTGTTCTTCAGCCGCGACATCACCCTGACCATCCAGACCCAGGACGCGTTGACCGACGCGGAGACGAAGTTCCGGCACGCCTTCGACGACTCCCCCACCGGGATGGCCCTCACCGGTCTCGACGGGAGGCTCCTGCGCGTCAACGACGCCTTCGCCACCATGCTCGGCCGCCGCCCGCGCGACCTGGTCGCCGTCGCAGCCGCCGACCTCACGCACCCCGACGACCGACCCGCGCAGGAGGCCGACCTCGACCTGCTGCGCACCGGCCGCGCGTCCGCGCACGACGTCGTCAGGCGCTACCTCCACCTGGACGGCAGTGTCGTGCCCGCACACGTCACCATCGCCGTCATCAACGACCGCCGCGCCGAACCCGCCTATCTGATCAGCCACATCGTGCCGGCCGCTGGGCTTCCCGCATGACCCGCACTCCGCACTCCGCACTCCGCGCTCCGCGCTCCGCGCCGCGTCTGTGGTGAGAGTGACTCGAGTGACCTCTGAGGTGTCACTCAGGCACCGTCCGTCACACAGGCAACAGGCGCGGCGCGTGGTGCGACCGTCAGGCGCCCTGGCGGGACTCAGGCTCAGAGGAGGCCTCGAGTGTAGGAGGGGCCCGATCGCGGCGTCCCAGCGGAGGTGACGCGCGGCTTCGGCGATCACCAGATTCTTCACGCACCCCGAACGCACCGCTGCCCCCTGCCGCCGGTGAAGGCAGCAGGGGGCAGCGGTCAGATCACCTCTGGGTCAGTGGCGGGCGAAGATCGCCTTCCGGACCCGGGGCTGGAGCAGCGCGCCAGCACCCAGCAGGACCATCGCGACGATCGCCAGGGGCAGCGGGGTCGCGCCGGTGAAGGCGAGGACCCCGGACGAGGCGGTCGGGACCGACGCGTTCGGCGGTGCCGCCAGGACCTCGCTGAAGGTGCACGCGCTGCCCGTCAGCTTCGGAGCCACCGTGAACGTCACCTGAGCCGTGGTGCCGTGGTCGAACGCGTACCCGTCGGTCACGGTCGCCGTCGCGGTCCACGTACCCGGACCGAACGACGTCTTGTCCCACGTGTACCCCACACCGTCGGCCAACGTCGCCGACCCGTCCGCCGTGCACGTCGGGGGAACGATCGTCACCACCGTGTTCGGCGGCGCCGCCAGCACCTGCGAGACGGGGCACACGGTCTGCTCGCTGGCCAGCAGGTCACGCGTCTGCGCCTCGGTCACCGTCGACGCGCTCGTGGCGTCGAGGACCCACCCGCCATTGCTCCACACGTACGGCGTCGTGGTGACCTCACGCGTCTGCTTCACCGTCGTGTCGCCACAGGCCCACGTCCCGTCGACCCACGCGGTCGACGTCACCTTCGGGTCCGGCTGCACGATGGCGCAGTCCGATGCCGCAACGACAGTCACCGTGGTGGTCGCCGTCGCCTCACCGAGTACCCAGTCGCTCTTCTCACCGGTCGTCAGGATCTCGCCCTGAGCAGGCGTCGCAGTCACGACGTAGTCACCCGGGGCAAGACCCGTGGCCGTGCCGCCAGTGACCGTCACGGGCTTCCCGCCGGCGGTCGTGATCGCGTAGGTGACCCCGGCGGTCGTCGGAAGCGTGATCGACCCACCAGTGAAGTCAGCCACACCGCCGTCGCCCACCTGACATGTCTGAGGAGCCACCGTCACGGGGGCCGGCGTGACGTAGCAGTCACCCGTCGCGGCACCCGGCTTGCTGTAGGTCCGCGACGTCGCACCCGTCAGGACGTAGCCCTTGTCGGCCGTCGCCACCATCGTCAACGGGTTGCTCGCGTCCCAGCTGAACGTGATGCCGGCCTGGTTCGTCGGCAGGCCCGGGAGCGACCCGTCGCTCGTGCACGTCGGAGGAACCGGCTCCGGGAACACGGCCGTCACCGCGACGGCGCACGTGGCGTCAGTGACGACACTCGTCTTGGTGACGGTCCAGCTCCCGTACACCTTGTTTCCCAGCACATAGCTGTGTGATCCGGCGTCCCAGGTGTACGCCTGGGTCCAGGACCGCGACTCGGTGGCGACCATGCCGGTGCCGTCAAGCGGGCTGGCGCACACCACAGCGTCGGTTCGGGTCTCCGTGCCGGTCTTGGGCGCGGGCTTGCTGGGCATGCACGACTCGAGATCGACCGTCGTGGTGCTGGTCACGACCTTCGCGCCGTACACCTTCTCGCCGAGCACCCACGTGGTCTTGCTTGCGTCCCAGACATATGCCTGCGTCCAGGCCTGCTTCCACGAAACCTCGGTGGCCGTGCCGTTCGGTGGCGTGGCGCAGACCGGAGTGTCAGTGCCCGTCACGGTGCCGCTGAGCGCCTTCGGCTGGGTTCCGCAGTTGCCGGCAAGGACGACGCGCGCCTCGCTCGTTCGCGAGTACCCGTCCGACCACTTGCCCTTGACCTTCAGGTACGCAGAGGTCGCCGTGCCGGGAACACCCGACTGCGTGACGGTCGCGGACTCGTACGTGCTCGGGTAGTGCGAGCTCGCTCCGATGGTTGTCGGCAGGCCGGCGAGCGTGCCTCCACCCGCGCTGGTGACCTTGCTGACCGTCTCGGTCCTGTTGTAGTCGTTCTTGACCGTCCAGGTCACGGTGTACGTGCCGTCCTGCTGGCATGTGCCGACGCCGGAAACGACGTTGTCGTGCGCCGATGCCGTCGACGTGGCCATGGCGACCATGCCGAACGACAAGAGCAGCGCACTCACCAAGGAGGCGATGGGCTTCTTGAGCTTCATGGTCTGTCCTTCGCTGTCTGCGTGTGTCCCCACGCTCGTGTGAGCTGCGGGCCCGTCTGAGGTCTCCACGTCGCGCTACCCCTCCGCGCGACCGCACACCACCGCGAGGTGCCGGAACTCCGGTGCGGGCTCGGTGCGGCAAGCAACGTATATTCGGACAAAACCGGACACAAGAAAATCGGGCGTATTCGGACACATTTCACCCGCTTGGCTGCATGGGGCAACGACCTGGCCGGCAGCGTTCAGCGCCGACCGTCTCGGCGTGAACGGGAACTCCGAAGGCAGCGACGGGCGGGGCCAGACCGGGGGGCACGCCGACGAGGGAGCCGGTCGGGCTGCGTGAGCGGGTGGTGTGGTGGGTCCGGGCAGCCGGACAGGCTAGCGAAGGTCGGCCGTCGCCCGCGCACGCCCGGTCGACCGGACGCGTTGTGCGACGAGTGCCGTCAGTCCGAGCGCGACGACGGCGAGGCCGTAGGCGAGTGCGGTCGAGCGGAGTCCGATCGAGGCACTGGCGAACCCGGCGAACACGGCCGGCAGGCTGAAGGCCAGGTACGCGATCGTGTAGGCGACCGCGAAGAGCTCGCCGCGCTGCTCCGGGGCCGCGAGCTGTGCCAGCGTCCCGAAGACCGCGCGGGCCGACGCGCCGAACCCGACGCCGGCGACGACGGTCCCCAGCCCGGCGAGCACGATCGAGTGCGCCAGCACGCCGCCCAGCGTCACCGCGGTGCCGGCGGCGAGCAGGACCGCGCTGAAGGTCAGCACTCTCTCGGTCGGCCACCCGCGCACGAGGTACGTCGTCACGGCCCCGGTCCCGCACAGCAGCGTCACGACGAGCCCACCGACGAGGTGGCTGCCCAGGCCGAACAGGCTCACGGCGACCGACGGGCCGAGGGACATGTACAGCCCGCCGAGGGCCCAGCTTGCGACGAGGATCGGGATGATCGTGTAGACGTCGGCGCGCAGGTCCACCGGCACGCCCACCCGCGGGATGAGCGAGGCGCGACCGCCGGGTCGCTTCGCGGAGGTCTCGGGCAGACGGGCCACGACGACACCCGCGAGGAGGGTCCCGACGAGCAGCAGCACGAACACGAGGTGCGTCGGGGCGGGTGCGAACTGGACCAGAGCACCGCAGCCGAGCGCACCGAGGGCCAGGCCGCCGACGGGGGCCACCCCGTTGACCAGGCCCGCTCGCCCAGGGGTGTGGGCCGGGTTCAGGTCGACGAGCGTCGCGCCGAGGGTCGTCGTCGCGGCACCGGTCGCGATGCCCTGGACGACGCGGGCCACGAGCAGGACCGTCACGTCACCGGCGGTCAGGAACAGCACGAGTGCCACCGCTTCGAGGGCAGTCGCGGCGGCGAGCACCGGGCGACGCCCGACGTGGTCGGACAGCGCGCCGATGACGAGCAGCGAGGCGATCAGGCCCAGGACGTAGGCGGCGAAGACGATCGTGAGGGTCGCGGCCGAGAAGCCCCATTCGCGCTGGTAGACGACGTACAGCGGCGAGGGCGCGCTCGAGGCAGCCATGAACAGCACGAGGATCGCGGCGATCGCGACGAAGGCCGCCGGGTGGGACAGGCGTCCCGCGGGGACGGCGATCGTGCGGGCGGGTGACGTCGCAGGCATGTGGCTCCTTACAGATGCAACGATCAATGCGTTAGTGAACGCTACACCAGATGCAACGATCGATGCGTTAGTGGCTGCCACACCAGAAGCAACGATCGATGCGATTATGGAGGCGTGGCGACAACCCCCAGCTCCACACGACCAGGTGGCAGATCCGCGCGGATCCGCGCCGCGGTGCACCGCGCGGTCGAGGAGCTCGTTGCCGAGGGTCCCGCCGAGAACCTGACGATGCCCCTCATCGCCGCCCGCGCCGGCGTCCACCCCACTACCGTCTATCGCCGCTGGGCGTCGCTCGCCGACCTGCTCGGCGAGGTCGCGACCAGCCGATTCTCGGGGGACATCGTCGTGCCTGACACGGGGACCCTCCGTGGCGACCTCGAACGGTGGGTGACCGGCGTCGCCACCGACTTCGGCGACCCGGACGTGCTCGCCCTCATGCGCGCGACGGTCGGCACGAACCCGGCCGGCGGATGCGTCTGCACCGCGGATCGGCACGCGCAGCTCGACGCGATCCTGCAGCGGGAGCGTTCCCGCGGCGGAAACCCGCCCGACCTCGACCGCGCGGTCAACTCCCTGCTCGCCCCGATGTACTACCGGGTCATGTTCACCGCCGACCCCACCGAATCCGCCTGGGCCCTTCGGCTCGTCGACGACCTCCTGCGCTGATCGACACCTCGGTCACCGAGGTTCGCCGGCATCCCGCACCGCAGCCGCCGCCGCCGACAGCGTCACCTCGCAGCGAACCGCTCCCACCGCCACGCCAGGCCGTCCCGGTCCGGGCGGTCGGCCCGCCGCCTCGGCAGCACGATCTCCCGTCCGTGCATCTCCTGGATCCCGTGCCGCAGCATCGGACCGTCGACCTCGTCGAGCAGCGCGCGGTTGACGGCTACCCGGTAGTCCGGGCTGACGCCGAGCATGTTCTGGTCGTACGCGGCGTGGTGGATCTTGCAGAGCGCCAACCCGTTCGACGTCGTGGGGACGCCGTGCTCCTCCGAGTCGGGCACGATGTGCGCCGCGTCGAGCAGCGAGCCGTGCTTCAGCTCGCAGATCGCGCACCGGGTGTCGTAGGCGAGGAGCACGCGGGTCCGGAACGCCGGCTGGTGCAGCCGCTGCCTGGCGAGCCGACGGGCATACTCCCGTTGCGGCTCCGCCAGGTCACGGATCTCGCCCATGAACCGGAACGCCTCGTCCAGCGCGATGACGAACCGGCGGTTCTCGGGTTCGTCGTCGACGACGTACACCGGCACCACGGGCGTCAGGTAGTTCGGCTGCTCCTTGCGGAACAGGATCAGCGGCTGGCCCGTCTCCATCGCGGTGCGGAGCTTGCGGTTGTCACCCGAGAACGGGTCGCCCTTCCGGTACGCGTAGTGGAGCAGCCCGTCCTCGGCCTCCACGTCGTCGTACGGGCCGGTCGCCGACGTGACGATCGACAGCGTCGACGCGAAGTCCTGCGGGTTCCGGATGCCACGCGAGAAGTCGATGATCGGCAGGTCCCGCCCGTCGATGCGGAAGCTCAAGAGCTCCTGCCGGTGCAGGAACCCGCCGTTGGCCTCCGCGCGCTGACGGACCCAGTCGATGACACGCAGGCGGACAGCGGTCTCGACGGTGGTGTCCACGCGGCGAGCTCACCACGTCGGGCCCGGCCGGGCAAGACGGTGCGACCGCGCGGAGGTACGACGTCGTCCGTTTCGCCGATGACGGTCAGCTCCCGACGACGGCGCGGCTGGACGTCCTCACCAGGGCGCTCCACGCACCCTGCGACCGGAGGCCTTGCGTGGCGCGACTCAGGTGAGTCGGTGGCGCAGCAGGCAGAACTCGTTGCCCTCGGGGTCGGCCAGCACGTGCCACGACGCCTCGGGCGGCTGACCGACGTCGACCGGGCGCGCACCGAGGGCGAGCAGCCGCTCGAGCTCGGCGGCCTGGTCGCGATCCGTGGGATTGATGTCGATGTGCAGCCGCAGCTTGGTGGACTTCGGCTCGGTCGTCGGGCTGAAGATCAGGGTCGGCTGCAGACCGCCGAACCCTTCCTCCGGTCCGATCTCGATGTAGCCGTCCTCCTCGTCGAGCACCCGGAAGCCGAGCACCTCGCACCAGAAGTCGGCGAGGCGCTGCGGGTCGAGGCAGTCGATGACCAGTTCGGAGATGCGAGACGCCATGCCCGGCACCTTACGACGACGACGGCAGGACGGCCATCGCATTCGCCGTCGAGCCTGCGCTCCCGCCGATCCCGACGACGGCCCCCGGGATCGCACGGTCGCCGCCGCCCCCACAACCGCACACCGCGGCCGCTTCCTGCGTGACAAGGATCTGCGTCGTCCCCGGGTGATGCGCGCGAGCCAGACCCTCGACCCGTGCGCGTGGACGGGCCGCTCGGCTCCGCGCTCCGCGCCGCGCGTGTGACCTGAGTGACTCCCGTGCCGCCTGGGGCGCCACTCGCGCCCCACGGTGCACACGCGCCCCAGGTGCGGCGCGGAGCGTGTCCGTCGGCTGGGATGGCCGGACAGTCGGCATGGATGGCCGGACGTGCGGCGGCCCCTCGCGGGAGCAGCGGAGCTCTCGACACGGCGGGTTCGCACGGTCGGCGGCAGCCGGCGATCCCGCCGTCAGCGGCCTCGCGCTCACCGTCATGATCGCTCAGAGGAACCCCTGCCGAGCGGAGCGGCCGCGATCGATGCCCTGCGTGACCTGGCGCGCGGCCTCGGCACGTTCCGGGGCGGCCTCTCCTGCCCCCCGGTCGAGCCTCCGACGCAGGCTCGCCCTGCTGCCGAGCACGGCAAGGGCCACGAGGACGACGGCGATCGTGATGTTCCAGACCTTGGGTCCACTCTGCCTCGCGCCCGCAGCAACGACACGCGGATCGGGCACGGCGTGAACCTGCCCGACACGTCCGCTGTCACCCCCAGCAACGACAGAACCCCTCACCAGAACGCTCTCCAGCGCCCGGCAAGGGGTTGTGTCACTTCCAGGTCCTGAGCTGCCTCAGGACCCCGTGGCGGTAGCGGTGAGATTCGAACTCACGGTGGACTTTCACCCACACACGCTTTCGAGGCGTGCTCCTTAGGCCGCTCGGACACGCTACCTCGCGGGGAAGCGTACCCGGTTCGGCCCCGCCGACCGAATCCAGGGTGCCGACGTACCGTGGAGCCGTGCTCGACGCGCCTCTGCTCCCCGGCAACCCCTCTCCTGACCGGGCCGTCTCCCACGGCACCGGCGGCGATGCACCCTCAGCCGGCGGCGATGTCGACCGGCCCCCTGCCGTGAGCAGCACAGGCGTTGCCCACGGCACCACGGACACGGTGAGGGCCGCCACCGCCCTGCTGAGCGGCGCCCGCCTGACGGTCCTGACGGGGGCCGGCGTCTCGACCGATTCCGGCATCCCGGACTACCGCGGCCCCGACTCGCCGCCGCGCACACCGATGACGTACCAGCAGTTCGTGGGCGACGAGGCGTTCCGGCGCCACTACTGGGCGCGGAACCACGTCGGCTGGCGGCACGTCCACCGGACGCACCCGAACGCCGGTCACCGCGCGCTCGCCGAGCTCGAGGCACGCGGCGTCGTCGGCGGACTGATCACCCAGAACGTGGACCTGCTCCACGAGCAGGCGGGGTCCCGGAACGTGATCGACCTGCACGGCCGGTACGACCGGGTGATCTGCCTGGGCTGCCGGACGGTCATCTCGCGCGCAGAGCTCTCGACACGTCTGGAGGAGCTGAACCCGGGCTTCGTCGAGCAGGTCGGTGCGGTCGCGGACGTCGAGATCGCCCCGGACGCCGACGCGGTGATCGAGTCGACGGCGCACTTCGTCGTGGCGGCGTGCGACCGCTGCGGCGGGATCCTCAAGCCCGACATCGTGTACTTCGGCGAGAACGTGCCGCGCGAGCGCGTTGACCGGGCGTACGCGATGGTCGACGCCGCGGACGCGCTGCTCGTCGCCGGGTCGTCGCTCACGGTGATGTCGGGTCTGCGGTTCGTGCGGCACGCTGCCACGACCGGGAAGCCCGTCGTGATCGTCAACAGAGGCGCCACCCGGGGAGACCCGCTCGCGACCGTGCGCGTGGACGCCGGGACCTCCGAGGTGCTCTCGACGCTCGCGCTGGTGCTGCCCGCGGTCCGCACGCCGATCGCATAGCGCCCGCGCTCGGCCGCGGCTGGACCGCACCGTCTCACCACCGAACCGTCTCACCACCGCACCGCGTCGCCGCCGCGCGCCGCCACCCGACCTCACCGCCACCCGATCTCGCCACCATCCGACCTCACCGTTGCGTCGCGAAGAACTCCCGGATCAGCTCGCCGCACTCGTCCTCGAGGACCCCGCCGACCACCTCGACGCGGTGGTTCAACCGCCGATCCCGCACGAGGTCCCACTGGGAGCCGCACGCCCCGGCCTTCGGGTCCCACGCGCCGAGCACGAGCCGGGGCACGCGCGCGAGCACCGTCGCTCCGGCGCACATGGCGCACGGTTCGAGGGTCACCACGAGGGTGCAGTCGTCGAGCCGCCACCGTCCGAGCACCCGTGCGGCCTCCTGCAGGGCCCTCACCTCGGCATGGGCGGTCGGGTCCGCGTCGGCCTCGCGCGCGTTGTGCCCTCGGCCGACGACGGCACCGTCGGGGCCGAGCACGACGGCGCCGACCGGCACGTCCCCGGTCGCGAGGGCGAGCCTGGCCTCGGCGAGCGCCGAGCGCATCGCTGCGGCGTCGTCCTCGCGCACGGTTCCCATGGCGCACATCCTCCCGCGCCCGGACCGGACCGGCGCGCACCTCGCGGGCGGTAGGTTGTCCGCATGCGCCTGCACGTCGCGGACCACCCGCTCGTCGCCCACAAGCTCACCGTCCTGCGGAACCAGGACACGACGTCGCCCACCTTCCGCCTCCTGGTCGACGAGCTCGTCACGCTCCTCGCCTACGAGGCGACACGGGACGTGCGGGTGCAGCCGTTCCCGATCGTGACGCCGGTCGCGCCGACCGTCGGCACCAAGCTCGCCGACCCGCGGCCGATCGTCGTGCCGATCCTGCGCGCGGGGCTCGGGATGCTCGACGGGATGACGCGGCTGCTGCCGACGGCCGAGGTCGGGTTCCTCGGCATGCGGCGTGACGAGGAGACCCTCGAGGCGATCACGTACGCCAACCGCCTCCCGGACGACCTCTCCGGGCGCCAGTGCTTCCTGCTGGACCCGATGCTCGCGACCGGGGGCACGCTGGTCGCGGCGATCGAGTACCTGTTCGACCGAGGCGCGCGCGACGTGACCGCGGTCTGCATCATCGCGGCACCGGAGGGGCTCAAGGTCGTCGAGGACGCGGTGGGCGACCGGGGCGACGTCACCGTCGTCGTCGCGGCGGTCGACGAGCGCCTCAACGAGAAGGCGTACATCGTCCCGGGTCTCGGCGACGCGGGCGACCGGCTCTACGGCATCGTCTGACCCCGTTCGCGCTCGTCCGAGCTCATCCGAGCTCGTCCGAGCTCGGGCAAACCGGACACATCGGTCGACCTGCGAGACCGATAGGTGCATCGGTGCGAAATCCGCGCGAAGATCGTCCCGAGCACCACTCATCCACATGACCGGAAGGCCTCCGCCACGGCGGCAGCCGACCAGAGAGCGTTCTCACCGACTCGGGGGATGTCCGGTGAGAACTCGCGCTGCTGCACCTGCGAGCTTGGGGGAGCACGTAGCGGGCGCGGCGCGGCAGGAGGCGAGGGGCGGATCCCGGCGGGGTCCGCCCCTCGTTTCGTCCAGGGTGCGTGGTCGATGCGTGCGAGGTGCCTGGGTGGCACGGAGTCGGGTATGGACCCGCCGTCCACAACCGTTGTGGATGAATCGGGTGCTTTTCCACAGTCCTCCACAGCGTCATGCACAGGGATACCCACATCTGGGGGTGACCTGCGACTCACACCACAACATCTAGCCCATGGACGTTGCTCATGTCGGTGATCGGGGATAGCGTCGAACCCTGCTCGAACCAGCTCGTGAGCACCCGCCCGACGTCGTGCCGGTGCCGAGTGCCCGTCCGCACCGCCCGCCAGCACCGTCCATCCATCAGCACAGTCCGTCCATCAGCACAGTCCGCCAGCCGCTCCATCAAGTCGCGAGGTATTGCGCCGTGACCCTCACCGACCCCGCCCAGCACCTCGGGAACACCAGCACCGGAGAGCCCGGAGCGCCGACCGCGCCCGCTCCCCTCACCCCCGCGAAGTCGGGCCAGATCCACGTCACCAAGCGCGACGGCACCCGCGAGCTCTACAACGCGGACAAGATCAACCAGGCCATCGTCAAGGCCGCCGCCGGTCTCGAGGACCACATCGGCAAGGCCATGCAGGTCGCGGCCGAGCTCGCGATCACGCTGTTCGACGGCATCACGACCGAGCAGCTCGACGAGGCCGCGATCGGCGTCGCGGTGCAGAACGTCAAGGACGACCCGGACTTCGACACGATCGCCGCCCGGCTGCTCCGCAAGGTCATCAACAAGCGCGTGCTCGGCAACTACGAGTCCGACCTCGAGATGACGCTGCTGCACCAGGCGAGGTTCCCCGGGTACATCCGCGAGGCCGTCGAGCAGGGGCTCCTCGACGAGAGGCTCGCGACGCTGTTCGACCTCGACGCGCTCGCCGCGGCGATCGACCCGAGCCGCGACGACCTGCTCCGGTACATCGGCACGGTCACGATGCGCAACCGCTACATGATCAACGACCGCAACGGTCGCGCGCTCGAGGTGCCGCAGTACTTCTGGATGCGGGTATCGATGGGCCTGGCGCTCAACGAGGCCGACCCGACGGCCTGGGCGATCCGGTTCTACGACAAGATCTCCCGGCTCGACTACCTGCCCGCGGGCTCGACGCTCGTCAACGCCGGGACGTCCTACCCGCAGCTCTCCAACTGCTTCGTCATGCAGATGGAGGACGACATCGAGCACATCGCGACGTCCGTCCGCAACGTCATGTGGCTGACCAAGGGCACCGGCGGCATCGGGCTGTCGGTGACCAAGCTGCGTGCCGAGGGCTCACCGATCCGGTCCAACAACACGACCTCGACCGGCCCGATCCCGTTCATGCACACGATCGACTCGACGCTGCGCGCGATCTCCCGCGGCGGCAAGAAGTTCGGTGCGCTGGCGTTCTACATGGAGAACTGGCACCTCGACTTCGCCCAGTTCCTCGACCTCAAGCAGAACTCGGGCGACCCGTACCGCCGGGTGCGGACCGCCAACACCGCGGTGTGGATCTCCGACGAGTTCATGAAGCGCGTCGCCGCCGACGACGACTGGTACCTGTTCGACCCCGCCGAGACGCCGGACCTCGTCGAGCTGTACGGTCGCGAGTTCTCCGAGCGTTACGCGTACTACGTCGCGCAGGCGCAGGCCGGGAAGATCCGCTCGTTCAAGCGACTCAAGGCGCGCGAGCAGTACAACGCGATCCTGGTGACCCTGCAGACGACGTCGCACCCGTGGCTGACCTGGAAGGACACCATCAACCTCCGGGCCCTGAACAACAACACGGGCACGATCCACCTGTCGAACCTCTGCACCGAGATCACGCTGCCGCAGGACCGGGACAACATCTCGGTCTGCAACCTCGCGTCGATCAACCTGTCCGAGCACCTCGTGCCGCAGGCCGACGGCTCGCTCGGCTTCGACTGGGAGCGGATGCGGACGTCGGTGTCGTACGCGGTCCGTCAGCTCGACAACCTCGTCGACATCACGCTGTCCTCGGTGTCGGAGTCCGAGCGGGCGAACCAGCAGAACCGCGCGATCGGCCTCGGCGTGATGGGCTTCACCGACGTCACCGAGCGACTCGGCTACGCGTACGAGTCCGCCGAGGCGATCGACCTGCTCGACGAGGTCGTGGAGTTCATCTCGTTCCACGCGATCGACACGAGCGCGGACCTCGCCCGCGAGCGCGGCTCGTACGCGACGTACGCCGGCTCCGGCTGGTCCCAGGGCCTGGTCCCGATCGACACGATCGCCCGGGTCGAGGCAGACCGCGACGTCCCGGTGCAGGTCGACCGCACCACCCGGCAGGACTGGGACTCGATGCGGATCAAGGTCGCCGGCGGCATGCGCAACGCGACGCTCATGGCGATCGCCCCGACCGCGTCGATCGGCCTCGTCGCCGGCACGACGCCCGGCCTCGACCCGCAGTTCTCGCAGATCTTCTCCCGCGCGACCAGCTCGGGGAAGTTCCTCGAGGTCAACCGCAACCTCGTGCGCGACCTGCAGCAGCTCGGGCTCTGGGAGCAGGTCCGCGACGACCTCCTCGCGACCCAGGGCGACCTGTCCCGGGTGCCCGGCGTCCCGGAGCACCTCAAGGCGGTCTACCGGACGTCGTTCCAGCTCTCGCCGTACGCGTACATCGACGTCGCGTCCCGCGCCCAGAAGTGGATCGACCAGGCGATCAGCCGGAACATCTACCTCGAGTCCCGCGACATCTCCGAGATGGCACGCCTGTACGCGGCCGCGTGGGAGAAGGGCGTCAAGACGACCTACTACCTGCACGTGAAGCCCCGGCACACCGCCGAGCAGTCCACCGTCCGGGTCAACAAGGCGGAGACCCTGCCGGCCGGACGCGGTGCCACGACCGTGCGCCCCGCGGAACCGGGTGCTGCCTCCGCACCGCGGCGTGGCTTCGGCTTCGGCAAGGCAGCGGGCACGACGACGCCCACGTCGGACGCTTCCGCCACCGCCGCCGCCACCACCGCCTCGGACTCGGGTGCCTCGACGGACACGCCGTTGTCGATTGCCTCTGTGTCGGCTCCAACTCCCGAGGCGCCCACACCCACACCCACACCCACGCCCGCTGCCGCTGCCGAGCCCGCTCCGGCGACCACATTCTCGTCACTGACCACCCACGCGGCGCCGCCGTCGGTGCTCGCAGCAGTGGTCGACGCCGCCCGTCAGGTGTCTCCCGCGCGCACGTCGGCGCCGACACCGGAGCCGTCCGCTGCACCCGCTGCACCCGTCACCCCCGCTCCGGCTTCGGCTTCGGGCGCGTCGCACCGGCGGAAGCCACCTCAGCACCGCCCGCGTCCGCACCGTCCACCTACGCACCGCCCACCGACCTGACGCCGCCGCCGTCGGCCACGGTCCTCGAGGTGCAGGAGGCCGACATCATCGACGGCGTCGCGTGCCCCGTCGACCCGATGGAACGCCTGCAGTGCGAGTCCTGCCAGTGACGACAGCGACGACAGCGACGACACAGTCGTAGATCGACCGCCCCCGACGAAGGAGCTCCCATGTCTGCCCCGCACTCGATCCTCGGGACCGGAATCTCCGAGGGCCTGCTGCTGAAGCCCGTCCGCTACCAGTGGGCGATGGACCTGTACGACCAGGCCGTCGCGAACACGTGGTTCCCGAACGAGATCCAGCTCGGCGAGGACCTCGCGGACTTCAAGCGCATGACCGACGAGGAGAAGCACGCCGTCACGTTCCTCATGTCGTACTTCAACCCGAACGAGCTGCTCGTCAACAAGGCGCTCGCCTTTGGTGTCTACCCCTACATCAACGCCCCCGAGGCGCACCTGTACCTCGCGAAGCAGATGTGGGAGGAGGCCAACCACTGCATGTCGTTCGAGTACGTCCTCGAGACGTTCCCGATCGACCGCACCGAGGCGTACTCCTCGCACGTGTCGGTGCCGTCGATGGCCGCCAAGGAGGAGTTCGAGGTCCGCTACATCAAGCGGATGACGGAGCAGACGCTCGACATCACGACCACCGAGGGCAAGCGCGACTTCATCCGCAACCTGGTCGCGTACAACATCATCCTCGAGGGCATCTGGTTCTACTCGGGCTTCATGGTCGCGCTGAGCTTCCGGCAACGGAACCTGCTGCGGAACTTCGGCTCACTCATGGACTGGGTCGTGCGGGACGAGTCGCTGCACCTGAAGTTCGGCATCAACCTCATCCTCACCGTCCTCGACGAGAACGAGGACCTGCAGACGCCCGAGTTCGCGGAAGAGATCCGTCAGATGATCCTCGACAGCGTCGAGATGGAGGAGCAGTACAACCGCGACCTCCTGCCGACCGGGATCCTCGGACTCAACGCCGACTACGTGAACCAGTACGTGAAGTACCTCGCCGATCGCCGGCTCGAGGAGCTCGGGTTCGAGCCGCACTACAAGGTGTCCAACCCCGCCAAGTGGATGGCGGCGGCCAACGACACCCTGCAGCTCGTGAACTTCTTCGAGGCGACCAACACCTCCTACGAGGTCAACGCACGCTCCGGGAGCTGATCGCGCGGTCTCACCCTCGAGATTCTCAAAGGTCCGTCACGATTCTGCCGATGTGACGGTAGCGACCGGGGCAGATCGTCTCGGCGCCCTGCGATCGAGGACCGTCGTGACCGTCAGTCTCGGGCACCTACGAGGCGGCACGCTGCCGTCAGAGGCCCGCACGCGCCTCCGCGAGCTCCTCCGCGGCTGGGTCGTCGTCCTGACGCTCATGGTCGCGACGGACATCCTCGTCGTCTCCACCAACCAGGCCCCGCAGGCGTATCTCGCGGCGTTCCTCGTCATCGCGGGGATCGGCGTCGTCGCCCGGTGGAGCACCTTCGCGGTGCTGGTCGGCTACGTCGTCATCCGGTTCGCCGCAGTCGGCGACCGCTCCTACACGGCCTGGCTGCTCGCCGCGTGCGGCGTCGCCTTCGCCTCGTGGAGGTACAGCGCACACGTCAGCGAGCGGCAGCGGCGACGGCACGCCGAGCTCGAGCACCTCGCGACGCACGACGAGCTCACCGGGCTCCCGGTCCGGTCCCGCCTGCGATCGGTCGCCACCGAGCTCGTCCCCGAGGTGACCACGTCGCTGACCCTCGCGATCGTGGATCTCGACCGGTTCGTCGAGATCAGCAGGACGCTCGGGCGCGAGCTCGGCGACGACCTGATCGTCGAGATCGCCACCAGGATCGTCCGCGCGGTACGACCGCAGGACGTCGTCGGTCGGCTCGGACCCAGCCAGTTCGGGGTGCTGCTCCCCGACGCCACCCTCCCGTTCGCCCGGTCCATCGTCGAGGCGGTCCGCCGGCAGGTCACCACGACGATGAACCTCGGTGGCGTCGACGTCGGCGTCGAGGCGACCGTCGGCATCGCCCAGTGGTCGACCCCCACGTCCGGGAGCCCGGCGGCCGAGCCGGATCGCGTCGTCGCCGACCTGCTGCGCCAGGCAGAGATCGCGGTTCACGAGGCCAAGAACCAGCTCGCCCCCGCAGCGGTCTACGACGTGGCCGTCGAGGCGCACAGCGCCGACCGGCTCGAGCTGCTCGCCGAGCTCCGCGAGGCGATCGACACCCGCTCCCTCTCGGTGCGGTACCAGCCCGTGCTCGACCTCGACACGTCGCACGTGCGGTGCGTCGAAGCGCTGGTGCACTGGCAGCACCCGACCCGCGGGCTGCTGACGCCCCGGGAGTTCGTCCCTCTCGCGGAGGCCACAGCCCTCAGCGGCCCGCTGACCACCCTCGTCCTGGACCTCACCCTCGCCCAGTCCGCGGTGCTCGCCTCGACCGGGCGCCCCGTCGAGATGTCCGTCAACATCTCGCCTCGCACCCTGCTCGCGACCGGGTTCGCCGCCCAGGTCCTCGAGGCCCTCGATCGTCATGAGGTCTCCCCCGCCATGCTGCGCCTCGAGATCACCGAGGCCGGGTTGCACGCCGACCCGTTCGGGGCACGCGCCGTCCTGCAGCGACTGACCGACCACGGCATCAAGGTGTCGATCGACGACTTCGGTGCCGGGTACTCCTCACTCACGCACCTGCGCGACCTGCCCGTCGACGAGCTCAAGATCGACCGAGGGTTCGTGACCGGGCTGGCGACCACCGCGGCGGACAGCACCGGTGGCGACCCGATGGTCGTCCGTGCCGCGGCACTCCTCGGCCACACGTTGGGGATGACCGTCGTCGCCAAGGGCGCCGAGACCTCCGCAACCGTCGAGACCGTCAAGCTGCTGGGCTGCGACTGCGTGCAGGGGTACTTCCTCGCGCGACCGATGGACCCTGAGCGCCTGCTTCACTACCTCGGGCCGCAGACGGCGCGGTTCTTCAGCCCTGGTGGGCGGTCGTCACGGTGAGGACCCCGATCAGGTACTGATCGCCGGACGTCGACGCCACGACGGTGTTGACCCCCGCGGTGAGCGTCGCGGGCGCAAACCCCTTCGCATCCACCCCGAGCGAGTTCACGTCGGAGGACCCGATCGCGGTCGAGTCGAACGCGTTGTCCGCCGCCCCGAGGCTGGTCGTCCCTGTCGACGGATTCCAGCGCAACGGCGTCAGCGCCGTCCCGTTGAGGCCCAGCTTGTCGCCCGACGTCCCCTGGTCACCCTCCCAAGCCACCACCCCGAGCCGGACGGGCTGCTGCGCCAGGCCACGGAACGCGAACGGCACCGAGCTGTTCGAGGCGACCCACGCCCCGCCGTCGTACACCGTGACGTCGCCGGTGCCACCGGAGTACACGACCACGAGGGCCCAGCCCGCGTAGTAGGTCGGCGACGGGTCCGTGGCCCCGACCGGCAGGGCGATGTCCGCCACCGACCAGGTCCCGCTGCCGGCAGCAGCCACCTGGGAGGTCACGTCCGCGAACGACTGGTAGTACGAGCGGCCCCCGGAGTCCGTCACCTTCGCGACGACCGTCCCGCTGACGTCCCGGTACCCGGCGTCACCCGGCCCCCGGAGCCGCGCGTTGGTCAGCGGGGCACCGAAGGTCTGCGCCGGACCGGCGTTCGCCGACCAGTACAGACCCGCGAACGTGACCGTCCGCCCGGCAGGGACCGTGAGCGTCGACGAGGACGACGTCTGCGTCCCGCCCGCGGCGTTGAGCGGCACCATCGTGAGGCTGTTGTTGTTCCCCGACCGCGTGCCGTCGAGGATGTCGGTGCAGGTGGCGGAGGGTGCGCACGTGAGGAGCGGGGCACCGATCTCGGTCACGTCCGACGCAGCGGACGACGTGTACCGCGGCGCCAGGCCACCGTCGGCGATGCTCGCCACGAGGTGCTGCTCGACCGGGACGAGACCGTCCGCCCGGATGCTGAGCAGCAGGTCGGCGACCCCGGCGGCACTCGGCTTGAGCCCGATCTCGACCGGCACCTCGGCACCGACGGCCAGGTCCCCGAGCGCGCACGTCACGGTGGCGGTCGCGGTGCCGGTCGTCGTGCACGGCGTCGCACCGACCCGGCTCGTGTCGAGGTCGATGCCTGACGGCAGGACCACGTCGGCAACCACGTGGTGCGCGACGGCGTCCCCGGTGTTCACCACCGTGAACGTGACCGTCCCGGACCTGCCGGCGGACAGCGCCGCGAGCGGTGCCGGGTTGCCGAACTCGAGCACCGGGGCCGGGGCGGGAAGCTGCGTCGTCGTCACGGTCGCTGCCGCCGACGGTGCCACCGTGCCGTCACGGAACGCCACCGCGGTGAGTACGCCTGTCGGCTGCTGGAGGGCGGCCTCAGTCGCGACGAGGGTGGGTGTCAGGTCGAGCGACGCACCGACCTCGAGGGTCGGCCGCCGGCAGTCGATCGTCCCGTCGGATCCCGCGGTGCAGGTCCAGCCGGTCGGCTGTGCGGCCGACGGGTCCAGGCCGACGCCGGCCGGCGGCGTGATCACCACGTCGATGCCGTGCAGCTCCGGGCCGGACACGTGCTGCACCGTGAGCTGGACCGGCGTCGGGACACCGATGGCAAGGCTCGCGGTGCTCGGGGCCTTCACCGCGAGCTCGCCGGGCGACGGCACCACGGCCAGGACGGCGTCGCCGAGGGCCGGCGCGCTCGATCCGGTCCACGTGAGCGCGCGACCGACTCGCAGCGTCGGCGACGGGGCCGCGAGCACCCGGGTGTCCGCGACGGCCGTCAGGGCCAGTGCCGGCGTGACGGCGTCCGGGCCGAGCGACGGGTACGAGCACGTCAACGCCGCCGCACCCCCGATGACCGGCCCCTGGTCGGGTACGCACGTCCACCCGGCGTCGGCCGCACCCGCAGCGTCGAGCGTCAGCCCCTCCGGTACCGAGAGGGCGAGCGACAGGGCCGTCGCGGTCTGACCGCCGACGTTCGACACCGTCCACGTCAGCGGCTGCGGCTCGGCCGCGGTGAATGCGTCCACCGTCGGGTCCGTCACCATCAGGACCGCCGGCATGGTCGTCACGTGCGCCGGCACGTTCAGGCGGGTGGGGGCGATCCCGGAACCGCTGAGGTCGAGCACGACCGTCCCGTCGCCGCCCGCCGTCTTCACCACCTCGAGCTTCACCGTCAGGTGGGTCACCGCTCCGCCCGCCAGCTCGGGGAGCCGACAGGTCATCGAGCCGGCCGTGGTCGTGATGCACGTCCAGCCCACGGTCGGCAGGGTGCCGATCCGGACCGAGCGACCCACGCCGCCGACGACGACGTCTCCCTGGGCGCCGGCCACCGGACTCACTCCCGGTGGGAGCGTCAGCACGGCGACGAGGTCCGTCGCGGTCGACTGGCCGCTGTTCTGCAGTCCGATGCTCACGGACGTCGAGGTCCCGGCCGACAGCTCGACCGCGAGCTGGGAGGACACCACCGTGATGCTCGCCGGTGTCAGGACGGGATCCTGGGTCGGGCTCGCGGTCGGCGTCGTGGTGGTCGGTGTGGTGGTCGTCGTCGTTGTCGTGCCGGTGCTCGCGCCCGTGCCTGGCACGGTCGACCCGGTGGGCGGTGCCGTCGTCGCGGGCGCGGTCGGCTGCTCCGTGGGCACGGTCTCGGCGACCGATGCGCCTGCTGGTGGCGTCGCGCCCGGTGCCACCGCACCGGCGGACGGTGCAGCGGCCGAGCTCACGTGGGCCGTCCCCCCGGTCCCCGGGAGCAGCCCGAGCGCCCCGGCGGTGACGAGACCGCCCACCACGATCACTCCGGCGAGCGCCGCTGCGATGGCTCCGCCGGACAACGAGCCGAGGAACGCGAGGATGCCTCCGCCGCTCGCCGCGACCCCTGCGGTGGCACCGACCGACGCCGCTGCACCGGCCGCGACACCTCCCGAGCCGGCCCCTCCCGACGCGGCCCCGCCGAGCGCGCCTGCCCCCGAGGCGGCGACGCCTGCGCCGACGAGCGAGCCCGTCGACGCCGCCGCGCTGGCCGCAGCGCCTCCCGACGCGGTGCCCGCGGCCACGGTGCCGCCCTCCGCCGCCGCACCGCCTGCCGCACTTCCCCCGGCCGCCCCCTGACCGGCCGCGCCGGCCCCGGCGGCCAGACCACCCGCGACCGGGAGTCCCTTCGCAAGCGCCGACAGCCCGGCGAGGCCGAGGACGAGGGGCGCGATGACGGTCCGCATGCCGTGGTTGACGTCGCCGAGCTCGAGCAGCAGCGCCCGGCAGTCCTCGCACGACTCGAGGTGCTCCTGGACCTGCGCGGTCTCGCGCCTCGCGAGCCCACCACGTACGTACGCACCGAGCTTGTCCGCGCAGGGTCGGCAGGCGTCGGTCGGCGGCGCCTGCAGGTGCTCCTGGAGGTAGGCCTGCCGCAGTCCCTCGCGGGCACGGTAGGACAACGCCGCGACGCCGTTCGCCGTCAGACCCAGCAGCGGGGCGATCTGCGCCGGTGAGAGGCTCTCGACCTCGGTGTACCAGAGGACGGCCTGCCAGCGTTCCGGGAGCGTGGCGTACGCACGGGACACGACGTTGCGCTCGAAGCCCGCCATCGCGGGTTCCTCCGTCGACGCGGCCATCCCGAGCCCGGACTCGAAGGTCTCGACGTCGTCCGTCGGGGCCACGCGACGCAGGCCGTCCTTCCGGGTCATCGCGAGGCGGCGGACCACGGTGAACAGGTAGGCGCGGAAGGCGACGTCCGGCCCGCCGCCGTACTGGAACACCGAGAACACCTTGGTGAAGGCCTCGGAGACCACGTCCTCGGCGTCAGCAACCGACGTGGAATACTGTCGCGCGACCACGAGCGCGGCCCCGGCGTGACGTTCGTAGAGCGCGGCAAAGGCAGCGGAATCGCCTCCGCGGGCAGCAGCGATCAGCTCGGCGTCTCCGAGCACCTCGCCACCGACGCGAGCGTCGCTGGTCACTGCCGTTGTCTCCTTCGTGCGGGAATTCGGTGTTCGTCCCGCGTGTCCTGGTTCCCTATGGTCCCCCGAGCGGGTGATTTCCGGAAGCCTGACCGGATCTCGCGTCATGGCGGGCGCTCTGCTCGCTCTCATCGCACGTGACCACTTCGGGGCCCGGGACGTCGGCGCGTCCGCCGCAGCTGCGCGAGCAGTGGCGTGTCGAGAGCACGGAGTCGGTCTGGATCCGGCCCGCAGACTGGTACCACCCGGCGGTCGATGCGCTGGTCGAGGCCGTGGAGCAGGGCGCGGTGCCGGTGGCGGTCGCGGAGCGTCTGGGTGAGGTCCGTGCGACCGACGGTGTCGGGATCAACGAGGCCATCGACGACCTGACGTGCCTGTACCGCTCGCTCGGCAGCGCCGAGCCGCCGTTGGCCCTCGTCCGCGCCCTGTGCGCCGGGTGGGCGTCCGCGCAGGCGTCGACGGTGGTCCTGGGGACGTGCATCGACCCGGAGTCGGGGCTGCCGACCCGCGAGTACCTGATCGTGCGGCTCGGAGAGCTCTACGGTGCGGCGGCGCGCGCGGGGACCACCCCGACCTCGACGCACGGACTCGTCCTCATCGACGTGAGCACGGCCGGCGTCTCACCCTGGACCCGGATGGCGTGCGCGGCGGCGATCGGTGCGGCCCTCGGCGACGCGTACGGCGACGGTCGCCCGGTGGCGTCGCTGGGTGCGGGGCTGTTCGCCGTGGTCGTCGAGCGCGACGAGAACCTGGGGTCGCACGCCGCCCTGCTGCGCGACCGGATCCATCACCAGGCAGCCCTGTTCGACATCGAGGCGTTGATGCGGAACCCTGCGCGCATCTGGATCGAGGGCCTCCCCTCGACCCACGAGGCCGCCACGATGCTCCTCATGCACGCCCGAGGCTGACCCCCCCTCGGTCAAGTGGCGCGTTCTGCCGCGACACGCCCGCGTGTCGCGCGCAGAACGCGCCACTTGACCGAGGGACGGGCGTGACGCATATCACGCATATCTCTCCAGCGGATCGCAGATCAGCAAAGACTTGGCCACGATCGACGTGACACGTTCGTCACTTCGTCATATGTTCGCCAGATGACTACCGTCTCCGAAGCCACCGGTCTGACCGATCCGCACGGAGCACCCGGACCGCTGCTGGCCTCAGGGACCTGGTCGGACGTCTTCATCCTCGACGGCGAGCGCCTGCTCCGCCGCAACCGGCACCGCGACGTCAGCGCGCGTGAGGTCGAGCTGCTCCAGCTCGTCAGCGACGCCGGGTTCCCCGCACCGACCCCGTTCTCCGTCGACGGACCTGACCTGGTCCTCGAGCGGCTGCACGGTCCGACCCTGCTCCAGTCGCTCGCCGCCGGCGAGACGCGGCTGAGCGTGGGCGCGCAGATGCTCGCAGACCTCCACCACCGCCTGCACGCCGTTACTCCGCCCGCCGACGCCGAGCCGGGACAGGTCGTCCTCCACCTGGACCTGCATCCGGCCAACGTCATCCTCACCGAGACGTACGGGCCGGCGCTGATCGACTGGACCGGCGCGGCGCTCGGCCACCCGGACCTCGATCTGGCGGTGACGGCCGTCGTGCTGGCCGAGGTCGCCGTCGACGACGAGATCGAGTACGCCCGCGGGGCGCGCGCCCTGCTTCAGGCCTTCCTCTCCGAGTGCGGAGGCGATCCTGTCGCGCACCTCGACGACGCCGTCCGGTCGCGACTGTCGAACCGTGTGCTCGACCAGGACGAGCGGGCGCTGCTGCCGGCAGCCGCCGACCTCGTCCGTCAGGTCGTGCACGCCTGACGACGCCGGCTCGACCGCTCCGGCGGCTCGACCGCTCCGGCGGCTCGACCGCTTCGCCGTCTCGACCGCTCCGCCGTCTCGACCGCTCCGGACCTCGACGACGCCTCAGGCGGTATGACGCGGCACAAACGGGATCACGGTCCGGTTGTCGGGCTCGTCGCTCACGGCGAGGCGGTCACCCAGCCAGGCCAGAAGCTCGGCGGCCGGCTGCGGGCTCAGGTACAGGAACCCCTGCGCCTCCCGCACCCCCAGCGCCATCAGCAGGTCGCGCTGCTCGGGTCGCTCGACACCCTCGGCGATCGTGCGCAGCCCCATCCGCGCCACCATGGTGACGATCGCCTCGGTCACGGCGCGGTCCTCGACGCTCGTCGTGCTTCCGGCGACGAACGACCTGTCGATCTTGACGATCTGCACCGGCAACGACCGCAGCGTCGTGAGCGACGCATAGCCTGTCCCGAAGTCGTCGATCGCGATCAGCACCCCGCTCGCGGACAGTGTCCTCAACCGGTCGATCGCCTGCGGCGACCCGATCACCACGGTCTCGGTGAACTCCAGCACCAGTCGGTTCGCCGGCCAGGAGAACTCCCGCAGGACGTCGGCGACGGCGGTCGCGAACACGTCGTCGTCAAGCTGGAGCGCGGAGACGTTCACATGGACGGCCAGGGGTGACCGCGGGTGGATCTCCCGCCACCGGGCGACGTCGGCCACGGCCTGGCGCAGCACCGCGACACCGATCGACCCGATCGCCCCCGTGCGTTCGGCGACGGCGATGAAGTCGTCCGGCTGCAGCAGACCGCGTTCGGGATGCTGCCACCGCACCAACGCCTCGACCGCCCCGCACCGGCCGTCCTCCAGGCTCACCACCGGCTGGTAGTGCACGACGAGCTGCCCGTTCGCGGCCGCCGTCGCCAGGTCGTGCTCGAACGCGATCCGCGACGGGTCACCCCGCAGCAGTCCCGGCTCGAACACCTGCACCCGGGCCTTGCCCTGCGCCTTGGCGGAGTACATCGCCACGTCGGCCCGGTGCACCAGCGCCTCCGCGTCCTCCCCGCCGACCACGCCCGCCACGCCGACGCTCGCTCCGACGTGCACCACCGCGTCGTCGAGGGTCGCGGGCGTGGACACCGTCGCGACGACCCGCTTCGCGATCTCGGTGGCGGCGGCCTCTCCGGTGCGGGGCAGGAGCACGGCGAACTCGTCGCCGCCGATGCGCGCGCACAGGTCACTGGGGCGGGTCACCTCGCGCAGCCGGTTCGCGACCACCCGCAGCAGGTCGTCGCCGGCGTGGTGCCCGTACGCGTCGTTGACGTCCTTGAAGTCGTCCAGGTCGACGAACAGCACCGTCGTCTCCCGATCGGCCACGCCTTCGAGGTCCCGCGACAGGGCCGCGTTGAACGCCGCCCGGTTCGCCAGTCCCGTGAGGCTGTCGATCTCCGCCAGCACCGTCAGGTCCCGGTGCACCGCACTGTTGCGCAGCGCCAGGGTCACCTGGTTCGCGAGGTTCTCGATCGCTGCGAGCGCCTCGGACGGCACCCGCTCCGGCGCACCCACCAGCAGCCACGCACGACCAACCGGGTAGTGCACCTCCGGCAGCGCCACGCACGCCCACGCACAGGTGTCCCCGGCCGCTGCGTCGAGGGTGGCGATGGCCCTCGACTCCTTCTCACACCCACCACCGGTGTCGCGGCTCAGGGCTCCGGCGAGCTCGGGAGGGAAGTCGACCGGCAGAGACGCGACGCCCTCGCTGGCCCGTTCGACCCGGAAGCCGGCGCCGTCGGCGACCACCTTGAGGACCCGCAGTCCGGGTGTCACCTCGCAGAACTGGCCGATCGCGGACCAGGCGATCTCCCGGATCTCGTCCGCGTCCGTCGTGCTCAGCAGCTGGGCGCCGAGCGTCCCGTGGACGGCCTCGAGCTGTGCGACGTGCTCACGGGTCCGCACCGCGGAGGCCAGGTGCTGGCCGACGGCGACCGTCAGCAGCATCGTCGGGATCGATGCGATCAGCGGGGTGAGGCTCGTCGTGCCGGAGTGCCCGGGCACCAGTGTCGACAGCGGCGCTGCGGTCGACATCACGACGACCAGGATGGCCACGCGCATCAGGCCGCGCCGGACGGAGCCGTACTGCGCGCGGAACCACAGGGTCGCGAAGACCACCGGGAGCACCCCCTCCGCCAGGGGGTCGGCGAGGCTGAGGCACAGCAGGGCCACCGCGTCCACGAGGTCCATCGCGATCGACACCCGGCGACGGCGGTACCCCGACACCCACGAGACCACCAGCGCGGACCCGCCGACGAGGACGAGGCCCCGCACGAACGGGCCGCTGCCGGCGAGACCCGCGGGCAGCGTCACGAAGAGCGACACCACCACCAGGACGCCGAACAGCCATCGTGTCCGCTCGACGATGCCCACCGGTCGTCTGATCCATCCGGGCACCCGCGCGGCGAGCCATGACACGAGGCGACCCCCGCGTCGCGTCCCTCCTGGTTGGTCCAGGAGGTCGCGACCGCGGGCGGCTGCATCGCGCCGCTGGGAGACCGACGACATCGTGACCCTTCCCGCTGGGCAGCCGGGAGCCCCGACCGTCGGCGCCTGCGACGGGCATCGCAGGTCGCCTCTCCCCCAACGATCGACGTTGAACGCCCTCGGGATGAGGTGAGGGGCGTTTCACCCGGATTCGCTCACCCGTTCGGCCTAGCGTCGTCGCGGGAGAGTGTCCTCGTCGTCGCCGCGGCGCGCCCGGCGGTCAGAACTCCCAGTCCTCGTCCTCCGTGTTGACGGCCTTGCCGATGACGTACGAGGAGCCGGACCCGGAGAAGAAGTCGTGGTTCTCGTCGGCGTTCGGGGACAGGGCCGAGAGGATCGCCGGGTTGACGTCGGTCTCGTCCTTGGGGAACAGCGCCTCGTACCCGAGGTTCATCAGCGCCTTGTTGGCGTTGTACCGCAGGAACTTCTTGACGTCCTCGGTGAGCCCGACACCGTCGTAGAGGTCCTGCGTGTACTCGACCTCGTTGTCGTACAGCTCGAAGAGCAGCTCGAACGTGTAGTCCTTGATGGCCGTGCGCTCGGTCTCGGAGAGCTTCTCGAGGCCCTTCTGGAACTTGTAGCCGATGTAGTACCCGTGGACCGCCTCGTCGCGGATGATCAGGCGGATGAGGTCGGCCGTGTTGGTGAGCTTGGCGCGGCTCGACCAGTACATGGGCAGGTAGAAGCCCGAGTAGAAGAGGAACGACTCGAGCAGCGTGCTGGCGACCTTGCGCTTGAGCGGGTCGTCCCCGCGGTAGTACTGCATGATGATCTCGGCCTTGCGCTGGAGGTTCGGGTTCTCCTCCGACCACCGGAACGCGTCGTCGATCTCCGGCGTGGAGATCAGCGTCGAGAAGATCGACGAGTAGGACTTCGCGTGCACCGACTCCATGAACGCGATGTTCGTGTACACCGCCTCCTCGTGCGGGGTGATCGCGTCCGGGATCAACGAGACCGCACCGACGGTGCCCTGGATCGTGTCGAGCAGGGTCAGGCCGGTGAACACGCGCGTGGTGAGCTGCTGCTCCTGCGGGGTCAGCGTCGCCCACGACTGGATGTCGTTGGAGATCGGCACCTTCTCCGGGAGCCAGAAGTTCCCGACGAGCCGGTCCCACACCTCGGAGTCCTTGTCGTCCTGGACCCGGTTCCAGTTGATCGCCGACACCCGGCTGACCAGCTTCAGCTTTCCCGTGGACATGTCACTTCTCTCTCTTCACCGGGCAGGTCCCCGGGGTCGTGCGGCCGGACGTGCGCGAGCTGACCAGGGTCTACAGCATGCAGGAGACGCAGCCCTCCACCTCGGTGCCCTCCAGGGCCATCTGCCGCAGCCGGATGTAGTACAGCGTCTTGATGCCCTTGCGCCAGGCGTAGATCTGCGCGCGGTTGATGTCGCGGGTCGTGGCGCTGTCCTTGAAGAAGAGGGTCAGCGACAGGCCCTGGTCGACGTGCTGCGTCGCCACGGCGTAGGTGTCGATGATCTTCTCGTAGCCGATCTCGTACGCGTCCGTGTAGTACTCGAGGTTGTCGTTCGTGAGGAACGGCGCCGGGTAGTAGACGCGGCCGATCTTGCCTTCCTTGCGGATCTCGATGCGCGACGCCACCGGGTGGATCGACGACGTCGAGTTGTTGATGTAGGAGATCGAGCCGGTCGGCGGGACGGCCTGCAGGTTCTGGTTGTAGATGCCGTGCTCGCGCACCGACGCCGCGAGCTCGCGCCAGTCGTCCTGCGTGGGGATGTGCACGCCGGACTGGGCGAAGAGCTCGGCGACGCGAGCGGTCTGCGGGACCCACTCCTGCTCGATGTACTTGGTGAAGTACTCGCCGGACGCGTAGGTCGACCGCTCGAACCCGTCGAACGCCTTCCCGCGCTCGATCGCGAGGCGGTTGGACGCGCGGATCGCGTGGTACGCGACCGTGTAGAAGTAGATGTTCGTGAAGTCGAGGCCTTCCTCGGACCCGTAGTGGATGCGCTCACGGGCGAGGTAGCCGTGCAGGTTCATCTGTCCGAGACCGATCGCGTGGCCACCCTCGTTGCCGAGCTTGACCGACGGGACGGACTCGATGCTCGTCTGCACCGACACGGCCGTCAGGGCGCGGATCGCGGTCTCGACGGTCTGGGCGAAGTCCGGTGAGTCCATCGCGAGCGCGATGTTGAGCGACCCGAGGTTGCAGGAGATGTCGCGGCCGACGTGGCTGTAGGAGAGGTCCTCGTTGAAGGTCGACGGCGTCGAGACCTGCAGGATCTCCGAGCACAGGTTCGAGTGCGTGATCTTGCCCTCGATCGGGTTCGCCTTGTTCACCGTGTCCTCGAACATGAGGTACGGGTAGCCGGACTCGAACTGGATCTCGGCGAGCGTCTGGAAGAACTCGCGCGCGTTGATCTTGTGCTTGCGGATCCGCGCGTCGTCGACCATCTCGTGGTACTTCTCGGTCACCGAGATGTCGGAGAACGGGATCCCGTAGACGCGCTCGACGTCGTACGGCGAGAACAGGTACATCGGCTCGTTCTTGCGCGCGAGCTCGAAGGTGATGTCGGGGATGACGACGCCGAGGGAGAGCGTCTTGATGCGGATCTTCTCGTCCGCGTTCTCCCGCTTGGTGTCGAGGAACCGCATGATGTCCGGGTGGTGCGCGTGCAGGTACACCGCACCGGCGCCCTGACGTGCCCCGAGCTGGTTCGCGTAGGAGAACGAGTCCTCGAGCAGCTTCATGACGGGGATGACCCCGGAGGACTGGTTCTCGATGTGCTTGATGGGTGCGCCGTGCTCGCGGATGTTCGTGAGCAGCAGCGCGACCCCGCCGCCGCGCTTGGAGAGCTGCAGCGAGGAGTTGATGCCGCGCGCGATGGACTCCATGTTGTCCTCGATGCGCAGCAGGAAGCACGAGACCGACTCGCCACGCTGGGCTTTGCCCGAGTTGAGGAAGGTCGGCGTGGCCGGCTGGAACCGGCCGGCGATGATCTCGTCGACCATGTGCATGGCGAACTGCTCGTCGCCGTCGGCCAGCGTCAGGGCGACCATGCACACGCGGTCCTCGAAACGCTCGAGGTACCGCTTCCCGTCGAACGTCTTGAGCGTGTACGACGTGTAGTACTTGAATGCGCCGAGGAAGGTCTGGAACCGGAACTTCTTCGAGTACGCGTGCGTGAAGAGGCTCTTGACGAACTCGAACTCGTACTTCGCCAGGATCGCCGGCTCGTAGTACTTGTTCTCCACGAGGTACTCGAGCTTCTCCTCGAGGTTGTGGAAGAACACGGTGTTCTGGTTCACGTGCGTGAGGAAGTACTGGCGCGCGGCCGCCCGGTCCTTCTCGAACTGGATCTCCCCGTTCGGCCCGTACAGGTTGAGCATCGCGTTGAGCGCGTGGTAGTCGAGCTCGGGCGAGACGCCCGTCGTCGCGCCTACGCCGGTATCCGTGAGTGTTGCCACAGCTGTCCCAATCCTTCGCGGACGCGTGTGACGTCCTCCGGTGTCCCCAAGAGCTCGAACCCGTAGAGGTACGGGACCTGGCACTTGGCGGCGATGATGGTGCCGGCGAGGCAGTACGCCTCACCGAAGTTGGTGTTGCCCGCGGCGATGACGCCACGGAGCAACGACCTGTTGTGCGCGTCGTTCAGGAACTTCACGACCTGCCTCGGCACGGCGCCGCCCTCGTTGCCCCCGCCGTAGGTGGGGACCACCAGGACGTACGGTTCCTCGACCCGCAGGAACCCTTGCGCCGGGGTCAGCGGGATGCGTCGGGCCGGCAGCCCGAGCCGCTGGACGAACCGGTGCGTGTTCTCCGAGACGCTGGAGAAGTAGACGAGTGTGCTCACGACGACCTGACCGGACCGAGGGGATGGAGTGCGTCGGCAGGGGTCGCCGGTGACCGTGCGGGACCTGTCGGGCGTGTCGCCCGCGTGCTCAGGCGACCGCGGCGACGAGCTCCGCGAGAGAGCTGATCTTGTCCGGGCGGTAGCCCGACCAGTGCTCGCCACCGGCCATCACGACCGGCGCCTGGAGGTAGCCGAGGCCCCGGACCATCTCGAGCGCGGCCGGGTCCTGCGTGATGTCGATCTTCTCGTACGAGATCCCGCGCTTGTCGAGCGCGCGGTAGGTGGCGTCGCACTGCACGCACGCCGGCTTGCTGAAGACGGTGACGGTCATGTCCCCGAGGCTCCTTCCACAGTTCTGTACCCACGCAGCGAGAGGTCGTAGGACCTTCGGCCTGGAAGATTCTCAGACACTACACCTTGTGGTGCAAACTGGAAGTAGGCACAACACTTGGTGTTTCAGTCGTGTAGTTTGTCCGCTTCTGATCCTACGTCCCGGCACCCACACGCCCGACCCGGCGCCGTCGCGGGCAGGCGCCCGGCGCTCGTGCGGCACCCGTGCCCCCACCCCGTACGTCACCCGAGCGCCCGCCCGCACGGCACCCGCGCCGCGATCCGCGCCACCACTCGCACCGGCACACAGCCCCCGATCGCACCACCGGCATGACGAGCCGCCGCGTCGTCCTGGGGGATGCTGTCACCGTGCAGATCACCGCGCTCGGACCGCTTTCGATCGACGGCCACGCCGTCGAGGGCTCCCGTCTGCCCGCGCTGCTGCTGCCACTGCTCCTCGCCCGCGGCCGCGTCGTCCCCACCGGGGTGCTCGTCGACGAGGTCTGGGAGGAGGCACCGCCCGCCGACCCCCTGGGCGCCCTGCAGGCCCTCGTCACCCGGGCCCGCCGGCTCGGTCTGACCCTGACCGCCACGGCGGGCGGCTATCGGCTCGACCCGACCGGCCTCGACGTCGACCTGCTGACCGCGCAGGACCTGCTCGCGCACGCCCGCGCCTCCCTCGGCGCGGGGGACCCCACGCGCGCCGCGGACGACGCCGCCCGCGCCGTTGAGCTCTGGTCCGCCGACAGCACCGCACCCCTGGACGGCCCGGCCGGGCGCCTCTACCGCGACCTGGTGGCCCTCCGGGTCGAGGCCACCCTCGCCTCCGGTGCGCGCCTCGTCCCCGAGGCGCTCGACGACCTGCGGGACGCCGTCCGGCACCTGCCGACCGACGAACCCCTCGTCGTGCTCCTCATGCGCGGCCTCGCCGCGACCGGCCAGGAGGCGGAGGCTCTCGCCGTCTACGCCCAGCTGTGCGCACACCTGCGGGAGACCTACGGGACCGATCCGTCGGCGCTGGTCTCGCGGACCCATCTGGCGCTGCTCCGCGGCGAGCTCGGCGCGTCCGGCGGCTCCGACAGGACCGGTGGTCCCGGCACCCCCGGCACACCCGACCCCCGGAGCACTCCCGCCCGTCCCACCACGTCCCCCGCACCGTTCCCCACCACCACACCCCTCGCCACACCCCCCGCCACACCCCCCACCCCTGCGGCGCTGCTCCGACGCCAGACGACCCCGCTCGTCGGGCGGGACGCCGACGTCGCCGCGCTCGAGCGCGCGCTCGAGACCTCGCCGATGGTGACCCTCGTCGCGGTCGGCGGGGCGGGCAAGACGCGGCTCGCGGCCGAGGTCGCCGCTCGCGCCTCGCGCCAGGGCGTCCCGGTGCACGCCGTCGAGCTCGCGGGCGTGCGCGACCCGGACGAGGTCCTGCCCGCCCTCCTCACGGTGCTCGGCGCCGCCGAGTCCACCTCGGACGGCGTCGACCCTCGGACCCGGCGCGCCCTCGACCCGCAGGAGCGGGTGCGGCGCGCCGTCGGGTCGCTGCGCGGGCTGCTGGTGCTCGACAACTGCGAGCACCTGCTCGACGCCGCGGCCGACCTGGCGGCCCTCGTCCTGCCGGCGGCAGACCCCGGTCTGCGGATCCTCGCGACGAGTCGCGCGCCCCTGGGCGTCGTCGGTGAGACCGTGCACCCCGTCGCGATGCTCTCCGACGGCGCGGCTCTCACGCTGCTGGAGAGCCGCGGACGAGCGGCCCGGCCCGGCCTCACCTGGGATCCGGAGACCGCCCTCGAGGTGTGCCGACGGCTCGACAACCTCCCGTTGGCGCTCGAGCTCGCCGCCGCCCGCCTGCGGTCGATGTCGCTCGCGGACGTGCTCGCCGGCGTCGACCACCGGTTCACGCTGCTCACGGGGGCGCTACGCGGCCTCCCGGACCGCCACCAGGGTCTGTGGGCCATGGTCGACTGGAGCTGGGCGCTCCTCGACGAGCGGTGCCGCACGCTGCTGCGGGACCTCGCCGTGATCCCGGCCGCGTTCAGCGTCGACACCGCGCTCGCCGTGTCCGGGTCCACCCACGACGACACCACGCGCGCCGGGCTCGCCACGCTCGTCGAGCAGTCGCTCCTCACGCTCGACGAGCCCGGCGACGGCGAGCCTCCCCGGTTCCGCATGCTCGAGACGGTGCGGGAGTACGGCGACGCGCACCTCACCGAGGACGGTGCGCGCGAGGAGGTGATGGCGCGGCTCACCCGGTGGGCGGCGGAGCGGGGGCGCACCCTGCGCGACGACTACGCCGGCCCCGCCCAGCTCGCGGCGCTCGCGGCGACGGCGCGCGACCACGACGCCCTCGCCGTCGCGCTCCGGTGGGCGGTCGAGCACGGCAGCACGGCCGACGCCTTCGCGATCGCCGCCGACCTGCTGACCGTCTGGACGTTCCACGGGCTGCACCTCGAGGTGCTCGGCTGGGCGCGGTCGCTGCTGGAGCGCGACGACCCGGCGGCCCGGCGCGCGACCTGGCAGCGGCTGCGTGAGCCGGCCGGCGACGTCACCCCGGACACCGCCCCCGACCCCGACGACGCCGCCGTCATCGGCGCGCTCGTCGTCGTCACGTCGGGGATCACGCGCGACGTCCGGCTCGGCGCCCTCGGCGCTCGACTCGCACGGTGGGCGCTCACCGGACCCGCCGACGCGAGGCGCCTGTCGCACCGGTCGGCGGCGATCGCCACCGTCGCCCTCGCCGTCATGTCGGACCGGAAGGACCGGCAGGCCGCCGCGGTGGACCGGCTCGTCGCCGACGCGGACCCGTACCTGCACGGGCTCGGGCTGCTCCTTCGGGCGATGTCGCGCGAGAACGAGGGCGACCTGGTCGGCTCGGCGGAGGACGCCCGGACCGCGTACGCGTTCTTCGAGTCCACCGGTGACCACTGGGGCATGGGCATGTCCGCGCAGGCGCTCAGCCAGTGGGAGGACGGGTTCGACGCCGAGAGGTCCGACGAGTGGCTCGCGCGCGCGATCGGCCACTTCGACCAGATGGGCGCCGTGAACGACGCCCGCACCCTGCTGGTCGCGCGTGACCTGCGCCGCGCGCTCCGGGGATCATCGGAGGCGACCGCCGCGCTCGAGGCGACGCTGCGGGCGGCGTCGTCGGCACCGAACGAACGCGCGCAGGCCGCGATCGGCCTCGGCGCGCTCGCGGCACTCTCGGGCGACGCGGACGCATCGGTGCGGTATGCCGAGCTCGCGGTGGGTGCGGCCCGCAGCGACACCACCGCCGCGCCCCAGTTCAGGATCACGGTCGAGGTGGGCGCTGCGGTGCTGCAGATCCGCGCCGGGGCGGACGGCGAGGGCCTTCTCGCCGTCGCCGCCCACGCCGCGCTGCCGCTCGGGGACATGCCCGTGATCGGCGCGGTGGCCCAGGGCTACGCCGAGCTCGCGGCGAGCCGGGGGCAGACCGCACGCTCCGACGAGCTCTGGGAGCTGGGCGCCCGGCTGGGCTCGAACCTGGGGCTCGTCCTCGGTCGATCCACGGTCGCCCGCCCCGCCGCGAGCATCCCCGCCGACGCGAGCGCGTCGATCGATCCGGGCCCACCGGCCGTCTCCGGCGCCGCCGACCCGGGTGAACCACCCGGCGCGGCTGCCGGCGAGGGTGCCGGGACTGCCCTGGCACCCTCGCCGGGTCGGCTGACCGCGGCCGAGGCACTCGCCCGGCTCACGGCCCTGATCGAGCCGGACTGACTCAGATCTTCCGGCGGTAGGCCCGTAGGGCGAGCGGCAGGAACACGGCCACCAGGCCGACGCACCATGCGAGGGTCCACCACACGTGCGTGCCGAGCGGATCTCCGAGGAACAGCCCCCGCATGGAGGCGACGAGGTGGGTGAGCGGGTTCACGTTCACGAACCCCTGCAGCCAGCCCGGGAGCGAGGACGTCGGCACGAACACGTTCGAGGCGAAGCTCAGGGGCATCACGATCAGGAACATCACGCCCTGCACGGCACCCGAGGTGCGCACCTTCATCCCGACGAAGACGGACACCCACGAGAGCGAGAGCGCGAACAGCACGGCGAGCAGGCAGCCGGCGACGGCCTGGGCGATGTTCGTGTGGATCCGGAAGCCCATGACGTAGCCGGTCGCCATCGTGGAGACGGTGACGATCACGTAGCGCGCCACGTCCCCGATCACAGCGCCGATGAGCGGCGCGGAGCGTGCGATCGGCAACGATCGGAACCGGTCGAAGATCCCCTTCTCGAGGTCGGTGTTGAGGTTGACGCCGATCGCGATCGCGCCCTGGGCGATCGTCTGCGCCAGGATCCCCGGCAGCAGGTACTGCAGGTACCCGCTGGTCGAGCCGGACACCGCCCCGCCGAAGATGTACACGAAGATCACCAGGAAGATGATCGGCTGCAGTGTCACGTCGATCAGGGCCTCGGGCGTGCGCCAGGTCTTGATCAGGCTGCGCTTGGCCAGGGTGAGCGAGTGCCGCACGAGCGGCAGGGCGCGGCGGCTCGCGCCGCCCGGGTCGTTGGCGCCGGCGCCGGGCGTCAGGCGCGCCCGTGGCGCCGTCAGGGTCGTGTCGAGGGTCATCAGGCCACCTCCGCGTGCTGGGTCGTGTCGTCGGCGGTCGCCGTGCGACCGGTGAGGGTGAAGAAGACCTCGTCGAGGCTCGGCAGGTGCAGCGCGAGCTCGGTCACGCCGATGCCTGCGCTCGCGAGCCGCTCGACCGTCGCCGCGAGCGCGTCGTCGCCGGCTACGGGCACCGCGAGGACGCCCTTGCGCGTCGGCTCGGCCCGGCCGGCGGTCGAGACGGCGCCCAGGATCGCGGCGGTCTCCTCGAGCCGTGCCGGGTCGGCCGGGCGGACCTCGAGGGTCTGGCCGCCGACCACCCGCTTGAGCCCCTCTGGAGTGTCGTGGGCGATGACCTGCCCGTGGTCGATCACGGTGATCTCGTCGGCGAGGGCGTCGGCCTCGTCGAGGTACTGGGTCGTCAGCAGCACCGTCGAGCCCTCGGCGACCAGGGACCTGATGACGTCCCACATGTCCTCGCGCTTGCTCGGGTCGAGGCCCGTGGTGGGTTCGTCGAGGAAGATCACCTCCGGTCGACCGACCAGGCTCGCCGCGAGATCGAGCCGTCGCCTCATGCCGCCCGAGTAGGTCTTCACGGGTCGGTCCGCGGCGTCCGCGAGGTCGAACCAGTCGAGCAGCTCGGCTGCCCGGCGTCGGGACTCCCGGCCGCGCAGGTCGAGCAGGGCGGCGATCATCACGAGGTTCTCGCGACCGGTCAGGGCCTCGTCGACCGAGGCGTACTGGCCGGTGAGCCCGATGCTCTGCCGCACCTGCTGCGCGTGCGTGCCGATGTCGTAGCCGCAGACGCTCGCGCGTCCGGCGTCGGCGGTGAGCAGGGTCGCGAGGATCCGGACCGCGGTCGTCTTGCCGGCCCCGTTGGGGCCGAGGAGCCCGAGGACGGTGCCTCGGGCGACATGCAGGTCGACGCCTTGGAGCGCCTTGGTCCTGCCGAAGTGTCGGACGAGGCCTTCTGCCTCGATCACCAGGTCGTGTTGAGTCATGGCACCACCGTGACGGCCGTCGCCGACGGGACGACGACACGGGGCTGACACGGGCCGACACGGGCTGACACCGCGCTGACACCGCTGCCGCGACGGCGAGTTGCGCTGCCCTCGGCGACCCACGGATCATGCCCCGCATGGAGCCGAACCCTGCGACCGTTGCCGACCCTTACGCCTGGCTCGAGGACGTCGAGGGCGACGACGCGCTCGCGTGGGTGCGTGCCCGCAACGCCGAGGCGACCGGAGCCCTCACCGGGCCCGGTTTCGAGGAGCTGCGCGCCGGCATCCTCGCGGTGCTCGACTCCGACGCGAAGATCCCGGCGGTCACCAAGGCCGGCGACCTGTACTACAACGTGTGGCGCGACGCCGAGCACGAGCGTGGTCTCTGGCGTCGGACCACGCTCGAGTCGTACCGCACCGACGACCCGGACTGGGACGTGCTGCTCGACGTCGACGCTCTCGCCGCCGCCGAGGGAGAGAGCTGGGTGTGGCACGGCGCGCAGGTCCTGCGGCCCGACTGCCGTCGCGCGCTGGTGACGCTCTCCCGTGGTGGTTCCGACGCGGACGTCACGCGCGAGTTCGACCTCGAGACCCGGGCCTGGGTACCGGACGGCTTCGAACGGCCCGAGTCCAAGGGCGGCATGAGCTGGATCGACGAGGACACGGTGTTCGTCTTCACCGACACCGGGTCGGGTTCGCTGACGACGTCGGGCTACCCGCGGACGGTGCGGCGGTGGCGTCGCGGGACCCCGCTGGCGGAGGCCGAGCTCGTCTACGAGGGCGACGAGACCGACCTGTACATCTCCGCGTACCACGACCGTACGCCCGGTTTCGAGCGCGACCTCGTCGTTCGGTCGATCGCGTTCTACCGCGAGCAGGTGTTCCTGCTCGGCACCGACGACGTCCTCACGCGTCTCGACCTGCCGGAGTCAGCCGACCTCGGCCTCAAGCGCGAGTGGCTCACCGTCGAGCTGCGGGACCCCTGGGAGGTCGGCGGGTTCGAGCACCCAGCGGGTTCTCTCCTCGCGATCCGCCTGGACGCCTTCCTCGCCGGCGACCGGTCGTTCGACGTGATCTTCACCCCGACCCCGACGACCTCCCTCACCGGTGCGAGCTGGACGCGTCACCACCTCGTCCTCAACATCCTCGACGACGTCAAGAACCGGCTCCGCGTCCTCACCCCCGGCCACGGCGGCTGGACGGACGCGCCGCTGCACGGCGTGCCGGAGGTCGGCACCGTCAGCGCCGGCGCGGTCGACGCCGACGAGTCCGACGCCCTCTGGCTCACCGTGACCGACTACCTCACCCCGTCGACGCTCGCGCTCGCCACGCTCCCCGAGACCGGTCCCGCCGACCTCGCGGAGGTCGCGCCCCTGAAGTCGATGCCCACGTTCTTCGACGCGACCACGCACGTCGCCGAGCAGCGGTTCGCCCGCTCGCAGGACGGCACCCGGGTCCCGTACTTCCTGGTCCGGCCGCGCGACCTCGTGCTCGACGGCACCGCGCCGACACTCCTGTACGGCTACGGCGGCTTCGAGATCTCCCTCACGCCGAGCTACTCCGGCAGCCTCGGGCGTTCCTGGCTCTCACGCGGCGGCGTGTACGCGGTCGCGAACATCCGGGGCGGCGGCGAGTACGGCCCCCGCTGGCACCAGGAGGCGCTGCGGGAAAACCGCCACCGCGCGTACGAGGACTTCGCCGCCGTCGCGCGGGACCTCGTCACGGCCGGCGTCACGTCCCCCGAGCACCTCGGCATCCAGGGCGGCAGCAACGGTGGGCTGCTGGTCGGGAACATGCTGGTCCACTACCCCGAGCTCGTCGGCGCCGTCGTCGTGCAGGTGCCGCTGCTGGACATGTCCCGCTACAGCCACCTGCTCGCCGGTGCCTCGTGGATGGCCGAGTACGGCGACCCCGACGACCCCGCGCAGTGGGAGTTCATCCGGACGTTCTCGCCGTACCACCTGGTCGACCCGGACCGGGAGTACCCGCCGGTGCTCTTCACGACCTCGACCCGCGACGACCGGGTGCACCCCGGCCACGCGCGCAAGATGGCCGCCCTGATGCTCGCGGCCGGCAAGGACGTGCTGTCCTACGAGAACATCGAGGGCGGGCACGGTGGCGCGGCGACGAACGCGCAGTCGGCGTTCATGTCCGCGCTGGCGTACACGTTCCTCTGGAAGCGACTCGGGGGCTCCGGGGCGTAGTCGCCGTCGTCGGCGGGCGCGTCCGTCGGTCCGCCGACGGGCCCCGTGGCACGGCCGACGACCTGCGCGTCAGCGGCCGACGACCTGCGCGTCAGCGCGGCCCCGGCCGCCAGAGCACGAGCGCACCGCGGGCCTCGGCCTCCGCGAACCGCATGCTGCGCTGCGGGCGCTGACCTCGCCGGACCGCCACGACGTCTCCCGACGGTCCGGCGGTGAAGACCCGGCGCCCCGGCTCGACGTACGCGCGCAACGCGTCGACCTGCTCGGTGAGCCGGGTGACCTCCGCCTCGAGGGCGAGGATCCGCTTGATCCCGGCGAGGTTGACACCCTCGTCCTGGGAGAGTCGCTGGACCTCTCGCAGGGTCGCGATGTCACGCATCGAGTACCGCCGACCGCGACCGCGCGTCCGCCCGGGCGAGACGAGGCCCAGGCGGTCGTACTGGCGGAGCGTCTGCGGGTGCATGCCGGCGAGCTCGGCGGCAACCGAGATCACGAACATCGGTGTGTCGTCGTGCACCGTCGACCGCCCTCCCGGAGCTGCTCCCTCGTCAGACCTTGGCCTGTGCCATCAGGTTCCCGCGGACGTCGGCGTCGGCCGTCGCCTCCGCGAATGCCCGCACCGCGTCCTTCGCCGCACCCGTCAGCCGCTGCGGAACCACGACCTGCACCGTGACCAGCAGGTCACCGGTGCCCTTGGGGGTCGTGATCCCCTTGCCCCGTACGCGCAGCGTCCGGCCGGACGGCGTGCCCTCCGGCACCTTGACCTTGACGGTCGACCCGTCGAGCGTCGGCACGTCGATCTGCGCCCCGAGCGCGGCCTCGTCGAACGCGACGGGCACGGTGATCCGCACGTTGTTGCCGTCCAGGCTGAACAGCGGGTGCGGGGTGACGCTGACCGTGATGACCAGGTCACCTGCCGGCGCCCCGGACTCGCCCGGCTGCCCCTTGCCGCGCAACCGGATCTTCTGCCCGTCGCTCACCCCGGCCGGGACGCGCGCCGTGACGTTGCGCCCGTCCACCGACAGCGTGACTGTCGACCCGGACGCCGCCTGACGGAACGGCAGCGTCGTCGTCGCCGTCACGTCGCTCCCCCGGCGCGGCTGACGGAAGCCGCCACCGCCGCCACCGAAGAGCCCGCCGAGGAGGTCCTCGAAGCCGCCGCCACCCTGCGTCGAGTACCGGACCCGACCGCCACCGGGCGCACCGCCACCGAACATGCCGCCGAAGAGGTCCTCGAAGCCGGCGCCACCGGCCCCGCCGGCACCGGCGGAGAACCGTGGTCCGCCCGCCATCGCGCGCAGCTGGTCGTACTGCGCGTGCTGCTCCGGGTCGGAGAGCACCGCGTACGCCTCGCCGACCTCCTTGAAGCGCTCCTCGCTCTTGGCGTCGCCCGGGTTGTGGTCCGGGTGCAGCGTGCGAGCGAGCTTGCGGTACGCCTTCTTGATCGTGGCGGCGTCAGCGTCCTTGGGAACGCCGAGCACGGCGTAGAAGTCCTTCTCGATCCAGTCCTGGCCGCTCATGACGCCTCCCTCCGCTGATCGTGCCACTCACCTGCTGTCGCGACGTCCGTGCCCGGCAGTGTGCCGTCGGACCCACCGGACCCACCGGGCCCGCCAGGCCCGCCAGGCCAGCCGGGCCTGCCGAGCACGGACGTTCGCGGGTGACGGCCGCGTCGGTGCTCAGGCATCCGGGTCCGCGACCGCGACCCGCGCAGCCCGCACGATCCGGTCGCCGACCTTGTAGCCGTCCTGCAGCACCTGGACGACCGTCGGACCGGTGACCTCGGACGAGTGCTGGTGCATCAGCGCCTCGTGCACGTTCGGGTCGAACATCTCGCCGACCTCGCCGTAACGCTGCACCTCGAAGCGGCTGAGCACCTGCTCGAGCTTCTCCGCGATCGAGGCGAACGGACCACCGGCGAGCTCGCCGTGCTGACGAGCCAGCGCGATGTCGTCGAGCACCGGGATCAGCGCCTCGGCGATCTGCACCACGGTCTGGTCGCGTGCGACGGACCGGTCACGGTCCACCCGCTTGCGGTAGTTGACGTACTCGGCCTGGAGCCGCAGCAGGTCCTCGAGCCGCTCCGCCGCGAGCGTCTCGGCGAGCGCCAGCGCAGAGTCCTCGGCCGGCTCCTCGCCGACCTCGGTCAGTGCCTCCGGCTCGAAGTCCAGGTGCGCCAGCGGGTCGGCGGGCTCGCGCAGCTCACCGGTCTCCGGGTCGAGGCGTCGCTTGTCCGTGAAGCGCGGCGCCTCCTCGGGGCCGGGCGTACCCGACCCCGAGGTGCCGGTGGTGTCGTCGCTCACTTGGACTCGTCCACGATCTCGGCGTCGACGATGTCCTCGTCGGAGCCTTCGGTCGAGCCGGACGTGTCGGCACCTGCAGCGGTCTCGGCCTGGCTCGCCGCGTCGGCCGCGTACAGCGCCTCACCGATCTTCTGGCTGACGGTCGCGAGCGTCGCCTGCTTCGTCTTCACGGCCTCGATGTCGTCGCCCTCGAGCGCCGTCTTGAGCTCGGCCAGCGCACCCTCGACCTCGGTCTTGACGTCGGCGGGAACCTTCTCGGCGTTGTCCGCGAGGACCTTCTCGGTCGAGTAGACGAGCTGCTCGGCCGTGTTGCGGGTCTCGGCCTCCTCGCGACGCTTGTGGTCCTCGGCGGCGTGCGCCTCGGCCTCCTTGATCATGCGGTCGATCTCGTCCTTCGGCAGCGCGGAGCCGCCGGTGATCGTCATCGACTGCTCCTTGTTGGTGCCGCGGTCCTTGGCGGACACGTGCACGATCCCGTTCGCGTCGATGTCGAACGTGACCTCGATCTGCGGGACGCCGCGCGGGGCGGGCGCGATCCCGGTGAGCTCGAACGTGCCGAGCGGCTTGTTGTCCCGGGCGAAGTCACGCTCGCCCTGGAACACCTGGATCAGCACCGACGGCTGGTTGTCGTCCGCGGTCGAGAAGATCTCCGAGCGCTTGGTCGGGATGGCCGTGTTGCGCTCGATGAGCTTGGTCATCACCCCGCCCTTGGTCTCGATGCCGAGCGACAGCGGCGTGACGTCGATGAGCAGGACGTCCTTGCGCTCGCCCTTGATGACACCGGCCTGGAGCGCGGCGCCGACGGCCACGACCTCGTCCGGGTTGACGCCCTTGTTGGGCTCCTTGCCGCCGGTGAGCTCGCGCACGACGTCCGCGACGGCGGGCATGCGCGTCGAGCCGCCGACGAGGACCACGTGGTCGATGTCCGCGAGCTTGACGCCCGCGTCGCGGATGACGTTGTGGAACGGTGCCTTGGTGCGCTCGAGCAGGTCAGCGGTCATCTGCTGGAACTGCGCACGCGTGAGCTTCTCGTCGAGGTGGATCGGGCCGTTCTCCGACATCGACAGGTACTGCATCGAGATCGTGGTGCTGGTCGAGGACGAGAGCTCCTTCTTGGCCTGCTCCGCCGCCTCGCGCAGACGCTGCAGCGCGATCTTGTCCTTGGACAGGTCCACGCCGCTCGAGTTCTTGACCTGCTTGATGAGGAACTCGACGATCCGGTTGTCCCAGTCGTCGCCGCCGAGGCGGTTGTCGCCGGAGGTCGAGCGGACCTGGATGGTCGAGAACTCGTCCTCGTCCTTGCCGACCTCGAGGAGCGAGACGTCGAACGTGCCACCGCCGAGGTCGAAGACCAGGATCAGCTCGTCCTCCTTGCCCTTCTCCAGGCCGTACGCGAGCGCGGCGGCGGTGGGCTCGTTGACGATGCGCAGCACGTTGAGGCCGGCGATCTGGCCGGCGTCCTTGGTGGCCTGGCGCTCGGCGTCGTTGAAGTACGCCGGGACGGTGATGACCGCGTCGGTCACCGGCTCGCCGAGGTACTCCTCGGCGTCACGCTTGAGCTTGCCGAGGATCCGCGCGGAGATCTCCTGCGCGTTGTAGTTCTTGTCGTCGATGGCGACGTGCCAGTCGGTGCCCATGTGGCGCTTGACGGAGCTGATCGTCCGCTCGACGTTGGTGACGGCCTGGCGCTTGGCGACCTCGCCGACCAGCACCTCACCGGTCTTGGAGAAGGCGACGACCGACGGCGTCGTGCGCGACCCCTCGGCGTTCGCGATGACGGTGGGCTCCCCACCCTCGAGGACGGCGACCACCGAGTTGGTGGTCCCCAGGTCGATCCCGACCGCACGTGCCATGGTGATTCCTCCACTGATCTGGTGCCCGCGACGTTCCGCGCGGGCGTGTTGAGCCTGCTGCGCTCAAGTCTGTGCCGAGTTCCGCCGGAGCGCAAACTCGACTGCCCAAACTTGAGCCCACCTCACTCAACCTCGACCCCACCGCCCCCATTCCCACCCACCACCCGACTGCCCCGTCACCCCGTCAAGTGGAGCGAAGTGTCGCGACACGCCCGCGTGTCGCGACACTTTCGCTCCACTTGACGGGACGGGCGGGACGGACGCCGGGTGGATGGGTGGCGGGGCCGGCGGCAGCGGTCTCAGGGGCGGGGGCGGAGACCGTCGACCACCAGGTCCGTCGCCCGCGCGACGGCCGCCGCGTCGGCGCGGCCGATCGGACCGGTGACGACCCCGTACACCATCCCGATGATCATCAGGAGGTCGTCCAGCGTGAGGTCGGCCCGCACGACGCCGGCGGCGCGGCTCGACTCCAGCGGTCTCGTGAGCAGCGCCAACGACCGCTCCCACAACGGAGCGAGCTCGGCGTGCCCCGGGCCCTCCGTGAAGATCAACCGGAACAGGCCGGGGATGCGCGCCTGCTCCGCGGTGATCTCCCGCACGAGGGTGAGCAGCACGCCGGGGTCGTCGCTGTGCTCCGCCGCAAGCGCCTCGAACGCGACCAGCCGCTCCTCGTAGACCGCCGCGACCAGGCTGTGGCGGTCCGGGAAGTGCCGGTAGAGCGTGCCGCGCCCGACCTGCGCGCGTTCGGCCACCTGCTGCAGCGGGACGGCGACGGACTCCGCGGCGAAGATCTCCTCGGCGGCGGTGAGGATCCGGGCGCGGTTCCGGCGCGCATCGCTGCGTTGGCTCATGGCGCCCCATGGTAGGGGCGCATGCTGGGTCGATCGTCAACCGCGCGCGTGCGGCGTGCGAGCCGCACCGTGGCGCCCGTACCGACCCCGCGGGATCACCCCTCCTCGGCCGTCGCTGCAGGTCCGGGCCGCGCTGTCGTCAGAACCGGGACAGGGTCTCCGCGAGCCGCGCGTAGTCGTCGATCGTGTTGTACAGGTGCGCGGAGAGGCGCACCGCGACCCGGTCGTCGTGCGCGACGAACTTCGCCTCGAAACCCTCCGCCCGGACGTGGTCCGTCAGCTCCCGGCCCGTCGCACGCCCCGCCGCACCGGACAGCGGCACCACCGCGAGCGAGCCGACCATCGATGCCGGCACGGGTGCCGCCGTCCCGAACGCCTCGCACATCAACGCCTGCGCCTCGAGGACGAGGTCGTGGTTGGCGGCGCGCACCCCGGCCCACCCGCCCGGGTGCCGCGCGGCGATCTCACGGATCGCGACGGGGACGCTCAACCAGGCGGTCGGGTCCGACGTCCCCGGCCAGTCGAACAGCGCGTGGAACCGCCCCTCGTCCGCGGTGCGCACGTCGCTCCACCCGTGGCTGACCGTCAGCGGCACGACCTCGTCACGCCAGCCCGCGGCGACCCGCACGAACGCCGCACCCTTGGGTGCGCAGACCCACTTGTGCAGGTTGCCGGCGTAGAACGACGCGTCCAGCGCGTCGAGGTCGAGGTCGACCATGCCGGGTGCGTGGGCGCCGTCGACGATGACGACGACGTCCGGCTCGAGCGCGGCGACGATCTCACCGACGGGGACGACGACGCCCGTCGCGCTCTCCACGTGGTCGATGAGCACCGCGCGCGTGCGCGGACCGACGGCGCCCAGCACGAGCGCCGCGAGCTCGGCCGGACCGTCGAGCACCGCCGGGACGTCGACGACGCGCACGACGACGCCGGCCGGGGCCGTGATCGCGTCGACGGCGTACCGGCACGCCGGGTAGGCGTGGCTCGTCACGAGGATCTCGTCGCCCGCGGACAGCCGTGCCACGACCGCACGCACCGCCATGTTCACGGCCTGCGTGGTGTTGGTCGCGAAGGCGAGCGCGGCAGGGTCGCTGCCGACGAGCTCCGCGACCACCTCGCGCGCGGCGCGCACCGCCGCCGGGTGGGTGAGGTCGAACCATCGCGTCGGGTTCGCCTCGAGCGCACGCCGCAGGCGCTGCTGCTCGTCGAGCACCGGCCACGGGCAGGCCCCGAACGAGCCGTGGTTGAGGTGGGTCGTCCCGGGGTCCAGTGCCCAGAACGGGGTCGGGTCACCCATGCGGTGCTCCTCGAGGGTCGTCGTGCGCATCAGGTGAGCGCCAGGTGCCAGGTCCCGGCCAGCATGCCTGCTGCGGTCGCGACGGTCACGATCACCACGCCGCCGATGACGACGCCGACGTCCGATCGGCGCAGCCGACTCGTCCGGGCCCAGGTCCGCGTCCCCGGACCGCCGAACCCGCGCGCCTCCATCGCCATCGCCAGTCGGGTCCCGCGGCGGATGACGAGCACGAGCAACGCCAGGACCTGCCCCGCCGTGGTGCGGGCACGTCCGACCGCGCCGTCGTCCCCGATCCCGCGGGCTCGACGTGCCGCGCCGAGCGACTCCCACTCGGTGCCCATCAGCGCGAACAGGCGCATGGCCGCGAGCGCCGAGAGCACGAACCGGTGCGGCAGCCGGGCGACCTGGGCGAGCGCGTCGGCGAGGTCGGTCGGGTCGGTCGTCGCGAGCAGCACCACACCGGGGAGCCCGACCGAGAGGATCCGCAGCGCGATCGCGCACCCGGCCAGGAACGACCCCTGCGTCACGGTCACCGGTCCCAGCGCGAGCAGCACCTCGCCCGAGTCCACGCCGAGCCACATGGTCACGAGCCCCGCCGGGACCGCGCCGACGAGCACGATCCAGCCGCGACGCAGCAGTCCCCGCGGGCTCAGACCGCACCACGGCAGCGCCGCCACCTCCAGTGCCAGGGCGACGCCGGCGGTGACGACGTCGACCGTGAGCAGCAGGGTCAGCGAGACGAGCAGCGCGACGGCGAGCTTCGCGACGGGGTTGGCCCGCGCGACGAACGCCCCGGGCCGCAGCTCGGGGTCGGCGCCGAGCGTCAGGACGGTCATGTCGGCACCACCGTGACGGGAGCCGCCGCGCTGTCGGCCGGTCGCCCCGTGCCCGGGCCCGCGGCGCCCGCACTCATCGCGCCCGGAACCGCGTCGGTCGGTCCCGGTGCGGCGCCTCCGACGACGGGTCGGACGGTGCCGTCCCCCACGCGGAGCTCGCGCCCTCGTCCTTCGGCGAGGAACGCCTCGACGAGGTCGCGGTCGTGGGTCGCGCACACGATCGCGGTCCCGTCCATGAGCAGCTCGCGGAGCAGGTCGACGAGCACCGCCCACGTCACGGAGTCCTGACCGAACGTCGGCTCGTCGAGCACGAGGACCCCGGGGCGGGTGACGAGCGCGGTCGCGACCGACAACCTCCGTTGCTCGCCGCCGGACAGTGTGAACGGGTTCGCGAGCGCCAGCGCCCCGAGCCGGAGCCGCGCGAGGGTCTCGTCGCACCGTCGTCCTGCGACGTCGGCGGCGACCCGGGCCTGGTGAGGTCCGACGGCGAGCTCGGCCTGAACGGTCCCGGCCACGAACTGGTGCTGCGGCTCCTGGAACACCGTCCCGACGCGGGTCACGAGGTCCCGGGCGCGCCATCGCACGGGATGCAGGCCGGCGTCTCCGGCGAGCTCCGGCTCCGCGGTGAGCTCTCCGGCAGCCGGGGCCGCGAGGCCGGCCAGGGTGAGCGCCAGCGTCGACTTGCCCGAGCCGTTCACGCCGGTGAGGAAGAGGATCTCGCCGGGGACGACGTCGAGGTCGACCCCCGTGAGCACCGGCGCCAACCGACCGCGTCGCACGGCCAGGCCGCGAGCGCGGAGCACCGGCTCGTGCGTCGGTCGGGCGACCTGGGCGCGGGCGGGGGTCGCGGCCGCGGGCCGGAACCGGCGCGGCACCCACACGCCGAGGCGGAACAGCTCGGGCCCCTGGTCGGCGAGGACCTCGAGTGCCGGCCCGTCGGCGATCACGCCGCCACCCGGCTCGAGCACCACCACGCGGTTCACGACGTCCAGCCACTGCTCCACCCGGTGCTCGACGACGATCAGCGTCGCCGTGAGGCGCCCGTCGGTGTGCGGGGCGGCACCGATGACACCGGCGACGGACCTGACGAGCTGCCGGGCCCCGTCGGGGTCGATCATCGCCGTCGGCTCGTCGAGCATGAGCAGCCCCGGGCGCATCGCGACCACCCCGGCGAGGGCGAGTCGCTGGCGCTCGCCGCCGGACAGCGCGGACGTCGGGTGCGCACGGTCGTACGGGAAACCGACGAGCCGCAACGCCTCGTCGACGCGCGGCCAGATGAGCTCGGGCGGCACGCCGTGGTTCTCGAGCCCGAAGGCGACGTCGTCACCGCACCGGGCGAGGACGGTCTGCGCGTCCGGGTCCTGCAGGAGCAGCCCGGTTCGCGACGTGCCGGGCGCGCGAAGACCGCCGGGCCCGTCCGGCGCCGTGCGGGCTGCCCGCGTGTCGAGACCATCGACCTCGAGCGTCCCCTCGGACTCCCCGGCACCGTCGTCGAGCAGACCCGCCGCAGCAGCGAGCAGCGTGGACTTCCCGGCCCCGCTCGGGCCGAGCAGCAGGACGCGCTCCCCCGGGGCGATGTCGAGGTCGACCCCCCGCAACGCCCACGCGCGGCGTCCCGAGTGCCGCCACCCCCAGCCGCGGGCGCGGAGCCCGACGGCCGGGGTGGCGGCGGTGCCGATGTCAGACGCGGCGTGCATCTCGGCCCGACGCCAACGACGACAACGCGCCGGTCCGGGCGAGCGCCCGGGTGAGTGCCCACGAGCCGAGGCCGGCGATCACGACGCCCGAGACGATCGTCGCGACGATGTACGCGGTCTTGTACGCGGGCGAGAACTCGGGGTAGTACACGAACGAGTCGAGCAGGCCGACGACGACACCCGCCGCCGCGCCGCCACCGAGAGAGGCTCCCAGCCCGAACCGGCGGTACAGGAGAATCGCGAAGACGACCTCCGGGCCGAGCCCCTCGAGGAACCCGTACCAGACGGTCGAGAATCCCCACTGGTTCCCGACGAGCGCCGAGACGACGGCGGCGAGCAGCTCGGTGTAGAGCGCCGCGCCGGGCTTGCGGATCACGAGCGCACCGAGGACGCCGGGCAGGAGCCAGATGCCGACCCCGATGCCCGACGCCGGGGGGAACGCGGCGAGCGCCCCGCTCACGACCGGCCACGAGAGGTTCCACACGACGAACAGGAACCCGCCCGCGACCCCGAGGACGGATGCGGTCACGATGTCCACGACCCGCCACGACTCACGCGTCGTGGAGGCCCAGCCGGCAAGCCACAGGCCGGTGAGAGCGAGCAGGACCGCCGTCGGGACGGTGAGGTCGGCGAGCGACGAGCCGAACAACGACGGGCCGGCCGGTAGGCCGATCGCCCAGACGGCGACGGCGAGGGCGAGGCCGAGGGCGGCCGGGACGACGGCTCGCGTCGTCCGGAGGCTGCCGAGCGGGCCGGCGCCGATCGCCGAGGTGGCTCCGGCCCCGGATGCCGGTGGTGATCCCGCTGCCTCGTCTGCTCGAGGTGCTCGAGGTGCTTCAGGTAGTGCCATGGTGAGTTCTCCCGTCGTCACACGGGGAGGGCCGCGACGGGGGCGGCCCTGCCGCGTCGACGGTGATCAGCCGTCAGCGGGACGAGCAGCACCCGGCTCACGGCCGAGATTCCCGACTCCCTACGCCGGTGCAAACCGGATCAGGTTCGAGGGTCTGCGGTCGCCCGCACTCTCAGCGCCCTGGTGGCGCTCCCCTGTCGTTCGCGAACGAGAATACACCGCGGCTCGTCCCGCGTTAGCGTGGGTCGACGAACACGTCGCACCTGCGACGTTCCCGGACACGGAGGTGCGACGTGGCGGACGACGAAGCCCCCTCGACCCTGGCGAAGATCGCCGGCGCGGGTGCCGCGGTCGCCGCGGCGTGGGTGGCTCAGCGCGCGGTGACCCTGGCGTGGAAGACCGCGACGGGCCACCGTCCGCCGAAGCCCGACGAGGACCTCGAGAACCGGTTCGTCGAGATCGCCGCCGCGGCTGCGGTCACCGCCGCTGCGGTCGCGTTCGCGAAGGTCTACACGGCCCGGGGAACGGCGCGGCTCGCGGCGCGGGTGAACGCCAACCGGGCTGGTTGAGCGCCTCGCCGCCGGGCGGTAGCCGCGTCGCATCGACGCCATCGCGCTGACCAGGGACGTTGCGTATCACAGCACGTTCATCCGACGAACCGATGTCCGCATGTTGCGCAAATGCCCGATATGGTCCATCATCAAGGGGTCAGCGAAAAGGGCAAACCCGCCGCGAGGTGGGGACGCAAAGCCACGGGACCGTGACGGTCAGCCGGGCTGCCGAACGTCAGGAGAACCATCATGGCCACAGGCCTTCTCAACACCAGCAGCTACACGCCCCGCGTCGACGCGCTTCTGACGCCTGGCGAGGTCGCCGTGCTGTTCCACGTCGACCCGAAGACGGTCACCCGCTGGGCCAACGCCGGCAAGCTCACCTCGGTCCGGACCCTCGGCGGCCACCGCCGGTTCCGCGAGGCAGAGGTTCGCGGCCTCCTCAGCGGCATCCCCACGCAGGCGTCGGGCGAATAACTCACTCACGCGAAGCCGGTCGGTCCTCGGACCGACCGGCTTCGTCGTGCTCGGCATGCATCTGCTCGGCATGCATCTGCTCCGCGCGCATCTGCTCCGCGCGCATCTGCTCGGCACGCATCTGCTCCGCGCGCGCCCGCTCAGCGCGGCGCATGTCCACGGTGAGCTCGTCGACCACGAGCGTCGCCGAGGGGACCTTCCCGGTGCGGTAGCCGGCGCGGCCGACCATGTGGGCGGCCACCGGCGCGGTGAGCATCTGGAAGATCGCGACGAGAACGAGCGCCCACACGGCCGGCGCGGAGCGGATGCGGAGCGCGAGACCGGCGAGGACGAGCACCAGCCCGAGGGTCTGCGGCTTCGTCCCGGCGTGCATCCGCGCGAGCAGGTCGGGGAACCGCAGCACGCCCACGCCGGCGGCGAAGGCCAGGAACGACCCCCCGAGCAGGAACGCACCGGCCGCGACGTCCGCGACCGTCGTCCACGCGTCCGACCCCATCACTCCCCCTCCCCCGGTTCGTCCGCGGCGTCCGCGGCAGTGGCATCCCCGCCCACGCCTGCGTCCCCGCCCGCGCCGTCAGCCACGTCCTGCGCTCCGCTCTCCTCGGCGACCTCGGCCTCCTCGTCGGCAACCTCACGCGCCGCGCGCTCGGCCTCGACAGCGGCGGCCTCCTCCCGGGTGAGCACCCGACCTTCGCCCGCCGGCTCGACGGCGGCGAACCGTGCGATCGTCACCGAGCTGAGGAACCCGACGATCGACAGCACCACGAGGATCGGCACCGCGACGGCACTGCGCGTCACCGCCGACTCGAGGGCGATCGCTGCGATGAGCACCGTGACGACGACGTCCATCGCGATCGTGCGATCGAGCATCGACGGCCCCTTCTCCACCCGGACGACCGCCAGGACCGCGCCGGCGGCGAGCATCACCGCACACAACAGGGCAAGGACGGTCATCGCCGCGCTCCTCGCGTCGGGCGCCGGACCGGTAGGCCGGCGCGGATCAGCTCGTCGTCGGAGGCCAGGGCCCGCATGACCCGCTCCTCGAGACCGAGCACGGCCGCATGGTGCGCCTCGGCCTCCGCGGCCGTCGTGACGTCGAGGAGGTGCAGGTACAGCATCCCGGTCAGCCGGTGCGCCTCGATCACCAGGGAGCCGGGCACGAGCGACGCGAGCTCCGCGGTGATCGTCAGGTAGAGGTCCGAGTGCGACCGGAGCCGGACACCGATCACGGCGCCGCGGGGTGTCCGGCCGGGCGTCAACGCGATCACGCTCACCTGGAACGACGCACGGGTGACCTCGACCGCGAAGTGACCCAGCAGCCGCAGCATCCCGAGCGGTCGCACCCGCCCGTGGAAGTCGATCGGCGGCATCGGCAGGACGGTCGTGATGACGAATGCGAGACCCGCCCCGACCAGGACGTTCGCGATCGAGAGGTCACCCCACAGCAGCACCCACACCGCCACCATCCAGGCGTAGGTGAGCGCGTGCATCGCGAGGTGCCGACGATGACGGTGCAGCGTCATGGGTGCACCTCCGCGACGGGATCGGCCGGAGCGGGACGCCCGAGCCCGCGAGCGCCGTCGGGCAGCACGGCATCGATGTACGGGGTGCGGTCGCGCAGCGACGTGGCGGTCCGGTCCGCGAAACCGTAGAGCGGACCCGCGACCATCGTGAGCGACAGGCCGACCAGGACGAGCGCCGCGGCGGAGCCGACCATGCCGAACGGCAGCCGGGTACGGTGCCGGTCGGTCGGGAGCTCCGCGGGTGGCGTCTGCCAGAACGCCTTGTTCCACGCCTTGACGAGCGCGTACAGCGTGAGCAGGGACGTCACGACGCTCCCGCCGACCAGCACGTACGCGAGCGGCGTGCCCTGGGCGACACCGGCCTGGAGCAGGCCGATCTTGCCGAGGAACCCGGACATCGGCGGCACCCCGGCGAGGTTCATCGCCGGGACGAAGAACAGCACCGCGAGGACCGGCGAGACCTTCGCGAGCCCACCGAGCCGATCGAGCGACGTCGAGCCGCCACGACGCTCGATCAGGCCGACGACCAGGAACAACGCGGTCTGCACGGTGATGTGGTGCACGACGTAGAAGATCGCTGCCGCCATGCCGGCCTCGCTCGACAGCGCGATGCCGAACAGCATGAAGCCGATGTGGCTCACGAGCGTGAACGAGAGCAGACGCTTGATGTCGTTCTGCGCGACGGCACCGAGGATGCCGATGAGCATCGTCGCCAGCGCGACCCACATGAGGACGGCGTCGACGCCCCCGCCCGGGAACAGCAGGGTCTGGGTCCGCAGGATCGCGTACACGCCGACCTTGGTGAGCAGGCCGGCGAACACCGCGGTGACCGGGGCGGGCGCCGTCGGGTACGAGTCGGGGAGCCAGGCGGACAACGGGAACACGGCCGCCTTGATGCCGAAGGCCAGCAGCAGGAGGACCTGCAGGACGAGCCTGACCCCCGGGTCGATCTCCGGGAGACGCTGCGCGAGCTGGGCGAGGTTGACCGTGCCGGCGGCCGCGTAGGTGAGGGCCAGGGCCACCAGGAACAGCACCGAGGACAGCAGCGCGACGACCACGTAGATCGTGCCGGCGCGGATCCGTGCTCCCGTGCCGCCGAGGGTCAGCAGCACGAAGCTCGCCGCGAGCAGGATCTCGAAGCCGACGTACAGGTTGAACAGGTCGCCGGAGAGGAACGCGTTCGCGACCCCGGCGGTCAGCACGAGGTACGTCGGGTGGTAGATCGCGACGGGCGCCTCCTCGTCACCGTCGGCCTCGCCCTGAGCGAGCGAGTACAGCAGGACGCACAGCGTGACCGCGCTCGAGACCGTGAGCATGAGGGCGCTCAGCCGGTCCGCGACGAGGTCGATCCCGATCGGCGGCGCCCAGCCTCCGATGCTGAGGACGAGCGGCCCGTCGTCCACCAGGGCGAGCATCGTGGCCGATGCCGCGAGGACGAGCGTCAGGGTGACGACGCTGATGACGCGCTGCGCGCGGGGTGCCCGGTAGAGCGCGAGCGCGAGGCCGGCACCGAACAGGGGCAGCACCACGGGCAGCGGCACGAGCCAGGTCATCGAGGTCATCGGCCGGCCTCGCCCGAGGTGTTCGACGGCACGTCGGCGGGGTGACCCTCGTCGGTCTCGTCGTGGACCGCGGCCGCCTGCTCGTCGAGGCTCGCGCCGGTGTCCTCCGTGTCGGCGTCGGTGAACGACGGCTGGTCGGCAGCCGCGCGCCGGGCGACCCGACGGTCCTCGAGGTCGTCCTGCACCTCGTCGTGCTCGTTGAGCTGCCACGACCGGTAGGCCATCGCGAGCAGGAACGCGGTCAGGCCGAGGGTGATGACGATCGCGGTGAGGACCATCGCCTGCGGCAACGGGTCGCTCATCCGGCCGATCGGCGTCGTCCCGACGATGGGTGCACCACCGGCCGCACCCCCGGCCACGAGGAACAGGAGGTTCACGCCGTTGCCGGCGAGGATCAGCCCCACGAGGACGCGCGACAGGCTCCGCTCGAGCATGAGGTACACGCCCACCGTCACGAGGGCGGCGATCACGACGACGAGCACGATGCTCGGGCGCATGTCGACGGTCATCGCGCTGCTCCCGACGATCGTCGCTCCGGTCCCGTGGTTCACCGCGCCGCTCCAGTCGTTCTCGCGCCTCGGTCGTCCGTCGTGCTCGTCGGCGGTGTCGGTCCCGTCGACCCCGCCGGCCCCGCGGGTCCTGCCGGCGACGGCCCGGCCTCCGCCTCGACCTGCCGGTCCACCTCGGCGCCGAGGCTCCGCAGGATGTCGAGCACCAGCCCGACCACCACGAGGTACACGCCCAGGTCGAAGAACACCGACGTGACCAGGTGGACCTTCCCGACGACGGGCACGTGCAGGTCCACGATCACGCTCTGGAGCGCCGAGCCGCCCGCGAGCAGCCCGACGATCCCGACCCCCGCAGCGAGGAAGAGGCCACCGCCCAGAAGGAGGCCCGGCTGGATCGGGGCCGCCTCGCCGAGCTCGTACCGACCTCCTGCCAGGTAGCGGACGATCAGCGCGATCGACGTCACCAGGCCCGCCGCGAAGCCCCCGCCCGGGGCGTTGTGGCCGGAGACGAGCAGGTAGACCGAGTAGAGGATCATCGTGTGGAACAGCAGGCGCGTGACCACCTCGAAGATCACCGACCGCCGCTGAGGGGCGAGCGTCGGCACCGCTCGCAGCCACACGGCCGACCGCAGGCGCCGCGTCGGGTCCGCCGGTGACGGCACCGCGCTCGCCGGGGCGTCGATGGTCCCGTGCCGGCGCAACGCGCCACCGGGGTCGGGCAGGTCTCCCCAGACCGGGCGCCCGTGCGGCGTGGCCTCACCCGCCCGGAAGATCGGGCTGGTCCGGCGCCGCAGGAACACCAGCGAGGCGACGCCGGTCGCCGCGACCAGCAGCACCGAGATCTCCCCGAGGGTGTCCCACGCGCGGATGTCCACCAGGGTGACGTTGACGATGTTCGTCCCGCCGCCGTACGTGACGGCCTCGGCGGCGAAGCCTGCGGAGACCGGCGGATGGATCCGCGCGCCGGGGACGACGAGCGCCAGACCGGCCACCGTCAGCCCGGCCGCGAGCCCGACCGCGAGACGCACCCACCGGCTGGCCGCGAGCGGCCGGTCGGAGAAGTACGGCGGCAGCCGGCGCAGCACCAGCACGAACACGACGAGCGTGATGGTCTCGGACAGCACCTGGGTCAGGGCGAGGTCGGGCGCACCGTGCAGGAGGAACAGGGCCGCGACGCCGTAGCCGGAGGTCCCCAGCAGGATCACGGCCTTGAGCCGTCGGCGGGCGCGGGCGGCGAGGATCGCGGCGCCGATCGTCACGGCACCGAGGGCGAGCTGCGCGGGCCGGTCCCACACCCGCACGGACGTCGGCCACGACGTGCCGGCGATCGCCGTCCCGCCGGCCGCGACCACGAAGACCGCGAGGATCAGGCCCAGGTACAGCGGGAGCGACCCGCGCTGGGTGACGGCGGTGACGTCGGCCGCGACCTCGTCGAGACGCCGCATCATGCGGCGGTACACGCGGTCGGCCTCGAGGGAGACGTGCCGGTCGGCCTGCCAGACCTCGACCGGTCCGCGCAGCGCGAACAGCACCAGGCCCACGGTGAGCACCACGACGGTGATCGCGAGCGTCGGGGTGGGGCCGGCCCACAGGGTCAGGTGGGCGGCCTCGCCCGTGGGGTAGGTGTCCGCGTACGGGGAGAGCAGGTCCGACCCGAACCCCGGGACCAGTGCGACCGCGAGCCCGAGGACGGCGAGCGTCAGCGCGGGCCACACGAGCAGGAGCGACGGGTGCGTGATCGGCGGGGGGCGGGTGTGCGCGCTGTGACCCGGGGGCCGGGCGACCACCGCCGATCGACCGGCGGGGGCCTCGGTCGACCCGACCGCAGCAGCGTCGGCGACCGAGCTCCGCGGGTGGAGGAGGTCGGCGGCGGGCGGGGCGGGGATCACGCGTCGCTTGGTCGCGAAGGCGCCCCACAGCAGCCTCGACCCGTACGCGACGGTCAGCGCCGACCCGACGGCCACGACTCCCACCAGGAACCCGCCGCGCCACCCGGACGCGTCGTGCCGGACGGCCTCGAGCGCGGCCTCCTTCGCGACGTACCCCGCGAACGGCGGCAACCCGATCATCGACGCGGTCGCCAGCACGCCGGCCAGCGCGGTGATCGGCAGCTCACGGCCCACCCCCGAGAGCCGCCGCATGTCGCGGGTCCCGGTGGCGGCGTCGACGACACCCACGACCAGGAACAGCGCCGCCTTGAACATCGCGTGCGCACCGAGCATCGCCAGGCCGGCGAGCGCCGCCGCGCGCGTGCCGAGCCCGACCAGCAGGACGAGGAACCCGAGCTGACTCACCGTCCCGAACGCGAGGATCAGCTTGAGGTCGTGCTGACGCAGGGCCCGGTAGCCGCCGAGCAGGAACGTCCCGCTGCCGAGCGTCAGCACCACGACCTGCCACGGGACGAGGCCCGAGTAGCCGGGAGCGAGCCGGGCGATCAGGTAGATACCGGCCTTCACCATCGCAGCCGCGTGCAGGTAGGCGCTCACGGGCGTCGGGGCTGCCATCGCCGCAGGCAACCAGAAGTGCAGCGGCACGAGCGCGGACTTGCTCACCGCCCCGGCGAGGATCAGCACGACGGCGACCGTGACGGCCGTGCCCGACGGCGGGTGGGCGACCAGCTCCGACAACCGGAACGTGCCGGCCACGCGCCCGAGCACGATCACCCCGACGAGCATCGCCAGGCCGCCCGCGGTCGTGATGATGATGGCCTGCATCGCACCGCGCCGGCTCGCCTTGCGATCCGCGTAGTGGCCGATCAGCAGGTAGGAGAAGACGGTCGTCAGCTCCCAGAACACGTAGAGCATCAGGGTGTTGTCGGTCGTGACCAGGCCCACCATCGACCCCGCGAACGCCACCAGCGCCGCACCGAACCGTCCCAGGCCGAACGCGGACGCCGAGAAGTACGCCGAGCAGTAGACGAGGACGAGCGCCCCGACGCCGCCGACGATCAGCAGCATCAACCAGGACAGCGTGTCGAGCCGGAACGCCAGCTCCAGGTGCAGCGCGGGAACCCACTCGACCACCTCGGTCGGGACCGCGCCGGAGGCCGTGCCGTGCTGGACGACGGAGGTCTGCGAGAGCGCCCACACCGCGGCGGATGCCGGCGCGAGCGCGAGCACGAGGAATGCCCGCCGCCCGAGCCACCCGACGAGCGCGGGCGCAGCCAGTGCCATCGCGAGATGCCCCACGAGGAGTAGCAGCACGTCCGCTCCGTCCGAGAGTGGGCGGGTGGTCGGTCGATCAGGTGGTCGCAGGATACCAACAGGATCCGCACCCGTCTCGGGGGAGTGCGCCAAGTACGCAGGTCAGGCGCGTGAACCGGCGGCCTTGCGCGTCACCGACCCGTCCGGTCCGCGGGTCGGCTCGGCGGGTCAGCCCGGTGGGTCAGCCCAGCGGGTCGGCCCGGTCAGGCCTCACGCGGCGGTCGCTGTGTGGCGCCGACGCGCCGAGAACCTCCTGATCGGTGACAGCAGACGCCCCAGCCGACGTTCGGACCGGTAGCCGTCCTCGACCGTGCGGCACTCCGCGTCGAACACGCGGGTCACCCGGCCCGGTGCGCGGTACGGGGCCCAGCCGGGGCTCTCGCCATGCACGAACGCGACCCACGCACCGTGGACCTCCGCCGCGAGCGTCGCGGGCGGCTCGTCGCCGAGCACCCGCGTGACACCCTCCGCGTCCAGGTGGTCCCACGCGAACGGGAGGTCCGCGCAGTGGAAGGACCCCCGGGCGCCGCCCTCCACCGGCGGTACCCAGCGGAAGTCGTACAGCCAGGTGTGCCCCGGTGCGCGTCGGGCATGGATCTTCGCGGTGCGGACCGCCGGGATGCGGAACACGACCTCGGTCACGAGCTGGCCCACGACCCAGCTCGCCGGCCTCCCGGGGAACCGGTGCGCATAGGCGCGGGCCAACGATCCGGTCAGCCCGAGCGCGCGCAACGCCCGTTCGGCGCCCAGCCGGTCGACATCGGCCGCGACCGGTTCGAGGAGGGACGTGAACTCGTTCGCCGTCGTCCCGATCAGGAGCGGCACGGCGCTCGCGACACCGGTACGCAGCGCCTCGAGGACCGGCAGCGGGATGAGCTCGCCGTCGACCACCGGTCCGAGGTCGCGCCCCGCCGCGTGCGCGTCGGCCAGCTGTCGCACCGCGCGGGCGCCCGGATCGGACACGCTGGTGCGTTCCGGGACCTGCCGCACCGCGTCCTGCAGGTCGAGGAGCTCGTCCTCGGTGAGCGACGCGAAGCCGGCCCGGGTTGCCGAGACCCCGCCCGCGTCCGCCAGCAGCCCGACGAGCCGCTCGGCGTCCGCCCGGCCGTTCCCGTGGAGCGCGGGCGAGGCCGCGATCGCACGGTGGAACAGTCCCCGCGCGCGCGACGTCGCGATGAGCGTGAGCACCGCACCGCCGCCCGCCGACTGCCCGGCGATGGTCACCCGCGTCGGGTCCCCGCCGAACGCCTGGATGTTCTCCTGGACCCACTCCAGGGCGGCGATCCAGTCGAGCACCCCACGGTTCGGCGGTGCGCCCGGGATCAGTCCGAAGCCGTCCACCCCGAGCCGGTAGGACACCGTGACCGTCACGACGCCGTCGCGGTTGAAGGCGGCACCGTCGTACCACGGGCTGGCGGGCGACCCCGCGGTGAAACCGCCGCCGTGGATCCACACCAGCACCGGCAGGCCGCTCTCGACCGCCTGGGGCCGCCCGTCGTGGTGCGGCCCGGGCACGCCCGACGGCCGGGTGGGGCGGGGCGTGAAGACGTCGACCGTGAGGATGTCGTCGCCGGGGATCGACGGCTCCGGGATGGTCGTCACCGGCGCCAACGGACGCCGCTGCGGCGTCGGGCCGTGCGCGGTCGCGTCCCGCACGCCCGCCCAACGGTCGGGTGCCGCAGGGGCGGCGAACCGGAGCTCTCCGACGGGCGGAGCAGCGAAGGGGATCCCCAGGAAAGCGGCCGAGCCGCCCCGCCACGTCCCCCGCACGCTCCCGGTGGACGTCGTGACGACGGGATCGGCGGTCGGCATGGTTCCTCCTCGACAAGGACGACGCGTGATCCGGTCGGTCCCGCGTCGATTGGGGCATCTGCCCGATTCCAGTGTGGACCCCGACGGGCCGGCACGTGACGTCGGTACAGGCGGGGCTGGGATGAGGCCGTCAGCACGCGGCAGCGGCAGCGGCAGGATCGCAGGTGACCCGACCCCAGGGCCGGTCGTGTCGTTCGGCGCGACCTCGTTCGCGGGCGCGCCGGGCACCGATGCACCCTGCCGGACTACCGTGCTCCGGTGGACACCCTTCAGCTGGCCTGCCTGGCCGTCGTCGTGGTCGCGACCCTCGTCGGGGTGGCGGTCTTCGCCCGCGGGGCGACCGCGATCGTCCGGACCGTGCGCGTCGGCCGCCCCGCGGTGGGGCGCACCCGACCCGTCGGGCGTCGGACGTGGCTCGTGGTCCGGGAGATGATCGGGCACGAGAGGTTCCAGCACCGACCGGTAGTGCGGGCGTCACACTGGGTCGTGATGGTGTCGTTCCCGGTGCTCTTCCTCACCCTCGTGAGCGGCTACGGGCAGGTCGTCGACCCGACCTACTCGCTCCCCGTGATCGGTCACCTGCCTCCGGTCGAGTGGGTGACCGAGGCCTTCGCGTGGGCGGCGCTCCTCGGCATCCTCGCGCTCATCGCGACCCGGGTCCGCACCTCTCGCCGCACCCCCGCACGCACGTCGCGGTTCTTCGGGTCCGACGCCGCAGCGGCGTACTTCGTCGAGGCGACCGTCCTGCTCGTCGTCCTCGCGGTGCTCGTGCTGCGCGGGCTGGAGTACGCGCTCGCCGCCCAGTCGGCCGCGACCGCCCACCTGGCGTCGGCGTGGCACTTCCCGCTGACCGCGTGGTACGGCTCGGCCTGGGCCGGCGCGTCGACCTCTGTCCTGGACGCCGCGACCGTCGTGACCGCGACCGTCAAGATCCTCGTGTCGATGAGCTGGTTCGTCGTGGTCGGGCGCCAGCCGACGATGGGCGTCGCGTGGCACCGCTTCCTCGCGGTGGTCAACGTCTACGCGCGACGGGAGCTCGACGGGTCACCGGCGCTGGGCCCGTTGCAGCCGCTTCGCGTGGACGGTGCCGAGATCGACCTCGCCGCTCTCGAGGACCTGCCCGACGACGCCCGCCTCGGCGCCGGCGCGATCGAGGACTTCACCTGGAAGGGCCTGCTGGACTTCTCGACCTGCACCGAGTGCGGGCGGTGCCAGGACCAGTGCCCGGCCTGGGCGACCGGCAAGCCGCTGTCGCCCAAGCTCCTGACCCTGGCGCTCCGCGACCACGCGGCGGCGACGGCGCCGTACCTGCGCGCGGCGCAGGCGGCGACCAGCACCGGTGCGGTGCCGGTGGCGGATGAGCCGAACCCGTACGCGGGGGTCGACCTCCTGGCGAGCGGTGTGATCGATGCCGATGCGTTGTGGGCGTGCACGACGTGCGGCGCGTGCGTCCAGCAGTGCCCGGTCGACATCGAGCACGTCGACACGATCGTGGACCTGCGCCGCTACCAGGTGCTCATGGAGTCGGCGTTCCCGAAGGAGCTCGGTGGCATGTTCACCAAGCTCGAACGTCAGGGCAACCCGTGGGGCATGGCCTCGCGCGCGCGGCTCGACTGGGCCAAGGGACTGGACTTCGACGTCCCCGTCGTCGGTGCGGACGTGGACTCGGCCGCGGACGTCGACTACCTCTTCTGGGTCGGCTGCGCCGGCGCCTACGAGGACCGCGCGAAGAAGACGACCCGGGCGGTCGCCGAGCTGCTGCACACCGCCGGAGTGTCGTTCGCGGTGCTGGGCGACGGCGAGTCCTGCACCGGCGACCCCGCGCGCCGCGCCGGCAACGAGCTGCTGTTCCAGATGCTCGCCTCGGCCAACGTCGAGATGCTCAACGAGGTCGGCGCCCAGAAGATCGTCGTCACGTGCGCGCACTGCTTCAACACGATCTCCCGCGAGTACCCACAGCTCGGCGGACGCTACGACGTCATCCACCACACCGAGCTGCTCGACGAGCTCGTCACGGCCGGACGCCTCGTCCCACTGGCCCAGCCCGGTGCCGCGTCGTCGGTGACCTATCACGACCCGTGCTACCTCGGACGGCACAACACGATCTACGAACCGCCGCGTGAGCTGCTCGGAGCGTTGCCCGGGGTCGAGCTCGCCGAGATGCCACGCAACCGCGAGCGGTCGTTCTGCTGCGGCGCCGGCGGCGCCCGGGTCTGGATGGAGGAGTCCATCGGCACCCGGATCGGCACGGACCGGGCAGGTGAGGCGATCGCCACCGGCGCGGACGTCATCGCGACCGCCTGCCCCTACTGCTCCGTCATGCTCTCCGACGGTGTCGCCGCGCACACGGCCGACGACCCGACCCGAGCGGCGACGCCTGCCCACGGCCCCCAGGTGGTCGACATCGCGACGCTGCTCCTCGACCGGGTCCGGCCGGGCTCCGTCGGCTGAGTGTCCGCTGACCCGGGTCATGTCCCGGCCACACCTCGCGGCGCCCGCGGTCGCACTCGCACGCCGGCAGCGCCAGGTCCCACACCCCGGCGCCTGCGGTCGCACTCGCCCTCGCCCACAACACCGCCAGGTTCTGCCCCACGAGGTCGGTGGTCAGCTCATGTCGCGTCGCCGTAGCTGTCCACGACCGACACGTCGAGAGCGAACTCGACGGCCGTGTCGCCGAAGAGCAGCCGACCTGCCTCGACCGCCGACTCGCGCACGGCCGCCGCGACCTCGCCGGTCACCTCCGCCGGGGTGTGCACCATCACTTCGTCGTGCAGGAACATCACCAGGTGCGGGCCGCCGTCGAGCGCCCTGAGCCGGCGACGGAGTGCCGCCATCCAGCACAGCGCCCACTCCGCGGCCGTCCCCTGCACCACGAAGTTGCGGGTGAACCGTCCCCAGTCGCGCCCTCGACGTCGTGCCGCCCGGACCTCGTCGGCACCCGTCCCCTCCGCCGACGCGGCCCTCAGCTCCGACTGCCAGGCCGCGTCCGGCACCGGCGACGACCGGCCGAGCCAGGTCGTCACCACCTCACCCCGTTCACCCGACCGAGCCGCAGCCTCGACAAGGTCCACCGCGCGCGGGTACGCGCGAGTCAGCTGCGGCATCAGCACCGCGCTCGCGCCGGTGGTCGCCCCGTAGATCGCGCCGAGCATCGCGTACTTGGCCTGCTTCCGGGTCTCGACGATGCCCGCGTCCACGACCGCCTGATAGAGGTCCGCATGCTGACCGGCCAGCGCCATCGCCTCGTCGCCGGACATCGCCGCCAGGACCCGCGGCTCGAGCTGCGCCGCATCGGCGACCACAAGACGCCAGCCCGGGTCGGCGACGACCGCCGCCCGGATGCTCGCCGGAAGCTGCAGCGCGCCGCCGCCGCTCGTCGCCCACCGGCCCGTGACCACACCGCCGACCACGTAGTCGGGTCGGAACCGTCCGTCGTGCACCCACGAGTCCATCCACGCCCAGCCGTTCGCGCTCAGCAGCCGCGCGAGCTTCTTGTACTCCAGCAGGGGCGTCGTGACCGGGTGGTCCACGCCCCGGAGCTCCGGGGTGCGCGTCGTCGTCACGGCGACCCCCGCCGCTCTCAGCGCGCGCAGCAGGTCCGGTTGGGAGTCCGGATTCAGCGACGGCTGCCCGAGGATCTCCCGGACCTGCGCGGCCAGGGACTCCAGCCGGCGCGGCCGCATCCCCGGTGCCGGACGCTCACCGAGCAGGCGTGTCAGCAGCGCATCGTGCACGTCGGCACGCCAGGGCATACCGGCGTGGTGCATCTCGGCAGCGATCAGCGCCCCCGTCGACTCCGCTGCCAGCAGGAGTCGCAGTCGACCCGGCGTCTCCGACCCCGCGACGGCGTCGAGCTGGACCTGGAGCTCGGCCAGCGGGTCGCCGCCGTCCCCCGCCGTCGACGGCGCTGCCGCACGGGGATCAGCGAATAGGCCACCGCCGTCGTCCACGCGTGTCGACGGACGCGGCCCGTCCCACGGACCGGCCGGCGCCGTCGCGATCGCCGCACCGCGGCACCGTGAGCTCCGCCGCAGGATCGCGTGGCACAGGCGCAGGTCGTGGCACCTCTCGACGGTCAGCCCGGCGGCGAGGAGCGGTGGGTACCGGACGGACGTGTCGTCCCAGACCCACCGCGGATGCTCGACCTCCCGCGCGGAGACCGCAGCCACCAGGTCCTCACGACGCACCACCGCCCGTGCGCCCGCACGCCCGTCCGCGTCGACGTCCTGCAGGACGACGTTCCCCGCACGCGCCGCGTCATCACTCACGAGGACGTAGACCACGCCCCATTGTCGCCGCCCCCCACCCACCCCGCTCCGACCTCGCGCCCGCGCCCGAGCCCCCCACCCCAGCACACCCCAGGCGGGACCCGGCGCGCTCCGCGCCGCACGTGGTGCGCCTGTGACAGAAGTGGCTCGTGTGGCGTCACACGCGTCCCGTGTGCCACACGATTGCCGGCTGCGGCGCGGGGCGCGGAATGGGGACCGAGCGAGCGGGTCGTTCCGTGCGGAGACGTGACCGGGACGCCGGACAACCGGGACGCCGCGCAACCAGGACGCAGGACGACCTACGTGCCGCGCAACCGAGACGCCGGACAAACGAGGCGCCGCGGGACCGGGAAAACGCGGAGAGGGCTGTCAGGTGTTCTTGGAGTAGTACTCCGCGCTCGCGATGATCTGGCCGATGATGTCCTCGACCCGCGCCCCGTTCTGGATCGCCGTCACCCAGCTCGCCTGACCTGACGGGTCGATCCCCCGACCGAGCAGGTCCTGGTAGTAGCCGTTGACGACCGTCGTCAGGTGCTCCGTCGACAGGAGGAAGCCGTAGGCTACCGACGCCCGGGACGCGCCGTTCGCCAGCCGACCGACCCAACCGGCGACTTCGGACGGTGCCGCCGAGCGGTTGAGGACGGTGGCGTACAGCGAGCGGACCCAGCCGTCAGGCGTGCTTCCCGCCTTCGCGTAGAACTCCGGCGACGCGACGAAGCCGTCCTCGATCGCCTGGACCGTCAGGCCGCGTCCCAGCGCGTCCAACCAGCTCTGCAGGCCGACCGGGTCGGGGTCACGACTGAGGTACGTGCGGTAGATCGCCGCGACGAGCCGAGTCCGGTACTCCGTGCTCGACGTGATCGCATCCGCGACGACGATCCGCGGTACTCCGGCATCGAGCGCTCTCGTCCACGATGCGAGACCGGCAAGATCCGGAGCACGGTGAAACAGGTGGGAGTACACGCTCGTCACGTACGTGCTCGTGGCCGAGACCGGGGTTGCCGTCGTGCCCGTGACGGGAGTCGACGGGCTGCTGACTCCGAAGGTGTTGCTGGCAGTGACTTCGATGTCATAGGAGGTGCTCGGCTGGAGACCGGTCAGGGTCTCGGTCGTGGCCGTCGTCGATACCGCGCTGGTCCACGATGCTCCGGCCTGCCGGTAGGCCGCCTGGTAGGTCAGCGGCCCTCCTCCGGACGTCGCGACGGGTGCGTCCCACGCGATCGTCAGGGATGTCGGCGTCGCTGCGGCGATCCTGAGCTGGCTCGCCGACCCGGGACCGGGGACGACGTTCGACGACGCCAGCTCCGTCGTCGTCGTCGCGTCGATTCCGGTGACGACAGGCTCTGCCACGCCCGTGAGCGCCGCGGTCACCTGGTCGGGTGAGGCGCTCGGGTACGCCCCGAGGTAGAGCGCTGCGATGCCGGCCACGTGCGGGGCCGCCATCGACGTGCCGGACATCGTCGTGGTCCCACCCGGGTTGGCCGCTGAGAGCGAGACGATCGAGACCCCGGGTGCGAACATGTCGACGCACGGCCCCCAGTCGGAGAACGTCGCACGCCGGTCGCTCTGGTCGGTCGCGCCGATCGTCAGAGCGGCCGGGACCGAGGCCGGGGACGCCGAGCACGAGTTCGCGTCCGCGTTCCCGGCAGCGACCACGACGGTCAGGCCGTCGGCGATGAGCCCAGCGACGGCAGTGTTCAGCGTGGTGCTGAGCGGGCCGCTCAGTGACATGTTGACGACACCGGGACCGCCGGCGACGTGATGCGCGGCGATCCAGTCGAGGCCGGCGATCACGGTTGTCGTCGAGCCGGCGCCGCTGCAGTTCAGGACGCGCACCGGGACCACGGTGGCCTGCTTGGCCACGCCGTACAGCGTCGAGGCGGCCGTGCCGGCGACGTGGGTGCCGTGCCCGTTGCAGTCCGTCGTCCCGTACCCGTCGGTGAAGGCGGAGAAGCCGGCCGCGAGCCTGCTCCCGAAGCCCGGATTGGGTGATACACCGGTGTCGACCACGTACACAGGTACGCCCGATCCGGCACTGTCCGGGTAGGTGTAACGGTTGTCGAGCGGCAGGTTCACCTGGTCGAGGCGGTCCAGCCCCCACGGCGCAGGACTCTCGGTCGAGGTGGCGCGGAACGTCTGGTCGGCCGTCACCGCGGAGACTTCAGGCGTTGCCTCGAGCTGCGCGGCCTGCGTCGGGGTCAGGTCGACGGAGAACCCGTCGACGGCGTGGCTGAACTGCCTGTCCGGCGTCGCCCCGAGGGCATCGATCGCCGCGGCGGCAGCACCTGACTCGCCCGGCTTCACCTCGACGACGTAGGTGCTCGTCGGACCGCTCGACGGGGTCGGCGCCGTGCCGCCATCCGACGCGAGAGCCGCGCCAGCCGGCGAGGCGACGACGAGGAGCGCACACACCCAGCCGACGCTCCGCGCGCGATGCCTGGACGTGGTAGATCGGAGCACGATGCGTGTCCCTTCGACTTGGCCCGGGCAGCGGACCCGTGGCTCGGGGACGTGCCCCCGGGAGCGCCATTTCCATGGTGTATATCGGCGCGGGCTCCGACTGTCATGAGGCCGAAGGGCATGCTCGGATCAGGTGAATCCTCGCGCGGGCGTACGACCCCGGGCAGCAGGGTCGGGTCAGACCTCGAGGTCGCCCGCGTCCACCAGGAAGTCGTCGGCGTCGGCGATCTCCCCGCCGACGGCGGACTGCAACGCCTTCGCGAGGGCGTTGACGCGCCGTGCGGCCCGGCCGCGCGCGATCCGGTGCGCGTGCGACGGCTTCTCGAGCTCGAGCTCGTCGGGGTCCGGAGGGGTCCAGCGCACGCGGTACGCGACGGCTCCGTGCTCCGTCCAGGGGAGACCGCGCAGGATCGGCGGGAGGGTGTCCTCGTCGCCGACCTCGAGTGCGACGAAGCCGTCCATCACGAGGTCGGCGACGATCGCGTAGCCGTCGACCTGATCGGGGGCGGAGAGGGCGGCCATGTCGTACGCGTCGGCCTCGGCGTGAAGTCGGGCGCGCTCCTCGTCGCCGAGCACGTCGACGGGCGGGCGGAGCTCGTCGGGAAGCGGGGCCGGGCCCTGCCAGTCGACGCCGTCGAGGGCGAGCCGGGCCCGGGGGACGGCCCGCTGCACGATCCGCAGCGCCTCGTCGGGCTCGAGCCACACGTCGCTGAACACCGTCAGGTCGATGATCGCGTCCGGGTCGGGGGTCAGGACGACGCCGGCGTCGCCGGTTCGGATCGAGGCACGCAGGCGGCGTGCCGTGGAGACGAGCCAGAGCACGACCCGTTCCTCCTCACGGACGGGCATGCCGTCGGGGAACACCCGCTTGAGGCCGTCGCGGTCACCGCCGGGGTAGGGCCGTTCGCCTCGTTCGCGCGGCGTCGTCACGTCGAACACGGCTGCGGTCGTCGCCGGCAGCCCGAGGCTCAGGGCATCACCCGGACGGAGCCCGTAGGGGCCGGTGAGGGTCGTGTGGCGGGAGAGCCGCAGGACGCCGGGCGACGGGCGCGCCGTGGTGCCGGGCCCGGCCGACCGTGGCGGGACCTGCCAGGTCGTGCCGGGGAACCGGCTGACGGCGAGGACGTCGACCTCGTCGGCCGTCACGCCGTCGGGCAGGGCGAGCAGGTAGTGCCGGCGGATGCCGGGGTCGTCGATCGGGAGGACCGGCAGCTCTCCGGGCGCGCTCCCGCGGGCGGCCTCCATCGGTCAGAGCTCGGTGCGGTGGAAGTTCTGCCACGAGCGGGAGGCGGTCGGGCCCCGCTGGCCCTGGTAGCGCGAGCCGTACTCGCTCGACCCGTACGGGTGCTCCGACGGGGAGGACAGCCGGAAGAAGCACATCTGGCCGATCTTCATGCCGGGCCACAGGAGGATCGGCAACGTCGCGACGTTCGACAGCTCGAGGGTCACGTGCCCGGAGAACCCGGGGTCGACGAACCCGGCGGTCGAGTGGGTCAGCAGCCCGAGGCGACCGAGCGAGGACTTGCCCTCGAGCCGGGCCGCGATGTCGTCCGGCAGGGTCACGGCCTCGTACGTCGAGCCGAGCACGAACTCGCCGGGGTGCAGGACGAACGAGTCTCCGCGCTCGACCTCGACGAGTCGGGTGAGGTCCGGCTGGTCGACAGCCGGGTCGATCACCGGATACTTGTGGTTGTCGAACAGTCGGAAGAACTTGTCGAGGCGGACGTCGATCGAGGAGGGCTGGAGCATGGTGGGCTCGTACGGGTCGAGCACGACCCTGCCGGACTCGAGCTCGGCGCGGATGTCACGATCGGAGAGCAGCACGGGTGCAACGGTAACCAACGTGGACGCGGTGCGGGTACCGACTGCCCGGCCGATGGGCTCGACCTGGGACGGCCGTCCCATCCGGGGGCGGCAGCAGGTGCCGGTATGCTTCCTGGACCGGCTCGTGGGAGCGCTCCCGCACACCACACATCACACCTGAGAGGCGTCACCATGCGGTACGGACACTTCGATGACGAGGCCCGTGAGTACGTCATCACCACGCCCCACACGCCCTACCCGTGGATCAACTACCTCGGGTCGGAGAGGTTCTTCTCGCTCCTCTCGCACCAGGCCGGCGGGTACTCGTTCTACCGCGACGCGAAGATGCGACGCCTCACGCGCTACCGCTACAACAACATCCCCGCCGACGAGGGTGGCCGCTACTTCTACATCAACGACGGCGGAGACGTCTGGACCCCGTCCTGGATGCCGGTCAAGGCCGACCTCGACCACTTCGAGTGCCGCCACGGCCTGGGCTACTCCCGGATCACCGGCGAGCGCCGCGGGCTGCGCGTCGAGACGCTGTTCTTCGTCCCGATCGGTGAGGACGCCGAGGTCCACAAGGTCACGCTGACCAACACGTCCGACGCTGCGAAGTCCGTCACGCTGTTCTCGTACCTCGAGTTCGCGCTGTGGAACGCGCAGGACGACCAGACCAACTACCAGCGCAACCTGTCGATCGGTGAGGTCGAGGTCGAGCCGTTCACCGGCACGAGCAGCGCGATCTACCACAAGACCGAGTACCGCGAGCGTCGCGACCACTACGCCGTCTACGGGGTCAACGCCGAGACCGCCGGCTTCGACACGGACCGCGACACGTTCGTCGGCGCGTACAACTCCCTGGGCGAGGCCGCCGTGCCGTTCGCCGGGGCGTCCGCGAACTCCGTCGCCTCCGGCTGGTACCCGATCGCGTCGCACAGCCTCGAGATCACCCTCGAGCCCGGTGCGTCGACCAGCTACACGTTCGTCCTCGGCTACGTCGAGAACCCCGCCGACGAGAAGTGGGCCCCGGCCGACGAGGCCGCCGGCATCCTCCCCCTGCAGGTGATCAACAAGACCCGCGCGCACGAGCTCCTGGCCCGGTTCGCGACGACGGAGCAGACCGACGCGGCGTTCGACGCCCTGGTCGCCTACTGGACCGATCTGCTCTCCGGCTTCAGCGTCACGAGCGGCGACGAGAAGCTCGACCGGATGGTCAACATCTGGAACCAGTACCAGTGCATGGTCACGTTCAACATGTCGCGCTCGGCGTCATACTTCGAGACGGGGATCGGGCGTGGGATGGGCTTCCGCGACTCGACGCAGGACCTGCTGGGGTTCGTGCACCTCGTCCCCGAGCGGGCCCGCGAGCGCATCCTCGACATCGCCGCCACGCAGCTCCCGGACGGCTCCGCGTACCACCAGTACCAGCCGCTGACGAAGCGCGGGAACCACGACCTCGGGTCCGGGTTCAACGACGACCCGCTGTGGCTCGTCGCCGGGGTCGCGGCCTACATCAAGGAGACCGGCGACGTCGCGATCCTCGACGAGCTCGTGCCGTTCGACAACGACGACGCCCTCGCGGCGCCGCTGTTCGAGCACCTGACGCGCTCGTTCACGTTCACCCTGAACAACCGCGGACCGCACGGCCTGCCGCTGATCGGCCGCGCGGACTGGAACGACTGCCTCAACCTCAACTGCTTCTCGAGCGAGCCCGGCGAGTCGTTCCAGACCACCGAGAACCAGGCCGGCGGGGTCGCGGAGTCGGTGTTCATCGCGACGATGTTCGTGCTGTACGGCGAGCAGTACGCCGAGCTCGCCGAGCGGCGGGGCCTGGCCGACGTCGCAGCGGCAGCCCGTGCAGCCGTCGCCGAGGTGCGCGCCGTGACCCTCGCCGACGGGTGGGACGGCGAGTGGTTCCTGCGGGCGTACGACTTCTACGGCAACAAGGTCGGCACCGACGAGAAGCCCGAGGGCAAGATCTGGATCGAGCCGCAGGGCTTCGCGGTGATGGCCGGGATCGGTACCGAGAAGCCGGCCGACGGCGGACCGTCCGTCGCGGAGCGCGCGCTCGCATCGGTCAACACGATGCTCGCGACCGACCACGGCATGGTGCTCCAGTACCCGGCGTACACGAGCTACCAGATCGAGCTCGGTGAGGTCTCCACCTACCCGCCCGGGTACAAGGAGAACGGCGGGATCTTCTGCCACAACAACCCGTGGGTGATCATCGCCGAGACCGTCGTCGGCAACGGCGCCCGGGCGTTCGACTACTACAAGCGCATCGCCCCCGCCTACCGCGAGGAGATCAGCGAGGTGCACCGGCTCGAGCCGTACGTGTACGCGCAGATGATCGCGGGCAAGGAGGCCGTCCGCCACGGCGAGGCCAAGAACTCGTGGCTCACCGGCACCGCCGCGTGGAACTTCGTGGCCGTCAGCCAGTACCTGCTGGGCGTCCGCCCGGAGTACGACGGCCTGGTCGTCGACCCGTGCCTCGGCCCGGAGATCCCCGAGTTCACGGTGCGGCGGCGGGCCCGTGGCGCTACCTACGTCATCACGGTTCGCAACAGCGGGGGCAAGGGCGCGCGGCTCACGGTCGACGGCACGCCGATCGAGGGGACCATCGTGCCGTACGCACCGGCCGGCTCGACCGTGCTCGTCGACGTGGAGGTCTGACGGGCCCGACAGGGTCCTGGCATGCGACGTTGAAGCCCTCGCGAGTCCGGGTATGATGTCCGAACGCGTCGAGCGCACGGCTGTCGAGTCGGTCGCGAGGGGCAGCGGCGTACGCCGTGCGGGTGTAGTTCAGTGGCAGAACTTCAGCTTCCCAAGCTGATAGCGCGAGTTCGATTCTCGTCACCCGCTCCACAGCTGGTTCCGGAAAGTATGCCGTGGTGGTTCCGGTTTCTCGGGGCGCGCGCGGATCGCCACGACGCATGACGCTGGATTGGTGCCGTCGCACCCCAGATCTCGCGCTGCGCGGTCTGCCGGAGGGTGTCCGGCGGTCACCTCGGGTTCGTGGGCGCTGTCTCCGGGTACGCCGAGCGGCCCCACGCCCCTGGGGGACGTGAGGCTGCGGGCCGTGCGGTCGATCGGTGGTTGTTGGTGGCGCGGCCAGCGCTACGTGCGCAAGGGCCTGGATGCACGCGGCTTGCGAGCGCGTTTGCCGCTCGGGGTAGACGGGTCGGTTCGGCTGGGTGGCGCAGTGGTCGGGTGGTGCGTGGTCGAGGTGCCGGTCAGGCCAGTGTCGGGTCCGGTCGCCTCGGGCGCGTTGGCGGCCGCGACGAGGCCGGCGAGGGTGTCCTGATGGCGGCGCAGTCGCTTGCGGTGCGCGGGGGCCTCGGCCTGCTTGGCTCGCCAGGCCTTGATGATCCGGCGGTTGATTCCCGCGAGGAGGAACGCCAGGGCGAAGGTGCGCTTCGCGAGGCCCATGAGCTTGGAGTAGGTGCGTGTCAGCGCCGCGTACTTGTCCTTCAGGAGCGAGTTGGCGGTCTCGACCAGGACGCGCGGACCGTAGGCCAGCGTCCATGCGGTGGTCCCGTAAACCAGGCCCAGGCCCTGGGCGAGGGTGAAGTACGACGGCGCCGCGGTGATGACGCCTCCGCAGCACTTCTCGACGCCGTCGGGCAGGGTGACCAGGGGTGCGTTCTTCGACACCTTGCGCTGGGTCAGCTGGCTCGCCCTGAGGCGGCCCGCGCAGAACGGGCACATCAGGCGCTGGTACCCATCGGCGTCGGGGCGCCCGTGGTTGGAGTAGCGCCAACGGGCTCGCTCGTCGTACAGGGCTTGGATCCTGCGGCGCTCCTCGGCGGAGTCGTTGCGCCCGATGCGCGGCAGGTCCCGTAGGTGGTCGGGCAGGTACTTGCTGAATGGTGTCCCGTCGTGCCAGGTGACGTCGGTGAGCACCTGCACCTGGCTGCGCTGGGCGTCGGTCAGTTCGAAGATCGGCTCGATGCCGGCCAGCAGCAGAGGTCCATGGGCGTTCTCGAATGCCAACAACGAGTAGCCGCGGTCCCAGACCACGACCTTCACCGGGGAACCCGTGCGGTCTGGGGTGGGCGCCTTGCCGGGCTCCGGGACGCGCTCGGCACAGAGCATCGGCACGGTCGCGTGGCCGCGGTGAGCACCGGCCGGGACCAGCCGCGCACTGGTGATGATGTTCGGCACGTGCGGCCCGTAGGTGAGTTGACCGGGCTTGCCGGCGTAGGCGTAGTCGCGGATCTGGACCGACAGGTGCAGCTCGTAGCCGATGTAGAGACCGGCCTTGTGCTGGTGGTTGGCGCTGCGGTGTCCAGCACGCGCGTCGACGTCCCTGGTGTAGATCGCCCGCCCGTCCGGTCCAAGCTCGACCTTGCCCTTGAGTCGTGATCGGGTCTTGGCGAGCGCCTTGGCGTGCTCCTCCAGGGGCGTGTCGGTGTCCGGGGGCGTGGCTCCGTCGTACTCCGGGTCAGGGCTCACGAACGTTCCGCAGGTCTCCCAGTCGGTGCCGTCGACCGAGCGGGTGTGACTCCAGGGCAGGTCCGCCGGCACGACCGCCGACGGGAACACTTCGAACAGCCAGGCCAGGTCCGCGTGCACCGTGGCCGAGCCGTCCTGGAAGTCGAACCCGTCGGCCAGCGCCTTGATCACCCGATCGGTCTTGGCCCAGATCCGCTGGTAGGCGCGGTCCACGGGCAGGCGGACCATGCTCAGCTGCGCGAGCTGCTCATCGGAGCATGCGACGAGCTGCGAGGCGGCCTCGGTGTGCTCCGCGCGCGATCCTTCCTCGAAGGCGTTCAGCACCCAGGCGACCAGCACGGCTCGCGCGGGTACCGATCCGGGCCGTCCGCCGCCCTCGTTGATCGCAAGGCGCAACCCCTGGTGGAAACCCTCGCCAAGCCAGTCGACCGCCGCGCACGCCTCGGTGAACTCCTCGCCCGTAGGCTGGCGCTTCTCGGTGACGTCGATCGGCGCCCGGAGACGTGGCGGCTTCCGCGGCTTCGGTGGTGTGATCGGCTCACTCATCGAGCCACCGCCTCAACACCACGCAGCATCGCCCGGACCGCTGTCGCACAACGATCAGGGTCCTGGTCCAGCGGGGCGACGAACTCAGCCATGTCGCTCAGCGCGGTCATCGACTCCAACCCGGCCGCGGCCATCAGCTCGGGTACCCGGGTGCCCAGTGCCAGGTGGGCTACCAGCCACGTCGAACGCAGACGCCCGAGCTCGAGCTCGGGACCCGCCGGGTCGAGCCGGATCCTGGCGACCGCCTCGCTGGCAGCACCGCGGTGGACAGCAGTTCCACCGAAGAGCAATCCGCCGCCCGGGGTGTCGTCCACCAAGGCGCGCAGCCGCTCCTCGAATTCCCGTAGAACCGGAACCGCCCGGCCCGGGACGTGCACCATCAGGCCGTCGACGCCCAGGTCCTCCACGTGCTCTCGCCGAACCTGAGCGACCCACCGTCCGTCCAGACCCGCGCCGAGGCCCAGGACAAGAAACGCCTCACCATTACGTCGCGCGATGCCCTGGTTGCGGGAGATCTGGTCCTCCAGCAACCGCACCTCGGCGGACGTGTACGGCAGGGAGAGGTACCGGTGCCGGCGCTCGCTGGCTGCCGGCCACCCGCCACGGGGGTTGAGCGCCTGACCCACCCGACGCGCCGTACCGACCTGACTCGCGATCGTGGACGTCCCTGCCGTCTCCACCTTGGCGCGGACCCGCGCCGGGGCCGCCTTGACCCGTGCACGCAACGCCTTGGCGAGCGCCTGATCGAACTGCTGAACCGTCACGTGGTTCAGCACCGTCGTGGACGACACGGTGGTGCCCTGCTCCGCGGCGAACAGCGCCAACTCGGTCACCGCGCGCGTCAGCGTCCGCGCCGTGAAGAGGCTCACCTGCCCCTCGCGCTCGAGGAAGCGACCCACGGTGGCGCGCACGAAGTCCGCGACACCGTCCCAGCCCTCGAACCCGAGCGGAGCCTCGGGCGTCGACCTCCACGACTTGCCACGCGGCTGGTAGGTCGCCAGCCACGCCTCGATGTCGCACACCGGGGCGACAGGTGCCTCGACGCTGGTGGATCCAAGGCCCAGGCGGTCCGCGGCCGATCCGCTGCGGTTCCTGCGGGCGGCCCTGTTGCTCACGACTCGCCCCCGAGGGCGAGCAGTCGGACGGGTGGACGATGACGTGCTCGATGTCGTTGCCATGCCACGGCACCGTGAGCACTCAGGCATCGGGCGCAGTGGCCGCACACCACCACACCACAGCACCGCGCCGACCCATCGATCCGGGCCAAGGGAGTCACCTCCGGCGACGGGAGCACGCGTCCCGAAGCACCGAGACCGTGCCGGCGCCAGACCCCGTGACAGTGGCCCCACACCCCTTGTCCCCACTGGCGCAGCGCCAACCGGTCCCGGTGAGCGCGCGAGCGCTTCGCGTCACCGGGTGGCGCACCGCCACGCGGGACGCCCACGGCCCAGGAGGGTCACGTGTCTACAACCGATCACCACCGCAGCACCACCAGCACCGCGCGCACCCGCGATCACCAGCGCCAGCTGCTGGACCTGCTTGTCAACCGCGACCTGCTCGTGCAGTCACTGCGCTTCGCCCCCATCACCGACGACGAAGACGCCACCGGCCTCCTGCACCTGCTCGCCGCCGTCGAGACGGAGATCGAGGAACACTTCCCCGACATCTACGCCCGCGAGCTACCCCACTGGCTCCTGCTCGAATCCGGCATGAGCACCGAGACCCAGCTCCCCCGGTGCCCCCTGTGCCGAGAGACCGCCCGAGCCCGAAGGCAGAGCCGAGCCTGAACGCCACCGTTGCCGCCGCCCCACCCGGGGCGGCGGCAACGCCGCGTGGGACTGCAGCACCCCCGGGGCCAGCGAGATCGGTACCCCACGCCACCGCGGACACCGCTGGCGCGTCCCCCTGCGACGCGCCAGCGGAGGGGATCAGGGCTACTGCTTGACGAAGTCTCCGCATCCGTTCTTGAAGTCCTGTCCGTCCTTGAGCGTCACCGTCGGGAAGCCGCCCTGGACGATGTCGTTCTGGAGAATGTCGTTGCCGTTGCTGCCGCTGCGATAGATGGCCCAGTAGCAGGATCCGGTCACGGCTTCGGCGGCGCGGTAGGTCCCCGGCTGGATGTCGACGCCGACGGTCCAGGTGCCGACGCCGACCCGCGACGCGGCGACGGCCTTCTCCGTCGCGCCGACGGCGGCCTCCCTCTTCTCAAGGTCTGCCTGGCGCGTGTCGAGCGCGGCCGATCGCGAGTCGAGGGCGGCCTTCTGGTCGGCCAGCGTGCTCTCGGCCTTCTGTGCGGCGGCCTTCGCATCGTTGACCTGGGAGGAGAGGCCGTCGACCTTGGCGGCGAGCGCGTCCCGCTCGCTCACGGCGGCGTCGTACCTCGTCTTCGTGACGCCGTCGCTACTCGAGCCGCCGATCGCGAACCCGAAGAGCAAGCACGCGGCCGCGGCGACGGGCCACACCCAGCGCTTGCGCCGTACCGGCTTGCCGTGAAGTTCCGGTCCGCCAGGGAGCGCGGTGGTGGGTGCTGACGGGCCGCCGGTCATCGCCGCGGACGGCAGGGCGACGGACGGGCCAGGCGGCACCGTTCCGCTGTCAGCGGGCGACGGGGGCAGATTCGGGTCGGACATCACGGGCTCCTTCGTTGGGCCCGATCGCTCGGGCTGGGACGAGAGGAACCTGCTCCCTCGAGCGTCCAACCGCGTAGTCGAGGCGTGATAACCCCACTTATCAGCAATATGGAGATCTTGATGGGCAGAGAGTTCTAGTCTTCGATCATGTCGCCGCAAGGAGGTGCCCCGTGATGGCCGCGCTCACCGCTGCCCCCACGCTCGTCACCCTCAGCGATGTCGCCGCCCTGGCTCACGTCCAGCGCCCAGTCGCGTCCATGTGGCGCACCCGTTCCGCCGGCTCCGCCCACCCGTTCCCAGCGGCTGCCCAACGTCGCAATGGCCGCGACGCGTTCCTCCTCGAGGACGTGGTCGCCTGGCTCGAAGCCACCGGCCACGGAAACAACCCGGCCGTGCGCCAGGAGTCCGCCGCCGCCACCGCACTCGATCTCCTCCCCGACGCGGGGCGACTGGCGGCGGTCGACGGCCTGCTCGCGCTGCTCGTGCTCAAGGCCCAGCTCGACACCCCGCTCAGCGGCCTTGGCGCCCAGGACCTGGTGGATCTCGCGGACGACGTCGACCCCCACGACCGCTCCCTGCACCGCGAGATCGTGGCGCTCGGCGCAGACGCGCCGGTGTGGGCCCGTCACGCCGATGCTCTCGCCTCGGCCGCCTTCACCCCGGCCGAAGCGGTGAACGCGCTGGTCAAAAGCCATCGCCGCCTCGGCCTGGAGGACATCAGCTCCTACAGCCTCGACGCGGCGGCCCTGACGTTGCTCGCCGGCCTGGCCGTCGAGCTCACCCCGACGGGTGCGGACGCCCGCACGTTCGTCAGCCCCGATGGCGACGCCGAGCTCCTCACCGCCGTCGCCGCGCTCCGCGAAGAGCCCGGCACCGCAGCACTGCCCCCGTTTGGCGACTCCGCCTCGCGGCGCGCCCGGCGCACCCTCCTGGCCAACGGGTGGGACCTGATCGACGCCTCCGAGAACGACGGCCTTGTCTCCCCACCGGAGGGCTCGACAGTCCTCGTGCATCTGCCGTCCGCCACCCGGCCGAAGCTCACGGACACGCAGATCGTGGACGCGCTGAGCGCACTCGAAGCGACCCTGCCCGCCGACGCGCGGGCGATCGTCGTTGGACCCGCCGGCGCGCTGTGCGGGCGGCTGCCGCGCGCCCTCCAGTCCGCCCGCGCAACTGTCCTTCGATCAGGACGCGTTCGAGCCATCGTTCGCCTCCCTGCCGGGCTCTGGCCCGCGCACCCACGCCAGGGGCTCGGCGTATGGATCCTCGGACCACGCACGGGTGACGTCCGCTCCGCCGACCACCGCACGGCCGTCGCCGACCTTCGCGCCACCCCGCTCGACACCGCCGCGATCAACGACCTGGTCACCGACCTGGTGGCCGCCGCTGATTCGAGCCTGGACCCGCTCGCCCACGCGTTCCGCTTCACCCGCTTCGCCACGACGACGACGCTCATCGCCACCTCCGCCGACCTCGTCACCTCCCACACCGCGACCCGGCGCCCGCGCACCGACCCCGCAACCCTCACCCTCGAGATCAACGCGTTGTACGGCAATGCTGCCGCGACGCTGCCCGGCCTTGACTTCCCAGTGTTGCGTCCAGGAGAGGCCTCCGGACCGACGGCGATCGCCCTGGGCCGCCTCATCGAGCTCGGCCACCTGCGCCTGGTCCGAGGCAACCGCCTCTTCGACGCCGACCTCACCACCGGCAACGGCGTCCGTGTCCACACCCCACTCACCGTGACCGGCCTCGCCGCACCCGGCACCGAGCCAACGATCGATCGCCTGACGTTCGCCGCCACCTACCCCCGCGGCCGCTACACACAGCCCGGCGACATCGTCTTCTGCACTGCCCCCCACCCCGCGGCCGTCGTGGACCGCGACGGCTTCGCCGTCGTCGCCACACCGGCGCGCGCCCTGCGCCTGACGTCCACCGCACCGCCGGGGCTGATCCCCGAGATCATCGCTCAGGCGATCGCGACATCCTCCCGCCTCGGCGGCTGGCGCCTGTGGCCGATCCCCCTGGTCCCCACCAGCCAGGCGAACGCCGTCCGCTCAGCCCTCACCGACCTCGCCGACGCCCGCACCGCCACCGCCGCACGCCTGGTCGCCCTCGACGCCCTCACCACCCGCCTCGTCGACGCCGTGACCTCCGGGTCCGTCACCCTCATCGACACCGACCGTCCCGCCCAGATGGAAGGCTGACCCCATGCCACCCCGCAAGCGCACCGACCCGTCCGCGCCGATGACCATGAAGGAGCTCAAGGACACGCTCTGGAAGGCAGCGGACAAGCTGCGCGGCTCGATGGACGCCTCGCAGTACAAGGACGTCATTCTCGGGCTGGTGTTCCTCAAGTACGTGTCGGATGCCTTCGACGAGCGCCGCGAGCAGATCCGCACCGATCTGGCCGCCGAGGGCTACCGGGACGACCAGATCGAGGGCCTGCTGAACGACCGCGACGAGTACACCGGCCACGGCGTGTTCTGGGTGCCGACGACGTCACGCTGGCAGTACCTCGCCGAACACGCCAAGGGAGTCCCCGCCGCGAACGGCCAGGCGGGCCAGACCGTCGGTGAGCTGATCGACGGCGCGATGGACCACATCATGGGCTCCAACTCGGCCCTGGCCGGCACGCTCCCGCGCATCTACAACCGCGACAACGTCGACCAGCGTCGCCTGGGCGAGCTTCTCGACCTGCTCAACGACACCCGGTTCTCCGGCCACGGCGCCACCCGCGCCCGCGACCTTCTCGGCGAGGTCTACGAGTACTTCCTCGGCATGTTCGCCGCCGCCGAAGGTAAGCGCGGCGGGGAGTTCTACACGCCCCCCGGTGTGGTGCGGGTGCTTGTCGAGGTCTTGGAGCCGTACTCCGGACGCGTCTACGACCCGTGCTGCGGTTCAGGGGGCATGTTCGTCCAGACCGAGAAGTTCCTCGAACGCCACGACGCGGACACCCAGGCCATCAGCGTCTACGGCCAGGAAGCCAACGAACGCACCTGGCGCATGGCCAAGATGAACCTCGCCGTGCACGGCCTCAACGCCAACCTCGCACCCCGCTGGGGCGACACCTTCGCCCGCGACCAGCACGCCGACACCCTCATGGACTACGTGCTGGCCAACCCCCGTTCAACATCAAGGACTGGGCCCGCTCCGAGTCCGACCCCCGCTGGAAGTACGGCGTACCCCCCACCGGGAACGCCAACTACGCCTGGATCCAGCACATCCTGTCCAAGCTCGCCCCCGGCGGCTCCGCCGGCATCGTGATGGCTAACGGATCCATGTCCACCAACTCGGGCGGCGAGGGCGAGATTCGCGCCCGCATCGTCGAGGCCGACCTCGTCTCCTGCCTCGTCGCCCTGCCAACCCAGCTCTTCCGCTCCACCGCCATCCCCGTCTGCGTGTGGTTCTTCGCCCAGGACAAGACCTGCGGCCCACGCGGCTCAGTGGACCGCACCGGGCAGGTGCTGTTCATCGACGCCCGCGAGCTCGGCCACATGGTCGACCGCGCCGAACGCGCACTGTCCGACGAAGACATCGCCCGCATCGCCGGCACCTTCCACGCCTGGCGCGGCACACCCTCAGCGGCGGAGGCGGGACTGCCGTACGACGATGTGCCCGGGTTCTGCCACTCCGCGACCCTCGCCGAGATCAAGGACGCCGGATACGCGCTGACACCTGGGCGGTACGTCGGAGCCGCCGACGTGGCGGAAGACGACGAACCGCTGGACGCGAAGATCGAACGGCTCACCGGAGAGCTGCTGGCGCAGTTCGACGAGTCCGCACGGCTCGAGCAGGTTGTGCGGGAGCAGCTCGGGAGGGTCCGTGGCTGATTCCGCGGAGACCACGCTCGGCGCCCTCGTAGAGCTCACCCCAGGCTTCCCGTTCGCAAGCGCCGGCTTCACCGCCGAACCGGACGACATCCGCCTAGTGCGCGGCGACAACGTTGCACAGGGCAGTCTCCGATGGGCGAACGCGGCCCGTTGGCCCCGGACGGAACCAGTCGACCCCAAGTACCACCTGCAGGTGGGAGATGTCGTCCTCGCGATGGACCGACCCTGGATCGAGGCTGGTCTCAAGTACGCAGAGCTCCGGTCGGTTGATGTCCCGTCCTACCTGGTTCAGCGAGTAGCCCGACTCCGAGCGAAGCCCGGGACCGATCAGCGGTACATCGCGCACATCGTCGGGAGCCGAGCCTTCACGGAGTACGTACTCGCCATCCAGACCGGCTCCGCCGTGCCCCACATCAGCGGACCACAGATTGCATCGTTCGTCCTGACCCCCCATTCGCTCGAAGAGCAGCGGGCGATCGCGGAGGTGCTGGGCGCGCTCGACGACAAGATCGCCGCGAATACTCGCGCGGAGAGGCTCGCGGACGATCTGATCCGCCAGATGCATGCCCGCGCCGTCGCCGCGCCCGGCTCAGGGAACGACCGTCTGCTTGAGGCATTCACCTTCTCGTTCGGAGAGCCATTCTCCGGCGAGCAATTCTCGGAGCCGGGTGTAGGCCGCCCTCTGATTCGCATCCGAGATCTCCGCACCTTCGAATCTCAGGTGTGGACGACCGAGAGCCGCACGCGTGAGACGGTCGTGCGACCGGGAGAGATCGTGGTCGGAATGGACGCAGAGTTCCGTGCGACAGCATGGCTCGGTGAGCCAGGGCTTCTGAACCAGCGGGTGTGCCGGGTCACGAGCCGGGTCGCGGGTGCCGCCTTTGTGCGGGAAGCCCTTCGGGAGCCGTTAGCGGAGATCGAGGGCTACAAGTCCGGAACCACAGTCATCCACCTCAACAAGGGAGACCTCGACCGCCACACGGTGGTGATCCCTTCAGCGCCAGCCCTCCAAGCGTTCGAGGCGACTGCCGAGCCGGTGTTCGCACGACGCGTTGCGAGTGCGGCCGAGCGTCGCGGCATCGCCGCCATCCGCGACACCCTCCTCCCTGCCCTGATGTCCGGGAAGCTCCGCGTCCGCGACGCCGAACGCCTCGCGGAGGCCCACACCTGATCCGCTCCACTCCCACCGTTCGCACCAACCGCAGGGGGAAACCGACATGACCACCGACCCGCCCGTCTCACAGCCAGACCCGATCGCTCCGGTGGCCAGCGGACCGTCACCCGAGATGCCACCGACATCGTCGCCGAGACCTCGTGGCTCGATGCGACGTTCCTGGATCCTTCCGGTGGCGGCCGGTGTGCTCGGCGTGCTCATCGGCGCAGGAGGGATGGCTGCTCTGTCCGCGAACCGCGCGGCCGCGACCGAGCGCGCGGACCAGGCGGCACGCGTGGCTGCCGAGCGGGCCGTCTCCGACGCCGCAGCGGCGCGTGCCGCCGTGTTGACCGGGGCCGTCGCGTCCTGCGGGCTGACGACGACGCCGGGCATCGAGCTCGGAGACGGCGGGACGTCGCTCACCTTCGACACGAAGGGCAACGAGGACGCCTCCGGTGCCGCGATCACGGACATCGCGTGCATCTTCGATCGTCTCAAGATGCCGTCCGCGGTCACCTCTCACATCGACCAGACCACGGCGATGGACGGCCGCCAGACGGAGACGTGGGGCAACGTGACCGTGTCGTGGTCCTACCACCCTGACCGCGGCCTCGACGGCGTCCTGACCGTCACGAACAGCTGAAGGGGCGAGGCGCATCGTGCCCTACGAACTTGATCACCGCCTTGTCGTCGGCGTTGCCCCGAGTGCGCTCTTCGATCTCTCCGAGTCCGATGCGGTCTTCAAGGAGGGTCTGGACGCCTACCGGGCCTACCAGGACCTCCACATCGACGAACCTCTCCGAAAGGGTGCAGCGTTCCCGTTCATCGTGCGGCTTCTCGGGCTCAACGACCTGTCGCCTGAGGACCCCTTGGTCGAGGTGATCGTCCTCGCCAAGGACGACGCGATCACGGGTTTGCGGTTGATGAAGTCGATCGCGCACTACGGGTTGAGGATCGAACGCGCCGTCTTCACGGAAGGCACGGCACCGTATGAGTACATTCCCGCGCTGAACATCTGCCTGTACCTCTCGGGCAACCGGCGCGATGTCCAGGAAGCCGTCGATCGCTCATTCCCTGCGGGTGTCGTCCTTGGGCGCACCGCTCCTGCCGGCAGTGACGCGGACGAGGGGGCCGGGGCGCTGCGCGTGGCGTTCGACTTCGACGGCGTCGTGGCCGACCTTGAGTCTCAGGAGGTCTATGACCGTGACGAGCTCCCGGGGTTCCTCGCCTACGAGGCGGAACGGGCCGACGAGCCCCACAGCCCGGGGCCGATGGCACAACTTGTCCGAGCGCTGGGCAAGATCCAGCGTGCCGAACTCGAGAGGAGTGCGACCGACAGTGGCTACGTGCCCCGCGTTCGCATCGCGCTCGTCACGGCGAGGCAGGCACCGGCGCACGAGCGCGCCATCCGCACCCTGCGCGAGTGGGACGTCCACTTCAACGACACGTTCTTCCTCGGTGGCATCGAGAAGGCCCGTGTCCTGCGCATCCTGCGCCCGCACATCATGTTCGATGACCAGCAGGGGCATCTTGACCCGATCGCGGAAGAGATCGCCGCCGTGCTGGTGCCATCCATCACACGCTCTCGCCCGGGCCTGGTCGCGAGCCCCGGAGCCGCTGAGCAGACGCCCGAGGAGACCCGATGACCCACCACCTCTCCGAGGACACCTGGGAGCAGCTCGCGTTGGAGGTCCTGGGTGAGCTCATGTGGCGTCCCGTCCACGGGTCGACCCTTGCGCCGGGCTCAGGTGAGCGGGAGAGCTGGGGCGAGCTCGTCATCCCGTCACGCCTGCGTGCGGCCCTGCGGGACCTGAACCCGAGCGTCCCGCGGGAGTACCTCGACCAGGCCCTGGCGGCGATCCTCGCGCCCACCTCGCAGGACGCCGTCACCGAGAACCACCGCCTCCACACCTTCCTGACCGAGGGCTTTCGCGGCATCACCTACATCGACACTGACGGGCAGGAGCAGACCCCGACGATCCGCCTGGTCAGCACCGAGCCGAGTGAGAACGACTGGCTCGCCGCCAACCAGGTGACCATCGCCCACGGCGACCTCGAACGGCGCTTCGACCTGGTCCTGTACCTCAACGGGCTTCCCGTGGCGCTCGTTGAGCTCAAGCGTGCGGGCAGCACCCAGGCTGACGTCGCCGCGGCTCACGCCCAGCTGCAGACGTACTTGCGGGAGTTCCCGCTCGCGTTCCGCTTCGCGGTGCTCGTCGTGGCGTCGGACGGCATCTTGGCCAGGTACGGCACCCCGTTCACGCCGTTGCACCACTTCGCCCCGTGGAACGTGGACGACGAGGGTGCGCCCGTCGATCTCGCCCACCTGCAGGACGGGGAGACGGCACTGGACCTGCTGCTGTGGGGCGTGTTCAACCAGCTGCGGTTCCTGCAGCTGCTGACCGGGTTCGTGGCGTTCGACGGGGGCGAGGACGGTCTGTCCAAGCGGATCGCCAAGGCGCACCAGTACTTCGCGGTGACCAAGGCCGTGGGGACCACGGTGCAGGCCGTGGCGTCGCACGGGCGGGCCGGGGTGGTGTGGCACACCCAGGGCTCGGGCAAGTCGATGGAGATGGAGCTGTACACCAACCAGGTGCTGCGCCACCCGAAGCTCGCCAACCCGACGATCGTCGTGGTCACCGACCGCAACGAGCTCGATGGCCAGCTCTACGGTGCGTTCGCCCACAGCCTCCTGCTGCCCGAGAAGCCCGTCCAGGTGCAGCGCCGCGAGGAGCTGCGGGCCGAGCTGTCCGGGCGCGCGTCGGGTGGCATCTACTTCACGACGTTGCAGAAGTTCGGCCGCAACCTTGCTGAACGCGAGTCCGGTGCGAGCCACCCGCTGCTGTCCGAGCGGTCCAACATCGTCGTCATCGTCGACGAGGCACACCGCAGCCACTACGACGACCTCGACGGCTACGCCCGCCACCTGCGCGACGCCCTGCCCCACGCGACCCTCATCGCGTTCACCGGCACACCGATCTCCTTCGCCGACCGCAACACCCGCGACGTCTTCGGCGACTACATCGACATCTACGACCTGACCCGAGCAGTCACCGACGGCGCCACCGTCCCGGTGTACTTCGAGTCCCGCCTGGTCAAGGTGCAGCTCGCCGGGACGCTCACCGAAGAGCTCATCGACGCCGCGGCCGACGAGGCCACCACCGGGCTGGACGACACCGAACGGGAACGGATCGAACGGTCAGTCGCCGTCGTCAACGCCGTCTACGGGGCACCCGAGCGCATCGCCCTGCTCGCCAGCGACCTGGTCGCACACTGGGAGGCCCGCCGAGCCGTCATGTCCACGGTCCTGTCCACACCCGAGGCCCCCTACGTCCCGGGCAAGGCGATGGTGGTCGGGGCGACCCGGGAGATCTGCGCCAGGCTGTATGCGGCGATCATCGCCCTGCGGCCCGACTGGCACTCCGAGGACCTGGAGTCCGGTGTCATCAAGGTCGTGTACTCCGGCACCGCCTCGGACGTCCCCCCGGTCTCCGAGCACGTGCGCCGCGACTCGGCGAACGCCGTGATCAAGCGGCGACTGAAAAACCCGGACGACCCGCTGGAGATCGTCATCGTCAAGGACATGATGCTCACCGGCTACGACTCCCCGCCGCTGCACACCCTGTACCTGGACCGCCCGCTCAAGGGCGCCCTGCTCATGCAGACCCTCGCCCGGGTCAACCGCACCTTCCGCGGCAAGCAGGACGGGCTGCTCGTGGCCTACGCACCCCTGGCCGACAACCTCGCCAAGGCCCTGGCCGAGTACACCGAGACCGACCAGGAGACCAAGCCCGTCGGCCGCTCCATCGACGACGCCGTCTCCCTGGTCACCGAGCTGCTCGGCCGGCTGCGCGAGCTACTCACCGGGTACGACTGGCAGGCCAGGCTCGCCGCACCTGGCGCCCGCGCCTACATCAAGGCCGTCTTCGGGGCCGTGGAGTTCCTGCGCCGCCCACGCGACACAGACAGTGCGGACGACCAGGAGACCCTCGCCGCGCAGTACCGCCGGATCTCCGCCCAGCTCTCCCGCGCCTGGGCCATCGCCAGCGGCGCCGACGCCCTGGCCGCGGTGCGCGATGAGGCGCGCTTCTTCGAAGAGGTGCGCGTGTGGATGGGCAAGTTCGACGCCGAGGACCGCCAGGCCCGCGGCGAGCCCATCCCCGAGGAGGTCCAGCGCCTGCTCAACCAGCTCGTGGCCGGCGCCGTTGTGTCCACCGAAGTCCTCGACATCTACGACGCCGCCGGGGTGCCCCGACCGGACCTGTCCGCACTGGACGCGGGCTTCCTCGCCAAGGCCCGCGAGGCCGAGAACCCGCACCTGACCGTCGAGGCGCTGCGAGCGCTGATCATGTCGGAGAGCCGGTCGGTGACGCGCCACAACCTCGTGCGTCAGCGCGCATTCTCCGAGCGGCTGCTCGAGCTCATGGCCAAGTACACCAACCAGCAGCTGACCTCCGCCGAGGTGATCGCCGCGATGATCGCTCTGGCGCAGGAGGTCGCGCACGAGGCCAACCGCGGGGCCGACTTCATCCCGCCGCTGGACGAGGACGAACTCGCGTTCTACGACGCGGTCGCGTCCAACGAGTCGGCGGTCGAGATCCAAGGCGAGGGAGTGCTCGCGAACATCGCGCGCGACCTGGTGACCATCATGCGGCGCGACATCAAGACCGACTGGACGGTCCGCGACGACGTCAAGGCCAAGCTGCGCTCCTCGATCAAGCGCCTGCTCGTGAAGTACGACTATCCGCCCGACAAGCAGCAAGGAGCGATACGGCTGGTCATGGAGCAGATGGAGTCGATGGCTCCGCGGCTGGTGGGTTAGGGACACGATGCGGGGACCGGGCACTAGGCCAATGCGTCGCCGGAGTCTTTCCCAGTCCCTGCCGTGCGCAGCCAGGTCTGCCGCAGCGTCGACGTCAGTTCGCTGCGCAGGAGGCACCGGACCGTTGTCGACCTCTGACCAAGTTCACTCGGCAACGCCCACCCGGTTCGGCAATGGTGCCTGGCACCGGGGCACCAGGGAGTCAAGCTTCTCCCGGCATCGATCGCGAGCCGGTCGGCAAATGCGGAGACGGCCCGGGCACCGGCGTGCATCCTGAACCCGGGAAGGAGCGAACACGTTGACGCCCACACCGCGACCCAACCGCCCCGACAACTGGCGCGAGCGCAACCCGTACGGTGTCGGAACGTCCGGCGACGCGACGATCGCTGTCCACCGATCGTGCTCCTGCTGCACGCTGCCGTTCAGATACCAGGCGCCGGCGTCGACCGCGAGGTCACCCGAAGCGGCACCCGAAGTTACGTGCCCCGATTGTTTGCGGCATCCCACCCGCCCCGGTGAGTCGGTGGACACCCGACTCGCACGCGCTGAAGACCATGTCTCGCTGGCCCTCACCCGGATGAACGCAGCGCGAACCGCGGCCAACCGCCTCGAGAGCGCCCGAGATGACGCCCTCGATGAAGCGCGGCGTGCGAAGAGATCCCGTGACATGTGGGTTGCCGTGATTGCTGACCTGGACGACGCCAAGGACTGGCCATCGGTCAGGTTTCGACTCGACGAGCTCAGTCCAGGGATGAAGAAGCACATTAGGCGCGTGCAGGACGAACGACAGGCCTGAGGTGGAAGTCAGGGCCAATCAATCCGGACCTTCCCATCGACCACATCCTCCAACGTCCACGGCTCACGGCGGCGTCGTCGAGGTCCGCCCTCCACTCGCTGCGGCACTACCCGCTCCGCGGGACCTCATTGCTCGTGCCACGGTAGTCTCAGCCGCATCGTCCGTCGTGGCGTGTTCAGATCTGGAGGTCGCCGGCATGGTCACGCTCGCCGAGGGCGACCTCCCCGATGAGTTGCTACGCAGGTTCCTCAGTTCCGGCGTGGTGGGCTGGGATACCGAGACCGGCGGCCTCGACTGGCGGACCGACCGACTCGCCCTATGTCAGTTGCACGCGCCGCAGGTCGGAACGGTCTTAGTCCGGATGACCGACCAGCGTCCGCAAAGTCTGGCGAGGCTACTCGCTGACCCAGACGTGACCAAGGTCTTCCATCACGCGCCCTTTGACTTGCGCTTCATGCACCGGGCATGGGGCGTGCGCGCCAGCAACGTCCGCTGCACCAAGGTCGCATCGAAGCTCCTGAGCCCGTCAGCGCCCGCCGGTGAGCACTCACTCGCTGCCCTGGTCGACCGACACCTCGCCGTCGCCCTGGAGAAGGGCGCAGAGCGGGTCAGCGACTGGTCGGCGCCAGAGTTGTCGCGGGAGCAGATGCGTTACGCAGCGCGCGACGTCGAGTTCCTCCTGCCCCTGCTCGACGTACTTGAAGCCCAGCTGGGCGCAAATGGCCTCGCCTCGCTCTACGCCGAGTGCTGCGCGTTCCTCCCAGCTCAGGTGGAGACCTCGATCCTGGGGCTCGACGACGTGTTCGCCTACTGAACAACCGTCGGCCAGCGGGTCAGTGCGCGAGCGGCGCCCACCGCGGGTCCTGGAAGAACTCGAAGCCGTGGGCTCGTTCAGCGGCGAGTTCGGCGAGCACTCGCAGGTGCGAGGGGGCGTCCGGGCCGTTGACCCGGATGACCGACGCATGCACCTGTGTGACCTCGCGCAGCCGATGCAGGTCACGGACCAGGAGGTCGGGCACGTACCCGACCGGTACCTCACCGGCCACGACGAGGATCGCTTCAGGATTGTTGGCGTTGGTCGGCTCCGGCACCAGAGCCAAGGGCGCGCCAGGGACCAGTCCGTCTAGCACGTCACCGATCTGCCCAGCCGTCACCGGGTGCGGGACTCCGTCAAACACTGGCCGGTTCTCCGGTAGGTGCCGGATGCCATGCACCAGGAACGAGCACGAGACCTGCCCGGCGACGACGTGCGGCACCGGGAACAACTGGAGGGTGTCGCCGTTACGCCGCCCGGAGGAGCGGGTGATCTGCTCCCACGGGGTCGCGTCGGACGGGTCCAAGCCGAGGTCGCTGACGTATCGCTGGTAGTCCGGGCGACGTGGATCGAGAGCACGCTGTGCGAACAACGGGAAGAGCCTGTCGGAGGTGTAGACCTCACGCAGGTCACCGAACCCGAGCAACGGCCGGAAGTCCGGCACCTCGAGCACCGCCCGCACGTAGCGGAACGAGTACTCGTCACCCCGGTGGCGCAGCAGCGCGATCGGGTGGATCCCCCTGTCCACGGGATGCTGCCAGGCCACGACCAACTCCCGATGAGGCGTCGAGGTGTCCCGCACATCGCCACGGTGCATGTCAGAAACGACGTTCACACTCATCACGCAGCCTCCTTCCATTAATCCCCAGCAGCGCGCCTGCAAAACTACGCGCGAGGTCTGACATGGAGTCGATCCTTTCGAACACCGTCGCGCCGTCGACCGATCCGAGCCGCGCGATCGCCTCACACCAGTAGGTGCGTGCCGCGCCGGACGCGAGCTCGAGGGCATCGACCGCCAGCTCGACGAGCGTACGCATCGGCTTGTCCGGGCCGTTCTCGAACCGCCACGCGGTACCCCGCTCCGCGAAGGCCGCGACGTCATGACCGGCGGCGAGTCGCAGCATCTCGCACCGCCTCTCGTCACGCAGGTTGAATCCGAGGCCTCCCGCCTGGTCGTAGGAACCGCACAGGTGGACCGGACCATTCCCGAGTTCCGGCACGAGGACCGACCAGTTCTCGTCGTGCCGATCACGATTGCCGATCCAGGCGTCGAGGATCACGTAGCCGGCGAAGGTGTCGTACGCATCGAACGACGCGGGCAACGAACTGCCTGGAGGCGCGAGAACCCCGTCCAGCGCGGTCCGGATGTTGGCGAGTGAGTGCCCCGGACGGCACTTCCTCCGCGCCGCGTCGGCCGCCAGATCGCGAGCAGGCACGAAGCCGGGCGCCTTGAGCGCATCCAGGAACAACGCACCGGACTGCACCTCGAAGCCCGCCGGCCCCAGGTCGCGCGAGAGGGAGCCCTCGACGCCGCCCCGCACGGCGAGCTCGACGGCGGCGCAGGGCACCGCAAGATGCTCAGCCAAGTGGGCGGCGGCCTTCTCGGACCAGTCCTCACCCTGACGGTGGCCGGTCGCAGTGGTCGTGACGGGCTTGAAGAGCCAGCGGGTACCAAGACCGCTCACCCAGAGCTTCTCGTCGGCACCCACTGCTTCCGTCGCGACCACGGGCCAATCCGACGCGTCGATACGCGCGAAGGCGCCAGCCCCGACCATGCGGCGACTCTATCGAGATACTCCCACGCAGGGGCCGAGGAGCGCCCGTGCAAGTCCACCGATCCTCGCGGGCCGGCTCGCGCGAAACCGGCACGCACTTGACGGATCGATGGCGCGCTGACCTGCGGTTGTAGAACAGGCACCCCTTCGCTTGTAGAGCGGATCCGCGAGGGCGCCCATCGCCGCAGGTCAGACCCTTTCCGGAACCAGCTTCCACAGGTGGTTCCGGACATTCTGTCCGTCGACCGCGCGGGCGCTTCGCAGCACCAGACCCCGCATCGGTCTCTACGCCGCGATCCCGAAGTCGGACCGACCCGACCGGGCGCTCCGGCGCACGACGGTGCCGTCGGGCACGATGGCGTCGGCGAGCAGCCGGGCACCGTGCGTGATGACGACATCGGACCCGATGCGGGCCCCGGCGCCGATCCGTGCACCGTTCTGCACGCGCGTGCGCGGCCCGAGGTGGACGTTCCGGTCGATGACGACGTCCTCCCCCACGAGCACGTCGTGCTCCAACCAGCTTCCCTCGCCGATCCGTGTGCGCGCACCGACCCGCGCACCGGCCTCGACGTAGGTCGTGGACGCCACCGACGCTCCCTCGTGCACCCGCGCCCCGGGCGAGACGAGCCCGCCACCGCTGACGTGGCGCACGTAGCGGACAACCTGACCGTTGTCGTCCTCGAACTCGACCTTCGCTGCCATGGGCTCCTCCTTCCGTTCTGCCTGGCTGACATAACGTGCAGCCGGTGGGAAGGATTCCATCGCGACGAGCGGCCGGGCGACGCGGCTCGCGCGCTGCACGGCGGCCGGATCGAGCTCCGCCGACCTTCAGGCAGGCACCACCAGCACGATGAGCGTCGCGACCGCCGTGAGCAGCGCGAACAGCCACGACGTCGCCACGGTGGACAGCGCCACGACGATCCTGGAGCGCCCGGACCGCTGCTGCGTCGGATCCCGCACCGGATCGAGTCGCAGCGGCATCCGCGCGTTGAGCAGGCCGGAGGCGACCAGGAGCGCCACACCGACGGCTCCGCACACCGCGACCGGGGCTGTGAAGGCCACCGTCGTGAGCGTGACGGGCGCCATCAGGGCCGCTCCGTAGATCGCCGCGCCCACGATGCCGCGGGTACTCGGTGCCGCGCGATCGCGTCGAGCCACGCCGCTGCCGCGACCGACAGCGCGACCGTGACCGCGAGCAGGACGAGCCAGCCGGACGTGAACGACACCTCACCACCCGAACGCCAGGCGTCGACGGTGGTCAGCGTGAGCAGCATCCCGACGAGGCCGATAAACGACGGCACCCCGACGCGGATCATCCGCCCGGCAGACACGTCGTCGAGGCGGCCTGGCGCGAAGGGAAGGCTCCTCGCGTAGTCGGGCGCGGGTCCGAAGGCCTCGTCGGGCGACTCTCCGCTGTCCTGGCAGTAGGACTCGACGTGCTTGAGGGCGTCGCCGATGTCGCGGCCCGTCACGCCTCGCAGCCGCAGCTCCACGACGAAGTCCTCGGTCCACTTCTTCGGCAGGGTCGATCTGGTGGTGGTCATTGCCGTCTCCCCATCGGTTCAGGCCGTCGCTGCCGGCGCAGCAGGGCGGGTGGAGGTGAAGGTCGTGGTGAGCTGAGCGAACTCGGACCACTCCCGGGCGGCGCGCACGAACTCGTCGTGCCCCTCGGCCGTCAGCGCGAAGTACTTGCGGGCGGGGCCGCCGTCGCCGGCACGCCACTCGACGGTGACGTGACCGGCCTCCTCGAGGCGGCTCAGCAGCGGGTAGAGGGTGCCGCCCTTGAGCACGCCGAAGCCGTGCTCCTCGAGCTCGACGCCGATCGCGTACCCGTACGTGGGGCCGTCCACGAGGACGCGCATCACGGCCAGGGCCAGCACGCCACGGAGCCACTCGCTCGGCCACGGTTTGCTCTGCACGGCTATACAGTACGACTACTCAGTGAGCCTGTCTAGCAATCGATCGACCAGCTGCATGCCGCCGGGCAGCCCGGTCACGCGGGCAGGACGTAGAGGTACATCAGCAGGTAGTGCAGGACGGCCGCGACGACCACCATCACGTGCCAGATCTCGTGGAAGCCGAACACCCCGGGCCACGGGTTCGGCCTCTCGATCACGAAGACCACGAACCCGGCGCTGTAGACGAGGCCCCCGACCGCCATCAGCGCCAACGCCCCCAGGGGCAACGACGCGCCCGCGCCGACCAGGACGACCGGCATCCACCCCAACGCGATGTAGAGGGTGTTCGTGACGTACTTCGGCAGCTGCCGCAGCAGCGAGCGCAGCACGATCCCCGCCGAGGCGATCAGCCACACCGTGCCCAGGACCGCCCAGCCGTACGTGCTCCGGAACAGCACCAGCACGAGTGGCGTGACCGAGCCCGCGATCAGCAGGAAGACCGAGTCGTAGTCGAGGGTCCGCAGCACCTCGTTCACCCGCGGCCCGCGATCGAGGGCGTGGTGCAGCGTGCTCGAGACGAACAGCGTCACGACCGACAGGCCGTAGATGCTGAATCCGACGATCTTCCACGGGTCGCCCTGCGCGCCCGCCTGCGAGATGAGCAGCGCGGCACCCTCCACGGCGAAGCACGCGGCGATCAGGTGCGAGACGGTGTTGAACCGCTCGCTGGTCACATGGACGCTGCCGTCCCTGCTTCGTGGTGCTGTGTCCACCGCTGCCTTCCCGAGACGTCGACCCCTCAACCCCCGCGAGGCCGGGAACCACACCGAGGCACCACGCCGGCACGAGCCTACTCATCGCGACCGCCCCCCAGGCCCGCGAGATCGTCAGTCCCGGTCCGAGATCGTGAGCCAGGACGTGCGATCTCGCACCCCACTCACGATCTCGCGACAGGGGTGGGGGCGGTCAGAGGCGGCCAGACGATGATGAGGAAGGTGGCGATGGGCCCCAGGAACAGCGAGAAGAGGAACCAGTACCAGCGGCTCCGCCCCCTGGTCTGAGCCAGTCCCGCGTTGACGAGGGCCAGCGAGAGCAACCACAACCCGGTGTTGACGGTCGTGTTCATCGCCCGCTCACCTTCCGTGAGCACAGCGACGACGTCAGCCGCCACTCCCCCGCCTGACCAGGCACGTCGAGACCACGCATGTCTGTCACTTCCCCCGCTCATGACACCAATGCCACCGACGCTACTGCAGGCAATCCCGGAAGGGATCGGCGCCATGGCCTGGCGCACGGCCACCCGTCGCACGAACGTCACCTTCGTGGCGCGCACGACCGACTGGGCGTGCTGCACCCGCCGCCCGTCCACCGATCGGCCACACGCCACACTCAGCACCCGTCGGCGGAGAGCGAGGTCAGGGTCCTCGTCCTGCGGGACCCACCGTTCGCCGTCGCACCCGGGCCTACCAGGTTCAGCGACTGACCGTCTCCACCAGTCGCCAGCCCTCACCGACGGGCGACTCGCTCTCGGGCAGGTCGACCGCGGCGACGACGACGTTCGTCCCGGTGCCTGAGACCTTCTCCCACCGGCTGCCGTAGGCGAGGTCCACCCGGAGATCGGGGGGTTCGGGCGCCAGCGTGGCGAGGTCCAGGAGCTCGGTCGTGCCACCCTCGCCGCCGGCGGTCCAGTACGCCGCGGCGTGCGAGTGGTAGCTGGCCCACTCCCACTTCCACTGACGCTGGACCTGCTCCCAATGGCAGATGGTCTCCGGTGTCTCGGACATGTGCACCGCCTCCTTCGTGCGCGCCGTCGCGCACGCGTCCCTCTGATCCTGGCACTCCCCACCCCCGCGCGGGCAGGGGACGAACGGCCCCGATCTCAGCCGACCCACAACTCTCATCCGCCGGCCCGCGACAAGCCGCCGACAGCCCGCCGAGATCGTGAGTCCCGTCCGAGATCGTCGCTCCGAACGTGCGATCTCGCGTCGGACTCACGATCTCGCCGGAAGGCGCCGCGACGGCGGGCGGCGGCGGGGTCGGTGTCGCGGTTGTCATACTCAGAGGTGCCCGCCCGAGGTCGTCCGGCTTCTCTGTGTCGGGGGGGCCGCGCTCCGGGGGGACGTGGTGAGTCCCTGCTGTGGCGTGCCGTCCGGGTCCGCCGAGGTGGGACGGTGCCGCGCGGCGACGAGCGACGAGGGGTACCGGTGAGCGACCGAGCCGACCAGGAGCGGGCGGGGACGCCGCGGCGCCTTCTGGCGAGCATGGGCAGCGGTCTGCGAGGTGGTCCGCACGGACCGGCCGCCGACGTGCCCGACGGCTCCTCCGGCACGTGGGCGCCGCTCGCGCTCACGACGTTCCGCTGGCTGTGGATCGCCCAGCTCGTGTCCAACACCGGGTCGTGGATGCAGACGGTCGGCGCCCAGTGGATGCTCGTGCACCAGCCGAACGCGGCGTCCCTGACCGCGATGGTCCAGGCGGCGAGCCTGCTGCCGGTCCTGCTGGTCTCGCTGCCGGCCGGCGTGCTGGCCGACGTGTTCGACCGTCGGCGGTACCTGGTCGGGGTGTTCGTCGCGGCGGTCGTCGTGAGCGGGTCGCTGGTGGTGCTGACCGAGGCGGGGCTGGTGACACCGCTGGTGCTGCTCATGCTCACGTTCGGGCTGGGCGTCACGAACGCGCTCGCCGGTCCGGCGTGGCAGGCGATCCAGCCCGAGCTCGTCCCACCCCGGCTGATCCCCGCCGCCGCCGGGCTGGGCAGCATGAACATCAACATCGCCCGCGCGATCGAACCCGCGCTCGCCGGCGCCCTGCTGCTCGCCGTCAGCCCGGCCGTGCTGTTCGCGATCAACGGGGTCTCGACCGTGGCCGTCGTCGTCGCCCTGGTGGCGTGGCGCCGACCGGCGGGGGCCGTGCGGGAGGCCGAGCCCCTGGTCTCCGCCCTGCGGTCCGGTTCCCGGTACGTCGTCAACGCTCCCGGGGTGCGGCGGGTGCTGCTGCGCGTGGCGCTGTTCGTGGTGCCTGCCTCGGCCCTGTGGGCGCTGCTCGCGGTGGTGGCGAGCGAGCGGCTGGGCCTCGGGTCGGGCGGGTACGGGATGCTGCTCGGTGCGCTCGGGGTCGGTGCGGTGATCGGCGCGCTCGGCCTCGCGAGGCTGCGCGACCGGATGTCGCGGGGCGCGCTGCTGGCCGGCGCCTCGTTGCTGTTCGGGGCGGGGATGGCCGGGGCGGCACTGACCGGCAGCGCGGTGCTGCTGGTCGGGTTGCTGGTGCTGGCCGGCGTCGGCTGGCTGGTGGTGCTCTCGACGTTCAGCACGGTGCTGCAGCTCACGTTGCCCGCATGGGTGCGGGCCCGCGGGATGGCCACCTACCTCATCGTCATGATCGGTGGGCAGGGCATCGGTGCGGCTGCCTGGGGACTGGTGGCCCAGCGGCTCGGGATCGGCCACGCGCTGGTCGCCGCGACGGGACTGCTGGTCGCCGGCGTGGTGTCCCAGGCGTGGTGGCCGCTGCTGGCCCGCACCGGCACCCACGACCCCCGCACCGACACCATCTGGCCCGAGCCGGACGTCGACGCCGCGATCGACCTGGACCCGCGCACCAGCCCGGTGGTGATCGAGATCCGGTACGTGGTGACCGGCGACGTCGAGCGCTTCCTCGAGGCCGCGCGGCGGGTCGGGGTGTCCCGTCGGCGCACTGGAGCGACCTCGTGGACGCTCTACCAGGATGCGGCCGACGGCTCGGTCTTCGTCGAGGTGTTCGTCGTCCCGACCTGGGGTGAGCACCTGCGCCAGCACCACGAGCGACTCACCGGCTACGACCGCGAGCTCGACCTGCGGATGCGTGCGTTCACCGACGGACCGTCAGCGATCCGCCACCTGCTGCCCGCAGAGGGGTGAGCCGTCCGGGTGCGATCGGCGTGCCCGACGCCACCTGGGGTCTGCAGGCGGAGTCGGGGTGCGCCCCCTACTCCGATGGCGTCGCGCTGCGGCCCTGCGGCTCGACAGAGGTCTCCTCGTCGTCCGCGAGGATGAGGTACAGCGACCGGCGGGCCTCCCGCAGCACGGTCCGCGCAGCCTCCTGCTGCCCGACAGTGCCCGAACGGGCGATCTGACGGGCGGCGCTGGCGAGGTCCTCGACCGGTCCGCGCAGGTCGACCTGGGGGCCGAGGTTGTCCCTGAGGGTCGCGAACGGGTCCCCGAGCTCGGCGGCGTTCTCGGTCACGTAGGCGCGCCCGGTGTCGGTGAGGGTCGCGAGCTTGCGGCCCTCGCCGCGAGTGACCTCGACGAGTCCCTCGTCCTCGAGCTGGGCGAGCACCGGGTAGATGGTGCCCGGGCTCGGACGCCACGCTCCCTCGCTCCGCTCGGCGATCAGCTGCATGAGCTGGTAGCCGTGCATGGGCTCCTCGGCGAGGAGCTGCAGGACGGCGGCGCGTACGTCGCCTCGAGGGGCACGCATGCCGCGTCGTCGACCGCGCCCCTCGCCATCCGGGCCGAGGCCTCCGTGGCGGCGCGGACCAGGCCCGAAGCCCGGTCCGAAGCCGGGACCGCGACCGAACGGCTCGTGGTGGCGCCGTGGTCGGTGTCCGCCGTGCATCTGGTCTGTGATTCGTGCGTCTCTCATGACGCTCCTTTCATCGATACGGTAACGATATATCGTTGCTGTATCGATGACAAGGCCTTGCCTGCGTTCACCGGCGCGCGCCGGCAGCCCGCGGCCGATGCGCCGATCCAGCCCACTGCGCCCGCCAGACCACCGGGGTGCAGGTCGCGCGCGCCCCGGTCACGGTGCTCGTCGACCCCACTGTTCACCGACCGGCCGCGTGTCGGTTGCCGGAGCCCCTCCGGTCGTCTCGTAGACTCGGGCACAGCAAAGGCCCCTCGGAGTAAGCGTCCGAGGGGCCTTGCTGTGCCTCACCCCGAGATCCGGTCGGGCCGCTAGTAGTGACTGCCTCGACGGGTTGCCCCACCTGGCCTGTCGACGAACGACCTCTCCTGACCCCGGTGCCGCCATGACGGTGCGGCTCCGTGCCCTCCGAGCGGACGAGCCGCGCGTCGAGCACCTCGTGATGCACTGATCGGCCCGCACAGGAACCTGCGTCGTCACCCGCAGCTCGTCAGGTTGCCCTGCCGATATGCCCTGCCGTTCTCCGATCTTCTCGGTGCCGACTCCCCTGTCCTGGTGCGGGTTGCCCCGCCTTCCGACCGGTTCATCGTGTGCCGATACGAGAGGTCTAGTCCCGTTCCGGGGCGCCCGCAACCGGTTCGGGGAAGAGATTTTTCTGCACAGGTTCCTCACAGCTCCATCCACAGGCCGACCTGCGTGATCGCGCGTTACGCACAGACCTGTGCACGAAAATTGTGGACAGCCGGAGGGGTTCAGGCGCCGATGTCGTGGGTGTGGTGCTCGACGTCGTGCAGGTAGTACCGACCGAGGGTCCGCGTCGTGAAGACCGACCCGTTCGACCGGCGGCCAGGGCGGTCCCACTGGTCCGGTCGCACGGCGGCGAACCGGTCCGCGGTCGTCTCGGCCGCGGCGACCAGCTCGTCCGCGACGACGGACGGGTCCTGGGCGGCGTACCGGCCGCTCACCGCGGCGGCGTCCTGGTCCCAGTTCGCGAACGCGGGGTCGTCCTCGTCGAGGATCAGGGCCAGCCGTTCACCGAAGATGCGATGCACGTCCCGCACGTGGCACGCGTACTCGAGCACGGACCACGTGCCCGGTGCCGGGCGCACCCGCACGTCGTCGCGCGCGAGCGCCGCCCGCCAGCGCACGGCCGATGCCCGCAGCGCCGGCGCGATGTCGGCCACGTCGACGTCCGAGGCCACGAACCCGCACTCCGGGCACGGGCGGTCGAGCACCCAGGTCCAGTCCTTGGTGTCCGGGTCGGCCGGCGGGAGGCCCTGCGTGGTCGCGTCGGCGGCGGTGGGGTCGACGCTCTGCTCGTCCATGCCGCCACTGTAGAGGTGAGATCACGCTGTCACGCTGATGGCAAGGGACCTGGGGCCGGTCGACGTGCTGACGGATGGTGTCAGACTGTCACTATGCCCAAGATCATCGGTGGTTCGCTGCACGAGCACCGCGAACAGACGCGCCTGAAGCTCTTCAGTGCGCTCTCGGCCCTGATGGCCGACCGTGGCTTCGATGCGATCACCCTCGCCGACATCGCCGCAGCGGCGGGCGTCGGCCGGACCGCCGTCTACAACCACTTCCCCGACAAGGAGTCCCTGCTCCTCGGGTTCATCACGCACGAGACCAACCTGTACGTCGCCACCATCGACGCAGCGATCAACGAGGTCTCGGACCCGACGGACCAGCTCCGCACCTACGTCCGCCAGCAGATCGACCTGCGGCGCGTGTACCAGCTCGCCCCCGGACCCGATCTCCGCTCGGTGCTGTCCCGTGGGACCCGCCAGCGGATGCGCGACCACGTGACCGCCGTCGAGAAGATCCTCCGCCGCGTGCTCGCCGCCGGCATCGAGGCCGGTGCGTTCCCGGAGCAGGACCTCGACACCACCGTGCCGCTCGTCAACGCCTGCCTGTCCGGGCGGGGGTCCCCGGCGAGGGACCCGAGCGGGAGAAGGCGATCCTCGCGACCGAGACCTTCGTGCTGCGCGCCGTCGGTGCGGACCTCGACCCCGGCACGCGGGGTCCACGCGAGGACGCCGAACTCGTCTCCGCCTGAGGGCGCGGCGCTCGCCTCCGCCCGCTACCGGCGGTCCGCTCGCGCCCGCTCGGTCAGGTCTCCCGCGTCGATCACGAACCCACCCTCGTCGACGACCGTCCCCCCGACCCTCCCCTCGAGCGCCAGCACCGCACGGGTCATCGACGGGGCGACCCGGTTGCGTGCGATCGCGTGCAGCGGGAGCGACACGTCGAGCTCCCCGGCATCGACGCCCGGCGGCGACCAGGCGACCCGGTACCCGTACACCCCGAACGCCGACGGGTCCGCCGTCGCCAGGACCAGCGGCAGCTCCGTCGACCGTGCCAGGCTCACCCGGACCAGACCGTCGTACTCGTAGACCGCGGTGAACGCCCACGCCTCCGGCCCGACGGCCTCAGCAGACGTGAGACGGGACCCGGACAACGCCGGCCGCAGCACCGCCAGGGCGGCATCGCCGTCGATCGCCTGCGGTGACCACAACGTCATCGTCAGCGCGGAGCTCGGGTCAGGGACCAGGACACCACCCTCGGGAAGCACCACCGCACCCCCGGTCCGCCGCGCAGCCGCGGCCAGCCACGCCATCACCACCGGCTCTGGCGGGAGTCCACCGCGCACGAGGTACACGTCGAAGGCCTGCGGCGGTAGCCCGCCCGCGTGCGCAGCCGCTGCCGCGACCGGGTGCGGCCCGTCCAGCCGCGTCTCCCCGACGAGCCGCAACCGGCCCGGCTCCGCGGTCGGCTCCTCCGGCGCTGCGGACCGGAAACGCCCCACCACACCCTGACGAGGACGCAGACGCACCTGCCCCGTCGACATCGGGACCTGCTCCCAGGCGGCCTCCGGGAACCACGCACGAGCCAGCTCGAGCACCGGGGAACCAGGCGCGAGCGCAAGGAGCGGCTCGCCGGCGAGGTGTCTCGGGAACTCGGAGTGAACCGTGCTCATGCCCAGAACCTAGCCGGAGATCGCCGCACACAGGTGCACGAGGGCCGCGCACGGCATGCTCACGCCGGTCCGTGCCCGCGCCCACCGCCGCCCACGACTGCGACACTGGCCCCATGCCCACCAGATCCGCACGGCCGAGTCGTCCCCGCCCACCGGATCGCCCCACCTCCACCTACGAGCTGACCTTCCTGCCCGGCCTGGCCGACATCGTCCAGTCCGAGGTCGCCGACGCGCTCGGCCCCCGCACCCCGGTGCTCCTCCTCCCCGGTCGCGAGGACTCGATGCTCGTGCGGCACGGCGGACGGCCAGATGCCCTACGCGCGCTGCGCACCGTCGTCGCCGTGTCGCAGGTGCTCAGCTTCCCCGTGCCCCGGCCCCGGTCCCTCTCCAGCGGTGAGTACTTCCCCGCGATCGTCGACGCCGTCCAGCGGTCCGCCCGGCTCGACGGCGCACGCGCCTTCCGGTTCGAGGCCGCGGGCAGCGACTCCCTGGTCTTCCAGCGCCTCGGCACGCAGCTCGCGCACGCCACCGGTCTCCGCCAGGAGCACGACCACAGCGAGGACGCCGGCGCCGTCGTGCTCCGGTTCCGCCGCACGCCGCAGCTCGACGCCGCCGGGCCGCGACCGGACGGCTGGGACGTGCTCGTGCGGCTCGGGTCACGGCCGTCCTCGGCGCGGGACTGGCGCGTCGCCGACTATCCCGGCGCCGTCAACGCCACGATCGCCGCGGCGATCGTCCGCCTCGCCGGGATCCGCGCCGAGGACCGCGTCGTCAACCTCATGTGCGGTTCCGGGACGCTGCTCGTCGAACGGCTGCTCGCCGGGCCGGCCGCGAGCGCCGTCGGTGTCGACGTCTCCCCGGAGGCGATCGCCGCCGCCACCGCGAACGTCGCCGCGGCCGGACTCGCTGCGGACGTCGAGCTGGTCCGGGCCGACATCGCCGACGAGACGTGGTGGCCGACCGTCCCCGCCGATCTCGTGCTCGCCGACCCGCCGTGGGGCACGCTCACCGGGTCCCACGCGACCAACGAGGCCGCCCACCAGGAGGTCCTCCGCGTCGCGCACGCGATCACCCGACCCGGCGCGCAGCTCGCCGTCCTCACGCACGAGGTCACGATCATGGACCGGGTGCTGCGCGGGACGGCGCTGTGGCGTGAACGCGCCGAGGTGCGGGTGTTCCAGAAGGGCCACCACCCGCGGGTCTACCTGCTCCGCCGCGCGGACTGACGACCCGGCGCGGGCTCGTCCGGTCGGTGGACATTCGGCCACAACCGTTCCCTCCACTGTCGCGGATCACGCGGCGAGAACATGATGGAGAGGTGAGCAAAACGGACAGGACGTCCACAGCGGATCGACAGGTCCTCGCTGACCGGACGGATGTCCAGAGGCTGCTCGACGCCGCGATGCGCCTCGACGGCTGCACCGAGGTGTCCGACCTCGTCGTCACCGCCGCACGGCTCGCGCGCCTCCTCACCGGCTCCACCGTCGCGAGCCTCGGGCGCGTCGACCAGGACACCTTCCGCGCCATGACCGTCGATCCCCCGATCCAGGAGGGCGCGTGGACCGGGCTCGCCGCCTCCGAGTACCGCGCGTCGAAGCGGCCGGCGCTGCGCGCGCTGATCCGCGACCGCCGCGGCTGGGTCGTCGACGCGAACGACCCCGACAGCGACCAGACCGAGATCGAGGCGCTCCTCGCCAACGGGATGTCCGTCGCCGTCGCCGTCCCCGTCCTCGCGCACGGATCCGTGTGGGGGCAGCTGTACCTCGCCCGACGCGAACCGACCCCGTACACGTCCGAAGAGGTCGCGCTGCTCGAGGTGTTCGCGAGCCTCGTCGCCGGGGCGCTCACCCGCATCGACATCGCGACGCAGGTCGAGCGACTCGTCATGGCCGACCCGCTGACCGGGTTGCCGAACCGGCGCGCCGCCGACAGCGCCGTCGCCGCCGCCCTCGCCTCCGGCGCCGTGACCTGCGTCGTCATGTGCGACGTCGACAGCCTCAAGCGCATCAACGACGAGCACGGGCACGAGCGCGGCGACGAGCTGCTGCGTTCGGTCGCCGACGTCGTCCGCCGCATGCGCGACGCCCTCCCGGGCTCGACCGCGGTGCGCCTGGGCGGTGACGAGTTCTGCGTCATCACCGTCGGCATCCCCTCGGCCGACGTCCGCGACGTCGTCGACGCCGAGCTCGCCGTCGGCGGGCTGCCGTACGGCGCCACGCTCTCCTACGGGATCGCCTCCACCGAGCACACCGACCCCGAGGCCACCGGGCGGAGCCTGTTCCGCCTCGCCGACGCCGCCCAGTACCGGGCCAAGCGCGCGCGACACCTGCGCGTGTCCGGGGGAAGCCGCTACGGCGGGATCACCCAGCTGACGGTGCTCGACGACGGCCTCGCCGCCCTGGACGCCCTGACCCGGGACGCCCGCGCGCGCGACGTCCTGGTGCACGCGGGCGACCGCCTCTCCGCCGTCGCCATCGCCCTCACCGAGTCGGTCGGGGCGATGCACTGGTACGTGTCGTCGTGCGAACCGTCCGCCCGGACCCTCCGGCTGGTCAACCGCGGGTCCTCGGTCAGCCGACCCGACACCGCGTTCCTCATCGACGCGTTCGGGCAGGACTTCGCCTCCGCCGCCAACCCGTCGACGGCACGCGCCCTCGACGGTGGGGCGTTCTGGGTGCACGTCTCCGACCCGGACGGGCACCCCCACGAGAGGCACCTGCTCGCTGCGACCGACGCGACCGCGGTCGTCGCCGCCGGCGGGCCGGACGCGTCGGGCCGCCGCTGGCTCGTCGAGCTGTACTTCGACAGCCTGCACGTCGACGTCGAGTACGTCGCGACGCCCGTGCGGGCCGTCGTCGCCGCCGCGATCGTCGGGCTGCCCTGAGAGAGCGACGGGCCGGGGACGGGCGGTGGACGGGGGGCGGATCTGCGGGGCGTGAGGTCTTCGAGTGTGAGGTCCGCTGGGCGTCAGGTCCGCTGGGCGTCAGGTCCGCGAGGCGTCAACCGTGCAGCGGGAGCACGAGCGTGCGCGGACCCGCCTGCACCACCCGCACCGGCACACCCCAGTCCTGGCTGTTCAGGTGGCACGCCGGGTACTCGACGGCCTCGTCCGCGTCGCACGACGCCGCCTTGGCGGTCACGTGCAGCACCCCACCCGGGACGTCCGGGTTGAGTCGCAGCACACGGGTGAGCGGGATGTCGTCACCGGCACCCCCGAGCAGCAGCTCCGGCGGTGTCGCGGAGACCGACAGGCGCGTCGACGGCCCGTAGCGGTCGTCGTACTTCTGGCCGGTCGCCGGGGTGAAGACGACCTCGAGGTCCACCTCACCCGCACCCAGCTCGGTCACCGGCCGCTGCGTGCGGTGCGCGCCCTCGTCGAGCCGGTCGCCGGCGCCATGAGGCACGGCGACGCGCACCAGCCGATGGGCGGCCGACTCGACCACGAGCAGCACCACGCCGTCGGCCGACTCCTGGACCAGGACGCCGCTCGGCTCGGCGAGGTCCCGCGCGAGCGTGGTGACCTCGTGCGTCGCCGGGTCGTAGCGGCGGACGGCCCCGTTGTAGGTGTCCGCGATGGCGATCGACCCGTCGGGCAGGACCGCGACGCCCAGCGGGTGCTGCAGCAGGGCCTGGTCAGCGGGGCCGTCACGGTGGCCGAAGTCGAACAGGCCCTGACCGACGGCGGTGCGGACCGTCGCGGAGGGTGCGGCGGGTGAGGTCACGGTGCCGGGCTCGACCTGGCGGAGGCCGGAGACCTCGGAGTCGGCCACCCACAGGCGCTGGTCCGCGTCGACGGCCAGACCCGACGGCTGCGCGAACCAGGCCTCGAGCAGCGGACCGTCGAGCAGGCCCTCGTTCATCGTGCCGCCGACCAGGCGCATCGTGCGGCGCTCGCCGTCGAACGCCCACAGCGTGTGGTTGCCGGCCATCGCGACGACGAACGCGCCCATCGGCGGGTACCAGACGACGTCCCACGGCGACGACAGCCGGAGGCGGAGCGGGTCCACGTCGTCGGTCGAGGGGTCGCCCGCGGCCAGGTCCCCCGCCGGTCCACCGTCCCCTCGGCGGGCGTCGACCGGGCCCGGCGCGACGTTGTCCGCACCGCCGACCATGTACTGCTCACCGGTCCCGGCCACGGTGGTCACGTGCCCGTCGGCCAACCGCACCCCGCGGAGCGCGTGGTTGACGGTGTCGGCGACCACGACGTCGTATCCGAGACGGTCACGCAGCCCGTCGGGCACGAGGCACAGGCCGTTCGGCTCGCTGAACCGGGCGACCGTCGGGCCACCGTCGACCAGCCCACGCTCGCCGGAGCCGATGCGGCGCACGAGGGTCTCGCCGTCGGGCGCGAGCTCCGCGAGGCTGTGGTGGCCGGCGTCCGCCACCAGCAAGGTCCCTCCCGGCAGCACGATCGCCTTGGCCGGGAAGCGGAGGGTGCCCGACGTCGGGGCCGGCGGCACGTACGGTCCGTCGCCTCGGTGCAGGGTGCCGCGTGCCTCGTGCTCCGCGACGAGGTCGGCGACCAGGACGTCGAGGTTGTGCGCGTGACCCTCGCCCGCCATGTGCGCGACGACGTAGCCCTCGGGGTCGATCACGACGAGCGTCGGCCAGGCGCGGGCGGTGTATGCGGACCACGTGGTGAGCTCGGGGTCGTCGAGGACGGGGTGGTGGACCTCGTAGCGGTCGACGGCCGCGGCGAGCGCCACCGGGTCGGCCTCGTGCGCGAACTTCGGGGAGTGCACGCCGACGATCACCAGGACGTCCCGGTGCCGCGCCTCGAGCTCACGCAGCTCGTCGAGGACGTGCAGGCAGTTGATGCAGCAGAACGTCCAGAAGTCGAGGACGACGATCTTGCCGCGCAGGTCAGCGAGGGCGAGGTCCCGGCCGCCGGTGTTCAGCCAGCCGCGCCCGACGAGCTCGGACGCGCGGACCTTGGGCAGACGAGACGCAGACGGCATCCCCCCAGTCTCCCAGCCCCGCCAAGTGGAGCGTTCTGCCGCGACACGCCCGCGTGTCGCTGGCAGAACGCTCCACTTGGCGGAAGGGGGTCAGTCGTCGTCGTCGTCCTCGTCGTCCTCGACGAGCTCGCCCTCCCAGGCCTCGAGGCCCTCCCGGACTGCGAGCACGGCGACGACGAGCCCCGCCGCCGGGTCGAGCCACGTCGCACCGGTGAGCGCGAACAGCCCGAGGCCGAGCAGCGTGGACACGCTGAGGAGCAGGCACAACCTGGTCTCCGCGGCGTCGGCCAGGATCAGGCGGTCCCCGCCGAGTGCGACGCCGACGCGCGTCTTGGCCCGGGCGAGCAGGGGCATGGCGATCACCGAGGCGCCCAAGACGGCGAGACCGACCGGTGACGACGTCGGGGTCTCGTGCGTGAGCAGGGACCGGGCCCCCTCGGCCACCACGTATGCGGCGAGCGCGAAGAACATCAGCGCGACGACCCGCAGCGTCCGCCGCTCGCTCGCCTCGTCGGGCTCGGCGTCGCGCAGGCGGGCGGCAAGGCGCATCGCGACCAGGACCGCCGTCACGGACTCGATCCCCGAGTCGAGCCCGAACCCGAGAAGCGAGACCAGGCCCGCCGAGGCGCCCGCCGCGATCGCGACGAGTCCCTCGACGACGTTGTAGGCCACGGTCAGCTGGGCGAGACGGCGACCACGTCGGGTCAACCGGTCGATCTCCGCGCGGTCGAGGGTCGGAGGTGTGGGCACAGGTCGAGAGTAGGGGTGGCGGGCCGTCGACGAGGTCAGCGGCGCTCCGCCGCCGACGCGATGCCGCGCTGCATGCCACCGAACACGATCCCGTGGAACGGGGTCACCGACCGCCAGTAGAGCTGCCCGGCAAGGCCGTGCGGATGGAACACCGCACGTTGTGCGAAGACCGTCGCGCCGTCGTCGTCCTTCTCCACCCGCAGCTCGAGCCACGCCAGCCCCGGCAGGCGCATCTCCGCGCGCAGCCGCAGCAGCCGACCCGGGTCGACCTCCTCGACGCGCCAGAAGTCGATCGCGTCGTCGACCCGGAGGTCGCTCGGATCGCGCCGACCTCGCCGCAGGCCCGGCCCGCCGGCGATCCTGTCGAGCAGACCGCGGACCTGCCACGCGAGCGCCCACGAGTACCAGCCGCGCTCGCCGCCGATCTCCTGGATGACGCTCCACAGCGCCTCGGGCGTCGCGTCGACCGTCGTGCGCCGCTCGTCGACGTAGAGCGACCCGCCCGCCCAGTCGGGATCGCTCGGCAACGGGTCGCTCGGGGCGCCCGCGACCGCCGCCGACGACCACCGCGTCGTCACCTCGGCGTCGCGCACCCGCTCGAGCGCGAGCCGCACGGCCCGGTCGAAGCCGACGAGGCCCTCGGGTGGGTCCGGGACGTACCGCGCGATGTCGTGCTCGTCGCAGACGACCTCGTGGATGAGGGACTCCACGAGCGGCCGTGCCAGACCGGACGGCACCGGCGTCACCAGCCCTACCCAGTGGCTGGACAGGCTCGGGCTGAGCACCGGGACCTTCACGATGAGCCGCCGTGGGAGCCCGGCCGCGCGCGCGTACCCCTGCATCATCTGGCGGTACGTGAGCACGTCGGGCCCACCGATGTCGAACGCGCGGTTGACGTCGGCCGGCATCGTCGCCGAACCCACGAGGTAGCGCAGCACGTCCCGGATCGCGATCGGTTGGATCCGGTTGTCGACCCAGCGCGGCACGGTCATCGCCGGGAGCCGCTCGGTCAGATAGCGCATCATCTCGAAGGACGCCGATCCGGAGCCGAGGATCACCGCGGCCCTCAGCACCGTCGTCGGGACACCCGAGGCCAGCAGGATGTCGCCGACCTCCTTGCGCGACTCCAGGTGCGGGGACAGCTCCTCGCCCTCCGGGAAGAGCCCGCCCAGGTACACGATCCGGCCGACGCCCGCCTCACGTGCTGCCCGCGCGAAGGTCAGGGCCGTGGCACGGTCGCGCGCCTCGAACCGGTGGCCGGTGCCGAGCGAGTGGATGAGGTAGTACGCGACGTCGACGCCGTCGAGGGCGGTACGTACCGCGTCAAGGTCACCTGCGTCGGCGCGGACCGCCTCGACGTCCGCGAACCAGGGACGCCCGCGCAGCCGGCTCGGGTCGCGGGCGATCGCACGCACGTGGTGACCGGCGGCGAGCAGCTCGGGAACGAGGCGCCCGCCGACGTAGCCGGTGACTCCGGTGACGGCGACGACGAGGGGTCTGGGAGTGTCGGGCATACGGCAGTGTGCGGGCACGGCGACGTCCGTGCACGTCGGACCCGCCCCCGCTGGTGCCGTCCACCGTCGGGCCGGGCGGCGGGACTAGGCCTCGGGGCCGTCGGCGCCGTCCTTGTCGCGGCGGGCCATCGTGGCGAGCATCGCGTTGTACTCGTCGAGCTCGGGGTCGCCGTCGCGGTCCACCCGACGGTCCCGGTTCCGCGCGGTGCGCTCGTCGGACCGCGACCATGCGAACGCGACGGCCAGGGCGAGTGCCAACGTCGGCAGCTCGCCGATGCCCCATGCGATCGCCCCGCCGCGCTGCTGGTCCGCGATCGCCGACAGGCCCCACGGGCGGCCGAGCACACCGAACCACTCCGGGACCAGCAGGACCTCGCTGCTCATCAGCGTCACGCCGAAGAACGCGTGGAAGCCCATCGTCGCGAACAGCAGCAGGATCCGCTGCGGGTAGCCCGGCCGGGTGGGACCGGGATCGATGCCGACGATCGCGTTGGCGAACAGGTATCCCGCGAGGCTGAAGTGCACGACCATCGCGGCGTGGCCCACGTACGTCGACAGGGCCAGACCGAACAGCCCCGAGTAGTAGAAGACGATCATCGACCCGGCGAAGTTCACCGCGGCGACGATCGGGTTCGACATGAAGCGCGCGACGTGCGAGCCGACGATCGTGAGGATCCACTCGCGCGGCCCCCGCGACCCGTCGGTCCGGGACGGCAACGCCCGCAGTGCGAGCGTCACCGGCGCCGCGAGCACCAGGAAGATCGGGATGACCATCACGAGCAGCATGTGCTCGACCATGTGGGCGCTGAAGAGCACGTGACCGTACGCGCCCGGACCGCCGGACGTCGTCCAGACGAACAGCACCATCCCGGCGACCCACGAGACCGTGCGCCCGAGCGGCCAGCTGTCACCGCGCGCGCGCAACCGCCGCACCCACTGCAGGTACACGACGAGGCCTGCGGCGGCGGCGAACGTCAGCAGCAGGTCCCAGTGCCACTCGGTCAGCCACCGGATCCCGGTGAGCGGCGGCGGCAGCAGGTGCCCGGTCACGATCTCGGCGGGAGTCGGGTTCGGGACGGCGACCTGCGGGACCGGCGGCTCGCTCGCCGCGAGCGCCACCGCGACTCCCGTCACCGCGCCCATCACCGCGAGCTCGACCGCGACCAGCCGCCAGAACAGCCGGCCCGCGGCCGTGCGGACCGAGACCGGGCCGGTGGCGGCCATCAGGCCGGGGATCACCGACCGGCGGTGCAGGAACCCCAGCCCACCCAGCACCAGGAAGATCGCGACCTTCGCCAGGACGAGCACCCCGTACCGGGTGGCGAGGCCGTCCCACCCGCCGACCCGGATCGCCGCGTTCGCGATCCCGGAGACGGCAACCGCGGGGGAAGCACCACCCGGCGATCACCGAGTAGCGGGCCACCGACGGGCCCAGGTCCGTGCCGAGCCGCCCGGCGAGCATCGCCAGGACGGCGAGCGCCCCGATCCACACCCCGGCACCGACGAGGTGAAGGAACAACGACGAGATCGCGAGCTCGTGAGAGTCGCCGGCCGCCGCCGAGTGCCCGGTCTCGGCCTGCATCGCGAGGGCCCCCATGACGAGCACCGCCAACCAGGCCGCGCCCGACGGGGACGTGACGAGCAGCGCGAACGTGCCGGTGACCGCGGCGATCACCGTCACCGAGAGCAGCACCTTGCCCAGCCCGAGCTGGGTCACGAACAGCCCGAGCTGCTGGCCGAACCCGGCGGAGCCGACCGGGGTGCCGGCCACGTTCGCGTACGTCAGGACGAGGTGCACGACGGAGATCACCGCCCACGCCGTCCCGGCATAACCCGCAACGCGCAGGCTCAGCAGGTAGGCGCGACCGTCGGCCCGGTCCCGGGGGGTGCGCGCACCGGGTGCGGTCGCTGCCGCCCGCGGGAGCACCCCGGCCGCGAGGACCAGCGCGCCCAGCGTGACCGCACCGGCGAGCTCGCGGAGCACCTCGGCGAGCGGAAGACCCCAGCGGACGACGGGCCCGCTGTCGAGAAGAGCGGTCGGCAGCGCGGCGCCGGTCACCGTGAGCGCGAGGACGACCGTGACCAGGCCGACCAGCGGGAGGGCGGCGACGCGCACCGGGGTGGCGTACACACGCACCCGGTCAGCGCCGACGGCCGGGGGTCTCCCCGGTCGGGGCCCGACGGTCGCCGGGGGGCTGGCGGTCACCGTGATCGGCGGCGCGCGACGAGGATGCCGGCGGCGCCCACCCCGGCGACGAGAATCACGATCCCGGCCACGAGACCCGGGCTCAGGCCGTCGCTGCTGCCCGTGCCGGCCGAGGGGGTCGGCGACGGCGCGATCACGGTGTCACCGGTGGACGACGTGGTGGGGGCCGCCGCAGCGTTCGCGGCGGCAGTCGCCGTGGGGGCCGGGGTCGCCGCCGTGGGGGGCAGGGCCGGCGGCACCGGTCGCGGTGAAGGTGAAGGAGCCGCTGATGGGGTGCCCGTCGGTCGACGTGATGCGCCAGGCCACCGTGTACGTCCCGGCCGGTCGGCTGTCGACGAGGTGCTCGGACACGGACGCGCCGTTGAGCACGACGTCCCCGGTCGACACGACCGACCCGTCGGGCCCGATCACCCGGATCTGCGACCCGAGGGCCTGGGCGGGCTCGTTGAACACGAGGGTGACAGCTGCGGGGGCGACGGCGACCGTCGAGCCGTCGGCCGGGTCGGTCGAGGCGAGGGTGTCGTGCGCGGAGGCCGTCGTCGCACCCGTGACCAGCCCGAGGACCACGACGGCGACCACAGCGAGGAACCGCCCCGGGGCGAGGGACCGGCGCGAGGGCGCGTGCGAAGCGGCAGAGGCGGGTCTGGGCACCGGATCACGGTAACTCGGCGCCTGCCGCACCGCCGCATCCAGGGGTCGGCGGCACTCTCGTCGGGCGCGCAGCTCGAGGCCGTGGAAAATCGGTCGAGACGATGTCGGTGCCGGGGAATACTGTGCCCGATGGTTGCGGTTAGCAACCGTTGTGCGCCGCCGCGCACGACGTCGCGACCGCACCGCCCTGCACCCGCTGCACCGCCACCCGCACGCCGCCGTGCACCCACTGCATCCCACTCACCCATGCTGCGAGAGGCCTTCCGTGACCCAGTCGACCCCCACCGCACCACCGGACACGAGCGCCACGCACGGCCCGTCGCACCGCGAGATCGTCACGATCCTCGGCGGCCTGATGATCGGGATGTTCCTGGCTGCGCTCGACCAGACCATCGTCGCGACGTCGATCCGCACGATCGGTGACGACCTGCACGGCCTCGAGCTCCAGGCCTGGGTGACGACCGCCTACCTGATCACCTCGACGATCGCGACGCCGCTGTACGGCAAGCTCTCCGACGTCTACGGGCGCAAGCCGTTCTACCTGCTCGCGATCTCGCTGTTCCTCGTCGGGTCGTTGCTGTCCGGCACCGCGCACTCGATGTACCAGCTCGCGATCTACCGCGGCGTGCAGGGGCTCGGCGCCGGCGGCCTGATGTCCCTCGCGATCACGATCCTCGGCGACCTCGTCCCGCCGCGCGAACGTGCGCGCTACCAGGCGTACTTCCTCGCCGTGTTCGGCACGTCGTCCGTGCTCGGTCCGGTCATCGGCGGCTTCTTCGCCGGGGCGTCGTCGATCCTCGGCATCACCGGGTGGCGCTGGGTGTTCCTCGTCAACCTGCCGATCGGGATCATCGGGCTGTTCGTCATCACCCGCGTGCTGCACCTGCCGCCGATCCCGAAGATCCAGCACAAGATCGACTGGCAGGGTGCGGTCGCCCTGGTGATCGGCCTCGTGCCGCTGCTGCTGATCGCCGAGCAGGGTCGCTCGTGGGGCTGGACGTCGACCTCGGCGCTGCTCTGCTACGGCACCGGAGCGCTCGGCCTGGCGCTGTTCGTGCTCGCGGAGCGCGTCGCCGGCAAGGACGCGCTGCTGCCGCTGTACCTGTTCCGGAACAAGACGTTCTCGATCAGCGCGGGCGCCAACGTCGTCATCGGCCTCGGGATGTTCGGCGGCCTCGCGACCCTCCCGCTGTACCTGCAGATCGCCAAGGGCATGACGCCGACGCAGGCCGGGCTCACGCTGATCCCGCTGACCCTCGGCATCATGATCGGCTCGGTCATCGCCGGTCAGCTCGTGGCGAAGACCGGTCGCTACAAGGTGTTCCCGATCATCGGGACGATCCTGCTCGGCATCGGCGCGCTCCTCATGTCACGGCTCCAGCCGGAGACGACGCTCGCCGTCGTCGGTCTCGACTCGATCGTGTTCGGTCTGGGCCTGGGCCTGACGATGCAGCCGCTGGTTCTCGCGGTGCAGAACGCCGTCCCGCCGCGCGAGATGGGTGTCGCGACCAGCTCGTCGCTGTTCTTCCGTCAGGTCGGCGGCACGCTCGGCACCGCGGTGTTCCTGTCGATCCTGTTCTCGACGGTCGGCGACAAGATCGCGACGGCGTTCGCCCGGATCGCCCCGGCGGCCGACTTCCAGGCCGCCCTCAAGGACCCGGCCGTGCTCGCGAACCCGGCGAACGCCCCGGTGGTGAACATGGTCACCGGTCACGGGGCGGTGCCGTCGCTCAACGACTCGTCGTTCATCACTGCGCTCGACCCGCGGCTCGCCAAGCCGTTCCTCGAGGGGTTCGCCAACTCGATCGACCTCGTGCTCCTGATCGCCGCCGCGATCATGGTGCTCGGCGTGTTCTTCACGGCGATCCTGCCGGAGCTCGCTCTCCAGAACCGCTCGGGCATCCAGAACCGGCTCGACGACGAGCGCGCCGAGGCCGAGGCAGCGGCCGCCGCCGCCGTCATCTGACCCACCACCCACCCACCGCGGCTCAAGTGGAGCGAAGTGTCGCGACACGCCCGCGTGTCGCGACACTTTCGCTCCACTTGACCGGCCGCTGGCGTGGGAGCGCGGGGGGTGTCAGCCCCAGACGAGCGCCTGAGCGGGGTCCTCCAGGACGGCGCCGACGTCGGCCAGCACGCGTGACCCCAGCTCGCCGTCGACCAGTCGGTGGTCGACGCTCAGCGCGAGCTGGGTGATGAACCGCTTGCGGATCTTGCCCTTGTGGACCCACGGCTGCTCGCGGATCGCGCCGAACGCGAGGATCGCCGCCTCGCCCGGGTTGAGGATCGGGGTCCCGGTGTCGATGCCGAACACCCCGACGTTCGTGATCGTGATGGTCCCGTCGCTCATGTCCGACGGCGACGTCTTGCCCGCGCGGGCCGTCGCCGTGAGACCGGCCAGACCCTGCGCGAGCTCCTTGAGGCGCATCCGGTGCGCGTCCTTGATGTTGGGGACCATCAACCCCCGAGGTGTCGCGGCGGCGATCCCGAGGTTGACGTAGTGCTTGTAGACGATCTCCTGGCTCGCCTCGTCCCAGCTCGCGTTGACGTCCGGGTGCCGGTCGACCGCGAGGAGCAGGGCCTTGGCCGCGATCAGCAGCGGGGTCACCCGCACGTCCGCGAACTCCCGGTCCTCGCGCAGCCGGGCGACGAGGCGCATCGTCCGCGTGACGTCGACCGTCTGGAACACCGTCACGTGCGGGGCCGTGAACGCGCTGGTCACCATCGCCTCGGCCGTGCGCTTGCGCACGCTCTTGACCGGGACGCGCGTCTGGCGCCCGTCCGCCGAGACCGAGCCGGAGGCCAGCCAGGGGACGTCGTCCGCCGGGTAGGTCGCGAGCGTGCGGCCCTCGGCGCGTGCGGCGTAGGCGAGCACGTCCTCGCGCGTGACGATCCCGCCCGGACCGGTTCCCACCACGCTGTCGAGGTCGACCCCGAGGTCGCGCGCGACCTTCCGGACCGGTGGCTTGGCGAGGGCGTGCGTCCCGCCGGAGGCGCTGCGACCGGCGGCCCGCTCCGCGGACCCGTTGCCCGCCGCGACGACCGACGGGGCGTCCTGGCGGGGGCCGGTGACCGACGCCGGTGCCGGCACGGCAGAGGTGGGGGTCGGCGCGGACGAGCCGGACGCAGGGGTCGAGCCGGACGCGAGGGTCGACGCCGGTGCCGGCACGGTGGCGGCCAGGTCCGGTGCGGACGTCGACACGGCAGTGGCATCGCCGGCTGGTTCCCTGATCGGGTCGCCGGCAGCCGCGGGGGCGCCGCGTCGTGCGCGCCGAACTCCGGTGTGCTCGCCGACCCCGTAACCGACGAGGACCGCGGGACCGTGGCCCTCCTCGGACGGCAGGGCGTCGTCGACCGGGCGCGTCCGCGCACCGGTCGGATCGGTGTCGATCACGATGATCGGGGTACCGACCTCGACCGTGACACCGGTCTCGACCAGCAGCTCCGCCACGACGCCGGCGAACGGGCTGGGCAGCTCGACGATCGACTTGGCGGTCTCGATCTCGACGAGGGCCTGGTTGACCGCGACCGTGTCCCCCACGGCGACGGACCACGAGACGATCTCTGCCTCGGTCAGCCCCTCCCCCGCGTCGGGAAGCCGGAACTCCTCAAAGGTCGGCACGCAAGCTCCAATCTCCATCCCCCTCCGCCGAGATCGGACGTCCGGCGCGAGATCGTCACGTTCAACGTGCGATCTCGCGCCCAACCTACGATCTCGGCGGGATGTGGGGTGGGCGGGTGGGTTAGTAGGCCAGGGAACGGTCGACGGCGTCGAGGATGCGGTCGAGGGACGGGAGGTACTCGTGCTCCAGCTTGGAGACCGGGTACGGGATGTGGAAGCCGCCGACCCGCAGGACGGGGGCCTGCAGGTGGTAGAAGCACTCCTCGGTGATGCGCGCCGCAACCTCGGCGCCGGTGCCGTACAGGACGGGTGCCTCGTGGACCACGACGCACCGGCCGGTCCGCCGCACCGACGCCGCGACAGTCTCGGCGTCCAACGGTGAGAGCGTCCGCAGGTCGACGACCTCGATGCTCGTCCCCTCCGCCGCGGCGGCGTCCGCGACCTTGAGGCACGTGCCGACCGTCGGGCCGTAGCCGACCAGCGTCAGGTCCGTGCCCGGGCGGACGACGACGGCACGGTCCAGCCCCGTCTCGCCGGTGGCGGCGTCGACCAGCGGGGCGTCGAGGTCGACGTCCCCCTTGTCCCAGTACCGGCCCTTCGGCTCGAAGAACAGCACGGGGTCCGGCGACGCGACGGCCTGCTGGATCATCACGAACGCGTCCGCCGGCGTGGACGGGGACACCACCCGCAGCCCGGCGGTGTGCGCGAACAGCACCTCCGGCGACTCGCTGTGGTGCTCGATCGCCCCGATGCCGCCCCCGTACGGGACCCGGATGACGACCGGGAGGCTCAGACGGCCCTGCGAGCGGTAGTGCATCCGCGAGAGCTGGGAGGTGATCTGGTCGAACGCCGGGTAGATGAACCCGTCGAACTGGATCTCGCACACCGACCGGTACCCGCGCAGCGCCAGGCCGATCGCGGTCCCGACGATCCCGGACTCGGCGAGCGGGGTGTCGACCACCCGCTCCGACCCGAAGTCCTTGTGGAGACCGTCGGTCACCCGGAACACGCCGCCCAGCGCGCCGATGTCCTCACCCATGAGCAGGACCTTCGGGTCGCTCTCGAGCGCGCGCCTGAGCCCCAGGTTGATCGCCTTCGCGAGCGTGATCCGCTGCGTCCCGGTCGTCGTGCTCATCGGTGCGCCCCCTCGTCGCCTCCGAGGAAGGAGGCCTCGTACTCCTGGAACCACGCCCTCTCGGCGTCGACGACGGCGTTCGGTCCCGCGTACACGTGCTCGAACATCGAGCTCGTCGACGGGCGTCCCATCGCGTGGACCGTCGACCGGATCCGCTCGGCGAGGGCACCGGCCTCCGCGTCGAGCTCGGCCTCGAACTCTGCCGGCAGCTCGCCCTCGGCGACGAGCAACGCCCGCAACCGGTCGATCGGGTCGCGTTGGCGCCAGTACTCCTCCTCGGCGGCGCTGCGGTACCGGGACGGGTCGTCGGAGGTGGTGTGGGCACCCATCCGGTACGTGAACGCCTCGACGAACGTGGGGCCGCCGCCGGACCGGGCGCGCTCGAGTGCCTCCGCGGTCACGGCGTAGCACGCCAGCACGTCGTTGCCGTCGACCCGCACGCTCGGCACCCCGAACCCCGGCCCGCGATCGGCGAGCGGCACACGCGCCTGGTGCGTCGTCGACTCCGAGATCGCCCACTGGTTGTTCTGGCAGAACAGCACGAGACCGGCGTTGTTGACCGCGGAGAAGACGAGCGCCTCGTTGACGTCCCCCTGGGAGGTCGCGCCGTCGCCGAAGTAGGTGATGACCGCCATGTCGCGGTCGGGGTCACCGGTCCCGACGAGGCCGTCGCGCTGGACGCCCATCGCGTAGCCGGTCGCGTGGAGCGTGTGCGAGCCGATCACGAGCGTGTACAGGTGGAAGTTGTGGTCGTCCGGGTTCCACCCGCCGTGGTCGATGCCCCGGAAGAGGCGCAGCAGGTTCGCCAGATCGACACCGCGCGTGTGGGCCACCCCGTGCTCCCGGTACGACGGGAACACGTAGTCCTGAGGGGCGAGAGCTCGACCGGACCCGACCTGTGCGGCCTCCTGGCCGAGGCTCTGCGCCCAGAGCCCGAGCTCACCCTGCCGCTGCAGCGCGGTCGCCTCGTTGTCGAACCGCCTCACCAGCACCATGTCGCGGTACATGCCGCGCAGCGCGTCGGCATCGAGGTGCGCGATCCGCGGGCTGTAGTCGGGGTGCTCGACCCGCTCACCCGCCGGGGTGAGCAGCTGCACGAGGTCGGAATCCGTGAGGGGGCCGGTCTGGCTCACGCGGATCTCCTTCGAGGCGAGGGGCAGGGGCAGGACGGGCAGACCTTCCGGCACAGGACGGAACCTGCAACCTACGACAACGTAGGCTACGGGTCCGTAGGTTGTCGTGGAAGGCGTCCGACAACGTCGGGGGCCCACCCTTGTGCGACTCCCACCATGGCGGCCCGACACCCTGCCCGCCACTCGTCCTCAGACGCTCGCAGCCCGGCGACGTCTCACCTCACGTCCGGGTCGCGCTGCTCGCGGACGACGGACGGCGACGCAGCCGGGGCCTCGGCGGGCTCCTGTCGGGGCACCGGACCGCCGTCGCCTGTCGCGGGAGGCGGTCCGTACCCCGCCGGGTACGGCATCGCGGTGAACGTCGGTGGTGCGACGACCGGAAGCGTGGCCGACGCCGCCGTGGCAGGTCGATGGACCGGAACCGCGCCGGACGCAGGGCCCGACGACCTGGCGGGCACATGCGGAGCCCGTGACGGAGCCCCAGTCGTCACGCCGGGCGGCGTGACGGTCACGCCGGGTGGCGGCGCGGTCACGCCGGGTGGCGGCGCGGTCACGCCGGGTGGCGGCGCGGTCACGCCGGGTGGCGGCGCGGTGGACACCGGCACACCCTCCGGTGGAGGCGCGGTCACGGGCCCCCCACCAGGTGGCACCGCGGCGGTCGCCGCCGCGTCCGGCGGCCGCACGGAGGTCAGGGACTCGGCTCCCTCGGGGGACATCGGCGGCGCGACGTACGGCGTCATCCCTCCCAGCCGCGGGATGAGGGTGAGCCGCCGCTCGGCGTCGGCGAGCCGGCTCTCGACGGGCCACTGCACCGTCGCGAACATCACGAGGAGCACGAGGTTCACGCCGGGCACGAAGACGCCGATCGCCCACCACGGGGAGTACCCGGCCTTGCGGACCACCCGGATGACCAGCGCGATCAGGAGCATGACGGTCGCCAGGGCGACTCCCGCGAGGACGAGGGGCATCGCCGCCTCGATGCGGTCGAGCGTGTCGTTCATTCGCGCCCCCGAGTGAAGGATGCGGCCGCGCCCGGACGGTCACCCGACCCGAGCAGGCTGCACGGGTCCATTCTGTGGCATGACACGCCGCGACCGCCGATCGACAGGCGAAGCGAGGCGCAACCGGTTCAGCGCCAGCGTGCGGCGATCTGCAGGAAGAGGTCCGTCGCCTCGGGCTCGCCGACGCTCACCCGCATCCCGTCGCCGGCGAACGGTCGCACGAGGACGCCCGCGCGTGCCGCCTCGCTCGCGCACGCGGAAGTGCGATCGGCCAGGTCGAGCCAGACGAAGTTGGCCTGGCTCTCGGGGACCACCCAGCCCTGAGCCCGGAGCCCGGCGAGCAGTCGCGTGCGCTCGGCCACGATCGCCTCGACCCGCACCATGAGCTCGCGCTCGGAGCGGAGGGAGGCCAGGGCAGCGAGCTGCGCCAGGTGGGAGACACCGAACGGCGTCGAGGCGGCGCGGATGCCGGCGGCGAGCCGCGGAGGCGCGACGGCGAACCCGACGCGGAGGCCCGCGAGGCCGTAGGCCTTGGAGAACGTCCGGAGCACGACGACGCGACGAGACCCGGCGAAGGCCGCGAGCGCGTCGGCGGCCTCCGGGTCGCGCACGAACTCGACGTACGCCTCGTCGAGCACGACGAGGACGTCCTCCGGCACGGAGTCGAGGAACGCGGCGAGCTCCGCCGCCCGCACCGCCGGTCCGGTCGGGTTGTTCGGCGTGCAGACGAGCACGACCTTGGTCCGGTCGGTCACCGCCGCGGCCATCGCCGGGAGGTCGAGCCTGCCACCGTCCGCGAGCGGAACGGGGACGCCCACCCCACCGGCCAAGGAGATGGCGATCGGGTAGGCCTCGAAGGATCTCCACGGGAGCACGACCTCGTCGCCCGGTTCGCAGACGGCCGACAGCACGTGCCCGAGCACCGCGACAGACCCGCAACCGGCGACGACGGTGCTCGGGTCGACCCCGAGCGATCGGGCGATCGCCTCGGTGAGCTCGGTCGCGTACATGTCGGGGTAGCGGTTGACGTCCACCGCCCCGTCCGCGATCGCCGAGACCACCGACGGGAGCGGCGGGTAGGGGTTCTCGTTCGAGGAGAGCTTGAAGGCGGCCGCTCCGACGGGCACGCGGGCACCGGGGACGTACGGGGGAAGGTCGGCGAGGGCACGGCGCAGCGGCACACGAGGGCTGGACACGCCACCAGCATGCCATCGCGACGAACGGGCGAAGCGCCGTGACGAACCGGCGTCGCGATGCAAGGATCAGGTGCATGACCTTCGTCTGGCGCGTCCTTGTCAATGCGATCGCGATCTGGCTCGCCCAGGAGCTGCTCAGCGGCATCACAGTCGTCGACGACGGCACCACGTCGGGTCGGGTCTTCGTCCTCATCGGGGTCGGGCTGATCTTCGGGCTCGTCAACGCGGTCGTGAAGCCGATCGTGAAGTTCTTCGCGTTTCCGCTGTACGTCCTCACACTCGGCTTGTTCACCCTGGTCGTGAACGCGTTGATGCTCCTGCTGACCGCGTGGATCACCCAGCAGCTCAGCTGGGGCCTGAAGGTCGACACGTTCGGGACTGCCGTGATCGGCGCGCTCATCATCTCCGTCGTCTCCTTCATCCTGAGCAGGGTGGGATCGGACAAGCGCCGCCGCTGAGCGGGGCCACCACGGGGACGACCGGGATCCGCGGCGGAGCGAGCACGGTCCCGAACGGGTTCTTCAGGGCCGGGATCGCCTGAGCGACCGGAAGCGTTCGCACCGGGTCGGGCAGGCAGAACGGCGGTTCATCGTCCGACGACCGGTCGGCCACGACCCGGGTCCCCTGGAACACCGTCGTGGTGACCTGGTCGCCCGGCGCACCGGTGACCTCGGCCGCTGCGTCGCGCCACGCGGCGATCGACGGATGGTCCGAGGCGTCGACCTCCGCAGCGGTGCCGGCGTAGATGTCGAGGTCATGGGATCCGACGAGGGTCCCGGCCGCCTCGACCTCTCGTGGGTCGTCCGATCCCGAGAGGTCACGCACGACGGTCGTCACGTTCGGGGCGTCCGGGTTCGGGGTCCCGTCGACGGACGGGACGAGGTCCGACCGGTTCTCGAGCGCGAGCGTCTGCGTCTTCGTGGGGACGTCCATCACCCCGATCGGCGAGCCGAGCGTCAGGACGGAACGGACGTCGTAGGTCGTCGCGAACGCCGGGTCGCCGGCCAGCCGCGCGGCGACCATGCCGCCTTGGCTGTGCCCCGCGAGCAGGACCGCCTCACCTGCTCGGGCGCCCGCCGACCGCAGGGCTTGGCTGACGAGCGCGCTGCTGTCGTCGGGTGTGCCGGCCATGGCGGCCAGGTTGGTGGCGTTGTCGAAGGGGTTGGAGCCTGACCCCAGGCTCATCGACTGGGTGCCCGGGATCGCCACGACCCAGCCCCGGCTGCCGTCTGCGTGCTCGACCCGCTGGACGACCACCGACCCGGGTCCCGCCCGCTGGGCGGCCCGGATCGCCAGCGCCGCGTCCGTCGTGGTCCTGACCGGGGCCAGCGCCGGTGACGAGATCGCCGTCACGGAGAGGGGTCGACGCGGGAGGCCGCGAGCCAGGCCGGCAGCGGAACGCTCGACCGCCGACCGGCCCGGTCCGAGGTCCCAGAATGCGGACGGGAGCGCGCCGTCGAGAGCTCCGCCGAGCCCGGCCACCAGGCGCTCGGCACCCGCGCGCTGGAACGCGGTGAGGAGCGACCCGCGGGTCAGGCCCTCATCGCTTCCGACGGCCTCGGCCACGGTCGCGAGACCGACCTCCTCGACGACCACACCGGCGGCCAGGCCCCTGAGCGGGGTGGCACGAAGAAGATGGCCGAGCACGCTCCCGGACGCGGCGATCAGCCCACGCGTCGCCCGGTCGGCGGTGCTCTCGGCCTGCTGGTAGGTGTCGGCCGCACGTCCGAGCCCGGAGGCGAGGGCACGACACCGCTGTGCGGCGGCCCGCACCGAGGCGTCCCCGTGCCGGAGCGTGTCGAGGGAACCGAGCGCCCAGGTGGCGGCACTCGGCGCGATCGCCACGCGCGAGCGCAACCAGTCGGCCTCGACGTCGACGACCGTAGCCGCGCGGTCGAGCCGCGCTGCCGCACCGACCAGGGCCTGCGCCGTGGCACGGAGGTCGCTGAGCCGCGCCGTGGTGCCCCCGCGACCCCCGGTGACGACGAGGTCGTCACCCATCAGAGGTGCGCCCGCCACGGCACCCAGGTGTCCTGGGTGCCGCCGAGCCCCACTCGGGGGTCCGCGAGCGCGGACGCCGCCCGGCGCGCCGCCTCGCCGACGGCCACGTGAGCGGAGTCGACGGCTCGGAACGCGCCCTCGAGCCCACGCGTGAGGTGCACGGTGACGCCGATGAGCTCGGCGAGCACGGCACGGTAGCGGTCGGCGGCGTCGGAGACCCAGTCGACCCCGTCGGCAGCCTCGAGGACGCGTCGGGCCGCCTCGACCTCACGCTCGGCGGCCTGGATCGTGGTGACGCGGGTGGGAACGCACATGCTCATGGCCGGCACGCTAGGAGCAGCGGTCGGCTCCGGGTCGACCGGCATCGGATCGCCGTGGGCCCATCGGCATGTCGCGAGCCTGTGGTCGGGTCGCGCCTCCTGGTGGCACCCCTCTGTGGACCGAGCCGGGACCAGCCCGCACGACCGTGGAAGGATGCGTGACATGCCTGACGCCGCCCGCACCCGCCTCGCCGACATCACGCCGCCGATCGCCCTCGGCCCGCTCGACGGGCGGTACCGCGCCGCCGTCGCCGCGCTCACCGACCACCTCTCGGAGCCGGCACTGAACCGCGAGCGTGTCCACGTCGAGGTCGAGTGGCTGATCCACCTGACCGGTCGCCAGGTCGTGCCCGGTGCGCCCCGCCTCTCCGCGGCCGAGCAGGCCTACCTCCGCGACGTCGTGGCGACCTTCGGGGCCGAGCAGATCGAGGCCCTCGGGGCGATCGAGCGCGTCACGGTCCACGACGTCAAGGCGGTCGAGTACTTCCTCAAGGACCGGCTCGCGGCGGCGCCCGACGTCCTCGGCCCGGAGACCGTGCTGCCGTCCGTCGGGGAGCTGGTGCACTTCGCGTGCACGAGTGAGGACATCAACAACCTCTCCTACGCGCTCATGGTCAAGGGGGCGGTGACCGAGGTCTGGCTGCCCGCGGCCCGGGCGCTCGTCGCGCAGCTCGCGGACATGGCCCGCGAGAACGCCGCGATCCCGATGCTCGCCCGCACCCACGGTCAGCCGGCGACGCCGACGACCCTCGGCAAGGAGCTCGCCGTGCTGGCGCACCGGCTCGGTCGGCAGCTGCGCCGGATCGAGGGCACCGAGTACCTCGGCAAGCTCAACGGTGCGACCGGAACCTACGGCGCGCACCTCGCCGCCGTCCCGGGCGCCGACTGGCCGGTCGAGTCACGCGTGTTCGTCGAGGGTCTCGGGCTCACCTGGAACCCGCTGACGACGCAGATCGAGTCGCACGACTGGCAGGCCGAGCTCTACGCCGACGTCGCGCGGTTCAACCGGATCCTGCACAACCTCGCGACGGACGTCTGGACCTACATCTCGCTCGGCGTCTTCCGGCAGATCCCCGTCGCGGGCGCCACGGGCTCCTCGACGATGCCGCACAAGGTGAACCCGATCAGGTTCGAGAACGCCGAGGCGAACCTCGAGATCTCCTCCGCCCTCCTCGACACGCTCGGCGCGACGCTCGTCACCTCTCGCCTCCAGCGGGACCTCACCGACTCGACGACGCAGCGCAACATCGGGCCGGCATTCGGCCACTCCCTCCTCGCGATCGACAACCTCCGTCGCGGGCTGACCGCGCTCGACGTCGACGTCGAGCTGCTCGCGCGTGACCTCGACGCCAACTGGGAGGTGTTGGGTGAGCCCGTCCAGTCGGCGATGCGTGCCGCGTCGGTCGCCGGGGTCACGGGGATGCAGAACCCGTACGAGCGGCTCAAGGAGCTGACTCGGGGGAAGCGGCTGACAGGCGCAGACATGCGCGAGTTCATCGCCGGCCTCGGGTTGCCCGAGGACGTCGCGGCCCGGTTGACGGCGATGACGCCCGCCACGTACACGGGAGCTGCGGAGTCGCTCGTCGGCTACCTGGACGTCTGAGGCGGCCCTCGCTGACACGGTCCTCCCACGCGGCCCTCGTCGCCGAGGCCGAACCGATCACCTGAACGGGTCGTCGAAGTCGCTGACACTCGACGCGGTGATCTGACACACTCTGTCCGGTTGACCCGTTTCCTCGGCTGGAGCTCCTCGTGGTCTGGATGCAGAAGGCGGTAACGCCCGCTCAGTCGCATGCCTATCTCACGGCGGGGTACGACCGCACCGCCGGCTTCGTCGTCCGCGCCGCCGACGTCGCATGGGCCTCGACCCCGGCCGACGTGTTCGAGGCCCACGACCTCGGGTACCCGCGCTCGCCGTTCAGTCCACGCGCGCAGTGGGTCGACGTCCTGCGCATGGTCGCCGACCCGCAGCTCATGTTCGAGGACATCTACGAGATCGGTGACCCGCGCGAGCTGCCGAGCGACTTCTCGCTCGGTGGCACCGCGCCGCTGTGGTGGCTGCGACACTCGCGCATCACGCCGGGTGCGGAGCTCGTCCGCTGCTTCCCGGACGGGAGCGTCGCCCTGCTCGCCCGGTACATCGACGTCGGGTGGGGGTGGCAGGTGTTCATGCCTGGCGTCCGCCGCACGGGCAGCACCTCCCTGTCACGGTGCGTCGGGCCGGTGGCACGCTGGCACGGCGGCTACGTCGACGCCGACGTGGTCGAGGACGGCCAGGCGGTCGTGCTCGCCCTCGCGAGCCCGCCTCTGTCGGAGCCCGGCTTCGAGCCCACCCCGGCAGGTCGGTGGCGGCGTGTGGTGTACCGCGAGGACGTCACCGAGCTGCTCGAGCTCGACCTCACCGCGCGATGGCACGGCCTCGCCGTCCGGCTCGTCGACCAGTGGGCCGACCCCGCCGGCGAGATCACGTTCCGGGTCTCGTCCATCGCCCCCGACGCTGCCCTCGCGGAGAGCCTGGGCATGCGGAAGATCGAAGCCAGCGTCTACGAGGCCACCGTGCAGGCGACGGCGATGACCGACTTCCACACCGGCCAGATCCAGACCCCGAGCTGGCTCGCGCGGAGCCCGCACCGCGTCTGACCGGGCGCGCCCCGGACCGCTGCGTCTGCCGCGGTCGACCGGCTGGTGCGCCAGCCCGCGAGAGGAGACACGTCGTCTCCAGACGATCCCGCGCACCGCCATCTCCAGCCGGCCCGAAGAACCAGCCGCCATCTCCAGCCGGCCCTACGCGCTGCCCGGCCACGTCACGACGACGGGGTTGCGCCAGTCGCTGTTGTCGAGGACGACGTCTGCGGCCTGCACCGGCGAGGCGGTCCGCCGGTAGAGCGCCTGCCCCGGCAGATAGCGCTGCTCATAACGGCGACGCACGGCGTCGTGGTCGCCGAACAGGCTGCGATCACGCAGCTCCGCACGGGACAGCGTGACCTCCTCGGGGACGTGCACGTAGACGCGCAGGTCCCATGCGGCGACAAGCTCGCGGCGGAGCAGGAACACGCCGTCGAACAGCAGCACGGCCGCCGTCGGGACCTGCTCCGTCACCTCGACCGCCGAGTCCGTGCGGAGGTCGAAGCGGGCGACACGCACACGTGGCGCTCCGGCACGGAAGGGCTCGAGGAGCTCACGAACCAGCCCCTCCAGGTCGAACGAGTCCAGGAGGTAGCCCTCCGGCGACGCGCCCCCGCGCGCCAGCCGCACCTCGCTCGGGTTGTGCCAGTCGTCCACCGACGCTCGAAGCACCGGTCGCGACGTGTGCTCGGCGACGGCGTCGGCCATGGTCGTCTTGCCGGCTGCGTCAGGCCCGTCGAAGGCGACGAGGACGCGCTCACCACGGAGGCTGTCGATGAGACCCGCGAGGCGCTCGACGACCGACATGGGGTCACGCTAGCCGCTGCCTGCCGCGGCCACCCCGGCAGCGGGACGGCGGCTGCAGGTGCGTCCGCGGCCCGGAGGACCCGGTCCGGGTCCGCCACCGTCAGCGGGCGGCGACCCCCTGCGAGCTGTCCGCGTCGAGCACGCCGACGACCCCGGCCGCGAGCGCATGAAGCTCGTCGAGCGCCTCCTCGTAGGCGCGCACATCCCCGATGCGTGCCGCGGCGTGCGCCCGGACCGTCGGACCGTGCACCGCTGCCCGCGCCGCGCGTCGGAGCGCCCGCAGCTCACGTTCCGGTGCCGTCGGACCGGCCTCGTGCCCACCGGCCACCGCACCGTGCCCACCGAGCCGACGAGCGATCTCGACCTCGGCGGCCTCGAGCGCACGATCGCGCGCGGCCACGACCTCGGCGCTCCGTTCGCGACCGCGCTGGTCGGCCATGAACTCCTCGACCGCGGCCTCGACGATCCCCCGCGCCTCCTCGACCGGCTGCGCGTGCCGGTCCGGTGCGAGCTTCGCCACCGTGTCCAGCGTGATGAGGTGCACTCCTGGGAGGTCGGCGACGCTCGGGTCGACGTCGTGGCGCAGCGCGAGGTCGACGACGACGAGCGGCCGAGGTCCGTCGCGTTCGACGACTCCCGCCGACCGCCGGATCGCGTCGAGCCGGTCCGCGTCGAGCACCGGACCCGCCACCCCGCTGCAGGCCAGCACCATGTCCGCGGCGGCGACGGCGTCCGGCAGCGCGGAGTCCTCGATCGCGACGATCCCGCGGGCGTCCGCGAAGGCTGCGGCGCGTCCCGACGGGGAGTAGACGTGCACGTCGTGGGCGCCACGGGCACGCAGGGCCGCCAACGACGCCCCCGCGTACGAGCCGGTCCCGACGAGCACCACCCGGGTCAGCGCCCAGGAGACGGCACCTGCCTCGGTGAGGTGCTCCCGCGCGAGATCGAGAGCGACGCTGACCAACGACCGTCCCGCGGCACCGAGCCCCGTCCGGGTCGCGACCGCGCGGGCGGAGCGGCTCGCGGACTGGAACAGGTGCTCGAGGCCGGAGGACGTCGTCCCGATGTCCCGTGCCGAGGTCAGCGCACGCCGCACCTGGCCGGAGATCTCCTGCTCCCCCACGACCATCGAGTCGAGCCCGGCCGCGACCTCGAACAGGTGCGACGCGACGTCCGGACCCGTGAGGACGCGCAGGTGGGCGGCGACCTGGGCGCGGTCCAGACCGCTGGCCTGGGCGACCAGCTCGGTGATGGTCTCGCGGCTCGAGGCCACCGCGGCCTCGTCGGCGACTTCCAGGTACACCTCGTAGCGGTTGCACGTCGCCAGGACGACGGCCCCGTCGGGTCCGGTGCGGCTCAGCACGGCCTCGCGGGCCACGTCGTGACCGCCCACACTGAGCTGGTCGAGCACGTCGAGGTCGAGGTCGTGGTGGCCGGCGATCAATGACATCAGCACCACAGCACCTCCGAGTTAACCAGTCCGCGGATTTATCGGCACAATCGTGTGGTGCGCCTCACTCCGAACCACCCGCTGGCCGACGGCCGGACGACCCATTCTCCGCTCATCTCCGCATTTCGTTCGCAACGCCCTGATCGGCGGCCGATCTGGTTCATGAGGCAGGCCGGACGCTCGCTCCCCGAGTACCGGCGGGCGCGTGAGGGCACCGCGATGCTCGATGCGTGCCTCACCCCGGCGTTGGCGAGCGAGCTGACCCTGCAGCCGGTGCGCCGGCACGACGTCGACGCGGCGATCTTCTTCAGCGACATCGTGGTCCCGCTCCGGCTGGCCGGGGTCGACGTCGACATCAAGCCGGGCGTCGGGCCGGTCCTCGGACGCGCGGTACGGACCGCGGACGACGTCGCCGCGCTGCCGTCCGTCGAGGACGGCGCGTTCGCCGAGGCCCTCGCACCCGTGCGCGACGGGGTCGCCCTGACCGTCGCCGAGCTGGGGTCGACGCCGCTGATCGGGTTCGCCGGGGCACCGTTCACCCTGGCCGCGTACATGGTCGAGGGCGGGCCGTCGCGCGACCACCTGGCGGCCCGGACCCTCATGCACGCCGACCCGCAGACGTGGCGGGCGCTGACCGCGTGGACGGCGGACGTCACCGGGGCGTTCCTCCGCGCGCAGGTCCTGGCGGGGGCGAGTGCCGCGCAGCTGTTCGACTCCTGGGCCGGTTCGCTGTCCCTTGCCGACTACACGGCCCACGTCGCACCGGCGAGCACGCGGGCGCTCGCGCCGGTCCGGGACCTCGGTGTGCCCGTCGTGCACTTCGGCACCGGCACCGGCGAGCTGCTCGTGGCGATGCGCGACGTGGGCGCCGATGTGGTCGGGGTCGACTACCGGATCCCGCTCGACGAGGCGAACCGCCGGCTCGGTGGCACGGTCCCGCTCCAGGGCAACATCGACCCGGCGCTGCTCGCGGCACCGTGGCCCGTGCTCGAGGCGCACGTGCGTGACGTCGTGGCCCGTGGGGCGTCGGCCCCCGGTCACGTGGTCAACCTCGGCCACGGCGTCCCGCCGGACACCGACCCGGACGTCCTCACCCGCGTCGTCACGCTCGTGCACGGGATCGCCGGATGACCGAGCCCGAGGATCGCCGCACGGACGAGCCGTGGGACGCCGTCGTCGTCGGCGGCGGGGTCGCCGGGCTCGTCGCGGCGCGTGAGCTGGCGGTCAAGGGGCTGCGGACGCTCGTCCTGGACGCCGCGGACCACCTCGGCGGTCCGGTCACCGGCGTCGACGTCGCCGGGCTGCGACTCGACGCCGGGGCGGAGTCGTTCGCGACCCGCGGGGACGCGGTGGCGGACCTCGCGGACGAGCTCGGGATCGGCGACGCCCTGACCGCACCGAGCGGTCTGGGCTCCTGGGTGTACCTGCCGGACGGCCGCGCGAGCACGCTGCCGCGCGCGGGCGTGCTGGGCATCCCGGCGCGACCCTGGGCGCGCGACGTGGTCCACACGCTCGGCCTCGCGGGGACGCTGCGCGCCAGTCTCGACCGGGTGCTGCCGCGCTCCGTCGGCACCGGGCCGTCGGTGACGATCGGCGCCCTCGTCCGCGCGCGGATGGGTGCGCGGGTGCTCGAGCGGCTGGTCGCCCCCGTGGTCAGCGGGGTGCACGCGGCCAGCGCCGACCGGCTCGACGTCGAGTCGGTCGCCCCCGGCCTGCTCGCGGGGCTCGCCCGGCACGGGTCGCTCGGTGCGGCGGTGGCGGCGCAACGGCGCCTGGCACCTGCCGGGGCGGCCGTCGCCGGGATCGTCGGCGGGATGCACCGGCTCGTCGAGGAGCTCGTCGTCGATCTCGAGTCGCGAGGCGCCGTGCTGCGGACGGGGACCGAGGTGACCGGGCTCGTGCGCGCACCCGGGGGCGCGGGGTGGATCGTCACCGCCGACGGGGCCGAGCTGGCCGCCGCGGCCGTGGTCGTGGCAGCCACCAGCCGGCCCGCCCTGAGCCTGCTGCGTGAGGCGCTCCCGGACGCGGAGCTGTCCGACGTGCTGCCGGACCCCGGAGCGGACGTCGTGCTCGCGACGCTCGTCCTGGACGCGCCAGGGCTCGACGCGGCGCCGCGTGGCACCGGGGTCCTGGTCGCCGAGGGTGCGCCGGACGTGCGGGCGAAGGCGATGACGCACGGCACGGCGAAGTGGTCCTGGCTCACCGAGCGGGCCAACGCGGCCGGTCGTGACAACGGGGCGCGGTACGGCTGGCACGTGCTGCGGCTGTCCTACGGGCGCGGCGGCGAGTCCAGCGCGGCGGCGGTCGCGGCCGACGACGCCACCCTGACCGCGTGGGCTCTCGCCGACGCGTCGCGACTGCTGGGCGTGCCACTCGATGCGTCGCACCTCGTCGGGTTCGCGCGGCGCCGGTGGAGCGACTCCCTCCCGCAGCACGCACCGGAGCACCGCGCCCTGGTGGGATCGGTGCGCGCTGCGGTCGAGGCGACCCCGGGGCTCGCGGTGTGCGGGGCGTGGATCGCCGGCACCGGTCTCACGTCGGTCGTCGCGGACGCGCGGCGCGTGGGCCGCGAGCTCGCACGCGAGCAGGCGGCACGGGGTCCGGCGTCCTGACGGCCTGGTGAGGCCCGGCCTGGTGCCGGTCCCTCCGGACGCAGGTCCCGGCCGGCACGTCCTGCCTCAGGAATGCGCACCGCACGCGGCATCGGAATTCCCTTTCTTGGTGAATTCCAGGGAATGCCATGGTGAGGTTCTCGGCACTGTTGTCGATAACATTCTCAGCGCGTGCACACGGGCACCCCAGGAACGAGACGGGCTCGCTCGGATTTCGACAACGTCGACCCCCGCGCGCACACTGGGGCCATGCCCAGCCGCACCCCCGCCCTGCTCCTGGTCGTGCGTCCATGACCGTGACGCTGCGGGTCGGCACCCGCGGGAGCGCCCTCGCCCGGACCCAGACGGGTCAGGTGGCCGACGAGCTGGCCTCGATCGGCGGGTTCGCGATCGAGCTGGTGCACGTGCGCACCGACGGCGACCGGCTCACCGGCTCGCTGGCGACGCTCGGCGGGACCGGGGTGTTCGTGACGGCGTTGCGTGAGGCCCTGCTCGACGGCCGTTGCGACGTGGCCGTGCACTCCCTCAAGGACCTGCCGACCGGCCCGGCGCTCGGCCTCACGCTCGGCGCCGTCCCGCCACGCGAGGACCCCCGCGACGTGCTGTGCGCCCGGGACGGGCTGACCCTCGCGACCTTGCCGCCGGGCAGTCGCGTCGGCACCGGGTCGCCGCGGCGTGCGGCACAGCTCCGCGCCGCACGGCCCGATCTCGAGATCGTCGACATCCGCGGCAACGTGGACACCCGCCTCGGCCGGGTCGTCGGTAGCACCGTCGGCACCGCCCACGCGGACGACCGGCCCGCGCGCGACCTCGACGGCGTCGTGCTCGCACGGGCCGGCCTCGCTCGCCTCGGCCGTCTCGACGCCGTCACCGACACGCTCGCGCCCGCGACGATGCTGTCCGCAGCCGGCCAGGGGGCGCTCGCCATCGAGTGCCGGGCGACGGACGACGTCCCCGGTCTCGCGGCGGCCCTCGCCACGCTCGACCACCGACCGACCCGCCTGGCCGTGCTCGCCGAGCGCGCCTTGCTCGCGCGCCTCGAGGCGGGGTGCGCGGCGCCCGTCGGTGCTCTCGCGGTGATCGACGGCAGCACGCTGACCCTGGACGCGGTCGTGACCCGGACCGACGGGACGGCGGCGCTCCGACTGTCCGCGTCGGCGTCGGTCCCGGAAGCGACGGCAGGCGGCGCCGACGGCACGCGCGGACCCGTCGGCACGGTCGGCTCCGACGAGCCCGCCCGCGACGCAGCAGTCGCCCTCGGTCACACCCTGGCGGACCAGCTGCTCGCGGCCGGGGCAGGCGAGGCGATGACGGCATGACCTCGACGACCGGGCGGCCGCTCGACGGCGTGCGCGTCCTGGTGCCGCGCCGTTCCGACGGTCCCGACCCGCTCGTGATCGCCGCCGCAGCCGCGGGCGCCGAGCCGGTGCCGGTGGCACTCATCGTGACGGTCCCCCCGGAGGACCCGACCGAGCTCGACGACCTCCTGCTCGCGCTGGGCACCGGCTACTACGCGTGGCTCGGGATCACCAGCGCCGCGGTCATCCCGGTGCTCGCGGCCCGTGCTCACGACGCCGACACCGACCTCGCGACGCTGACCTCGCAGACGCGCGTCGCAGCCGTCGGCCGGTCGACCGCCCGCGCACTCGAGGCAGCGGGGGTCCACGTCGACCTCGTCCCGCCCGGCGCCTCCTCCGCGGCGGCCCTGCTCGCGGCGTGGCCCGCCGCCGACGGGGGCCGGGTCCTGCTCCCGCAGGGGGATCTCGCCGCCTCGACCCTCGCCGTCGGGCTCCGGGAACGCGGCTGGGACGTGGACGACGTCGTCGCCTACCGCACCGTCGCCGGACCGCCGGTCGACCCGGCGACCGCGAGCGCGTACGCGGCCGGAGAGATCGGCGCGGTCGTCCTGACGTCGGGCAGCACGGCGCGACACCTCGTCGAGAAGCTCGGGGTCCCGCCGGCGAGCACGATCGTCTGCTGCATCGGCCCGGGGACCGCCGACGTCGCACGTTCCGTCGGCCTCCGGGTGGACGCGGTCGCGGCTGAGCAGACGCCGTCAGGCCTGGTCGATGCGCTCGTCGGCGTCGTGGCCGGTACCGGCGTCATGTCCGGCACCGTTGCGAGCAGCGCAAGCAGCACAGGCGCAAGCAGCACAGGCGGCTCACGCAGCGCGGGCAAGCCGGACGGCACGACCGGGACGGACAGCGACGGCGCGGACGCCCGTTCCGGGACGCCGACGACGCCGTTCCCGTCCGAACCTCCGCCTCGCGACCCGCCGGGCCCCGACACTCCCCCCTTCCACCCGATCCGCAGGTGACTCCGATGACCAGCACACCCCACTCCGACGCTCTCCCCGGCGACGCGGCACGCGCCGCAGCTCCGGCACAGGCCGCGCCCGCAGCACCGTCCACCGACCCGACCCAGGCGATGCGGATCCGTCCGCGCCGCCGCCGCGCGACGCCTGCCCTGCGGCGCCTCCTGACCGAGGTCCGCCTGCACCCGTCCGAGCTCGTGCTGCCGTTGTTCGTCAAGGAGGGCATCTCCGAGCCGACCCCGCTGCGGTCGATGCCGGGTGTGGTCCACCACTCGCGCGCGTCCCTTCGCGTCGTCGTCGAGCAGGCCGCAGCGGCCGGGCTCGGCGGGGTGATGCTGTTCGGCGTCCCCGAGCACCGGGATGCGACCGGGACCGGTGCGACCGACCCGGACGGGATCCTCAACCTGGCGATCGCCGACGCGGTCGAGGCCGCGCGCGGCCGGCTGGTCGTGATGGCGGACCTGTGCCTCGACGAGTTCACCGACCACGGCCACTGCGGCGTGCTCGACTCACGGGGCGCGGTCGACAACGACGCCACCCTGGTCCGGTACGCGGACATGGCGCTCGCCCAGGCGCGTGCCGGCGCGGACGTCGTCGGGCTCAGCGGGATGATGGACGGCCAGGTGGGCGTGGTCCGTGACGCGCTCGACGACGCCGGGTTCACCGGGGTGTCGGTGCTCGCGTACGCCGCGAAGTACGCGTCGGCGTTCTACGGCCCGTTCCGCGAGGCGGTCGAGTCGACGCTCGTCGGCGACCGCCGGACGTACCAGATGAACCCGGCGAACCGCCGCGAGGCGGCGCTCGAGGTCGCGATCGACGTCGAGGAGGGTGCCGACATCGTCATGGTGAAGCCGGCCATGAGCTACCTCGACGTGCTGGCCGACGTCGCCGCGACCTCACCGGTACCGGTGGCGGCCTACCAGGTGTCCGGCGAGTACGCGATGATCGAGGCCGCCGCGGCCCAGGGCTGGATCGACCGGCGCCCGGCGATCCTCGAGTCGGTGCTGTCGATCCGCCGGGCGGGCGCCGACCACGTGCTCACCTACTGGGCGCTGGAGATCGCCGGCTGGCTGCGCGAGGACCTCACGACGAGCGACAGGACGAACCGCTGATGACCACGAGCACCCCCCTCTCCGCCGAGCTGTTCGACCGCGCGCGAGGTCTGATCCCCGGTGGCGTCAACTCCCCGGTGCGGGCCTTCGGCTCGGTCGGCGGCACGCCGCGGTTCCTCGCGTCGGCCAGCGGCCCGTACGTGACCGACGTCGACGGTCACGAGTACGTGGACCTGGTGTGCTCGTGGGGGCCGGCGATCCTCGGTCACGCGCACCCCGACGTGGTGGCGGCGGTGCAGGCCGCTGCGGCCCGCGGGCTCTCGTTCGGTGCGCCGAGCGTCACCGAGGTAGAGCTCGCCGAGGAAGTCATGTCCCGGGTGGGCGTGGTCGAGCAGCTCCGGCTCGTGTCCACCGGCACCGAGGCGACCATGACGGCGGTCCGGCTCGCGCGGGGGTTCACCGGCCGGGCCCGGATCATCAAGTTCGCGGGCTGCTACCACGGTCACGTCGACGCTCTCCTGGCGCAGGCGGGCTCCGGCCTGGCCACGCTCGCGATGCCGGGCTCCGCCGGGGTCACGGAGGCCGTCGCCGCCGAGACGATCGTGCTGCCGTACAACGACGTCGCGGCGGTCGAGGCCGCGTTCGCGGCGCACGGCTCGACGATCGCAGCCGTGATCACCGAGGCCGCGCCGGCGAACATGGGCGTCGTCCCGCCCGCGCCCGGCTTCAACGCGGCGCTGCGCCGGATCACCGCGGCGCATGGTGCGCTGCTGATCCAGGACGAGGTGCTCACGGGCTTCCGCGTCGGGCCCGCGGGGTGGTGGGGTCTCGAGGGTGCGACCGAGGGCTGGGCGCCGGACCTGCTGACGTTCGGCAAGGTGATCGGCGGCGGGCTGCCGGTCGCCGCGATCGGCGGCTCGGCGGACCTGATGAGCTACCTGGCTCCGGTTGGCCCGGTCTACCAGGCGGGCACGTTGTCGGGGAACCCGGTCGCGACCGCCGCGGGGCTCGCGACGCTGCGGGCGGCCGACGCCACGGTGTACGCGCGGCTCGACGAGGTCGCGCAGACGCTGTCCACGGCGGTCAGCGACGCGCTCACGACGGCGGGGGTCCCGCATCACGTGCAGCGGGCGGGGAACCTGTTCTCGATCGTGTTCGGTCAGGCGGCCGCCGACTCCGGCGCGCACGACTACGCCGAGGTGCAGGCGAGCGAGTCGTGGCGGTACACGCCGTTCTTCCACGCGCTGCTCGAGCACGGTGTGTACACGGCGCCGTCGGCGTTCGAGGCGTGGTTCGTCTCGGCGGCGCACGACGACGTCGCGATCGAGCGGGTGCTCGACGCTCTTCCGGCGGCGGCGCGGGCGGCGGCAACAGCGCGTCCTGCGTAGGACCATCGTCCTCTTGCGAATACCCATGGGGGGTATATCGTTGAACTGTCAGTCAAACCCGTGGTGCCGTCGGCGCCGCGGGCGGACCGACAGCAGCAGCCCCACCGGCTGCTGAACGCTGCCCAGCGGGAGGCTCCCATGGCGGGATACACCGGGTCGAAGGACGAGTACCTCAAGCGGTTGCGCCGCATCGAGGGCCAGGTGCGCGGCATCGCCCGCATGGTCGACGAGGACACCTACTGCATCGACGTCCTCACACAGATCTCCGCCGTGACCAAGGCGCTGCAGGCCGTGAGCATCGGACTCATGGAGGACCACCTCGGCCACTGCGTCGTCGACGCCGCGCGCTCCTCCCACGAGGAGGGCGCCGAGAAGGTCCGCGAGGCGGCCGATGCGATCGCCCGCCTCGTCCGCAGCTGAGCCGCCTCGCGCCGACACCCTCGATCCACCCCGCACCCGTTCGCCCGACAGCCGCTCACCCGAGCGGCGCCACACCCACCGAGAGGATCCGACCATGAGCCAGACCACCACGTTCTCCGTCGACGGCATGACCTGCAACCACTGCGTGCACCACGTCACCGAGGAGCTGACGGCGATCCCGGGCGTCACGAACGTCACGATCGACCTGCAGGCCGGCGCGTCCTCCCCGGTCACCGTCGTCTCCGACGAGCCGCTCACCGACGAGGCCATCAAGGCCGCCGTCGAGGAGGCCGGCTACGCCGTCACCCCCCGCGGGTCGTTGCTGTGACAGCCGACGAGACGAGCACCCCGCACCTGACGGTCCCCGTCGCTCCCGTCGCCACGATCGACCTCGCCGTCACGGGCATGACCTGCTCGTCGTGCGTGTCGCACGTCGAGAAGCGCCTCAACCGCGTGCCCGGCGTGACCGCGACGGTCAACCTCGCCCTCGAGACCGCCCACGTCGAGATCGCCCCGTCGCCCGACGGCACGGACCCCGCCGACGTCGAGGCACTCATCGCCGCCGTCCGCAAGGCCGGGTACGACGCGACCGTCGTCGCCCGTCCGGACACCGCTCCCGCCGGTCCGCGCACGACTCCGGCCACGTCGACGGACACCTCGGGTGGGGCGGGTGTCGACACCGGCATGACCCTGTCCGGCCACACGATGGCCCCCGGTCACGAGATGACGGCCGACGAGGACACCTCGGCACCGACGCCCGACCGCGGCGACGACCTGCTCCGGCGGCTACGCGTCGCAGGGACGCTGGCCGTCCCGGTCGTGCTGCTCTCGATGGTCCGGCCGCTGCAGTTCACCGGGTGGCAGTGGGTCGTCGCCGTCCTCGCGCTGCCCGTCGCGACCTGGGCGGCGCTGCCGTTCCACCGCGCCGCGTTCCGGGCCGCCCGGCACGGGTCGTCGACGATGGACACGCTCGTCTCGATCGGCATCATCGCCGCGACCGGCTGGTCGCTGTGGGCTCTGCTGCTCGGCGGCGCGGGCAAGCTCGGCATGCGGATGAGCCCGACGTTGTGGCCGGCCGCTGCGGGTGGCCACGCGATGACGACGCCCGAGCTGTACTTCGAGGCTGCGGCCGTCGTCACGACGTTCCTGCTCTCGGGCCGCTACCTCGAGCACCGCTCGCGTCGGCACGCCGGCGACGCGCTGCGCGCCCTGCTGGACCTCGGCGCCAAGGACGCCGCGCTGCTCGTGACGGGCCCTGGCGGGACCCGCGTCGAGCAGCGCGTGCCGATCTCCCAGCTCCAGGTCGGCGACGAGTTCGCGGTGCGGCCGGGCGAGAAGATCGCGACCGACGGCGTGGTCGTCAGCGGCACGAGCGCGGTCGACGCGTCCCTGCTGACCGGCGAACCGTTGCCCGTCGACGTCGGCCCGGACGACGAGGTGACCGGCGCGACCATCAACACGTCCGGGCACCTGATCGTGCGGGCGACGCGGGTCGGCGACGAGACGCAGCTCGCGCAGATCGGACGGCTCGTGTCCGCGGCGCAGACCGGCAAGGCGCCGGTGCAGCGGCTCGCCGACCGGATCTCCGGGGTGTTCGTGCCCGTGGTCCTGGTGCTCGCCCTCACGACGCTGACGGTGTGGCTCGTCTCGGGCGGCGGCGTGCAGGCGGCGTTCACCGCGGCGGTCGCGGTGCTGATCATCGCGTGCCCGTGCGCGCTCGGCCTCGCGACGCCGACGGCTCTGCTGGTCGGGACCGGTCGCGGCGCCCAGCTCGGCATCCTCATCAAGGGCCCGGAGGTCCTCGAGCGCACCCGAGCAATCGACACGATCGTCCTCGACAAGACCGGCACGGTCACCGAGGGCCACATGACGGTCGTCGACGTCCTCACCTCTCCCGGTCAAGTGGAGCGAACTGCACCGACACGCGAGCGTGTCGCGCGCAGTTCGCTCCACTTGACGGAGGGGGCGCTCGAGCTGACCGAGGACGAGCGCGAAGTGCTGCGGGTCGCGGGTGCCGTGGAGGCGTTGAGCGAGCACCCGATCGCCCGTGCGGTCGCTGCCGCAGCTCGGAGCGTCGGCGCCGATCCCGCCGGAACCACGGGCTCCGGCGGAGCGGTGGGTTCCGGTGCCGAGGCCGACCGTGAGGTCGCGGGCGTCGGCGGGGACGGCGTCGAGATCGGCGCATCGCAGGTGCTCGAGTTCCGCAACGACGCTGGGCGCGGCGTGTCCGGGGTCGTGCGGATCGCGCACTCCGGGGTCGACGTCTCGCAGCGGGTCCTCGTCGGGCGCGCGTCCTGGCTCGCGGAGAACGGGGTGCCCGACGCCGACCCCGACCTGCTGGCTGCCGTCGCGGCGGCAGAGCGTGACGGGGCGACGGCCGTGCTGGTCGCATGGGCCGGTCAGGTCCGTGGCGCGATCGTGCTGCGCGACCCGGTCAAGGAGACCTCCCGCGAGGCGCTCGACCAGCTCCGCACGCTCGGCCTGCGCCCGGTGCTGCTCACCGGCGACAACGTCGGGTCCGCCCAGGCGGTCGGCCGGCTCGTCGGGCTCCCGGAGCAGGACGTCATCGCGCAGGTCCTCCCGCAGGACAAGGTCGACGTGGTCGCCCGGCTCCAGGCCGAGGGTCACGTCGTCGCGATGGTCGGCGACGGCGTCAACGACGCAGCGGCCCTCGCGGCGGCTGACCTCGGGCTCGCGATGGGCACCGGCACCGACGCCGCGATCGAGGCGGCCGACCTCACGCTGGTCCGCGGCGACCTGCGGTCGGCGGCCGCGGCGATCCGGCTCTCCCGGCGGACGCTGACGATCATCAAGCAGAACCTGTTCTGGGCATTCGCGTACAACGTCGCAGCGATCCCGCTCGCGGCGCTCGGCCTGCTCAACCCGATGATCGCCGGTGCGGCGATGGCGTTCTCATCGGTGCTCGTCGTCAGCAACTCGCTGCGCCTGCGCCAGTTCTCCTGACCCCGGTCCCCCGCCCGGCCTGGCCGGGCGGGGGACCGCCCCGCCCCGCCCCGCCCCGGGCGTCCGCCCGGCCCGTCGAGTGGAGCGTTGTGCGACGACACGCCCGCGTGTCGGTCGCACAACGCTCCACTCGACGGAGGGGGTGGGACTGGTCATCGAGGGTTCATGGCGGCGACACTCGTCGGCCACATCGTCTCCACAGGTCGCGCATAGTTTCGGCTCCGGCCGGGAATTACCCGCGCCGGAAGGAGAACCGACATGCGTAGGTCTTTCACGGCGGCCGCCCTCGCCGTCACCGCAGCAGCCGGGCTCGTGACGAGCGGCTATGCCGCCGACCGATCGGCCCGGATCGACCGCGACCACGGCTCGTCGTCGCACTCCGACGACAGGGAGCACCCGAGCTCGAGCACGCTGCGCAACTTCGGCATCACCCGCGCGATCCCGGCCTCGTCGACCGTCAACGTCGACACCGCGACCGCCCTGGCGAACCCCCTCTCGCTCATCACCGTGGCACCTGGCCTCAAGGCGAAGGTCGTCACGTCGGGCAACGCCGCCCCCAACCTCGACATGGGTGCCCTGTGGCCGGCGAGCCACCCGACGCACCTGTTCTTCTGCAACGAGCAGGGCCCGACCGACCCCGGCGTCCAGCGCATCGACCTCGCGACCGGCACCGCGGTGACGGTGCTGACCGGGACGAAGTCGTGCGACCCGCTGCACGTGACGCCCTGGGGCACGATCGTCTTCGGTGAGGAGGCCGGCGCGACCGGAGCGGTCTACGAGATGATCGACCCGATGTCGGTCGTCGGCGCGACCCTCGACCGCACCACCGGCGTCACCTCCACCCCGAACATCGTCCGCCGCGACGCCCTCGGCTCGCTGTCGTTCGAGGGCCTCGGCATCCTGCCGAACGGCGTCGCCTACTACGGTGACGAGCTCGGCCCGAAGAACGGCGCCCCTGGCGGCTCGTACTTCAAGTTCGTCCCGTCGACGCCCTACGCGGGCACGACGCCGATCACCTCTCTCGACCAGTCCCCACTGGCGTCCGGGTCCGTGTTCGGCCTCCGGGTGTCCGACGGCAGCAACTACGGCCCGGCGATGGCGCTCGGCCAGGGCGCGTGGATCCCGATCCCGGGCGCGTCCGGCGCACAGCTTCGCACGCTCGCTCCGGCCGCCGGCCTGACGGGCTACTACCGCCCGGAGGACATCGCGCTCGACCTGAAGGCGCTCGCCGCCGGTGACGTGCGGTGGTGCGGCAACAACACCGGCCGTGACGAGTCCCGCTACTTCGGCGAGACGATCTGCCTGAAGGACGGGCGGCTCTCGGACGTCGCGAGCGGGACCTCGACCCCGGAGGTCGAGCTCTTCGTCGTCGGCAACCAGGACCTCAACATGCCCGACAACATCGACAACCAGCCGGGTCGCGGCAACTGGATCCTCCACGAGGACGGCAGCACGTACGGCGCCCAGGGCGGCGACCACAACGACGACCTCTGGAGCTGCATGAGCGACGGCGCGGACATCGACGCCCAGTCCGACGGCTGCGTGCGGGTCGCGGTGCTCAACGACCTGGAGGCCGAGTTCACCGGTGGATTCTTCGACCCGACCGGTCGGCACTTCTACGTGAGCCTGCAGCACAACGACTCGGGCTTCGGCACCCTGGTCGACATCACCGGCTGGCGCTGACCCCGACCCCCGTCGAGTGGAGCGTTGTGCGACGACACGCCCGCGTGTCGCTCGCACAACGCTCCACTCCACAAAGGCGTGAGGGGGTCAGTGGTGGAAGCTCGCTCCGGCGGACCGGTGGGGTGCGGTCTGCGACTCGAGGTGGTGGAGCGCGCGGGTCAGGTCCTCGACGAGCAGGTCGGCCATGTCGTGGCTGAACCCGCGCTTGACGACCACCCGGAGCGCGGCGATGTCCTCCCGGTTCTTCGGGAACGTGTACGCGGGCACCTGCCAGCCCCGCTCGCGCAGGGCCGCCGAGACGTCGAACACCGAGAAGCTCTCGACGCCGGCCGTGAGCGTGAAGGCGAAGACGGGGAGCTCGTCGCCCCGGGTCAGCAGCTCGAACGGCCCGAGCTCCTCGATCTGCCCGGCCAATCGCGTGGCGACGTCGCGCGCGTACTGCTGGACCTTGCGGTAGCCCTCGACCCCCAGCCGCAGAAAGTTGTAGTACTGCGCGACGACCTGGGCCCCGGGGCGCGAGAAGTTGAGCGCGAACGTCGGCATGTCGTCGCCGAGGTAGTTGACCCAGAAGATCAGCTCCTCCGGCAGGCATGACGCGTCGCGCCACACGATCCACCCGACCCCCGGGTACACGAGCCCGTACTTGTGCCCCGACGTGTTGATCGACGCGACCCGCGGCAACCGGAAGTCCCAGACGAGGTCGGGATCGAGGAACGGCGCGACGAACCCGCCCGACGCACCGTCCACGTGCACCGGCACATCGATCCCGGTCCGCGCCTGGAGGTCGTCGAGCGCGGCGCAGATCTCCGCGACCGGCTCGTACGACCCGTCGAACGTGGAGCCGAGGATCGCCACGACGCCGATCGTGTGCTCGTCGCAGAGTGCGACGGCCTCGGCGGCCCCGAGGTGGAGGCGGTCTCCCTCCATCGGCACGAGTCGCATCTCGACGTCCCAGTACGCGGCGAACTTCTCCCAGCACACCTGGACGTTGATGCCCATGACGAGGTTGGGGCGATCCGTCGGCCGACCCGCTGCGGTGCGGCGCTGCCGCCAGCGCCGCAGCAGGGCGAGGCCGCCCAGCATCGCGGCCTCGCTCGATCCTGTGGTCGAGCAGCCGGTCGCCGCGACCTGGTCGGGTGCGTGCCACAGGTCGGCCAGGATGTTGACGCACCGCATCTCGAGCTCGGCCGTCTGCGGGTACTCGTCCTTGTCGATCATGTTCTTGTCGACGGTCTCGGCCATCAGGGTGCGGGCCTCGGGCTCCATCCAGGTCGTGACGAAGGTCGCCAGGTTCATCCGCGCGTTCCCGTCGAGCATGAGCTCGTCGTGGATCAGCTCGTACGCGACCCCGGCGGGGAGCTCGTGCGGGCCGAGCCGGTGCTTCGGGATCTCCTCGCCCTCGAGGTCGAACAACGGGTCCACGGGCAGCGCGCCCGTTCGGGGTTGTCTCGCGTCCGGGTGCTTGAGGGTCACGGCGCAGTCCTCCGGGTCGACGTCCGGCGCCCGGCGGGACGCTGGCCCTGCCCATCCTCACCCCACCCCCGCGCCCGGTCGAGTGGAGCGTTCTGCCGCGACACGCCCGCGTGTCGCTGGCAGAACGCTCCACTCGACGGGGGTGGCTGGGAGGTGGCTGACAGCGGGCTGACTCGGGAATGCCAGGTCTCTGAGATATAACGGCACGCATGACCGCCCTCGCGCACGCACCAGCGCCGAGCGACCGCGCCGTGCGACGGCGGATCACGACGGAGATCTGGATCGTCCTCGGCCTGTCCCTCGGCCGCTCCGCGGTCAACGCGATCATCACCATCATCGAACGCCTCACGGCGCCGACGCCGCTCAAGAACCAGGCCGCCGGGCTCAACCAGAGCCTGTCGCAACGGTCGTACGTCGACCTCGCGCTGCAGCTCCTGTCGATCGGGTTCGCCCTCGTCCCCGTCGCTCTCGCCCTCTACCTGCTCTCCGCCGACGGCCGGTCCGCGCTGCGGCGCATCGGGCTCGACCGCGCCCGCCCCACGCGGGACCTCGGGATCGGCGTCGGCCTCGCGGCCCTGATCGGGATCCCGGGGCTCGGGCTGTACGCCGTCGGGCGCGCGATCGGCATCACGGTGCAGGTCCAGGCGTCCGGGCTGCCGCCCGAGTGGTGGGCCGTCCCCGTCCTGATCCTCGCAGCGGTGCAGAACGCGCTGCTCGAGGAGGTGATCGTCGTCGGCTACCTGGTCGAGCGGCTCGGTCAGCTGCGCTGGCGCACCCCGGCGATCCTCGTCGCCAGCGCGGTGCTGCGCGGCTCGTACCACCTGTACCAGGGGATCGGGCCGTTCTTCGGCAACGCCGTGATGGGCCTGGTGTTCGCCGAGTACTACCGGCGACGACGACGCGTGATGCCCCTCGTCGTCGCGCACGCGATCCTCGACATCGTCTCGTTCGTCGGGTATGCGCTCATCCCGGCCGACGTGCGGGCGGCCCTGCACCTGAATTGAGCACTGCACCTCAATTGAGCACTGCACCTCAATTGAGCCATGCACGTGAACCGCGCCCGGCACCTGCACTGAGCGCAGCGCCCACCGCGTTGGCTAGGGTCGGCGCATGATCCGCTGGCCCGAGACCCCTCCCGTGCTGCACGTCGACGACCTCACCCTCCGCGCCTGGCGGGCCTCCGACGCCCCTGACGTCCTGGCCGCGTGCCAGGACCCGGAGACCCTCCGCTGGACGACAGTCCCGAACCCGTACCTGCAGGAGCACGCCGAGGCGTTCGTCGGCGGGGTCACGGCGACGGGCTGGTTGCGCCGCACGTCGGCGAACTTCGCGGTGGTCGGGCCCGATGGCCGGCTCGCCGCCGCGAACGGTCTCGTGCGCGTGGACCTCGTCAACCGCACCGCGGAGATCGGCTACTGGGTGGCGCCGTGGGCCCGCCGGCGGGGGGTCGCGACCCGCTCGACCGTCGCGATCACCGCGTGGGCCTTCGAGCTCGGCTTCGCCCGGCTCGAGCTCCGTGCGGCGGCACCGAACGTGGCGTCGCGCGCGGTGGCGCGCACCGCCGGGTTCCGCGAGGAGGGCGTGCTGCGCAGCGCCGTCGAGCGCGCCGGGATCCGCGACGACCTCGTCGTCCACGGACGGCTCGCGACGGACTGACCGCGCGACGTCCGACGATCTCGCCCGGCAGGGTGACCGTTCCGACGGCCTCCCGCTGGTCGTGCACTCTAGACTCGCCCTCATGCCTGACGACGCCCCTTCGAGCCCCGGAGCGGCTCGTCGGACGTCGGTTCCGACGATCCAGCTTCCGGTCGACCCCCTGAGCACGCACGGGGTCCAGATCATCGACACGCCCGAGGTCCGGGTCCACCACCCGAGCGACCTGCTCAACGCGGTGCTCTGCACTCTCGCGATCGGGCTGATGATGCTGCTCGCGGTGTACGCGCACGGCACGACCACCGGGGTCACCGCCGACGTCCGCAACGTCGCGACCGTCCTCCGGTCGATCCTCATCGTGCCGATCGCCGTCCTCGAAGGGCTGGTGACGCTGATCCTGCCGGCCACGGTGCTGATCGAGCTGTCCGCACGCCGGCTGTGGCGCCAGGTGCTCGAGGCCCTCGCCGCCGGGTTCGTCGGCCTCGTCGTGGGCGCGCTCCTGACCTGGGGGATCGTGACGTTCGGCTCGACGGAGCTGGTGCGCGGCATGTCCGTCTTCCTCAACGGGAGCTGGACGGTGACGGTCCCGGGGTACATGAGCGCGGTCGCCGGGCTGGTCACCGCCGCCGGGTCGCGGGCCCGACGCCGCACGGTCGCGTGGTCGTGGAACGTGCTGTGGGTGGCACTCGGTGTCGTCCTGATCACCGGGCAGGTGTCGCTCACCGGCGCGGCGATCGCGGTGCTGGCCGGCCGGCTCGCGGGTCTCGGCGTGCGGTACGTGTCAGGCGTGCAGTCCGAGCGCGCCTATGGTGCGGCACTCGTCTCGGGGATCCGTCGTGCCGGCTTCGAGCCCGTCCGGCTGTCCCGCGTGGGGGACGGCGAGCACAGCACCGGTGACGACGACGGCCTCTCGGCCCGCGCCGCGACCGCGATGGCGACCACGCGCCTCGGCGGCAACCGGGTCTACGAGATGACGGCGTCCGGGGGCCGGTCGCTCGAGGTGGTCGTGATGGACGGCGACCGTCAGGTGATCGGTGTGCTCAGCAGGCTGTGGCAGTCGCTGCGCATGCGGGGCATCGACGGTCGGACGGTCGTCTCCCTGCGTCAGGCGGCCGAGCGTGCCGCACTGCTCGCCTACGCGGCACGCGCCGCGGGGGTCCGCACGCCGCAGCTCCTCGCGGTCGCCGAGGCGGACGCGTCGATGATCTTCGTCCAGGAGCACCCGGAGGGCGCCGTCCCGCTGGGCGACCTGGCCGCGGAGGAGATCACCGACACCGTGCTGCAGGCCGTGTGGGACCAGGTGCGCCTGGCCCACGCCGCGGGGATCGCGCATCGCGCGCTGACCTCGGACACCGTGCTGGTGCGCAACCCGACGTCGGCCGACCCGGAGGTGTGGATCACCGGCTGGGACACGGGCGACGTGGCCTCGTCCGACCTCGCCCGCCGGATGGACCTGACCCAGATGGTCGCGATGCTGGCCGTGCGCGTCGGGGCGCAGCGAGCGCTGGCCTCCGCGACGGCGATCCTGCCGAACTCCGACATCGCCTCGATCGGTCCGCTGCTGCAGACGATCGCCCTGCCGCGGCGCACGCGCGACGAGGTTCGTGCCCAGAAGAGGGTCCTCGCCGAGCTCCGTGCCGCCCTGGTCGAGCAGCTCCCGGAGGCCAGCGTCGAGCCGGAACGCCTGGTGCGGCTCGGTGCCCGTGCCGTGCTCACGGTGCTGCTGACCTCGGTCGCGGCCGTCGTGGTCCTCACCTCGGTCAACTTCACGCAGATCACGCAGGCCCTCGCGCACAGCGACTGGCGCTGGAGCCTCGTGGCGTTCGCGCTGGGGCTCGTGACGCTCCTGGGTGCGGCTCTCACCCTGGTGGCGTTCTCGCCGGTCAGGTTGCCGGTCTGGCGCACGGTGCTGGTCCAGACGGCGGCGACGTTCGTCGCGCTCGCTGCGCCGGCGGGGGTCGGACCGGCCGCCCTCAACATGCGGATGCTCACGCGCCGCGGGGTGAGTGCCTCGTTGGCGGTCGCGACGGTCGCCCTGGTGCAGGTCTCGCAGTTCGTGGTGACGATCGGGCTGCTCGTGGTCCTGTCGATCGCCTCGGGCACGAACGAGGCGGCGAAGTTCGCGCCCACGACGACGACGCTCGTCGCGGTGGCGATCGTCGTGGTGCTCGTCGCGTCGGCCTTCCTGGTCCCACAGGTCCGCCGATGGGTCGCCGCGCGGACCCTCCCGACGCTCCAGCAGACATGGCCGCGTCTCATCGAGATCGTGGGCCAGCCCGGTCGGCTCGCGATCGGCTTCACCGGGAACGTCGTCATGACGATGGGCTACGTCTTCGCACTCGAGTCCGCCCTCGCGGCGTTCGGCCAGAACCTCAGCCTCGTGCAGGTCGCGGTGATCTACCTCGGCGGCAACGCGGCCGGGGCGGTGATCCCGATGCCAGGCGGCCTGGGGTCGATCGACGGCGCTCTCATCGCCCTGCTCGGTGGTGTGGGCGGCATCAACCTCGGTGTGGCGACGTCGGTCGCGGTGCTGTTCCGGGTCCTGACGTTCTGGTTGCGGATCCCGCTCGGCTGGGTGTCGATGCGCATCCTGCAGCGGTCCGGAGAGCTCTGACGGTCACGGGTCGCCGACGCGCCCGACGCTCACGGCTCCGGCCGGACCGCGAGCGCGGGTGACTACCGGCAGAGGCTCTGCTGTGCGGAGGGCTCTGCCGGGAGCAAGGGTGGTCAGCCGCGGACGAGGTAGTCGCGTTGCGCAGGCACGTAGTCGATGCGGCTCGCGAGGGAGGCGGCGAGTCCGGCCCACGCCTGCAGGCGCGCCATCGGGAAGATGGCGACCTCTGGTGCCCGGTGGGTCTGAGGAAGGTCGTTCCGGTAGCTCGACGACTCGATCGACTCGAAGATCCCGTACTGGTCCATGCGGACGTCCTTCGTTCGGTGGCCCGGCTGACCCTGGGGGTCCCGTGGCTTTGCGTCCTCACCTCACGGCGAGTTTGCCCTTGTCGCTGACACTTCGAGGTTAACCGGATCTGCCTCGGAGACAAGGGGTTCTCGGGGCACACCGCGCGATACGCCCGGTTTTCACCCGCACGGGCGAATACCACCCATGTGATCCGTCAGTCCCGCCCGCCGCGCCTGATGTGATACACATCACACCAGTGGGCCCGTGATTCGTCCGCGCCGCCGGACATCTCCTTCATGGTGGGCACGCACTGCTGAGACGGCGCAGAGCGGAACCCGGACGGTACGAGTGATGCGCAGGGGGACTCACTCGTGCCGCCCGGAGGCCGCCGCTCCGACGTCGACCGTGACCCTGGAGTCACGGGCTCAGCGACGACGCTCGTCCCGCAGACGCGGTTCGCCGCCCAGCGCGGGCCGGACCCCGTGCTTGCCGGCGTAGAACGCGCGGATCGTGTCCATGTCCTCGGCCTTGTCGCCGGTGACCCGGATCGTCGGCCCGAGACCCGCCGTCATGGTGTCCCGGTCGACGAACCCGAGCGTGACCGGCAGACCGGTCTCGTGGGCGATGTAGTAGAAGCCCGACTTCCAGAACTGCGTCTTCGTCCGGGTGCCCTCGGGCGTCACCACCAGGTAGAACTGGTCGCCGGCCGCGACGCGGGCCACGAGGTCACGCACGAGGCCGTGCGGGTTGGCCCGGTCCACCGGGATGCCACCGAGGGCACGGAACAGCGGCCCGAACGGCCCACGGAACAGCGAGTCCTTCCCGAGGAACTTGGCCGACACCCCGGCCTTCCAGGTCACCGCCAGCATCAGGACGAAGTCCCAGTTCGACGTGTGCGGCGCGCCGATGAGCAGCCCGGCCCCCTCGGCGGGAAGGGGTTCGACGTGCGGCTTCCAGCGGCTGAGCGCCCAGTACGCTCCGGCCAGGCGGCGGCGGATCATCAGGTCTCCATGCGACGGCGAACGGGGACGGTGGTGACGACCGTCGTCGTAGGCTCTCATCTCCCCGCACCCGGCCGCGACCCGCAGGTCCGACGCAGCGTGCCCACCGGGCCCACCCGACACACCGGGCCCGCCCGACGCCCCGGGCACACCGGAACCACCGCACGCGCCGGTGACGATCGCATCACGGGACTCGTCGGCTCGCGTGTGCCGCGAGCCGAATCTCCACCGGCGGGGCACGCTAGGTCAGGGGTTCCGCGACGACAGTTCCTCACGGCTCACGTCGCGCGGCCGATCTGCCGTCGACGGGCCCGCTCTGCCGTCCTGGGTGGCTCGTCGTCCCCAGGCGTGCACCGACAGGCGTGCACCGACCAGGCATCACACCCCATCGGGAGGAAGGTGACATGCAGCAGACGGACGAGAGTCCGGCCGGCCGCGGGGCGCGACGCCGCGCGCCCGGGCGGTGGGTCGCCGTCGCGGTCCTCGCCGTCGTCCTCGGGCTCGGCGCCGTCGTCGTCCCGCCGTTGCTCCCGCGTGGTGACCTGGTCGCGCTGCTCCGGGCGGTCATCCTCGTGGCCATCGGCGTCGCCGTCCTCGCCGCGCTCGGCTGGCTGCACCTGTCGCGGCGCCACCGCACCGCCGACGCCCTCGACCGCGCACTGACCGAGCTGGCCGAGGTCCACGCCGAGCTGGGACGCCGGCAGAGCTTCACCGATGCGCTGCTGGAGACCATCGAGGTTGGGATCGTGTCCTGCGACGCGGACGGCGTGTTCGTCGTGAGCAACCGCGCGGAGCGGGCGATGTTCGGCCTGACGACGGGCCTCGAGGGTCTCGCGCCGGAGGACCTGCCTCCGTTGATCGACGTGTTCGACGTCGCGGGGCGGCGGCTCTCCGCCCCCGAGTACCCGCTGATGCGCACCCTGCGCGGCGAGACGGTCGCGCACGAGGATGTCCTGGTCGGTCCACCCGGCGGACCGTGGCGCGAGGTCGTCGTGCACGGCAGCCGGATCGTCGGCTCCGACGGCGAGGTCCTGGGCGCCGTGGCCGCCCTCACCGACGTCTCCGCCGAGCGCGCCGCCCGGCGGGCTCTCGCCGAGGAGCGCCGCAAGCTCGCAGAGGCCCAGGAGCTCGGTCAGCTCGGCGGCTTCGAGTGCGACGTGCCGACCGACACGTGGAGCTTCTCGGACGAGCTGTGCGCCCTGTGGGGGGTCCGGCCGGGGCGTCTCAGTGCCGCCCGCTGCCTCGCGCTCGTCGTGGACGACGACAGGGATCGCGTCCGGCAGGGCTGGGCGATCGTCACCGCCATCCCTGGACGGCACACCGACGAGTTCCGCATCAGGCGTGCGTCGGACCGTGCCGAGCGGGTCATCCGCGCCCGGACGGAGGTGGTGTTCGACGGCGACGGGGCACCGACACGCGTCCGCGGGAGCCACATCGACATCACCGACGTCGCCGTCGCGGAGCGTGCCGCCCGCCGCGCGAACGCGTTCTCCGACGCGGTGCTCGCCGCGAGCCCGGACAACACGCTCGTCACCGACGTCGCCACCGGGGCCATCGTCTTCTCCTCCCCCGGCAAGCGCCTCCTCGGTGTCCGCACCGAGACCCTCGCCGAGCTGCCCGTCGACGCGATCTCGACCCTCGTCCACCCCGACGACCGGGAACGGCTCGCGGCGGTGCATTCCTCCGCATGCGAGCTCGCGGACGGCGAGTCCCGCCACCTCCGCTACCGCGCGCGCGACACGGACGGCAGATGGAGGTGGCTCGACCACACTGCGACGCCGTTCCGGCGCGACGCCACGGGCGCCGTCGTCGAGGTGCTCGCTGTCCTGCGTGACGTCACCGACGTCGTCGAGGCGGAGGAGCAGCTGACGCACGCCGCGCACCACGACAACCTCACCGGGCTGCCGAACCGGGCGGCGCTTCTCGAGTCCCTCGACGGGGCGCTCTCGCGGTCCCGGGTCGACGGTCGCGACGTGGCGGTGCTGTTCTGCGACCTCGACGGGTTCAAGGAGGTCAACGACACCGGAGGCCACTCGGCGGGCGACGCGGTGCTCCGCGAGGCCGCGCGGCGGTTCCGGGCCGTGCTGCGAGAGGGCGACACGGTCGCGCGGGTCGGGGGTGACGAGTTCGTGATCGTCGTCGAGCCGTGGCGGCACGCCGACGCCGGCCCGCAGCAACACGCGGGTGACAGCGCCCGGGCCCTCGCGATCGACGTGGCCGAGCGTCTGACGCAGGCGTTGGAGGAGCCGATCACGGTGCGCGGCCTGGATCACGTCGTCCACGCGAGCATCGGCATCACCTACGCCGCGTTCGGCGCCACCGAGACGCTGGACTCCGTCACCGTGGACGAGGTGCTGCACCGGGCCGACGGCGCGATGTACCGGGCGAAGGACCGCGGCGGGGACCGCTACGAGCTGGACGACGCCGCGCCCTGGTGAGGGGCTGTCCCGGCTGGCGGCCCCGGGTCGCCCCGGGCTCGTTCCTGCTCGTCCTGCAGACGCTCCATCGGTCGAGTCGGCAGAGTCGGGCCGACGTCGAGGTCGAGCGCCTTGAGCGTGCCCGAGACGGTGCAGAGGGCCGGCTAGGGCTGCTCGCCACGGACCGCGTCGCGGGCCTCGACGAAGGCCTGGACGCAGGCCGTGATGTCGGCCTCGGAGTGCGCCGCGGAGATCTGGACCCGGATCCTCGCCTTGCCGAGCGGCACGACCGGGTAGGAGAACGGGGTCACGTACACGCCGCGCTCGAGGAGCGCGTCCGCGATGGCGACCGCGTCGTGCGCATCCGGGAACATCACCGGGATGATGGCGTGCTCGCCGGGCAGCAGGTCGAAACCGGCAGCCTCCATCTGCTCACGGAACGCACGCGCGCGGCGCCACAGCGTCGCCCGCTGCTCCGCGCCGTCGGCGACGAGGTCCAGCGCGACCAGCGAGGCCGCGACGACGGACGGCGCGATGGCGTTGGAGAACAGGTACGGTCGCGCGCGCTGCCGCAGCAGCTCGACGATCTCGGCATGCCCGCTGATGTACCCGCCCGACGCACCTCCCAGCGCCTTGCCGAGCGTGCCGGAGACGAGGTCCACGCGATCCGTCACCCCGAAGAGCTCCGGCGTGCCCGCGCCGGACGGGCCGACGAACCCGACGGCGTGCGAGTCGTCCACCATCACGAGGGCGTCATACTGCTCGGCGAGGTCGCAGATCGCGTCGAGCGGCGCAAGGTACCCGTCCATCGAGAAGACGCCGTCCGTGACGATGAGTCGACGTCGCGCCCCGCTCGCAGCCTGGAGCTGTGCCTCGAGGTCGGCCATGTCGCGGTTGCGGTAGCGCAGGCGTTGCGCCTTGCACAGCCGGATGCCGTCGATGATCGACGCGTGGTTGAGCTCGTCCGAGATCACCGCGTCGTCGGCGCCGAGCAGGACCTCGAACACCCCGCCGTTCGCGTCGAAGCACGACGGGAACAGGATCGTCGCCTCGGTGCCCAGGAACGCCGACAGCCGGCTCTCCAGCTCGACGTGCTGCGTCTGCGTGCCGCAGATGAAGCGCACGCTCGCCATCCCGAAGCCCCACTGGTCGAGAGACGCCTTCGCCGCCGCGACGAGCTGCGGGTGGTCGGCCAGTCCGAGGTAGTTGTTGGCGCAGAAGTTCAGCACCTCACGTCCGCCCGAGCGGACGTGCGCGCCCTGGGGCGACGCGAGCTCGCGCTCCGTCTTGTACAGGCCGGCGGCCTTGATCTCTGCGAGGGTCGTCTGAAGCTCAGCGCGAACGGTCGTGTACACGGTCTACTCCTCGCTCCAGTCGATGATGATCTTCCCACGCCCACCCTGGCGTGCCGCCGTGAAGGCGTCCTCCCAGCGGGACACCGGGAACCGGTCGGTGATCACCGGGGAGATGTCGAGGCCCGTGCTGACCATGGCGCTCATGGCGTACCAGGTCTCGAACATCTCACGCCCGTAGATCCCCTTGATCGTGATCATGTGAGAGACGACCTTGGCCCAGTCGATCGCGATGGGTGCGCTCGGGAGACCGAGCAGCGCCACGCGAGCGCCGTGCGTGAGGTTCTCCAGCATCTCCGGGAGCGCGCTCGCGTGCCCGCTCATCTCCAGGCCGATGTCGAAGCCCTCCTGCATGCCGAGGCGCTCCTGGGCGGAGGAGATCCGCTCGTTCGCCACGTTGATCGCAAGGTCCACGCCCATGGTCCTGGCGAGCGCGAGACGCGACTCGTCCACGTCCGTGACGACGACGTACCGGGCACCCACGTGGCGCGCGACGGCTGCTGCCATGAGGCCGATCGGCCCGGCTCCCGTGATGAGCACGTCCTCGCCGACGAGCGGGAACGACAACGCGGTGTGGACGGCGTTGCCCAGCGGGTCGAAGATCGCCGCGAGATCCAGGTCGATGCCCTCGGCGTGGCGCCACACGTTGCTCTCCGGGATCACGACGTACTCGGCGAACGCGCCGTCACGGTTGACCCCGAGGCTCGACGTACGGATGCACAGGTGGCGGCGCCCGGCACGGCAGTTCCGGCACTGACCGCAGACCACGTGCCCTTCGGCGGAGACGACGTCGCCGACGGAGAAGGTCCGCACGTCCTTCCCCACCTCGACCACGTGACCCGAGAACTCGTGCCCCGGGATCAGCGGGGCGTTGACGGCTCCGTCAGCCCACCGATCCCACGACTCGATGTGCAGATCGGTGCCGCAGATGCCGGTGCGGGCGACGCGGATCTTCACGTCGTGCGCACCTGTGGTCGGCTCGGGTCGGTCGACCAGGGCGAGACCGGGCCCCGCGACACCCTTGTAGAGAGCCTTCATGTCTTGTCCTCCCGCAGTGAGCTTCCCGGCTGATCGAGCCGGTAGACGAGCGCCGCCGTCGTCCAGGATCTCGCATCACGATCGCCGGTCGCGCCACCTCAACCGGCGGCGTCGCATCGCTTCGCATCGAGCGCGACTGTCTCTGATCTACGAAGCGTCCGCGAAGCAACGAACCTCAGGCCTGCATGTCCACGAACCGCGAGTAGTGCCCCTGGAACGCGACGGTGATCGTGTCGGTGGGTCCGTTACGGTGCTTGGCGACGATCAGGTCGGCCTCGCCCGCGCGCGGTGACTCGCGCTCGTACGCGTCCTCGCGGTGCAGCAGGATCACCATGTCGGCGTCCTGCTCGATCGAGCCCGACTCGCGCAGGTCGCTCATCTGGGGCCGCTTGTCGGTGCGCTGCTCGGGGCCACGGTTCAGCTGGCTGATCGCGATGACGGGGACCTCGAGCTCCTTGGCGAGCAGCTTGAGCGCGCGGGAGAACTCCGAGACCTCCTGCTGGCGGGACTCGACGCGCTTGCCGGAGCTCATGAGCTGCAGGTAGTCGATCACCACGAGCTTGAGGTCGTGCTTCTGCTTGAGACGCCGGCACTTGGCGCGGATCTCCATGAGCGACATGTTCGGCGAGTCGTCGATGAACAGTGGGGCCTCGGAGATCTTGCCCATCGTCCCGGCGAGCTTCTGCCAGTCGTCCTCGCCCATCGAGCCGTTGCGCATCTTCTGCAGGTGGATGCGGGCCTCGGCGGAGAGCAGACGCATCGTGATCTCGTTGCGGCTCATCTCGAGGGAGAACACGACCGAGGTCAGGCCGTGCTTGATCGAGGCCGACCGGGCGATGTCGAGGCCGAGCGTGCTCTTCCCGATGGCGGGACGGGCGGCGAGGACGATCATCTGGCCCGGGTGCAGCCCGTTGGTCAGGCGGTCCAGGTCCGCGAAACCGGTGGGGACGCCGACCATGCCCTCACCGCGGTGCCCGGCGGCCTCGATCTCGTCGACCGTTCCCGCGATCACCTCGCCGAGGCGCAGGTAGTCCTCGCTCTGGCGCCGCTCGGTGACCGCGTACACCTCTGCCTGGGCGTTGTTGACGATCTCGTCGACGTCGCCGCCGTCGGTCGCGTACCCGAGCTGGACGATCCGGGTGCCGGCCTCGACGAGCCGCCGCAGCACCGATCGTTCGCGCACGATCCGCGCGTAGTAGCCGGCGTTGGCCGCTGTCGGCACCATCGAGATGAGGGTGTGCAGGTACGGTGCCCCGCCGACGCGCTGCATCTCGCCGCGCTTGGTGAGCTCCGCCGAGACGGTGACCGCGTCGGCCGGTTCACCGCGGCCGTAGAGGTCGAGGATCGCGTCGTAGATCGCCTCGTGGGCGGGCCGGTAGAAGTCGGTGCCACGCAGCTGCTCGATGACGTCCGCGATGGCGTCCTTCGAGATCATCATGCCGCCGAGCACGCTCTGCTCCGCCGCGACGTCCTGCGGAGGCGTGCGGTCGAACGAGCTGCCTCCGCGCGCGGGGGCGAACCCCTGCTCGAGGTCCTCGATCGTCATGCGCGCCTCTTCTCCGTCGTGCTCGTCACTGCTGTCGGCCGCATACGCGGGTCGTGCGCCGGACTCTCCGGAGAACCTGCCTCTGTCCTACTCCGGGGGTCCGACACAGGACGTCCTGCGTCCGTCCACAGGAGCCCCCCGCGTGAGAGTACGGGCTGCGCGCCGTCGCAGCGAGCCTCGCCTCCGGGCCCCGACAACAGGTTTGTGCACAGGCCGACGGACTTCCGCAGCATCCGCCTCCTGCCCGGTGTACACACCTGTGCACGAGTCTGTGGATAGTGCACAGACCCTGTGGACACGCGGGAATCTTCCGGGTGTGTGATGCTCTGATCTGCACAGATACCCCCCACCGCCCTGTGGACCCGGAGGAAGATGCACCCGATCCACCATCTGAGACCGCATCTGTCATCCACTGATCGACAGGTTCTCTCCCTCGCCGTCCCCGCCCTCGGCGCCCTCGTCGCCGAGCCGCTCTTCGTCCTCGTCGACTCGAGCGTCGTCGGGCACCTCGGCACCCCGCAGCTCGCCGGCCTGTCCCTCGCCTCGACGGTCCTCGTGACGATCGTCGGCCTGTGCGTGTTCCTCGCCTACACGACCACCGGGGCCGTCGCACGACGCCTCGGCGCCGGGGACCGGGTCGCGGCACTGACCCTGGGCATCGACGGCATGTGGCTCGCCCTCGCCCTCGGTCTCGTCCTCGGCGGGCTGCTGTTCGCCTTCGCGCCCGCGCTCGTCGACGCCCTCGGCGCCGGCCCCGACGTCGCACGCCACGCGACCCGCTACCTGCACGCGTCCGCCCCGGGGCTCCCGGGGATGCTCGTCGTGCTCGCCTCCACCGGAGTCCTTCGTGGCCTCCAGGACACCCGTACACCCCTCGTCGTCGCAGCCTCCGGCGCCGTGCTCAATGCCGTTCTCAACGTCGTGCTCGTCCTCGGCCTGCACCTCGGCATAACCGGGTCCGGTGCGGGCACCGCAGCCACCCAGCTCCTCATGGCGACCGTGCTCTCCGTGATCGTCGTGCGTGGCGCGCGGGAGGCCGGAGCGTCGCTCGCCCCGGCCACACGCGGCATCTGGGCCGGTGCGCGCGCCGGCACCCCCCTGCTCGTCCGGACCGTGTCGCTGCGTGCCGCGATCGCACTGACGGTCTGGGTCGCCACCGGCCTCGGCGCCGTGGCGCTCGCCGGTCACCAGGTGGTCAGCTCGATCTGGAGCCTGACGGCGTTCGCTCTCGACGCCCTCGCGATCGCCGCCCAGGCGATGGTCGGGCACGCGCTGGGTGCGGGCGACGTCGACCACGTCCGCGCGGTCCTGCGGCGCACCCTCCAGTGGGGGGGTCGGGGCGGGCGTCGTCCTCGGCGCCGTCGTCGGTGCGTCCGCCGCGGTCCTGCCCGCGCTGTTCACCACCGACCCCCAGGTCCGGCGGGCGGCCACCATCGCGCTGCTCGTCGTCGCCGTGACGCTGCCGATGGCCGGCTGGGTGTTCGTGCTCGACGGCGTCCTCATCGGGGCCGGCGACGGGCGCTACCTCGCCGCAGTCGGGATGGCCACCCTGGTGGTGTACGCGCCCGTCGCCCTGGCCGTGCGCGCCTGGGCGGCCGACGGCCCGGCCGGCCTCGCCTGGTTGTGGGTGGCCTTCGCCGGCGTGTTCATGCTCGCGCGAGCCGTCACGACCGGCGCCCGCGCCCGGGGAGCCGCGTGGATGGTCACCGGGACCTGACCCCTCGAACAGCAGCAGGGCCCGGCTCCTCGACGGAACCGGGCCCTGCTGGACGTGCTGTGAACGACGGCGTCAGGCCGCGACGACCTTGACCGTCACGGTCGCGGACACCTCGGGGTGCAGGCGCACGAGCACCGTGAACTCCCCGACGGCCTTGATCGGCTGGCCGATCTCGACCTTCCGCTTGTCGATCGCGGGCGCGCCGGCGGCCGCAGCGGCCTCGGCGATGTCCGTGGTCGTCACCGCGCCGAACAGCCGACCGGACGCGCCGGCCTTGGCCGTCACGACGACCGGCTTGGACTGCAGCGAGTCGCGGATCGCCTTGGCGTCCTCGAGAGTCGCGATCTCACGGCTCTTGCGGGCGCTGCGGATGACCGCGACCTGCTTCTCGGCACCCTTGGACCAGACGGTCGCCAGACCGCGCGGCATCAGGTAGTTGCGAGCGAACCCGTCCTTGACGTCGACGACGTCGCCGGGGGCGCCGAGGCCGGTCACCTCGTGGGTCAGGATGAGCTTTGCCATGGGTCGACCTCCTTCTCAGCGTGCCGACGACGAGTACGGCAGGAGAGCCATCTCGCGGGCGTTCTTGACGGCACGTGCGATCGCACGCTGCTCCTGGACGGACACCCCGGTCACCCGGCGTGCACGGATCTTCCCGCGGTCCGAGATGAACTTCCGCAGCAGGGCGGTGTCCTTGTAGTCGACGACGTCGATCTTCGCGGACTTGAGAGGGTTCTGCTTCTTCTTCGGCTTACGAACAATGGCCTTCGCCATCGTGGTGCTCCTTCAGTGAAGACGTGGTGCCGGCCGGCCGGGTCCGCGGGCGTCCGCGAACGGGTCCTTCCGGGCTGCTGGTGTCGAGGGGCGCGGGATCAGAACGGAGGCTCGTCCGAGAACTGACCGCCGGAACCACCGGGGGCCGGCGTGGCCCACGGGTCGTCCTGCGGTGCTCCCTGCGAGCTTCCGCCCCCGGCGAAGCCACCGCCACCGCCACCGCCGAAGCCACCGCCGCCACCGGACCGCTGGGTCCGGGTGACCTTGGCGCCGGCGTAGCGGAGCGACGGACCGACCTCGTCGACCTGGAGCTCGTACACGGTGCGCTTCTCGCCCTCGCGGGTCTCGTAGGAGCGCTGCACGAGCCGCCCGGTCACGACGACGCGGGTGCCCTTCGTGAGCGACTCGGCGACGTTCTCGGCAGCCTCGCGCCAGATCGAGCAGCGAAGGAACAGCGTGTCGCCGTCCTTGAACTCGTTCGCCTGGCGGTCGAATGTCCGCGGCGTGGAGGCCACGGTGAAGTTCGCCACGGCAGCACCCGACGGGGTGAAGCGCAGCTCGGGGTCCCCGGTCAGGTTCCCGATCACCGTGATGACGGTCTCACCAGCCATGACAGCTCCTCGAAGTCGTCGTCGGTCGTACAGGTCGTTTCAGCGTCAGCGGGCGTCCGCGCGGAGGACCTTCGTCCGCAGGACGACCTCGTTGAGGCCGAGCTGGCGGTCGAGCTCCTTGGCGGTGTCCGGAGACGCGGTGAAGTCCACGACGGCGTAGATGCCCTCGGACTTCTTCTTGATGTCGAACGCCATGCGGCGACGACCCCAGATGTCGACCTTGTCGACCGAGCCGCCGTCGTTCTTCACGACGGAGAGGTACTTGTCGAGCGAGGGAGCGACAGTGCGCTCCTCGACCTCGGGATCAAGAATGATCATGATCTCGTACTGACGCAGGCTCATACCCACCTCCTGTGGTCTCTGCGGTCACGGTCGGTCCGTGACAGGAGGGTTGTGCGCGTCGCCGTGCCGGGTCCTCACGCCGATAGGCGACGGTCTTCCCCGAGCACAGCAAAGGCGAACACTATCGGCTCATCGGCCCTGTGTGGTAATCAGGGCGCCGTCGTGGGCAGGGTCACGAGCTTCTTCGCGGCCGTTGTCGCCGGCGCGGTCGGGACGCTCGTGGACGTCGGCTTCGGGGCCGGCCCGCTCGAGACGACCAGCGAGACGGTGCTGCCACGTGGGAGGACGGTCCCCGCCGCCGGGGAGGCGCTCAGGACCGTCCCGACCGGGATCGTCGGGTCCGACTTCTCCGTCGTGGACGGCTGGAGCCCGGCGGCGAGCACCGCGGCCTCGGCGTCCGCGCGCAGCTTCCCGACGAGCCCCGTCGGCACCGTGGCCGACGTGGGTGCGGCGGTCGTCGGCGCGCTCGTGGGCGTCGGCACGCTCGTCGCCGTCGACGCCTGGGTCGGTGCAGGGGTCCCGACGTTCGCACGCGGCGGGAAGGCGACGGCCGTCTTCCCCGTCATCACCGCGCCCATGAACTTGGACCAGACGAACGCCGGCCACGTGCCACCCGTGACCTCCTTGACGCCGCCCCACCCGGTGATGGACTGCTCGCTGCCGTCGTCACCGACCTGGTACATCGCGACCGCGGTGGACAGCTGCAGCTTGTTGGCGGCCGGATCGGTCGGTCCGGCGGTGAAGCCGACGAACCAGCCGGAGACGTTCTTGTCCGTCGTCCCGGTCTTGCCGGCCACCGGGAAGCCCAGCCGCTTGACGGACCCGCTCGCGGTGCCGTTCTGCACCACCTGCTCCATCGCGTAGGTCGTATCGGCGATGACGCCGGCGTCGAACACCTTCTTCGGGGCGCTCCCCCTTGTACGCGACGGTGCCGTCGGAGATGAACGTCGCGGTGTCGACGATGTGCGGGGTCGTGCGGTAGCCGCCCGAGGCGATCGTCGCGTAGGCGGACGCCAGGTCGAGCGGGTGCACCGTGTCCGTGCCGAGCACGTTCGCCGGGTTCGTCCCGACCTTCGTCGTGATCCCGGCGGCCTCGGCGGTCTTGGCGGTGTTGTCCGGACCCACCTTGACGTTGAGCTGCGCGTAGACGGTGTTCACCGAGTGCGCGGTCGCCTTGACGAGGTCGATGTTGCCGAACTGCTCGTTGGCGAAGTTCGGGACCTTCCCGAAGCCCGGCACGTTCTGGGGGCTCCGGCCGTTGAAGGTCGTCGTCAACGGGATGCCCTGCTCGAGGGCAGTGATCAGGGTGAACGGCTTGAAGGTCGACCCTGCCTGCGCGGCGTCCTGGGTCACGGCGTTGCGGGCACGCGCCAGGTAGTCGGCACCCCCGTACAGCGCGCGGATCGCGCCGTTCGACGGGTCGATCGACACCAGCGCGATCATCGTGTGCGGATCCTTGCCCGGCGGGAGGGCGTCGACCGCGGCGATCGCGTCCTTCTCGGCGTTCGCGTCGATCGTCGTGACGATGTTGAGGCCGGCGGTGTTGAGCTGGTCCTCCGTGAGGCCGCCCTTGGTCGTCAGCTCGTTCTTCACCATCTGCAGCAGGTAGCCGGTGGGGCCCTTGTAGGTCTCCGAGGTCTTGTACTCGATCACCGGCGGGAACGTCTGGGTCGCACGCTCGGCCGCCGTCAGCCACCCCCCGGACACCATCCGGTCGAGCGTCCGGTTCCATCGGGCCGTCGCCTGCGGGAGGTCGACCGCCGGGTCCCAGATGCTCGGTGCCGGGATGATGCCGGCGAGCATCGCCGCCTCGGAGACGGTCATGTCCTTCGCGTCGACGCCGAAGTACGCCTGTGCCGCCGCCTGGATGCCGTACGCCCCACGACCGAAGTAGATCGTGTTGAGGTAGCGGCCCAGGATCTCGTCCTTGTTCTGCGCGCGGTCCAGCTTGATCGCCAGGATCGCCTGCTTGAGCTTGCCGAGGTAGTTCTGCGCGTGGACCGTGTAGTACTGCTTGGCGTACTGCTGGGTGATGGTCGAGGCACCCTGCTGCGGCCCGCCGCGGAGGTTGTTGACGAACGCGCGGACGATGCCCTTCGGGTCGATGCCACGGTTCGTGTAGAACGAGCTGTCCTCGGAGGCGACGACCGCCTTGCCGACCCAGTCGGGGAGCGTCGAGTAGTCGACGATGATGCGCTTCTGGGTCGCGAACGTCCCCATGACCGTCTTGCCGTCGGCGTAGTACACCGTCGAGGTCTGCGCCTGGGCGAACTGGTCGGGCTGCGGGATCGTCGTGGTCGCGTACGCCGCGACGAGGGCGCCGATGCCGACGAAGATCATCCCGAGGATCCCGCCGGTGACCAGCCGCCACGACGGCACCCAGCGGCGGAAGCCGCGGTAGCGGGCGCGCGGGTAGTCGATGAACCGCTTCTTCTTCGCGGGGGCGCGTCGTCCGCCCGGCGCACGGCTGCCCGTGGGTCGTGGCGACCCGGAGCCCGGTGCTGCCACTGTCTTGGACTCGCCGGAGAGAAGGGAACGCGTCGACGTGCGTCGCACGACGGGGCGGTCGCCCGCGCCGTTCCCTCGGTCGTTCGCGCCTGCCACGCTGTGCCCTTCCGCCCGCCGATGCTGGTCCAGTGCCGCCCCAGTATGCGGGAGCCGCCCGGGGAGACCCTCCCGTCCGAGTCCTCCGCGGCGACCCTTCACACGATCGCCACGCGGCCGCGCCGCGCACTCGCGAGGCCGACACACTTGCTCAGTGCATCGTATCGACGTACTCTCCAGATGTATCGAGTTGATACATCGCATGCGATCGGCATCGCGAGAACCCCGCAGACACGGCCGAGGAGGCAACGCATGCGCGCACGCTCCGACGTCCTCGAGCCCGCCATCCTCGGCCTCCTGCACGAGGCCCCGATGCACGGGTACGAGCTGCGCAAGCGACTCAACCTGCTGCTCGGGTCCTTCCGCGCGCTGTCCTACGGGTCGCTCTACCCGTGCCTCAAGTCGCTCGCGGCCCGCGGGTGGATCGTCGGCGTCGACTCCCCGACCTCCGTCCCGCCGCACGCCCTCAGCGGCAAGCGCGCACGAATCGTCTACCAGCTCACGGCCGAGGGCAAGGAGCAGTTCCAGCAGGTGCTGGCCTCCTCCGGGCCGACGTCGTGGGAGGACGAGAACTTCGACGTCCGCTTCGCGTTCTTCGGGCAGACCGACGCCGAGACCCGGCTGCGGATCCTCGAAGGCCGCCGCAGCCGGCTGACCGAACGTCTGGAGACGATCCATCAGTCCTTCGCCCGCACCCGCGAGCGCATGGACGAGTACACCCTCGAGCTGCAACGTCACGGGCTCGAGCAGGCCGAGCGAGAGGTTCGCTGGCTCGACGGCCTCATCGACAACGAGCGCGGTGCCCACCGTGTCCGTACTGAAGGCGGTGGCCGCCCGGCCGTTGCCGATCCCGCTGACGACGCGTCCGGCGTCGCGGCACCGAACAACGAAGAGGAGCGAGGATGACTTCCATCCGCGTCGCCATCGTCGGCGTAGGCAACTGTGCCTCGTCGCTGGTCCAGGGCGTGCACTTCTACGCCGACGCCGACCCGAACAGCACCGTGCCTGGCCTCATGCACGTGAAGTTCGGTCCGTACCACGTCTCCGACCTCGAGTTCGTCGCGGCCTTCGACGTCGACGCGAAGAAGGTCGGCTTCGACCTGTCCGAGGCGATCGTCGCGAGCGAGAACAACACGATCAAGATCGCGGACGTCCCGCCGATGGGCGTGACCGTCCAGCGCGGCCACACGCTCGACGGGATCGGCAAGTACTACGCCGAGACCATCGAGCAGTCCGAGGCCGCCCCGGTCGACGTCGTGCAGGCCCTCAAGGACGCCAAGGTCGACGTCCTCGTGTCCTACCTCCCGGTGGGCTCCGAAGAGGCCGACAAGTTCTACGCCCAGTGCGCGATCGACGCCGGCGTGGCCTTCGTCAACGCCCTCCCCGTCTTCATCGCCTCCGACCCGGTCTGGGCGAAGAAGTTCGAGGACGCCGGCGTCCCGATCATCGGCGACGACATCAAGTCGCAGGTCGGCGCCACGATCACGCACCGCGTACTCGCTCGCCTGTTCGAGGACCGTGGGGTCATCCTGGACCGCACGTACCAGCTGAACGTCGGCGGCAACATGGACTTCAAGAACATGCTGGAGCGCGACCGCCTGCAGTCCAAGAAGATCTCCAAGACCCAGTCCGTGACGTCCAACATGGACCACGACATGGGCGCGCGGAACGTGCACATCGGTCCGTCGGACTACATCCAGTGGCTCGACGACCGCAAGTGGGCCTACGTCCGCCTCGAGGGTCGCGCGTTCGGCGAGGTCCCCCTGAACCTCGAGTACAAGCTCGAGGTGTGGGACTCCCCCAACTCGGCCGGCATCATCATCGACGCCGTGCGCGCCGTGAAGATCGCCAAGGACCGCGGCATCGGCGGCCCGATCCTCTCGGCGTCGACGTACTTCATGAAGTCGCCGCCCGTGCAGCACGAGGACCGCGAGGGCCGCGAGCTCGTCGAGGCCTTCATCCGCGGCGACGTGGAGCGCTGACCCCAGGCACGACACCGACGAAGGCCCCCGGCACGACCGCCGGGGGCCTTCGTCGTCCCCCCCATCCCGTCCCCCCAGACCCACCCCCCTGCTCGCGAGATCGCACATGCGCGCCGAGATCGCACATCACACGTCACGATCTCGGCACGCATGTGCGATCTCGCGGATCTGCGGTTGGCCGGGTGGGTGGTGGTGGTGCTCAGGGGCGGTGCCAGGGGCCGCTGCGGCCGCCCGACTTCTTCTCGACCTGCACGTCGGTGATGACCGCGGCCCGGTCGACCGCCTTGACCATGTCGACCACCGTCAGGGCGGCTGCGGCGACGCACGTCAGCGCCTCCATCTCGACGCCGGTGCGGTCCGCGGTCCGCACCGTCGCGCGGATGCGGACGCCGTCGTCCTCGACCGTGAGGTCCACGACGACGCCGTGGATCGCGATCGGGTGGCACAACGGCACCAGGTCCGGCGTGCGCTTGGCCGCCTGGATGCCGGCGATGCGTGCGACCGCCAGCGCGTCTCCCTTGGGGACACCCTCGCCCCGGAGCAGCCCGACGACGACCGGCGACGTCCGCACGAAACCGCTCGCAGTCGCGCTGCGGACCGTGACGTCCTTGCCGCTGACGTCGACCATCCGGGCCGCGCCGCGGCTGTCGAGGTGCGTCAGCGCGGCACCGTCCACGCTCCCGGGCACGTCCGGCTGCCCCACGCTCGTCGTCTCCGTCATCGCGGCGTCTCCTCCCGTGCCGGACGTCCGGCAGTCGCTCGGCAGGCTACTGCGTGGAGGCGCGACGCCGCCGGTAGCCTGACGGGATGCGCGTCCTTCGAGAGCTGAGGGACCTCGTGCGGCTGCCGGGGTTCCGTCGACTCTTCTCGGTGCGCCTGGTCAGCCAGACCGGTGACGGGATGTTCGAGGTCGGTCTCGCCACGCTGTTCTTCTTCTCCCCGCAGACGCAGTCGACGGCCGGTCGTGTCGCTGCGGCCTTCGCCGTGCTCCTGCTGCCGTTCACGATCGTCGGACCGTGGGCCGGGGTGTTCCTCGACCGCTGGCGGCGGCGACAGGTGCTCCTGTTCGGCAACGCCGCCCGCCTCGCGATCACGCTGACGATCGCCGCGCTCATGGCGACCACGGGCATCACCCCCGTGATCTACGTGCTCGCGCTCCTCAACCTCTCAGTCAACCGGTTCCTGCTCTCCGCCCTGTCCGCCTCGCTCCCCCGGGTCGTCGACGGGCCGCTGCTGCTGACGGCCAACTCACTCACCCCGACGCTCGGGGCCGCCGCGGCCGGGGTCGGCGCCGGCCTCGGCCTCGCCGCGGGGCTGCTGCTTCCCCGCGGCGACGCCACGGACGCCGTCGTCGTCGCGGTGTCCGGCCTCTTCTACGCCGCGGCGGCCTGGCTAGCGGTGCGCATCGGGAAGGACGAGCTCGGTCCCGACCGGCGTGACGTCGCGATCCCGATGGGCCGCCAGCTCCACGCCCTCGCGTCCGAGCTCGGCTCGGGGGCGCGCTACCTGGTGCGCCGCCGGACGCCGGCCTACGCGCTCGAGGCGATGGCTGCGCACCGGTTCCTGTACGGGGTGGCGCTGATCGCGAGCATCTTGCTCTCGCGGAACCTGCTCGCCGATCCCGCCGACCCGGCCGCTGGCCTGGCCGTCTTCGCGCAGGTTCTCGTGGCGTCGGCCGCTGGCTTCTTCCTCGCCGTCGTCCTCACCCCGGTGCTGAGCCCGCGCACCGGCTCGCACTGGTGGATCGCCGGGTGCCTCATGCTCGCCGCCGTCAGCCAGCTCGTGCTCGTCGTGACGCTCACCCGCGGGGTGCTCCTCACCTGTGCCTTCACCCTCGGTCTCGCCGCACAGGGCGCGAAGATCTCGGTCGACACGATCGTCCAGCGCGACACCGAGGACGCGTACCGCGGTCGTGCGTTCGCGCTGTACGACATGCTCTACAACGCGGCGTTCGTCGGCGCGGCGGCGCTCGCAGCGGTCACCTTGCCGAACGACGGCTACTCGCGGCCCTTGTTCGTCGCGGTCGCCGGGGCGTACATCGGCGCGGCGATCCTGTACCGGGCCGCCACGCTGCGCACGCCGATCGCCGTCGCCGGGTCGCCCGAGCCTCAGTGCGGCTGATGCCTCAGTGCGGCTGATCCGCCCACCAGGCGAGGAGGGCGGCCGTCGCCTGCTCCTCGTCGAGCGGCCCCTGCTCCATCCGTAGCTCGAGCAGGAACGCGTAGGCCTTCCCCACCGTCGGACCGGCGGGGATGCCGAGGATCTCCATGATCCGGCGACCGTCGAGGTCGGGACGGATCGCGGCCAGCGACTCCCGCTCCCGCAGGTCGGCGATGCGCGCCTCGAGGTCGTCGTAGGCGAACGACAACCGGTCCGCCTTGCGCTGGTTGCGCGTCGTGCAGTCCGACCGGGTCAACCGGTGCAGGCGCTCGAGCAGTGGCCCGGCGTCGGTCACGTACCGGCGGACGGCGGAGTCGCTCCACCCGGCCTCGCCGTAGCCGTGGAACCGCAGGTGCAGCTCGATGAGCCTCGCCACGGCCTGGACCGTCGCCTTCTCGTAGCGCAACGCCTTGAGCCGGCGCGCGGCGAGCTTCGCGCCGACGACCTCGTGGTGGTGGAAGCTGACCGTCCCACCGGGCTCGAGGCGCCGGGTCGCGGGCTTGCCGCAGTCGTGCAGCAGCGCGGCCAGACGCAGCACGAGGTCCGGCCGGGGGACGGGTCCGTCCGCGTCCGTCTCCATGCCGATGGCCTGGTCGAGCACGGTCAGCGAGTGCTCGTACACGTCCTTGTGCCGGTGGTGCTCGTCGATCTCCAGCCGCATCCCGGACAGCTCGGGCAGCACGTGGTCGGCGAGCCCCGAGTCGACGAGCACCTCGAGACCCGGCCGCGGGTTCGCCGCGAGCAACGTCTTGGTGAGCTCGTCGCGGATCCGCTCGGCGGACACGATCGTGATGCGGTCCGCCATCGCGACGAGGGCCTCGGCGACCTCCGGGACGACCCGGAAGCCGAGCTGCGCGGTGAACCGGGCCGCCCGCATCATGCGCAACGGGTCGTCGTCGAACGACTGGGTGGCCGCCACCGGGGTCCGCAGCAGCCGGGCCGCGAGGTCCGAGAGCCCGTCGAACGGGTCCACGAACACGAGGTCGGGGAGGCGGATCGCCATCGCGTTGACGGTGAAGTCCCGCCGCGACAGGTCCCCCTCCAAGGTCGAGCCGAACGCCACCTCGGGCTTGCGGGACGTCGGGTCGTAGACGTCCGACCGGTAGGTGGTGATCTCGACGACGGTGTCCGGGACGCCGTCGGGGCCGTGCCGCATCGCCCCGATCGTGCCGAACTCCCGTCCGATGTCCCAGTGGGTGTGACCCCAGGCCGCGAGGATGCGCTCCGTCTGGTCGGGGGTCGCCGACGTCGTGAAGTCGAGGTCGGCGCTGACCCGGCCGAGGAACGCGTCCCGCACCGGGCCACCGACGAGTGCGAGCTCATGACCGGCGTCCTGGAACCGCCGGCCGAGGTCCATGACGGCCGGGGCGAGCGTCGTCAGCACCTCGAGCGCGCGCTGGCGCAGCCGGTCCAGCGCTGCAGCGTCCGCAGTCGCGTCGCGCGGGTCGGGGACGGGGGCGGGGACGGAGCGGTCGGGGTCACGGGGCGGCACGGCGTCCAAGCCTGCCAGATGTGGCGGCTCCCGGCTCCGCCCGCGTGCGGCGGGCGTACCGGCGGAGTCGTTACAGTGGCGACATGTCGAGCCCAGCGTCGTCGGAGCGGCCGAGCGGGGTACCCTCCCCGCCCGGTGGCCACGCGCTGAGGATCGACCCGTCGGTGACGTCGACGCGGCACCCGTCGCACTCGGGGGCGCCGTCCCTCCCGGTGGTCGAGGAGACCTCGGCGGGTGGCCTCGTCGTGAGCGAGGTGCACGGCGTGTACCTCGCGGCGGTGATCGCACGGCGGAACCGTGCGGGGCGCCTCGAGTGGTGCCTGCCCAAGGGCCACCTCGAGGGGACGGAGACCCCGGAGCAGGCGGCCGTGCGAGAGATCGCCGAGGAGACCGGGATCACCGGCGAGGTCGTCCGGCGGCTCGGGGTGATCGACTACTGGTTCACCGGTGACGACCGGCGGGTGCACAAGGTCGTCCACCACTTCCTGCTGGGTGCCGTCGGTGGCGAGCTGAGCGTCGAGGGTGACCCCGACAGCGAGGCGGAGGACGCGGCGTGGGTGCCTGTCCTCGACCTGCCCGGTCGGCTTGCGTACCCGAACGAACGGCGGCTCGCCGAGGCGGCACACCAGGTGCTCGCACGGTCCACATGATCCACTGGTCCCGCACGCGGCGACGTCGACGGGCCGCGACGGCTGCACTCGTGTCCGGTGCGATCGCCCTGCTCACGGCCGGTCTCGGCGCCGGCCCTGCGACGGCCCGGACGGGCACCGCCGTCCCCGGCGCCGTCGTCCAGGACCCCACGGCCGTCTCGATCACGATCACCGCGGTGACGCCGCAGATCCTGCGCCCGGGCGACGACCTGACCGTCAGCGCGACCGTGACCAACGGGTCGACGCAGACGATCCAGCAACCCCGCGCCGCCGTCCTGCTCAGCCGCACCTCGCTGTCGACGCGGTACTCCCTCGACGCGTGGACGTCCGCCGACCCGACCAGCTCCGCCGGGACGACGGTCCTGTCGATGGCGCTTCCCGCTCCGCTCGCGCCGGACGCATCGACGACGGTCCAGCTCACGGTGCCCGCGGCGTCGCTCCGGCTGTCGGCGGCGACCTCGCAGTGGGGTGCACGCGGGCTCGCGGTTCAGGTCCTGGACGGGTGGTCGCGGGTGGGGATCGCCCGGACCTTCGCCCTGTGGCTACCCACCGATCAGTCCGCACGCACGAGCATCTCGGTGCTGGTGCCGATCACCCGGGACGCGGCCGATCTCGCCGCCGAGGCGTCGGCCGCGAGCCCGGAGCCGCCGACGACCGCCACGCCCGACGTGTCGCCCACGCAGCCGACCGGGACCGCCTCTCCTGGTGGCACGCCCGGTTCCGCGGCAACGCCCGGTTCGACGGCGACGTCGGGCTCCACGGCCACGCAGCCGACCGGCAACGCGACCACCGGCACGGCGACGAACGGCACCGGGAACCCGTCGGGCAGCACCGCGGCGTCGACGTTCGCCCCGAACGGCAGGCTCGCCGACCTCGTGTCACTGAGCGCCCACCATCCCGGTGTGTCGTGGGCGGTGGACCCGGCGCTCGTGGTCGCCGCGCGCGCCTCGGGCACGACGGGCGCAGCCTGGCTCTCGGCGCTCGACAGCGGGGCCGCGTCGCGCGACGTCTTCGCCCTCCCATACGCGGACCCGGATCTGGCAGCGGTGGCCCGCGCGGGCGCCACGAGCCTGGCGCAGCAGGCCGACACGCTGACCAGTGCGCTGCCGTGGGTCAACGACATCGGCGCGCTCACCGGCCTCCAGCTCGCGCCCGACGGCACCACGGACGCCGCCACCCTCGACGAGGCCGCGCAGCTCGGCGCGTCGGCGGTCGTCGTCGATCCTTCCGCGCTCACGCCGACGACGGACCTGACGTACACGCCCACCGGACGTGCGACCGTACGGACGGCCGCCGGATCGATCGCGGCCCTCGTCCCCGACCCGACCCTGTCCTCGCTCCTGCGGTCGCCCGGGAGCGACTCACCGGCCGTCGCGGCGCAACGCCTTCTCGCCGAGACTGCCGTGATCACCCGGGAGCGCCCCAACCAGGACCGGCACCTCCTGGTCACGGTCGGGCGCGACTGGACGCCGACGACGGCGGTCGCCGCCGCACAGCTCGCGGCACTCGAGAGCGCCCCGTGGGTCGCGATGGAACCGCTCAGCAAGCTGATCTCGTCGGCGAGCCCGGACGTCGAGCGGGACCCCCTCCCGACGACGGCGACGGATCCGACCGAGCTCCCCGCACCCGACGTCGCGACGATCGCGAGCGAGCAGCACACGCTCGAGACCTTCGCGTCGATCGTCCCGAACCCGGCGGCACTGCTCGACGGGGTGCAGGAGTCGGTCCTGGGCCCGCTCTCCGTCGGCTGGCGCGCCGACACCGCCGGCCGTGCCACTCTCCTGGCTTCGCTCCTCAAGGACCTGCGGGCCCGTCGCACGGGTCTGTCGATCATCCAGGGAAGCAACGTCACCCTCATCTCGCAGTCGAGCGAGGTCCCGATCTCGTTGCGCAACAGCCTGGACCAGGACGCCACGGTCACGTTGCGCCTGACGCCTCGGAACGGCTGCCTCGTCGTCCCCGACGCGCCCACCGTCGTCGTCCCCGCGCACCAGACGACCTCCTTCCGGGTTCCGTTCAACGCGGTGGCGAGCTGCAACGTCGTCGTCGACGTCAGCGTGCTGACGTCCGACGGGACACCGGTGGCGGACCCGACCCGGTTCACGGTCAGCGTGCACGCCGACTGGGAGAACGTCGGCACGGCGGTGGTCGCGGGCCTGCTCGTGCTCGGCCTGATCGTCGGGCTGTGGCGCACCGTCAGGCGCGGGCAGACCGCCCGGCGTGCGCGGATGCGTGGCGACGGGCAGGCTGCCCCGTGAGGGACCTGGCCGCCACCCCCCGGCACGCGGCAGGCCGGCGCGGAGCGGCCCGGCACGCGGCGGCCCAGCCGCAGCAGCGTCGTGAGTCCGGTCTCGGCCGCAACGTCGGCGTGATGGCGGCAGGGACGGCAGTCTCACGGGTCCTCGGGATGGTGCGCGGGGCCATGCTCGTCTGGGCGATCGGCGCGGCGGGGCTGGCGGCCAACGCGTTCGACGTCGCCAACACGCTCCCGAACATCCTCGTGATGCTGATCGCTGCGGGGGTGATCAACGCCGTCCTCGTCCCGCAGGTCGTGCTGGCGTACACCAAGGGCGGCGGGGACGACTACGTCAACCGGATCCTGACGCTCGGCGCCGCGGTCCTCCTCGGGCTGACGATCGTCCTCACCGCTGCCGCCGGTGTGTTCGCCTCGCTGTACTCGCGCGGCGGGCCGGACCAGACCGCGCTGGTCACCGCGTTCGCGTTCTGGTGCATCCCGCAGGTCTTCTTCTACGGGATGTACACGCTGCTCGGGCAGGTGCTCAACGCGCGCGGCAGCTTCGGGCCCTACATGTGGGCACCGGTCGTCAACAACGTCGTGGCGATCGGCGGCCTGGTGCTCTTCATCGCGGTCGCCGGCCCGTTCACCGCGACCGGGCCGACGACCCACCTCGCGTGGTGGACCGGTGGCCGTGTCGCCCTCCTGGCCGGGACCGCGACGCTCGGCGTGGCAGCGCAAGCGGCGGTCCTCGTCCTGCCGTTCCGTTCCCTCGGCTTCCGGTTCCGGCTCCGCTGGGGCGTTCGCGGGGTCGGGCTGCGGAGCGCGGCCCGGGTGGCGGGGTGGACGTTCGCGGCCGTCTTCGTCGGGCAGGCGGGGTTCTGGCTGCTGGTCCGGGTGACGTCGGCGGCCCAGCATGCCGCGACGGCGGCCGGCGCCGGGACGGTCGCGGGGAACGCCGCGTTCAGCAGCGCCTACCTCGTCGCGATGCTGCCGCACTCGCTCGTGACGGTCTCGCTGCTCACCGCCACCTTCACGGCGCTGTCGGCGCATGCCGCGCGCGGTGACGGCCATGCGGTTCGCACCAGCTTCTCGTCCACGGCGCGCGTCATCGGCGTCTTCACCGTGTTCGCCACCGCCGTCGCCGCCGTGCTCGCGATGCCGCTCACCCGGGTGGTGTTCCCGTCCTTGCACGGATCGGCCGTCTCGACCGTGTCCGACGTCGTCGTCGCCCTGCTGATCGGGCTCGCCCCGATGGGCCACTGGTCGTTGTGCCAGCGCCTCTACTACGCGTACGAGGATGCGAAGACCCTGTTCTGGATCCAGGTCGCGATGGCCGTGATCGTGGCCGGCGGGACGTGGACCGGGCTCGCCCTGCTCCCTCCGGGACTCTGGACCGTCGGGGCCGGTCTGGCGACGTCCCTCTCGTACCTCTTCGGGGCGATCGTCGCGAGCGGTGGCCTCCGCCGACGGCACGGGGGGCTCGACGAGGCCCGGATCCTTCGGCTCTACGCGCGCTCGGGGGTGGCCGGTGTGGTCGCGGTCGCGGTCGGCTGGCCGATCGTGCACGTCGCGCTGACCGTCGCCCCGTTCACCCCGTCGGGGTTGACCGCGTTCGTCCGCGCGGTGGTGCTCTGCTTCGTCGTCGGACTGGTGATGGCGGGGGTCTACGCGGGGCTGCTGCGCCTCATGCACGTCCGGGAGCTCGAGGACCTCGTTGCGCCGCTGCTCAGACGGGCGCGCGGTCTGGCGCGCCGCGGACGGGCCGCCTGACCCGCGTCACGCCCGCCCGGCACGACCTCGCTGGCAAGGCTCCGTCACCACGGCCCCGCCGGTACGGTGCTCCGGACCGGGGACGCGTCGGCTCCCGACGAGCCCGAGGCCTCCCACCTGCGCATCCTCCTCAACATTCACACATCCGTCACCACAGGACCCCGCGTAGCATGGGGCAGGCGCGGGTGCACCGGATGGACGGGTGCACGGTCGGAGCCCGGACGGGCTGTCGTCGCGACGAACACTCAGGAGGCCAGGTGACCGACGCCGTCGGACGGGGCACGCTGCTCTCGGGGCGATACCGGGTCCTGCAGTCCCTGCCGACCTCGCTCCCCGGGTCGAGCGCGTGGACCGCCACCGACCAGATCCTCGACCGCTCCGTCCACGTGTCGATCATCGCCACCGGGAACGTGTCGCAGGCGCTGGACGCGGCCCGTCGTGCAGCGCTCGTCGCCGACCCTCGGCTGGTGCGCATCCTCGACGTCGGCGACCACGACGGCGTGGGCTACGTGATCAGCGAGCAGGTGAGCGGTCCGTCGCTCGCCGAGCTCGTCGCACAGGGACCGCTCGCGGCCGACCAGGCGCGGGCTCTCATCGGCGAGGCGGCGAGCGCCCTCGAGGTCGCCCGCCGTCGCGGCGTCCACCACCTTGCGCTGCGCCCGTCGGCCCTCCACGTGACCGCGTCCGGCGGCGTCGTGCTCACCGGGACCGCGGTCGACGGCGTGCTCCTGAACCTCGGGATCGGTGATGCCCGGTCGACCACGCGCGCCGACACGGTCGGGCTCGTCCGGCTCCTGTACACGGCGCTGACGGGCCGGTGGCCGAGCGACCCGGCGACCGGGGAGCTGCTGTCCTCCGGGGTCCAGGTCGCGCCCGTCGTGCAGGGCAGCGCGGTTCCACCCGCCGATCTCGTCGCCGGCATCCCGAACGACCTCGACACGTTGTGCGCCGTCACCCTCGGTCCGAACGACGACGGCCCGCACAGCCCGGCAGAGCTGGTGGACGAGCTGGAACCATGGGGCGCACTGCGGCCCGGCGAGCTGCTCGGGCGCGGGGCGGCAGACGCCCTCCTCGACGTCCCCGCGGTGCCGGTCGTCGCCGCGCGCCCGACCGGAGCGGTCGAACGCCAGTCCGTCCGCTCGACCTTCGAGTCCGGTCCGTCGGCGGGTGCCGACCGCCCGGGCACGCCGCCTCCGGCGATCCCGCCCCGGACCAGCCCACGTCGCCCCGACGTCACCGCTCCGGCGGCGACCCCGGCATCGTCCATGCCCCCGTTCGCCGCGGCGTCGGCGGGAGCGACCCCGTCACCTGCCCCCGGGACCGGCGGCGGGTCCGGACCGGGCACCACCGGACCGGGCGCCGAGGCGCCTCGACCGGTCGGCACCGCGGGCACCGGAGGCCTCCCCCGGCCTTCCCGCCGAGCCAGTCCCGACGGACGCCCGTGCTGCCGCAGCCGACGGGTGCCGCGCCCGCGCCCGACGCGGCGATCTTCGCGACCCCGCGGGCGTCCTTCGACGCCCTGGTCGCGGAGGACGACGCTCCGCTCGCGGTCCGTCGCTTCGACCCGACCCGTCTCGTGCTGGCGATCGTCACGATCGCGGTGCTGATCGGCATCTACATCGCACTCAAGGGACTGTTCTCCCCCATCACCGCCCCGACCGCCGGCTCGGTCCCGATCCCGGGTGCGACGACCCCCACCGCAACGGCGAGCGCGTCACCGACGGCCTCGGCGCCGAGCACCACCCCGACCTCGGCGGCTCCGTCCGGCGGCGCACCCGTGATCGCGTCGGTCGCATCGGTGAACCCCCCCTCCGGGAGACGGACCCGAGCACCCGGACATCGTGGGGCTGGCCATCGACGGCAACCCGGCCACCGCCTGGACGAGCAGCACGTACGCGCAGGCCGACATGGGGGGCAAGCCCGGGATCGGGTTCGCGATCACGCTCACCAAGAAGACGACCGTCACCGCCGTGACGCTGCACATCAACGGTTCCGGCGGGAACGTCGAGGTCCGCGCGACGGACGCCGCGAACCCGACGACAGGCCCGGTCCTCGCCTCCGGGCCGATGGGCCCGGACACCGTGCTGACGTTCTCGAAGCCCGTCGAGACGCAGTCGATCATGCTCTGGTTCACCCTCCTGCCGCAGACGGCCGACGGGAGCAACCGGGTCGAGATCAACGAGGTCTCGGTCTCGTGACCCACGCCGTACGGTGACCCACCCGGTCTCCTGACCTACGCACGCCCTGCCACGACCGCCCGCACTGCCGGTGCGGGAACACCCGCCCCCGAGAATCCGTTGACGCGACCAGGACCGCTGTGGGCGGTCAAGGCCACCGGAGCACGAACCGAGAACGAGGACTGACCTGTGAGCGAGTCGACCACCACCACGTCCCACCGCAACCTGATCGTCGTCGGGTCGGGCCCCGCGGGCTACACCGCGGCGATCTACGCGGCTCGAGCCGGGCTGGCCCCGCTGGTGGTCGCCGGCTCCGTCACCGCCGGCGGCGCTCTCATGAACACGACCGAGGTCGAGAACTTCCCGGGGTTCCCCGAGGGCATCCAGGGTCCGGAGCTCATGGAGAACATGCAGAAGCAGGCGGAGCGGTTCGGTGCCGAGGTGATCTGGGACGACGCGACGTCGCTCTCGCTCACGGGAGCGGTCAAGACGGTCGTGACCGGTGGTGGCGACACCTACACCGCCGACGCGGTGATCCTGGCGACGGGCTCCGCCTACCGCGAGCTCGGCATCGACGACGAGAAGCGGTTGTCCGGTCGTGGGGTGTCCTGGTGCGCGACGTGCGACGGGTTCTTCTTCCGCGACCAGGAGATCCTGGTGGTCGGCGGCGGTGACTCCGCGGTCGAGGAGGCCACGTTCCTCACGCGGTTCGCGTCGAAGGTGACGATCGTGCACCGGCGCGACCAGCTCCGCGCGTCGAAGATCATGGCCGACCGCGCGTTCAACGACCCCAAGATCTCGTTCGCGTGGAACAGCGAGATCGTCGCGATCCAGGGTGACCAGAAGGTCACCGGCGTGACGCTGCGCGACACCCAGACCGGCGCCGAGCGGGACGTACCGGCCACGGGCGTCTTCGTCGCGATCGGTCACGTGCCGCGTACCGAGCTGCTCGTCGGCCAGGTCGATCTCGACCCGGAGGGGTACATCCTGGTCGACGGTCGCTCTACCCGGACGAACCTCCCCGGGGTGGTGGCCTGCGGTGACGCGGTCGACCACACGTACCGTCAGGCGATCACGGCGGCGGGTTCGGGTTGCGCGGCTGCTCTCGACGCCCAGCACTACCTGGCCGACCTCGCCGATCGCGCAGTCGAGGTCACCGCAGCACAGTGACCGACGTGCCCGACGGGGTGGTGGCGGAGGCGGACGAGGCGACGTTCGGCACGCTGGTCCTGGAGGCGAGCGGTCCGGTGCTGGTGGCGTTCTCCGCCGAGTGGTGCGTGCCGTGCCGCCTGGTCGACCCGGTCGTCGCCGAGCTCGCCGCGACCTACCGCGGACGGCTGCGCGTCGTCCGGGTCGACACCGACGCCCACCCCGGGCTCGCCACCACCCACGGGGTCGACTCGATCCCGAGCCTGCAGGTCTTCGCGGCGGGGTCGCTCGTCCGGACCGTGGTCGGGGCGCAGCCGAAGCCGGAGCTCGTGGCGCTCGTCGAGGGCGTCCTCGCAGCCGGCTGACCTGTCCGCAGCGTGTGCCATGACGTCGTGGCTGTCCGGCGACGTGCGACACTCGGGTGGTGATCGACCAGCCGACGCCTGATGCGGTGACGTCGGGCCCCCGCCCCCCGACCGCCGGGACACGTCTGGATCCGTGGCTGTCGTCGTACGCCGAGCGCACGCACGGCATGCGCGCCTCGGAGATCCGCGCCTTGTTCGCCGTTGCCAGCCGACCCGAGGTCGTCTCCCTCGCCGGGGGCATGCCCTACCTCGAGGGACTGCCGCTCGACGCGATCGGGGAGATGGCCCAACGCGTCATCGCGACGCGCGGGACGACGGCGCTGCAGTACGGCTCCGGTCAGGGTGACGAGACCCTGCGCGAACAGATCCTCGAGGTCATGCGACTCGAGGGCATCGTCGCGCATCCCGACGACGTCGTCGTGACCACCGGCTCACAACAAGCCCTTGATCTTGTGACGCGCCTGTTTGTGAACCCTGGGGACGTGATCGTCGCCGAGGCTCCGAGCTATGTCGGTGCCCTCGGAGTCTTCCGCGCCTACCAGGCCGACGTCGTCCACGTCCCGCTGGACCAGGACGGGCTCATCCCGGAGGCCCTCGAGGACGCCCTCGCCGGCCTCGCGCGCTCGGGCCGACGCGTCAAGCTGCTGTACACGGTCCCGAACTTCCACAACCCCGCGGGGGTGTCGCTGTCCGCCGAGCGCCGTCCGCGGATCCTCGAGATCGCCCGGCGCTACGGCGTTCTCGTGCTCGAGGACAACCCGTACGGGCTGCTCGGGTTCGACGGTGACCCGGTCCCGGCCATGCGGTCGCTCGACGAGGACGGCGTCATCTACCTCGGGTCGTTCTCGAAGACCTTCGCCCCCGGCTACCGGGTGGGGTGGGCCGTCGCACCCCACGCGATCCGCGAGAAGCTGGTCCTCGCGAGCGAGTCCGCGATCCTGTGCCCGTCCAACGCCTCCCAGCTCGCCATCAGCGCCTACCTGGCGACCTGCGACTGGCGCGGGCAGATCAAGGCCTTCCGCGAGCTCTACCGGGAGCGTCGTGACGCGATGGTCGGGGCGCTCTCGGAGCACCTGCCGCGCGCGACGTGGACGGTTCCGGACGGTGGCTTCTACACGTGGGTCCGGTTGCCCGAAGGTCTTGATGCCAAGGCGATGCTCCCCCGCGCGGTCACCGCGCGCGTCGCCTACGTTCCCGGGACGGCGTTCTACGCCGACGGACAGGGCGCCGACCACATGCGCCTCTCGTTCTGCTTCCCGACTCCCGAACGCATCCGTGAGGGTGTCCGGCGCCTGGCGGGCGTCATCTCGAGCGAGGCCGATCTCGTCGACCTGTTCGGGGTGTCTCCCGGGGACGTCGGGACGACCGTCGAGTCGCCGTCGCCGGACCTCGCATGAGCATCACCGCGAAGCCCCGCGTCGCCGTCCTCGCCGGCGGGCTGTCCCACGAACGCGACGTCTCGCTTCGATCCGGTCGCCGGGTGGCGGAGGCGCTGCGCGGCGTCGGCATCGAGGTGAGCGTCCACGACGTCGACTCCGACCTCATCCCGGCCCTCACCGAGCTGCGTCCTGACCTCGTCTGGCCCCTGCTGCACGGCGCGAGTGGTGAGGACGGCTCGGTGCGCGACGTCCTCGAGCTCCTCGAGCTCCCCTACCTCGGCACGGATCCACGCGCGTCGCGGATCGCCTGGAACAAGCCGGCTGCCAAGACGGTCGTGAGCCGGGCCGGTCTCACGACCCCGCCGTTCGTGACGCTGCCACAGTCCCTCTTCCGTGACGTCGGCGCGGGCCGGGTACTCGAGGCCATCACGACGCGGCTCGGGCTTCCGCTTGTCGTGAAGCCGGCCGAGGGGGGTTCGGCGTTGGGGGTCAACCTGGTGACGCGTGCGGAGGACCTCCCGCGCGCCATGGTCGACTGCTTCTCGTACGGCGACACGGCGATGATCGAGACGGCGGTTCTCGGCGTCGAGCTCGCGGTGAGCGTCGTGGATGAGGGCACTGGGCCGGCAGCACTGCCGGCCGTCGAGATCGTGACTGACGGCCCGTACGACTACGACGCCCGCTACAACCCCGGGCGCACCGAGTACTTCGCCCCGGCGCGACTGACGTCCGACGTGGCCGCACGCGCCGCCGACGTCGCCGTGCTCGCGCACCGCGTGCTCGGCCTCCGGCACATCTCCCGCACCGACCTCATCGTCGACGCCGCGGGTGGCATCCACTTCCTCGAGGTGAACGTCGCGCCGGGGATGACCGAGACGTCACTCCTCCCCCAGGCGGCCGAGGCGGCCGGCTACCACCTGGGTGACCTCTACCGACGGCTGGTCACCGTGGCGCTGGGGTCGGCAAAGAGCTGAGGCCGACCTGACCCTGGTAACGACCGGGGTTGGTCAACGGCCCGGGTTGGTCAACGATCGAGGTTGGTCAACGGCCCGCTCTCGCGCCGGGCTCCGTCGCGGCCGCACGCCAAGCGGGCCCTCTGTCCGACCCGGTGCGACATCCCTCCGCGTGCACACCCGGTCCGCCGCCCGCGGACGGAGTCAGCCGATCGCGTGATCGTTCTTGAGGAGCCCCGGGTCGTTCGGCGCCAACGTCTCGAGGATCCTGTTGAGGTCATGGACCGACGCGAACTCGACGGTCAGGCGACCCTTGGTCTTGCCGAGGGCGATCTTCACCCGCGTCTCGAACTGGTCCGACAACCGTGCCGCGAGGTCGTCGAGGGCGCTGTTGCGCTCACCGGCGCGGGGCCGCCGCGGTGCGGCCTTCGGCTCGGCGTCCCCTCCGAGCGTCACGATCTCCTCGGTCGCACGCACCGACAGGCCTTCGGCGACGATCCGCTGGGCGAGCCGTTCGATCGCCGCACCGTCGACGAGACCCAGGAGGGCTCGGGCATGACCGGCCGAGAGCACGCCGGCCGCTACGCGGCGCTGCACGAGCGGCGGCAGCCGAAGGAGGCGGATCGTGTTCGAGATCTGGGGGCGCGACCGATGGATCCGAGTGGCGAGCTCCTCGTGGGTGCAGCCGAAGTCGTCGAGGAGCTGCTGATAGGCCGCGGCTTCCTCGAGAGGGTTCAGCTGACTCCGGTGGAGGTTCTCAAGCAGCGCGTCACGGAGAAGGGCCTCGTCCTCGGTGTCGCGCACGATTGCCGGAATGGTGTCGAGGCCGGCCTCGATCGAGGCGCGCCACCGGCGCTCGCCCATGATCAGCTCGTAGGAAGCGGCGCCGTCCTCGCTCGGCCGCACGACGATGGGCTGAAGGACTCCCACCTCGGTGATCGACCCGACAAGTTCCGCCAGAGCGTCCTCATCGAAGACCGTGCGTGGCTGCCTCGCGTTCGGCCGGATCGCCGAGACCGGGATCTCCGCGAAGTGCGCACCTGGCACAGGGAGAAGCCCGGTCGACGTCGGGTGTGCCGCGTCGCCGGCTCCCGACCGTGTGCCGTCGCCCTCGGGAGCGGACGACTGGCCGTTCCCGCCCCCCGTGGCCTCGTCGGCGGCAATGCCTGTCGTTGTTTCACGTGAAACGACGATGGCGTGCTCGCCAGAAAGCGCGGCATCCTCACGCTCCTCGACGACCAACGGCCCGCGTGCGCGCGCCGCTGCAGCACCCTGGTTGTCCGGGAAGAAGACGTCAACGGGGCGTTGCGCATCGCTCCCCGAAGGGATCAGCGCACCGAGTCCCCGTCCGAGTCCGCGCCGCTTCTCGCTCACTGGTCCTCCTGATGACTACCCGGCTCGAGACGTTCCTGTGCGTGTTGATCGTGTGACGTCGATGCTGCCACCGCGAACGGCCCGTGCGGCGATGCCGGCGCGTGTCGTGTGCTCGCCTGCTCATCGGTCGACGTCTGTGGGCGTCCCTGCTCCGTGAGCTCTCTGGCCGCCTCGAGATACGCGAGCGCTCCTGTTGAACCCGGGTCGTAGGTCATGACGGTCTGGCCGTAGCTCGGCGCCTCGGAGATGCGGACCGAACGCGGCACCGTCGTCTTGAGCGTGACCTCGGGGAAGTGCTCCCGAACCTCCGCCGCGACCTGCTGGGCGAGGTTGGTCCGTGCGTCGAACATCGTGAGCAGGATCGTCGACACGTGCAGCTCGGGATTCAGGTGCGCCTGGATGAGCTGGATCGTCTTCAGCAGCTGGCTGAGCCCCTCGAGGGCGTAGTACTCGCACTGGATCGGGATCAGGACCTCGTGTCCGACGACGAAGGCGTTCACGGTGAGCAGTCCGAGGCTCGGTGGACAGTCGACGAGCACGTAGTCGATGCGTGCCTGGCCAGTCGCTGCCCGATGCTGGAGATACGCGTCGAGCGCGTTCCGCAGCCGGGTCTCTCGCGCGACGAGTGAGACGAGCTCGATCTCCGCCCCGGACAGGTCGATCGTCGCCGGGACACAGAGGAGCCGCGGAACGTCGGGGCACTGCTGGACGGCCTCAGCCATCGGTGCGCCGTCGACCAGTACCTCGTAGATCGACGGGGTCCCTGATCGGTGCTCGACGCCGAGCGCGGTGGACGCATTCCCCTGCGGGTCGTTGTCGAGCACGAGGACGTTCAGCCCGGACTGGGCGAGGGCCGCGGCGAGATTGACGGTCGTTGTCGTCTTCCCGACGCCGCCCTTCTGGTTGGCGATCGTGATCACGCGAGTCTGCGCGGGTCGGTCGAACTGCCGACCGGAGAGCCGGATCCGTCGCTGAGCGTCCAGGTGCAGCTGCGCAGCGAGGGGGGGTCGACTCATCCACTGCAGGAAGGCTCTCCACCAGCGCCGCGCGACGCGCCTCCTCGTGGTGATCGTTCGACGTCGTCACGGACCGCACCCCACCGTTGTCGTTCGCCCGCGTGCCCTGCCCGTCGTCACTCACCAGCCACCACCCGTCGCGTCATCTTGTCCTGCCGTTCCCCCACGGGCGGAACCTCCGCGGGTCGTCCGAGCCGCCAAGTGCTGTTCGCGCTCGTTCCACGTGAAACATCGCCCCGGTCGTGGCGTTCACCTCAGCCAACCGTCCTGGTCCGCACGCGCCCGAGTGTCGGGTACCCCTCGCGCACGACGCCACCGCAGACCACTCGACGTCACGAGCCACGGCGACGAGACTCGCGCACAGTCTCTCTCACGATCCTCACGATCGTCGTCTCGTCCACACCCTTGACGGTCGCCGCGCGAAGCACCTCTGCGCGCCCGCCGCCGAGCGCGCGAATCTGCTTCGCGGCCTTCTCCACCTCGGCGGGTGCTGCCTGCCCCTTGATCGCCAGGAGCTGTCCGCCGGCCCGCAGGAGAGGGAGAGCCCACTGAACCAGTCGGTCCAGCGGCGCAACGGCGCGCGCGGTGACAACGTCCCCTTGCAGGGATCCGTGGAGATCCTCGGCTCGAGCACGCAGAATCTCGACATTGGTGAGCCCGAGTTCCGACACGACATCGTGCAGCCAGATCGTCCGCCGATCCATGGACTCGACGAGGACGACCTCCAGGGTCGGACGCATCGCGGCGATGACAATCCCGGGGAGGCCGGCGCCCGAGCCGACGTCGATCACCCGGCCGGACTCCGGGAGGTACGGCACGATGGACGCCGAGTTGAGCAGATGACGCTCCCACAGGATCGGTACCTCGCGGGGACCGATCAGTCCACGAAGCACCCCCTGATCAGCCAGGAGCTCCGCAAAGCGGGAGATCGTCGGAAGCGACACCCCGAGGAAGTCCGCCACAGCAGGATCGTCAGCTCGGCTCACACACACTCCTGCATCTGGTTCGACTTGTCTGGACAATCCGCCGTGAAGGCCTGCACGGCCGACGCGAGGCCGCTCCACGTCCGGTCCAGTCACGCGCCGGCGCGTCCCGACCGAGCGCACTCCGGGAGCCGCGCGCCGCGCGCCGCAGTCCTCTCGGTGCCGACGAGGTTTCACGTGAAACACAGTCTTTCATGCCGGCCGGTGTCCTCGGGCACCAACATCTTGCGAAGACGAACGGGCACCCTCGTGAGTGCCCGGCCGCCGTGCACCCATGGGACTCGCTGACGTGCGGGCCGAGGTCGACAGCGCGACTCCGGTGACAGCGCCCTCGTCTCACCGGCCCGTCCCCGACCACCGGAGCGCCCAAGGCGCCGTACCAGACCGGCCGCCGCCATGCCCCGCCGAGGCAGACCGCATCCCGTGGCTCGAGACGCGCTGCGCCTCCATGGGAGGAGCAACGACGAGCCCGTCGTGCTTCACTCCCATAGCGCTGGACCCGGTACTTGATGTCTCATCGCATGGCTCGTCGACACATCGGGTGGCAACCGCGCCGCGCGCCGTCGCCGTCATCAGGCAACTGTGCGGGCACTACCCAGACCCGTCACTTCCTCAGCCGACCCCCGCGGGATGCGGTCGCGCCGATGTGATCTCTCACACCACCGGTCACTGAGACGGCCTAGAGCTGCGCGCTCCGGTGTCCAACGAGCGACCAGCACGCCCACGACCACGACCGCGAGCTCGACCGCGAGCTCGAGCTCGAGCAACGCTCTCGTCTCCATAGCGGCCCGCTGACCGGCTCACACCCCGGATCGGGCCTGGCCACGGCTCCACTCGTCCAACGACTTCCGCATTCCCTGTTTCACGTGAAACGTCAGCGAACGGCCACCTACCTCACGCTGCCACACGGGAGGACGCTGACTCGCGGCGCCCCTGAGAGGATCCCCGCTCGGCGCACGACCTACGCGTTCCCACCGAGAACCTCGCCGTCGGCCGACCAGCCTCGCGCTCCTCCGCCCAGTGACACCCGCGGCAACCCGACGGGTCCACTCCCCCCAACGGACGTCTGCACCCGCCCGCGCGTCGACGCGGGCCCCTCGCGTCGACGAACGCCATCGGACACTCGCACGACGGAGCCGGACGCCTCAGGAGTCCGGACGTCCCAGAGTCGCCTCGGGTGCTCGGGGGAGCATCGCGATGGGTCCACCAGCCCTGTTGGCCGACCCCATCCCATCTGGATCACCACGGCGAACATCAGCCCCGCGCGCCGACGCCGACGTCATGGTCAGAACGTCCGTTCCACGTGAAACATCCACCTGCCGACCCGGTCAAGACGGACCCGCCACGCGGCGGCGGGAGGGTCCCGGACGTTGTCTCACCACGCACCGCACCGCGACCTGGGCGCGACGCCGCCCGGGAGCTCGACCACGGCGCGGTGCCGACGGGGAACGCCCAGGACACGGCAACGTCAGGCGGGCCGCACCACGACGTGCCGCATCGGCTCCACACCGTCGGAGTCGCTCACGAGGCCGGCATCTGCGACGGCATCGTGCACGACTTTCCGCTCGAACGGGTTCATCGGCTCAAGGGCGACCGACGCACCGGTCTCCCTGACCTGAGCGATCGCCGCCTCAGCGACCTTGACGAGCTCGACGCGGCGACCGGCGCGGTAGCCCGCGACGTCGAGCATCAACCGACTCCGCTCACCAGTCTTCGCCTGCACGGCCAGACGTGTCAGCTCCTGCAGCGCGTCCAGGACCTCTCCGTCCTTGCCCGCAAGGCGTCGCAGTGCCCGCTCGGACCCGCCGTCCGCGACCACCGCGACCGCAGCCCGGCCGTGCTCGATGTCGATGTCGATGTCGCCGTCGAGGTCCGCGATGTCGAGGAGCTCCTCGAGGTAGTCGGCGGCGATCTCACCCTCCTCTTCGAGGCGACGGGTCGCCGGCGGTTCGACGGGAGTGGTGCCCTGCTCAGCGGATGCTGCCATTGCTTGTTCCTCCTGGCATGGCGCACGACCTCGTGGTCAGCGCTACTTCTTCGGCTTGGTGGTACCCGTCGAGCCGGCCTCGCCGTCGTCCGGGTCCGATGACTCCTCCGACATTCCGCTGTCGGTCGACGGTCCCTCACCCGGTGCCCGCTTCTTCTGGCGGTCCTTGCGCTTCGGCTGCACGCGCTGACCCCGGGCCGGCTCCTCGATCGCCGGAAGCTCCGGACCTGCGGAGACCTGACCCTGCACCTTCCCCTTGCGTGCCTGGCGCTCCTTCAGCATCCGCTCTGCCTCGGATCCCGGCGCCGGCATCCGGCGGATCGTGTAGAACTGCTGCCCCATCGACCAGACGTTCGTCGTGGTCCAGTAGATCAGCACACCGATCGGGAAGTTCACGCCCGAGAACGCGAAGACCAGCGGCAGGACGTACAGGAGCATCTTCTGCTGCTGAGCCATCGGACCCTGGAGCGCCGACGCCGGCATGTTCTTCATCGTGAGCTGGCGTTGCGTCGTGAACGTCGTGATCGACATCGCGACGATCAGCAGGATCGTGACGAACCTGACGTTCCCCGCGAGCGAGCCGAGGTCCGCCGCCTTCACGAACGTCGACGACAGCGGTGCTCCGAACAGGGTGGCCTTCTCGGCCTGGGAAGCGAGCTCCTTGGTCATGACGCCGATCGGGTCCTGCTGACCGGAGGCGATGTTCTGCAGACTGTTGAGCACCCGGAAGAGAGCGAAGAAGATCGGGGACTGCGCCAGGATCGGCAAGCATGACGCAAGCGGGTTCGTGTTGTGCTTCTTGTACAGCTCCATCGTCTCGCGGCTCATCGCCTCACGAGATGCGGGGTCAGACTTCCCCTTGTACTTCTTCTGGATCGCCTGCATCTCCGGCGCGAGGAGCTGCATGCCTCGCGACGCGCGGATCTGCCGGACGAACAGCGGGATCAGCATCACCCGGATGACGACGACGAGGCCGACGATCGACAGCGCCCAGGCGGCGCCCGACGCCGGGTTCAGACCGAGGATGCGGAACAGCGCATGGAACTGCACCATGATCCATGCGACCACCCATTCGATCGGGTAGAGGATCTTGAACAGGTCCATCAACTAGCTCCCTCAAGTCGGTCCGGACCGCGGCTCTCTGCCGCGCCCGTCAGGCTTCACACGAGGCGCACTCGCTCACGCCTGTCGATCTCATGACACGTCTGCACGACCCCGCGACGTGGGTTCCTGCGGCACAGTCTCAACCATGGGAGTGCCCTCCGGGGAATCCGCTCCGGACGACCCGTCGTTCACGTGCCCGTGACGGTGTTCGCGAGCGACCTTCTCCGGCACGTCGTCCACACCACCGGCGCTCCACGGGTTGCACCGGAGTACTCGCCAGACGGCCATCGGCACCCCCCGGAGCAGGCCGTGCCGCTGCACCGCGATCACCGCGTACTGCGAGCACGACGGGTAGTACTTGCAGGTCGGCGGCGTCATCGGCGAGATGTACTTCTGGTACCCGCGCAACGCCAGGATGATGAGCTGCCCGGGGATCCTCACCACCACCCGCATCACCGCGACAGCCCGCGCTCCCCCGGTCCGCGCTGTCATCGCAAGCCCCGACGTCGTGCGGCGGTGCGCATCGCACCCTCGAGGTCGCCCTCGAGCTGAGCGAAGGTTCGATCGGCGCTCGGTGGAAGGGCGCGGACCACGATCCCGACGTCGGCGGGAAGCTCGTCGAGGTGCCCGTGGACCGCCGCTCTGAGCCGCCTCTTGACGAGGTTCCGCGTCACTGCGTTCCCGACGGCCTTGGACACGACGAAACCGACCACCGGACCAGATCCGGGGTCGGTTCGCGTCATCATGTGCACGACCAAGCTCTCACGTCCCGCACGAGACCCGGACCGCACCGCCCGCTGAAAATCAGCCGAGCGACGCATCCGGTGCCGGGCGGGGAGCACCGAGAGGGTCAGGCCGAGAGTTCCTCGCGGCCCTTGCGCCGACGAGCAGCAAGGATCGCGCGGCCGGCACGGGTCCGCATACGCAGGCGGAAGCCATGGGTCTTGGCCCGGCGCCGGTTGTTCGGCTGAAAGGTCCGCTTGCTCACGAGTGTCTCCAACTGCTTCGGGGAAGTAGCACCCGTCCGTACGGACGCGTGCCAGGTCTGTTGGCCCCGAACGTCGTCCTCACCAGCGGTTCGCGCACGTCATGCGTGCGAGTTCACGGTGCCTGCGGCGTCCGAGGACGCGCGCGCTGAAGACGGCGCAGAAGGGCCTCTCAACATTACGCTCTGCCGAGAGCGGCGGTCAAACCAGCTCGATCACCGTACCCGCACCCCGCCGGGCCGGGACCCGCCCGACCACCCCCGCCATCACTCCGATGCGTCACCCGAATGGCCGGTGCCAGACCAAGGATCGGAAGGACTACACTCCCCAGTGGCGAGAGTTGTCCACAGATCCGAGGGACGAAAACCCCTCTGCCGCCGTCCCCACCACACAGGTTGTGGATAAAGGTGTGGATTACCGGTGCGCGTGCGAGACTGCAGCCTGACGAACGATCAGGGCGGCGAGGTAAACAGTGTCTCCACAGGACGACCAGATCCCAGCGATCTGGGACAGAGCGGTCCGCGAGCTGCAGGACAGTCCTGACATCACCCCTCGCCAGCTCGCCTTCGTGAAGCTCGCCGTCCCTCTCGGTCTGCTCGACGGCACGATGCTTCTCGCGGTCGGGAACGACCTCACCAAGGAGTACCTCGAGACCCGCGCGCGGGTCGAGATCACGTCGGCGCTCACCGAGGTCCTCGGCCGCGAGGCACGGTTCGCCATCACGATCGACCCCGACGTCGCTCCGGTCCAGACGACCGACCACACCTCGCGACCCGCACTGACCCACGGCGACACCGCGAGCACACGCACCGCCGAGGCCCACGAACGAACCCCGTCGAACGGCTCGACCCGCCCGGACTCCGGCTCCTCCACCTATCCGAGCCGCGAGCAGTTCCCGGACGAGCGCCCTCGCTCGCCGTTCTCCACCCAGCCGGTCAGCAACCGGCGTCCGGCCGCCGAGCCGGCCCGGCTCAACAAGAAGTACCTCTTCGAGACCTTCGTCATCGGCTCGTCCAACCGGTTCGCCCATGCCGCGGCCGTCGCCGTGGCCGAGGCGCCCGCGAAGGCCTACAACCCGCTCTTCATCTACGGCGACTCCGGGTTGGGCAAGACGCACCTCCTGCACGCGATCGGCCACTACGCACAGAACCTCTACCCGAGCGTGCGCGTCCGGTACGTCAACTCCGAGGAGTTCACGAACGACTTCATCAACTCGATCCGCGACGAGAAGGCCGGAGCCTTCCAACGGCGCTACCGGGACGTCGACGTCCTGCTGATCGACGACATCCAGTTCCTGCAGGGCAAGGAACAGACGATGGAGGAGTTCTTCCACACCTTCAACACGCTCCACAACGCGAACAAACAGGTCGTGATCACCTCCGACCTGCCGCCGAAGCAGCTGAACGGCTTCGAGGACCGCATGCGATCGCGGTTCGAGTGGGGACTCATCACCGACGTCCAGCCGCCGGACCTCGAGACCCGCATCGCGATCCTTCGCAAGAAGGCCGGCAGCGAGAACCTCCAGGCTCCCGACGACGTCCTCGAGTACATCGCCTCGAAGATCTCGACGAACATCCGCGAGCTCGAGGGCGCACTCATCCGCGTGACGGCATTCGCGAATCTCAACCGCCAGCACGTCGACCTCTCGCTCGCCGAGATCGTGCTCCGCGACCTCATCACCGACGACAACGCCGCCGAGATCACCGCCACGGCCGTGATCGGGCAGACCGCTGCGTACTTCGGGCTGACCATCGAGGACCTCTGCGGCTCGTCGCGATCGCGCGTCCTCGTCACGGCACGCCAGATCGCCATGTACCTGTGCCGGGAGCTGACCGACCTCTCCCTGCCGAAGATCGGGCAGGCGTTCGGCGGCCGGGACCACACGACCGTCATGCACGCCAACCGCAAGATCCGCGAGCTCATGGCGGAACGGCGCTCGGTCTACAACCAGGTCTCCGAGCTCACGAACCGCATCAAGCAGCAGCAGCGCGGCTGACGCGTTCCGTCGAGAGGTTCAATGCGAACCTGAGAAATCGATGGGACGACTGTTCACACCTGTGGGTAAGTCTGTGGACAACGGTGGACAACTGCCCCATGCCATGTGGACATCACCCCACCTACCGGTGAACACCGCAGCACGGTGCCCCGACCGTCCACTGCTCCCCACAGCACGACCGGAGCGCCGTCCCCCGACCGTCCACACGACGATCTCCCGCCTGACCTGCAACATCACCGACGATCCACAGAACACACACCTGCTACTACGATGACGAACATTCTTGTCGGAAGAGATCCACAACACCGTCATGGGGGCTTGCGCGACCAGGGTCATACACCGGTCATGATCGGTACCGATGGCTCCCTCACTCGCGTAGTCTTCGCTGCAGCCCGTGACGTGCCGTTGCCGTCGGGCGTCGAAGAAGGGGTGTCTGATGAAGTTCCGCGTCGAGCGTGATGTCCTGGCCGACGCCGTCACCTGGACCGCCCGAACCCTGCCGAGCCGACCCCCTGTCCCGGTCCTCGCAGGCGTACGCATCGAGGCCGACGCCGCTGGCACCCTGCACCTCTCGAGCTTCGACTACGAGGTCTCGGCACGGTCCGAGATCCCTGCCGAGGTCTCCGAGCCCGGCGTCGTGCTCGTGTCCGGCCGACTCCTGGCGGAGATCTCGCGTGCGCTGCCGGCGAAGCCCGTCGACGTCGTCCTCGACGGCTCGAAGGTCACCGTCACCTGCGGCGCCAGCCGGTTCACCCTCCTGACGATGCCCGTCGACGAGTACCCCGCTCTGCCGGTGATGCCCTCGATCAGTGGGACCGTCGACGGCGACGAGCTCACGCAGGCGGTCGCACAGGTGACCGTCGCCGCGAGCCGGGACGACACCCTTCCGCTCCTCACCGGAGTCCGGATGGAGATCGAGGGCGAGAAGATCACTCTGCTCGCCACCGACCGGTACCGCCTCGCGTTGCGCGAGCTCACCTGGCGGCCGGCCACACCGGACATGTCGGCCGTGGCACTCGTGAGGGCCCGGACGTTGTCGGATGTCGCGAAGTCTCTCGGCGGCTCCCAGACCGTGAACATCGCCCTTGCCACCGGGACAGGCATCGATCTCATCGGCTTCGAGGCCGCCGGACGGCACACGACGTCGCTGCTCGTCGACGGCGACTACCCCGCGGTGCGCCGGTTGTTCCCTGACGAGACCCCCATCCACGCGGTGGTCTCGACGCACGCCCTCGCCGAAGCGGCCAAGCGCGTCGCGCTCGTCGCCGAACGGAACACGCCGATCCGCCTCAGCTTCACGCAGGGCCAGGTCGTCCTCGACGCCGGTCAGGGGGACGACGCCCAAGCGTCCGAGGCGCTCGAGTCCGTCCTCGTCGGTGAGGACATCTCGGTGGCGTTCAACCCGCAGTTCCTCCAGGACGGGCTGAGTGCACTGACCACGACGTTCGTCCGGCTGTCCTTCACGCACCCGAACAAGCCGGTCGAGTTCACCGGCCAGGAGACGCTCGACGGCGAAGACGCCTCGGACTACCGCTACCTGCTGGTTCCGATCCGTTTCGCCAGCTGACGACCGTCGTAGGTGCTCGAGGAAGGGACAACCATGCACATCGGACTGGTGGGTCTGGGCAAGATGGGCGCGAACATGCGCACCCGTCTGCGCAACGCCGACATCGACATCACGGGGTACGACAACAACCCGGATGTGTCCGACGTCCCGTCCCTGGCGGCACTGGTCGAGGCCCTTCCCCCAGGTCGCCGCATCGTGTGGGTCATGGTGCCCGCCGGCGCGGTCACCCGTGTGGTCGTCACCGAGCTCGGCACGCTCCTCAGTGAAGGCGACATCGTCGTCGACGGTGGCAACTCGCACTTCGGCGACGACGCGGTCCACGCCGCCGAGCTCGCGACGAAGAAGATCGGCTACGTCGACGCCGGCGTGTCCGGTGGCGTCTGGGGCCTCGCGAACGGGTACGGCCTCATGGTGGGTGGTTCCGACAGCGACGTGGACGCCCTCATGCCGGTGTTCGACGCGCTGCGTCCCGAGGGCCCGCGTGACGAGGGCTTTGTCCATGCCGGTGCCGTCGGTGCCGGGCACTACGCCAAGATGGTGCACAACGGCATCGAGTACGGCCTCATGCAGGCCTACGCCGAGGGTTTCGAACTCCTCGACGCCAAGGACATCGTCACCAACGTCCCGGGAACCTTGAAGGCGTGGACGCGTGGCACCGTCGTCCGGTCCTGGCTGCTCGAGCTGCTCGTCAAGGCTCTCGAGGAAGATCCCGAGCTCGCCGAGATCGAGGACTGGGTCGAGGACTCCGGCGAGGGTCGCTGGACGGTGGACGAGGCGATCGACGCGGCCGTTCCGCTCCCGGTGATCTCTGCCGCGCTGTTCGCCCGGTTCTCCTCCCGCCAGGGTGCGTCCCCGGCGATGAAGGCGGTCGCCGCATTGCGTCAGCAGTTCGGCGGGCACGCGGTGAAGCCCGCTTCCCCGCCGGCCTGACGGCGTCGTCCACCACCACTGCGGTGTATGTCTCCCACCTCTCGCTGACCGACTTCCGCTCGTACCGGACGGTCGAGCTCCCGCTCGAGCCCGGAGTGACCGCCCTCGTCGGGCCGAACGGGCAGGGCAAGACGAACCTCGTCGAGGCCGTCGGATACGTCGCGACGCTCGGGAGTCACCGAGTCCCGACCGATGCCGCGCTCGTGAGGGCGGGATGTTCCCGTGCCGTGGTGCGTGCGAAGGTCGTCCGGGGTGACCGGACACGTCTGGCGGAGATCGAGATCACCTCCGGCAAGGCCAACCGCGCGCGGATCAACGGGTCGCCGGTGCCGCGGGTGCGGGATGTGCTCGGTCTCCTCCGCACGGTGCTGTTCGCCCCGGAGGATCTCGGACTCGTCAAGGGGGACCCCGACGGGCGTCGTCGGTTCCTGGATGATCTCGCCGTGCTCGTGACACCGCGCATGTCGGGGGTGCTCGCGGACTACGAGCGCATCGTCCGGCAGCGCAGCGCCCTGCTCAAGTCTGCGGCCGCCGCCTCGCGCGGAGGGATGGACCTGCGCACGCTCGATGTCTGGGACGCGAAGCTCGCCCGGAGCGGGGCAGAGATCCTCGCCATGCGGATGGCACTGGTCCGCGCCCTCGCCCCGTACGTCGCACACGCGTACGAGCAGGTCAGCTCGGGTCAGGGAACTGCAGAGATCTCCTACCGGTCGTCGCTCGACGCGACGCTCGTCGATGCCGAGGACAGTCCTGCAGGAGTGCCGTCCGGTCCTGTTCCACGTGGAACCGTCACGGCCGACCTGCTCGAGGCTCAGCTCATGGACGCCATGGGTCGTCTCCGGTCCCGGGAGATCGACCGAGGTGTGTGCCTGGTCGGCCCGCATCGTGACGATCTCGTGCTCACCCTGGGGGGTCTCCCCGCCAAGGGCTATGCCAGTCACGGTGAGTCGTGGTCGTTCGCACTGGCCCTTCGCCTCGCGTCGTACCGGCTCCTCACCGACGGGATCGCGACCCGACCTCACGACGACGGACGACCCTCCGACCCGACCACCGGGCTCACCGCGGCATCGAACGAGGCTCACGACCTGTGGATAGCGGACCTCGGAGACGACGGTGAACCGGTCCTGATCCTGGACGACGTGTTCGCTGAGCTCGACGTGCGGCGCCGGGACCGGCTCGCCGAGCTCGTCGCCCCGGCCCGTCAGGTCCTCATCACCGCGGCCGTCGCCGACGACGTCCCGGAGAGGCTCGAAGGTGCACGCGTCGACGTGATGGACGGTGCGGTCACCCGTGTCCGCTGACCGACGTCATCCGCCCCGCGACTCGGCCGACGATCCGGAGCTCGACGGGATCCCCCCGGTCCCGGCCGACGACGGCCTCCCGGTCGGTGAGCTCGTGGACCTCACCCCGCCGGCGGAGGTCGCGCGCGCGGCGCTGAACCGAGCGCGAGCAGCGGCGCAGGCGCGGGGTATCCGACCAGGTCAGGAGGCACGTCGACGGACGCCTCTCGATCCTCCGCGGGGATCACCGGGCCGTGACGGGCGGGATCCGCGGCTGGTCGGGGAGAATCTCGCCGCCCTGCTGCGGGACCGCGGCTGGGTCCAGGACGTCTCGGTCGGCGGGGTGATCGGCCGCTGGAGCGAGGTCGTCGGGAAGGAGATCTCGGACCACTGCACACCCGAGAGCTTCGAGAACGGTGTCCTCCTGGTGCGCGCCGACTCGACGGCATGGGCCGCGAATCTCAAGGTGCTCGCGTCGCAGCTCCTCCGCCGGCTGGCCGACGACGTGGGTGAGGGCGTCGTGAGCGAGGTGAAGGTTCTCGGACCGGTAGGGCCCGGGTTCACACGTGGTCGGCGCAGTGTGCGAGGGCGAGGACCGCGCGACACCTATGGGTGAGATCCACAGGGGTCGGACAGTTGTGCCATCGAGGACGTCCGAGACGATCCGACAGGTAGACTGTGAAGGTCTTTCTCGGCGCGCTGGCGCCAGGAATCCCGGTGTGTTGGGGTGATCCGTCCTGACGGAGCCCTTCCGAGCGTGTGCGAGAACTTGAGGAGTACCACGACCCGTGGCTGAACAGAGCTCCACCACCGATCTTCCCGGCGATGGTGGATACGACGCCAGCGCCATCACCGTCCTCGAAGGCCTCGAAGCCGTCCGCAAGCGACCGGGCATGTACATCGGCTCCACGGGCGAGCGCGGACTGCACCACCTCGTGTACGAGGTCGTGGACAACTCGGTGGACGAGGCCCTCGCCGGCTACTGCGACCACATCGAGGTCACGCTCCTGTCCGACGGCGGTGTGCGAGTCGTCGACAACGGCCGCGGCATCCCGGTCGGCATCGTCGCGAGCGAGGGCAAGCCGGCCGTCGAGGTCGTCCTGACGGTCCTGCACGCCGGTGGGAAGTTCGGCGGCAGCGGTTATGCCGTCTCCGGCGGTCTGCACGGGGTCGGTGTCTCCGTCGTCAACGCCTTGTCCACGACGCTGGACGTCGAGGTCCGCGTCGACGGAAGTGTCTGGCGGCAGTCCTACCGGGACGGCGTGCCTCAGGCCCCGCTCTCGCGCGACGAGGACGCCGACGGTACCGGCACCATCATCACCTTCTGGCCGAACGGCGACATCTTCGAGACGACCGACTTCGACTTCGAGACGTTGCGCGCGCGCTTCCAGCAGATGGCGTTCCTCAACAAGGGTCTCCAGATCAGCCTCACGGACGAGCGGCCCGAGCACATCGGCACCGAGGACGAGGTCACGGGCGAGGACGACATCAACGTCGGAGCGGACGGTCGCACGCCGTCGAACGCCCACACGGTGACCTACCGCTACGACGGTGGTCTGGTCGACTACGTGAAGCACCTCAACTCGTCCAAGAAGGTCGACGTGGTGCACCCCGAGATCATCGACTTCGAGGCCGAGGACCTCGAGCGTCGGATCTCCGTCGAGATCGCGCTGCAGTGGACCACCGCCTACTCGGAGTCGGTCCACACCTACGCGAACACGATCAGCACCACCGAGGGTGGCACGCACGAAGAAGGCTTCCGCGCCGCGATGACGTCGCTGGTCAACCGGTACGCGCGCGAGAAGAACCTCCTCAAGGAGAAGGACGACAACCTCACGGGTGACGACATCCGCGAGGGCCTCACCGCGGTGCTCTCGATCAAGCTCGGCGAGCCGCAGTTCGAGGGGCAGACGAAGACCAAGCTCGGCAACACCGAGGCCAAGACCTTCGTGCAGCGGGTCGTCAACGACCAGCTCGGCAACTGGCTCGAGTCCCACCCGTCCGAGGCGCGCGACGTCATCCGCAAGTCGATCCAGGCCGCGAGTGCGCGGATGGCGGCCCGCAAGGCCCGTGAGGCGACCCGGCGCAAGGGACTGCTCGAGTCCGGCGGTATGCCCGGCAAGCTCAAGGACTGCCAGTCGAACCGCCCGGAGGAGTGCGAGGTCTTCATCGTCGAGGGTGACTCGGCCGGCGGTTCGGCCGTGCGTGGACGCAACCCGCGCACGCAGGCGATCCTGCCGATCCGCGGGAAGATCCTCAACGTCGAGCGCGCGCGACTCGACCGCGCCCTGGGCAATCAGGAGGTGCAGGCGCTGATCACGGCCTTCGGGACCGGGATCGGCGAGGACTTCGACATCGAGAAGCTGCGCTACCACAAGATCGTCCTGATGGCCGATGCCGACGTCGACGGCCAGCACATCCGCACCCTGCTGCTGACGCTGCTGTTCCGCTACATGCGCCCGCTGATCCAGGGGGCTTCGTGTACCTCGCCCAGCCGCCGCTGTACCGGATCAAGTGGTCGAACGCCGACCACGACTACGTGTACTCGGACCGGGAGCGTGACGCGTACCTGGTCGCCGGCCAGGCCTCCGGAAAGCGGATCCCCAAGGAGAACGCGATCCAGCGGTACAAGGGTCTCGGCGAGATGGACTACTCCGAGCTCTGGGAGACCACGATGTCCCCGGAGCACCGCACCCTGCTGCAGGTCACGCTGGACGACGCGGCCGCTGCAGACGACACCTTCTCGACCCTCATGGGCGAGGACGTGGAGTCCCGTCGGACCTTCATCCAGCGCAACGCCAAGGACGTGCGGTTCCTGGACATCTGATCGGGCGGCCCGGACGGGCCGCACATCGAGCCAGGACCCATCAGAACCACGCGAGACGAGGTAGACCGTGAGCGAGCAGACTCCACCCGGAGATGCGCAGGAACCGACCATCGACGTCGAGGCCGCGACCGAGATCGTGCTGACCGAGCACGGCCGGATCGAGCAGATCGACCTCCAGGTCGAGATGCAGCGGTCCTACCTGGACTACGCGATGTCCGTGATCATCGGGCGCGCGCTGCCGGACGTCCGGGACGGTCTGAAGCCCGTGCACCGCCGCGTGCTCTACGCGATGTACGACGGCGGCTACCGTCCGGACCGCGCGTTCTCCAAGTGCAGCCGCGTCGTCGGCGACGTCATGGGGAAGTTCCACCCGCACGGCGACAGCGCGATCTACGACGCCCTCGTGCGACTGGTCCAGGACTGGTCGATGCGCTACCCGCTCGTCGCCGGGCAGGGGAACTTCGGGTCGCCGGGCAACGACCCCGCAGCCGCCCCGCGGTACACCGAGTGCAAGATGGCGCCGCTGTCGATGGAGATGGTCCGCGACATCGACGAGGAGACCGTCGACTTCCAGGACAACTACGACGGGCGTACCCAGGAGCCGGTCGTCCTCCCGGCGCGCTTCCCGAACCTGCTGGTGAACGGCTCGGCGGGTATCGCTGTCGGCATGGCGACCAACATCCCGCCGCACAACATGCGCGAGGTCGCCGACGGCGTCCACTGGTACCTCGAGCACCCGGACGCGTCGCACCAGGAGCTGCTCGAGGCCCTGATGCAGCGGATCAAGGGCCCGGACTTCCCCACCGGCGCGCAGATCCTCGGCCACCGTGGGATCGAGGACGCCTACCGCACCGGCCGCGGCTCGATCACGATGCGCGCCGTCGTCACGGTCGAGGAGATCCAGAACCGGATCTGCCTGGTCATCACCGAGCTCCCGTACCAGGTCAACCCGGACAACCTCGCGCAGAAGATCGCCGATCTCGTGCGCGAGGGCCGGCTGCAGGGCATCGCCGACATCCGCGACGAGACGTCGGGCCGCACCGGCCAGCGCCTGGTGATCGTGCTCAAGCGCGACGCCGTCGCGAAGGTCGTGCTCAACAACCTGTACAAGCACACCCAGATGCAGGACACCTTCGGCGCGAACATGCTCGCGCTCGTCGACGGCGTGCCCCGCACCATGTCCATCGATGCGTTCATCCGGCACTGGGTGACGCACCAGATGGACGTGATCGTCCGACGCACGCGGTTCCGGCTGCGCAAGGCCGAGGAGCGCGCCCACATCCTCACCGGCTACCTCAAGGCGCTCGACGCGCTCGACGAGGTCATCCGGCTGATCCGCGCCTCGGCCACGGTCGACGACGCCCGCAGCGGACTGATGGAGCTGCTCGACGTCGACGAGGTCCAGGCCAACGCGATCCTCTCCATGCAGCTGCGTGCACTCGCCGCGATGGAGCGGCAGAAGATCGTCGACGAGTACGACGGCCTGATGGCGAAGATCACGGACTACCGCGAGATCCTCGAGTCACCGCAACGTCAGCGCGACATCGTCGGGGGCGAGCTCGACGAGATCGTGGCGAAGAACGGGGACGAGCGTCGTACGACGATCATGCCGTTCGACGGCGAGGTCTCGATGGAGGACCTCATCGCCGAGGAGGAGGTCGTCGTCACGATCACCCGCGGCGGCTACGCCAAGCGGACCCGGAGCGACAACTACCGGGCCCAGCGCCGCGGTGGCAAGGGGGTCCGCGGCGCCCAGCTCCGCGAGGACGACATCGTCGACCACTTCTTCGTGACGACCACGCACCACTGGCTGCTGTTCTTCACCAACCTCGGACGTGTGTACCGGGCGAAGGCCTACGAGCTCCCCGAGGGCGGTCGTGATGCCAAGGGCCAGCACGTCGCGAATCTGCTGGCCTTCCTCCCTGGCGAGCAGATCGCCCAGGTGCTCGACCTGCGCGACTACGACCAGGCCGAGTACCTGGTCCTCGCGACGCGGGGCGGTCTGGTCAAGAAGACGCGGCTGACCGAGTACGACTCGAACCGCAGCGGTGGCGTGATCGCGATCAACCTCCGCGAGGACGAGGACGGCAACCCGGACGAGCTCGTCGCGGCTCGGCTGGTCGACTCGACCGACGACCTCATCCTCGTCTCGCGCAAGGGCCAGTCGATCCGGTTCACCGCCGACGACGAGGCGATGCGACCGCTCGGTCGCGCGACCTCCGGAGTCACCGGCATGAAGTTCCGACCCGGTGACCAGCTGCTGTCGATGGACGTGGTCCAGGACGGCGCGCAGCTCTTCGTCGTCACCGAGGGTGGGTTCGCGAAGCGGACCGACATCTCCGAGTACCGCGTCCAAGGTCGTGGCGGACTCGGGATCAAGGTGGCCAACCTCGTCGAAGCCCGTGGTGACCTCGTGGGCGCCCTCATCACGGAGGAGGACGACGAGGTCATGGTCATCATGGAACGCGGGAAGATCGTGCGATCGGCCGTCGCCGAGGTGCACCTGACCGGACGCAACACCCAAGGGGTGACCTTCGCCAAGCCCGACTCCGGCGATCGGATCATCGCGATCGCCCGTAACATCGAACGTCATCTCGGCGAGGATGCGGCTACCGTTGGCGAGGAGCACGCGCCGATCGAGGCAGACGTCGTGGACGACGAGACTCCGCCGACCCCTGATGTGGCGACCGAGCAGAACCACGAGGAGAGCGAATGAGCAGCGACGAGACCGCGCCCCGGTCGTTCACCCCGCGGCAGGGCGGCGACCGACCCCAGCCGGCCGCTGCGTCCACGTCCGGCGTGAGTGCCCCGACGTTCACCCCCGCACGGGCGTCGTCGAGCACCGCTCCGAGCGCGGCCTCACCGCAACCGGCCGCGACGTCGACAAGCCCGGTCCCGGGCGCCGGCGGGTGGCCGAGCCCGCCGCGTGACAGCGAGCACGACACCGGCGACGTGCCGGTCGGTGAGATCCGGCACACGAGCTCGCACACCGGTGCGGGACCTCGTCCCGCGGTCAAGGTCGCGGCGGAGACCGGTGCGCCACGGCGGGTACGCCTCGCGGTCTCCCGGGTCGACCCCTGGTCGGTCATGAAGCTGTCGTTCCTGCTCTCCGTCGCGATCGGGATCATGATCGTCGTGGCTGCGGCAGTGATCTGGCTGACGCTCGACGGGATGCACGTCTTCACGAAGGTCGACTCGCTCGTCCGTGAGGTCGTCGGGACCGAGACGAAGATCGACATCCTGCAGTACGTCAAGTTCAGCCGCATCGTCTCGGCCGCCTCGCTGATCGCGATCATCGACGTCTTCCTCATGACGGCGCTCGCCACGATCGGGGCGTTCCTCTACAACATCGTCGCGGCACTGGTCGGAGGCATCCACCTCACCATGACGGACGAGTGAGCGTCGCACGACCGAGACACCTCCTCGCGCGTACCCGTTTGGGAACGGCACCCGCGCTGGGGTAGTCTCATCCGGCGCGCCGGGTGCACCGTGCGCGAATCGGGCCTATAGCTCAGACGGTTAGAGCGCTTCCCTGATAAGGAAGAGGTCACAGGTTCAAGTCCTGTTAGGCCCACTCCCGACCCGTTGGGGGACCGATGAAGAAGGTACTGATCCTGCTGGCTCTGGCCGGCGCGGGATACGTCGTCTGGAAGCGGTACGCCGACGAGACCGACAGCCGCGATCTGTGGGCCGAGGTCACCGACACCTTCGAGTAGACCAACTCCGCGGAGCCCGACAAGCGGAGTGTCACGGGCGGCAGATGCCGTCCACGGGGCCATGGCGCAATTGGTAGCGCACCTGCTTTGCAAGCAGGGGGTTAGGGGTTCGAGTCCCCTTGGCTCCACCCATCGTCACGACCCGTGACCGCATCTGTGCGGTGCACGTCGTCAGGCACCGCACCGGGCACCCGATGCGGGACTGGGAGTCTTCCCGGCGATCGGCAACCCTCGTCACCTCACCGGGCGCTCGAACACGAGCTCGAGGCCGTCCCGCTCGTCCCACTGCTCGCCCACCTGCATGAAGCCGAAGCCGGCGATGGTCGCGAGAGATGCGGTGTTCGTCGGACTGATCGAGGCGCGCACCGTCGTCACGGTCGGCTCCGGAACGACCTCCTCGATCAGCGCGCGGAGCATCGCACGGGCATACCCGCGGCGTCGATGACGCGGGTCCACCGAATACCCCACCTCAACCATGCCGTTCGCGTCCGGCGGACCGTGAAAGCCGGCGTGGCCGACGACGGCGCCCGTGGCGCTGTCGACCGCCGCACGCACGAGCCACGGCGTGCTGCGGGGATCGGTCGCCATCTGCTCGAGCCGAAACTGCCACAGCCAGTGCATCGAGGGCGAGGTGAAGTACTCCGTCACGTCGACGCCGGCGGCGGCGCGCGCCCGGTCGAGGTCACCGTCGAGCAACGCGGACAGGGCGTCGGGTGTCAGGCGGACGAGGTGGACGGTCGGCGCGGACGGAGTCGGACCAGATGGCTCGGGCACCCCACCATCGTGAGGCGACATCGGGCTGCCGCGCGATCCATTATCGCGACGGGATCGGCGCGATGCCGCCTCGTCGGCCTGCGGTCGCCGTCGACGTCGGGCCCGGCGGTCCCGTCCGGGGGCACCGCGCGCGGGTGGAGCCCAGGGGCGACACCGCCGCCCAGGGCCGGTCAACCCTTTGTGCCGAACTGTTCCAAGTGTCCGAAATGACCGCTCTGCAATGCCAGAAAAACGCGACGTCACTTTTGCGGAGAATACGGTTCAAACCGGACACAATGGCGCGTAGGTCCCTTTTCTCCTGCAACTTCACCCCCCATAGTGGCTCCAGAAGCAAGGCAATCTTGGAGGCTACCAATGTCTACGGTGAAACAAGACGACCGACTCGGCACCATTCCGACCCCGCGCGGGAGTGCCGAGGCAGGGGCTGGCCTCGAGCAGCGCACGAACCTCCGGCCTCCGTCCCTCCCCACCCAGCTCTCGGCCCCGGAGCTCGAGCGCATCGGGGCAGAGGTCGACCCGTCATCGCCGAGCCTTGAGCGGATCACGCCCGCCTCCGCTCCCTCCGCGCCGGCACGCACCGCGCGTCGCCGGTGGTTCCGCGTCGTTGCTGTCGGCACCGTCTCCGCGCTTCTGGTCGGCGGGGTCATGCTGGGTCGTGCCGATGCCGAGGCGCGTTCGGCCGAGGAGGCGCGCGCACAGGTGCAGACGGCCGCCGCAGACGCCATCCGGATCAGCACCCGTGCGTGGCGAGCGCGCGGTGCGACGCTGACAGCCGTCGCCGCGGCGCACACGATCGCCGCAGCCGAGGCCACTCTGGCAGCAACGCCGCAGGCCGGGGATGCCCCCAGGGCGGCGCTACAAGCCGCCGTCGCTGCCGCCCGTTCGGTGCTGGCCGGGCCGGACTCGGCCACGGACGCGCGAGCGCTCGCCGCGACGGTCGCCGCGATCGCCGCACCGCGACAGGCTGCGGTCACGGCGCAGCACGGGTGGCAGGTGGCTGAGGACGCCCGCATCGCGGCCGAGAAGGCGGCGGCCGAGCAGGCGGCAGCGCAGGCAGCCGCGGCGAAGGCGGCGGCCGAGCAGGCGGCAGCGGCGAGGACCGCGACAACGAAGAGGACGACCACGACGCGTACGGCGACCTCGTCCGGTGGCACCGCCGCACCGGCGGCACCCGCCCCCGCGGTGTCGATGGTCGGCGTCGAGTACAGCGCCGCCACCGTCGGAGCAGCGCTGAACGCATTCCGCGCGTCGCAGGGTCTGCCGCCGATGGCGATCGTGAGGTCGGCCGCACGTGTTCAGCACGCGAGCGAGATGGCCGCGTCGAACAGCATCTGGCACAGCAGCGTGCGCACCATGTGGGAGATCGTCGGACGGGTGTCGCCGGTGAGCGCGACCGCGATGATCAATGCCTACGCGAATTCGCCGAGCCACCGCGCGGTCATGGTCGGGAACTTCTCGACCGCCTACATCGGCGCGGTCACGTACAACGGGATGCTGTACACCTCGATCCAGTGCGGATGAGGGCTCACGCCCTCGACGGAGCGACGCCGGGTGGTCTCATTGACGGCCCGGCGGAACGAGCGGACCCAGACCACCGCTGAGGTACAGTCGCACCCATGTCGGGATGGTTCACGCTCGCCGTGACGAAGGCTGCAGCCCACCTCAGCCGGCTTCTCGGCAAGGGCGGTGGGCACGCACTTCCCGGCCTCATCGCAGAGCGCCTCGACCCAGGGCTCGCCGGTCGCCTGGCCGCGGGGCTGCCGCACGGCGTGATCATGGTGACCGGGACCAACGGGAAGACCACCACGACCAAGCTGATCGCCGCGATCCTCGAGGCGAACGGCGAGCGGGTGCTCTCCAACAGCACCGGGTCGAACCTCAAGCGGGGCGTCACGTCCGCGCTGATCTCGGCCGCCGACCTGCGCGGGCACGTCGACGCGACGATCGGCCTGTTCGAGGTCGACGAGGCCAGCCTCCGACGGGTCACCGGCGAGCTGAAACCCGACCACATCGTCGTGCTCAACCTCTTCCGCGACCAGCTCGACCGCTACGGAGAGCTGGACACGACTGCGGCCCTGATCGGTGAGGGCATCGCCGCGACGACGGCCCAGCTGTACCTCAACGCGGACGACCCGCTGGTGGCGAGCCTGAGCCGATATGCAGCGAGCGCTGACCTCGTGCACTACTTCGGCGTCGACCAGCTCCCCGCGGACGCGCCGGGGGTGCCGCAGACCGCCTCCGACTCCGACCGCTGCCCGGTGTGCCGGACGCGCCTGGAGTTCAGCCGGACGTTCTACGGGCACATCGGTCACTACCACTGCCCGACGTGCGACGTCACGCGCCCGACGCCCGACGTCGAGGTCGTCGAGGTCGCGTCGGCCGACTCCACAGGGTCGCGGTTCACGGTGGCGATCGACGGGGCGCGGAGCGATGTCGTCTTCCCCCTTGCGGGCACCTACAACATGTACAACGCCCTCGCGGCGATGAGCCTCGCCCACGGGTGCGGGATCGCCCCCGCCGTCGTCACGGAGACCCTGGCGAGCACGGTGGCAGCGTTCGGGCGCGTCGAGGAGCTCACGCTCGACGGGCGCACGCTGTTCCTGCTGCTCGTGAAGAACCCCGTCGGACTCACCCAGGTCCTCGAGACGTTCGTGAGCCGTGAGACGGCACCGCACGTGCTCTTCGCGGTGAGCGACCTCGACGCGGACGGACGCGACGTCTCGTGGCTCTGGGACGTCCCGATGGAGGCGCTGATCCCCGCGGACGCGACCGTGCTCACCACGGGGATCCGGGGCGCCGACATGACCCTGCGACTGCACTACGCCGGGGTCGCGGCCGACGAGGTGGAGGACTTCACCGCGGCCGTGGAGAGGCTCGTGAGCGAGATCCCCGTCGGAGGCACGGGCTACATCCTGCCGACCTACACGGCCATGCTGGCGATCCGCAAGATGCTCTCTCAGCGGACCGCCATGCAGGAGGTGTGGAAGTGAGCGACGAGATCACGATCGCGCACCTCTACCCGCGTGAGATGAGCATCTACGGCGACCTCGGCAACGTCATCGCGTTGCGCAAGCGCCTGGAGTGGCGCGGCTACTCCGTGGTGGTCCGCCCGGTCGAGGTCGGTGAGCCCTTCGACTTCGCCGAGGTCGACCTCGTGTTCGGCGGAGGCGGGCAGGACTCGGGGCAGGTCGTGATCGGGGCCGACCTCCTCGCTCGCGGCGAGAGCCTCCGGACGGCCGCCGCAGCGGGACTGCCGATGCTGGTCATCTGCGGCACCTACCAGCTGTTCGGCCACGGGTTCACCACGATCAGCGGCCGCGAGATCCCCGGGATCTCCGTCCTCGGTGCGCGGACCGTCGGCAGCACGGTCCGGATGATCGGGAACGTCGTGGTGGAGAGCCCCTACGGGCGGCTCGTCGGGTTCGAGAACCACTCGGGCCAGACGACGCTCGACCCCGGGCAGGAACCGCTCGGTACCGTCAGCAAGGGTTACGGCAACACCAGCGACGGCCACATCGAGGGTGCCAGGAGCGCGAACGTGATCGGCACCTACCTGCACGGACCGATCCTGCCGAAGAACCCGCGCCTGACGGACCACCTCATCCTCACCGCACTGAACCGCCGGTTCGGCGTGACGGAGCTCGCCCCGCTCGACGACGCCGTCGAGCGACGGGCGGCCGACGTCGCCGCGCTGCGACCCCAGTAGCGCCGGCAGATCCGGGGTCCGCGAGGTGTGGGCACCGAGAGCATGCCGATCCGACCGGCGGACCCAGCGCCTTGCGCGCGGCTGCGCAGGCTGGCACGACCCTCCGTGGGCGAGACTTCAGGAGTGCGAGCGGTGGCGCAGCCGGCTTCGCATCACGAGAAGGCTCCCTCCGACAAGGATGAGTCCGCCACCGAGGAACGCCAGGGGCATCGGGTTGGCACCCGTCGCCGCAAGAACGTTCGAGACCAACGAGGTCGACGCGTTCGGCGGCGCGGCCAGGACCTCCGAGGAGGACGGACCGCAGTAGCCGGATCCGGTTCCCTGCGGGTAGGTCACCGTGGCCGCTGCCTCGGGGCCGACCGCGAAGAGGACCTGGACGTTGCTGTCCGCCCAACTGAACTCGTCACCGCTCGACCACGTCCCGTCGGCGGCCTTGGTCCATCCGGGCCAGTCGGTCGCCTGCCCACCCGTCACCACCATCCCGGGCCAGAGCACGCTCCCCGTCAGGGGTTGATTCGCGTAGACGACGTTGCCACCGCTCGGGTTCACAAAGGTGATGGTCACGGTGCTGCTCGGTGTGCCCTCGGCCGTGACGACGTAGTCGAGCGACGCGACGCCACCGACGCACGTCGGGTCGACCGTCGTGACGGTGACCTGACACACGCCTCCCGCCTCGTAGCCGGGGTCCTGCGTGGGACAACCCGGGGCAGGCGTCTCCACAGCGGCTGCGGGCCCCGCGAACGGGAGCACCGCGGTCGTGGCGAGCGCGATGCCCAGCACCGACCGGATCAGCTTGTTCATGGCGAGCCCCATCCTCGAAACCGGGCAATACCGACAATTCCCCATCACAGTAGCGCTCCGGGGCGTCTTCGGGTATCGGCAGGATGGGTGAAGTCTGGGAGATTCAGTGCGTCGGGCAGACGGTCGGGACGAGACCCGGGCCGGTGATCGTCGGCGTGGTCCACACGGACGACCTCGGCGCGACTCCCGCGATGGTGAAGCGATACGTCGCGTGCTCGCCAGGATCGAGCTGCGAGGTGAGCACGCTGACCTGTCGCCCGCTCTCCGTTGCGCTGACCCCGCCGACGTACGTGTCGCCGAGGCGCTCTTCCAGGAGCTTCCCGCCGACCGGGGCGTAGACCGTGATGTTGGTCTGCACGGACCCGGTCGGCAGGTTCGGGTGGTGGATCCCCACGACGTACCACGGGTAGGTGCCGATGTCGGCCGGAGGTTCGTAGGCGAGGTCGAGCCGGACGACCTCGGACTCCCCGGCGCTGCACGCGGGTTGCTCGACCGTGACCGTGGCCTTGAGGAAGTAGTCGAGCTTCCCCCGGTGCCGTCGTCCAGGAAGACTCCGGGTGAGTCGTCAGCGGCGCCCGACAGGAACCCGGAACCCAGCGGGGTCTTCGCCAGAAGGTGCTCCTCCGTCGAGTGTGTCGACCACACCCGGATGCGCTTCTCCTGCGCCGCGCGCACCAGCTCCCGGATCACGCTCCGAGGATCCCCGCCACCGTCTGCGACCGCACGGAACACCGCCGTCGCGACACCGCTGAAGAAGGTGTCCTGGACGGCACGGTCGGGGATCTGGAGGTACGCGTCGTGGAGCAGGATCGAGACGAGGTTGCCCTGGTTCACCTCGACGCCGCCGGGGACCTTGACCGGACCGGTCGCCGCGAGAAGGTAGCTCACCGCTACCGGGTCGACGGCAACCACCCCGTCGACCGTCTCGCCCGTGGCCCTCGTCCACATGGCTTGCGCCAGCTCTGCGCTTCGCGGGAAGTCGGGCGTCGAGACGACGTCCTGGATCCATCGCCCGAGGGTGTCCGCGTGGACGCGGACCTCGGCGGCGGTCAGCGGCAGCACGCTCGTGTCGTACACGGGGAGGTCTCCCGTCGACCACTTCGTGACAAGACTGAGGGCTCCATTCTCAGCATGGAGCTCGGCAACTGCGCCGACGATGCCGCCCGCGGCGCGCAGCTCGGCGCTGTTGAGCGACATCATGAGGTAGGTGCGAGGACCGTCGGCCCCGAGCATCGGCGGCACGAGCTGCGCCACCTGGTCGGCGACTCGCATGACGCCCGCCGCGCGGCCGAGCCCGTCCTGCACCTGCACGACCGGACCGGCGACGCGGGCGAGGAGCCGAGACGGATCGAGCGCAGCGACGGCGTCGTTGGCGCGCTGCATCGACGCATCGGCCGTGGCGACGCTCGGTGCGGCGTCGACCAGGTTGGCGAGGTCGATCCGACCGTCCGACGTACGCACGTTGCTGGACGACAGCACCGTGCCGAGGTCGGCGATCGCGGGGAGGGCATTCATCGCGACGTCGTCGACCGCGGTCGACACCGTGCGCACGGCGACGAGGTCGTAGCCGAGGACGGGGACGTGCTCAGCGAGCCACCACACGGGGTCTGAGGTCGCGTCCCGTGCCCGACGTGCGTCGGCCTGGATCGCAGGAAGCTGGTCGGCAAGCGCCTGGGTCTGCCCGTCGCTGAGGACCGACTCCAGCTCGACCAGCGAGGTGCCCGCCGAGCGGAGCGCGCTCTCGGCCTGCAGCCCCCGGTAGGTCACCCAGCCGGCGCCGACGAGCATCAAGCCGAGCAGGGCTGCCGCGAAGACGAGGAGCGCGCGGCGTCTCACCCGGATCTTCACCGCTCGATCGTGACATATCAGACGCCGACGGACTCCCGGTGAGCGCGAATTCACCCCGGGCCGACGAGGTCGGGACGACCGTTCAGGACCGACGCCGCACGTCCGGTCAGGCGGAAGGTTCCGAGGTCTCGTCGGGCGCGGTCTCTGCCGCCTTCTTCGCGGCCGGACGCCGTGCAGTGACCTTCTTGGCCGCCTCACGGGCCTCGGTCACCTTGTCGGTGAGCTCGTCGCGGGCCTCGGAGACCTTCTCGGCTGCCTTCTCGGCTGCCTTCCGGCTCCGCGCGACAGTCACGCCGGCGACCTCTCCGACGGTCTCGGCTGCGTCCTCGACCGTGTGCCGGACGTCCTCGACGACCTCCGACAGCTCCTCGCGGGCCTCCGCCGCGCGGGCCCGGAGCGTCTCCTCGTGCTCGTCGCGAGGCTCCCACGGCTCCGCCCACGGGTCGACGGTCGACTTGGAGCGGGTCCAGGCCGCTGCGGCGGCGCCGACGCCGAGGATCAGCGCGACGAGCCAGAAGAGGCCACCGCCCTTCTTCTTCGCCGGGGCCGTGGGGGCGGCCGCGGTGGTCTCCGCCGCCTCGGCCGCGGCGGCGACGGCCGCGCCCGCGCGCTCCGCCGCCGCGTTCACGGCGGCGACCATGTGCGGGAGGATCTCGTCGACGAGCTTCTCGTGCGCGACGTCCAGGGCGGGGGTCGCCACCTGCGCGGCCTTCTCGACCCGCGGCGCGGCGGACTTCACCCCCTCCTGCCAGGCGTGCTCGAGGCGAGGAACCAACCACTCGACAGCGGCCTCGACACGCGGCGCGGACCACTCCTTGGCCTGCTCGGCCGCCTCTCGCGCTTGCGCGGCGGCCTCGTGAGCGACCTCGGCGGCGTGACCGCCGGCCTCGACGAGGGTCGCGGCGACCTCGGTCGCCCGGTCCTTGAGGGCGTCGGCGTCGATCTGGTCGATGTGGGCGGAACGGCGGAGACGGTCGTACATGTCCACTCCCCTAGGTCGGCTGCTGGTCTGACTTCACACTCTGCCACTGAACGCCCACCGGTGCCGGTGTTCGCCGACAGCCCACTGCCCCTGCACAGGGGTGCGGGGGCGGCCCATGGAAGAATGTGCGCATGTTCGCGACTCTGCACACCACATCCGGCGACATCCGCATCGAGCTCTACCCGAACCACGCGCCCAAGACGGTCGAGAACTTCGTCGGCCTCGCCACGGGCACCACGACGTGGACCGACCCCGCGACCGGGGTCGAGCGCACCGACCCGCTGTACAACGGCGTGATCTTCCACCGGGTCATCAAGGACTTCATGATCCAGGGCGGCGACCCGCTCGGCCGCGGTACCGGTGGGCCCGGGTACACGTTCGACGACGAGATCCACCCGGAGCTCGCGTTCACCGAGCCGTACCTGCTGGCGATGGCCAACGCCGGCCTGCGTCGTGACCCGATCACCGGCAAGCCGGCGGGGACGAACGGCTCGCAGTTCTTCATCACGACGGTCGCGACCGCGTGGCTGACCGGCAAGCACACGATCTTCGGCAAGGTCGCCGACGACGCGAGCCGCGCGGTCGTCGACGCGATCATCGCCGTGCCCACCGGCTCCGGTGACCGGCCCGTCGAGGACGTCACGATCACGTCCATCACGGTCGAGGACTGATTCCTCGGTGCTGTCGCCGGGTCTCTGCCGACGACACGACCGGCGGTGCGCATCGACAGGTGCGCACCGCCGCGCTGCCGCGATGAACGAGAGGGCGACGTGACGACACCGACGGACCCCGGGGCGGCCGCCGCCCCCACCCCGGCTGCTCCGGTGTGCCCGCGGCACCCCGATCGCGTCTCCTACGTGACCTGCCAGCGGTGCGGACGCCCGGCGTGCCCCGAGTGCCAGCGTCCGGCCGCGGTCGGCATCCACTGCGTGGACTGCGTGCGGGAGGCCGCCCGGCGGACCCCGGCCACGCGTACGGTCCTCGGCGGCACGGTGCGCGGGGGGCGACCGGTCGTCACGATGACGATCATCGGCCTGAACGTCGTGTCCTACGTCCTCCAGCTGGTCGTGCCCGGCTGGCAGAACGCGCTGATCTTCGCGCCGTCGGTCGGAGACCTCGAGCCGTACCGGTTCCTCACGGCGGCCTTCCTCCACGCCTCGATCCCGCACATCGCGTTCAACATGATCGCGCTGTGGTTCATCGGCCCGTACCTCGAGATCGTGCTGGGACGGTGGCGCTACATCGCGCTGTACCTGCTCTCGGCGCTCGGGGGCGACGTGATGGTGCTCCTGGTCGCGGATCCCTACGGCCGGTCATGGGTCACGGCCGTGCTCGGGGCGTCCGGCGCGATCTTCGGCCTGTTCGGCGCCGTGGTCCTCGTCGCGCGGCGACTCGGCCAGTCCGTCCGCTCGATGTTCGTCGTGATCGTGCTGAACCTCGTGATGAGCTTCACCATTCCCGGCATCTCGTGGCAGGGACACATCGGCGGGCTCGTCGTCGGACTGGTCCTCGGGGCGGTGTTCGCCTACGCCCCGCGCCCTCGGCAGCGGCAGGTCGCGCTCGTGGCGACTGTCGCGACAGGGATCGCACTCGTCCTCGTCGTCGTCCTGCGGTACGCGAGCGTCGGGGCCTGACGGGTGTCACGACCCGCGCGCGGCCACTCGCAGGGCCGTCGCCGGGAGTGAATGACACCGGTGTAGTTATCCACAAGGTTGTCCACTCCCTGGGGACAAGGATGACGAGAAGCGCCGCGGTCCGGTGCTACTGCCAGCGCGTGGTGAGGCTGAAACCGCCCAGCAGCAGGGCGAACCCGATGGCGAGGTTCCAGTTGTGGATACCGGGGATCGGGTAGTTCGTGGACGTGAGGTATGTCGTCACGATCCACACCAGACCCACGATCATGAGGCCGAGCATCACCGGGACGAACCACGGCGGGTTGACCTTCGGGGCGGCCTTGCCCGGAGGGGCGATGTAGGCGGGCTTCTTGCGTGACCGAGACTCAGGCATCTCGTGGGGCTCCTGTCCAGCGGTGATCCGGGGGGCGTGATCCTGGTGGGACCTCTGTCCACACCGATTCGTCGTCTAGCGTAGTGCGAGCGCAGCCCGGGGAAGGAGGACGAGTGACCAGGCACCCTCGTCGGCGCCGGGTGACGACCGGCACGGTCGCGGTCGGCATCGTGCTCGCGCTCGCCGGTGTGCTCTTCGCCGCGAACGCCCGCCTCGCCCAGGGTCAGGACAGTCGCGCGCCGCAGGACCTCAGCGACCTCGCGGTGGCGGCCTCCGACCGGCTCGCCAAGCTCACCACCCAGGTCGACGCCCTCCGGGCCGACGTCGAGCAGCTCACCGCTGCGCAGGTCCCCGCCAGCGCTGCGGCCGACGACGCGCAGACGTCGCTCGTGGAGCTCGCGTCGGGTCGTGTCGCGGTTGCCGGACCCGGCCTGACGGTGCAGCTGACGGACGCGCCGGCGGACTCGCTGCGACAGGCCGGGGTGCGTCCGGACGACCTCGTGGTCCACCAGCAGGACCTCCAGGTGGTGATCAACGCCCTCTGGGCCGGCGGCGCCGAGGCGATGTCCCTGCAGGGTCAGCGCGTCATCTCCACGACCGCGTTCCGGTGCGTGGGCAACGTCCTCTCGCTGCACGGGCGCCTGTACTCACCTCCGTACGTGGTCCGGGCGATCGGCGACCCGAAGAAGCTCCGGGCCGCCCTGTACGCCTCACCGCAGATCCAGGTCTACCTCCAGTACGTCGACGCGGTGGGCCTCGGCTGGAACGTCACCGCCTCCAGCACGCTCACCCTTCCTGCCTACGAGGGCACGACCGACCTCCAGTACGCTTCGGTCCCTGCCGGCATCGACGTCCTCAAGAGCACCGCCGACCTCCCGACGACGCGCCCGACCAGCACCCCGAGCCCGACCGCTGCGTCGGTGCCGAGCGCCACGAGCGAAGGATCCCCGAGTGCCCAGTGAGCAGAAGCGGCGCCACGTCGCTCCTCAAGGTTCCCGACCAGGGGTCGGGCACGTCGTCGTCGGTGTCATCTCCGAGCTCTTCCTGACCCTGGGCGTGTTCCTGGTGGCCTTCCTGGTCTGGCAGATGTGGTGGACCGACGTCCAGGGGAACCAGGCCCAGGCGGCGATCGTGAAGGACCTGGGGTGGGGAGCGATCCCGCCCGTCACCGCCGACCCGTCGGCGACGGCATCGGCATCGGCCGCGCCGGACCCGAGAAGGTACACGGCACCACCAGTCCTCGACGAACCGGCCAAGACGACGACGTTCGCCACGCTCCTCGTGCCGCGTTGGGGTGCGGACTACCAGCGCCCCGTGAGTGAGGGGGTCGATCGCGTGGCAGTGCTCGACCGTCTCGGCATCGGTCACTACCCCGGTACGGCGATGCCCGGTGCGCTCGGGAACTTCGCCATCGCGGGTCACCGGACGACCTACGGCAAGCCCTTCAACCGCATCGCCGAGCTCAAGGTCGGCGACGCGCTCGTCGTACGCACGGAGGCGACCTGGTACGTGTACCGGGTGACCAGCACGGAGATCGTCGCACCGCAGGACGTCGCCGTCATCGCCCCGGTCCCCGACCAGGCCGGTGCAGAGCCCACCGCGCGCATGATCACGCTGACGTCATGCCACCCGATGTACTCGGCCAGTCAGCGCTACGTCGTGCACGGCACGCTGGACTACTGGGAGCCGACGAGCGGGCCGGCGCCCGCCGAGCTGAAGGGGCCTGCCTGATGTACGGATGGCTCTGGCGCACGATCCCCGGCCCGCGCTGGCTCCGGGTCGTCATCCTGGCCGTCGCTGCTGCGGCGGTGCTTGCGGCATGCTTCACCTGGGTCTTCCCGGCGATCGCGCCGCTGATGCCGTTCAACGACACGACTGTGGGGCCGTGACATGACCAGGATCCTCGTGGTGGACAACTACGACTCGTTCGTCTACACGATCGTCGGCTACCTCGCGCAGCTCGGCGCCGAGACCGTCGTCGTGCGCAACGATGCCGTTCCGTCGGCAGACGAGCGCACCGGGTACGACGGGGTCCTCATCTCCCCCGGCCCCGGTACTCCCGCCGAGGCCGGGGCGAGCATGCAGGTGATCCGCGACTGCGCCGAGTCCGGCACCCCGATGCTCGGGGTGTGCCTCGGGCACCAGGCCCTGGGCGAGGTGTTCGGAGGCGTCGTGACCCACGCGCCCGAGCTGATGCACGGGAAGACGAGCCTCGTCGAGCACGACGGTGCAGGCGTGCTCGACGGTCTGCCCCAGCCGTTCACCGCGACGCGGTACCACTCGTTGGCCGTGGTCGACGGGACGTTCTCCGACGAGCTCGAGGTGACCGCCCGCACCGCGAACGGCATCATCATGGGCCTGCAGCACCGGACGCTGCCGTTGCACGGGGTCCAGTTCCACCCCGAGTCCGTCCTGACCGAGGGCGGGCACCGGCTGCTCGCGAACTGGCTGACGATGTGCGGGGACGACGACGCGGTCGCCGCATCGGTGGGACTCGCGCCGCTCGTCCGGGTCTGAGCCGGCGCGACCGACTCGCGCACGACAACGACGACCCCGCGGCGAGATCGGATCGTCGCGGGGTCGTCGTGTCGCTCGGTGCTGTCCGGTCGTCTGTCGTATCACGGCGACGGACGACCGGAGCAGGTCACGGCGTGGGAGGCGCGCTGGGGATGTCCGACACCGTCACCGTGACGCTCGAGCCGAGCGGAACTGTCGTGTTGGCGATCGGGTCCGTGGAGACGACCTCACCCCGTGGGACGGTCGTGGCCTTGGTCTTGACGATGTTCACGGTCAGCCCGACCCCGGTGATCGCGTTCGTCGCGTCGGCCTGGGTCTTCCCGACGACGTCGGGGACCACGGCGGTCGTGGGTGCCGTGGCGATCTGGATCGAGATCGTCGTGCCCTGCGGGACCAGTCCGGGCGTGCGGTCCTGACTCACCACCGACCCGGCCGGGACGGTCGAGCTCTCGACGGTGCTGATCGACGGGATCAGCTTGAGGGCGGTGAGGGCGTTCTTGGCGTCCGTCTCCGTCATGCCCTTGAGGTCGGGGAGGTTCACCTGGCCGGAGGACACGTACAGCGTGACCGCGGTGCCGTCGGCGACCGAGGCGTTCGCCTTCGGGTCGGTCTTGGTGACATGGTCCTTCGTCTGGTCCGGACTGTCGTCGCTCTCGACGGTGGCGACGGTCAGCCCGGCGTCGGTGAGCTGGGATCGTGCCTGCGCCTGCGTGAGGCCGGTGACGTCCGGGACGGTCGTCGTCCCGGGACCGCTCGAGATGGTGACCTTCACCTCCGACTTGAGGGCGACCTCCGTGCCGGCGGCGGGATCGGTCGAGATGACCGTGTCCTTGGGCTTGTCGGTGCTCGCCTGGAGCACCGGCTTCATCGTGAGACCGAGGGCCTTCAGGGCGTCCTGCGCCTCGACCTTGGTCTTGTTGACCAGCGAGGGGACCGTGACGGTCGTCGGCGCGCTGGAGCTGTTCATCATCGCGAGGGCGACGATCCCGCCGACCGCGAGGACCGCGATCGCGATGAGGGTCCACAGCAACCACTGCCTGCGCCGCGGCTCCTCCGGGGCGATCGTCGGCATCGCGCCGGTCCCGGGGCCGGTCGGTGCCCACATCGGCGCACTTCCGGGCATGACCTGGGTCGCCGCGGTCGTGGGCTGGTTGAGGATCTGCGTGGGGGACTCGGCGGCCACGGGCGCCGCGGCGACGATCGCGCCGACGGCCGGTGCGGCGACGTGACCGCCGCGGACGGACGCCTCGAGGTCGGAGCGGAACTCCGCGGCCGTGCTGTACCGGGACTCGCGATCCTTGGCGAGCGCCTTGAGGGTGATCCGATCGAGGGCGTCGGGGACGTCGGACGCGAAGCTGCTCGGCGTCGGCGCGGGCTCCCGGACGTGCTGGTAGGCGACGGCGACGGGGGAGTCGCCGACGAACGGCGGCCGACCGGTCAGGAGCTCGAACAGCAGGCACCCGGTCGAGTACAGGTCGCTGCGGGCGTCGACGGTCTCGCCGCGCGCCTGCTCCGGCGACAGGTACTGGGCGGTACCGATCACGGACTGGGTCTGGGTCATCGTCGCGGCGGAGTCCGCCAGTGCCCGCGCGATGCCGAAGTCCATGACCTTGACCGCGCCGGTGGGGGGTGAGCATCACGTTCGCCGGCTTGATGTCGCGGTGCACGATCCCCGCGTGGTGGGAGTACTCGAGGGCGGAGAGCACCCCCGCCGCGATCTCGACGGCCTCCTCGATCGGCACCGCGTGACCGTCGCGGAGGATGTCCCGGACCGTGTGACCCTCGACGTACTCCATGACGATGAAGGGCACGTGCGAGACCGTGCCGTTCTGGTCCGTCGACAGGTCCTCGCCGGTGTCGTACACCGCCACGATCGCCGGGTGGTTGAGCGACGCAGCCGCCTGGGCCTCGCGGCGGAACCGCGCCTGGAACGACGGGTCTCGTGCGAGGTCCGAGCGCAGGATCTTGATCGCCACGGTGCGCCCGAGGCGGGTGTCGTGCCCGATGTGCACCTCGGCCATGCCGCCGCGGCCGATGAGCTCGCCGACCTCGTACCGGTTGGCGAGAAGGCGGGGTCCGTCGTCCACCACTAGGAATCCTTCGCTGTCGTCGTCAGCACGTCCGCCGCCGAGGCAGCAGGCACACCTGTCGTGATCATCGCAGAACCGGCGTCGCAGCCGGGTGAAGCTGGTGAGGAAAGCGGTGAGGAACCGTCTCCCGCGACCCGCACCGCGGCCACCGGTAGCGTCGGGACGGAACCGTCTGCGCGGGTGAGCCTATCCGCGAAGGCAGCGCCGAGGAGCGCCAGCAGGAGCAGCACGAGCGCGAGCAGCGGCCAGGTGAGCTTGCCCTTGCTCACCCTGGTCACCGCCGAGGGTACCCGGGGGCGAGCTGCGGAGTCCTCCCGCAGCCGGCGCCGTGGCGGGTAGGACGGGGGGACGTCGCCCGCGGAAGGTGTTCCCGCGTCGGGCGACGCGGGCACGCCGCCGACGACGTGGACCGGTGAGGTGGACCGTCCTGCCCCGCCCACGCCGACGGCCGGCTGGACCGTCCGGGACTCGCCCACGATCACCGGGACACCCTCCGGTGGAGTCTCCTCGACGAGCTCGTCGAGGAGCCGGGCGAGGGACGCCGCCGAGCGAGGCCGCTGCTCGGGGTTCTTCGAGAGCATCAGCATGACGAGGTCGGCGAGGCGCTTGTCCACCGACGCGGGCATCGCCGGCACCGGCCGGTTGACGTGCGCCACCGCGATGTCGACTGCCGTGGGGCCGGTGAACGGACGATGCCCGACCAGGGCCTCGTACGCGACGATGCCGAGCGAGTAGATGTCCGACGCCGGAGCCGCGGCCTTGCCGACGGCCTGCTCCGGTGACAGGTACTGCGCGGTCCCCATGACCATGCCGGTCGCGGTCATCGAGGCCTGGTTGGTGCCGAGGGAGACGCCGAAGTCGGTGATCTTCACGCGACCTCCGCGTGAGATGAGGATGTTCCCCGGCTTGACGTCACGGTGCACGACGCCGCCGACGTGCGCGGCGTGCAGGGCGCGAGCGGTCTGGGCGAGCAGCGGCAGCAGCCGGCGTGCGCTGAGCACCGGCTCGCGCTCCAGGAGGTCCGACATCGGCTCCCCGACCACGAGCTCCATGACCAGGTACCCCGAGCCGTCCTGCTCGCCGTAGTCGTAGAGCTGGGCGATGTTCGGGTGGGACAGCGAGGCGGAGTTGCGCGCCTCGACCCGGAACCTCTCGAGGAAGCCGGTGTCGCCCGCGAACTCCTCGCGCAGGACCTTGACCGCGACGTCGCGCGCGAGCGCCTCGTCGTGGGCGACCCACACCTCGCCCATGCCGCCGGTCGCGATCTTGCTGACCAGGCGGTAGCGACCGTCGAGCTTGATGTCCGGTGCGGGCTTCACTTGCCGAGCACCGCCTTCATGACGGCGGCCGCGATCGGTGCGGCGACCTGACCGCCGGTGGCCTCGTTGCCGAGGTTCCCGCCGTGCTCGACGACGACCGCGACGGCGACCTTCGGCGTCGAGCCGTCGGCCGGGGCGTAGGCCGTGAACCACGCGTGCGGCGCCGCGCCCTCGACGGTCTGGGCCGTCCCGGTCTTGCCCGCGACCACCACGCCGGGGATCTTCGCCGCGCCGCCGGTGCCGTGGTCGACGACGCCGACCATCATCTGCTGGAGCGCCGACGCCGTCGCGGCGGAGATCGGTGTGGACAGCACGCTCGGCGTCGTGGTGGAGATGACCTTGAGGTTCGGGTCGCGCACGGTCGCGACGGCGTACGGCTTCATCAGCCGGCCGCCGTTCGCGATCGCCGCCGAGATCATCGCCATCTGCAGGGGGGTGACCGTGACGCTGCCTTGGCCGATCGCCGAGAGCGCCGTCTGCGGGGCGTCGACCTTCGCCGGGAAGCGGCTCGGCGTCACGGACATCGGGATGTCGAGCGGCTTGTCGAACCCGAAGGCCTCGGCCTGGGTGCGCAGGGCGTCGGCGCCGAGCGTGATCCCGAGCTGGGCGAACGCCGTGTTGCAGGAGATCCGCAGGGCGTCGGCGAGGGTCATGGTGCCCGTGCTGCTGCAGACCTCGCCGCCGAAGTTCTTGAGGACCGAGGTGCTCTGCGGGAGCTGGAGCTGGGTGGGCGCCGGGATCTGCGAGTCCGGGGTCAGCCCCGACTCGAGGGCGGCCGCAGCGGTCACGAGCTTGAACGTCGACCCGGGCGGGTAGGTGTCCCCGCTGATCGCCCTGTTGATCAGGGGCTTGCCGGGGTCGGCCAGCAGCGCCTGGTAGGCGGCGTTGACCGCGGCGGTGTCGTGACCTGCCAGGACGTTCGGGTCGTAGCTCGGCTTGGAGACCATCGCGAGGATCGCGCCCGTCGTCGGGTCGATCGCGACGACGGCACCGGTCTGGTTGCCCAGCGCGTCCCACGCCGCCTTCTGTGCGGCCGGGTTGATCGTGAGCTCGACGGAGGACCCGCGCGGCTGCTTGCCCGTGACGAGGTCACCGAGGCGCGAGAGGAACAGCGAGTCCGCGGTGCCGTTGAGGATCGAGTTCTCCGTGGCCTCGAGGCCTGTCGGCTGGAACACCACCGAGTACGCGCCGGTCAGCGGGGCGTAGAGCGGGCCGTCCGCGTAGACCCGCTGGTAGTGGAACGCGTCCTGGACCGGTTGCGACGAGGCGATCGCCTGACCGGCGACGATCAGCGGCCCGCGGTCCTTGCCGTACTCCCGGTACAGGCCCCGGACGTTGCGGGGGTCGTTGTTGAGGGCGGGGGCCTGCTCGTACTGGACCCACGTGGTGCCGACCATGAGCACGAGGAACATGCTCAGCATGACCGTGGCGAGCCTGCGCAGCGGGGTGTTCACGCGGTCCCCTCCCCCGTGTCGGGACGGTCGCCGACGGTGAGGACCGCCGTCTCGCTGTCGTCACCCAGGGGGCCGGCGGGGGGTGCGACCGGGGCCGCGACCAGGCTCGGCGCCGGGACGTCGGGCACCGTCATCGACGGCGCCGGGCGGCGCGCGTTGTCCGAGATCCGTAGCAGCAGCGCGACGATCACCCAGTTCGCCAGCAGCGACGAGCCGCCGTACGCCATGAACGGCATCGTCAGCCCGGTCAGGGGGATCACACGCGTGACGCCCCCGACGACGACGAAGCACTGCAGCGCCACGACGAACGCCAGGCCACCGGCGAGCAGCTTGCCGAACCCGTCGCGCACGCCGACCGCGGTGCGCATGCCACGTTCGGCGAGGACCAGGTACGCGAGGAGGATCGCGACGAGTCCCGTGAGCCCGAGCTCCTCGCCCAGAGACGCGAAGATGAAGTCCGACTCGGCGAACGGGACGAGGTCGGGGCGCCCCAGACCCCACCCCGTGCCGAACAGGCCGCCGCTGGCCATGCCGAACAGTCCCCGCACGAGCTGCCCGGACCCGCCGACCGCCTTGTTGAAGACGTCGTTGTCCATCGCGTGCAGCCAGATGTCGAACCGCGCCGCGACGTGCCCGAAGGTCCTGGCGGCCATCACCGCTCCCACGACGAACATGCCGAGGCCCATGACGACCCAGCTCGTCCGCTCCGTGGCGAGGTACAGCATCGCGACGAACAGGCCGAAGAACAGCAGCGAGGTCCCGAGGTCGCGCTCGAGCACGAGGACGGCGACCGACGTGAGCCACGCCACGAGGATCGGCCCGAGGTCGCGGATCCGGGGCAGCTGAAGCCCGAGCACGCGCGGACCGGCGAGCGCCAGCGTCTCGCGGTTGGTGACCAGGTACCCGGCGAAGAACACCGCCAGGGCGATCTTGGAGAACTCGGCCGGCTGCACCGAGAACGTCCCGATCCGGATCCAGATCGTCGCCCCGTTCACGTCCGCCCCGAGGCCGGGGATCAGCGGGAGGACGAACAGGCCGAGGCCGACGACCATCGCGGTGTACGTCAGCCGGCGCAACGTCCGGTGGTCCCGCAGCACGATCAGCACGAGCGCCGCGAACAGGATGCTGATCGCCGTCCAGCCGAGCTGCTTGCTCGCGAACGTGGTCGTGACACCTCGGGCGGCCCTCGCGACGTCCAGCCGGTAGATCATCGCCAGCCCGATCCCGTTGAGCGCGACCGCGACCGGAAGCATGACCTGGTCGGCGTACGGCGCGCGCAGGCGCAGGACGACGTGCATCAGCGCCGCCAACGCGATCAGGCCCAGACCGTGCGGCACGAGGTTGGCCGGCAGGCGGGACGTCGCACCGAGGCCGGCCAGCGCGTACCCGCCGATGCCGAGGGCGAGCGCAGGGACCAGGAGGGTCAGCTCGACGCCGCGGCCCGGCCGGACCTGGTGCGGCGTGACGACGGCCATCAGCCGGACGCTCCCGTGCCGGCGCTGGTGCTGGTGGTCGGCGTGCTGCTGCTGCTGGGGCTGGGGCCGGCGCTCGGGCTCGCCGTGGGAAGGGTCCCGGCCGTCGCGGCCTCGTTCTGGATGATCTGGACGTGGGACCGGGCGTCCGCGAGGCTCGTCGCCACGATGCTCTGCGCGAGCCGGTCCTGGACGAACGGCGCAAGGCTCGCGACCTGGAGCTGGCTCTCCTCGACGACCTCGGACAGGCGTACCGGACCGATGCTCTGGTCGATCCCCCGGTAGATCGCGACCCTGCCGTCAGCGACGCCGACGTAGTACTGGGTCTGGGTCCAGCGGTAGCCCGCGTACCCCGCGCCGCCGAGGACGGCCAGGACGAGCACGATCACGAGCAGGGTCCGCCCGCGACGGCGTCGGGGCTCGGGTGCGTCGTCGTCAGGCGCGTCGCCGGTGGTCGGCGACTCGCTCGCGGCCCGGGCGAGCGACGCGGCACGAGCCGCAGGTCCGTCGGCGGCCGACGTCGGGACGTTCCGGGACAGCGCGGCGGAGCCGACGACGGTCGCGGCCGTCGTCGGTGCAGCGCCGTCGGGAAGGTTGTCCAGGTCGACGACGTCCGCGACGATCACGGTCACGTTGTCCGGTCCGCCGCCGCGCAGTGCGAGCTGCACCAGCCGGTCCGCGCATGCGTTCACGTCCGTGATCGAGTCCATCGTCTCGGCGATCGTCTCCGCGGAGACGACCCCCGAGAGACCGTCGGAGCACAGCAGCCAGCGGTCGCCGGGCCGTGCCTCGCGGACCGACAGGTCCGGGATGATCTCCATGTCGAAGTCGCCGAGGACCCGCATGACGACCGACCGCTGCGGGTGGTGCGCCGCTTCTTCGAGGGTGATCTTCCCGGTGTTGACGAGGTGCTGGACGAACGTGTGGTCGATCGTGACCTGGTTCAGCTCGCCGTCACGCAGCAGGTAGGCGCGGGAGTCGCCGATGTGCGCCATGACGAGCTTGTTGCCGGCGCGCAGCAGCGCCGTGACGGTGGTGCCCATCCCGCCGAGGTCGGCGTCGGCCTTGGCGCGGGCGAGCAGCTCGTCCTGCGCGGCGTGCAGGGCGGCGTCGAGCTCGTCGAGCGCGTCGTCGGGCCCGTGCGCCTCGTCGTCCAGCGGCGCGAGGGCTGCCACCGCGATCGAGGAGGCGACATCACCGCCGGCGTGGCCGCCCATGCCGTCGGCCACCATGAGCAGGTGTGGTCCCGCGTAGGCCGAGTCCTGGTTGTTCGAGCGCACGAGCCCGATGTCGGACCGCGCGGCGTAGCGCAGGGCGATGGACAACGGGGACTACCTCTGCAGCTCGAGGACGTTGGTGCCGACTCGCACCTGGGCGCCCAGAGGGACGGGGGTCGGCTGATCGATGCGTCGGCCCGCGACGAACGTGCCGTTCGTCGATCCCAGATCCTCGATCACCCAGCCGCCCACCTCCGGGAAGAGGCGCGCGTGTCGCGAGGACAGTGCGATGTCGTCGATCACCAACGTGCAGGACGGCGCGCGCCCGATGAGGACCGAGGACGTGCCGAGGGGCACGCTCGTGCCGCGGAGCGAGCCCTCCACGACGACGAGCCGCGTGGCGGACGGCTCCCGCCGCGGTGGTGCCTCGCGACGAGCCGACGGTCCCGGCGAGCCCGCCGAGGCCGGTGGGACCGACGCGGGACCGGCAGCGCGGGCGGCGCTGCGGCGGGTACTGATCCGGGTGCCGTAGAGGTCGTGCCGCAGCACCCGCACCGCCGAGAGGACGAACGCCCAGAGCAGGATCAGATAGCCCAGCCGCAGCAGGGTGATCGTCAGGGCGTTCACCGGCGTCACGCGTCCTGGTCGTCGTCAGGCGCGCCGGTCCAGAACATGATGCGGGTGCGCCCGATCGTCAGGGCGTTGCCGTCGAGCAAGGTGGCGGCCGGAACTTGGTGGCCCTCGACGAACAGGCCGTTCGTGGACCCGAGGTCCGTCGCGATCACCCCGTCGGGCGTGACGCGGATCTCCAGGTGACGACGGGAGACACCGGGGTCGTCGACGATGATGTCGGCCTCGGACCCACGACCGATCACGGTGACCGGACCGGTCAGCAGGTACCGCTGGCCGTCGATGTCGACCAACGGGTGGCGCGGGCTCGGCGCGGCGGCGGTGGTGGCCGGCGCCACCGCACCGCGCACCGTCGTGCTGTGCACCTCGAAGCGGCCGGTCTCGAGCGCCTCGTCCTCGGAGAACGTCACGGTGACCGGGCCGACGAACGCGTACCGCTGACCGAGCGCGTGGTCGGTGACGTTGGCCGCGAGCTCGTCCGCGAGGGTCTCCGCGCCCCACTCCTCCACATGCTGGTAGTCCGCCGGGGACAGGGCGATCGCGAAGCTGTTGGGGACGACGGTGCGGTCGCGGTCGACCACGACGGCGCGGTCGTCGACCTCGCGGCGCAGGGCGCTCGCGAGCTCGACCGGCTTGACCTCGCTGCTGAAGGCCTTCGCGAAGGCCGTGCTGACCACGCGCTCGACGCCTTGTTCGAACTTGTCGAGGATGCCCACGCCACCTCCTTCACGTCGTCGGTCCGTCGCCGTACGCCCGGTGGCTGCCCTCCACAGGTGACACGCCGTTCGTGAGGCGCAGAGGGCCGTCCGGACCGGCGTCCACCCCGATGGTATCCAGTGCCGCTGGGTTGACCCGCCGATCCGAGTGCCAAACACGTCCGAAGTGTCCTGGTGCGGGTTCAGGGGGTCGGTCCGGGAGTGGGGCCGGGGCGACCTGCGTGCTAATCTGCTCCGGCGCGCGCGAGTGGCGAAATGGCAGACGCGCTGGCTTCAGGTGCCAGTGCCCGCAAGGGCGTGCGGGTTCAAGTCCCGCCTCGCGCACAGAGGGGTGTTCGTTCAACGGGCGCCTGGTTGTTCGGGTCACCCCCGGTCGGAGATTCCCCGGCCGGGGGTTTCCTGTTGGTGGATCTGGTCGGCGGGTGACCTCGGCATGTCTGCTGGCGCCGCGGCTCCGACGCATCCACGATGCCGACGCCCCCGCATGCGAACGCGCCGCCGGACCCGGCGAGGGGCCCGGAGAGGCGAGCGGAGTCGGCTTCTAGCGGACGCGTCGGCGAAGTACGAGGGCCGTCGCGCTCGACACGACGAGCGCGACGAGAAGGAACTGCCACAGCCGGAACTCGTGCGCCGCGGCGCGGTAGGTCGTCAAGGCGATCAGCGTGACGGCTCCGGTGATCAGCGACTCGCGAGTCAGGATCTTCTTCACGGCGATCACCGCACCCTCTCCTGGAGCACTGCGACACCAGAGGGTGCAGTGGGGCTGCAGGAGAGGCGCTGACGAGAGTCCCCGACGCACGACAGCCGGAAGCCGCACCTCGCGGATCCACCTGTGACGACCGTGCCCATGATGCCCCCCACCACGGTGGTCGACCCCGTTGCCGACCGAACGACGTTAGCGCGGGCGCACGCGTCTGTCACAGGTCGCTGTGCCCGCCCGGCCCGCTCGACCCCGGAATAGTCGTCCGCGAGGCTCCGTTGCAGCCACGGGTCCCGTCGCGCTCGCGGCGGGGCTTCCGTGACGAAAGGCCGCACCTGATGGATCTGTTCTCGCCCGTCTCGCTCGGAGACCTGCACCTGCCGAACCGCGTCGTGATGGCGCCCCTCACCCGGATGCGGTCCGGTGCTGCGGGGGTCCCCGGTGACCTCGTGGCCGAGCACTACGCGCAGCGGGCGAGCGTCGGCCTGATCATCACGGAGGGCACGTACCCGAGCCACGAGTCGCGCGCCTACCCGGGCCAGCCCGGCATCGTGACCGAGGAGCAGGTCGAGGGCTGGCGTCGGGTCGCTGACGCCGTCCACGCTCGGGGTGGCCGCATCGTCATGCAGCTGATGCACAGCGGGCGGGTGGCGCACACGGACATCACGGGGACCGACCGGATCGTCGCGCCGAGCGCGATCGCGATCGACGGCGAGGTGCGCGCCGCGGTGGGCAAGCTGCGGTTCCCCGTGCCGCACGCCCTCACGACCGAGGAGCTGGACGTCGTCCGCGACGAGTTCGTGACCGCTGCGAGGAACGCGATCGTCGCCGGGCTCGACGGGGTCGAGATCCACAGCGCGAACGGCTACCTGCTGCACCAGTTCCTGTCGCCGGCGTCGAACCAGCGCGAGGACGGGTACGGCGGTTCCCCGCAGAACCGTGCGCGGTTCGGTATCGAGGTGACGACGGCCGTCGCCGAGGCGATCGGCGCGGGCCGGGTGGGCATCCGCATCTCCCCGATGCACAACATCCAGGACGTCCTCGAGACGGATGCCGCCGACGCGACGGCGACCTACGAGGCGCTCGTCGACGGCATCGCCCCGCTCGGCCTCGCCTACCTGAGCGTCCTGCACAGCGACCCGACCGGTGAGCTCGTCCAGGGCCTGCGGGCCCGCTTCGGCGGCAAGCTCATCGCCAACAGCGGCTTCGGCAGGATCACGACCCGGGACGAGGCGCTCGCGCTCGTCGCGGAGGCGAGCGCCGACGCCGTCGCCGTCGGTCGCCTTGCGATCGCCAACCCCGACCTCGTCGAGCGCTGGCAGGCCGACGCGGCGGAGAACACGCCGGACCCCCAGACGTTCTACGGCTCGGGACCTGAGGGGTACACGGACTACCCGCGGCTGAGCGCCTAGAACCCCCCACCTTCTAGCAGCCTGAACCGCTAGAACCCCCCCTCTTCTAGCAGCATCGCGGTAGGGTGCGAGGGTGCGGGACGACGAGATCCGACGGCAGCTGACCCAGGCGAACCCCTGGTGGCGTGCGGTCGTGTCGGGCGCCTCGCCGACCGCGTGGGTCGACGAGCACCGCGCGTTCCGTGATCTCGGCAGGCACGACCTGGGGTATCGCCCGACGGTGCTCGACGACATCGCCGACGGGCCGGTCACCGATCAGCTGGTCGTCCTGTCCGGTCCTCGACGCATCGGCAAGTCGGTCGCTGTGCTGGACGTCGCCAAGCGGCTGTGTGCACGCAGCGACATCGATCCCCGCCAGGTCATTCACGCGCCGTGCGATGCGATGACCCCGCAGGCCCTGCGTCGCGTGCTCGTGCTCGGCCGGGCACTGACGGCGTCGGTCGACCAGCCCGAGCCGCGACGGCGGATCTGGTTGCTCGACGAGATCAGCTCTGTCAGCGGCTGGTCGGCGATCCTCAAGGGGGCGCGCGACAACACCGACTTCGGCGACGACACAGTGGTCGCCACCGGTAGCAGGTGGGCTGACGACGAGGACGTCGAGGGCAACCTGCTGGCCGGACGAGCGGGTCACGGCACGCGACGGCGCCGCGTGCTGCTGCCGATGAGCTTTCGCGAGCATCTGCGGGCGACCCGCCCGGACCTCGGCGTTCCCGAGGTGATCCACCCCGGCGAGCTGCAGAGTGCGGAGGCGCGCCGGAGGTTCGCGACGTTCGAGGTGCTCGTCGATGACTACGACCTGGCATGGCAGGCGTACCTGACCACCGGAGGGTTTCCGCGTGCCGTCGCCGAGAGCGCCCGGCTGGGCGCAGTCACCGACGGCTACCTGGCGGACCTGGAGGCGTGGCTCCATCGAGACGTCGAGCCGGCTGCCGGGCCGGAGTCCATCCCGCTGCTCCTCGACATGCTCAGCACCCGCTCGACGAGCCCGCTCAGCGTGAACTCGACGGCGCAGGACCTCGGGTACGGCAAGGACGTGCTCGGCCTGCGTCTGCGTCGCATGATCGCGAGTCATGCGCTGCTGCGGTGCCCTCAGCGCAGCGCCGGCCGGCTCGTTCCGCGCACCCAGGCCAAGTACTACCTGACCGACCCCCTGCTGGCGTGGCTCCCGTCGCGTCGACGTGCCGGTCTCGACGCGCCGGACATGACGCGTCTGACCGAGGCCGCGATCGCCGTCACCCTTGCCCGCGTGATCGACAGCCTCGACGAAGGCCGCTGGCTGCACGGCGACACCATCGGTTACGCCCGCACCACCAGTGACAAGGAGGTGGACCTCGCGCCCGTCAGCGTGCCGTCGCGAGACGGAGCCGTCGAGACCGTTCCGATCGAGAGCAAGTGGGTCGACCGGGGGTGGAAGAGCGAGGCACGCACCATCACCGGCAAGTACGGACGTGGAGTTGTGGCGACCAAGACCATCCTCGATCTCGACGGAGGCGTGTGGGCCGTCCCGGCGCCGTTGCTCGCGGTCGCCCTCCAATGAGCCAGTGAACCTTCGCGGTGGCGTGACGTCCACGCCCCGTCGCCAACCCGAGGAGTCCCGATGACCGACCTTCCCAGCTTCGACCTGACCGGCAGCACAGCGCTCGTCACCGCCGCCGGGAGGGGGCTCGGTCACGCGATCGCCGTCGCCCTCGCCGCCGCGGGGGGCGGATGTCGCGGTCGGCCTGCGCGACGTCACGACCGGTGCGGACCTCGTCGCGGAGATCGAGGCCCTGGGCCGTCGCGCCCTCGCGCTCCAGATGGATGTCACCGACCTCACGCAGGTGCGAGCGGCCGTCGACGCGGCCGTCGGGCACTTCGGTGGGATCGACATCCTCGTGAACAACGCCGGGATCGCGCCGGGCAACCCCGCCGAGGACGTGACCGAGGCCGACGTCGCCGCGACGCTCCAGGTCAACGTCACGGGCACGTTCTTCACGAGCCAGTACGTCGGGCGGCACATGATCGAGCGGGGTGGCGGGCGGATCGTCATGATCGGGTCCCAGGCGGGGACGGTCGCGCTGCCGGGCGAGTCGATCTACTGCATGTCGAAGGCCGCGGTCGCCCATCTGGCGCGCTGCCTCGCGGTGGAGTGGGGGCCGCACGGGATCACGGTGAACACCGTCGCGCCGACGTTCATCGAGACGCCGGGGACCGAGCCGGCGCTCGCGGACCCGGACTTCCGGGCAGACGTCATCGAGCGGATCGCCGCGCTGCACCGGATCGGGCGTCCGATGGAGGTCGCGGGGGCGGTCGTGTTCCTCGCCTCGCCGGCGGCGTCGTTGGTGACGGGGCACACGCTCGCGGTGGACGGGGGCTGGACGGTTCGGTGAAATAGATACGTGGTGGCTACAGTTATTAGCATCTGACAACTAGCCGCCATCGCTCGGAGAACCGTGAGCTCACGCACGCCCTTCCTGTCCCATGACCACCCGCACTACAAGTGGGTCGCCCTCAGCAACACCACGCTCGGCATGCTGATGGCCACGATCAACTCGTCGATCGTCATCATCTCCTTGCCCTCGATCTTCACGGGGATCCACCTCGACCCCCTGCAGCCGGGCAACGTGAGCTACCTGCTCTGGATGCTCATGGGCTACATGCTCGTGACCGCCGTGCTCGTGGTGACGTTCGGGCGGCTCGGTGACATCTACGGGCGGGTGCGGATCTACAACCTCGGCTTCGTCGTGTTCACGGCCGGGGCGATCGCCCTGTCGCTCGACCCGTTCACCAGCGGACCGGGCGCGATGTGGCTGATCGCCTGGCGCGTCGTGCAGGGCGTCGGCGGCGCGATGCTGTTCGCGAACTCGACCGCGATCCTCACGGACGCGTTCCCCCCGCACCGGCGGGGGATGGCCCTCGGCGTCAACCAGGTGGCCGCGATCGCCGGCAGCTTCATCGGTCTCCTCGCCGGCGGTCTCCTCGCCGTCGTGGACTGGCGCGCCGTGTTCATCGTGAGCGTGCCGATCGGGATCCTCGGCACCATCTGGTCCTACCGGTCGCTGCACGAGACGAGCCAACGCCGGGCCGCCACGCTCGACTGGCCCGGGAACATCACGTTCGCGGTCGGCCTGACGGCCGTGCTCACCGGCATCACCTACGGGATCCAGCCCTACGGAGGCAGCGCCACCGGGTGGACGAACCCGTGGGTGCTCGGGGCGATCATCGGCGGGCTCGTCCTGCTCACGGTCTTCATCCGGGTCGAGTACCTCTCGCCCGCGCCGATGCTCGACCTCCGCCTGTTCCGCATCCGGGCATTCAGCATGGGGAACCTCGCCGGGCTCCTCGCCGCGATCGGGCGGGGCGGCCTGCAGTTCATGCTGATCATCTGGTTGCAGGGGATCTGGCTGCCGCTGCACGGCTACTCCTACGAGGTCACCCCGCTGTGGGCCGGCATCTACATGCTGCCGATCACCATCGGGTTCCTGCTCTCCGGCCCGCTGTCCGGGACACTGTCCGACCGGTTCGGCGCCCGAGGGTTCGCGAGCGTCGGGCTGCTGGTCGTGGCCACGACGTTCATCGCCCTCCTGCTGCTCCCGGTGAACTTCACCTACTGGCAGTTCGCGCTCATCACCGGCGTGAGCGGCATCGGTTCCGGCATGTTCGGCGCACCCAACAGGTCCGCGATCATGAACAGCGTCCCGGCGGGCGACCGCGGCGCCGCCTCCGGGGTCGCCGGCACCGTGCTCAACGCCGGCTCGTCGCTGTCGATCGGCGTGTTCTTCTCGCTCATGATCGTCGGGCTCGCCGGATCGCTCCCGACGGCGCTCCGCACAGGCCTGACCACGCACGGCGTGCCGGCCGCCCTCGCGCAGCAGATCTCCCAGCTCCCCCCGGTCGGCAGCCTGTTCGCCGCGTTCCTCGGCTACAACCCGATCCAGAGCCTGCTCGGCCCCACCGGCGTCCTCAGCTCGATCCCGCCCGCCGACGCCGCGACCCTCACGGGCAAGGAGTTCTTCCCGCAGCTCATCTCCGGTCCGTTCCACCACGGACTCGTGGTCGTCTTCGGGGCGGCGGCGCTGATGTCCCTCATCGGTGCGGTCGCGTCGTTCCGTCGCGGTGGCAAGTACGTGCACGACGACGGCGCGCCTGTCGACGGCGCACCTGTCGACGCCGTGCGCGAGGTGGCGGCGACCGAGCGCGACGCATGAGCGGCGCCACGGGCGACGACCGACTGCGGCAGGAGGTGGCCTCCCGGCTGGGAGCGGTCGTCGGTCGCATCGCGCGCCGCACCCGTCCCTCGCGCGGCGAGCTGTCCGTCGGTCACTTCTCGACGCTCGCCACGCTCGCCCGGCGCGGACCGCAGCGCCCGAGCGACCTGGCGCGGGCCGAGCGGGTCGCCGCCCCGACGATGACGCGGATCATCTCGGTGCTCGAGAGCCGTCACCTCGTCGAGCGGCACCAGACGCCCACCGACGCCCGCTCCGTGACGGTCGCGATCACCCCGGAGGGCCGACGCCTGCTCGACGAGGCGCGGGCCGAGCGGAGCACGTCCGTCGCCGAGCTCCTCGAGGTCCTCGACGACGACCAGCTCGCCAGGGTCGCGGCGGTGCTCGACGTCCTCGACCTCATGACGGTCGAGGGGTGGGAGCACGGTGGGGTGCCGGCGGCGTCGACGTGAGCGTCCACGGGATCCTCCGGCGGTGGCGGGCTGCCGCCACCCGGAACGTGCTCGTCGCCCGTGAGTGCGCAGGTGCCCTCAGCCGGAGCTGACCTCCGCGGCGTCGAGGCCCGGCCCGGACCCGAAGCCGTCGACGTCGCACCGACCGGGCATCTCCCACGGAAGGCCGTCCCCGACGAGCGGACGTTCGGCCGTGCTCACGAGCCGTCCCGAGTCCGCTGTGACGCAGTTCCGGCCGTCGCGCTTGCTCTCGTACATCAGCCGATCAGCGCGGTCGACCAGGTCGAGAGCCGCTTCGGTCGGCCGGGCCATGGTCGCGCCGACGGAGACGGTTACGCGGAGCTCGGCGTCGCCCACCCGAAGCCAGGAGTTCTCCACGAGCATGCGCACGCGCTCCGCCACGACCTCGACGTCGGACGCTCCCACGCCCGGGAGCAGCACGACGAACTCCTCGCCGCCCCAGCGGATCGCCGCATCGTCACCCCGCAGCGCCCCGGAGATCGACAGGCCGACCATCCGCAGCACGGCATCGCCGGTCCGGTGGCCGTACCGGTCGTTGACCTGCTTGAAGTGGTCGACGTCGAGGAACAGCACCCCGAGAGTGGCGGCTCCGTCAGCGACGGCGGCCACCAGCGGAGCGAGCTTCAGCTCGCCGAACCGTCGTGAGGTGATGCCGACGACCGGGTCGAGCGACGGGTCGTCATGCGCGCGTGCGTCCTGCCGGTCCCGGGCCGCACCACGCGGGGTGAACACCTCGGCGGCACCGACGATCTGACCGGACGCGTCGCGGATCGCCTCACCCCGGATCGTCACCGGGACCCGATGACCGTCCCGGTGATGGAGGTACATGCGTGCTTCGCGGGGCCTGCCGTCCTTCATCACGCCGGCGAGCGGGCAGCCGTGCAGGCAGACCTGCCGTCCGGCGTCGTTCACGTGCCGCAGGATCCCCTCGGCGCAGCTTCGCCCGACCACGGCGTCGGCCGTGTAGCCGGTGACGTCCACGGCCCCGGCGCTCCAGTAGGTGATGCGCCGGTCCGTGCTCACGAAGTACACGCCGTCGGAGACACGGTCGATCAGGTGGGCGTAGAACTCGGCATCCACCGCGGCAGTCTCCTCGCTGAGTCCGGGGAATGGGGCGTTCCGGAAGATATCGGCAGGTCGCGGGGTCGACTTGCGTCGCCACGATGCCGGCTTCGGCAGCCGTCGCCGCACGCCCACCCGGGCAGCACCGGTCATCACCGGGCTCCGAGCATCATCAGACGGTCCTGCGATGCCGATACCCCCAGGGTGAACCGGAGCGAAGATCTCGTCGACGCGACGCGACCTGATCGCGGCGCGTCGACAGGTCGTGTCCCGGACGCGATGGCCCGCTGGCTCGCCCGGGTCCTGACGCGCAGCGAGCGGCAGCAGCGCGTCGGCGTCATGGGTCGCCTCGGCCTGACGATGGTCGGGTTCGGCGTGATGTGTGGACTGGTCTTCCCGGCGTTCCTCGAGCGGATGGCGATCGCGACCCCCGACGAGGCGTGGTCCGTCCCGTCGCGCATCGCGTGCCTGGCGGCCGGGCTGCTGGTCGGCGGGTTCAACTTCGGGCTCGCCAACCTCGTCGTGGGCAGCCGGCTCGGCAGCATGTCTCGCCAGATGCACCGCGTCGACGAGATCGTGCGCGCCGCCACCCGGGCCGGGGACTGGTCCGAGCTGAGCGTCGCGAGCTGTCGGCTGCCCGTGACGTCCCGGGACGAGTTCGGCGAGGCGGCGCTCGCGTTCAACACCCTGGTCAGCGCGCTCGACGGCAACGTCGCCGAGCGCCGACGCCTGGAGGCGGCCCTCTACCACCAGGCCTTCCACGACCCGCTCACCGAGCTCGCGAACCGGGCGTTGTTCGTCGACCGCAGCGAGCACGCCCTGGACCGCGCCAAGCGCGACGGAACCCGGCTCGCGGTGCTGTTCGTCGACCTCGACGGGTTCAAGTCGGTCAACGACACGCACGGTCATGCCGCAGGTGACGCCGTCCTCGTCGAGACCGCGCGCCGGTTGACCGTCGGACGCCGGAGCACCGACACCGTCGCGCGCATCGGCGGCGACGAGTTCGCCGTCCTGCTCGAGGGCGCCGACGCCGACGCCGCCGCACGCATCGCCGACGACCTCTGCCGTCGCCTGCACGAGCCGGTGCCGATCGGCACGAGCTCGGCGCGCATCGGCGCGAGCATCGGGACCGCGATCGGTGGCGACCCGACGGACACGCTCGAGGCACTGCTGCGTGCCGCCGACCGTGCGATGTACCGGGCGAAGAGCGCCGGGAGCCGGTGCGCGCGTGAGCGCGACGTCGCCCAGGAGGTGTCGACATGACACCGCTCGTGCGGCGACCCACGGATGGAGGACCACGCGTCGCGGCGTGGGTCCCTGCGCTCGGGCGGCGTCTCGCGGTGATGGGGCTGCTGTTCCTCGGGTTCGTCGCGCCGCTGCTCGTGACCATCGAGCTCAAGCACCTCGGTGAGCAAGGGATCCGGGTCGAACGCGACCTGCAGGCGGTCGTCACCGAGCTGAACGTGCAGGACGGCTGGGAGTGGCGCGTGATCAGCGGGCGGGAGAGCCCCCGCGCAGGCCAGGGGCCGATCAACGCCTCACGGTCCAGGTCCGACGAGCTCCTCGACCGGGCTGCCACGGAAGGCCTCACCTCCGACGCAGCCCAACGGATCCGCATCGCCGGGCGCAGCTACCGGACTGCCGTCGACCAGGAGCTCCGGCTGCTCGAGGCCGGCAAGTGGGAGGAGGCCGCGGAGTTCGACGAGGCCGAGGTGGACCCGGCCTTCGAGCAGGCGTCCGCGGTCCTCGCCACCGAGGCCGCTCAGGTGTCCGCACACTCGGCGCGCGCCCTGCAGTACAGCAACGCCGGTCCGGTCGCGATGCTGCTCGCGATCGTCGCGGTGAGCGTCGTACAAGGACGCCGCCGGCGGATCACCGTCCAGCGGGAGGCCGAGAGAGCCGGTGAGGCCCGGTACCGGACCCTGATCGACCAGTCCTCCGACCTCGTCCTCGTCACCGACCGGCGCGGCCGCTGCGTGTTCCTCAGCCCCGCCGCCGAGCGGTTCCTGAGCACTCCGGAGAACGTGTCGGCGGAGGGGACCCGGCCGCTGGTGCCGTTCGACCTGCTGTCGGTGGTCGACCCGCAGGACCGGTCCCGCGTCGCCGCCCGGCTGCACGCCGTGACGCCCGAGCGCGGGTCCGAGCTGGAGCTGCGGCTGATCGGTGGGCACGGGACGCGTCGGTTCGCGGCGTCGGTCCAGGACCTCGAGGCGAACCCGTCCGTCGGTGGCCTCGTGATCACCGCACGTGACGTCACGGACAAGCTGCTCATGCTGGGCGAGCTCGAGCACCGTGCCCTGCACGACCCCCTGACCGGGCTGCCGAACCGCACGTTGCTCATCGACCGGCTGGACCAGGCGCTGATCGCCGGTCACGGACACGGCGCAGCCCTCGTGCTCCTCGACCTCGACCGGTTCCGTGAGATCAACGACACCTTCGGGCACCACCACGGGGACGAGGTGCTTCGCCAGGTCGGGCCCCGACTGACCCAGGTGGTCGGACCGGACGCCACCGTCGCGCGGATCGCCGGCGACGAGTTCGCCGTCCTGCTGCCCCGCACCGCGGATCTCACGGCGGCGACCGGGGCGGCCGCCGCCCTCCGGGCCACCCTCGAGATCCCGTTCCTCGTCGACGGAGCCGTGCTCGACCTCGAGGCGAGCGCGGGCGTCGTGCTCTCCGGGCTGCACGGCTCCGACGCGCCGACGTTGCTGCAGCGGGCCGACATCGCGATGTACGTCGCCAAGACGGATGCCCGGGGGGTGTTCGTGTACGACCCCGAGCTCGACGCGCGCATCCCGTCGAAGGTGTCGCTGCTCGGCGACCTCCGTCGCGCGCTCGAGCACGACGAGCTCGTGCTGCACTACCAGCCGAAGGTCTCCGTCACCACCGGCGCTGTCGTCGGGGTCGAGGCGCTCGTCCGCTGGCACCACCCGACGCGAGGGCTCGTGCCGCCGGACGACTTCATCCCGCTCGCCGAGCACACCGGACTCATCGGGCCCCTCACCCGCCGCGTCCTCGACCTGGCCCTCCGGCAGGCCCGGGCCTGGTCCGACGCCGGCCGCCCGCTCGTCGTGTCGGTCAACCTGTCCGCACGCAACCTGGTGGACGACGCACTGCTCGGCGAGGTCGTCGGCCTCCTCACCGAGCACGGGGTACGGCCCGAGCTCCTCGAGCTGGAGGTCACGGAGACGGCGATCATGACGGAGCCGGCCACAGCGCGTCACCTGCTCGAGTCCCTGTCGAACCTCGGCATCCGGATCTCGATCGACGACTTCGGCGTCGGCTACACGAGCATCGGCCAGCTCACGAGCCTGCCCGTCGACGAGCTCAAGATCGACCGGTCCTTCGTGACGACCATGGACGTCGACCCCGACAACGAGCTGATCGTCCGCAGCATCGTCGAGCTCGGGCACAACCTCGACCTGACGGTCGTCGCCGAGGGCGTCGAGACCGAGGAGGTGCTCATGGCGCTCGCGTCGGTGGGCTGCGACGTCGCGCAGGGGTACCACCTGTCCCGACCGCTCTCGGCGGTGGCGACGGACGCGTGGCTCGACGCCCACCGCGACGAGCCCACCTGGATCCATGAGCCGCAGCCGATCCGGGGGATCCCGCACCCGAGGCGTTACGGTGACCGCGACGAGGCGCGCCGACCGGACTGACGGGTCGCGCGGCTCCCGACCCCGGAGGAGAGCCTGTGCGATCGCGTTCCGCCGTCCGTCGGCGCAGGTCCGGGAACGTGAGGATCCGCACCGCGGCCCTCGCGCTCGTCGGGCTGCTGTCGACCGGCGCGTGCGCCGCCGGCACCGGGCCGGTCGTGCCCTCCTCCGCACCGGGCGCCTCCACCTCGGCGCCGCTCGCCGGAACCGTGACCGTCTTCGCCGCGGCCTCGCTCACCGGCACCTTCACCGAGCTCGGCCACGCGTTCGAGGCGGCGCACCCCGGCACGACGGTCAGGTTCAGCTTCGCCGGGAGCTCCTCCCTCGCCCAGCAGATCCTCGCCGGCGCCCCGGTGGACGTCTTCGCAGCCGCGTCGACCGCCACGATGTCCCTGGTCACGGACGCTGCATCGACGGGCCGGGCGACCCCCGCCGTGTTCGCACGCAACCGGCTCGAGATCGCCGTCCCCGCCGGGAACCCGGGTCACGTGACCGGGCTCGCGGACCTGGCCAGGCCCGAGCTCCGGATCGCGCTGTGCGCCCCCCAGGTCCCGTGCGGCGCGGCGGCCGACGCCGTGTTCGCCGCGGCCGGTCTGACCCCGGCGCCGGACACCCTCGAGCAGGACGTCAAGGCCGTGCTGACCAAGGTCGAGCTCGGTGAGGTCGACGCCGGGCTGGTGTACCGCACCGACGTGATCGCCGGCGGTGACGCCGTCCAGGGCATCGAGTTCCCGCAGTCGGCCGCCGCCGTCACCGAGGACCCGATCGTCGTGCTGCCGGACGCCCCCCACCCGGAGGCCGCGCAGGCGTTCGTCGACCTCGTGCGGTCGCCGCACGGCCGCGCCGTGCTCTCTGCCGCAGGGTTCGAGGTCGGATGACCCGCGCGGGATCCGCGCCGGTGCGCCGTGTCCCCGGAACCGGAGTGCCTCCGCTCCTCCTTCTTCCGGCTGCCCTCGGTCTCGCCTTCCTCGTGCTCCCGGTGGTCGCGGTGCTCGTCCGCACGCCGTGGAGCGCCCTCCCGCACCAGCTCGCCCGGCCCGAGGTGCTCGAGTCGTTGCGGCTCTCCCTCGTCAGTGCCGTGCTCGCGACGGTGATCTGCCTGCTCCTCGGTGTCCCGCTCGCGTGGGTGCTCGCACGCGGCGAGCTCCGTGGCCGCAGCCTGGTGCGCGCGCTCGTCACCGTGCCGCTCGTCCTGCCGCCCGTCGTCGGCGGTGTCGCGCTGCTGCTGCTGCTCGGCCGGCGCGGGGTGGTCGGCCAGTACCTCGACGCGTGGTTCGGGATCAGCCTGCCGTTCAGCACGGCCGCCGTCGTGATCGCCGAGGCGTTCGTGGCCATGCCGTTCCTGGTGATCTCCGTCGAGGGGGCCCTCCGCGCCGCGGACCGGCGGTACGACGACGCGGCCGCGACCCTCGGCGCCTCGCGCTGGCTGACCTTCCGCCGGGTCACCCTGCCGCTCGTCGCCCCCGGCGTGACGGCCGGTGCCGCGCTGTCCTTCGCCCGGGCCCTGGGCGAGTTCGGGGCCACGATCACGTTCGCGGGCAACTTCCCCGGCGTCACCCGCACCATGCCGCTGTCGGTGTACCTCGCCCTCGAGACGGACCCCGACGCGGCGATCGTGCTGTCGGTCGTGCTGCTCGCGGTGTCCGTCGTGGTCCTCGCGGCGTTGCGCGGCCGGTGGCTCTCCGGGGTGCGCCGGTGACCGGCCTGCACGCTCGCCTCGGCGTCGCCCGACCCGGGTTCACGCTCGACCTGCCGCTCGACACGTCGCCCGGCGAGGTCGTGGCGCTCCTCGGGCCCAACGGCGCCGGCAAGACGACGGCCCTGCGCGCCCTCGCCGGTCTGGTCCCGCTGAGCTCGGGGGTCGTGGAGCTCGACGGGGTGCTGCTCGACGACCCCGCACGCGACCACCTCGTCCGCGCCGAGCACCGGAACCTCGCGATGGTGTTCCAGGACTACCTGCTGTTCCCGCACCTGACCGTCCTCGAGAACGTGGCCTTCGGACCACGGTCGCGCGGGGTCGCTCGGACGGTCGCACGGGAACGCGCACGGTCCTGGCTCGACCGGGTGGGACTGGCCGAGCTCGCCCCGGCCCACCCCGCCGAGCTGTCCGGTGGTCAGGCGCAGCGCGTCGCCCTGGCGAGAGCCCTGGTCACCGACCCCCGTCTGCTCCTGCTCGACGAGCCGCTCGCGGCCCTCGACGCGGCGACGCGGCTCGTCGTCCGCTCGGACCTGCGCCGCCACCTGGGCGAGTTCACCGGGACGACGATCCTCGTGACCCACGACCCGGTCGACGCGATGGTGCTCGCCGACCGGATCGTCGTGCTCGAGAACGGCACCGTCGTCCAGCAGGGCGCCCCGGGTGACGTCGCGCGCGCCCCACGCACCGAGTACGTGGCCCGGCTCGTCGGGCTGAACCTGGTCCGCGGGACGGCCCGCGGCACGGCGGTGGCCCTGGTCGGTGGGGGTGTGCTGCACCTCAGCGAGCCCGCCGACGGCGACGTGTTCGTCGCGTTCGCGCCGTCCGCGGTGGCGCTGCACCGCGATCGCCCGACCGCCGTGTCCCCGCGCAACACCTGGGAGGGACGGGTGAGCGGGCTCGAGCAGCACGCCGACGTCATCCGCGTCCGCGTCGACTCCACGCCGCCGGTGCTCGTCGACGTCACGGCCGCCGCGGTCGCCGAGCTCGACCTCTCGCCGGGCGCACCGGTGTTCGCGACGCTCAAGGCCACCGAGACCCAGGTGTACCCCGCCTGAGAGCCGCACTCATCCGCGGGGCTTACCGTCTGTCCTGTGGGAACAGCGAGCTCGGCCGTGGCGGCCGCCGACGTCGGATCGCGCCCGTCCGTGCGCGCGACGCTCCGCCGCGCGCTGGTCCACACCGCGTACGTCGTGCGACGGTCCGACCTGGGGATCGTCGTGTGCGTGCTGATCACCGCCCTGACGATCGCTCTGACGCTCTCGCCCGACGGGGTCGTCCACCAGGTCGTCTCCGCGACGAGCACGAACCTCGCCAACCTCCGCACCCGCCCGGTCCCGGTGCTCGTCGCGAGCCTGTTCGTCGTACCGGACCTCGACGGGCTCCTGCTCGTGCTCGCCCTCCTCGTGGCGATCGCCTACGGGCAGCAGTGGGTCGGGCGCTTCGCGACCGTCGTCGTGGCGGTCATCGGCCACGTGGGGGCGACCCTGTTCGTCGCGATCCTTCTCATCACCGGGCTCGGCGCGCACCTCGTCCCGCGGTCGGTCGTCTACGCCGAGGACGTCGGGGTGAGCTACGCGCTCGCGGCCCTGCTGGGGTGGCTGACCGCCCGGGTGCCGCGTCGGTGGCGCGTCTGGTACGTCGCGATGCTCGTCCTGTACTTCCTGGGTCCGGCCCTGTTCGTGCAGACGTTCACCGACGCAGGGCATGCGACGGCCCTGGTCCTCGGCCTCTCGCTGGCCGTGCTCTCGGCCCGGTCGGCGCGAGCGGAACCGAACCGCGGTGAGGTCGTCGACCGAAATCTCTTGGCAGCCGGTGCCGGGCGACGTAGCGTCAGGTCATCGGGAAAGGAGGTGGTCGAAGAGTGATGTTTCTTCGGACGCGAGAGGTGACTGCCCGCTAGTCGCCCGAGTACCTCGGACGGACTGAACCGGTCCCACCCGTTCCACTCCATGACCCGGTCATGAGCTGGCGACGAGCGAGATCCCGGCAGTCACCGCAGCCCGTGGGTGTCGCGCACTCGTCCAGCGCGACAGGGGTCCGGTTCCCGGCACCCAGCCCACGGGCTGTTCCCTGCCCGGGCGGCCGCCGGCCCGGCGCGTCCGTCCCGGTCCGGCGACGGGTGGAGGATGTTCGTATGGTCGAACTGAAGACACGTGCCGAGATCGCGTCGATCCGGGAGGCCGGGCGGTTCGTCGCGTCGGTGCTCACGTCGGTCCGCGAGCAGGCACGCATCGGGATGACCCTGCTCGACCTCGACGCGATCGCGCACCAGATGATCGACGACGCCGGCGCGCGGTCCGTCTACCTCGGCTACCACCCGAGCTTCGGCGCGATCCCGTACCCCGGGGTGCTGTGCACGTCGGTGAACGACGCCGCGCTGCACGGCCTGCCCTCGCCGTACGTGCTGGCCGACGGCGACCTGCTGAGCATCGACTTCGCCGCCGAGGTGAACGGCTGGGTCGCCGACTCCGCGGTGTCGTTCCAGGTGGGGACCCCGAGCGCGGAGGCGACCCGACTGATCCGGACGACGGAGAAGGCCTTGGCGGCGGGCATCGCCGCGGCGCGCCCCGGCAACCACATGGGGGACATCTCCGCCGCGATCGGCGCCGTCGGGCGTGGCGCGAAGCTCGGGATCAACGCGGACTTCGGCGGTCACGGCGTCGGACGCACCATGCACGAGGAGCCGCACGTCCCGAACCTCGGCAGCCCCGGTCGGGGGCTGCACCTGCGACCGGGGCTCGTCATCGCGATCGAGCCGTGGTTCATGGCCGGCACCGACGAGTACGTGTTCGACCCGGACGGCTGGACGATCCGGAGCGCCGACGGGTCGCTCACCGCGCACGCCGAGCACACCATCGCGATCACCGAGGACGGGCCGGTCATCCTGACCCTGCCCTGACGGTGGTTCGCACCCTGCCCTGACCGCCCGCACCGCAGGCGGCACCAGGCGCACCCGGCCGGTCTGCCCGGCGCGGTACAGCGTCCGCGTCAGCGTGCGCGCAACCCCTGCCACTCCTGCGGGTTCGCCGCGAGCCAGTCGTGGAACGTCTGGGCCGGGCGCCCGGCGAACCGTTCCACCGTGTCCGACACGACGGCCAGCTCGCCGGAGGCGATCGCCGTGTACGACGTCACCCACCCGTCGACCTCGAAGCGGGGCGCATGGAACCGGGCCCGCGACTCGTAGGCTTCGTCGACGGTCTCCGGGTGGTAGGTCACCGACCGCCCGGTCGCGGCGCTGAGCTCGGCCGCGACCTCGTCCAGGTCCAGCAGCGCCGGCCCGGTGACGTCGTAGGTGGTGCGGTCGTGGTGCTCCGGGTGACCGTCGAGCAGGACGGCCGTCGCGACGTCGGCGAGGTCGTCGTGGCCGACGGACGCCACCCGTCCCGTGCCGGCCGGCCCCCGCAGCACCCCGTCCGCCCCGACCCACCGGACCCAGCCCTGGTGGTACAGGGAGCTCCGCAGGGCGGTCCATCGCATCCCGTTCTCGGCGGCGCGACGCCCGAGGTACTGCTCGGTCATCCAGTGGTCCCGTCCCAGCGTGAAGGTGCACGCAGGCGCCGCGCCGAGGAACGAGAGGTACACGACCTGGCCGACGCCCGCGGCCACGGCGGCGTCGATCGCCGCGACGTGCTGCATGACGCGATCCGGGGCCTCGCGGCCGGAGACGAGGAACATCGCCGAGACACCCCGCAGCGCTGCGGTCATCGCCGCGGTGTCGGCGTACCCGTCGGCGACGGCGACCTGCGCCCCCGGGAGCCGTGGCGCGCGGGAGGGGTCCCGGACGATCAGGCGCTGGGGCGCCCCCTCGGCCGCCAGCCGGAGGGCCAGGCGGCCACCCAGGGCGCCGGTCGCGCCGGTGAGGGCGATCAGGTGCGGGGTCATGGCCCCACGCTAGGCCAGCGGGTACCGCACGGCACCCGAACCGGCCTCCTGGGCTGGTGCGCCCGCGTTGCCGTCGCCGGCGGCTGAACTCGGGGGCCCGACGTGCCGATGTACTCCAGGACAGGATGGAGGTCCGCGCGTGGCGACGTGGTTCACGAGGAAGCGGGAGACAGCCGAGCCCGCACCCGCGGCGGTCGAGGAGACCGATCCTCTGACGGCGCTGCTCGCGGCGTCGCACCTGCCGGTGACCGACGTCGACGAGCAGTTCGGCGCCGTCCCCGCGGGGGTGCGCGCGACCGTCGACGAGCACACGCTCGTCGTGGTCGTCGAGAACGTCCACCCGCCGCGCGCGCACGACCGCGCCCTCGCCTTCGGCCTGGCCGAGGCGCGTGGACGACGGCTCGCGATATTCCTGCCCGCCGAGGACGAGACCGTCGTCCTGGCGACCCGCTCACGCACCGCGCTGCTGCGCAAGGTGCCGATCGACCTGTACACCTACGACGGCACGCGGGCCGTCGTGCACCCGCCGCTCTCGGAGCGGATGCTGCGCAGCGGCGCCGGCGAGTCCGACGGCCTCGAGCGCGCCGAGGAGTACCGGGTCCCTGCGCGGCTCGCGGTCACCGCGGCCCCGATCGAGGCCTGGGCCAACCACGAGCGCAACCTGACCCCGAAGCACCTGAAGTCCGCGCGCGCGTGGGTCTGCGAGGGCCAACGGGTGCTGTCGTTCCGCGCGACGCGGAACGGGTTGAAGGTCGTCGCGGGAGTTCGGGACGACTCGCTCCCCGACCCCGAGCCGCTGACGCTGACGCTGACCGGGACGACCCCCGCCGCGCGGGTCGACGAGATCATCGTCCGGGTCGAGGCGGCCATCGCACGTCGTCGGGCCGAGCGGGCGCCCGGGTACCGCGAGTACCGGATCGCGGCGACGCTCGAGCGGGTCGGCCGGGCCACCGACTGGGGCGACGGGCCCGTCTGGCGTCAGGTCCGGGGGATGCGCCCCGGCGGGGGGCACGCCCGGGTCCCGTTCGTGAGGATCGACGCCCAGAACCGCCTCCATGTCATCGAGGTCGCGCACCACCGCACCGGGCTCCTCGGGATCCGCGCGCTCGACTCCTGGATCTGGGCGACCGAGAACCGGGTCGCGCTCGCCGAGCACCTCGGGGTGCCGTTCATCTCCTCCGTCGTCCTCGACGTCGTCGTCGCCGTCGGGCCCGGGACGCCCGGGCTCGGCGCGCCGTCCGACGACGGGCCCGCGCGGAACGTCGAGCGCTCGACCGGTCCGGTGCCGACGCCGTCGGCGGACGGGACCCGCCCCGGCGGGAGGACCGACCTCGCCGACGACGACGTGGCGGACGACGCCGAAGGGGCCGAAGGCGCCGAAGGGGCGGAGGACGACGAGGCGGAGGACGACGAGGACGACCTCGACGAGGTGTCGTTGGCGGCGGTCCCGGCCCCCGTTCTCGCTCAGCTCGGCGCCCTCAGCGAGACGGTCGTCTGGGAGGCCCACGAGCTCTCGGCGTGGGACACCGAGCACCCCGTGCTGCGGACGACGGTGCGCTCCGGGGTGCCGGTGGCCCCCGAGCACGTCCCCCTCATGCCTCCCTCGCTGACCGCGGTGCAGGACTTCCTCCAGCTGGTCACGCCCGTCAGCGCTGCGTCGCCGGCGCCACCTCGGCCGACTGCGGCGGCGTCGCGGCCAGGTGCCCGCCACCCGTCGGCCGCAGCCCGCAGGGGATCCACGGTCTCGACTCACGGACCGGCTGATCCGGAGGTTCCCGGGCCCGCAGCGGTGGACCCGGCGACGCCGACCGGCACGTCGTCGGTGCTTCCTCGCCCGGGCTCGCCGGGCAGCGAGGAAGGTCCCGACGAGGCAGCTCCGCCCGAGAACCCGCTCGTCGACTCGGCACCTCCCTCAGCGACACGTCCGTCGGCAGGCGAACCCGGCCACGAACCCCGCCCCGACGCAGCGGCGACAATGGCACGGTGACCGACCTTCGAGAGCCGTTCCGTGTGATGACCGTGTGCACCGGCAACATCTGCCGCTCGCCGATGTCCGAGGTCGTCCTGCGCGACCGGTTCGCCGGTGCGGGCCTGGGTGACGACGTCCTGATCGACTCGACCGGGATCAGCAGCGAGGAGCACGGCAACCCGATGGACCAGCGCGCGCTGGCGGTCCTGCGCGACCACGGGTACGACGACCCGGCGATGCGGGCCCACCAGGCCCGCCAGGTCCGAGCCGCCGACCTCGCGGCGCGCGACCTCGTGCTCGCGATGACCTCCGCGCACGCGCGAGCACTGCGACGTCTTGCGGGGGACGACACGTCCCTGGTCGCGCGCGTGCACCTGTACCGGGAGTTCGACCCCGCGGCGCCCGTGCTGCGACCGGGGGACGCCGAGCACGTGCTCGACATCGACGATCCCTGGTACGGCGGCCGCTCGGCCTTCGAGGAGTGCCTGGTGCAGGTCGAGGCCGCGGCGGACGCCGTCGTCGCGCACGTCCTCGCGGAGCTGCACCGACGCTGACCGCGTGTCCGGACCGCACCGTGGTTCAGCCAGCACCACGGCCCGGTCGGCATCGCAGCCGCGTGAGGGGAAGGATGGGGCCATGACGTCCCCCGACGCGCACCGCAGCGGCCTGAAGGTCTCCCAGCGCTCCCACGTCCCCCCGTTCGCGGTGATGGAGATCCTCGCGGCCGCCAACGCGCGACGCGCCGCCGGCCAGTCCGTCGTCAACCTGTGCGCGGGCGAACCGTCCACCGGGGCCTCGGACGTCGTGCGGGAGCGGGCGATCGAGCTGTTGACGAGCGGTGACCTCGGCTACACCGAGGCGATGGGCGCGCCGGCGCTGCGCGCCGAGATCGCCGCCCACTACGGACGCTGGTACGGCGTCGACGTCGACCCGTCCCGGGTGGCGGTCACGACGGGGTCGTCGGGTGGATTCATGCTCGCGTTCCTCGCGGCGTTCGACGTCGGCGACCGGGTCGCTCTCGCGCGCCCGGGCTACCCGGCGTACAAGAACATCCTCACCGCGCTGGGCTGCGAGGTCGTCGAGCTGCCGTGCGGGCCGGAGACCCGTTACCAGCCGAGCGCAGCGCAGCTCGAGGCGCTCGACGTCCCGGTGGACGGACTCGTGGTGGCGAGCCCGGCGAACCCGACCGGCACGATGATCGGCGCCGAGGCCCTCGCCGAGCTGGCGGCGTGGTGCGCCGGTCACGGTGTCCGCCTGATCAGCGACGAGATCTACCACGGCATCACCTACGGGGAGCCGGCGGCGACGGCTGCGCACCACCTCGGGACCGGTGCCGTCGTCGTCAACTCGTTCTCGAAGTACTGGGCGATGACCGGGTGGCGGCTCGGCTGGCTGCTGCTGCCCGACGACCTCGTGACCCCGGTCGACGCGCTCGCTGGCAACGTCGCGCTGTGCCCACCGGCATTGGCGCAGCACGCGGGTGTCGCCGCGTTCAGCGAGGAGGGGTACGCCGCGGCGGCCGCGAACGTCGCGCGCTACGCGGACGCGCGCCGGTTGCTGCTGGACCGGCTGCCGGAGCTCGGCTGGGCGCGCATCGCGCCGGCGGACGGTGCGTTCTACCTGTACGCGGACGTCTCCGCGTCGGGCCTCGACGCACAGACCTGGTGCGCGCGCGCCCTCGACGAGGCGGGCGTCGCGCTCACACCCGGCACCGACTTCGACGGCGTCGACGGGTCGGACTGGGTGCGGCTGTCCTTCGCGTCGTCGGTGGAGGTCGTCGGCGAGGCCGTCGACCGGATCGTCGCGTGGCAGCGGACGCTCTGACGGCCGGTGGCCTCGCCGGCAGCCTCGCGGGGCTGTCCGGGTGGCCGGTCGGATGGGACGTCGCGCTGGGTGTCCTCGCCGGGCTGCTGGTTGCGTGGGTCGCGCTCGTCGTGGCCCTGTGGGTCGCGATGCCCGACCGCACGACGGTCCGCGAGATGTTGCGGCTCCTGCCCGACGTCGTGCGGCTGGTGCGGCGGCTCGCCGCGGACCGTGACCTGCCGCGAGGGGTGCGGACCCGGCTGTGGCTGCTCCTCGGCTACCTCGCGCTCCCGTTCGACCTCGTGCCGGACGTCATCCCGGTGCTGGGCTACGCAGACGACGCCGTGGTCGTCGCACTGGTGCTCCGATCGGTCGCCCGGCGGGCGGGTCGCGACGCGATCGTGCGACGCTGGCCGGGCAGCGCGGAGGGCCTTGCGGCGGTGCTCGTGCTGTGCGGGATCGACGCCCGCCCGGCCCCGGATCGCGGCGACGCGGCCTCGTCCGGCACCGGCTCGGCGGGGCCGTCGGAGCCCTCCGGATCCGCTCAGTAGAGCCTTTCCTTGCTGGCGGGGAGCCCTCCGCAGGAGGTAAACCGGACACCATGGACCGTATTCGCTCATCCGCGCGCACCTACCCGCTGGTCGCCACCACGATCGCGGTCGGGCTGCTCGGCGGGGCCGTCGCCCTCGCCGGGTTCTCCGACGGGACGCGCTGGCTCCTGAGCGTCTACGCGCTCGTCATCGCCGCCGTGCAGACCCGCGGCATGGTCGAGGACATCCGGCACGGGACGTGGGGGATCGACATCCTCGCGGTCACGGCGATCGTCTCGACCGTGGTGGTCGGGGAGTACTGGGCGTCCGTCGTCGTCGTGCTCATGCTCACGGGTGGTGCCGCCCTGGAGGACTACGCCGCCGGCCGTGCGCGCCGCGAGCTGAGCGCCCTGCTCGAGCGTGCGCCACGCATCGCTCACCGGGTCACCGAGGACGGCACCGTCGAGGACGTCGACATCGACGTGGTGGTCGTCGGGAACGAGCTCATGGTCAAGCCGGGGCAGGTCGTGCCGGTCGACTGCGTGCTGCTGTCCGAGGCGGCGTCCTTCGACGAGTCGTCGCTGACCGGGGAGTCCATGCCGGTCGAGCACGTGCGCGACGACGCGTTGATGTCCGGGTCCGTCAACGGGCCGGCCGGGGTGCGGGTGCGTGCGACGGCGACCGCAGCCGACTCCCAGTACCAGACGATCATCGCGCTGGTGCGGGAGGCCTCGGAGTCCAAGGCGCCGTTCGTGCGGCTCGCCGACCGGGTGGCCGTGCCCTTCACCCTGGTGTCGTTCGTGATCGCCGGCGTGGCGTGGGCGATCTCCGGCGAGGGCATCCGGTTCGCCGAGGTGCTCGTCGTCGCCACGCCCTGCCCGCTGCTGATCGCCACCCCGGTCGCCTTCATGGCCGGGATGTCACGCGCGGCCAAGAACGGCATCATCGTGAAGAACGGCGGCACGCTCGAGCGGCTCGCGCGGATCCGCACGGCGGCGTTCGACAAGACGGGCACCCTCACGCGCGGGACCCCGGAGGTCGTGGCCGTCGTGAGCACCGACGGTGTGGACACCTCCGAGCTGCTGCGGCTCGCCGCGAGCGTCGAGCAGTACTCGGGTCACGCGCTCGCCGCGTCGATCGTCGCGGCCGCCGCGGCGAAGGGCGAGGTGCTCAGCGAGGGCCACGACGTGCACGAGACCACCGCGCACGGGGTGTCTGCGCTGGTCGACGGTCGGGCGGTCGTGGTCGGCAAGGCGGCGTTCGTCGCCGAGCGCGTGACGTCCGGCACGATCTCACCCGTCGCTCTCGCCCCGGGTCAGATGGGCGTGTACGTCGGCATCGACGGAGAGTACGGCGGCGCGATCCTGCTCTCGGACCGGGAGCGTCCGGAGGCCCGTCAGACCCTCGCCGAGCTGCACCGGCTCGGGGTGACGAGCGTCGTCATGCTGACCGGCGATGCCGAGACCACCGCGCGTCACGTCGCGACCGAGCTCGGCGTCGACGACGTCCGGGCCAACTGTCTGCCGGCGGACAAGGTGCATGCCGTCGCGTCGCTCGACGTCCGCCCCGTGATGATGGTCGGGGACGGCGTGAACGACGCTCCGGTGCTCGCGGCCGCCGACGTCGGCATCGCGATGGGGGCCCGCGGGTCCACGGCCGCGAGCGAGTCCGCGGACGTCGTGATCATGCTGGACGACGTCTACCGGACCGCGAAGGCGGTGGGCATCGGGCAGCGGACGGTCTCGGTCGCGATGCAGGCGATCGGCATCGGCGTCGCGATGAGCCTCGCCCTCATGGTGCTCGCGGCCTTCGGGTGGATCCCGGCGATCGTCGGTGCGGGGCTGCAGGAGTTCGTGGACCTCGCGACGATCCTGTGGGCACTGCGGGCGTCGACCCACGGCCCGCGCGAACCCGCGGACCACCTGACGATCGCCACCGACGAGTCCCGGCTGCCGCTCCCCGTCAGCGTCTGACCCGCTCCGACCCCCGCGAGCCCGCTCCGTACCCCGCGAGATCGTGAGTCTCGGTCGAGATCGTGAGTCCGGACCGACGATCTCGACCGAGACTCACGATCTCGCGATCTCGCGGTGGCGATGTGGGTTGGGGCGCCTTGCTCAACTTCGTCGGCGATCGGGTCGATGATGGAGTGAGCATGGTCCCTGCGTGGTGGGAGGGCCTCGATGGCTGGTCGCAGCACTCGCGCGGGCCTCCCGTCGGCGCCCCGTCGCCCGTGGGGTGATCGGGCGCGGGACCTGCTGGCCGCTCCTGACACCGTCGCCGGGATGCTTCCCGCGACGGCGACGGTAGCCGTCCTTCTCGTGCTCCCCGCGCGCCACTGGTCGGCACCGGCGCTCGCCGGCCTGGTGGGCGCCTCGGTCGTGGGTGCCTTCTTCGCGCTGCTGTGGCTCGTGGTGGCGCGGCGGCGGCAGCCACCACGATGGAGCCTGCACGTGGAGATCGTGGCGGGCAACGTCCTGATCACCGCTGTCGTGGCGATCGCGGCGACCGAGCGCCTCGCGATGGCCAACCTCTACATGCTGACCGCGACCTTCGCCGTCCTGCTGTTCTCCGCCCGCGCCGCGCTCGCCCACATCGCGGTGGCCGGGGCCCTCTACGCGGCGGTGCTCACCTTCGGACCCGCGACCGGTGACGCGCCGGTGGTCGCGTGGCTCGCGGTGTTCGGCACGACTGCCGTCGTCGGTGCCGTCGTGATGGGGCTCGTGAACGTGCTGCGCCTTGCCGCGACCGTGGACCCGCTCACAGGGCTGGCCAACCGGCGGGCCTGGGACGCGCGGCTCGATGAGGAGATGGAACGCTCAGGTCGGTCCGGTGCGGCGCTGTCGGTCGTCGTGATGGACCTCGACGGGTTCAAGGACATCAATGATCGCGACGGGCATGTGGCAGGTGACCGCCTGCTCCAGGCCATCGCCCGAGCCTGGCAGACGCAGGTGCGTGACGGTGGGGACTTCCTCGCCCGGATCGGCGGTGACGAGTTCGCCGTGATCGCGCCTGGCTCGGACGAGGTGGGGATCCGTCGCCTGATCAGACGTCTGGACGAGGCGGCACCGGCCGGGACGTCCTTCTCCGCCGGCGAGGCCACCTGGGACCGGGCCGAGCGGGCCACGGAGCTGCTCCATCGGGCCGACCTCGCCATGTACGAGACGAAGCTCAAGCACCGACGTGACCGCCGCTCCCACACCGCCTGACCGAGCGGGGACTCCCCGGATCAGCTGACGATCGCCACGGACCGGACCCCGCTCGGAGTGCGGCGCGAACCCGCGGCCTCGCGGGCCGACTGTGGTCACACTCGACCAGGCTCGCGCGTCAGTGGGATGACCGACGGTGGTGGGAGGGTGGAGGCTGTGGACCGGACGAGCCTGTTCGAGGCTGAACGACCGCGCCTGGTGGGGATCGCGAGCCGTCTGCTCGGCGATCGTGCCGAGGCCCAGGACATCGTGCAGCAGGCGTGGTTGCGGCTGCACGGGACGGACGCCGAGATCGACAGCCTGCCGGCCTGGCTGACGACCGTGACCAGCCGATTGTGCCTCGACCGGCTGCGATCACGGACCCCCGTACCGGTGGAGGACGTCGAGCCACAGGGGACCGTCAACGATCCGGCCGACGACGTCGCGCTCGCCGACACGGTCGGTCTGGCTCTGCAGGTCGTGCTCGAGCGGCTCTCCCCGCGCGAGCGAGTCGCGTTCGTGCTCCACGACAGCTTCGGCTTCGAGTTCCCGACGATCGCAGCGGTCCTGGACACCACGCCGGCGGCGGCCCGCAAGCTGGCCTCGCGGGCCCGGGCCAAGGTCGGCCAGCCGCACCCCGAGGACCGGCTCGCCGACTGGGAGGTGGTCGACGCGTTCATGGCTGCCGCCAGGAACGGGGAGTTCGACCGGCTGCTGCGGCTGCTCGCACCCGACGCCACCGTGACCGCCGACGACGCTGCGGTCCTGGCCGGCACTCCGCAGCGGATCGACGGTCGCGACGAGGTGGCGACGTTCTTCAACGGCAGCGCCAAGGCCGCGCTCCCGGTCTTCGTCGGCGACCGTCCCGGCAGCGCGTGGTTCCACCTCGGCGCGGCTCGGGTCGTCTTCGACTTCACCGTCGACGACGGCCTCGTGCGGACCATCACCTTCCGCGCCGCGCCCGAGGTGCTCGCGCGCGTCGTGCGTCGCGACGGTGATCACCCACGGGTCTGACGCGGTCACACCCGGGCCGTCTCGATCGTCAGTACATCAGCACACCCCATCATCAGGAGGCGACGATGAAGACCATGACCTGCCGGGCCCTGGGAGGGCCCTGCGACCTGGAGCACCACGGGCAGAGCGCGGACGACGTCATCAAGGCACAGGATCGCCACCTCAAGGAGGCGGAGAAGGCCGGCGACGTGACCCACCAGGAAGCCCGGGACGCGATGAAGAGCCGCTGGCGCCACCCCCAGGCGTCGATGAGGTGGTACCGCGACGCCCAGCAGGCCTTCGCCGCCCTCCCCGACGACTGAGATCGGGGCGGGTTCTCCGCTGTTCCACGTACTGCTGAACCAGGTTTGTTCAGTTGATGCGGACCCCGGCTCGCGCGGCCTTCAGCTTCTTGGTGAGAGACCGGTACTCCTCGGCGCTCTTCGTGAACTGGTAGGACTCCTCGACCTGCTCAGTGCCCTCCTTCCAGTACGACCAGGCCTCCCGTTTGACGTCCGGTGAGGCTGCGTCGAGGTACATGGTCGACAAGAGTGCGAACAGCTGGGGGTCCTGGGTCGGTCCCCCGTCGCACAGCTCGTCGCCGTTCTGCGGAAGCCGGGCCTTGTCCCAGAACGCCCATGTGCTGCGGAGAGTCACGTCGTCGTACGAGAGGTCGCCGCGGATGAGGTCCGCCATCCAGGTGTAGGGCGCGCAGTCCGGCCCGGCAGCCCAGGCGACGGAGAACTCTGGACTTGAGCGGTCCAGGTCGTTGTACTCGATCGCCGCGGCCCTGATCTCGGCCTCCTCCGCCCAGAACTCTGCGGCGCCCGGAACCCCGTTGGCGGACTGGGCCCGGTCTGTCCCGTCTGTCGTCGCCGAGCGAGGTGCCGGGCTGCTGGTTGCGGCAGGGTCGGTCGCACTCGCGTCAGAGGTCGTGGTGGCCTGGACGCAGCCGGACGTCGCAAGGCAGCCGACCGTGACGATCGCTGCCGCGACGATTCTGCAACGCATGACTTGCCCCCCTTGGCCAGCCTGTCGCACCTCGCGATCCCGGACATCCTCCGAACGAGTGGTACGAACGGACGAGCTTCACCGGTCGGGTCACGTCGCCGGCGTGCGCCCCATGGTCAGGAGATGGGGGCTCAGGTCACGCAGCCCGGGCTGTGACTCGTAGGCCTCTGCCAGGGTTCGGGCGGCCGCGATCAGGTGCGGGTCGTGCGATCGGCTGACCTCGAGCGCAAGGGCGCCGGGACCCTCCAGACCGACGGTCCGGACATCGCGCAGCCCCGCGTCGAGCGCCTCCTGCTCGAGATCGTCGGCCAGGTGGACGTGACCCCCGGGAAAGCCGGCCGCGAAGACCCAGCCGCCGGGACGGACCACCCTGATCGCTCGCTCCCGAAGCTCCTCGGGGTACTTCCTCGGTGCCACCATGACTCTCATCCTCTCTGGGATTGAGAGCCTCCATCAGACCCGGGGCGAGACATAGTACGCAAGAACCCGAGCATCGACATGCTCTTGTGGCGACCCTTCAGACATCGAGACAGTGTCACAGGTCGCGCCCCGGCCCCGCACGGATATGCGCGCGATTCCTGTGGGTCGGACTCGCTGTCGACGGTGGTGTCGACCACGAATGGGGTCGTCAAGTTCCAGCACGCCGGGTGTGCGAAACGGCACACTGGAATCCAGGGGGCAGGCGGTCACCCGCCCCGCAGGGGGCAAAGGAAGATCATGTGGCGATGGGTTGTTGCGGTCGTTCTGGTGGTGGCGTGCGGGACGGTCGCGGGGTGCTCGAGCGCGAGGGTCGGATTCGGGATACCGCAGCAGCCGTCACCGAGCGCATTCCCCGGTGTGCGTCACGACGTCACCGGGGTGGTGGTCGTTCAGGAGAACGGCTGCGTCGACGTCGATCTCGGTAGCGACGGTCGTCGCTGGGTGGTCTGGCCCGACACGGTGACGGAGGCGAACGGTGGGGCGGACGTCATGGTCGGCGGGCACCTGGTGGCTGACGGTGACCAGCTGACTGGTACCGGGATGCTCCTGGACGGGAGCGAGCTCAGGACGTGGAGCGGGAGGAATGAGATCCCGCTCGGGAGTTTCGGCTCGTTCTGCTCGGCCGGCACGTATGGCGTCGTGATACTCGATGACGCGACGGTGACAACCCCGTCCGCCGCGTCCCGGTCATTCTTCTGAGACGAAAGGTGCGCGCATGCCTCCTCGAATGTCCGCCCGTGCGATCTTCTGGTGGGGTGTCGGAGCCGTCGTCACGTCGCTGGTTGGCACCCAGATCCTCACGAGGTTGATCTCCTCCGACCAGGTCTCCGTGAGCGTCACGTGGAACACGTGGATCTCTCCGATTCTCTCCGCCATTCTGATCCTGGGCGCGACCATGATCGGCGGGTCGATCGTCGTGCGGGCGATGCGGGACGACGACGGACGGCCATAGGCTCCCCGACTCGCGTCCGTAGGGGTGGCGATTTCCTGGCTGAAGCCGTCGAGTCGGCAGCGATTGTCGAGTCGCACGACGGGGAAGCGTTCGAGAAGGCCGCTCTTGACCTGCCCGGAGCACATTCTCAACGCGCCGCGGCGCCACCGTGACAGGCGCTACGGTGACGAGTGGGAGATTCTCCACCTCAAGGAACCAGTGATGTTCGTCCTCTTCGCGGGCGCATCCCTCATTGAAACCTTGGACGACTCGCTACGAGCGCTCTGGCGTCGACGCACCGGCACGTCGACGAGGCGCGATGACCGCGTGATCCCCTTCACCGACGCGAGCACGTGACCCGAACGCAACCCGAACAACCGGGGCAGTCGCCTTGTCGCGCGCGGCACCCTCAGGTCGTGCCGAGTCCTGCAGCGGGCTCAATGGTCGGACATCAGGTTGTCGAGGCCGTCTGGGTAGAGCGGGTACGGGCTCCCCTCGCGCGGACGCCAGGTACCGACGGTGTCCGGGTCGTCGTTGCACGGGGTTCGTTCGACCGAGTAGTCCTCCGAGGAGGCGAACTCGGCCTCGTGCACCACGACCAGCTCGTGACCGGCTTGTCCTTGGTAGACGAACAGGTTCTCCAGGACACCGAGCTGCGCGCCGACCGTGACCTGGATCCCGTACTCCTCCCTGAGCTCGCGGACCAACGTCTGTGCAGCGAGCTCCCCGAACTCGATGCCGCCACCGACCGCCCGGTGATGGACCCGACCGGTGCCGGGCTCCGTCGTCTCATCGACGAAGATCGCGCCCGTACGCGGGTGTCGGATGACGGCAACGGCAAGCGGGCGAGGTTGCGACATGCCGCCGAGACTACGGGCGACCCGTGCGTTCAGTGAGACATGACCGGATGTGGCCGATCGGCGTTCTCAGCGCCTACGCGCGTCGCGACCGTTGTGAGACGGGCACTTTCGTGAGTACCGCCGTGGTGATCGCGGCAGGGCTGCATCGCGGTCATGGCCGGAGCGGCCCGATGTCCTCCCCGGCGGACCCGCAGTCTGCCTGCACGCGTCGGTCGGCAGCGAAGTAGGCATCCATCTGGGAGGCCGTGGCGGTGTCCAAGCTGCCCCGCCAGGAGAAGACGTACGTCATGTCGCGCTGCAGGTTCGCCCACGCAGGATCGGCCGTGGCCGCGTGATCGGCATCGGCGCGAGCAGTGGCTACCACCGCGTCAGCCTGTGCCGCGGTGGTAGCCACCGAGTGCCGGTTGAAGCTCGCGTACGCCTGGCACGCGCCCTGAGCAGCAGCCTGCCCGGGGCTTTCACCGCTGCACGCCGCAAGCGTCGCCGCCACGATGGCCAATGGCACGACAGCTACCAGGCGACTGCAGATCATTGTCCGGATCATGTATTCCCCCTGCCTGACTTTCCGGAACGTCGACCGCTTCACGCCTCGTTTGAATTCACGTTGCCAGCCGATACTCGCTCACGTCAATTGGCCGGGTCGTTGAGATAACGTGCGTGGCGGCATCCAGGGGGTGCTGTCCACGCGGAGCGGAGCGTCATGAGGCATCGGCTTGCGGGTATGGCCATCGTCCTCTCCGTGGTGCTCGCCGGGGGGAGTCCTCGCCTACCGCGTCGCCTACGGCACATGGTGGGGAACGCCGGATCACCTCAGCTACTGCGGGCGCACCTACCTGCGCGGGACCGCTGGACTGACGCACGCCGAGATCGTCGGGCTCCGTGCTGCTCTGCCCGGCGACGCGCCCTACCCGGTCGTGGCGGTCGCCACGGTCCCACCCGTCGTCGGCCACCCGCTCCTCGCGGCCGTCACCCCGCAGGCCGAGCGGCAGCGGCTCGGCGTTCCGTGCACCATGGCGGTCTACCTGAAGACCGGGACCGACAGCTACACCGGGTACGCCCTCTCCGGCGGCGCATAGCCGCGACCAGGGTCACGAGGCCTGACCGGGCGCTCTGCGTCGAGTCGCGGATCGCTGGTCAGGCTTCGGCGGGGCGTGCGGCGGTGGGGCGCACGGGATGATCGGCGCCATGACGACCAGCAGCCGCCTGGAGCGGTATGAAGCGCGCACGTCCGGCCCACTGTCCGTCCTCGCGCTGGTGGGCCTATCTCGCCCGGCACCCCATCGACGTGGTCGTGGTGGTCGTGCCGATGCTGCGGCCGCTGCGGGTGCTGCGGGTGTTCGCCATCGGCCAGGTGCTGCTGACCCGTGACCGGGGTCTGATCCAGACGGGCCGGGCGATCGCGTTCGCGGCGGGTGTGCTGATCGTGATCGGCGCGCTGGCGATCCTTGATGCCGAGCGCGGTTCGCCCGGGGCCACGATCGCGACCTTCCCCGACGCCTTGTGGTGGGCGATGGCGACGGTCACGACCGTCGGGTACGGCGACGTGTACCCGGTGACGGCCGTCGGCCGGCTCGTGGCCGCCTCCCTCATGCTGGTCGGCATCAGTCTTCTGGGGATCGTCACGGCGACCGTCGCCGCGTGGTTCATGCGGGCCGAGAGCACGAGCCCGCGCGTCGGCATCGCCGATCGCCTTCGCGACCTCCACGCCCTCCACGCGGAGGCAGTCATCAGCGACGACGAGTTCACGGACGCCAGGGCGCGGTTGCTCGTGGACCTCTGATCGCACCGGTGCCACCTGGTCACCAGCTGTCCGCAGCGGACAGCAGGGCGAGCCGGGTCAGCCGATCGTGAAGCCGCCGATGACGGTGGTGCCGTCCGAGTCGTAGACGGGGACCGTGCGGGTGCGCCCCTGGTTCGCCTGTTGCTGGGTGATGGCATCGGCCGGGCTGGTGGGCAGCGGCCCGCCCTGCAGGTCGGTGGCGTAGGCGTAGCCGTCCTTGCCGTTGGTTGCGGTCACTGCGACCAGGTCCGGCTCGCCCTGGTCGGCGGAGCCGCTGACCCCGTAGGTCTGGCCGTGCGCGTTGACCCCGAGACGGGTCGGGACGTAGTTCACGTACTGGATGGTGACGGTGCCGGTGAAGCCCCCTGCCGGCGTCACGTACAGGGTGTCGACCGAGTCGTTCAGCGGGAAGTCGTACCAGGTCCGGGCGTGCCCGATCGCTGACGCGGCATCCCAGGACCCGCTGGGGTTGTTGCCGGCGGCGTCGGTGCCGAAGTTCACCGACCCGACCGTCAGGGGGTGATCGTGACGCGCGCGTGGGTGGCCGCGGCGGGACGGGGCTCGAGCGGGATCGCCGTCCCGGCGGTCACGGATCGGGTGATGGGTGCCTCGAGCATCGAGACGATCGGGGCCCCCGGGACAGGCGCATCTTGGCTGCCGACTCGCTGATGCCGATCGCGGCCGCCGCATCCTTGACGCTGAACTCCTCCAGCGCGGTCATCGCCAGCAGGCGGACATCTGCCGGCCGGGCGCCGGTCATCGCCGCTCGCACCCGTGCGTCGCGCGCCGGGTCGAGGTCCTCGAACATCACGGCGGGATCCGGGGCGTGCTCCGGTGGAGGAAGAGCCGCGAGGAAGCGACGGTAGCGGTGCCGGGCGCGAGCCTCGTTGCGGTAGACGTTCAGCGACGTGACGATCAACCAGGGCAGCGCCGACCCGTCCACGAATCGCACCGAGCCGCGCCGCCGCCACAGCTCGAGGAACGCCGCCGCCGTCAGGTCCTCCGCGTCAGCCGGTGCGCAGCCCAGCCGGATCACGTGCCGGACGACGCGGTCGCGGTGACGATCCCAGATCAGCCCGTACAGCTGCGCCTCGCCCGCAACGACGCGGCCCCACAGCACCTCGTCGGACTCTGCCTCCATACCTCGATAGTGTCCGCACCCACCACCCACGTCACACCTGCCGACGGGGAGCGGTGCGTCAGTACCCGCGACGCCCTGAACAGGCCATGACCGGTTCAGGATCCAGGGCGCCCTCCTCGGGTGGCGAGATGGCCGACGACGTCGTCCTCCGCGACGGTCGCAGGTGAGCGCCGCGCGTGGTTCCTGACACTCGTGGCGAGGTAGGCGCGCATCGTGGGGTCTGGTGAACGGTCCCCGTCGGTGTTGCCGGTGTCGGGGTGGCGTTGCACGCTGGTGGCCTCGTCCGGACGGAGGGCTCCATGGGCAAGCTGATCTACGCGGCCAACATCTCGCTCGACGGTTTCCTGGAGGACGAGGCCGGGGCGTTCGACTGGTCTGTGCCCGACCAGGAGGTGCACGCGTTCTGGAACGAGCACGAGCGCCGCATCGGCACGGCGCTGTACGGGCGACGCATGTACGAGACGATGCGCGTCTGGGAGTCCGACGACTGGCTGACGGACCAGCCCGCGGTGGTCCGCGAGTTCGCCGACATCTGGCGCGACACCGACAAGATCGTCTACTCCACCACCCTCACCGACGTCTCCACCGCGCGCACGAGGATCGAGCGGACGTTCGACCCCGAGGCTGTCCGACGCCTCAAGGAGACCTCCAGCGCGGACGTGAGCATCGGCGGCGCGGGGATCGCGGCCGAGGCGTTCCGGCACGGTCTGGTCGACGAGTGCGTGCTGCTGCTGTGCCCGGTCCTCGTGGGCGGCGGCAAGCCGGCGCTGCCCCGGGGGGTACGGCTCGACCTCACGCTCCTCGACCACCGACGCTTCGGCAACGGTGTGGTCTACGTCCGCCACGCGGTGCGCAACCCCGCCTGACACGTGTGGCGCCGGGCAGCGGCTCTGACGGTGCGCGCTGCGTCGAGTCTCGGATCGCCGATCAGGTTGCGCGGGGGTCCGCGCTCGCGGCTCTCCAGGATCGTGCCCGGGTGAGGATGTCGCGCACGACGTCGGTCTTGGCGTCGGCGTAGTCGTTCATGTCGGCCCACTGCTGCTGCGCCAGGCGACGCTTGACGGTCGCGTACAGGATGCGGTCGTCACGGCTGATGCGAAGCCAGTCCCTCAGGTCCAGGTAGTCGCGCTCCTCGGTCCGGCCCGTGGCGTACACGTGCAGGTGCACGTCGCGTTGCGGGGTCCGGAACATGCGATGGTCCGGCTCGCGGACGCGCAGCTCGAAGCCCGCCGCCTCCAAGGGTGCGACGAACGCGGCCTCGTCCTCGACGTCGTCGACGATCAGGAGCATGTCGATGAGGGGCTTCGCGGCCAGGCCCGGTACCGACGTCGAGCCGATGTGCTCGAGACGGCGCACCCGGTCGCCCAGGGCTCCCCTGACACGGTCGGCGAGAACCTCGAAGCGCGTGGGCCACGCGTCGTCGTACTCGGCCAGCACGATGTGCGCAGGCTCCCTGCCACCGATCAGTACCGCATCGAGGTACGCGTTGCGATCGTGGTCCACGACGCCATTGTCTCCCGCCGATCACCGGGACCGGAGCGCGATCCAGATCAGCAGCTGGGTGACGAGGAACCCGCTGACCAGGTTGAGCCACAGGAACCGTCGCCAGCCGCGGTTGGCGGCTTCGCAGTCGTCGTCCGTGAGGTTCCGGAACGGCGCGACGCTCGCGAGGTAGCCGAGCGGGATCACGGCCGCGAGCCCGCCCGGCCACCCGGCGCCGAGCATCGCGACCGCCGCGAGCCCGTAGGCGATCATCGCGAAGCGCACGGTGCGGCGCGCGCCGAGCCAGGTCGCGATCGACGCGATCGATGCGGCACGGTCGGCGGTGACGTCCTGCACGGCGCCGAAGGCCTGGGAGGCCACGCCCCACAGGAAGAACGCGAGGAAGGTCGCGACGACGGCGACCGAGGCCCCGCCTCCGGCGATCACGAGGCCGAGAACCGCCGGGCTGACGAAGTGTGTGCTCGACGTGAGCGAGTCGAGCACCGGGCGCTCCTTGAAGCGCAGCCCCGGCGCCGAGTACGCGACGACCGCGAGCACCGAGACGCCGAGCGTGATCCGGGCAGCCGTGGAACCGACGGCAAGCAGGTAGACGAGGAACGGCACGTTCGAGAGCGCCGCGGACCACAGCGTCAGCCGGTGCCATCGTCGGCTCAGCACGACGCCCTCGATCCCGCCCTTGCGCGGGTTCCGGAGGTCCGACTCGTAGTCGAAGACGTCGTTGATGCCGTACATGAGCAGGTTGTACGGGACCAGGAAGTACACGGTCCCGATCACGAGCGTCAGGTCCACGCGGCCGGCGACCATCAGGTACGTGGCGGCGAACGGGTAGGCGGTGTTGATCCAGCTGATCGGCCGGGACGAGCCGATCACCTGCCGCAGCGCGACCGCGGCCGGCGGGCGGGACGTGTCCACGCTCATGGGGTCACCTCCGGGCTCCGGGAGGTTGGAGTCTCCACGTCGGCGAGTGGGCGACGCTCTGCCTGCTTCGGCGCGGGGCCGAGCAGCTCCCACGACGCAGGCAGCAGCACGGCGGCGACGATCGGCCACGCGAGGTCCTCGACGGGCGTCAGCCCGATCCGGAGTCCGGTGAGCGCCGACTCGTCGTACCGGAAGAGGTCCGCGGCGATCATCCACGTGTCGAAGACCACGGTGAGGACGACGAGCGCGCCGGCGGTGAGTGCCGTCGTCGCCCACCAGCGCCGGTCGGTGCGGCCGCGTCGCGCGGCGACGATCCCGACCACGGCCGCCAGGGTCAGGACGATGGCATCGAGATACAGGTAGGTCATCGCGGCACCTCGTCGCTGACCGGATGGCCCGTCGCCTGGGTGGACCGCGCCTCGAGCAGGCGACGGATCAGCGCGTGGCCGACCAGCGTCAGGTAGCAGAGGAACGTCACGAAGAACAGCTCCTCGACGGGCAGGTGCGGTGCGATCTCCACGCCGACGAGCGCCTGCCCGTGCCCGCGCTGGAAGAACCCGAGGTGGATCGCGGCAGCATCCCAGGACAGGAACACCGCGACCCCGACGAGCAGCACGATCGCGCCGCGCCGCGCGTCCGCCCACAGCACCAGGCGCCATCGGCGGTCGAGCAGGACCATCGAGGCGATCGACACGACGAGCGCGCCGAGGTACAGGCCGCGGATCACAGCGGGGCCGCCAACGGCTCCGTCGACTGGTCCGACCCGAGGCGTTTGACCAGCACCTCCGCGCTGATCAGGCACATCGGCAGGCCGATGCCCGGGATCGTGCTCCCCCCGGCGTAGAACAGCCCGTCGATGCGGCGCGACGCGTTGCGGCCGCGCAGGAACGCGCTCTGCCGCCACGTGTGCGCAGGTCCGAGCGCCCCACCCGACCACGCGTGGAGATCCGCGGCGAAGTCCCCGGGCCCGACCGTGCGCCGCACGACGATGCGCGATCGGAGGTCCGGGATACCGGCCCAGGTCGCCAGCTGGTCGATCGCGGCATCGGCCGCCTTCTCGACGTCCGGGTCGCCTCGGCCGTCGACGCCACCGCGTCCGATGCTCACGTCGGCCGGGACCGGGACCAGGATGAACACGTTCTCGGCACCGTCCGGGGCCACCGTCGGGTCCGTCGCGGACGGCTTGCACACGTACGTCGAGGCGGGATCGGGCACGCGCCGGTCCGATCCGAACACGTCGTCGAAGTTCTGCTGCCAGTCCGCCGTGAAGAAGAGCGAGTGGTGCGGGAGCTGCGGGATCCTGCCCTCGACGCCGAGGTACACGAGCACGGCGCCCGGCCCGGGGTCGCGGGTGTCCCACCACGACTGCGGGTAGGTCCGCAGCTCCGGTGCGACCAGCTCGGTCTCCAGGTGGTGCAGGTCGGTGGCGCCGACCACGACGTCGGCGTCAAGGCTCCGGAGCATTCCGGCGGGGTCCCGGTAGGTGACGCCGGTGACCCGTGCGCGCGACCGCCGGCGGAGGCCACGCGCACGGGAGCCGCCGGGACCGGAGGAGTCGAGCCCGCGAGCCCCGCTGTCGAGTGGAGCGTTCTGCGACGACACGCCCGCGTGTCGGTCGCAGAACGCTCCACTCGACGCCGCGGGGTGGGGGTGGGGGTGGTCGGGGTGACGGACCTGCGCCGTGGTCGTGATCGCGGTCGCCTCGGCCCCGAGGTGGATCCGGACGCCCTCGGCGCGTGCGAGGTCGGCGATCACCTCGATCAGGCGCGCGAACCCACCCTGCGGGTACCGGACGCCGTCGGCCAGGTCGAGGTGACTCATCAGGTGGTACATGCTCGGTGCACGGTCCGGGGAGGACCCGAGGAAGACCGCCGGGTAGCCGAGGATCTGCCGCAGCCGGGGGTCGTCGAACGACCGCGCGACGTGGCGGTCGAGCGTCCGGGTCAGGAGCGAGACCAGTCGCGGGGCGCGCCGCACGACGTCCGCGCGCAGCAGCGTCGCGAGCGACTCGAAGCTCGTGTAGAGGAACCGGCGGACCGCCAGGTCGTAGGCGTCCTTCGCGGTGGACAGGTACGCGTCGAGCGCCGCGCCGGCACCGGGCTCGATCGCCTCGAAGGTCGCGACGTTGCGCGCACGGTCCGGGTGGATGTCCACCGGCGCCGGGCGGTCGGAGTCAGGAGACCCGCCCGGTCGTCCCTCGAAGAAGACGCGGTATCCGGGCTCGAGCAGCGTGAGGTCGAGCTGTTCGGCGGTGCTCGTCCCGAGCAGCGCGAAGAAGTGGTCGAACACCTCCGGCATGAGGTACCAGGACGGCCCGGTGTCGAACCGGAAGCCGTCGGCCTCCCAGGAGCCTGCGCGACCGCCCACAGCGTCGTGCTGCTCGAGCAGGTCGACCTCATAGCCCTGGCGCGCGAGGAGGGCCGCCGAGGCGAGCCCGGCGATCCCGCCCCCGATCACGACGACGCGGCGGCCGGCGCCGGGGCGTGCCGTCATGACCGGGTCCCGTCGGGTGCGACGAGTGCCTGAGCTGTGCCGGACGCGCGGGGGATGCCGGACGTGCGGGGTTCACGGGAGGCGTCGGCCGTGCGGGACGTGTCGGAGGTGGCGGACGCGGGGGAGATGCGGGAGAAGTCGCCCCTTCGCGCCGGTACGACGGCCCGAGAGCCGACGATCGCGCGGAGCACGACCCACGCCTTGACCACCGTCGGGACCCTCACCCGTGTCCGCGCGATCTCGGACGCCGGCGTGCGGCGCAGCCGACGTGACAGCTCCGCGAACAGCCCGTGCGCGGCGCTCACGGCGCGCCGGCTGCTGCGAGGCAGGTGCGTGATCGCGCGCGCCGCAGCGGCCAGGTCCGCGTCGACCTCGTCGAGCAGGGCGTCGCGCTCGGCATCCGTGAGGTGCTCGACGTCGACCGCGGCCACGTAGGTGCGCCCGAGGACGTCGTGGTCGGCGGCGAGGTCGCGCAGGAAGTTGACCTTCTGGAACGCGGCACCGAGCCGCTGAGCGCCGGGTGCGAGCCGGGCATACGCGCCCGGGTCGTGCGGCTGACCCGCCAGGAACGCGCGCAGGCACATGAGACCGACGACCTCGGCCGACCCGTAGACGTACGCCGACAGGCTCTCCGCGTCGTGGCTGCTCACGTCGAGGTCGGCGCGCATCGACGCGAAGAACGGTCCGATCAGGTCCGGTCCGATCCGGCACGTGCGCGCCGTCTGCGCGAACGCGTGCACCACGAGGTTCGTGCTGCACCCGGCGCGCACGGCGTCGTAGGTCTCGGCCTCGAGCGCGTCGAGCTGTCGCGCCGTGCGGTCCGGGTCGACCGCGCTGAACGGGCCGTCGACGATCTCGTCGGCCAGGCGGACGAGGGCGTAGATGTTCTGCACCCGGGTGCGCACGGGTTCGTCGAGCAGGCGGCACGCGAGGCTGAACGACGTCGAGTAGCGGCGGATGACGATCGCCGCGCTCGCGGCGGCCACGTCGTCGTACACGTCGCGCGCCCGGGTCGGCTCGTCGGCGGCGCGCTGGTCGAGGCTCATGCTGCTCTCCTGACGAACTCGTCGGTCATCGTCCCGACCCAGGCGGCGAAGTCGGCCGGGAGTCCGAGGTCGCTCGCGACGTCGAGCGCCGCGGTGAGGTAGCCGTCGGCGAGGTCCTCGACGACGTCGCGCGCACCGCAGGCGGTGAGCAGGCCGCGCACCACGTCGGCACGCGCCTCGTCGAGAGTCACGTCACCGATGAACGGCTCGATCTGCGGCCAGTCCGGGGTGCTCCGGGCGAAGGCGATCAGCGGTGTGGCCTTGCCCTCGCGGAGGTCCGTCAGGGCGCTCTTCCCCGTCGCGGCCTCATCGCCGAACACGCCCTGCAGGTCGTCGAGCAGCTGGAACCCGATGCCGAGCAGGCGACCCAGCTCGCTGAGGCGGCCGACGGCCGGGTCCGGCGCACCGGCCAGGACGGCCCCCGCCTGCAGGGGAAGCTCGAACGAGTACACCGCGGTCTTGTGCTCCTCCATGGTCAGCACCGCACCGAGCGATACCGGCGACAGGCCCATGCCGAGGGTCACGTCGGCAAGCTCTCCGGCGGCGCTGACGTGCACCGCGTGGTCCAGCAGGTCGAGCAGACGGCGCGTGGTGGCGGGGTCCGCACCGCACAGCGCGACCATGCGGACCGCTCCCGCGAGGGCGAGGTCCCCGGCGAGGATCCCGGCCGTCCGCCCGAGGGAGGTCGCGCGGTCGTCGTCGAGGCCGGCACGGGCGGCGCGTCGGGAGAAGCTGCCGGAGACGTTGAGCCGTCCGCGGCGGGTGTCGTCGCCGTCGATGACGTCGTCGTGCACGACGAAGGCCGTGTGCAGCAGCTCGATCGCGGCGCCGACCATCCCGACCGGTGCGGGGTCCGTCCCGCCGAACGCACGGTGCGTGGCGGCGACGAGCGCAGGACGGAACCTCTTGCCGCCCTGCGCGGCCGCCTCGAGGCTCGTCCACAGACCGTGCAGCTCGGGTCCGACGGCCTCGGCGCGCCTGGTGCGGTCGGTGAAGTACGCCGCGAGCACCTCGTCGTGGTCGTTCATGACGCCACCCCCGCGGGCACGGACAGGACGGCGGTCGGGGTGAGCAGGCGGTCGCCGCCGGTGCGCACCTGCTCGACCATCCACGGGCTCACGGCCCACGGGGCGGTCGCCACGAGCCCGGTCACCTCGTCCGGTCGGCACCAGCGCAGGTCCATCACCTCGTAGGGGTCCGGGTCGGGGTCCTCGTCGATGCTCGCGACGAACACCGGGCACACCTCGTTCTCGACCGTGCCCGAGGCGTCGACCGCGCGGTACCGGAAGTCGGGGAGGACCAGGCGCAGCCCGTGCACCGTGACGCCGAGCTCGTGGCAGGCGTGCCGCTCGACGGCGTCCGTGACGCTCTCGCCCGGGCGCGGGTGGCCGCAGACGGCATTGGTCCACACCCCCGGCCAGGTCCGCTTGGTCAGGGCCCGGCGGGTGAGCAGGACGGCACCGTCGGGACGGACCAGGTAGCACGAGAAGGCCAGGTGCAGCGGGGTCGTCGTGGTGTGGACGGTCGAGCGGGCGGCGCGGCCGATCGGCGCCCCGTCGTCGTCGAGCAGGACGACGTCGTCCGCGGGCACGCTGTGCAGCAGGCGGAGGGTCTCCATCGTGCTCTCCTCGGGTGGTCCGGGTGTCGTGCATATCGCTAGCCTGGCTAGTTAATAGTTACGGTAGCATCTTGGTGTGTCGACGAACAGCACCCGGACGAATCCCGCTCACGAACCCCCGACGGCGCGCCCGGCAGGGTCGGCAGGGTCGGGGCGGTCGGCTGAGGCCGAGCCGTCGGTCGGCTCGGGCTACTGGTACGACGACCCGGCCGTCGCCGACGTCGTCGACCTCCTGCGCGCGGTGCGACGCTTCCGACGCGCCGACCAGGAGATGCGTCGACGCCTGAGCGCCGACATGGACATGAACGAGACCGACCTGCACGCGATCCAGCTCGTCATCGAGGCCGAGAGCCGCGGCGACCACCTCACGCCCCGTGAGCTCGCGCGGCACCTCGCCATCTCGTCGGCGTCCACGACCAAGCTGCTCGACCGGCTCACCGCGTCCGGTCACCTCGCGCGCGCACCCCACCCGTCCGACCGTCGGTCGCTGATCCTCGCGTCGACCCCGGCCGCGCACGCCGAGGTCCGCGACCGGCTCACCCGCATGCACGAGCGCATGGCGCAGATCGCCCGGTCCGTCCCGGTCTCGTCCCGCGCCGACGTCGTCGCGTTCCTCGACGCCCTCGTCGCCGAGCTCGACCTCGAGGGCACCGGATCAGCGACCTCTCCGGCGGTCCGTCACACGCCAGCATCGAAGGTCCCGAGCAGTCCGTCCTCCGTCTGACTAGCCTGTCCCCAAGGCCCGCCTCCGACGAAGGAGCACCGCATGGGAACGGCAACGACGCCGAGGATCCGCAACGTCGCCCTGGTGGGCCACAGCGGGAGCGGCAAGACCACGCTCACCGAGGCGCTGCTGCTCAGATCCGGGGTCCTGACGCGAGCGGGCCGGGTCGAGGAGGGCACGACCGTCTCCGACCACGAGCCGGAGGAGATCGCCCGCGGCATCTCCCTGTCGCTCGCGATCGCACCGTTCGAGTGGACGGCGCCCGACGGCGAGACCTACAAGATCAACCTGCTGGACACCCCCGGCTACGCCGACTTCGGCGGTGCGGTGGACGCCGCGCTCGCCGTGGCCGACGTCGCCGTGCTCGTGGTGAGCGCGGTCGACGGCGTCGAGGCCGGCACCGAGGTCGCATGGGAGCAGTGCGCCGCGCTCGGCATCCCGCGGATCGTCTTCGTGACCAAGGAGGACAAGGCCCGCGCGGACTTCCAGCGTGTGCTGGCCGAGCTCCGGGCGGCGTTCGGCTCCGGGATCGTCCCGCTCGAGCTCCCGCTCGGCGAGGCCGAGTCGCTGCACGGTGTCGCGGACGTCCTCTCCGACCAGGGGCTCGAGTACGACGCGACCGGCCACCACCATGACGAGGCGTTGTCGGCCGACGTGGCGGCGGTCGAGCACGACCTGCACGAGGAGATCGCCGAGGAGATCGTCTCCGGCGACGACGAGCAGCTCGAGCGCTACCTCTCGGGCGACGTGCCCTCGGCGACGGACCTCGAGCGCTCGCTCGCGCACGAGGTGCGTGACTGCCTCGAGTTCCCCGTCGTCCTCGGCTCGGCGATCAGCGGTGTCGGGGTCGACCGTCTCGCGGACTTCCTGTGCGAGCTCGCACCCTCGCCCGCGGACCGGCCCCGTGCCGTGACGATCGGCGACTCCGAGGTGCAGGTCGCGGCCGACCCCGCGGGTGACCCGCTCGTGTACGTCTTCCGCACGGTCGCCGACCCGTTCGTCGGGCAGGTCTCGCTGTTCAAGGTGCTCTCCGGGACGGTCTCCGCCGAGGACCACCTGGTCAACACGACGACCGGTACCGCGGAGCGCGTGCACGGGCTCTTCACGTTGCGCGGCAAGGAGCACCTGCCCACCGACGCGGTCGTCGCGGGTGACCTCGCCGCCGTCGCCAAGCTCGCCGCCAGCCCGACCGGCTCGGCGCTCGCACGCACCGCGACGCCCGTGCGTGTCGTCGGCCCGGCCCCGCGTCCCACCCCGTTCGCGCTCGCGCTCCGGCCGCTCACCCAGTCCGACGACGACAAGCTCTCGGGTTCGCTCGCGCGGCTCGTCGCCGAGGACCCCACGCTCGCCGTCGACCGGACGGGCAGCCCCGGGGAGCCCGGGCAGACCGTCCTGCGCGGTGCGGGTGACATGCACCTCGCGGTGGCGCTCGAGCGGCTTGCGCGGAAGTTCGGCGTCAACGTCGCGACGGAGCCCGTCCGGATCGCCTACCGGGAGACCATCGCGCGAGCGACGCAGGCCGAGGGCAAGGTCAAGAAGCAGTCGGGTGGCCACGGCCAGTTCGCGGTCGCGCAGCTCAAGGTCGAGCCGACACCGCGAGGGTCCGGGTTCGAGTTCGTCGACAAGATCGTCGGCGGGTCCATCCCGCGGCACTACCTTCCGGCGGTCGAGCGGGGCATCGTCGAGGCGATGGCGTCGGGTGGCCTGCACGGCTTCCCGGTCGTCGACGTCCGGGTCGAGTGCATCGACGGGAAGTTCCACGCCGTCGACTCCTCCGACATGGCCTTCAAGACGGCTGCCGCTCACGGTCTCCGCGAGGCGCTCACCGCCGCCGGGACCGTCGTCCTGGAGCCGGTCTCCGCGGTGACGGTCACGGTGCCCGCCACCCTCCAGGGCGAGGTCCTGGGCGACCTCTCCTCGCGGCGCGGGCGCATCACCGGGACGAGCTCGCTTCCCGACGGCCGCAGCGCGATCACGGCGCTCGTCCCCGAGTCCGAGCTCAGCCGCTACGTCCTCGACCTCCGCTCCCTGACAGGTGGCCGCGGCGAGTTCGCCGCCGCCCACGACCACTACGAGCCCCTCCCCGACACCTCCACCCTCCCCACCCGCTCCTGACCCGACTGACCCCACCCCACCGCCCGCCCCACCCCCTCGCCGAGATCGCACACCCGCGCCGAGATCGTGACGTGGGACGTGCGATCTCGGCATGCGTGTGCGATCTCGCGGGCCGGAGCGTGGCAGGCGGCCGACCTCTCGGAGCGCACGTCACCTGGCCAGCCGGCCGCTGACCCCTCGCCGAAATCGCACACGCATGTCGAGATCGTGAGTCCGGCCGTGCGATCTCGGCGCGGGTGTGCGATCTCGGCGTCCGGCGTCAGGGGGCGAGGGGGCAGCCGTGGCAGGTGGCGGGTCGGGTCGGGCCGGTGGGGCAGGACGACGTGCAGGTCCGGCCCGCGACGGTGACGAGGCCGAGCCGTTCGGCGTGGTCGAGGACGGAACAGACGAGGGGTTCGGGCAGGCCGAGACGCGCGGCGACCTGGGCCGGGGTGCCGCCACGCGCGGACGCCTCTGCGAGGACCCGTGACCAGGCGCTCGGCTCGACGGGTGCTCCTGCGGCGGCTCCGTCGGGGCGTGTCGTGAGGGCGACGGAGGTCCTGGTCACAGCCGCGCCCCGATCTGGAAGACCAGCACCGCGAGCAGCCACGCCGTCACGAGCTGGGCGCTGACCGCGCCGAGGGTCGGCCGCCACCCGAACAGTCGGCGCTGCTCGGCGAGCGTCGCGACGCACGGCGTGTACGCGAGCACGAACACCATGAACGCCGCGGCCGCTGCCGCGCCGTGCCCGCCGGACGACGCCGCGAACGACTCGCGCAGGCGGTCGCCGAGGCTGCCGACCCGGGCGACGTCTCCGGGTTCCGCGACGGCGTACGACTGCGCGAACGAGCCGACCACGACCTCCTTCGCCACGAACCCGGTGATCAGCGCCGCGGCCGCGTGATCGTTGCCGAACCCGGCAGGAGAGAGCACCGGGGCGATCGTCGACGCCACCCGCCCGTAGGCGCTGTCCGCGACCGGCACGTCACCGACCGCGTGGTGACCGGCGACCGGGATCGCCATGAGCACCCACACGACGAGCATGGTCGCGACGATGATCCGGCCCGCCCCGGCGACGAACGCCCCCACGCGCGAGCGCACGGACAGCGCGAGGGGCCGCAGCCGCGGGCGCTGGTACGCCGGCAGGACGAGCACGAGCGGCTCGGGTCGCACGTCGCGGAACGCCGTCCGCCTCAGCACCAGACCGCCGCCGAGCACCAGGGCGACGCTCGCGACGTACATCAGGAAGATCGCGGTGCCGGCGTACCCGGGGAAGAACGCGCCGGCGAGCAGCACGTAGACGGTCAGCCGCGCCGAGCAGGACGTCAGCGGGATGAGCAGCCCGGTGAGGAGGCGGTGGCGTGCGTTCGGGAGCGTGCGCGTCGCGGCGAGGGCCGGCAGGTTGCAGCCGAAGCCGACGACGAGCGGCAGCAGCGCGCGCCCGTCGAGACCGAGCGCCCGCATCGCACGGTCGGCGACGAACGCCGCGCGGGCGAGGTAGCCGGAGTCCTCGAGCACGCCGAGCGCCAGGAACATGACGGCCATGACCGGCAGGAACGTCAGCACGGTGCCGACGCCCGCGAGGAGCCCGTCGACGAGGAGCCCGCGCAGCCACCCGTCGCCGAGCCCGACGAGCCCGAGCGCCCAGGTGACGGCGCCCTCGACGGGACCGTGCACGAGCCTGTCGATCAGGTTCACCAGGGGGGCGGCGAGCGTGGTGGTCAGCTCGAACAGGAGCCACACGACGCCGAGGAAGACGGGGATCCCGGCCCACGGGTGGAGGAGGAGGGCGTCGACCCGGTCGGAGAACGACGGCCGGGTCGACGGCGCACCCGGTCCGGGAACGACCGCGGCGCCCGCATCCGGTCCCGCGCCGACGTGCACGCCGGGCCCTACGCGAACGCCACCCTCCGCACCGACCCCGACCCCGACGCGTGCGGCGACCTCCGCCGCGACGCGCTCGACCCAGGCGAACGTCACCTCGGCCCGAGCGAGCTCCGCCCCGAGGTCGACCGGGTCCGCCGACCCCCGGTCCGCTGCGGGCGGCAGGTCGCGCACGGGGCGCGGGTTCCGGGCGATCGCGTCGACGGCGTCGCCGAGGGCGACGAGCCCACCGTGCGACCGGTCGCGCGAGTCGAGGGGCACGACCGGCACGTCGAGGACGTCGGCGAGCACGGTCGCGAGCAGGTCCGGGGTCGCGGCTGCGGTCGGCGAGTCCGGGGTGACGACGTCGAGCATCGTGAGCCCGACGACGACGGGCGCCCCCGTCGCGGCGACCTGGGCGAGCAGGTAGAGCGACCGGGTCAGTGCGGTCGCGTCGAGGACGACGACGGCGACGCCGGCCCCGGGGGTGCTGGCGAGCTCGCGGACGGAGTCGGCGGTGACCTGCTCGTCGGCCGATCGCGCGAGCAGGCTGTACGTCCCGGGCAGGTCGACGAGGGTGCGTGCGCGGGCCGTCGGGATTCCGGGTGTCGAGCCGGCCGTCTGCCACGTGCCGGTGGCGAGCTCGACGGTGGTGCCGGGGGCGTTCACGGTGCGCTGGCGGGCGCCGGTCAGGGCGTTGAACAGGGTGGACTTGCCGACGTTCGGGGCACCGACGAGGAGGACCCTGCCGGACGTCGCGGCGGTGGCGACGGCGCTGCGGTCCGGTGCGGGGCCGGTCTCGTGGCAGCTCACGGGCGGAGGGCCGCGGGCGCGTCGATCGGTCCGGTCGTGACGTGCTGCGGGGCGGTGGCCGTGCGCGCGTCGAGCAGCTCGACGTCGATCAGGTCGGCGGTGGTGGAGTCGATCGCGTAGCGGGACCCGGCAACGGCGACGACCCGGCCGCCGAAGGCTGCGTGCTGGGTCACGCGCGCGATCGCTCCAGGCCTCAGGCCCATCTCGTGCAGCCGGAGCGTGACGTCGTCGGACAGGCGGACGCCGGTCAGACGAACGTGCGTGCCCTCCGGAGCGTCCCGCAGCGTCATGACGCCAGCCTACTTAGTAGGTAAGCCTTACCTCATGACTTAGGGCCTAGATCGACTGCGCCCCGGGTGGGTGCGTCATGCGCCGTCGTGCGCGGCCCGGCATGCGAACCTGGGACCGCCGACGTCGGCCGACGGGCGGCGCCACCCGTGCCGAGGAGTGCCGTGAGCGCGCAGGGACAGGCCTTGACCGGCCTCCGGAGATTCGTCGTCAAGCAGCGGTACACGATGATGGTGAACCGCTACGAGATCCGCGCGCTCGCGCCGGACGGCAGCGACGGCCCGGTGCTCGCGATGGCGCAGCAGAAGCGGCTGGCCTTCAAGGAGCTGGTGACCTTCTACGCCGACGAGGCCCGCACGGTCCCGGTCTTCTCGTTCAAGGCCCGCCAGGCGATCGACCTCGGTGCGACGTACGACGTCCTGGACGCCGACGGCGCCCCGATCGGGCTGTTCCGCAAGGACTTCGCGGCGTCGCTGCTCCGGTCCACCTGGCACATCGAGGCGGGCGCGGTGAGCGCCGTCGGCCAGGAACGCAACGTGCTCGTGGCGATCCTCCGCCGGGTGACCGACGCGATCCCGCTCGCGGTGCACGTCGACTTCGTCGACCCGCAGGGCCGCCCGGTGATGTCCTCCGAGCGCACCTGGGGCCTGCGCGACCGGTACGTGATCGACGTGCCGGACACGCGCCTCGACACCCGGGTCGCCGCCGCGATGGCCGTCGCGCTGGACGCGCTTCAGGGGCGGTAGGGCCGGCGTACCCGACGACGTCGGTCGATGGACGTCGTCGTCCCCGGCGAGGAGAAGTTCCCCGCGGAACGCCGTCGGACGCCCTGGTCGCGGGCTCGTGCAGACGGGCGTAGCGTCCGAGAGGTGAGGTGATCCCGGATCAATCCAGGCGCCTGGCCAGCACTGGAGCCCGGACCGACCGGCCGTCGACCCGTACAGGGAGCGCTCCATGGCGCAGCTCCGTGGGAAGTCCACCGATCTCTCCGACCGCACCGGTGCGACGCGCGCGGGCAGAGCGGCGAGCTCCGGCGGGCCGGCCGACGAGGACCCCGGCCCGGCCCGGGCCGACCTGGAGACGGGTGGGCCCGTCCGATGGGGGGCCGTCGCGACGGTGGTCCGCGCGCTCGCGGCGACCGTGGTGCCGGTGCCGACGTCCTGGCGCACGCTCGAGAGGCTCGCGATCGGCCTGACGGAACCGCTCCGTCGGCTCGACCAGCTCGCGCGGGACACCGACCGGGCGGTGCACGGTGATGAGCACTCCGCCGCGCGGGTGCGTGCGACGGTCCGCGAGGTGGCGCTGCTGTCGCGTCGCGCGGACCTGGGTCAGCTGCTCGTCGGCGCAGGGTTCGGCGCAGAGCTCGACGCGGACGCAGGGCCCGGCGCCGGTCACGAACCCCCCGCGACAGCGCCCGGAGCACTGCTCTCCGAGCCGGCCACGGCGCACGGTGCGACTGCGTCGGCGATCCTCGACGAGGCGGAGCTCACGACCCTGCTCCTGGGGGTCGCACAGGTCGTCGACCCGGATGACCGCACCTCCGCGGCGGACGCTGTGACCGTCCTCGTGCTCGCGACCGCGGCGCTCGGCTCGCTCGCCGTCGCGCACGACGACGCCGGGGTCGGCGGGCTCGTCGTCCGGCTCGAGTCGCTCGCCGGGACCGGGGCGCTCGGCTGGGCGGGGTCGCGCGTCGGCTCGCCCGCGGCGCAGGGACCGCGGCCGGCGGCTGCGGACGCGCCGACGGTCGGGACACCGGAGCCGACGCCATCGGAGGGCGCGTCGCTCGACACGCTCCTCGCGCAGCTGCGCACCCGCCCGCGCTGGGACCCGGACCTGCTCGATCACGCCTACCCCTGGTGGGAGCCGCAGGTCGAGGCCGTCGACCCCCGGTGGTGGGACGGCGTCAGCGGCTTCCTGGCGGTTCGCCGACGGTTGACCGCCCGCACGGAGCCCGCCCCCGTCCGCCCCGAGCGCGTGGTCTGGTCCGACGGCATCACCGGGATCGAGCTCGCCGACACGTGCGCCGGGTCGACGATCACGATCACCGGGACCGGCTTCGGCGCGACCCGACCCCCGGACGTCGCGCTGCTGCTCCCGACGCTGCGAGGCTGCCGACCGGTGCCGCCGCTGTCCTGGTCGGACACCCGGATCACCGCGGCGCTCCCGGTCGACGTCGCGTCCGGGCCCGTGGGCTTCGCCGACGCCGGCTACGTCTCCGCGTACGACGGGTGGGCTGCCCGCCGCAACGCCGCCGACCTCGCCCTCGAGAGCGTGCCGTGCGTCCGGTCCGTACCGGTCCTCACGGACCCGTTCCTCGAGCGCCCGCCGGTGACGCCGGTCACCACGGTGCGTGCCGGCGTCCCGGTGATCACCGCGTTCACGGCGAACGGGGCGACACTCCTCTCGCTCGAGGCCGGGATGCCGCTCCGGCTGCACTGGACCGTGCGCAACACCGAGACCGTGACGGTCGAACGCACGTCGACGAGCGGGCCCCTCCTGGCCGGCGGGACGACGCTGGTCGACCCGGTGGCGTCCTCGATCGCGCTCGGCGTGCCGTCGTACTCGACCCTGCAGGTGTGGACGTACCGGCTGACGGTCACCGGTGCGTCCGGGGTGCCGGTGAGCCGGACGGTCACGGTGGTCGCCGGGAAGCGCCCGGCGCTGCGGATCGAGACGATCGAGGTCACCCAGTCGATCCAGACCGTCCCGGAGACGGTCCGCCTGGTCGAGTCCAAGCCGACCGTTGTCCGGGTGACCGTGCGGCACGGGTTGGAGGGGTTCGGCAGCGACCTCGTGCCGAACGTCCGCGGGCGGATCCGCGTGCACGGCCCGGAGCTCGGGGTCTCCCCGTGGTTCGACGCCGCGAACGGCAGCGGCCCGCCGATGGCGCCGCTGCCGGGGTCCTCGATCACGGTGCGCGCGGCTCCGGCCCGGAGTGCGACGAACGACACGCTGAACTTCCTCGTCCCGCCCGGCTGGGCGCGCGGCGCGGCGACCTGGTTCGACGTCGAGGTCCGGGTCGGCGGGTTCGGTGCGGCGGGTGGCTTCGCCGGGTACTCCGAGAGGGTGGCGCGCTCGGCGGGGCCGTTCGCGTTCGAGTCCAGGCGTCCGCTGCAGCTCCGGTACATCCGGGTGGCCTGGGGCGACGGCCAGGCACCGTCCGCGGCGGTGTGCGCGTCGACGTTGGCCGGCGTGGTGCCGTTGCTGCCGACCCCGACGGCAGGGGTTGCCGCGCTTGCGGGTGTCGGCATCCAGACGGTGACTGTCGCGGCGGGCAGCAACGGGAACGCGGAGCGTCGTGCCCTGCTCGACGCGTGGGCGGACCGGCGCACCTGCGCGGCCTACGAGCCGCTCGTCGAGTGGCTGGGCGACACGGCGCCCGAGGAGGACGGCGCGATCTGGGTGCTGATCCCCGGCGAGTTCGTCCGTGGCGAGGCGTACGACGTCCCGGGCGGGGTGTGCCTCACCCCGCCGGACGACAGCCCCTATGCCGCCCACGAGCTCGCGCACTGCCTCGCGCAGCGCCACGTCTCGCTCGCGTGCGTCGACGGGCGGACCGCGACCGGTGGCGACTGCCCGAGCGCGGGGCCGGCCGACGCGCGCCTGGAGGACGTGCCGTTCGACGTCGTCCGCAACGCGGCGGTGAGCCTGGCCGGAACGGGCGTCTACGACGTCATGACGTCGTGCGACACCCCCACCCCCACGTGGCCGATGCCGGCGCGCTGGCACCGGCTGTGGGACGAGATCGGGAGCTGAGGAGCCGGTGATGGGCGTTCCGGAGTACCTGCTGATCCGTGGCCGGCTCGACCGGGCGGGGGGCTTCGCGCCACGGCGCTGCACGTCGACGACGCATGTGCGGGCGTGGCCGCGTGGCACGTCGGCCGAGGAGCTCGACCGCCTCGGCGCCGGGCCGGACCCGGTGCTCGTCGAGGTCGTCGGCGACGACGGTGAGGTCCTTCAGCGCGAGATCGCGGAGGTCCGTGCCGAGGCGGTCTGCGAGCCCGGCGACGCGAGGACGTTCCGCGCACGGGCGTACGTCGGCCTGCACGAGCGGGCGTCGGAGGTCCGGGTCCGTCGGGACGACCGCGTCCTGTGGGAGGCGTGGATCCCGGGTGCACCGACCGTCGACGTCCAGCTCGAGCGGGTGCCGCGGCGGGGCACCGCGAGGTCCACGCGGACTGCGGTGCTCGCCCTGACGTACTCGCCGCCCGCCGACGAGGAGCTCGCGCACGTGACCGTCGTGTACCGCTGGGGTGAGCGAGGGTTCCGGACCGTGCACGTCGGCCCGCCGCAGAGCACCGTCGAGATCCCGGCGGACGGGTTGCCGGGTGGCCCGGCGTGCCGGTTCCTCGTGACGTACTCGAACGGTCTGCGCGGGGCGTCGGCGGCGACGGACACGTTCGACTGGGAGCCGCTGGCGCCGCAGGTGACCGTCATCCGGCCGGCCCCCGGGGAGCACGTGGTGGCCGGCGTCCCGGTGGTGCTCGAGGGGTTCGCCGAGGACCCCCAGCACCCGGCGGCCGCGCTCGAGCCGCGTCGACTCGTGTGGATGATCGACGACCACGTGGTCGCGACCGGGCCGGTCACCTCGCTCGACGAGCTCGCCGCGGGTCACCACGACGTCACGCTGGTCTACCGGGGTGAGATCGAGGGCGAGGCGTCGGTCCCGGTGTGGGTGCGCAAGCCGGAGGTGCCGACCGCCGACCAGTGGCCCGACTGGGACCCGATCGCGCTCCACTGACGTCACCGGACCGACCCCACGACCCGACGCCGTGGATCGCGATCGGGTGGCGTCCTGCCGGGTCCTGCCGGGTCCTGCGGGGGTTCGGCGCCGTTCAGCAAGGTGCTGAGCAGGGCAGACGGACCTAGTCTCGACACATGGCCAAGTTCTTCGACGTGCACCCGGTGAACCCGCAACCGCGGTCGATCGCGCAGGTGGTCGCGATCCTGCGCGACGGCGGGCTCATCGCGTACCCGACGGACTCGTGCTACGCGCTCGGCTGCATGATGAGCAGCCACACCGGCGCCGATCGCATCCGGGCCATCCGGCACCTCGACGAGCGGCACCACTTCACGATCGTCTGCGCAGACTTCGCGCAGCTCGGCCAGCTCGTGCACCTCGACAACGCGCCGTTCCGGGCGATCAAGGCCGCGACCCCGGGCCCGTACACGTTCATCCTCCCGGCGACCAAGGAGGTGCCGCGTCGCCTCGCGCACCCGAAGAAGAAGACGATCGGCGTGCGGATCCCGGATCATCCCCTGGTCCGGGCGCTGCTGCGCGAGCTCGGTGAGCCGTTGCTGTCGAGCACGCTCCTGCTGCCGGGTGCGGACGAGCCGATGACCGAGGGCTGGCTGGTCAAGGACGAGCTCGACCACGTGGTCGACGCGGTGATCGACGCGGGTGACTGCGGGACCGAGCCGACGACGGTCGTCGACTGGTCGGAGGGTGCGCCGGAGGTCGTCCGGGTGGGTGCGGGGGACCCGTCGCGCTTCGAGTGAGGTCGGCCCGCTCCGGTGCCCGTCGACAGGACGACGCCCCCGCGTGCGCGCGTCGTCCCGGTGCGATGATCGACCCATGGCCTCACGAGTCGTCGCGTGCCCGTCCTGCGGGACGAAGAACCGGGTCCCTGCCGCTGCCGCCGGACATCCGCGCTGCGCGTCGTGCAAGACGACGCTGCCGTGGATCGCGGATGCCACGGACGTCGATCTGAGCGCGGCGCTGGACACCCACCAGCTGGTGCTGCTGGACCTGTGGGCGCCGTGGTGCGCGCCGTGCCGGATGGTCGCGCCGGTGCTGGAGAAGCTGGCGGGCCGGTTCGCCGGTCAGGTGAAGGTCGTCAAGGTGAACGTGGACCACAACCCGGCGACCGCGTCGAGGTTCGACGCGAGCAGCATCCCGACGCTGGTCCTGCTGCGCGACGGTGCGGTCGTGCGTCGGATCGTCGGCGCGCAACCCGAACCCGTCCTCACCCGCGAGGTCGAGCAGGCACTCACCCAGGCCTGACCACCCGCCCAACCCCCACCCACCGGACGCACGCGACCGGACGCACGCGACCGGACGCCGAGATCGTGAGTCCGGCGCGAGATCGTAGGTTCGGACCCACGATCTCGCACCGGACCCACGATCTCGACGGATCTCGGCGAATGTGGGCGGGGGGAGAACCTGGCGGGGGGCGGCTGCGTTTGTGGGGGGGTGAAGACGACGGCGAACTCGGTGTCGATCGAGGTGGACGACGGTGGTGACGCCGGATTCCGCGCGTTCGCGCTGAACGAGAGGGCCCGGTTGTACCGGTTGGCGTTGGCGCTGACCGCGGACCCGGGGGTGGCGGAGGACCTGGTGCAGACGGCATTGATGCGTACCTATGCCCGATGGCGTCGGGTGGCCGGTCAAGACCCGGCCGCCTACGCCGCGCGGATCGTGGTGAATGCGAACATCGACAGGTGGCGGCGGCAACGCGGTCGGGAGCACCTGACCCCGTCGGCCCCGGAGAGGTCGAACGCCGATCCGGCAGCCGGGGTCGTCGAGCGCGACGCGGTTCTGCGCGCGATGGCGGCGTTGAGCGCGCGGGAGCGTCGGGTCGTGGCGCTGAGGTTCCTGCTCGACCTGTCCGAGCAGGAGACCGCTCATGAGCTCGGCTGGCCGCTCGGCACCGTCAAGAGCGTGACGCACCGGGCGATGGGCAAGCTGCGTGCCAGCACCCATCTGCTGCAGTGGGCGGAGGAGACCCCGTGAACGGGCGCGAGGAGGAGGACGTCCGCGCACTGCTCGCCGGGTTCGACGCCGGACCGGTGCCGGAGCTGGACGTGGACGCGATCATGCGGGGCGGACGGCGCTACCGGCGCCGGCACACGGTGTACCGCGGGGTCGCGACCCTGGCGGCGGTGGCCGTGGTCGGTGGGGTGTTCGTCGCCGGAGCGCAGCTCGCGCGCCACCGGGTCGCGTTGCCGGCGACCACGTCGAGCGCGCCGGTACCGTCGCCGTCGGCCACCGCGGTCGGCACGACGTGCACCGCGGCGGAGCTGATCGCCGAACAGACGTCCAGCGGCGCGGGGATGAGCCAGCCGTTCGCGATCATCACCGTGACCAACAGAGGCAGTCGCGCGTGCACGCTCACGGGCTACCCCACGATCACCGCGGCGTCGGGCACCGAGATCCAGCCGACCGGCACGTCGCCCGGACCGTTGACCGACGAGCCGATCTCCGTCACGAACGGCGCATTGAACGCCGTGGCGGATCCGGGGCCGAGCACGCTCACGATCGCGCCCGGAGGCCATGCGTGGTTCGCCCTCGGGACCGCCACGGCGTACGACGGCCCGGTGGTCACCCTCGGTCGGATCAGCGTCAGCCTCGACGGCTCGAGCGCGCCGGGCGCGGGTGCGCTCACGATCCCGGTTGACCTCGCTGCAGGCGCCCCGGCGGGGAAGCCGTTCGGCATCAAGGTCACCGCCTACGCGCCCGGGACGTACTCGACGGATCAGCCCCCGTCCTCGTCGACGACGGCGGGGACGCCTGCGAAGGGCAGTGCCACCGGCAGCGGCGTCGCGCAGGCGTGCCTGATCAGCGACCTTCGGCTCGGCCTGAGCGGGAAGGCGCACAGCACCCAGCAGTACGTCATGACGCTGGACGCCACCAACATCAGCCTGTCGCCCTGCAGCCTGACCGGGTTCCCGGGGTTCGAGCTGGTCGGCCCGCTGTCGAACGGGTCGACCACGTACGACCCCGTCCGCCAGTCCACCACGTACTCGAAGGTGGTCCTCGCCCCCGGTGCGACCGCGCACGCCGCCTTCACGACGTTGCCCGGCCCTGACGTCTGCGACCAGGGCACCCCGTGGGTCCCCACCAGCGTCACGGTGATCCTGCCTGACGCGACGACGCCCACCTCGGTCCCCTGGCCGGGAGGCTCGGTGGACGACTGCCAGGGCGGTGCCACCCACCCCGGGACCTACATCGGCCCCTTCACCGCCGGCAGCTGACACCCGCCCCGCCCCGCCCCGCTCCCGTACCCCCGCCGAGATCGTGGGTTCGACGCGAGATCGCATGTCCTGAGCCACGAGTTCGGGTCAAACTCACGATCTCGACACGCCGCGCTCCTCCTGGGCGAACCGGCGGCACACTGTCCGTGTGAGAGTCGACAACCCGGGGACGGACGACCTTCCCGGTCTGCTGCTGCCCGACGTGGCCGCGTGGCGCGAGTGGCTCGTCGAGCACCACCCGACGGCTCCAGGGGTCTGGCTGGTGCTCACCAAGAAGGGCGGCGCCGCCACGCTGCTCACCTACGAGGGCGCTCTCCTGGAGGCGCTGTGCGTGGGGTGGATCGACGGGCAGGGTCGCGCGCGCGACGACGCCACGTCCTTCCAGAGGTTCACGCCCCGTCGTGCGCGCAGCCCGTGGTCGGCGAGCAACGTGGCGCGCGCCGATCGTCTGACGCAGGACGGCCGGATGCTGCCGGCCGGTCTCGCCCAGGTGGCGGCGGCCAAGGCCGACGGCCGATGGGACCGAGCGTACGGCGGAGCCGCGAGCATGGAACCGCCTGAGGACCTGCTGGCCGCGCTTGCCGAGCAGCCCCGCGCCCAGGCCTGGTGGGACGTGCTGACGTCCGCCAACCGCTTCGCCATCTGCTACCGCCTTCAGGAGGCCACGAGGCCAGAGACCCGAGCCAGACGACTCGAGCGCTACGTCGCCGACCTCGCCGAGGGGCGCACCCTCCACCCCCAGAAGCGCCGCCCACCCGCCACCTGACTCCCACACCCCTCCGCCGAGATCGTGAGTCCGACGCGAGATCGCACGGCCTGACCTACGAGTTCGCGTCGGACTCACGATCTCGGCGAGCCTGGCGGGTGGGGTCAGGTCGGCGGGACCGGCGACGCGCGGCCACCGGGGTTCGCGTCGAGGGGGCGGGGAGTCGGGGGGACCAGGGGGAAGGTGAAGGTTCCGCCGGCGGCGACGTCGCGGTACGAGTGGCGGTAGGCGATCGCGAGCGGACCGGCGGCGAACATCCGGGAGCGGACCGTGAGCGTCGTGTGGTCGGCCTCGACGTCGAGCACGTGACCGCGGCACCGCAGGCTGACGGCCACGCGCTCGATGTCGTCGGGCAGCGCCGGGTCGAGGTGCAGGACGTTCGCACGCATCTCGACGCCCAGGTAGCAGCGCTGCACCAGGTCGCTCGTGCCGGCCATGGCGCCGACGTGGATCCCTTCGCGGGTCGTGCCGCCCTGCGTGTCCGTGAGGTCGCTGTCGAGGGCGTCGCGGAACAGCTCCCACGAGCGCGGGCGGTTCGAGCGCGCGAGCACCCACGAGTGCACCAGGCGGCTGAGGGTCGACCCGTGCGACGTGCGGGCCAGGTAGTAGTCGATCGTGCGGGGGATCGCATCGTGGTCGAACGGGTAGCCGAGCTGCTCGAAGAGCAGCGTGAGCTCGTCGGCCGAGAACAGGTAGAAGAGCATGAGCACGTCGGCCTGCTTCGACGCCTTGTACCGGTTCGGTGAGTCGCCCTCCGCCTCGAGGATGCGGTCGAGCCGGTGGATGTCACCGTACGTGCGCTCGTACCGGGCCCAGTCGAACTCCTCGAGCTCCTCGTACCCGTCGAACTGGCTGATGACGCCGTCCGCGTGGAACGGCACGCGCAGCCGGCGGCTGATCTGCTGCCACTCGGCGATCTCCTCCGGGTCCAGGGCGAGGCGTTCGAAGAGGCGGCGTGCGCGGGGGTCGGGCAGCTGGTCGGCGAGCTCGGCCGCGTGGCTGAGCACCCAGGACGCCATGACGTTCGTGTACGCGTTGTTGTCGATCCCCCCGGCGGTGTCCGGGTCGGCGCCCGGGTAGGCGGTGTGGAACTCGTCGGGCCCCATGACGCCGGTGATCTCGTAGCGGTCGATCGCGGGGTTGAGGTGCGCGATGCTCGCCCAGAACCGGGCGATCTCGAACATCATCTCGGCGCCGTGCGAGTGCATGAACTCGTGGTCGGCCGTGACCTGGTGGTAGCGCCAGATGTTGTACGCGATCGTCGAGCTGATGTGGTGCTGGCGGTGCGTGTTGTCCGGGAGCCACCGCCCGGAGACCGGGTTGAGGTGCAGCAGCTGGTTCTCCTCACGGCCGTTGCTGCCGCTCTGCCACGGGAACATCGCACCGCGGAACCCTGCGGCCTGTGCCGCGCGGCGGGCCGCGGGGAGGCGCCGGTACCGGTACTCGAGCAGCGACCGGCTCAGCGTCGGCAGGTGCAGGCTGAGGTACGGGAAGACGAAGACCTCGTCCCAGAAGATGTGCCCGCGGTACGCCTCGCCGTGCCACCCGCGGGCGGGGATGCCGACGTCGAGGTCGCCGGTGTGCGGCGATGCGGTCTGCAGCACGTGGAAGATGTGCACGCGCACCTTGAGCTGGATCTTCTCCCCGTCGCGGTGGTCGACCTGGATGTCGCACGCGGCCCACAGCTCCTTCCAGGCGAGGGCGTGCGCGGCGAGGAGCTCGTCGAACCGGCCCGCGCGGCCCATGGCGTCGGTGGCCTCGAGCAGGGGCTCGCTGATCGCCCGGTCCCGCGAGGTGTAGACCGCCGCGATCTTCTCGACCGTGACGGGGACACCGACCTCGAGGTCGCACGAGATCTCGTGGGCGACCACACCGTCGGCCACGTACGTCTCGTGGTCGCCGGCGATCTCGCTCCCGCCGCGGTACAGCCGCGTCCGCGCGGCCTGGGCGATGCCGAGCATCGACTGCTTGGTGCGGCAGCGCAGCACGATCGTGTCCGAGCCGACGTGGTCCTGCACGAGCACGTCGAGGTGCTCGTGGGCGAGGTCGCGGTACCGCGGGACACCCGTGTTCGTCACACCGCCGTCGATCGCCGACCGCACCGTGAGCCGCCCGGACCAGTCCTCTGCGGTGAGCTCGACACTGAGGCCGGCCAGGTGCGGGTCGGCCATGCTCACCAGTCGGCGCTCGGTCCACAGGGTGGTGCGGCCGTGGTCGTCACGGAACCGCAGCCTGCGGCGCAGCACACCGCGGCCGACGTCGAGCTCCTGCCGGTACTCGAGGATCTCGACGTCGTCGAGCCGGAACCACGCACCGCCGTCCGCGCGGAACGTCAGCGGCAGCCAGTTGGGGATGTTGACGAGGGACTCGTTCTCGATCTGGTGCCCGGCGACCTCGGTGATCTGGCGGTCGTACCCGCCGGCCAGGTACGTGCCGGGGTAGTGGACGCCGTCGGCCACGGCGTCGGGGCTCGCCCCACGCGTCGCGACGTACCCGTTCCCGAGCGTGCACAGCGCCTCACGGTGGCCCTCGAGGGCAGGGTCGTACCCCTCGTAGACGAGCGTCCAGTCGCTCACCTCGCGCTCCAGCCCGGCTCGCGGGCGGGGTGGACGACGAGCCGCCTCCCCGTCACCTCCACGGCGCCGAGGTCCGCGATGACGATGCTCGCACCGGCCGCGAGCAGTCGCCCGCGGCAGGCGTCCACGTCGCTGCTCCCGTAGCACGTGCCGCGGTCGATCCCGATGACGAAGGCGAAGCCGCCGTCCTTGCCGGCCTGCACGCCCGAGGCCGCGTCCTCGACGATCGCGGCGCGACCGGGGACCACCCCGACGAGCGACGCGGTCTCCCAGAGCATCGCGGGGTGGGGCTTGCCGGGGATCCCGAGCCGGCTCAGGTCGGTGCCGTCGACCCGGACGTCGAACAGGTCGATCACATCGGCGCTGGTCAGGACGCCCTCGGCGTTGCGGCTCGAGGAGAACACCGCGGTGCGGATGCCGGCCGCGTGGAGGCGTTCGATGAAGAGCATCGTCACGGGGTAGGCCCGCACCTTGTTCTCGGCCAGCCACGTCCTGACGTACCCGTCCTTGCGGTTGCCGAGGCCGCACACGGTGCGAGCGCTCGGCGGGTCGTCGTCGTGCCCGTAGGGGAGGGTGATCGAGCGGGACGTCAGGAAGCTCTCGACTCCGTCGTACCGGGGCTTGCCGTCGACGTAGCGGCAGTAGTCCTCGTCGAGGTCGAACGGCCGCGCCCAGCCGGGGTCGGCGCCGGGTCCCGCCGATGCGGGGTCGTCGGAGGACTGGGTGGACAGGAAGTCGTCGAACAGTCGCTTCCAGGCGAGTGCGTGCACGATCGCGGTGTCGGTGACGACGCCGTCCATGTCGAACAGCACGGCGTCGAGCTCGGGCGAGACGACCGGAGGGTCGGGGTGAGCACTCCTGGCGCGGGACGAGCCGACGGCGCCAGGGTCGATGCTCGCGGCTGGGCGGGATCCGGTCACCTGTGACCCGGTCATGTGCGCACCTCCCCGTCACGACCCGCGGCGCACCGGCTCTGGGAGCCGATCGGGACCGCTGCGTCGACGCGGCGATCCGTGCCTCGGGCGGCGACCGCGGTGACCGGACGCCGCTCGTGACCAGCACCCCAGGGGACGTCGTGGTCTGTTCCGACCCTAGCAACGGTCCGACGGCCCGGCATGGTCAACGATGGGCCGGACGGGTGCCGACCGTGCGCCCGCGGGCCGCGAAGGTGGCACAGTGACGCGCGTGGACCGCGACGTCGCCTACCCGACCCGGGCCGCCCGGGCCCGCACCCTCGCGGAGCTCGACGCGCTCGTCGTGGAGTGCGGCGCGTGCCCGCGGCTCGTCGCGTGGCGCGAGCAGGTCGCGGAGGAGAAGCGCGCGTCGTACCAGGACGAGACGTACTGGGCCCGGCCGGCGCCGGGGTTCGGCGACCCGGACGCGCGCGTGGTCGTGGTCGGTCTTGCCCCTGCGGCGCACGGCGCCAACCGCACCGGGCGGATGTTCACCGGTGACCGCAGCGGGGACTTCCTGTTCGCGGCGCTGCATCGCACCGGGTTCGCGTCCCAGCCCACGTCGACGTCGCGCGACGACGGCATGGTCCTGACCGGTCTACGGCTCACGGCCCCGGTGCGGTGCGCCCCGCCGGAGAACAGGCCGACCCCCGTCGAGCGTCGCACCTGTGCTCCGTGGCTCGGCCGTGAGCTCGAGCTCGTGGCTCCCGACGTCGCCGTCGTGCTGGGCGGCTTCGGCTGGCAGGCGCTGCTTGCCGCGCTCGACGACCTCGGTTGGCGCGTGCCGCGGCCGCGTCCGACGTTCGGGCACGGCACGGAGGTGCGGCTGGACGGCCCGGACGGGCGTCGGCTCGTGCTGCTCGGCTGCTTCCACGTGAGCCCGCACAACACGTTCACCGGCCGACTGACGCCGGAGATGCTCGATGCGGTGCTCGTGCGTGCGCGCGAGCTCAGCGCGCCGACGTAGACGGCCGCGACGGTGCCGGAGTCGCGGGAAGCAGCACCGAGAGCACGCTCGCCCCGGTGAACGTCAGCCACGGTGCGCGGGTGCGGTGGGCGGTGTCGCAGACCCACACCGTGGTCCCGGGGGTGTCGGCGGTGGTCGGGTCGATCCGTGCGACGAGCATGCCGCCGCGAACAGCATCGGGGTGAGGGAGACGTCGCCGTCGGCGGGGGCGAGCACGGCGGGCGTGATCCTCGAGGTCGTCGTGTCGAACCACATCGGGGTGCCGGAGCCGGTCGAGTCGATGCCGGAGACGAGCACCGTGCGGTCGTCCCGCCACGGGTCCACGGTGTCCAGGGTGGCGGCCCCGGTCCACCGCGCGAGGGTGGACCCGTCGCGCGCGACGACGGTCAGGGTCCCGTCGGTGTCGCTGCCGACGTCGAGCGTCCCGACGGCGATCGTCGCGCCGTCCGGTGCGTAGGCGAGGGATGGCTCGGGTGGCGCGTAGGTGCCGGGCGCGAGCGCGACCTGGCGCACGTCGCGGGTGGTCAGGTCGATCTCGACGACCGAGGTCGACCGTTCGGGTGCGCTCGCGGAGAGCTCGGTGCCGCAGGTGGAGAGGACGGCGAGGTGCGCGCCGTCCGAGGAGAAGGTCGACCAGGTGGACGTGCACCCCGTGGTGGCCGTCGGAGGGATCGTGACGGTTCGTCGGCCGCCCGTCGCCAGGTCGTAGAGCTGCACGTCGGAGCCGGAGCCGGTGGAGGCGATCGATCGGCCGTCGGCCGAGAGCGCGATGCCGTGGCCCGGTGCCGGGACCCCGTCGGGGAGGTCGAGACGCACCCAGGCACCGTCCGCCGCGTCCAGCGCGAACAGCGCGAGGCCGCCACTGTCGCTCGGATCGTCCGTGCGGACGACGGCGAGCGCACGGTCGACGTGCCGGTGCGGCGCCGCCGCGAGGTCGACGGTCGCAGCGGGGATCGTGGACCAGAGCGGCCAGCCGGCCAGGGCCGACCCGGGCACCGGCGACGCGGCCGACGGCGTCGACTGCTCTCCGGTCGTCGGAGACGTCGGCGGAGGTGCTGCCGACCCGGTGCCCCACACCCGGGTGCCGACGACGGCGGCCGCGGCGATCACGAGCGTGGCGCCGATCGCGAGGATCGCGCGGCGACGGGGTGGGGGCGGATCGCCGGAGGGGGCTCGGGTGGGTGCGTCCGTTCGGCTCGGGTCGCGCGCGTCGTCGCTCGTGGGAGTGCCGTGCGTCATCGTGCCCCCTGTCGAGAACCCCCGGAACCGACCGGAGCGCGAACGCGGCCGTCAGTGGCCGTCGGTGGCCGTCAGTGGCTCAGCGTCACGACCTGGACGTCGGGCCCCGGGAACACCAGGACCTCGTGCCCGTCGTCGAACTTCACGAGGTAGGGCGGGGTGCCATCGGGCCCGCGCGCCTCGAGCACCTCGCCCCGGCGGTCCGGGTTCCCGGTGACTCGTCCGTGAATGATGATCTCGTCGCCCACCGCAGCATGCATCGTCGCTCACCTCAGTTCGAGACTAGACGCGCACCGGGCTGTGCGCCCGTCGGAGACGGGCCGGCCGGCAGACACCTCTGGGGTCGTGCGGGGAGCGGGTGGCGCGGGCGCGCTCGGCGCCCTGGCGCCCGGTCGAGTGGGGCGCATACGGCCAAGCGGGTGAAATCCGGACAAACTCGTCCGGATGCCTTGTGGACCGATATGTCCGTTTATAGCCTGATTTGTGAACGGCAGTCGCGACACCTCTCAGTGGCGAGAGGTCGTGCGGAGGGCCAGCACGACCTGGAGCCACCTGACGGGCCCCGCACCGAACGCGAGCGCAGTGAACGACGCAGACAGACAAGGAACGATCGTGAAACTCAAGAAGCCTATTGCCTCGCTAGTCAGCGTGGTGCTCCTGACGCTCGGCATGGCCACGCTGGTCACGTCGCCGGCATCAGCACACACCAACGCGGTGTCGGCCACCTGTTCTGCACTCTCGGTCGACCTCCGGTACTACCAGGCCTCGCGTGAGGGTAGCCCGGCCCAGGGATACACCGAGTACGAGTGGACGCGGACGGTTGTCGACCAGGCGGCCTGGACCGAGTACGTCCGGTACACCTACACGCCGGAGAAGGACGGCGCGGCCAACCCTGCAGACGTCTCGTCGACACCGGTGACCGACCCCGGTCACTGGAACGCGGACCACAAGGGTTACGACGACAGCGCTGTCGACACCTACATCCAGTCCGGGAACGGGCGTGGATCGTGGTTCTGGTGGATCGCCACCACCCACGAAGCGAAGACGCACGTCGAGACCCAGTGGTCGAAGAACAAGCCGGCCGGTGACGGTTGGACCAAGACCGGCGCCTCGCGCTTCCACGAGACGTCCCCGGCCGTACCCGCGAAGACGAACCACGTCGTGGTCACGATCGACGGCACCGCTGTCGAGGACACCGACTTCTCGACGACGTTCACGAAGAGCTACACGTTCTCCGACAAGTACACGTCGCACACCTACTCCGTCGCCGTGACGGCGTGGGACGACCCGACGGGACACAACGGGTGGACCTTCACGAAGTCCGGCAGCTCGATCGCGTGCACACCTCCTGTCATCCAGGTGACAGCCGTCTTCCCGGAGCCCATCGCCCCGACCTGCACGACTGATGGGTCCCTCCCGAGCCTGCCGACGGACCAGACGGGCATCACGTTCAGCTGGGACAAGAAGAATCCCTTGAAGATGGTCGCGAAGGCCGACAAGGGCTACATCCTGACCGGTGTGAAGTTCAGGATCTACGACGAGCCGGGCATGGCTACGGGAGACTGCTACGTCACGCAGGGGGACCGTGACCGTCGCTCCCGCGACGTGCCAGGTGGGTGACGGTGGCGTCGCTGACATCACCGGTGGGTCGATCACGCTTCCGACGACCGCCGGGGTCACCTACACGATCACGACCGCCGGCGGGGATCCCGTCACGGTCACGGACGGCAAGGCCACCGGCCTGGCTGCCGGTGACTACACGGTGACCGCTACACCTGCTGAGGGCATGATCCTGACGGTCGGCGAGACCGACTGGGTGCTCCAGGAGGACGGCACGGCCACACTCACGGTGACTGTTGCCGCGGCGGCGGACTGCTCGATCCCGCAGCCTGACCCCCAGGTGGCGGCGACGGAGTGGGTCGACGGAACGTGGGCTTGCGACGACACGACCGTGGAGCAGACGCGTGAGGTCACGACGACCCCGTACGCCTGGGTCGATGGTGCGTGGGTTCTCGACACCGAGAACGCGTCGACGGTGACCGAGACGCAGACGCGTGACCTGCTGGCCAGCGAGCAGACCGTGTGCAGCCAGGTGCTGGCGGCGCCGCCGAACACGGTGGTGACGATCGTTCCCCCGACGTGCACCGCGGACGGGTCGGCGACGTTGGCCGACGGTGTGGGGTACACGTGGGACAAGACGTCGTTCGGTCCGGGTACGTGGACCGCGACGGCGACCGTGACCGACGGGTACGTGTTCGACAGCGGTGACACCTACCAGGTGACGTTCACGGTGGCCCCGAAGCTGACGGGTGACGTGTGCACGGTCAGCGAGGTCCTGGCCGCACCGCCGAACGCGTCGGTCCCGACCGCGGCAGTTCTGGCTGCGACGGGAGCAACTCCGCTGCCGCTGGCGATCGTGGCGATGGTGATGATCGGTGCGGGCGTCCTGCTCCAGCCTCGGGTCCGGCGGGCGGTGTTCTCCCGCCACTGATCCAGGGGTGATCTGACTGCTACCCCGTGCCACTCCGGTGACGCGGGGTAGCGGTCTGTCCCGGTGGTGTCCGGTGAAATGCGATGAGGGTGACCGGTGAGCGCAACATGCGCATCAACAGGGAGGCGATATCCCTTGTGTCCCGGTATGTCCGAATATATCCTCGCTCCGGAAAGTATGTCGCGACGTCTCGGAACGGAGAGAGGTCGCGCACAGGGGGCAACGCGACTGTAGCCACCGGACGGGGCTTGCGCCGAATGCGAGCGTCGAGACGAACGCGGACATAGAAGGAATGAATGTGAAACTCAAGAAGCCCATCGCCTCACTCGTGAGTGCACTGCTCCTGTCGCTCGGCATGGTCACCATGGCGGCGACGACGGCGTCGGCGCACACGAACCACTGGTCCGGCTCCGGTGACTACAACGGCTGGTCCAGATGGGGTGATGACGAGCGCTCGACGAGTACTCCCACGAGCGCCCCGTCCGGCTATGTCGTGGCCGCGTGGTACATGCCCGGGTGGGTGAACAGCTCGACGGCGGTGTGGCAGCCCGGTGGGCAGAAGCTCGCCACGAGCATCAAGGTGTCGACCAAGGACCTCGGCGCACTGGATGCGTGGGTCAAGAGCCAGAGCTACGGCTGCTTCCAGATCGACGGCTACAACGACAACTCGACGACGACCGCCTTGCTCGGCGGCAAGGTCCTCTATGCCCCCAACAACCCGTCCGAGTCTCTGTGGGGCGGCGGTCTGGGTAGCGCCTGGAAGTTCACGAAGGTCGGGACGAGCTGCACCCCGCCCGTGACGACGAAGGTGACGCCGGTCGCTCCGACCGTCGCACCCCAGACCTGCCAGGTCGGTACCGGCGGCGTCTCCGACCTGACCGGCGGGTCGATCACCCTGCCGACGACCGCCGGGGTGACCTACACGGTCTCCGGCGGCAAGACGACCGGCCTGGCTGCCGGCGACTACACCATCACCGCGACTCCAGGAGCGGGCACGACCTTGTCGGTCACTGGCACCGACTGGAAGCTCCAGTCAGGCGGGGTCGCGACGCTCACGGTGACCGTTGCGGCGGCGGCGGACTGCTCCGTCTCCCAGCCTCAGCCCAAGGTGACGACCACCGCGTGGGTCGACGGGACGTGGGCCTGTGGCGACACGACGGTGAAGCAGACGCGTGAGGTCACCACGACGCCGTACGTGTGGAGCAATGGCGGGTGGGTCCTGGACACCACGAGCGCGTCGACGGTGACCGAGACGCAGACGCGTGACCTGCTGGCCAGCGAGCAGACCGTGTGCCCCGTCTCGCAGGTGCTGGCGGCGCCGCCGAACACGGTGGTGACGATCGTTCCTCCGACGTGCACGGCGGACGGGTCGGCGACGTTGGCCGACGGTGTGGGGTACGTGTGGGACAAGACGTCGTTCGGTCCGGGTACGTGGACCGCGACGGCGACCGCGACCGACGGGTACGCGTTCGACCACGGCACCACGGCTCAGGTGACGTTCACGGTGGCTCCGAAGCTGACGGGCAGCGCGTGCACCTTCAGCGAGGTCCTGGCGGCACCGCCGAACGCGTCGGTCCCGACCGCCTCGTCCGGGGTCCTCGCCTTCACCGGCGCAACCCCGCTGCCCCTGGTGATCGTGGCGCTGCTGCTGCTCGGCGGTGGAGCTCTCCTCCAGCCCCGGATCCGGCGGGCGGTGTTCTCCCGCCACTGATTCAGGCGTGATCTGACTGCTACCCCCGTGCCACCCTGGCGGCACGGGGGTAGCAGTCTGTGTGGGCGGTACCCGGAGGCTCGAGCCCTGGTGCGGGCCGGTCGGACCCCGACGCGGCTCCACGGTGGCGCAGTGGTGCGCCGGCTCAGTCGGATGGCGGTCACCTGATCGAGGAGCGGCCGGCGGTCAAGCCATGCGGGCGACGTGTCGATGTACTCGGACGTAGCACCTCGTCCTCGCCCGAAGGGCACCTCGACCGATGGACCGCCGCCAGGTCTCACGCCTCACCCCGGTGCTGTGCGCGTGTGTCGCCCTCACCCTTGCCGGGTGCGCCGCGCGAGACGGGGAGGCGCCGAGCGGGCCCGGAGCTGCGGCATCGGTGACCGCGTCGTCGCACACCGGCCCCCTCGCGGCACCGTCGCCCACGAGGTCCGCGGTGATGCAGGTCTTCATCGTCCCCGACCTCATCGGCGAGCCCCTCGACGAGGCGCAGGGCGCGCTCCAGTCACTGGGCTCCCAGTCCCTCGACCCGCAGGACGCGAGTGGGCTCGGCCGCTCCGTGTCCATCGACGGTGTCTGGCGCGTGTGCACCCAGAGCCCGAAGGCGGGCGAGGTGGTGGACGTGCGGACCGTCGTCATCCTCGCGGCGGTCCTCTCGGGTGAGCACTGCCCGTGACCCGGATCGCCGGGTCGGCTCGGGTCGCGGAGTGACGCCGCGGACGTCGCGGCGCGGGGAGCAGCGGCGTGCCGCGGTCGCAGCCGCGCGGTGGTCACGGGCGTTCGGAGGTCACGGGCGCCCGGTGGTCAGAGGTGGACGGCGGGCATCACCTTGCCTCGCCGCACTAGTTGGTATTACCGTGTACCTGGCACGACATAGAACCAGGTGAAGCCAGCAAGTTCGGGAGGCGGCGAGCGCGTGGCAGAAAGCAGCGACACGATCCCGTCGCAGTTCCGCAAGGGCGTCGTCGAGCTGGCGATCCTCGCGCTGCTGCACCGCGACGAGGCGTACGGCGGTGAGATCGTCGACCGGCTCGCGGCCTACCCGGGTCTGGCGATCAGCGCCGGTACGGCCTACCCGCTGCTCGCACGCCTGAAGAAGTCGGGCCTGATCACCTCGGTCTGGCGGGAATCACCCGTCGGGCCACCGCGGAAGTACTACCGGCTCTCGCCCGACGGCGAGGAGGTCTTCGCCGGGATGGCCAAGGCCTGGAACGGGATGAAGAACGAGATGGACGACCTGCTGGGATTGGACGCCCGATGAGCACCCACGCACCCACCGACGGGACGTCCCGAGACGCCGCAGTGGTGATCGACGACTACTTCGCCCGACTCGCGACGGCGACCGAGGCGATCCGCGCCAGGATCGGTGCCGACGAGCTCGCCGAGCTGCGCGCGCACGTCGACGACCGGCTCGTCGGCACAACCGCCACCGCCGCGGACGCGACGCGGGTGCTCGCCGAGCTCGGCTCGCCCGAGGAGCTCGCCCGCGCGTTCGCAGCAGAGGCGGCCGAGTACGACGCCGCGCCCGACGCCGTCGACGGGCGACCGTCGGCCCTCGTCGGCCGCGTCCTCGGCATGCCCTACGACGTCCGCCCGCCCACGACCGATCGGGTCGCCCTGCGGGTGTGGAACCCCACCGACCCGCGGATCCTCGTGCCCAAGGCATTCGGCATGGGATGGACCGTGAACTTCGGCGCCCTCGCCGTGAAGACCCACCTGGTCCGGCCCGACGACGAGGATGACGCGTTCGCAGCGGTCCCGGACGGCGTAGTGACGGCAACCCTCGCCGCGCCCGCCGCTGTCGCGATGGCGGTCGTGGTGCTGGCTGCCGTGTCGTGGCCGACCCTGCCGGCGAACGTCCCGGTGCACTGGAACGGCGCCGGTCATGTCGACGGGTACAGCAGCCGAGGAGCCGCGGTCCTGTGGCTCGTCGTGATGGCGGTCGTGCCCGTGCTGCTCGCCGCATGGGTGCACACGCGCCGCCGCCGGCGGTTCAACCGGGTGGCCGCGTCCGCCGTGAGCCTCGGCTTCGCGGTGCTCTCGCTGGCGATCCTCGTCCAGACCGTCGCCTCCGCAGGAGGCGGCACGGGCATGTGGCCGACGTGGCTCGGCATCGGCGGCTTCCTGGTGCTGCCGTTCGTCCTTCTCGTCGGCGTCTCTCGTCTCGGCAGCGCCGCAGAGCGGCGCCGCGACCTCTCCATCACGTCATCGAAAGGACGTGCACAGTGAACGGGCAGCTTGCTGACCTCCCCACCGGGGTCTTCGTCTTCCTCCTCGTCGTCGGCGTGGTCCAGCTCGCCCTGGACGTCGTCGCCCTGGTCGACCTCGTCCGCCGACCGGTGGACCGGGTCGCGATGGGCAACAAGTGGATCTGGGTCGCGATCATCCTCCTGGTCAACCTGCTGGGCGCGATCCTCTACCTGATCGTGGGCCGCAAGCCTGCGGCGGCCACCGAGGTCCCTCTGCCGTCGACCCCGTCGGCGTCCCGGACCGAGAGCATCGCCGACTCGCTCTACGGTCGCCGTGACGACAGCGCCGGGCCGCGATGAGCGCCACCAGCGGAGCGCCGACCACGGCAGCGATCAGGACCACGGCCCTCACCAAGGCGTACGGCGACAAGAGGGCGCTCGACGCGGTCGACCTCACCGTCGACGAGGGCTCGATCTTCGGGTTCCTCGGTCCCAACGGTGCGGGCAAGACGACCATGCTGCGCCTGATCACCGGCCTGGCGCGGCCGACGAGCGGGTCCGTCCACGTGCTTGGTCACGACGTCGCGACAGCGGGCAATGCCGTCCGCGCCGAGATCGGGTTCCTCCCCGACGTCCCCGGCTTCTACGAGTGGATGACGGCCGAGGACTTCCTGCGGTTCGCGGGCGGGCTCTTCGGTCTCGGTGGCACGCTCCTCGACGAGCGCGTCGCGATGCTGCTCGACCTGGCAGGGCTGACCGGGGTGAAGACCACGGTCGGCGGCTACTCGCGCGGCATGAAGCAGCGCCTCGGCGTCGCGCAGGCCCTGGTCAACGCGCCACGCCTGCTGCTCCTCGACGAGCCGACCAGTGCGCTGGACCCGATGGGACGCAAGGAGCTGCTCGAGATGATTGCGTCGCTCCGCGGCCGCACGACGGTGTTCTTCTCGACGCACATCCTCGGGGACGTCGAGCGTGTGTGCGACGCGGTCGCGATCCTCGATGAGGGCCGGGTCGTCGTCCAGTCGCCCATCGACGAGCTCCGGTCGACGTACGGCGCCCGAAAGGTCGTCGTCGAGGTCACCGACGACGCCGACGCGCTCGCGACCGAGATCGAGCAGCGCGCCTGGGCGACAGCGGTGGCGCGCGGCGCGAACGGGACGATCGAGATCACCGTGACGGACGTCGCGCTCGCGCAGCACGAGATCCCGGTGATGGTTGCCGCCCGGCAGACCGGGCTCGTGCGCATGGACGCGGGAGAGATGGGACTCGAAGAGGTCTTCGTCGAGCTCGTCGGAGGTGGTCGGCGATGAACGGGTTCACGGTGTTCGCCCGCAAGGAGACGCTGGAGATCCTGCGCACGTGGCGACGGTGGGTGCTGCCCAGCATCCTCGCGTTCTTCGCCCTGACCGGTCCGCCCCTCGCCCGGTACACCCCGGAGATCGTGAAGGCGTTCGCCGGCGACCAGCTCACCGGGTTCGCGATCCCGACGCCGACATACCTCGACGCCTACGGGCAGTGGGGCAAGAACCTCACCCAGATCGCCCTCTTCGCGCTGATCATCATCTACGGCGGGCTGGTCTCGGCGGAGAGCCGGAGCGGTACCGCGATCCTGGTGCTCACCAAGCCGGTCTCGCGCAGCGCGTTCGTCGTGGTCAAGGCCGTCGTGAACGCGGCGTTCATCACCGTGCTGCTGGTGGTCGGCACCCTCGTGACGTGGGGGCTCACCGCGGCGATGTTCGGGACGGCACCCGCGTCGGCGCTGTGGTCCTCGGCGCTGGTGTGGCTCGTGCTCGCGGTGCAGTTCGTCGCCCTCATGACGCTGCTCTCGGTGGTCATCCGCTCGGCCGCCGGGGCGGCCGGCGCCGGGCTCGGCGTGTACGTACTCGCGTCGATCGCCGCGATCTGGAAGCCGCTCGGCTCGTACTCGCCGGCGGGGCTCCCGGCGCAGGTGACGTCGCTCGCCGCGGGCACGGCCTCAGCCCCGCTGTGGCCCGTCCTGACGTCCCTCGTGCTGTCGGTCGCCCTCGTGGCCGCGGCGGCGCTGCTGTTCCGTCGCATGGAGCTGTGACCGGAAGGTCCGTCGAGGAGGGTGGCGCGCCGCCGGGTCTAGGGTGGAACCGCCCCGCGGAGCCACCCTCCCCGCACCGACCGCAGAATCGAGTGAACCGGCACATGACCAGCACGCTCTCCCCCGCCGAGACGGACCGCGCCGAGAACGGGGAGGAGGCCGTGCTGACCCCCGCCACGCTGCAGGCGCTCGCGGACGGGTTCGCCGCCGACCCCCGCGCGGTCCTCGCGCAGAACGCCGTCACGCGAGCCGGCCTCGAGCAGGTCGCCGTGAACCACGCGCGTCAGGTGTCGATCTCCACGACCGTCTCGCACCGGCTCGACGACTGGACGGTCGCGAACCAGAAGAAGTCCGGCCGCTGCTGGCTGTTCGCCGCGCTCAACCTGTTCCGGTTCGAGACGCGCAAGCAGCTCGGCGTGAAGACCTTCGAGTTCTCGCAGAACCACGCGATGTTCTGGGACAAGCTCGAGCGCGTCAACTACTTCCTCACCGACGTGATCGGGACGGCCGGCCGCCCCGCGGACGACCGGCTGGTGACGTTCCTGCTCGCCGAGGTCATGGGCGACGGCGGTCAGTGGAACATGGCGATGAACGTGTTCCGCAAGCACGGGGTCGTGCCCAAGGAGGCGATGCCCGAGACCGAGTCGTCGAGCGCCACCGCGGTGATGAACCGCTCGCTGCGCACGCTGCTGCGCCGTGCCGCACGTGACCTGCGCGACCTCGTCGCGACTGGTGCCGACGAGCAGGCGCTCGCGGCGGCGCGCGAGGCCGTCGTGGCGGATGCCTACCGGATCCTGTCGATCCACCTCGGCACGCCGCCGTCGTCGTTCGACTGGCAGTGGCGCGACGACGAGGGCGAGAACCACCAGGTCGGGCGTCTGACCCCGCAGGACTTCTTCCGGCTGTACGTCTCGGTGCCGGTCGACGAGTACGTGTGCCTGGTCGACGACCCGCGCCCCGAGCACCCCAAGGGACACCCGCTCACGATCGAGCACCTCGGCAACGTGATCGGCGGCGAGCCCGTCCTCTACCTCAACACCGAGGTCGAGCTCATGAAGAAGCTCGCGATGGACGCGATCGTGGCCGGGGAGCCGGTCTGGTTCGGGTGCGACGTCGCGCAGCAGATGCTCCGGACGGATGGCCTGTGGGCCGCCGACCTGCTCGACCTCGAGGGCGTGTACGGGACCGAGCTGGCGATGTCCAAGGAGGACCGCGTCCGCTACGGCGAGTCGCTCATGACGCACGCGATGCTGCTGACCGGCGTCGACGTCGTCGACGGGGTGCCGCGCCGGTGGCGGGTCGAGAACTCGTGGGGCGACGAGCACGGCGACAAGGGGTTCTTCACGATGGACGACTCGTGGTTCAACGAGTACGTCTTCGAGGTCGCGGTCCGTCGGTCGGCGCTGCCCGAGCCCCTGCAGGCCGCCCTCGCAGAGCCGCCGCTCGCCCTCCCGGCATGGGACCCGATGGGCGCGCTCGCCTGAGGTGACCGCCCTGCGGTGACGACGCCGCGCAGGCGACGAGCCCGGAGCGCCCGACGGTGCTCCGGGCTCAGCCCTGCAACGTCTGGGTCGCGCGGCCGAGGATCTCGGTGAGCACGCCCGGCGTGTAGACGTCGGACTCGTCGACCTGCCCCTCGTCGAGGGTCGCCCACTTCCAGCGCGGTGCGATCGGGATGTCCGTCCCGCGCTCACCGAGCCGGAGGTCGAGCACGGCCGCGAAGTGGTAGCCGAACCGCGTCTGCAGCGCGCGGGCGCGGGCGAACGCCTCGCCGTCGGGGTCGTCGATCGCGCTGTCCGTCGCGAGCTCGAGCAGGAGCAGGTTGTGCTCCGGTCCGAGCTTGCCGCGATGGTGGACGATCAGGTCGGGGATGCGTCGGCCCTCGGCGTCGACCAGCCGGACGGACTCCTCGAGGTGCATGCCGGAGCGGTTGTACTCGCAGTCGACGTCCCAGGACGCCTCGATCATCGGGCGCAGGTGCCACCCGAGGTGGAACGCCACCGCGCGCTCGCTGGGGCGGCTCGTGCCGACGGCCAGGCTCAGCAGCGACCACTCGTCGACGATGGTCGTCGTCAGCGCGATGCGGACACGGTCCTGCAGATCGGTGAGCAGCATGAAGCGAACCGTATCGCCCCGTCCGCGCGGGCGGGGGCGGTTGTCCATCGTCGGAGGGCGCGCGACGCCTGCTCCGCCCGGGGTCGAGCTCGGTCCTACCGGAGGACGTAGGCCGTCAAGAGGTACGCGCCGAGCACGGTCACGGCGGTCCCGACGACGATCGCGAAGACGGCTCGACCTCGCCCGTGCCCACCCTGACGGGCCCGGGCCATCGCCCACAGCCCGAACGCGATCGCGATCGGCCCCAACGGCCAGACCACCAGGGCGACCAGGCCGACGTACCCGGCGGTGATCGCCTGCCACGAGCGTCCGATCGGGATCATCCAGTGGAGCGGGTCGGACGGCGAGGAGCCCGCGGGCAGTGGCGGCGCCATGGTCGCCCCGGTCAACCCTGCCGGGGTCCGCTGGGTGGGGACCACGGCGACACGCGGCGCCGGGAGGGGCGGCGGGGGCAGCACGGCCACCTGTGCCGCCGGGTCGGGTGCGGTCCGCTCCGTCCACTCGGCACCGTCGAACCACCGGAGCACACCCTTCGTGTGGCCGTCGTCGTACCAGCCGGCGGGTGGGTACTGCAGCGTGCTCATACCGTGGTGATCGACCGTCGGCGCCGTGAACTTGACGGCTTCACGCGAGATCGAGGGTCGTGGCCCGCGGCGTCGGGCCCTCAGGCGGTGGCGAAGGCCGCGACGGCGAGCGCGACTGCCCGGTCGAACAGCAGCTCGCGCTCGTCCGCGGGCAGCGACGCCTCACGGAACAGCAGGTCCGAGATCGTGCAGATCGCGAGGGCCTCGCCGCCCTCCGCGTTCGCGACCGCGTAGAGACCGGCCGCCTCCATCTCGACGGCGAGGGTGCCGTGCTTGACGAGAAGCGCGGTGGTCTCGGGGCGGTCGGCGTAGAAGACGTCGCTGGAGAGAACGGCGCCCACGTGCACACCGTCGGGTGTCGCACCGGGTCGCAGGCCGGACGCCTGGGCCGCCGCGGTGGCGAGCGCGAAGCTCGGGGCGTGGCTGTAGTGGATCCCCGGGATGCGGTTCGCGCTCACCGCGGAGTCCGTGTGGGCCGCGCTGGCGATCACGACGTCGCCCAGGTCGAGGTGCGTCGCCATGCCGCCGGCCGTGCCGATCCGGATGATCCTCTTGACGCCGTAGAACCGGAACAGCTCCGTGGCGTAGATCGAGATGGAGGGGATGCCCATCCCGGAGGCGAGCACCGAGACCGGCCGTCCGCCGACGGTCCCGGTGAACCCGAGGATGCCGCGGACCTGGGTGACCTGGCGGGCGTCGTCGAGGACGGTCTCGGCGATGTGACGGGCGCGACGGGGGTCGCCGGGCATGAGGACGTCCGGGGCGAAGTCACCCGGGTCGGCGCTGATGTGCGGGGTAGCCATGCGCCGACCCTAGTCCTCAGCGGCGGGTCGTCGACGCCCAGTGCGCGGGGCGGGTGAGGTGGGCGGGAACGCCGGTGGACGCGTCGCCGGTCGCGGCGTCGAGCTGGGCCTGGGTCACGAACAGCGCGCCGGCGAGCGTGGCCCCGCGCAGGTCCGCCCCGCGGAGGTCCGCACCGATGAGGTCGGCGCCGCGCAGGTCGGCGCCGCGGAGGTTCGCGCCGATCAGGTACGCCCCCCGCAGCACGGCTCCGCGGAGGTCCGCCCCCGCGAGCGTCGCGCCGATGAGGTCCGCTCCGCGGCGGTCCGGCCCGCGATGCCCGGTCGCGGCACGCGCCAGCTCGCTCGCGCGCAGGAGCAGCGTGTTCGCCCCGGCCCGGATGGCATCCACGTCGATCTCGAGCAGCGCCTCCGGTGGCCGGTGGGTCAGCGCGTCGACGTCCGCGTACGTCCGCTCGAGGTCGGCGCGGATCGGCCGTGCCTGCTCGAGGTCGAGCGCCTCGCCGAGGTACCGGAGGAGCTCGTGCAGGTTCCGCATGACGGGGAAGACCGCGAACATCTGCGCTGCCGTCGCGCGGTCCTGGCGCCAGTCGCGACCACCGAAGGTGACCTGGGAGACCTTCTGCCCGGCGCCGAAGCAGTCGTACACCGTGCAGCCGGCGAAGCCGTCGGTGCGCAGGCGTTCGTGGATGCCGCACCGGAAGTCCGTCCGGAGGTTCACGCAGGGCGTGCCGGCCGGCTTGTCGATCGCGAAGTCGGCTGACGCGGCGAACGCGGGCACCACGCAGCACAGTCCGAAGCAGCTCGCGCAGTCGGCGCGAAGGGTCGCGCGATCCGACGCGGCCGTGGCGGGGTCAGGCCGGTCGCTCATGAGATGTCGTCGGGCTCCGGCGTCACCGCCGCCACCTCACCGGCGACCCGCCGGTCCCACCAGCGGAACACCCACACCGACACGACCGGGGCGAGCAGGACGAGGGAGAGAGACGGGCTGGCGAGGACGTCGAGGTCGACCAGCCACCCGATGACCACACCGATCACCACCCCGGTGCCGAGGGTCGCGATCGCGGCCCAGCCGACGACCGTCGCGCGCCGGCCCGGCGGGAAGAGCCGGTGCGACGCCCATCCAGCCAGGGACATCCACGCGAGGAAGTCGATGACGACGCCCACGAGGGTCCCGACCAGCACCGCGACGAGGTTCGACCACCCGTCGGACGGACCCACCGAGCTGACGATCGACCAGGTGGCCAGCCATCCGGCGAGGAAGCCGATGACGACCCCGCCGACGATCGCCACGGACGGCAGGAGCACGAGCTGGCGGGAGCGGTGGCGCGGGTCCATGCATCTCCTTCGGGCCGGACGGTGCTCGCACTATAGGTCGCGTGGTGGTCCGGCGTCAGGCGCGGGTCGCGAGGGTGAGTCCGCCGCGCGGATGTGCCATCGTGACGCCATGACGGAGAGTCCGGAGCAGGGGTTCGCGCCCGCCGGGGAGCCTGAGGTCGCCGAGCTCACGCGACTGGTCCGCGAGTTCAGCGTCGAGCGGGACTGGGAGCAGTTCCACGACCCGAAGTCGCTGATCCTCGCGATGGTGGGCGAGGTCGGGGAGCTGGCGGAGCTGTTCCAGTGGGTCCCGGCGCACGAGGCGGTCACGCGGTTCTCCATGGAGGGGCGCCAGGCGCGCGCCGGTGAGGAGATCGCGGACGTGCTGATCTACCTGATCCGGCTCGCGGACGTGCTCGGCCTGGACCTCGCTGCGGTCACCCGCGCGAAGCTGGCGGACTCGTCCCGGCGGTTCGCCGTCGACGAGGTGCACGGCCGGGCGCCGGAGAAGGAGTAGGTCGCACCGCCGAGCCGACTCGAGCCTCGGGATACGTCGAGGCTCTCCACAGAAGTGTCCGGGGCGGCGCGGTGTGGGCTCCGGATCGACTGGACTCGCCGCATGACCACAACAGCTCAGCGTTCTCCCGCCCGCCCACGGCTCGTCCGGGTGGTCGCGGCCGCACTCATGGCCTCTCCGCTGCTTCTCGCCGCCTGCTCGTCCGGCGGTGGCGCGGGTGAGGTGCCGTCGAGTGCCCCTGCCACCACCGCGACGACCCACACCGCGAGTCCCACCGTGCCCGACGACCTCAGCCCGGAGCGGCCGCGAACGATGCCGCGAGAAGTGCCGGCCGACGACGTGTCCGCTTCGAGCGGCCTGACCGGAGGCGGATGAGCGTCGTCTCGCCGGGACGAGCCCGGGAGCCTGGATCGGCTCCCGGGCTCGTCACCACGCGATGCAGGTCACCAGGTGACGACCGCCAGGCTGGTCAGGCGTGAGCGCCGTCAGCGCATCGGCGACGGACGCGACTGAACCGCGTGGACGAACTCGATGGCCTCGGCCTCGCTGACCACGCGGGACTCCTTGTGCGCCTGCATCCACAGGTCGGGGTTGTCCATCGAGCCCGCGATCCGGTCGATGCGGACGGCGGCACCGTCGACGTCCGACGTCGTGACGGCGCTGAGATGCCAGGTGACCGGAAAGCCCAGCTCGGGGTCGGTCCCGTGCAGCACGGGCGGGATCGTCCGGCGGAGCGCGGGCGTTGCGGAGTCGGTCACCCGGCTGGGCGTGCGCTTCACGTCGTTGCTCATCGGTCCGTCCTCCTCGTCATGTCGCGTCGATACCTCCCTGATCGACCCACCGTCCCGCGATCTGAACGGGTGACCGGGAGGACTCGCCGGGATGTCGCGATTTCACCCGAAGAGACCGCAGATGTGGGGATCGGACGGCCGTCCACAGGAGGACGTTCGGTCCTGTCCGGTTTGGCCGGATTCTCGCTAGCGTCGCGCGGGTGGATGACGCGATGGGGGCGGACGTGGCGCGATCGACGGACGAGCAACGGTCTGCCGCGCTCAGAGCGGTGCAGTGCATGAACGCAGCGGCAGGCGAACGCCAGCGACGGTGGACTCGCGTGGTTCTGGGCGTCGCGGCGGCCGTCCTTTTCGCCGGAGCGTGCACCGGACCCAGACCTGCGCCCGTGACGCCATCGCCGTCGATGCGGGCGACGGCCACCTCCGTGCCGGGCCCGACATCGCCGACGGCAGCGAAGCCGACTCGTCCGGCGGAGATGGACCTCGCCGACGAGCGCGGCGCGGAGGCGGCTGCCCGGTACTTCTTCGAGCTGTACGCGTACGTCGTCGTGACCGGCGAGACCTCCGAGTGGGATGCGATGTCGTGGCAGACGTGCGAGTTCTGCGCGAGCATCCGGACGAAGACCCGCGCCGATGTCGAAGAAGGAGCGATCTATGGCGGTGGCATGGTCACGATCTACGACGTGAACGTGGGTTACGACGACCTGCTTGACGGCTACCCAGTTGAGCTGAGCTACGCACAGGCGCCGGCGACGCGCACGGCGCGTGATGGGACGGTCGCACACATGAGTGGGAACTCAGGTCGGATCCAGGTGGATCTGAAGGTCGTCGACTCACAGTGGCGCGTCTTGCAGGTGTCGAAGGCAGAGACCGCGCTGTGAGCCGATTCCGAACTCGCGTCGTGCTCGTCGGGCTCGGTTCGACATTGGTCATGTGCGCCGGACCGGTCGTAGCCGGGGCGACTGCCCGCGAGATCGCGGCGTCCGAGGATGCGGTGCACATGAGGCCCTCTCGGTCGGGAGATGTCGGACCGCCACCTGCCTCGCAGGACGTGTCTCTCGGAGTGAACGTCAAGGGTGACTCCGCACTGATTCGCGCCAGCAAGCTCGCGGCCGGGGGAGAACCGTTGCCTCGCCCAGTGCACCCGAGTATCGGCGGTTGTCGAGTCAGTTCTGCGGTCTGGCCGACGCGAGCTTCGACCCGACGTTGGTAGCCGGATCGGGAGGGGTGAACTGCGCGGACTTCGTCGTCTCATGTCCCGACGGCGAGGTGTTGCGACAGGCCCTCTTCCGCCGGGAGTCGCCCGCTGATCCGTGGGTGCTCGCCGAGTCGCCGCACTGTGAGAAGGACCTGTCGGGTGCGGTGGCGGTGGAGTTCGCGCGGTTGGGGTTGCGGTCGTCGGTGGTGGGGGTTCAACCGTCGGGTGGGTGGTCGTTGGTGAACCTGCCGACGATCGTGTACGCCGACGGGGCGGTGCAGGAGTACGCGGCGACGGTGCTCGGGACACCGGTAGTCATCCGGGCCACACCGCTCAGGTACTCGTGGGACTTCGGCGAGGGTCTCGACCCGCTGGTGACCACCGATCCGGGGCGGCCCTACCCCGACCAGACGGTGTCACGCCCGTACGGAAAGCCGGGGACCTACACGGTCACCTTGACCACGACGTGGAGCGCGCAGTACCGCGCAGACGGTGCGGTCGACTGGCTGCCGGTCGCCGGCACCGCCACGACGACCACCACCGCACCCCCGTTGACGGTCTACGAAGCCCGCTCGCACCTCGTCGCCGATCCTCTGCGATGACCGCCGTGATCGAATGAGTGCCGTGCACCTCGACCTGAGCCCCCTGATGCTCACCGCGATCGGCCTGGTCGTGTACGGGGTCACTCATCGCTGGGTGGATCGTCGGCGCCGCGCATCGACCCGGCGTACGGGCGCGACGGGTACTCCGGCATCCTCACGTCCCTTGTCAGCCGTCGACGACGTTCCCGAGCTCCACGGGGTGGACGACCGCCGCGAGCCGCACACCGTCGACGACACCACCGAGCGACCCGTCCGACGGTGGTGGCGGAACCCCGTCGGCGCTGTGCCGATCGTCGTCGGGCTCGTGATGATCGTCGGCTACGCAGCCGTGGAACGGGCCTTCGGCACCGTCATCTCGATCGCTGCGTCGCTGTTCCTGCCGGGTCGCTGACTCCTCGACACCTCGGATCCCGACGCGCCTGTCGGGATCGGCCCGTCATGAGGCGCGCGCGCAGGTAGCGTGAGTGACGGGGTAGTGGCTGTGTCGTTCGGGTGGCCGAGCTGTCGGCAGGGCGCACGGTCGCAGAGCAGGGGGGGATCGGCCATGTCGTCAGCGCGCCACCGCAGCACAGTCGTCGGATCGGGCTGCCGGGAATGACGAGCACGCTCGAGGGTGATCGCTCTGCCGCGCCATCCGCCTCGGATGCGGCATCGCCCGGATGGCACTCACTCCTGTGGCGTGCGGTCGTGCGCCTGGGTGGGTCGTGGGTGGGGGTGCGTGCGCGGCGGTACCCGTCGCTCACGATCGGGTTCGGTGCGTTCGTCGTCTATGCGGCGACATCCCTGGTGCGGTTCGCCCGCATGTACTCGGGCATCGATCTGGCGATCTTCACCCAGGCCGTCAAGCAGTACGCCCAGGGTCACCTGCCGTGGTCCTACCTCAAGGCCGCCGGAGGGTTCGACCTGCTCGGGGACCACTTCTCCCCGATCGTGGCGCTCCTGGCCCCGTTCTACCGGCTCTGGCCCGACGCACGGGTGCTGCTGATCGCCCAGGCGGTCCTGGTCGGGCTCGGCGCGGGGATCGTGACCAGGTCCGCGGTGAGCGTGCTGGGCAAGCGGATCGGCGTGGCGGTCGGGGCGGGGTTCGTGCTGGCGTGGGGCATCCAGGCGATGGCACTGTTCGACTTCCATGCGGTCGCGTTCGCGGTGCCGCTGCTCGCCCTGTCCCTCGCGGAGCTGGTGCGGGAGCGCGAGGTGCGGGCGATCGCCTGGGCGCTGCCGCTGATGCTCGTCAAGGAAGACAGCGTCTTCCTGCTCCTCGGGATCGCCCTCTACCTGGCCGTACGGCGCCGGTGGCGACCGGCCGTCGGGCTGGCCGGGTTCGCGCTCGCGTCGTTCGTGCTGATCGTCGGGGTCGTGATCCCCGCGATGGGGTTCTACGGCAGGTACACGTACTGGTCGGCGTCGGCTGCGGCCGGCGATGCGCTGACGTCGTTGTGGACGAGCCTGACCACCGGCAAGGCGATCGTGCTGGTGCTGGTCCTGCTCGCCCCGAGTCTCGGGCTGGCCGCACGCTCACCACTCGCCCTGATCGCCTTGCCGTCCCTCGCCTCCCGGCTGACCTCGGCCAACGAGACCTACTGGGGTCCCGGGCTGCACTACAACGCCACGGTGACCGTCGTGATGGTCTTCGCAACCATCGACGCAATCCGCCGGATCCGCACCCGGCGCCGGTGGAACGACCAGACGCTCACCCGCACCGCATGGGTACTCGTCGCGGTGGCCCTGGTCGGCTCCTGGTGGCTCCCGCTGGGCCACACCACCTCCAGCGCCCTGCGATCCTGCCCGGCCTGCGCCGCCAAGACGGCCGCACTGAACGCAATCCCGGACGGCGTCTCGGTCGCCGCCGACGACACCCTCGCGTCCTACCTCGTCGACCGCGACTACGTCCACGAGCTCCGACCCGGGCTGTTCGACACCACCGGCGATCGCATCTACCCGGAGTATCTGGCGATCGACCGGATCTTCGACGGTGTGGACGCGTCGCCACAGCGATTCGACGGGTGGCGCAACAAGCTCATCCAACCTGCGGGCAGCTTCGGCGCCACCTACCAGTTCGTCTGCGAGTACGTGCAGGCGAAGTCCGCCACCGCCTACTACTACGACGTCATGATCCTCAAGACCCCGTACCCCTCCAGTCCGCGCTGAACCGGATCGCTCACGACGCCGCAGGCGCGTGGCGGTCGAGGAACTGGTACACCTCGGTCGTGTCGACGCCGGGGAACGCGCCGGTCGGCAGCGCGGCGAGGGTGCTCGCATGCGGCCGTGCGCTCGGCCACGACTTGTCCGCCCAGCGGGTCGCCAGCTCGGTCGGTGGCTGCCGGCAGCACGACGCATCGGGGCAGCGCGAGACCGAGCGCGCGGTCGTCTCGCGGCCCCGGAACCAGCGCACATGACTGAACGGCACCCCGACACTCACGGAGAACTCACCCTCCGAGGAGCCCTGCACCCGCGACGTGCACCAGAAGGTTCCCGTCGGCGTGTCCGTGAGCTGGTAGTAGGGGCTGAACCGGTCGGCGATCCCGAACACCATGCGCGCCGTCCAGTGCTTGCACACGGGCTGCCCCTCGATCGCCCCGAGCGCGTCGGACGGGAAGCGCACGCCGTCGTTCTCGTAGGCCTTGTGCAACGTCCCGCTCTCGTGGACCTTCATGAAGTGCACGGGCAGCCCGAGGTGCCGTGTCGCGAGGTTGGTGAACCGGTGCGCGGCGGTCTCGTACGGGACCGCGAACGCGTCCCGCAGGTCCTCGATCGACAGCCGGCGCTCGGCCTTGGCCTCGAGCAGGAACGCCGTCGTGCCCTCCTCGGGCAGCAGCAGGGCCGCCGCGAGGTAGTTCGTCTCGACGCGTTGCCGCAGGAAGTCGCCGTAGTCCTTCGGCTCGGTGTGCCCGAGCACGTGGCTCGCGATCGCCTGGAGCAGCGGTGACCGCGGGTCGCTCGTCGCGGAGATCCGGTGCGGCAGGTAGATGCGGCCGTTCGCGAGGTCGGTGACCGACCGGGTCGAGTGCGGGAGGTCGTGCACGTAGTGCAGCGTGAAGCCGAGGTGCGCGGCGATGTCCGCCGTCCCGCGCTGCGACAGCGGGCCTCCCGGGTGGTTCGTGGCGGCGAGCAGCCGACGTGCGTGCTCCTCGAGGTCCGGGAAGTAGTTGTCCTGGGCGCGCATCGTCCTGCGGAGCTCGGCGTTCGCGCGGCGGGCCTCCTCGGGGGTGGCCGCGGTCTCGGTGAGCAGGCGCTGCACCTCGGCCTTGAGTCGCACCAGAGCATCGAGCGCGTCCGTCGGCAGCGACTTGCCGACCTTGACGGCGGGGATGCCGAGAGAGGCGAAGAGCGGTCCGCGTTGTGCGCGCTCGAGCTCGACCTCGAGCGCCGCGCGGCGGGAGGGCGGCTCGGTGGACAGCAGCTCCGCGAGCGTCACGTCGAGCGTCGCGGCGACCTGGGTGAGCAGGGAGAGCGACGGCTCCCGGTGGCCGTTCTCGAGCACCGAGACCTGGGAGGCGGCGCGTCCGATGGCCGCACCGAGCTCGTCGAGGGTCATCCCCCGTGCGGTCCGTAGGTGCCGGATGCGGCGACCGAGCACGAGGGTGTCGAGGGCCGGGGGCGTCGTCGTCGGAGCCATGAGCCACGGTCGCATCCCACGCGGCTTTCGTCCAGTAGAAATTCCGCACTTCTTCTGCTCGATCTTCGGGAGAAGAGGGGTTGACCTTCCCTCACAGTGGTCGCACGGCACGCAACGACGCGACATCCCGGAGGACATCGTGAGCACCCAGACCGCACACCGTGCGACCACAACGACCCGCCCGCGCACCCGCCCCGAGGCGTGGGCCGGCGCCCGTCCCGGTGACCAGACCACCGTGGCCGAGGCCCTCGCGACCGAGTGGGAGGCGAACCCCCGCTGGGCCGGGATCCGCCGTCTGCACTCGGCCGAGGACGTCATCGCCCTGCGCGGAAGCGTCCGCGAGGAGCACACGCTCGCCCGCAGGGGGGGCCGAGCGTCTGTGGGAGCTTTTGCACACCCGCGACTTCGTCCCGGCGCTCGGTGCCCTCACCGGCAACCAGGCGGTGCAGCAGGTGCGTGGCGGCCTCGAGGCCATCTACCTCTCCGGCTGGCAGGTCGCCGCGGACGCCAACCTCAGCGGCCAGACCTACCCGGACCAGAGCCTCTACCCGGTCAACTCGGTGCCGGCGGTCGTGCGGCGCATCAACAACGCGTTGCTGCGCGCAGACGGCATCGAGTTCGCCGAGAACGGCGGGCAGCGGATGCGTGAGTGGCTCGCGCCGATCGTGGCCGACGCCGAGGCCGGCTTCGGTGGGCCGCTCAACGCGTACGAGCTGATGCACGCGATGATCGCCGCGGGTGCCGCCGGGGTGCACTGGGAGGACCAGCTCGCGGCCGAGAAGAAGTGCGGTCACCTCGGCGGCAAGGTGCTCGTCCCGACCTCGCAGCACGTCCGAACACTCTCCGCCGCGCGTCTTGCGGCCGACGTCGCCGGGGTGCCGAGCGTCATCGTCGCGCGGACCGACGCGCTCGGTGCGGACCTCATGACGTCGGACATCGACCCGCGTGACGAGCCGTTCCTCACCGGGGAGCGCACGACCGAGGGGTACTTCCGGGTGACCCCCGGCCTGGACGCCGTGGTCGCCCGGTCGATGGCCTACGCGGAGGTCGCGGACCTGCTCTGGGTCGAGACGTCCACGCCGGACATCGCGCTCGCGGCCGAGTTCGCGGAGCGGATCCACGAGCGCTTCCCGGACAAGCTGCTCGCCTACAACTGCTCGCCGTCGTTCAACTGGCGCGCCCACCTGGACGACACGCAGATCGCCGGCTTCCAGAAGGAGCTCGCGACGCACGGCTACGCGTTCCAGTTCATCACCCTCGCCGGCTTCCACGCCCTCAACCACTCCATGTTCACGCTCGCGCACGACTACGCCGAGCGCGGCATGAGCGCCTACGTCGAGCTCCAGCAGGCCGAGATCGCCTCAGAGCCCGACGGCTACACCGCCACGCGCCACCAGCGCGAGGTCGGCACCGGGTACTTCGACCGGGTGGCGACCGCCCTCAACCCTGACAGCGCCACCCTCGCGCTCACGGGCTCGACCGAGACCGCGCAGTTCACCCACTGACGCGCTCTCGCACCGGTCCGGTCTCGCGATCGGGCTCACCCCCGGACGACCTCGTCGTCCGGACGAGTCCGATCGCGAGACCGTCCGGCTCTCGGCCCGAACGACCCGACTCGATCCGAACGCCTCCTGAAGGTGAGCACGCCATGAGCACCCCGACGCTGTCCCCGACCACCCCGCACCGTCCGACGTCGCCCGCGACGACCGCCAACGCCCTGCGCACCTCGACCCCGCGCCTCGAGATCACCGGCCCGGACACCCCGGGCATCGACGAGGTCCTGACCCCGGACGCGCTGGCGTTCGTCACCGAGCTGCACACGCGGTTCGCCGGACCCCGCCACGACCTCCTCCTGGCCCGTCAGCGCCGTCGCGAGCGGTTCGCGAACGGGGTCGACCCCGACTTCCGCCGGGAGACCGCGCACATCCGCGCCGACCCGAGCTGGCGCGTCGCCGGCCCGGGGCCCGGGCTGGAGGACCGGCGCGTCGAGATCACCGGCCCGACGGACCGCAAGATGACCGTCAACGCGCTGAACTCCGGCGCGCGCGTCTGGCTCGCCGACCTCGAGGACGCGACCTCTCCCACCTGGGAGAACATCATCGGCGGCCAGGCCAACCTGGCCGCAGCGATCCGCGGTCGGATCGACTTCACGTCGGCCGACGGGCGCGAGTACCGCGTCGGGCCGACGACGCCGACGATCGTCATGCGGCCGCGCGGCTGGCACCTGACCGAGAAGCACCTGCGGTTCACCGACCGCGCGGGGCAGTCCACCCCGGCCTCCGGGAGCCTGGTCGACGCCGGGCTGTATCTGTTCCACAACGCGCAGGCCCTGATCGACGCCGGCCGCGGCCCGTACCTGTACCTGCCGAAGCTCGAGGGCTACCTCGAGGCGCGGCTGTGGGACGAGGTCTTCACGTTCACCGAGGAGCGCCTCGGGATCCCGCACGGGACGATCCGCGCGACGGTGCTGATCGAGACCATCACGGCGGCCTTCGAGATGGAGGAGATCCTCTACGAGCTGAAGGACCACTGCGCGGGGCTGAACGCCGGACGCTGGGACTACATCTTCAGCATCATCAAGAACTTCCGGCAGCGCGGCCGGCGGTTCGTGCTGCCCGACCGGTCACGGGTCACGATGACCGTCCCGTTCATGCGGTCGTACACCGAGCTGCTCGTCGCCACGTGCCACCGCCGCGGTGCGCACGCGATCGGCGGGATGTCGGCGTTCATCCCGAACCGCCGGGACGGCGACGTCACCGCGCGGGCGCTCGACCAGGTCCGCGCCGACAAGGAGCGCGAGGCCGGGCAGGGCTACGACGGGACCTGGGTCGCGCACCCGGACCTGGTGGCCGTCGCCCGGGAGGCCTTCGACGCGGTGCTCGGCGATCGCCCGGACCAGCGCGACCGGTTGCGGGAGGACGTCCGGGTGACGGCGGCGGACCTGCTCGACATCCCGTCGGCGGGTGGCAGCGAGCCGGGTGCGGTGACGGACGCCGGTCTGCGCGGCAACATCCGCGTCGCGCTGCGGTACCTGGAGTCGTGGCTGCGCGGCACGGGCGCGGTGGCGATCGACGACCTCATGGAAGACGCCGCGACGGCCGAGATCGCCCGGTCGCAGGTGTGGCAGTGGATCCACCAGGGGATCGTCACCGCGGAGGGGACGCGCATCGACGCGGCGCTCGCCGAGGCCGTGCTCGACGTCGTCCTGGCCGGGCTGCCGCGCACCGAGGGCGACCGGTTCGACGACGCGGCGGACCTGTTCCGTCAGGTCGCTCTCGCCGAGGAGTACCCGCCGTTCCTGACGGTGCCGGCGTACGCGCAGTACCTCGTCGAGCGGGGCTGACCGGCCGGGTCGACGAGCATCGGGCGGCGTGGGCGCACGGGGAACCCCCGTCGGGCCCGCGCCGCCCGGGCGTGTGCGCGCCGGTCAGAGGTCGCCGTCGTCCATCCCGAGCACGTAGCGCTGGATGGCCAGCACGGCAGCACCGCGGCACCACTTCCGGGTGTCGGCGAGGTGCACGACGACGTCGACGGGTGAGGCGCGACGGTCCCGGTCCAGGCGGATGCCGGCCTGGACCGCGTCGCTGGCGACCTCGGCGAGGCGGGCTCCCTCGCCGCCGATCAGGACGCGCTCGGCGAGCGTGAGGTTGGCGACCGCGGCGATCAGCCGGCCGAGGCCGTGACCGCCCTGGTCGACGATCGCGCGGGCGGCCGGGTCGCCGGCCTCGGCGAGGTCGAGGGCGTCGTCGTAGTCCACCGGGCGGCCGAGCGCCTCGGAGAGCAGGCGCGTGATCGACGGCATCGTGAGGATGCTCTGCGCGCAGCCGCGGTGACCGTCGGGGCACAGCGGGCCGAGCGGGTCGAGCGGCCAGTGACCGACGAGCCCCACCCCGGAGTCGGGGCCGAGCACGATGCGGTCGTGGATCACGGTGCCGTACCCGACCGCGGCGCCGAGGGTGACGATCGCGAACCGGTCGAGCCCCTGGCCGGCGCCGAACCAGTGCTCGAACTCGGTGAGGGCCGTGAGGTCGTTGCCGACCACCGTCGGCAGCCCGGTGCGTTCCTCGACGAGCCTGCCGAGCGGCGCGTCGACCCAGTCGAGGAACGGCGCGCGCGCGACCACCGAGGAGTCGAGCACGAGGCCGCCGAGCCCGATGCCGAGGGCGGTGACGGACGGCACGGCGTCGGCGAGCTCGCGGGTCAGCGACGCGAGGGTGTCGGCGACGGCGCCCGGGTCGCGCGAGGCGAGCGGGGCGTCGGCCTCGGCGGCCACCTCGGAGCGGAGGTTCGTGGCGACGCCGAACGCGCGCTCACCGGTGAGCTTGATCCCGACGAAGTGGTGGGACTCGGCGACGACGTCGAGCGGGCGTGACCCGCGGCCGACACGTCCGGTCGGCTGCTCGTCCGCCTCGACGAGCAGCCCGGACTCGAGGAGCGGTGCGCTGAGCCGGGTGAGCGAGCCCTGCGACAGGTCGAGCCGACGTGCGACCTCCGAGCGGGAGAGCGGCCCGTAGCGCAGGATCTGGAGGGCAACGGCTCTCGAGGCCCCGCTCTTGGGGGGCCAGGGTGGTGGCGTCACGTGCACGGGGTCGGACCTCCTCGTCGGTGCGTCGTCAGGATGCCACGGGGGTTGCTTTTGGTCAAGAAGTAATAACGATCGTCGCGCCGGCCTGCTGCCGCCGTTGACGCCGAATTGCTTTTGCAGTAGAAGTAGTCCAACGGCATGGAGCGATCCCCCCCTCGCGCTGCGTGCCGGACCCCTTCCACGAACGGAGATCCGCAATGAAGCGCTCCCTGACCGCCCTGGCCGTGACAGCTGTGCTCACGACCGCGACCCTCGCCCTCTCGGGCTGCTCGGGGTCGACCTCGGGCGCCACCGGTGCCACCGCAGGGACGGCCGCACCCGTCACGCTCACGATGTGGGGCACGTACGGCAACGGCGGCAACACCGCGCAGACCGACGTCCTCACCAAGACGCTCATCCCGGCGTTCGAGGCGTCCCACCCCGGCATCACCGTGACGTACGTCGACATCCCCTACGACTCGCTCAAGCAGAAGCTCACGACCGGCGCGGCCGGCGGCGAGCTGCCGGACCTCGTGCGCTCCGACATCGGCTGGGTCGCCCAGTTCGCCCAGCTCGGGGTCCTCGCGCCGCTCGACGAGAAGATGAAGGACTTCACGACGCTCTCCGCCGCGACCTACCCCGGGTCTCTCGCGACCAACGCCTGGAACGGCCACTACTACGGCCTCCCGCTGGACACCAACACCCGCGTCCTGGTCACCAGCCAGGCCGCTCTCGACGCCGCCGGCATGAGCAAGCCGCCCGCCACGTTCGACGAGCTGAAGGCGATGGCCACGGCCCTCAAGGGCAAGAACATCGCGGTGTTCGCGGACTCGGGCCTGCAGGGCTGGAACATTCTGCCGTGGATCTGGTCGGGCGGCGGGGAGATCACCGACGCCAAGCAGACCACCGCCACCGGCTACCTCGACGGCCCCAAGAGCGTCGCCGCCGTCCAGATGCTCGTCGACCTCTACAAGCAGGGCGCGATCCCGAACCTCATCACCGGCAACTCCGGCGCGACGTCGACCTCGGACGGCCTGCCCAAGGGTGAGTACGCCACGATCCTCGACGGCCCGTGGATGCGGGACATCTGGAAGGGCCAGTACCCCGACTTCACGCCGATCTACGCCCCGGTCCCGGCCGGTGCCGGCGGGTCGGTCTCCGTGGTCGGCGGCGAGGACATCGTGATCCCGGCGACCACCACGCACCTGGACGCCGCGACCGAGTTCGTCCGGTTCACCCAGAGCGACGAGTTCCAGCTGGCGATGGCGAAGGTCGGGCAGATGCCCGTCGTGGCCTCGGCCGGCACCAAGGCCGCGACCGCCGACCCGTTCTACGCCCCGTTCGCCACGCAGCTCGCGACCGCCAAGCCGCGACTGGTGATCCCGCAGTCCTCCCAGGTGGACACGATCCTGTCCACCGAGCTGACCCCCGCCTTCGAGGGGACGACGACGGTGCAGGCCGCCCTCACGAGCGCCGCGAAGCAGATCGACGCCCTGTTGACGAGCAAGTGATCCCATGATCGACAGCACCCAGCCCCAGGCCCTGCGCGCGGCGACATCCCCCGTCGCCGCGCGCACGGCCCGGCGCCGCCGCCGCGCGGGCCGCGCCACGCCCTACCTGTTCCTCGCGCCGGCGCTGGTGCTGTTCATCGGGCTGATCGTCTACCCGATGGTCCGTGCCTTCCAGATGAGCTTCTACGACTGGAAGGTGCTCGCCGGGGCGACGAGCACGTTCATCGGGCTCGACAACTACACGCGCGCGATGGGTGACCCGGTCTTCTGGCGCGGCCTTGCGAACAGCGGCGTGTACATGGCGCTCTCGGTGCCGCCGCAGATCGTCCTCGGACTGCTCATCGCGATGCTGCTCAAGGCCAAGAGCCCCTCGCAGCCCGTCTACCGCGTGCTGTTCTACCTGCCGGTCGTCACGAGCTGGGTCGTCGTCTCGCTGCTCTTCAAGTACCTGTTCGCCGACAAGGGCCTCATCAACTGGGCGCTCGCGGACGTGCTGCACCTCGGGGACGGCTCGACGTCGTGGCTCTCGAGCCGATGGACCGCGCTGATCGCGATCTGCGCGCTCGGCGTCTGGAAGGGCATCGGCTGGTCGATGATGATCTTCCTCGCCGCGCTCCAGGGCGTGCCGAAGGAGCTCGAGGAGGCCGCCGTCATGGACGGCGCCAACCGGTGGCAACGGTTCCGCGTCGTGACCGTCCCAGCTATTCGGCCCGCGCTCGTGTTCGTCGTCGTCATGCTCGTGATCGGCGGGTTCAACGTCTTCACCTCGGTGCTCCTCATGACCGGCGGCGGACCGGGCGGCCAGACCGAGGTGTTGCTCACCTACATGTACCGGCAGGCCTTCACGAACCTCGACTTCGGGTACGGCTCCGCGATCGCCGTGATCCTCACCGTGATCGTGTTCCTCCTGTCCCTCGCCCAGATGCGCCTGTTCCGCAGCACCGACGAGGAGGAGCGATGAGCACGCTGCACCGCCGGCGCCCGGTCTCGGGCGCGCTGCGGCACGTCCTGCTGATCGTCGGCGCCCTGATCATGCTGACGCCGTTCGTCTACATGGTCTCGACGTCGTTCAAGAGCCAGGCGTACGTCCTGACGATCCCCCCGCAGTTCGTGCCCGACCCGGCGACCCTGGACAACTACGTCCAGGTGCTCACGACGCAGAACTTCGCGGCGTACTTCATGAACTCGGTCGTCGTCGCGCTGACGTCCACGGTGATCTCGGTGCTGATCAGCTCGATGATGGCGTACGCGTTCGCACGGTTCCGGTTCCCCGGCCGCGAGCTGCTGTTCCGGCTCGTCCTGGTAGGCCTGATGGTGCCCGCGATGATGCTGATCATCCCGCAGTTCATCCTGGCCAAGCAGCTCGGCCTGATCGACTCGCTGCAGGGGCTGATCGTCTTCTACGTCGCGGCCTCGATCTCGCTCAACACGTTCCTGCTGCGCAGCTTCTTCGCGTCGATCCCCGGCGAGCTCGACGACGCGATGCAGGTCGACGGCGCCAACGCGTGGACCCGCTACTGGCGGCTCGTGATGCCGCTGTCCACCCCCGCGCTCGCCACCACGACGATCTTCACGTTCCTCGCCACGTGGGACGAGTTCGCCTGGGCGCTGACGATCATCAACGACCCGAGCAAGCGCACCCTGCCGCTCGCGATCCAGCTCTTCCAGGGGCAGAACGCCACCCAGTGGGGCCTCGTGTTCGCCGCGTCCGTCGTCGCGGTGCTCCCGGTGATCCTCGTGTTCCTCATCTTCCAGAAGTACTTCGTGCAGGGCCTCACCAGCGGGGCCGTGAAGGGATGACGATGACCGAGCCATCCACCGCCGCCGGGGCGCGACCCGTCGAGCTGCTCCCGACGCGGGCCACGTACGCACCGACCGAACCCGTCCGGATCGAGGTGCGGGGGGCTGCCTCCGATGGCCACCTCACCGTGTGGTCCCTCGGCGACCTCGTTGCCACCATGCCGGTGGGCGACGCGGGAGAGGTCGACCTCGGCCCGCTCCCGGTCGGCACGTACGGTGTCGAGCTGGCTGCGGCGGGCGATGCCGCACCGCTCGCGCGCACGGCCGTCGAGGTCACCGCCGACCTCCGGTCGCGGCTCCGGTACGGGTTCGTCGCGGACTACGCGCCGGGCCGGGACGTCGCACCCGTCACGGATCTCGTGCGTCGTCTGCACCTCACGGGCGTGCAGCTCTACGACTGGGCGTACCGGCACGCCGACCTCGTCGGCGGGGGCGAGGAGTACACCGACGCCCTCGACCGACCGGTGTCCCTCGACACGGTGCGGCGGCTCGTCGCGGGCATCCACGCTGCCGGGTCGCGCTCGTTCGGGTACGCGGCGGTGTACGGCGTCGGCCGCGCCGAGTGGCCGACGTGGGCGCACGCCGCTCTGCTCACCCCGACCGGCGAGCCGTACGGGCTGGCCGACTTCCTGTCGCTCGTCGACCCGGCCGAGCCGTCGTGGCTCGAGCACCTCGGCGCGGACCTCGCGGCCTCGGTCGCCGCCGTCGGCCTGGACGGCTTCCACCTGGACCAGTACGGGTACCCGAAGCGTGCGGTGCGCGCCGACGGCACCGTGGTCGACGTCGCCGACTCGTTCGTGACCCTCGTGCAAGCGGTCCGGGACCGGCTCCCGGACAGCCACCTCGTGTTCAACAACGTCAACGACTTCCCGACGTGGCGCACCGGCGCGAGCCCGCAGGACGCCGTCTACATCGAGGTGTGGGAGCCGCACCTGACGCTCGGCTCGCTCGGCCAGGTGGTGACCCGCGCCCGCGCGGTCGGCGACGGCAAGCCCGTCGTGATCGCCGCCTACCAGCACGTCTACGACGTCGCGCCGGCCGTCGAGTCGGACCTTGCGACCGCCTTCACGATGGCGACGCTGTTCTCGCACGGCGCGACGCACCTGCTCGCGGGCGACGGGGATCGGATCCTCGTCGACCCCTACTACGTGCGCAACCACGTGGTCGAGCCGTCCACCGCCGGGCTCCTGGCGCGCTGGTACGACTTCCTCGTCGAGCACGACGCCCTGCTGGTCGACCCGGCCGTCGTCGACGTGACCGGCGCCTACGCCGGGCCGTACAACGACGACGTCGACGTGACCTTCGCGCGCGCCGACGTCGGGAGCGACGCCGTGGCCGGCACCGTCTGGCGTCGCGTCACCCGGGCCGGGGACGCGCTCGTCGTGCACCTCGTCAACCTGGTCGGTCAGCAGGACACCCGGTGGGACGCGCCGCGCCACCCGGTCGGGGACCCCGGGCCGGGGACGCTGCGGGTGCGGCGGACCGGTCCCGGGCTGCCGCGCGTGCGGGTGGCCGACCCGACCGCGACGCCCCGGCTCGTCGAGGTGCCGGTCGTCGCGGACGGTGACCACGCCGTCGCGCACCTGCCGGCCCCGCACGTCTGGCAGGTCGTCGTGATCGACGACGGCGGGAGCGCCGCTCCCAGCCGCGACCTCGACACCACTGACATCACCGACACCCACGGAGCGGACTCATGAGCACCACCGCAGACTGGTGGCGTTCCGCCGTCGTCTACCAGGTCTACCCGCGGAGCTTCGCGGACTCCGACGGCGACGGGATCGGCGACCTGCGCGGGGTGATCGACCACCTCGACCACCTCGTCGACCTCGGCATCGACGTCCTGTGGCTGTCCCCGGTCTACGCCTCGCCGCAGGCCGACAACGGGTACGACATCAGCGACTACCAGGCGATCGACCCGACGTTCGGCACGCTCGCCGACCTCGACGAGCTCGTCGCCGAGGCGCACCGTCGCGGCATCCGGCTCGTCATGGACATGGTCGTCAACCACACGTCGGACCAGCACCCGTGGTTCGTCGAGTCGGCCTCCGGGCCTGACAGCCCCAAGCGGGACTGGTACTGGTGGCGTCCGCCGCGGCCCGGCACGACGTTCGGCGAGCCGGGCGCCGAGCCGACCAACTGGCTGTCGTTCTTCTCCGGATCGACGTGGACGGCCGACCCCGCGTCCGGCGAGTACTACCTGCACCTGTTCGCGCCGGGCCAGCCGGACCTGAACTGGGAGAACCCGCAGGTCAGGCAGGCGATCTACGCCATGATGCGGTGGTGGGTCGACCGCGGGGTCGACGGCTTCCGGATGGACGTCGTCAACCTGCTCTCGAAGGACCCGGCACTGCCCGACGGCGCAGTCGCGCCCGGAGAGGTCTTCGGCGACGGCTTCCCGTACTACGGGCACGGACCGCGGATCCACGAGTTCCTCCACGAGCTCCGCCGCGAGGTGCTGGCCGGCTGCGACCGTCCGTTCGTGATCGTCGGCGAGACACCCGGGGTGACGGTCGAGCAGGCGCGCCTGTTCACGGACCCGGCCCGCCGCGAGCTCGACATGGTGTTCCAGTTCGAGCACATGGGCGTCGACCACGGCCCCGGCGGCAAGTGGGACGTGCGGCCGCTCGACGTGCGCGCCCTCAAGGCGACGTTCCGGCGCTGGCAGGACGGCCTCGCGGACTGCGGGTGGAACAGCCTGTACTGGTGCAACCACGACCAGCCGCGCCCGGTGTCGCGGTTCGGTGACGACGGTGCCTTCTGGCGGGAGTCGGCCACCGCGCTCGCGACCGTGCTGCACCTGCAGCGCGGGACGCCCTTCGTCTACCAGGGCGAGGAGCTCGGCATGCGGAACCACGTGTTCGCGTCGGCCGACGCCTTCACCGACATCGAGTCCGTCAACCACTACCGTGCTGCGGTCGGCCGCGGCGAGTCCCCGGAGGTCGTGCTCGACGCCCTGCGCCGGATGAGCCGCGACAACGCCCGCACCCCGTTCCAGTGGGACGCCGGACCGTCGGCGGGCTTCTCCGCCGGGACGCCGTGGATGCCCGTCAACACCGACCACGACGAGGTGAACGTCGAGGCCGAGCGTGGCGTCAAGGGCTCGGTGTACGAGCACTACCGCAGTCTCGTCGCGCTGCGGCACACCGAGCCGGCCGTCGTCGACGGCGACTTCACGATGCTCCTCGCGGAGCACCCGACGGTGTTCGCCTACCTGCGGCGCCTCGGTGGCACGACGCTGCTCGTCGCCGCCAACCTGTCGGGCGACCCGCAGACCGTCGAGCTCGCCGAGGGCCGGGACCCCGACGGCGTGCCGTGGGACGAGGCGGACGTCGTCCTCTCGAACCAGCTCGGCGACGGCATCCCGCAGGAGCCGATGTGGTGCGGCGCCGACCGGTTCACGCTGCGGCCGTGGGAGGCCGTGGTGCTCCGTCGGCAACATTCCCGTCACGCATAACCCGTACGCTCCGCTGCATGGACGTCGCAGTGCTCGGTGCCACAGGTGATGTCGGGCGGCAGGTCTGCACGCAGCTGATCGAGCGTCGGGTGCTCCCGACGTCGTCGCGCCTGCAGCTCGTCGGCCGTCCCGACGGCGGGTCGGCGCGTGCGACGCACGGGCTGCGCGCGGACCTCGTCGACGCGTACGACGAGCACGCGCCGCTGATCGACGTCGCCCTCAGCCCGGACGACGTCGTCGCGGACGTCGTCGTGGTCGCCGCGGGGCGCACCTCGCCGCCGAGACCCGGGGTGACCACCGATCGGGCCGCGCTCGCGGCGGACAACCATGCGGTGTTCGCGGCCTACGCGGAGGCGCTCGCGCGCAACGGTTCGGGCCACGAGGTGGTCGTCGTGGTCTCCAACCCGGTCGAGCTCGGGGTCGCCGTGCTCGCCGAGGCGCTCGGCCGGCACCGGGTGATCGGCATGGGCGCGTGGCTCGACACGCTGCGGTTCCGGCGCGAGGTCGCGGTGTCACTCGGGGTCCGACGGCACCGGGTCGGCGGGTTCGTCGCCGGGCAGCACGGTGACGACCTGGTGCCGCTGTGGTCGACCGTGCGGGTCAGCGGACTCGACGCGGACGAGCGTCGTCGTGCGGTCGCGGGCCTGCGTCGCGGGCGCTCGCTCGACGGGTTCGCTGCCGAGATCGACGCCGCGAAGGCCACCCTCGGCGAGCTCGTGGTCACCGACATCGCCGCGGCGTTCCAGCTGATCGAGACCTGGCCGCCGGACCTGCGCGTCCTCGCGCGGCCGTGGCTCACCCACCAGAGCGGCGCCAAGACCGCGGCCGGCAGCGCCAACGCGACGGTCGACCTCGTCGACACGGTGCTCGACGGGCGGGACATCGTCGTCGCCGGTCAGGTCGCGCTCGACGGCGAGGCGAGCATCGGTGGTCGACCCCTGCACGGGGTGCTCGGGGTGCCTGTGGTGCTCGGGCCGGAGGGGTGGACGCGCGTGCTGCTCGACGAGCCCGACCCGGACGAGGCACGGCGGCTCGCGACGACGGCCGGACGCATCGACGCGATGCTCGCACCGTGGGGTCTGGGCGCCGGGGCAGGCGCCGGGGCAGGCGCCGACATTCGCACGAGCGCGGACGGGAGCGCGTCATGACCGGCTCGACCGACCTGACCGGCTCGACCGACCTGACCGGCTCGACCGACCGGACCGGCTCGACCGACCTGACGGGCGTGACGGGCGTGACGGGCACTGATCCCCGCTGGGTCGCGTTCGTGACCGGCGCCGACCGCGCGGGCACCCTCACGGCGCTGACGAACGTGTTCTCGACCCGCGGCGTGAACTTCGAGTCGCTCTCGGCCGCCAGCGTCGAGGGGGACGCCGGGCTGATCGTCGTGACGTTCGTCGCCAGCGAGCGGCGCCGACGCCTGCTCATCCGGACCGTCGAGCGGCTCGCCGTCGTGCGGTCGGTCGAGGCCTATGCCGCGGACGACGTGACCGTGCGGGCTGCGGGAGTGGTGCAGCTGCCGCGTGGCGTCGCCTTCGCGCCGCCGACCGGGGTCGACGTGCGCTGGTCGGGAGACTCGGCGGCCGGGCGACCGGTGCTGGTCGAGGGCACGCTGGCGGACGTCGAGCGCGTCGTCGCCGATGTGCGCGCCCACGGGGCGCTGGCCGCCGCGATGGTGATCCTGCCGCCGGTCCCGGACGCCGCGCCGCCCACGTGACGAGCACCACTCTTGCCGTGGCCGCGGTGCGGCTACGCTGTCCCCACAACTGAAGACCATGCTGCTCGAACTGCGGCGGGAGAGCTCCCGCACGTTGCGCGACGCCGAAGGAGCAACCCTCCCCGGGAAACTCTCAGGCCCCCGTACCGCCGCGGCGAGGCAACTCTGAAAAGCAGCCGTCCCGCATCACCTCGAGGGACGGCTCACCGACGGTGCAAGTCGGCGCGCCCCGGGCCTCCAGGCCGAAGCGGACCGGCAAAACTCTCAGGTCGGCGCGCGCCCGCACGGGTGCTCGACGCCGGATGACAGAGCGGGGAGGCCACCTGCCCGTCCCGGGTGTCCCCGGGCGACTGCATCCAGGAGCCGGACCGTGACAGATCTGACCGCGAGCGAGCTCGCCACGCACACCTCGGTCGCCGAGGACTTCTCGGACCGGCACATCGGGCCGCGCGCGGGTGAGTTCTCCCGCATGCTCGACGTCCTCGGGTACGAGTCCCTCGACGCCCTGGTCGACGCGGCCGTGCCGCAGTCGATCCGCACCGCGACCCCCCTCGACCTCCCGGCCGAGCGGTCCGAGGAGGAGGTCACTGCGGAGCTGCGCGCGATCGCGGCCAAGAACACCGTGATGACCCAGATGATCGGACTGGGCTACTCGGACACGTTCACGCCGGCGGTGATCCGGCGCAACGTGCTCGAGTCCCCCGCCTGGTACACGTCGTACACGCCGTACCAGCCGGAGATCTCGCAGGGCCGGCTCGAGGCGCTGCTGAACTTCCAGACGGTCGTCTCCGACCTCACCGCCCTCCCGGTCGCGAACGCGTCGCTGCTCGACGAGGCCACCGCCGTCGCCGAGGCGGCCGCGCTCATGCGCCGCGCGGTCAAGGGCCGGCCGGACGGCGTCGTGGTCCTCGACGCGGAGTGCCTGCCGCAGACGATCGCCGTGACGCGTGGCCGCGCGGACGCCCTCGGGTTGCCGATCGTCGTCGCGGACCTCAGCGGCGGTCTGGCGGCGGGTCTGCCGACGGGCACGGACGTGATCGGCGTCGTGCTGCAGCAGCCCGGGGTCTCCGGCGTCGTCCGTGACCTGCGTCCGGTGATCGCCGAGGCCAAGGCGGCCGGTGCCCTCGTCACGGTCGCCGCGGACCTGCTCGCCCTCACCCTGCTGACGCCCCCCGGCGAGCTCGGGGCGGACGTCGCCGTCGGGAGCGCGCAGCGCTTCGGGGTCCCCTTGTTCTACGGTGGCCCGCACGCCGCGTTCATGGCCGTCCGCGAGGGCCTCGAGCGGATGATCCCCGGCCGCCTGGTCGGGGTGTCGGTCGACGCCGACGGCGCGCAGGCCTACCGCCTCGCGCTGCAGACCCGTGAGCAGCACATCCGCCGCGAGAAGGCCACCAGCAACATCTGCACGGCCCAGGCGCTGCTCGCGATCGTCGCCTCGATGTACGCGGTCTACCACGGGCCCGACGGGCTGCGGGCGATCGCCGAGCGGACCCACGCCCGTGCGGTCGACGTCGCGGCCGGGCTCCGCGCCGCGGGCGTCGAGGTGGTGCACGACGTCTTCTTCGACACCGTGCGCGCCCACGTGCCGGGACGTGCCGAGGCCGTCCTGGCCGCTGCAGTCGATCGGGGCATCAACCTCTATGCGGCCGACGCCGACCACGTGCAGGTTGCGTGCGACGAGACGACGACCCCGGAGATCGTCGCCGAGGTGCTCGCGGCGTTCGGCGCCGAGCCGGTCCCGGGTGCACCTGCCGGAGCCCTCCCGGCCGACCTCCGCCGGACGAGCACGTACCTCACGCACCCGGTGTTCCACGTGAACCGGTCCGAGACCTCGATGCTGCGGTACCTGCGGCGGCTGTCGGACAAGGACCTCGCGCTGGACCGCACGATGATCCCGCTCGGCTCGTGCACCATGAAGCTCAACGCGACCGTGGAGATGGAGCCGATCTCCTGGCCGGAGTTCACGGGCATCCACCCGTACGCCCCGCGCGGGCAGGCCGTCGGGTACGCGGAGCTGATCGAGACCCTCCAGGCATGGCTCGCGGAGATCACCGGGTACGCGGCGGTGTCGGTGCAGCCGAACGCCGGTGCCCAGGGGGAGTTCGCCGGCCTGCTCGCGATCCGCGGCTTCCACGAGGCGAACCGTGGTGAGGGTGACCCGGTCCGTGACGTCTGCCTGATCCCCGCGTCCGCGCACGGCACCAACGCGGCGTCGGCAGCGCTGGCCGGGATGCGCGTCGTCGTCGTGGCGACGGCTGCGGACGGGTCGGTGGACCTCGACGACCTCCGGGCCAAGCTCGCGCAGCACGGTCCGCAGGTCGCGGCGATCATGATCACCTACCCGTCGACCCACGGGGTCTTCGAGGAGGACGTGCGCACCGTCTGCGATCTCGTACATGAGGTCGGCGGTCAGGTGTACATCGATGGGGCGAACCTCAACGCCCTCGTCGGCCTGGCCCGCCCCGGCGAGTTCGGTGGCGACGTCTCGCACCTCAACCTCCACAAGACCTTCTGCATCCCGCACGGCGGCGGTGGCCCCGGCGTCGGGCCCATCGGCGTCGGCGCGCACCTGATCCCCTACCTGCCGGGCGACATCACCAGCCCGACCCCGCAGGCCGCACCGGTCTCCGCCGCGCCGTTCGGCTCCGCCGGGATCCTGCCGATCTCGTGGGCGTACGTCGCCCTCATGGGCGGTGAGGGGCTGCGCCGCGCGAGCGAGACCGCGATCCTCAGCGCCAACTACCTCGCCGCGCGCCTCACCGAGCACTTCCCCGTGCTGTACACCGGGCCCGGCGGGCTCGTCGCGCACGAGTGCATCCTCGACCTGCGCCAGATCACCAAAGAGACCGGGGTCACCGCCGAGGACGTCGCCAAGCGCCTCATGGACTACGGCTTCCACGCCCCGACCCTCGCGTTCCCGGTGCCCGGCACGCTCATGGTCGAGCCGACCGAGAGCGAGGACGTCGCCGAGCTCGACCGGTTCATCGACGCGATGATCGCGATCAAGGCCGAGATCGACGAGGTCGCGGCCGGCACCTGGACGGCGGCCGAGTCCCCGCTGCGCGGGGCACCGCACACCGCCCTCTCGCTGACCACGGACGACTGGTCGCACGCCTACCGCCGCGAGGTCGCCGCGTTCCCGCTGCCGAGCCTGCGCGCCGGGAAGTACTGGCCGCCGGTCCGCCGCATCGACGGCGCCGCGGGTGACCGGCACCTCGTGTGCTCGTGCCCCCCGATCGACTCCTACCTCGACGCATGATCACCCCGCTCACGACCCAGCCCTCCTCAGGACGGATGCGACCATGACCGACACGACCGGAGTGACCGAAGCGGCCGAGACGCCCCGCCGATCCCCGCTGCACGACGAGCACGTCGCCCTCGGCGCCGCCCTGACCCCGTTCGCGGGCTGGCAGATGCCGCTGCGGTACACCGGCGACCTCGCCGAGCACCAGGCGGTGCGCACCGCCGCGGGGCTGTTCGACCTCTCCCACATGGGCGAGATCGAGATCGAAGGGCCGCAGGCCGCCGCCGCGCTCGACTACGCCCTCGTCGGGAACCTCACGGCCCTCGCCGTCGGTCGGGCCCGCTACACGATGATCTGCGAGGAGAGCGGCGGCGTCATCGACGACCTCGTGGTCTACCGGCTCGCTGACGAGCGCTACATGATCGTCGCGAACGCGTCGAACGTCGGCGTCGTCGTCCCCGCGCTCCGGGAGCGGTTCGTCGGCTTCGACGTGACGCTGACCGACGCGTCGCTCACGACCGCGCTCATCGCGGTCCAGGGGCCCGCCGCCGAGGCGATCGTCGTCTCGGTGGCCGAGCCGCGCGACGTCGGCGCCGTGAAGGACCTCAAGTACTACGCCTCGACCAACGCGACGGTCTCCGAGGTCCCCGCCCTCGTCGCGCGGACCGGGTACACCGGGGAGGACGGCTTCGAGCTGTTCGTCCCCGCCGAGCTCGCCCCGGCGCTGTGGCGTGACCTCCTCGCCGCCGGCGCCCCGTCGGGCCTCGTCCCCGCGGGTCTCTCCGCACGCGACAGCCTGCGCCTCGAGGCCGGCATGCCGCTGTACGGGAACGAGCTCGACCGCACGACGACCCCGTACGACGCCGGACTGGGCAGGGTCGTCCGGCTCGACAAGACCGGGCCCGACGGTGCACCGGTCGCGTTCGTCGGCCGCGCCGCCCTCGAGGCCCGGCACCAGTCCGAGCCCGCACGCGTGCTCGTCGGGCTGCAGGGGCTCGGCCGTCGGGCCGCGCGGCACGGCTACCCGGTGCTCGGCGGCACGGCGCACGACGCGCCGCACGTCGGGCACGTGACGTCCGGGGCGCCGTCGCCCACGCTCGGCTACCCGGTCGCGATGGCCTACGTGACGCCCGAGGTCAGCGCCGTCGGGACGGAGCTCGCGGTGGACGTGCGCGGGCGCCAGGAGCCGGTGCGCGTGGTCGCCCTTCCGTTCTACCGTCGGGCCGACAAGAACTGACCGGGCCCGGACCGCTCGGCCCGCTCCTTCCGACCCGCTGCTCTCGACACACTGCTCTCGACACGCCGCTCCTGATACCGCACGCTCGACCCGCACGTCGCAACCTGCTGCTCGACCCACTCGTCGCTCGACCGACCCGCCCGAGGAGAACCCCATGGCGCAGTTCCCGGAGAACCTGAAGTACACCGCCGAGCACGAGTGGGTCGGCGGCGACTCCCCCGTGACCGTCGGCATCACCGACACCGCGCAGGACGCGCTCGGCGACATCGTCTACCTCGAGCTCCCGGCCGTCGGCGACGAGGTCACGGCCGGTGCGGTGATCGGCGAGATCGAGTCGACGAAGTCCGTCTCCGAGCTGTTCTCGCCGGTCTCGGGCACCGTCGTCGAGGTCAACCAGACCGCCGTCGACGACCCCGCACTCGTGAACTCCGACCCGTACGGCGACGGGTGGCTTGTCAAGGTCGACGTCACGGAGTCCGGCCCGCTGCTGACGGCTGCCGAGTACCAGGCGCAGGTCGGAGAGGCCTGACTCGGCCGTCCGAGTGAACCTCGTGCGATGGCCCGCAGCCCATCGCACGCCTCTGACCTGCACAGACGTGTTCGAGCGGGGTAGTCTGACGGGCCGGATGAGAGGCGCATGAGAAGTCGCGGGTGAAATTCGCGTCATGTACCGCCGGGTGCCCTGTCTCATCCAGTGACAGAGCAAGACATGGGAACGGCCAGCACTCCCCATCAGGGGGACCGATCCCGGATTTCCCCTTTCGGAGGTACCCCGTGAGCACTCTCGAACTCTCCCGCCCCGGCCTGTCGGAGCAGCTGACCCGCCGTGAGCGCGTCGTGCTGTCGAACCTGACCGAGGACGTCACGCTCGAGGAGATCGCCTCCAGGCTCTTCGTGACCCGCAACACGGTCAAGTCGCAGGTGCGCAGCGTCTACCGCAAGCTCGGCGTCTCGACCCGGGCCGACGCGGTCGCCTGCGCCCACGCGTTCGGGCTCCGCTGACCCGTCGTCGTCGGCCGGACCCCGGATACCTCCGGACCGTCTGACGTCGGGCCTGATGCCGTCGGTGGAGTCGACCCGTCGCTCAGGCGGTCCGGTCCTGCACCATCTGCGCCCCGACCCTCCGTGCGGCTCTGAGAGAATCGCCGCATGACCTCCGACGTGCCGATGCCGCGCCGACCCCGCCGTGCGCTCGTCGTCGCGGCCGCGCTGGTCGACGACCTCGCGGCACCGACGTCCCTCCTGGCAGCCCGGCGGTCGGCACCCGTGAGCCTCGCCGGACGGTGGGAGTTCCCCGGCGGCAAGGTCGATCCGGGCGAGACCCCCGAGGAGGCGCTGCACCGGGAGCTGCGCGAGGAGCTCGGCGTCGCCGTCCGCCTCGGTGCTGAGGTGCACGCGCCTGCCGGGGCGGGCCGCGACGACATCGGATGGATCCTCAACGAGACCTACGTGATGCGCGTGTGGTTCGCCGAGGTGATCCACGGCACCCCTGAACCCCTGATCGAGCACGACCGTCTCACGTGGCTGCCCCGCGGGGAGTGGCACACGGTCCCCTGGCTCGACGCGGACGTCCCGATCGTCGACTCCCTCGTCGCCCGGACCGCCGGGTTGCGCTGAGCGGCGTCCCCATCCGGCGGATCAGGGCTCAGTCGTCGCGGTCCCGTCGGTGGTCGCCCTCGCGCGATGTGGACCGGGGGGCGGACGCCACAGCGGAGGCGCGGAGGGACAGCGCGCACCGCTTCATCGGAGCGTGAGCCGGCTGGTGGTCGTGGTGCCGTCGCGGTAGGTCACGGCGAGCTCGACTCCGTCGCTCGACGCGTTCATGAGCTCATCGCCGGGGAACCAGAGCGCGAAGTGCCCTCCGTTCACGGTCGCGGTCACGTCCCCGTGCGTCCGGCTGTGATAGACGACGCCCACGACATCGGAACCGGCGGCGCCGGCGATCAGGGAGATGTCGCCCGCGCCCATGGTGCCCGTGCCGAGGTCCGTGGCGACCAGCTCACGGGGCTTGGGAGCGGCGTAGTCGGCAGGTGTTCCGATCGAGCCGATCATGCCGCTCGTGAACAGGCCCGCGGTGCTGTCGGTGATGCACATCGCCGAGAACCCGTCGGCGCCGGCGAGCACCACCGTGGTCCACACGCCTCGGCGCTCAGCGACGACCGGGTCGGCGCTGCGAAGTGCGGTGGCGTAGTCGCCCGCGTGCGTCTGGCCCCGGCAGTCGGTGACCGCCTCTGCCTGTTCCTGCGCCGACATGCCTGCAGGGGCCGCCGTCCAGGTGGCGAAGGCGTGGTCGCCGCCGGTGAGGGACGGCAGCACGACCAAGCCGGCAGTGACCGCGGCCACCATGCCGGCGGCCAGGACGACCCGGCGGACCGTTCTGACGGGACGCCGCGGTCGGTCTGTGGCGGTGGACGGTGACGAGGGCTGTTGGCGCCCGTGCGGCGTCGGGTCGGTGGCCAGGATGGCCTGCAGGTCGGCGCGGGCGCGAGCAGTGGTGGGATCGACGTGGCGGTCCGCCGGGTCCAGCGATCGCAGCGTGGCGACGACGTCGTCGTTGCGGTTCATGGGGTGGTCATCCTCTCCGCGACGGCAGCCGGCGTTCCGGTCGCCTGTGGCAGGTGATCGAGATGGAGTCGGAGTGCTCGCCGGGCACGGCTCAACCGCAGCCGGAACGCCACCGGCGAGATGCCGAGCACAGCGGCGGCCTGTGGTGCGCTGAGCTCTTCGAAGGCAGAGAGGGCAAGAGCCTCTTGATGCATCTCGGAGAGACGACGCCACGCGTTGGCGAGGTCCACCGCGCTCACGACCCTGTCGGTGTCCGCGTCGGTGGTGGGGAAGGTCGTGGCGTCAGCGAGGCGCACGCCCAGCGCGCGGCGACGACGCTCGCCGCGGTGGTTGTTGAGCAGGACATTCCGGGTGATGCCGAAGATCCACGCCCGCGCGTCATCGTGGGAGCGCGGCACCTCGTCGAGGCGACGCCACACGACCAGGAACACGTCCGCGACGACATCCTCGGCATGGTCTGCATGTCCCCGCCGCTGAACGAATCGCAGCAGGTCCGGGTAGACCGCCTCGTACAGCGATCTGAAGGTGCGCTCTCGGTCAGGAGCGCGCGACTCGTGGCTCATACCTCGTACCTGTCCACCACCCGAGCACGTGTGTCGCGGTCCGCCAGAGTACAGCGAGGGCCGCACCTCGGGTGCCGATGTCGAGACCGTCCAGGCGGTCGCGTCATGGTGAGCTGCTGTGACGCGCCGATGTCGGGACGGGCTCGGACAGTCTGGTGCGGTCCGGCTTCGACGGGCGGGCCCATCACCTGCGGGGGCTGCGGGCGACGGCATCCAGCAAGGTGTCGCGGCGTGGTCCATCGGTTCTCCCGAGGTCCGTCTGCCCCGGCGCGCTTGTCCGGGCGCGGGCCCGTGGCGGAACGCGCGCACCCGTGGTCGCGCGTTCGCCCGTCGCGAACGATGCCCCGTCGAACACGGAACCCCTCTGGCACTCAGGGCCATCGAGTGCTAATCATGGGGGTGTAGCCACCCGGTCGGGGCCCCTGACCGGATGGGCCGGGGTCCCGAGGGCCGGGGCCCCTGAACGAGGAGGTGAGGTTCGTGGCTACGCGGTACGACCCGTTCTTCGACATGGACCGGTTGGTCGGCCAGATGTTCGGCAGCGTCAGCGCAGCGGCAGTGATGCCGATGGACCTGTACCGGGCCGGTGACCACTTCGTGATGCACGTCGACCTGCCCGGGGCCGACCCCGGCACGATCGACGTCAACGTCGAGGACCGCACGATGACCGTCCGCGCGCAGCGCACGCCGCGCACCGAGGACGACGTCCAGTGGCTGGCCCACGAGAGGCCGAGCGGCACGTACGCCCGTCAGGTCACGCTCGGACGTGGTCTCGCTCTCGACGCCATCTCGGCGACGTACGCCGACGGCGTGCTCACGCTGACGATCCCGGTGGCCGAGGACGCCAAGCCCCGCAAGGTCGAGATCCAGCACGCCTCGACCCCGGCGGCCATCAACGCGACCACCCACGAGGACGCTCCGACCACCTGATCCCACCGACCGCCGAGTGGAGCGAAACGCCACGACACGCCCGCGTGTCTGTGGCGTTTCGCTCCACTCGGCGAGAGGGGTGGGGCTGGCTACGCGAGCGTCGCGCGGACGGCTCGGGTGGCCTCGATGATGTGCTCGAGCGAGGGCGTGACCTCCTCGTACCGGCGGGTCTTGAGGCCGCAGTCCGGGTTCACCCACACCTGGCGCACGTCGATCGACCCGACGGCCGAGCGCAGGAGCTCCTCGACCTCGCCCTCGGACGGCACGCGCGGCGAGTGGATGTCATAGACCCCCGGGCCGATCCCGCGCGGGTAGCCCGCCCCGGCGATGTCCCCGAGGATCTCCATCTTCGAGCGGGCCGCCTCGATCGAGGTGACGTCCGCGTCCAGACCGTCGATCGCGCCGATGATCTCGCCGAACTCCGAGTAGCACAGGTGCGTGTGGATCTGCAGGTCCTCCCGCACGCCGGCCGTCGCGAGCCGGAACGACGCCACCGACCAGTCGAGGTACGCCGGCTGGTCCGCCGCGCGCAACGGCAGCAGCTCACGCAGCGCCGGCTCGTCGACCTGGATCACCGGGATGCCCGCGGCCTCGAGGTCGCCGATCTCGTCCCGCAGCGCGAGCGCCACCTGGTTGGCGGTGTCCCCGAGCGGCTGGTCGTTCCGCACGAACGACCACGCCAGGATCGTCACCGGACCCGTGAGCATGCCCTTGACCGGCTTGTCCGTGAGCGACGCCGTGTAGGTGGTCCAGTCGACGGTGATCGGCGCCGGGCGCGACACGTCGCCCCACAGGATCGGCGGGCGCACGCAGCGCGACCCGTAGGACTGCACCCAGCCGTTCTGCGTGACGGCGAACCCGTCGAGGTTCTCCGCGAAGTACTGCACCATGTCGTTGCGCTCGGGCTCGCCGTGCACGAGGACGTCGAGGCCGATCTCCTCCTGGAGCTCGACCACGCGCTTGATCTCGGCGCGCATCTCGGCCTCGTACTGCTCGGTCGTGATCTCGCCCTTGGCGTGCGCGGCGCGTGCCTTGCGGATCTCCGGGGTCTGGGGGAACGAGCCGATCGTCGTCGTCGGCAGCGGCGGCAGGTGCAGCCGCTCCTGCTGTGCCGCCGCACGGGCCGCGTAGTCGCCGCGGTGGAAGTCCGCGTCGGTCAGGCCCGCAAGGCGTGCCCGCACCTCCGGACGCACGACGCCCGGCGCGGTCGTCCGGTTCGCGAGCGAAGCAGCCGACGCGGCGAGCTCGGCGGCCACCACCGCACGACCCTCCGCGAGCCCCTTCGCGAGCACCGCGACCTCAGCAACCTTCTGGTCGGCGAAGGCGAGCCAGCCGCGCAGGGTCGGGTCGAGGTTCGGCTCGTCCTCGACGTCGTGCGGGACGTGCAGCAGCGACGTCGACGTCCCGGCGAGGATGCGGGACTCCGGGCCGGCCAGCGCCTGCAGCGCCTCCAGGGTGTCGAGAGCGGCCCCGAGGTCGGCGCGCCAGACGTTGTGGCCGTCGATCACGCCGCCGACCACGGTCTTGCCGGCCAGACCGGCGACGGGACCGGTGGGAAGCGTGCCGCGCACCAGGTCGAGCGTGAGGCCCTCGACGTCGGTCGCCGCGAGCACCGGGAGCGCGTCGCCGAGACCGCCGTACGGCGCGCCGACGAGGATCGCCGGTCGGGCCGGACGCGCGAGGTCCGTCGCCAGCGCGGCGTACGCCTCGGTGAGTGCGGCGTAGACGCGGTCGGCGGGCACGTCGATCGCGTCCGAGACCAGCGCGGGCTCGTCGAGCTGCACCCACGTGGCACCGGCCGCAGCGAACGCCTCGAGGAGCTGGGCGTACACGGGCAGCAGGTCCGCGAGGCGGTCGAGCGGGACGAAGCCCTCCGGGGATCCCTCGGCGGCCTTCGCGAGGGCGAGGAAGGTCACCGGGCCGACGAGCACCGGTCGGGTCAGCACGCCCTCGGCCAGCGCCTCCGCGAACTCCCGCACCGGGCGGTCGTCGGCGAAGCGGAACACGGTGCCCGGGCCGATCTCCGGCACGAGGTAGTGGTAGTTCGTGTCGAACCACTTGGTCATCTCGGCGGGGAGGTCGTCGCCCGCGCCGCGCGCCACCGTCGAGTACCCGGCGAGGTCGAGGCGGCCGTCGGCGTCGGCCAGGCCGGCGAAGCGCGCCGGGATCGCGCCGACGACCGTCGCGGCGTCGAGCATGTGGTCGTAGAACGAGAAGGCCGACGGGATCGCCGGGACGTCGGTCCGCAGCCCGAGCTCGGCCAGGCGCGTGCGCGTCCGGCGACGCAGCTCGGTCGCGGTCGCCTCGACGTCGGCGGCCGTCGCCCTGCCGGCCCAGAAGGCCTCGATGGACTTCTTGAGCTCGCGCCGGGGCCCGACGCGCGGGTACCCGAGGACGGTGCCGGAACCCAGGTCGGGAACGGCGGTGGTGGTGTCGGTCATGTCAGCCCCTTGAAGGAATGGACGTGGACGGTGGTGCCTGGACCCGCGGCGCATCGGCCACGTCGGGAGCCGTCGGGGCCCCTCCGCCGAGGTGTGCACCCTCGAGCAGGTCAAGTGCGGCTTGGTGCGTGTTGAACGTGTAGATGTGGACGCCCGGGGCGCCACCGTCCAGCACGCGGGTGACGAGCTCCACGCTGGCACGGATGCCGACGCGGTGCCGGGCGACGGGGTCGTCCTCGGCGGCGAGCGTGGCGAGGAGGTCACGGGGGACCTCGACGCCGGTCAGCTCCTGAACCCGCAGCAGGCGGGCCGGGTCGGTGGTGGGGATGATCCCCGGGATGATCGGGATCGTCACGCCGGCCTCGCGAGCGGCCGCGACCATGTCCAGGTAGCACTCGGCGTCGAAGAACACCTGCGTGATCGCGAAGTCCGCCCCCGAGGCCTGCTTGTCGAGCAGGGCCTGGATGTCCTGGTCGCGCGTGCTCCCGGCGCCGGCGTTGCCCCGCGGGAAGGCCGCGACGGCAACGGACAGTGGGCGGACGGCGCCTCGCACCTTCTGGGACGGCGACCCGGCGGCGCGGCGCGACTCGATCTTGCGGAGCAGGGACACCAGGTCGCTCGCGGTGTGCAGGCCGTCCGGGTGCGGGTGCCAGTCGGGCTGACCGACGGGCGGGTCGCCGCGCAGGGCGAGGAAGGACCGCACCCCCTCGTCGAGGAACTCCTCGACGACCTGGGTGATCTCCGCGCGCGAGACCCCGACGCAGGTCAGGTGGGCGATCGGGTTGAGCGACGTCTCGCGGAGCAGGCGGCGGACGAGCGCGCGCGTGGTGTACCGGGTGGCGCCGGACGCGCCGTAGGTGACGGAGACGAAGTCGGGGCGTGCGGTCGCGAGGGCCTCGATGGTGGCCCAGAGCTTCGGCGCCGCGTCCGGGTTGCGGGGCGGGAACAGCTCGAAGGAGACGGTGGGCCGGTCGACGGCGGTCACGGAGCTGCCACGGGCCGTGCCGGACGGCGGCCGGTGACCTGAGGGTCGCGGTCGTCGCGGGTAGCGCTGGACATGGTGCACTCCATCGGTCCTGGCGGAAGCACCCACGCCCGCGGGGAAGGGGGTTGCTGCGACGTCACCGAGCCAGGTCTCTCGGTCGCTCTGGATGGTGCCGGAATCATAGGCAGCCGTATCAGCATGTGACAACGCGTGCCCATATGGTGGACGTGCCGTCTCGACCTGCGGTCACGCCGCAGACTCCCCGGCGACCGTTCGACCCGGACCGTCGCCGGACATGCGTCGGGCGCAGGTCGGGCCCGGGTCAAGTGGAGCGAACTGCCACGACACGCCCGCGTGTCGGTGGCAGTTCGCTCCACTTGACAGGTGTCGGGACGGGGTCGGACGGGGTTGGGCCGGGAGGGCTACGGCGTGGCAGCGGGGCAGCCGACGAGGTGGTCGTCGACCAACCCGCACGCCTGCATCGCCGCGTACGCGGTCGTGGGGCCGACGAACTGGAACCCGGCGACCTTGAGGGCCCGGGCGAGGGCCGCCGACTCGGTCGTCTTCGCGGGGACGTTCGCCCACGTGACCGGGCGCGCGCGGGGGCCCGCCGGGGCGAAGGACCAGAACAGCTCGTCGAGCGTGCGCCCGGAGTCCCAGAGTGCGACCAGCGCGCGGGCGTTGGCGATCGTCGCCGCGACCTTGGCGCGATTCCGCACGATCCGGGCGTCCGACAGCAGCCGGGCGACGTCGTCGTCCCCGAACGTCGCGACGACGCGCGGGTCGAAGCCCGCGAAGGCCTCGCGGAAGGCCGGACGCTTGCGCAGGATCGTGATCCACGCGAGCCCCGACTGGAACGCCTCCAGGCTCATCCGCTCGAACAGCTCGTGCTCGCCGTGCACAGCGCGACCCCACTCGTGGTCGTGGTACGCCGCGTAGAGCGGGTCGCCGTCGCCGAAGCACCGACCGGTCGGGAGCGTGCCGGCGGCGCCGGGTGCATCCGGTGCGCTGGGCGCGCCCGGCATGTCCGAGGTGCCGGCTGTCACGAGACGCGCCGGGCCGTGATGCGGCCGGCCGCCACCGCCTCGTCGGACAGCGTGAGATCGCCGTCGTCCGCCGGTGCGGCGAGATCGAGCAGAGCGGCGTGGACAGCCATGAGGACCTCGGCGCTCGGGGGACCGGCCGGTGCGCCGGGAGTGACACGCACCGCTCCCGTGCGGCTGTCCAGCAGATCCATGACCCGGATATTACGACGCATGACGGACGAATCGGCCGTCCGACGCACGTCGATCACGCGATCAGCCGGCCCGACCGATCACGTCGTGCCGCGCCGCCGCAACGGTGTGCGGAGCCTGCGCGGACGGGTCCACTGCCTGGGGATGCCGAAGAACGGGGTCGGCGGCGGCACCGGGACACGGTCGAGCCCCTCGCGCACGGCCTCGAGGACCTCCTCGTTGGGGGGCTCCAGGGGTCCCTCGAGCGCACGCGCCGCCATGGCCACGTCGTCGGGCTCGGGGATGGAGGTCATACGCCACTGTAGGTCTCGGCGACCGGGACGCGAGCGGTGGACGAGGGAAATTCATCCACTCGGCTGAGGCGTCGTGCGGCAGGCGTCAGGACAGGGCGGTCAACGCTGTCCGGATCCGCTTCTCCGACACCGGGACGGGTGTCCCGAGCTGCTGGGCGAAGAAGCTGACGCGCAGCTCCTCGAGCATCCACCGGATCTCCGCCAGCCCGGCCGTCCGTGCGGCATCCGGTGCGGCCGCTGCCGCGGCAGCCCTCGCGTCGTCGTAGGCGTCCTGGAGCTCGTGCACGCGCCAGGCGAGCTCCGCGTCCCGGTTCGGGTTCTCGGTCGCCTTCGCCAGTCGCAGCCGCGCGGCGCGGAGGTAGCGGGCAAGGTGGGGGAGCCGTGCGGCGCCGACCTCGCTCACGAACCCCGCGTGGACGAGCGCCGCCGACTGGTCACGGATGTCGGTGAGGGTGTTGAGGAGGGCCAGGCTCGTCGCGGCGCGGACCTCACCGTCCAGCTCACGTGCGACGCCGAGCACCGTGACGACGTCGCCGACCACGCGGTGCACCGCGTCCTCGAGCCCCGCGCGGACGGCCGTGCGTGCGGCGGTCCACGTCGCCAGGTCGCGCGGGTCGATGGGCGACCCTCCCGGTCCGGGCGCCGAGCCGGCGCCGAGCAGGACGTCGATCGCGGCGAGCTGGACGTCGGCCACGAGGTCGTCGGTGGTGCGGTACGGGCTCGCGGCGAGCGTGAGCGCCTGCGTCCCGGACCAGCGGGTCGTGACGCGTGGCGTCGACAGCCCGACGTCGAGCAGGAGGAGCCGGCGCACGCCGCGGTGGTGCTCGGCGGACGCCCGCACCTCGTCACCGAGGACCCGGAGAGCGACGGTGGCGGAGCCGTCGCGCGCCGGCTCCTCGACGAGCGCGGGGTACCCGTGGATCCGGTGTCCCGACGCGCCGGTCGTGGTGACCAGCGTCGGCAGCTCCGCGAGGTCCGGCGGCCACGTCCGCAGTCCCGTCCTCTCGATGATCCCCGTTCCCGCGCCCGCCTCCGCCTCTGCCTCCGCGACCGCGCCCGTCGAGTGGAGCGAACTGTCACCGACACGCGGGCGTGTCGTGACAGTTCGCTCCACTCGACCGGTTGGGGAGGGGGTGGTGGGCGACGGCGGCGCGGCCTCGGTGGAGGAGCGGACCGCCGACCGCACGGCCGAGCGGACCGCGACCCGCACCGCGTCCTCGTTGCGCGCAGCGAGCTGCCGCTGCAGCGCGAGGAGGCTCTTGCCCTCCTCGACGACGACCGACGTCCCGGCGCGCTCCTGCTCGACGCGGAACGTCATGCGCAGGTGCGCCGGCAGCCGCTCGTCGTCCCACGCGTCGGCGGGGATCTCGACCCCGCGCAGAGCGCGCACGGCCGCCGCGACGTCGTCGTGCAGGGACGTCGCCATGTCCCCGGCACGGACGGTGTCCACCCACGACGGCAGGTTCGCGGACATCCACGCGACGATCTCGCGGGCGACGTCGGGCGCCGGCACGAGCTGCACGCGGACGGACTTCGGGAGCGACCGGATCAGCGCCGTGACGAGCTCGGCCTGCAGACCGGGCACCATCCGGTCGAAGCCCTCGGGCCGGACCCGGTTCAGGACGACCAGCGGGACGTGGACCGTCACACCGTCGGCGTCGGTCCCAGGCTGGAACTGGTAGCTGAGCGGCAGCTCGAGATCACCCTGCGGCCACAGCGACGGGAACTGCGACTCGTCGACCTCCTCGACCTCCTCCGGCAGGAGCAGGTCGAGGGTGAACGACAGCAGCGACGGGTCGCTGCGGCGTGCGGTCTTCCACCACGTGTCGAAGTGCCGGGCCGAGACGACGTCGGCCGGGATCCGCTCGTCGTAGAAGTCGAACAGCACCTCGTCGTCGACCACGAGGCCGCGTCGTCGGGCCTTGGCCTCGAGCCGCTCCGCCTCGGCGAGCAGCTCGAGGTTGTCGTGGAAGAACGCGTGGTGCGTCGTCCACTCGCCCTCGACCAGCGCGTGCCGGATGAACAGCTCCCGCGCGTGGGCCGGGCCGACCTTCGCGTACAGGACCCGCCGCTGCGTGACGATCGGCACGCCGTACAGCAGCACCTTCTCGTAGGCCATCGCGGCCCCCTGCTTGGTGGACCACGCCGGCTCCGAGTACGTGCGCTTGACCAGGTGCGACGCGAGCTCCTCGGCCCACTCCGGCTGGATCCGCGCGACGTCGCGCCCCCACAGCCGTGACGTCTCCACGAGCTCCCCCGCCATCACCCACGCCGGGGGCTTCCGGGCGAGACCGGACCCGGGGAAGATCGCGAACCTGGCACCCCGCGCGCCCAGGTACTCGTTGCGCGTCTGCCGCCTGGCCGCCCCCTTGGCGTCCGGCGCCGAACCGCCCCGCGCACCGACGCGCACCTCGGTGACCTCCTGCATGCCGATCTGCGAGAGGAGACCGGCGAGCAGGGACTGGTGGATGCGGTCGGAGTCCCACGACAGGCGGCGGTCCGGCTCGGCATCGGTGCCCCGCGGCCGCTTGCCACCGGGCGCCGCGGGCGACGTGCCGGTGCCGGCGGGCGTGCCGCGCGTCGTCGCGGAGGCGGCCGCCTGCTCGGCGGTGAACGCGGCGGCCCCCGGCGCCGAGCGACGGACCGTGCCCGACGCCGGCCCGCTCGACACGGTCGCGCGGGCCCCCGGGGGCGCACCGTGATCCCGAGCGGCTTGGCCATCTCGCGCAGCTGCGTGACGACGTCCTGCCACTCGCGCAACCGCAGGTAGTTGAGGAACTCCGCCCGGCACATCCGACGGAACGCGCTGCCGGAGAGCTCGCGCTGCTGCTCCTTCACGTACTCCCAGAGATTCAGGTAGCTCAGGAAGTCCGACGTCGGGTCGTTGAAGCGGGCATGGGCCTGGTCCGCCTGCGCGCGCTGCTCGGCCGGGCGTTCGCGCGGGTCCTGGATCGACAGCGCAGCCGCGATGATCATGACCTCGCGGGCGACGTCCCTCCGCCCGCCCTCGACGATCATCCGGCCCAACCGTGGATCCATCGGGAGCTGGGCGAGGGCACGGCCGACGTCGGTGAGCCTGCTGCGGCTGCCGTGGCGGGCGTCGTCGCGTTCGTCCGGGCCGCCGGTCTCTCCGCGGTGGCCCTCGGGTCTCGTCGAGCTGTCGGCGGGTGCTGCTCCGGTCGCCGTCGCGGGCTCGGTCGCCGTCGTGGGTCCGGTTGTCGTCGTGGCCGCTGCTGCGGAGGCGTCGGCCGTCGCGGGTTCGGAGGCCGCGGGCACGACCGTCGTGCTGGGCTCGTCGGCCGGAGAGGTCCCGAGCGCGCCGAGCTCGGTGAGCAGCTGCACCCCGTCGCGGATCGCGCGGGTGTCGGGTGGGTCGACGAACGGGAACCGGGCGACGTCACCCGGCGACGACGCCACCCCCCACCGCGACCATCTGCAGGATCACCGACGCGAGCGACGTCCGCAGGATCTCCGGCTCGGTGTACTCCGGTCGTGAGGCGAAGTCCGACTCGGAGTACAGGCGGATCGCGATGCCGTCGGCCACCCGCCCGCACCGACCGGACCGTTGGTTGGCGGAGGCCTGGGACACGGGTTCGATCGGGAGGCGCTGGACCTTGGTGGCCTTCGAGTAGCGCGAGATGCGCGCGGTCCCCGGGTCGATCACGTAGCGGATCCCCGGGACGGTGAGGGAGGTCTCGGCGACGTTGGTGGCCAGGACGACACGACGGGTCGCGTGCGGCTCGAACACCCGGTGCTGGTCGGCCGAGGACAGTCGCGCGTACAGCGGCAGGATCTCGACGGCATTCGCCGGCGCCGCCCGTCCTGCGCCTGCGACGCGGGGTCCGAGGTGTCCGACGAGCGCCTCTTCCGTGTCGCGGATGTCCCGCTCGCCGGCCAGGAAGACGAGGATGTCCCCCGGTCCTTCGGCGCACAGCTCGTCGACGGCCTCGCAGATGGCGGTGAGCACGTCCCGCTCCTCGCCGCGCCTCTCCCCACCCTTCGCTCGAGTGGAGCGATCTGCGACGACACGCCCGCGTGTCGGTCGCAGATCGCTCCACTCGGCGGGGGTGGTGGGGGTGGCGGAGGTGGGGTCGGGTGGTGGGGGGTCGGGGACCAGCGGGCGGTAGCGGATGTCGACCGGGAACGTCCGGCCGGTGACCTCGATGACGGGGGCGGGCGTGCCGTCGGGGTGCCCGGGGCTCGGTGGGGACGCGAAGTGCGCGGCGAACCGCTCGGAGTCGATCGTCGCCGAGGTGATGACGACCTTCAGGTCCGGACGTCGAGGGAGCAGCTGCGTCAGGTACCCGAGGATGAAGTCGATGTTGAGCGACCGCTCGTGGGCCTCGTCGATGATCAGGGTGTCGTAGGCGAGCAGCATCGGGTCGCGCTGGATCTGCGCGAGCAGGATGCCGTCGGTCATGACCTTCACGAGCGTGTTCTCGCCCGAGGTGTCGGTGAACCGGACCTGGTACCCGACCGTCTCGCCGAGCGTCGTGCCGAGCTCCTCCGCGATGCGCTCCGCGACGGTTCGCGCGGCGATGCGGCGCGGCTGCGTGTGACCGATCTGCCCGTCCCGCCCGCGGCCGAGGTCCAGCGCGATCTTCGGGATCTGGGTGGTCTTCCCCGAGCCGGTCTCGCCCGCGACGATCACGACCTGGTGATCGCGGATCGCCGCGGCGATGTCCTCCCGGCGTGCCGAGACGGGGAGCTGCTCGGGATACGTGATCGGCGGGAGCTCGACCGCGCGGCGCGCCTCGGCCCGTGCCGTGCGGGCACGTGAGCCCGAGGAGCGGCGTGCGGTGGGTGCGCTCGTCCGGCCCGCAGGGCGATCGGTGCGGGGGCGGCCGCTCCGGCGCTGGTCGGGATGGCGGGTCTGGTGCGGGGGTGTCGGACCGGCGGCGGGGGTGGCGTCGGCGTCGCCGGGTGCGGGGACGGTGCCGCGGGCGGGCCCGTCCAGGTGGGCGGACTCGTTCGGGCGAACGGTGCGATCTGGGTCCGTGGAGCCGACGTGGGAGTCCGGCGAGTCCGACGGCCCCCGACGTCTCCGGCCGGAGCCGCCGCGACGCCGTCGGGGCGGCCGGGGCGCGTCCGACGCCTGCCCCTGGTCCGGTCCTGTGCTCACAACACACCATTGTCGCCGTTGCCCTGCGCGGATCGCGCCGTGTTTTCCCCACAGCCCCCGTCCGCCCCCGCCGCGCCCGAGCCCACGACCCCGATCCGGGAGCGTCCGGGGAGCGGCCCCGTCCGCGCTGGGCGCCGCACGTGGTGACAGTGGGGCGCGTGTGGCTGGTGAGGTGGCGCACGCGTCACAGGCACATCAATCGTCACGGCCGCGGCGCGGAGCGTGCAGCGACGGAGCGCGCAGCGATGGGGTGCGGAGCGCGGGGTTACCGGGTGGCGTGGAGCAGGGCGGAGAGGCGCATCGGGGCGAGGGCGTCGGTGCGGTGCCACAGGCTCGGGTCGATGGAGCTCTCGTAGGGGACGTGGCGGACCGTCGTGAAACCGTCCCCGACGACGATCGACGTCAGGTCCTCAGGGGCGTAGAAGCTCAGCCAGGGCTCGCCGTCCTCGGCCACTGCGGCGCCGACGGCCTCCGCGTAAGCCTGTCCTGCCTCGTCGCGCAGGGAGGGGACGAGCATGTAGTCCAGAACGACCTGGGACCCGGTGGGAAGCGTGCCGAGCTCGGCGGCGACCCGTGCGAGCGCGGAGCCGGTCAGGTACATCGAGACGCCGAGGAGGCTGACGAACGAGGGTCGTGCCAGGTCGAAGCCCGCTGCGACCAGCGCGTCGAGGAGCGAGTCGTGCTCGAGGTCGGCCGGGGCGAACGTCGGCGCGGAGTGCGGGACGATCCCGGCGGCCTCGATCGCGTGGCGCTTCCACTCCTGGCTCGCTGGGCGGTCGACCTCGTAGACCGTCCGAGGGGCGTCCGCGTCGCGGTGCATGCGAAGTGCGAACGTGTCGAGGCCGGCGCCGACGATCACGTATTGCGCGAGCCCGCTCTCGGCGAGGAGTCCCTCGGTGAACCGGCTGCGGCAGAGGACCTCGGTGCGGGCGCCGGCGAGGACCGGGTGGTCGCCGAACTTCCGGTGGTAGTCGATCAGCTCGTCGGCGCGCTCACCGAGGAGTGCCTGTGCGAGGGTGTCGGTGAAGATCAGGGGCTCGTGGTCGACGAGCAGGTGCGCGGCGCGGGCGGCCGCGGAGGTCAGGGCGGTGCGGCTGATCTCGGATGAAGAATTCACGTCGACAATGCTACATATCAATGCGCGAACTATAGCACAGAAATGCGATTTCCGCAAGGGCGCAAGAGGGCGAACAATGCCTTTGTCCGGAGTTCGGCGCGTATTCGTCGAGGTGCGCGCTCTGGTGAACGATGGCGATTGCGGACCGGCACGGGCGGAGACTCGACGACCCGACCTCCGTGCGACGGTGTCGTTCGATCACGAGGTGCCGAGCGGTCTGCGCGACGAAGCGCACCGATCGCGACGGGACCGGCCGTCGCGTGACCTCGTCCGCGTTCGTCGCTCGGATCCGGCGTGCGTCGATGGGGAGGACGCCGAGGCGGGGGTTCACGAAGACGGGATCGATCGTGCATTGTGGTCGGTGGTCGGTGGTCGGTGGTCGGTGGTCGGTGGTCGGTGGTCGGTGGTCGGTGGTCGGCCGACTGCGGACCGACGTGCCCCACCGACGGCGGCGTAGCGTCGGACGCAGCGGACGGGCGCCGTCGTCGATGCGACGGTCGAGACGCGGCACGAGCGGGTTGGGGGTCGACGTGGTGGCACGGGCACGGCGGACGACGCTGCGCGTCGCGCGGGTGGTGCTCGGGGCAGTGGCCGTGGTGACGCTCGCGACCGGTTGCGGCTCGGTGGCGGCGAACGGGGGAACGGCCGGCGAGTCGACCCCGACTCCGATTCACGCGACGATGCCGACCGATCCGTCGGGCATCACTCCCGAGTCGACGATCACGGACTTCATCGCCGGCGTCAACGCTCACGACATGGTGCGGGCGGAGGGGTTGGTCGCGCCGAAGCACGTGAGCGCGATCCTCGACCGGCCCGACGGATGGTTCACGAACACGGTGAACATCACGGGGCTCTCCCTGGGCGCGCCCGTTGCCAAGGACGGCCACGGGACCGCTGCCGACGGGTACGCCCAGGTCCTCTATGTCCCCGCGCGGTTCACGCTGGCCGAGCAGAAGTCGGGCGGGACGTCGACCTCACGCGTGAGCTGGGGATTCCTGCTCGCGCGCCAGAGCATGGTCGCGCGCTGGATCATCGTCGACGAGGGCCCGGCGTAGACCGCCATCGCCCGGCCAGCCCGCACCTGGCCAGCCTCGCGAGACCAGCCATCGCTCGGTCGGGCCGCACCCGGCCAGCCAGCACCCGGCCAGCCCCGCGAGACCAGCCAGCACCCGGTCAGACGGCTGCGGGGCCGCGCTCGCCGGTCCGGACGCGGACGACCTCGTCGACGGTCAGGACCCACGCCTTGCCGTCGCCGATCTTGCCCGTCTGGGCCGCGCGGACGATCGTGTCGAGCACGCGGTCCGCGTCGGCGTCGTCCACGACGACCTCGATGCGGACCTTCGGCACGAAGTCGACCTGGTACTCGGCACCGCGGTAGACCTCGGTGTGACCGCCCTGGCGGCCGTAGCCCTGCGCGTCGGAGACCGTCATCCCGCGCACGTCGAGCTCGCCGAGGGCGTCGCGCACGTCGCCGATCTTGAACGGCTTGATGATGGCCGTGATGAGCTTCATCAGTGGGTCCTTCCGATGCTGGAGGTCGCGGTGAACTCGTAGGCCGTCTCGGCGTGCTGGCTGGAGTCGAGGCCTTCGGTCTCCTCGTCGGGCCCGACGCGCAACCCGATCGTGGCACGCAGCACGCGCGCGATCAGGTAGGTCGCGGCGAAGGCGAACGCGCTGGCCGCGAGCACGCCGAGGGCCTGGTGGCCGAGCTGGACGAGTCCGCCGCCGAGCAGCAGGCCCTGGTGCCGCACGGCGGGGTTGACGGCCGCCGCGGCGAACAGGCCGATGAACAGCGTGCCGATCACCCCGCCGACGTAGTGGACGGCGACGACGTCGAGCGAGTCGTCGTAGCGGAACCGGAACTTCAGCCGGATCGCGAACAGGCACACGACGCCGGCGATCGCCCCGACGAGGAGAGCGGGCATCGGTGAGATGAACCCGGCCGCGGGAGTGATCGCCACCAGGCCGGCCACCGCGCCGGAGGCGCCGCCCAGGGTCGTCGCCTTGCCGGTGAGCTTCTTCTCGAGGGCGAGCCACCCGATCATGCCGCCGACGCCGGAGAGGTGCGTCGCGAGGGCCGCGCTCGCCGCAAGGGTCCCGGCCGTCAGTGCCGACCCGGCGTTGAAGCCGATCCACCCGAACCAGAGCAGACCCGCGCCGAGCAGGGTCAGGGGCAGGTTGTGGGGCGCCATCATCTCCCGCGGCCACCCCCGTCGCGGTCCGAGCACGAGGGCGAGCGCGAGGGCCGACGCGCCGGAGCAGATCTCGACGACGGTGCCGCCGGCGAAGTCGAGCAGGCCGGCCTTGTTGAGCCACCCGTCGGGCGACCAGGTCCAGTGCGCGAGCGGTGCGTACACGAGCACGGACCAGACGGCGATGAAGGTCACGAACGCACCGAACCGCATGCGGTCGGCCGACGCGCCGCTGATCAGGGCAGCGGTCAGGATCGCGAACATCAGCTGGAACGCCACGAAGGCCAGCGGGGGGACGGTGAGGTTCATCCCGGGGACGGCGACCTCGGCGTGGGTCAGTCCCACCAGGTGCAGGCCGCCCACGAGGCCACCGCCGGCGTCCCGGTCGAACGCGAGCGAGTAGCCCACGACGGACCACGTCACCGAGACGACCGCGATCGTCACGAAGCTCTGCATGATCATGCCGAGGGCGTGCTTGGACCGGACCATGCCGGCGTAGAAGAACGCGAGCCCGGGGGTCATGAGCAGCACCAACGCGGTGCACACGATGATCCACGCGGTGTTCCCGGTGTCGATCGGTGCGGGGTCGGACAGCAGGAGCATCGTCGTCGTCATCCCTCTCGCGGTGGCAGAACGTCGTCGTCTGCGGCGTGGCCGCGCGTCAGGGTACTGGCTGCGCGGAGCGGGTCGTCCCGACGCTCCACCTGACGGCCACCTGACCGCCACAGCGACGCGACCGGCGACGCGACCGGCGATCGCCCAGCTCAGCGCGGGTGCCGACGGTGCCGATCGCCGTCAGATGCTGCGTGACCCGTTCCGCCCGCGGAGCTCGGTGTCGCCGATCGAGGACCGGTGCCGGAGGTCGGGCGAGTCCTCGATGAGCGTGTACGACGGGATGTACGGCGTCGGGGCGTCGAGCGCTGACGGGAGCAGCTCGCGGAGCGTGCGGACGAGGGCCTCGAGGGAGGCGTCGCGGGTCCGGAGGCTGACGATGCGGGCCTCGAGGGTCGCGATCTCGGCCTGGATCTCCCGGCGCTCCGTGGCCGCGGCGTCGGTCGCCCGCCGGTACACGTCGGCGTTGGCACTGCTCTGCGTGTCCATCTCGCGTCCTTCCTCACCATTTGGCCTGGGGTCAGCATGGTCCTCGCGGGTGCGCAGCGCAGTAGACCATCAAGGTGACAGTGTGCGCCGCCCTGTCCTCCTGGCGGTCGGTTTCGGCGGCAGCAGTGGTATCCGACGACGTCAGACGCCTGGGCAGGACCAAGGCCCCTTGACGGCTTCGCGGCATGGTTCAACGGTGGAGGTATCAGCACGTCCCGGGTGCGTGTGACTCCGATCGGCCCTCGGGTCGCTCGACCTCGCTCGTCGCCCTGGGCGTTCGAGGGAGGAGCACGCCATGGCACGCACCGTCGTCGTCGGGGTCGAAGGCACCGACTCGAGTCACGACGCTCTGGTCTGGGCGGCGCATGCCGCCGCCGCACGGCGCGACGACCTCGAGATCGTGTACGCCGTGGGTGTCCCGTACTCCAGCATGGAGCTGCTGTACGACGACGCGATCACGCAGGGTTCCGAGGCGCTCCTGGACGACGAGAAGAAGCGCGCCCTCGAGGCCGAGCCGGACCTGGTCGTCCGCACCACGCTGTCGCGGAGCACACCGGCACGCGCCCTCACCGAGCTCTCCGAGGACGCGGCGCTCGTCGTCGTCGGCTCGCACCCGCTCGGCTTCATGGAACGGGTCTTCGCCGGGTCGCTCAGCTACCAGGTGGTGGCCGGCGCGCACTCGCCGGTCGTCGTCGTCCCGGCGGGGACGGGGACCACGGGAGACGGCGTGGTCGTCGGGTCCGACGGCTCACCGGACTCCGTGAAGGCCGTCGCGCTCGCGGCCGAGGAGGCCGACCGCCTCGGTGGAGAGCTCACCGTGGTGCACGCCTGGCTGTCACCGGTGACGTACCTGTCCGTCGACGTCATCTCCGGCTCGAACGACGCGCTCGTCGAAGAGGGCGAGCGCGTGGTGCTCGCCGAGTCGCTGGCCGGCCTCGGTGATCGTTACCCCGACCTCACCATCAACCGGCGGCTCGTCCACGACAACCCCGCCCAGGCCCTCCTGGAGGCGGCCGTCGGTGCGCGGCTCCTCGTGGTGGGCAGCCGGGGGCTGCACGGGGTCTCGCGCATGCTCCTCGGGTCCGTGAGCCACACGGTCGTGATGCACGCGCCGTGCCCGGTGCTCGTCGCCCGGAGCTGACCGAGCGCCGGCCGCTCCCCGACCGGGAGCGGACCGACGGCTCCAGCGAGATCCGGCGCTACCCGTGACCTGGTGGGTGCCGGATGGCATGGTGGTCCCCATGGACGCACCAGAGTCAGGTGAGGCCCGGGCCGTCGGTGCGCTCGAAGCCGCCGGGATCCACTACGTGCTGACGCGCCACGACCGGGTGTCCTCGTTGGCCGAGGCCGCCGCCGCGCGGGGTCTCGAACCCTCGGGTGTCATCAAGACGATCGTCGTGCGACGTGGCGACGACGACTACCTGTTCGTCCTCGTCCCGGGCGACCGCACGATCTCGTGGCCCAAGCTGCGCACTTTGCTCGACGTCAGCCGCCTGTCGATGCCCGACGCGGCAGTCGCCCTCGAGGTCACCGGCTACGAGCGCGGGACGATCACGCCGTTCGGGTCGACGCATCCCTGGCCGGTCGTGGCCGACGAGCGCGTCGTGGGCCGGCCGGTGTCGATCGGTGCCGGCGCGCACGGGGTGGCCGCCACCGTCGGCGGCGACGACCTCGTGGCCGCGCTGCACGCGACCGTGGCCGACGTGACCGAGCCGGAGGCCCGGATCGATGACTGACGGCGACCACGGTCCGGCCGGGGCCGTCGGGTCCATCCAGGTCGAGTGCGGCTCCCCGCACACCGTCGTCCACCTCCGGGGCGATGTCGACGCGACGCTCCGCGAGGAGGCGAGCACGGCGATGGGGCAGGCGCTCGGGGCGTCGGCGCCCGTGGTCTGCGACGCGTCCGACCTGCGGTTCATCGACTCCACCGGGGTCGCGTTCCTGCTCCAGCTCCGGATGGCCACGCGCGAGGCGGGCCTCGCCATGAGCCTGTGGGACCCCCGGCACGTCGTCGGTGAGCTGCTCGACGCGATCGGCATGGCCGACGAGATCCCGCTGGCCGAGGCCGCGCCGGACGCCGTCTGAGCCGTGCGCCGCGCACCACGGTGTCGCCCCCGCCTGAGCAGGAGCGACACCGTCCAAGGGGGCCGTTCATGACGGTGCTGTCGATGTCCCACCTCCTCCCGGGTGCCCCGGCGCTGCACCGGGGTGGTCTGACGTCCACACTGCCGCCGGCCCCCCTGCGTGGGGCGAGATCCCGCTGTGCGCGCCCTGTGCAGTGGTGCGACGCGTCGGCGGATGTCCGGGCGCACCGCTAGGTTCACGGCATGCGGCTCCTGCACACCTCCGACTGGCACCTCGGCCGCAGCCTCCACGGCGTGGACCTCCTGGAGCACCAGGCCGCGTACCTCGACCACCTGGTCGACCTCGCACGCTCGGAGCGCGTGGACGCGGTGCTCGTGGCCGGCGACGTGTACGACCGCGCCGTCCCCCCGGTCGAGGCCGTCACCCTCCTGTCCGAGACGCTCACCCGCCTCGCCGAGGTCACGACGGTCGTCGTCACGCCCGGCAACCACGACTCCGCGGCGCGCCTGGGCTTCGGCGCGGGGCTCATGCGCCCCGAGCTGCACGTGCGGGCGCGCGTCGACGGGATCGCGACGCCGGTCGTCGTGACGGGCTCCGACGGCGTGGCCGTGCTCGTGTACGCGCTGCCGTACCTCGACCCCGATGTCGTCCGCCGGGAGCTGGGCGGCACGGCGGACGCTGGCGGATCGGTGACCGTCGCGCGGGAGGGTGTCGAGCGAGGCGATCTCGCGACGGGCGAGGCGCCGGGTGAGGAGGGTGACGCCGACGACGCGCGCGCCCCGGCCCTGGCACGGTCGCACGAGGCCGTGCTCGGAGCGGCGATGGCGCGGGTGCGGGCGGACCTGGCGCAACGAGCAGCCGCCGGTCCCGTGCGGAGCGTCGTCATGGCGCACGCGTTCGTCGTCGGTGGCGAGCCGAGCGACTCGGAGCGGGACATCCGCGTGGGCGGGGTCGACCACGTCCCTGCCGGGGTCTTCGCGGGGGTGGACTACGTGGCCCTCGGTCACCTGCACGGGCCGCAACGGGTGGCCGACGGGGTGCGGTACTCCGGGTCGCCGCTCGCGTACTCGTTCTCCGAGCAGCACCAGCGCAAGTCGACCGTCCTCGTCGAGGTGACCGATGCGGGGCTGGTCGGCGAGGTGCTCGTCGCGGCGCCCGTACCGCGCCGCCTCGCCGACCTGACCGGCACGCTGGACGACCTGCTCGGTCCGGCGGGCGACGCGCACCTGGACGACTGGCTGCGGATCACCGTGACCGATGCGGCCCGCCCGCCCGGCATGTACGTGCGGCTCAAGGAACGGTTCCCGCACGCGCTCGTCATGCAGCACCGGTCGTCCGCGGCGAGCGGGATCGGCGGTGCCGTCGCGATCAGCGCGACCCGTGACCCGCTGGAGGTCGCCGGCGAGTTCGTCGAGCACGTCACGGGGACGCCGGCGACGCCCGGTGAGCTGGCCGCGCTGCGCCGCGCCTGGAAGCGCGTCACCGCGGCGGAGCGGAGCGCCTGATGCACCTGCACTCGATGACGCTGCAGGCCATCGGACCTTTCGCCGGTCGGCACACGATCGACTTCGAGGCGCTCGGGGCCTCCGGGATCTTCCTGCTCGAGGGCCCGACCGGCGCCGGCAAGTCGACGCTCATCGACGCGATCGTCTTCGCGCTGTACGGCAAGGTCGCCTCGGCCGAGGCGAGCGAGGACCGGTTGCGGTCGGGCCATGCGGCCGACGGCGTCGAGAGCGTCGTGGACCTCGTCCTCGAGACCGGCAACGGGATCTACCGGGTCCGCCGCACCCCGCAGTACGACCGGCCGAAGAAGCGCGGCGAGGGGACCGTGCGTCAGCAGGCGACCGTCAAGCTCTGGCGGCTCACGAGCCTGCCCGACGGCCCGGTCGACGACCTCGACGAGCTCGACGGGGACATCGTCTCGACCCGGCTCGACGAGGCGGGACTGGAGCTCCGGCGGGCCATCGGACTCGACCGGGAGCAGTTCGTCCAGACGATCGTGCTGCCGCAGGGCGAGTTCGCGAGCTTCCTCCGGGCCGACCCCGAGGCGCGCAGCGGGCTGCTGCAGAAGATCTTCGGCACCCAGGCGTACGAGCAGCTGCAGAGGCAGCTCGAGGAGATGCGACGCGAGGTCGGGCGCGCGGTCGCGGAGGCCCGTGCGGACGTCGGACGCGCGGCGGCGCACTTCATCGGGGCCGCGTCGTTGACGGACGACGATCCGGTGGGCGACGTCGAGGGTGGCGACGATGCGGTCGGCGACGTCGAGGGTGACGACGTCGTGGCTGGTGACGAGCGGGGCGATGCCGAGTCGGATGTCGTCGCGTCGGACGTGGCCGTGCCGAGAGCGATCGCGCCGGATGCCGGTGGGCCCGAGGAGCGGACGGGGCCGGCCTCGGAGATCCGTTCCGCCGCGGAGGGCGTCGCGGCCGACCTGGTCGACCTGGTCGACGCTCAGGTCGTGCGACTGCGGCAGGCCACCGAGCGCGCGTCGGCCGACGCCGCCCGGGCGCGTGCCGAGCACCTGACCGCGCGCGAGGCGCTGGACGCGGCGACCGCCCAAGCCTCCGCGGTCGCGCGCCGTGACGCGCTCCGCTCCGAGCAGGCGGCGCTCGACGCGCGGTCGGCCGACCACGCGACCCGGCGCGCGAGGCTCGGCGAGGCCAGACGAGCCGCCGTGGTGCGACCGCTCCTCGACGGCGCCGACCGTGCCGAGGCCGTCTGGAGCACGGCGGCGGAGTCCTGGCGTGCCGCCGTGGCTGCGGCGCCCGCCGAACTCGTCGCACTGCTCAGCGACCTGGACGTGGACGCGCTGGATGCCTCCCGGGCGCGTGATCGTGAGGTCGTCGCGACGCTCGAGCGGGTCGTCGCGATCGAGGACGGGCTTCCGGCGCTGCGAGCATCGCGGGAGCAGCTCGCGGCCGAGCTCGTCAGGATCGACGACGACCTCGTGGCCGTCGAGCAGGATCTCCTCGCCCGGCCTGAGGAGCGGCGACGGATCGTCGCGCAGCAGGCCGGTGCCGCCACCCTCGCCGGTCAGGTCGGGTCGCGGCAGGAACGCGCGCGCGCCGTCCGCGCCGTCCTGACGCACGCCCAGGACGCCGAGCGCACCCGGACCGAGCTGGCGACCGCCTCCGATCGGCACCGCGCCGCGGTGGAGACGGCGCGCGCCGCCCTTCGGGCCGAGACGCACCTGCGTGCCGCACGGATCGAGGGCATGGCCGGGGAGCTCGCCGCCGCGCTGCGGACCGGCGAGCCCTGCCCGGTCTGCGGTGCGGTCGAGCACCCGGCACCGGCCCAGGTCGGTGCCGACCACCCCGACCCGCAGGAGATCGAGGACGCCGCGCAGGCGCGCGCCGTCGCAGACGGGGAGCTCGCGCGACTCGCGGCTGCGACTGCCGCACTCGCGGAGCGGCTGACCGCTCACCTCGCAGCGACGGGCGGCCTCGAGGTCGCCGAGGCGGAGTCGCAGCTCGCCGAGGCCGAGGCCGGAGTGACCGAGGCGGAGGCCGCCCAGGAGGACGTCGCACGCCTGCAGCGCGAGCTCGACGAGCACGATGCCGCGACCGAGGCCGCGCGGGCTCAGGCCGACACGCTGCGGACGACGCGCGCGTCGTCGTCGCGGCTGACGGCGCTGGATGCGACGCTCGCCGACCACGAGCGCGAGATCGCGACGGCACGCGGCGCCGCGTCGTCCGTGCGCGAGCGCCGCGCGGCGCTGAAGGAGCGCATCGCCGGTGCGGACCGCCTCGTGACCGCGTCGCGCGCCGTCCAGGAGGCCGAGCGTGCCCGTGAGCTCCGCCGGCTGGAGCTCGACGACGGGCTGCGCGCGCACGGCTTCGCCGAGGTGGCCGAGGCCCGGGGTGCGCTCGTGGAGCCCGCCGCCCTTGCCGCGCTCGAGGACGCGGTGACCGCGCACGAGGCCGCCGTGGTTCGCGTCACCGCCGGCCTCCGTGCACCGGAGCTGGCGGACCTCCCCGAGGTGGTCGAGCTCGACCTCGCCGGGGTGCGGGTGCGGGCCGAGGTGGCCGAGCGACGGTCGGACGCCGCCGCGAGCGCGCTCGCCGTCGCGGGCCGTCGCGCGGCCGACGCCTACGCTGCGTCCGTCGAGGTGGCCGCGACCGTCGCACGTCACGCAGCAGCGGCGCGCGACGCCGCTCCCGTGATCCGCATGGCCAACCTGGCGACCGGTGCGGGGTCGGACAACGCGCGTGCGCTGAGCCTGGCGACGTTCGTGCTCGTGCGCCGCTTCGAGGACGTCGTCGCCGCGGCGAACGAGCGCCTGCTGCTGATGTCCGACGGACGGTTCGAGCTCGTGCGGAGCGACGAGCGAGAGGACACGCGCGCACGGCGCACCGGCCTCGCGATGAAGGTCGTCGACCACCGGATCGAGGCCGCGCGCGACCCGCGGACGCTCTCGGGCGGCGAGACCTTCTACGTGTCGTTGTGCCTGGCGCTCGGCATGGCGGACGTCGTGACCGCCGAGGCCGGGGGCATCGACCTGGGGACGCTGTTCGTCGACGAGGGTTTCGGCTCGCTGGACCCGCACACGCTGGACGCCGTGCTGGCCGAGCTCGGCAAGCTCCGTGCCGGCGGGCGGGTGGTCGGCGTCGTGTCGCACGTCGAGGCGATGAAGCAGCAGCTCGCCGACCGGATCGAGGTGCGCCGGCTCCCGGACGGGTCAAGCACGCTCACGGTGCGCGCGGGCTGAGGAGAGCCCCGGGGCCTTCGCCGGCTCGTCGAGACCGCGCCACACGCCCGACGCGATCGGGCCGACGCGACTGACTCGCGCAACCTCTCGGTCTCACCGGCCGGTCGTCACCAGGTCCAGCCGAGGGCGGTGAGCTCGACCTCCTCGCGGAGCCGCTCGTCGAACCTCTTCTCCTCCGGCACCGAGAAACTCATGCGCGGTCCGGGCTCGAGCCCCGCGAGCCGGCACGCCTCGGCGAGGAGGTCGTCGTAGGCGACGCGCGCCGCGTGCAGGTGGTGCGCCCGGGCGTACAGGTGGGGCTCGTCCTCGATCGCCCGGATGTCCGCCGCGATCACGGAGAGACGCATCTGGACCGACAGCACCTCGAACGGATCGGCTTCCTTGGGCTTGTGGCGCAGGTGCTTCGCCAGGCGCTCGAGGCGTTCGGCGGCACGCGTCCGCCAACGGGTGGTCCGTCCCGCCGAGGGCACTGTGAAGGAGGCGATACCGAAGACCACCGCGGGAACCATGATGCGAACCCACGTCATGACAGGCTCCTCGCCATTGAGGTAGTACCAGGCTAAGGCGTCCGGAGCGCCTTGTCTCCCCTGTGGATCCGCTCCGTCGTGCGGCCGGAGAGCGCGAGGGCGAGCATGCCGGTGGCCGCTGCGACGGCGAAGCACGTCACGAACGCGACGGGCCGTCCGGGACCTCCGAGGACGACGAACAGCCCACCGCTGAGCGCCAGCATCGAGGCGCTGGTGACGGCGTCCACGACCTGCAGGGCGGAGCTGTTCACGCCCTGCTCCGCGGGGGACGACAGCCGCAGGGTCAGCAGCGACAGCGTCGGGATCGTCACGCCCATCCCGAACCCGGCGAGGCACCAGCCGACGAACGCGGCCGCGAGCGGGAAGGCCGGCACGAGCATCAGCCCGGCGGTCCCGATCCCCGCGAGGACGCTGATCGTGCCGATGCGCAGGAGCGCCGCGTCGGACCACCCGGAGGCGCGTCCGCGGAGTGCCGACCCGGCCGCCCAGGCGACCGCCGTCGCCGTGAGGAATGTCCCGGCCGCGGCGGCGCTCAGGCCACGGTGGGTGGTGAGCAGCAGCGGGACGAAGATCTCGGTGCCGAAGTACGCGGCGCTCAGCAGCCCCCGCAGGCCGATCGCGGTCGGCAGCCCGCGCCGCGACCGCAGGGTGCCCGCGGGGACGAGCTGCGGGACGGAGACGGCCAGGGCCGCAAGACCGCCGACCACCCAGATCGCCATCGCGGTCCCTCGCTGCTGCCCGCCGTGGTGCAGCGCGAGCACCCCGGCCGCGGCCACCACCGACAGCACGGTGCGGCGACGGGCGGCGTCCTGCGACGGGTCGTGCGCCGACGCGTCGGACGTGGCACCGCCGCTCGGCATCGCCCGCAGCGCCGGGCGGAGCACCAGGAGCGCCGGGACCGCGAGCATCGGCACGCCGAGGAACACCCATCGCCACCCGAGGTGCTCGACGATCAGCCCGGCGATGCCCGGGCCGACGATGCCGGGCACCACCCACGCGGCCGCGAACGACGCGAAGACGCGCGGCCGCACCGGTTCGGGGTACACGCGGGCGACGACGACGTAGAGCGCGACGATCAGCATGCCGGAGCCGATGCCCTGGACGATCCGCCCGACGACGAGCACGAGCATCGTCGGCGCGAGTCCGGCGACGAGCAGACCGATCACGAACAGGCCGACCCCGACGAGCAGCGGCGACGTCGGGCCGCGACGGTCCGTCCACGTGCCCGCCACGGTCATCCCGATCACTCCGGACGCGAGGGGGCCCGCGAAGGCCGTCGCGTAGAGGGCCATGCCGTGCAGGGCCGTCGCGACCCAGGGCATCGCGGTGGCGACCGCGAGCGACTCGAACGCGGACAGGCCGATCAGCGCGACCATGCCGATCGAGAGCGTGCGGTACCGACCGGTGAAGGGGCTGAGGCTCGTGCGCCCGGGTCCGTCCGTCGGGGAGTCCGCCGTGGTGGTCGCGTCCTGGCGGGCGGCGTCGGTCACAGCTGGCTCCTGATCGTCTGCGGGTGCGGGCCTCAGCCTGCAACCTCAACCAGGGTTGAGGTCAACCGCCTATTCTCGCCCCGTGACAGTCTCCTCCACCGCGAACGTGCTCACGCCCGGTCAGGTCGCGGAACGGAGCGGGGTCGCCGTCTCGACGCTCCACTTCTACGAGCGTGAAGGGCTGATCCACGCGCACCGTACCGCGGGCAACCAGCGGCGGTACGCGCGCGAGGTCGTCCGCCGGGTCGCCTTCATCCGGGTGTCCCAACGCGTCGGAATCCCGCTCGGCGAGATTCGCGACGCTCTGGCGACCTTGCCGGACAACCGGACCCCGACCGTTCGTGACTGGGCGCGCCTGTCGCGCCGGTGGCAGGACGACCTGGACCGTCGCATCGCCGACCTGACGAGCCTGCGGGACGACCTCACGAGCTGCATCGGCTGCGGCTGCCTCTCGTTGCGCTCGTGCCGGCTCACGAACCCCGACGACGTGCTCGGGGCACAGGGGCCCGGGCCGCGACGACTCCGGGGCGCCGACGGCTGAGGGGGTCACAGCTGTGCGGGTCACGGCTGAGCAAGCCGGCGGCTGCGCGGCACGGCGGCTGCGCGGCACGACGGGCTCGATGTCGGGGCGTGGTCGCATGACGACGGGCCGCACCCCGACAGGGCGCGCCGACCGCCGCGGTACTGTCGCCCCAGGAGCGCGGACCGCACGGAAGGACGGCAGCCGTGATCACGTACCTGCTCGTCGCCGGGCTCGGTCTGGTGTTCCTGCTGGTGTCCCTGGTCGTCCGGGTGCTCCTGGACGAGGTCCGGATCGGCCGCGTGGGCGTCTCCGGGCCGACGATCGGCAACGCCGCCGTCGTGCTCGGCCTCGTCGGCGCCCTGGCGGTCGCGAACGATGCCTCGACCGGCGTCGCCAACGGCGTCGCAGTCGCCGGGGCTCTGACCGCTGCCGTCCTCACCCAGGTTGGCGTCGACCGTCTCGCCGCCCGGCCGGGCGAACCCGCTGGAGACGGCGAACCCGCTGCGGACCATGAACCCGCTGCGGACCGCGAGGCACGTCCGTAGGGTGGGCGCATGGTCGCGGCGGAGCTCATCGGTGTCGTCGGCCCGCACCTCTTGTCCCCGGTCGTCCCTCTGTGGGAGCGGGCCAGCGCCGTCCAGCCCCCACCGTCGGGCCAGGTCATCGCGGCGACCGCCGCCGTGGCGTTCCTGCTCGTCGCGGTCCCCGGGCTCTGGGCCCGCACGCGGCACGCGGTGACGATCGTCCACGAGGGTGCGCACGCCACGGCCGCGGTCCTCACCGGGCGGCGGCTCACCGGGATCCGCCTGCACTCCGACACGTCGGGGCTCACGGTGTCCGTCGGGCGCCCGACCGGGGCAGGCATGGTGACCACGGTGCTCGTCGGGTACATCGGGCCGGCACTGCTCGGTCTGGGGTCGGCGGCGCTGCTCCGGGCAGGTCATGCGGTCGGGCTCCTGTGGTTGCTGCTCGTCGCGCTCCTCGTGCTGATCGTCCAGGTGCGCAACTGGTTCGGGCTGTGGTCGATGCTCGTCTTCGGTGCGCTGATCGTCGCGGTCACCTGGTGGGCCTCGGCGGAGGTCCAGGTGGCGTTTGCCTACCTCGTGACGTGGTTCCTGCTGATCGCTGCGCCACGGCCCGTGATCGAGCTGCAGCGGCTGCGGCGACGCCGGCGCACCAGCGGGTCCGACGCCGACGTCCTCGCACGGCTCACCCACCTCCCCGGGCTCGTCTGGGTCGGGTTCTTCCTGGTGGTGGACGTGGGGGCGCTCGGGCTCGGCGGGTGGTGGTTGCTCGGGCTGTAGGGGACACTGGCGCCCGACAGGTGCAGCGGCGGTCGTCGAGGTGATCCCTCCGTGACCGGGCAGGTCGGCCCCGGTCAGTGCGTGCGCACGCCCTCCCGCGAAACGGAGCCCGACGCCATGAACGACCAGTACCCGCTCGCCGTCAGGCTCACGTGCGAGCTCCTCGGCACCGCGATCCTCATCGTCCTGGGCAACGGTGCGGTGGCGAACGTCCACCTCAAGGGCGCGAAGGGCTACCGCGGCGGCTGGGGGCTGATCGCGATGGGCTACGGGTTCGGCGTCATGATCCCGGTGCTCATGTTCGGGGGGATCAGCGGGGCGCACATCAACCCCGCGATGACGATCGGGCAGGCGATCTCGGGCATGTTCCCGTGGAGCCTCGTCCCGGCGTACGTCGGCGCGCAGCTGCTCGGCGCGATGCTCGGCCAGCTCGCGATCGTCGCGACGCACAAGCCGTACTACGACCTCACCACCGACACCGACGACGTCCTCGCGACGTTCGCCACGGTCAACGCCGCGCACAGCAGGCTGAACGGGTTCGCCAACGAGGTCCTCGGCACGTTCGTCCTGATGTTCGCGGCACTCGCGATCCTGCACTCGCCGGTCACGGCCGCGGAGCCGGGCGTGGCGCACCTCGCGATCGGGTTCCTCGTCTGGGCCCTCGTCGTCGGCCTCGGCGGACCGACCGGCCCCGCGCTCAACCCCGCCCGCGACCTCGGCCCGCGGCTCGTCCACGCGATGCTGCCCCTGCGGCACAAGGGCAGCTCCGATTGGCACTACTCCTGGGTCCCGGTCGCGGCCCCGCTGCTCGGCGGGGCCGCGGGCGTCGCCGCCTGGCAGGGGCTCCTCGGCTGACCCCGTCACCCGGCACGGAGGCGGCGACACGTCGTGCGGAGGCGGCGACACGTCGTGCGGAGGCGGCGACACGTCGTGCGGAGGCGGCGACACGTCGTGCGGAGGCGGCGTGCGGTGCGATGACACGCGTGCGCAGCCGGGCCTTGTACCCTGCGCGTTGACGCACGCGTGGTGCACGCGGACGGGAGGGCGACGCGGATGGCCGGTGGGGAGACGTCGTCACGTGCGCAGCCGGACGTGATCCTCGACGTCGACGTCGTGCCCGTCGTCTCGTACCCGATGGTCCACAGCCGGCTCCCGGTGGTCAGCCGGATCGACCTCCGGCTCGCATCGCCCGAGGGCGAGCCGGTCGACCGCGGTCCGCTGACCGGTGTGGTGGTGCACGTCGAGCTCCGGGACGTCGAAGGCCGGGTCGGGTCGCCGTGGGAGCGGGTCGTCGACCTGTGGCCGGGTGCCACGACGGAGCTCGAGGACGTCGACCTCCAGCTCGACCCGGCGACGATGCTCCAGCTCCCGGGGAGACGACCGGGCAGCGTGCACCTCACCGTCCACGGCGACGGCCGGCTCCTCGCCGAGCGGACGGTGCGGGTCGTGCTGCTCGCGCCGCACGAGTGGACCGCGGACCCGCCCGTCCTGGCCCTGGAGCTCCTGCCCGCCTACGTGAGGCCGCACGACCCCGTCGTCGTCGAGCTCGCCGCGGAGGCCAGGAGACGTGTCCCGGCGGACGTCGGGACCGATGTGCTCGTCGACGCCGTCGTCCGCGCCCTCGCGGCGCACCGGATCCGGACCGTGAGCGTGCCGCCGGCCGCCGCCGGGACCGGTCAGCAGCTCCGCACCCCCTCGGAGGTCGTGGCCGACGGTGCGGGGTCCGACCTCGAGGTGACGCTCGTCCTCGCCGGGGCGCTGGAGGCCCTGGGCGTCGCACCACTCGTCTGGGTGCTCGGGGACAGCGCCCGGCTCGGGTACTGGCGCACCGAGGCCGCGCTCGGTCCGGTCGCGCAGACCGACGTCGCGGAGGTCGTCAACCTCGTCGACCTGGAGCTGCTCGGGACGGTCGACCCTGCGGTGGTCTCCGGCACCGTCCGCAGCAGCGGTGTGAACCTGGCGGACGCTCTCGGCGTCGTCGACGTGCGGCGCGCACGGCAGGCCGGGGTGCGCGCGCTCCCGGTCGTCGTGACCGCGGCCGACGGCTCCGAGGAGGTGCGGGAGAGCCCCGACTCGCCGCTCCTCATGCGGCCGTCCGACCCGCACCGGGCGGGCGCTCACGAGGCCGTCGACGGCGCACCTGGCCCGGTGGGTGCGACGGTGCCACCCGTCGAGGCCGGGCCGCCGCTGCGGGTGCGGCGGTGGAAGACGGCCCTGCTCGACCTCAGCCTGCGCAACCGGCTGCTGAACTTCTCCGCCCGTTCCGCCGTCACCCTCACCGTGACCCCGGGCAGCCTCGGCACGATCGAGGACGCGCTGCACCTGCACGAGGCACTGACGCTGATCCCCGCCGACGAGCTCGACGAGGTCACCCGGGCCCGTGGGGCGACCACCGGCGCCGACGTCCCGACGGACGTCCTCGACGACCTCTTCGAGCGCCGCCGGGTCCTGTTCACCGACCTGCGGGCCGTGACCTACCCGGCACGGATGCGCGCCCTCGCGTACAAGGCGCGCACCGTGGTCGAGGAGACCGGGGCGAACAACCTCTACCTGACGCTCGGGACGCTCGTCTGGTCGCTCGACGGCCGTGAGCTGCGGTCGCCGCTGATCCTCGTCCCGGTGCGTCTGGTCACGTACGGCCGCTCCGGCGAGTACCGGGTCGAGCTCGACGACGCGGGTGCGACCACCCCGAACCTCAGCCTGCTCGAGAAGCTGCGCCAGGTGCACGGGCTGCAGATCCCGGGCCTCGCGGCACCGGTCGACGACGGTGCCGGCATCGACGTCGACACCGCGCTGCTGTCGGTGCGCACCGCGCTCGCGGGCCGCGGGCTGCCGTTCCACGTCGAGGAGACCGCGCACCTGGCCGTGCTGCAGTTCGCGAAGTTCCGGCTGTGGAAGGACCTCGACGACAGCTGGCAGGAGCTCCTGGCCAACCCGCTCGTCCACCACCTGGTGCACGCGCCGACCGAGGCGTTCGTCGACCCCGTCGCCGCCCCCGACGGTGTCGACCTCGACGAGCTCGGTGCCGCGTGCCCCGTCCCGGCCGACGCCTCGCAGCTCGACGCGATCGCCCAGGCCGTCGCCGGGCGCACGTTCGTGCTCGAGGGGCCGCCGGGCACCGGCAAGTCGCAGACCATCACGAACCTCCTGACCCGCGCCGTCGCGGAGGGGCTGCGGGTGCTGTTCGTCGCCGAGAAGCGAGCTGCGCTCGACGTGGTCCAGTCGCGGCTCGACGCCGTCGGGATGGGACCGCTCGCGCTGGACCTGCACGATGCCGGGTCACGTCCGGCGGCGGTACGCGCGCAGCTGAGAGCGGCGCTGGAGCACACCGTCGACGTGGACGACCAGGGCTACGGCGCCGATCTCGAGCAGCTCGCGACCGCACGCGGGACCCTGGCCCGGTACGCGGCACGGCTGCACGAGCCGAACGGCGCGGGGTTCTCGTTCTACTCGGCCCGGACCGGGCTCCTGGCACTCGGCGAGACCGGGCCGGGCGCTCCCGTCCTCCCGGTGCCGCTCGACCTGCTGACCGATCCGGGCGGTGCGCGGCTCCTCGAGGTCCGGCGGCTGCTCGCGGCCCTGCCGGACGTCGCCGACCTCGCCCACCCCGGCCCGGAGAACCCGTGGGGGTTCGTCGGGATCACGACGCCGGGCAGCCTCGACGTCGCGGGTCTGCGCCGCGCGGTCGAGGAGGTCGACGCCGCGCTGCGCGACTTCACCGGGCTGGTCGGCGCCGCCCGGCCGGGGACGCTCGCGGACCCGATCTCGGCGGCGCGCTCCCACGAGGACCTGGGGGTCCTGGCCGCGCTCGTGGACGCCGCTGCCGGTGACCCGCTGACCGGCGAGACCACCCTGCCGACCGACCTCGTGACGCTCGACGCGTCGCGCGACGCGCGCTGGCGCGAGGCGGCCGCAGCGGCGGTCGCCGAGGTCGACGCGTTCGCCGCCGAGGCGCACCCCGGGCTCGAGGTGCTCCGCCCCGAGGCGCTCGACCTTCCGGTGGCCGACCTGCACCGGCGGGCGCGCGAGGCGGCGACGTCCGGGCTGCTGGGCCGCAAGGGTCGGCTGGAGGACGTCCTGCTGGACCTCCAGCCCGTGCTGCACCCGGGCGCGACGGTCAAGGCGCGCGACGTGCCTCTGCTCACCACGCAGCTGCTCGCGCTGCAGGCGGGTTCCGCGGCGCTCGCATCGCGGGTCCTCACCGTCCCGGGACTGCGGCTCCCCGACGGCTGGAACCCGCTGACCCCGGCCGGTCGTGACCTGCTCCGGGAGCAGGTCGAGTGGGTGGTCCGCGCCGGTGAGCTCGTCGACCCGGACGGTCCGGACCTGCGTCGCGACGCGTTCGTGCTCGCGCTGCGCCGCTACCTCGACGCACCGGGGGCCGGGATCCTCGCCCCGCAGGTCGCCGCCGCGATCGACCGCGCGGCACGTGCGACGGCTGCGCTGGCGCAGGTCGCGCGGGCCGAGGCCGGTCAGATGTCGACGTGGTCGGGGGACGTCGGGTTCGTGGCCCGGTGGGCGAGCACCGCCGCCGGTCGCGCCGACGGCGAGGAGTCGACGCTCGGGCTCCGGCGATGGGTGGCGTTCGTCGCTGCGCTCGAGCCGGTGCGCGCGGCCGGGATGCCGGATGCGCGCGAGCTCCTCCTCGCCGGGACGGTTGCGGCGGAGGACGCCGTGCGTGCCCTCGACCGCGGTGTCGCGTCGGCGTCGGGGCGTGAGCGTCGGGCCGCGACGGGGCTGGACGGTTTCGACCCGCAGGCCCACGACCGCGCGGTGCGGCGTTTCGCGGAGGCGTCCGACGCGGTGCGCGAGCACCTGCGCAGCGCGATCCCCGCCGAGGTGCTGGCCGCGCGCCGTGCTCCGGACCGCGCCGCCGCCGAGGAACAGGACCGCCGCGACGACCAGGAGCTCGGCGCGTTGCAGCGGGAGCTCGCCCGGCAGCGCGGGGGCAAGGGCGTGCGCGCCCTGATGACCGCCTACGGCGACCTCATCACCCGGGTGACGCCGTGCGTGCTCGTGAGCCCCGACTCGCTCGCGAGGTTCTTCCCCGTGCGGGCCGGGATGTTCGACCTCGTCGTGTTCGACGAGGCGTCGCAGATCCGGGTCGCCGACGCCGTCGGGGCGATGGGCCGGTCCCGCGCGGTGGTCGTGGTGGGCGACAGCAAGCAGCTGCCGCCGACGTCGTTCGCCGAGGCGACCGGGGACGCGTCGGGCGACGACCTCGACGCGGACGGCGTCGAGGTGGCCCGACCGGACGCCGGTGCCGCAGGTGCGGTGCAGGACGAGGAGAGCATCCTGTCGGAGTGCGTCCAGGCGCGCGTCCCGCGGCTGTGGCTGTCGTGGCACTACCGCAGCCAGGACGAGTCGCTCATCGCGTTCAGCAACCAGCACTACTACGACGGCCGGCTCTCCACCTTCCCGGCGCCGTCGGTGCCCGGTCGGCCAGGGCACGGCGTCCGGCTCGAGCGCGTCGACGGCCACTTCCACCGAGCCGTCCCCCCCCGGACCGCGGTCGCTGAGGTCCGGGACCCGCGACGCCGGCCCGTTGCGTACCAACCCCGTCGAGGCCGAGGCCGTCGTGCGCGACGTGCTGCGCCGGTTCGGTGCGTCGGAGCACACCGTGCCGAGCCTGGGGGTCGTGACGCTCAACGCCCCCCAGCGCACCCTCGTCGAGCAGCTGCTGCGCGACTCCGGCGACGACCGCGTCCTGCAGGCACTCGACGGGGGCGTCGACGGTGACGGGCTGTTCGTCAAGAACCTCGAGAACGTCCAGGGGGACGAGCGCGACACGATCCTGCTCTCGACCGCGTTCTCGGCCGACGGGTCCGGGCGCTTGCCGCTCAACTTCGGTCCGCTCAACCGTGAGGGCGGGGAACGGCGGCTCAACGTGGCCGTGACGCGGGCCCGGCGCGAGGTCGTCGTGTTCTCGTCGTTCGACCCGGCGGACCTCCGCGCCGACGAGACCACGAGCGTCGGTGTCAAGCACCTGCGCGACTACCTCGACCTCGCGGCCGCCGGTTCCGCGCCGCACGTCGGCGCAGCGGGGACCGCCAGGGTCGGTTCCGCACCGGGCGGTGGTCCGGCCACCGCGACGCGTACCGGCGCGGGAGCCACCGCGGCGAGCCGGCGCCTGGCCACCGCCGTCGACCGGCACCGCGAGCAGATCGCCGACGGGTTGCGGACCCGTGGCCTGAGCGTGCGGACCGACGTCGGGCTCTCGGAGTTCCGGATCGACCTCGTCGTGTCGTTCCCCGACGAGCCGTCGCGTTCGATCCTGGCCGTGCTGCTCGACGGACCCGCGTGGGCGGCGCGCCGCACGGTCGCGGATCGCGACGGGCTCCCGGTCGAGGTGCTCGTCCGCTCCCTGAGGTGGCCCGCCGTCGAGCGCGTCTGGCTCCCGGAGTGGTTGAGCTCGCCCGGGGTGGTGCTCGACCGCCTCGACGAGGTGGCGCGTCTGATCCGGTCCGGTCACTCGTCCGGCCCAGCACGTCCGAGGGTGAAACGTCCGGATGGGGAGGATTTCGCCCGGTCGGACCAGGGGTTTTCGGGCAGTCGACCGTCATGATGGACGGGTGACAGGCGAGAGGGGCGGCAGACCGTCATGGTCGCGGACCCTTGCGCCCGGTGATCGCGCCGCACCGCTGTCGAGCGTCGTCCCGGCTCGCGCGCTCGGATTCATCCTGCTGGCAGGAGCTGCGCTCGGGGCGTTGAACCTCGGCGTGGACGGGGTGCTGCGACCGGGGGTCGGCCGGATCGTCTACGGCACGATGATGGCCCTGCTCGTGGTGATGGGGATCTACTTCCTCCGGCTGCCGCGGCTGAGCTACCGCGCGGTCGCGCTGCTGATCGCGTACGGCAACGCGGTGTACGTCGTCGTCGCGCTCACGACGCTGAACGCGCACCTGTACGCCGGACCGCTGATGCTCCTGCTCGCCCTCACGGCGGGGGCGAGCTTCCTGGAGGCGCGAGGGTTCGTCGTCCAGCTGCTGGTGGTGCCGCCGATCTGCTGGGTCGGGCTCTCGAACTCCGAGCTCAACGGTCGCGCGCTGATGATCCAGGTCGTCGTGCAGAGCGGGGTGCTGATCCTCGCGGCGCTGCTCGTCTACGGCCTGCGCATGCGCAGCGAACGGCTCCTCCATGAGACCGAGCTGATGTCGACGACGGACCCGTTGACCGGGCTGTCGAACCGCCGGGCGGTCGAGATCGAGGCGGAGCGGCTCTGGCGTGAGGTCGACGAGGAGCGGGTGCTCCTCGCGGCGTTCGTCCTCGACCTGGACAGCTTCAAGGTCCTGAACGACAGCCACGGCCACGCGGCAGGCGACGAGGCGTTGCGGCTCGTCTCACGCGCGATCCGGGACTCGGCCGGGTCGGACGCCGTCGTCGCACGGATCGGTGGCGAGGAGATCCTGGTGCTCCGTCCGGTCGCGAGCGTCGCCGAGGTCCTCCTGCGCGGCGAGCAGCTGCGGTGCGCGGTCGCCGAGGCGCCGCTCCCGTACCCGCTGACCGCGTCGATCGGTGTCGCGACCTCCGCGACCCCCGACGCGGGGGCAGCGGTCGAGGGGCTCTGGCGTCTGGTGGACACCGCCGACATGGCGATGTACGAGGCCAAGCGTGGCGGCGGGAACCGGGTCGTGACCGCCGGGGAGCTCGACCTCGCGCCCTGACGCACCGGGGAGCCCCGGCGGCTCCTGACCCCTGACGCACCGCGGCCCCCGGCTCCGCGCGGGGCGGGGACGGGGGCCGCGGTCGGCGATGCCGTCGGTCAGGAGGCGTCGAGGATGTCGACGACGAAGACCAGGGTCGACCCCGCCGGGATGGAGCCCTGCGCGGTGTCCCCGTAGCCGAGCGACGGCGGGATGACCAGCAGGACCTGGCTCCCGACGGTCTGGCCGACGAGCCCCTCGTCCCAGCCCTTGATGACCTTGCCGGCGCCGATCTGCGTCGACAGGGGCGATCCCTTCCAGGACGTGTCGAACTCGGTGCCGTCCCAGAGCCAGCCGCTGTAGTTCACGGTGATCGTCTGGCCCGACTGGACGGCGACGCCGGTGCCCTTGATGAGCACCTGGCTCACCAGCGAGGTCGGGGCCGTCGTGGTCGGCTTCGTGAGGGTGGGTTCGCCGTTCGCGGCGAGCGTCACCTTCGGAAGGTCAGCAGGGGGCGTGACGGCCGTGCCCGAGGCGCGGGTCGGGATGACCTTGGCGCCGACGACCTCGATCGCCATGACCGTCGTCGTGCCGTCCGACCCGGGCACGGCGAGCAGGAACCTGACGCCGACCTTCTGGCCAGCGAGCACCTCGTTCATCGCGGGGACGAGGCCCGTGTCGCCGAGCTTGATGGTCTCCGGCACGGAGCCGTAGTTGGTGCCGGACTCGGTGCCGTCCTTGCCGCTGACCGCGACGTAGTTGATCTGGAGCGACTCGCCCTCGGTCAGGGCCGCACCGGTTCCCGGGGTCTCGATGCGCGCGACGGGCGCGGTGACGGTGAACGGCTGGGTGAAGGTCAGCGTGGGCTTGGCGCCGGCAGCGCCCTCGACCTTGACGGCCGCGAGGGCCGCCACGTCGGCGGCGGTCGCGGTGGCCGCTGCGGTCGGTGCCGTCGTCGCCGCGGTCGTTGCCGAGTCGGTCGGCGAAGTGCTGCCCGACCCCGAGCACGCAGCGAGCAGGAACAGGGGAGCGAGCAGAGCTGCGGCCATTCGTCGGCGCACGGGTCACGTCCTTCATCGTCGGCAGTCCGCCGTCACGTGGGTGCTCTCGAGTCATCGATCGCACGACGGACGGGCCTACGGTACGGGGTCACACTGTGTGCACGCTAAGAGAGGATCGCCTCGGCGTTGGCGGTGATCCAGTCCATGAGCGGGAGCAGGCGTGCGGTGAGCTCATGCCCGCGCTCCGTCAGGGCGTAGTCGACGCGGGGCGGGATCGTCGGCCGGGCGTCGCGCGAGACGAACCCGTCGGCCACGAGCACCCGGAGCGTCTGGGCGAGCATCTTCTCGCTGATGCCCTCCACGACCCGCCGGAGCTCGCCCCACCGCAGCGACTCCTCGGACAGGGCGACCAGGACCAGCACACCCCACTTGCTCGTGACGTGGTCGAGGACGATGCGGGACGGGCACTGCGCAGGCAGCACCCCGTCCGTGAGGAGTCGGGAGAGCGGGTGGCTGTCGGCCATCTCAGCAACTTACCTGAAAGTGGGTACTGCGTCTGAGGAAGTATTGGCGCCGCCGCACGGTTCTTCCGTCGTCAGCACCGTGCCACCGAACGGAAGGACCCCCATGTCAGTCGTCGTCACCGGAGCCACCGGGCACCTGGGCCGCCTGGTCGTCGAGAACCTGCTCTCCGGCGGGACGGCCCCGGGCGACGTGGTCGCGACCGGTCGCCGCGTCGACGCGCTCACCGACCTCGCCGCGCGCGGCGTCCAGGTGCGGCGCGCGGACTTCACCGAGCCGGCCTCCCTCGTCGCCGCGTTCGACGGGGCCGACGACGTCCTGCTCGTCTCGGGCAGCGAGGTCGGCCGCCGCGTCGAGCAGCACGCGAACGTCCTCGAGGCGATCCGGACGGTCGGCGCGCGACGCGTGGTGTACACGAGCGCGCCGAAGGCCGACACCTCGCCGCTCGTCCTCGCACCGGAGCACAAGGCCACCGAGGAGCTGATCCGCGCGTCGGGGCTCGCGTTCACGATCCTGCGCAACAACTGGTACACGGAGAACTACCTCGGCGACCTCGCCCAGGCGCGCGCCACCGGCGAGCTCGTCTCGAGCGTCGGCGACGGCAGGGTCGCGAGCGCGCCCCGCTCGGACTACGCGGCCGCCGCGGCGACCGTCCTGGCGACCGGCGGCCACGACGGCGCGGTGTACGAGCTCTCCGGCGACGTGGCGTGGGACTTCGACGACCTCGCGGCGGCCTTCGCGACGGTCATCGGCCGGCCGGTCGTGCACCGCAGGGTGACGCCGGAGGAGCGGCTCCAGGGCCTGCTCGCGGCGGGACTCGACGAGGGGACGGCGGGGTTCGTCGTCGCCCTCGAGGCGAACACGCGCGACGGGCTCCTCGCCGGCACGAGCGGTGAGCTCGGACGGCTCCTCGGACGCCCGACGGTGGGACTGGTCGAGGCGCTCACGGCTGCGGCCCGGGAGGCCTGAGCCACCTGCGGCTGTCCCGGACGGCGCGACCCGGCGAGGCGGACCCCTGCGAGACTGTGCGCATGGCGACCTCCTCCACGCCCCACAGCGGTGCGGCTCAGGCACCACCCGGACCGCCGCGTCGTCGGCCCAGCCGCGCCGAGCTGCGCCGGTGGCGGCAGTACCTCGCCGACGAGCAGGCCGAGGCGGCGGTGTACCGGGACCTCGCGGGGCGGCGGACCGGCGAGGAGCGGGAGATCCTGCTCGCGCTCGCGGACGCCGAGGGGCGGCACGAGGCCCACTGGCGTGAGCTGCTCGGCGAGGACGTCGGACGCCCGCGTCGCGGTGACATCCGGACGCTCGCGCTCGGCTTCCTCGCGCGGCGGTTCGGCTCGGTGTTCGTGCTGGCCCTCGCCCAGCAGGCGGAGTCGCGGTCGGCGTACGAGAAGGACGCCGACGCGACCCCGACGATGGCAGCCGACGAGCGCATCCACGAGGAGGTCGTCCGCAGCCTTGCCGCGCGGGGCCGGAGCCGGATCTCGGGCTCGTTCCGGGCAGCGGTGTTCGGGGCCAACGACGGGCTCGTCAGCAACCTGGCCCTCGTGCTCGGCATCGGCGCGAGCGGGGCCACGACGCGCGTGGTGCTGCTGACCGGGCTCGCGGGGCTGCTCGCCGGTGCGCTGTCGATGGGTGCAGGCGAGTACGTGTCGGTCCGCTCCCAGCGTGAGCTGCTCGAGGCCTCGGCTCCGAGCGTCCGGGCGAACGCCGCGGTCCCGTACCTGGACGTCGACGCGAACGAGCTTGAGCTGGTCTACCGTGCGCGCGGCATGTCCCCGGAGGAGGCGCGCGAGCGTGCCGCGCACGTCCTCCGGGCGGACTCCGGCGAGGAGGTCCACTCCGCGACGGACATCGACCACCACGAGGCGATCGGCACCGGGCTGGGTGCGGCGCTGTCGAGCTTCTGCTTCTTCGCGTCGGGCGCGGCCATCCCGGTGGTCCCCTACCTGGTCGGGCTCGCCGGTACCCCCGCGGTGCTGGTGTCCGCGGGGCTCGTCGGCATCGCCCTGCTCGGGACGGGTGCGGTGGTAGGGGTGCTCTCCGGGGCCTCGCCCCTCAGCCGCGCACTGCGTCAGCTCGCGATCGGCTACGGAGCCGCCGGCACCACCTACGTGCTCGGCCTGATCTTCGGCGCCACCACCAGCTGACCCCCTCGTCAAGTGGAGCGACCTGCCACCGACACGCGGGCGTGTCGTGGCAGGTCGCTCCACTTGACGGTCCCGGGGTGGTGGTCGAGGTGGCGGTCGGGGCGATGGCTGGGGGCGGGGCCAGGTCGACGGGTCAGGTCGGCAGGGTCGCGAGCAGGGTGCGGATGTCGGCGGTCAGCCGGTCGGTGGCTGCTGCGGCGGCCGGCGACGTCGCGGCGTACCCGAGGAACCCGTGGACGAGTCCGCGCTCCCGCCGTGCGTGCACCGGGACGCCGGCCTCGGCGAGCCGCGCGGCGTACGCCTCGCCCTCGTCCCGCAGGGGGTCATGCTCCGCGGTGATGGCGATCGCCGGGGGGAGGCCGGTGAGGTCGGGCTCCCGCAGCGGGCTCACGCGAGGATCCGCTCGCAGGCGAGGGTCCGGCACCCACTGCTCCGCGAACCAGAGGGCGTCGTCGGCGTCCAGACCCCAGCCGGTGGCCTTCTCCCGCACGCTGGGGAGCGAGAACGTGAGGTCGGTGTTCGGGTACACCAGCACCTGCGCGGCCGGCGCCCGGCCCGGGGCGTCGCGGAGCCGCAGGCAGACGAGGGCGGCAAGGTTGCCCCCGGAGCTGTCCCCGCCGACGACCACGACGTCCGTACCGGCGACCTCCTGACCCTGCTCGACGGCCCAGCGGGTCACCGCGACGGCGTCGTCCACCGCTGCCGGCCACGGCGCCTCGGGAGCGCGCCGGTGGTCGACGGCGAGGACGGCGACGCCCGCGTCGCGTGCGAGCGTGCGGCACAGCGCGTCGTGCGACGTCAGGTCGCCGATCGTCCAACCGCCGCCGTGGATGAAGACCAGCAGCGCCGCGGGTGACGGTGCCGGCCGGTACAGGCGCACCGCGACCGGAGGATCGGCCGGGACGACGAGGTCCGTCACCCGCCACAGTGCCGGGCCGGGTGGCCGGGCCGCCGATCGTCGCCGCGACCCGGCCCGCAGGGCCTCGACGCCGACCTGACGTGCGCTCGGCCCGGGATCTGCACGTACCCCACGGAGGATCTCGGCGATCACGGCGTCCGCCACGTCGAGATCGCCCGTCACCGGGGTGGGCGCGGCGGGGTCGTCGCCTTCGCGGGCCATGGCTACCTCCGCGGCGGGGCATCGGGCACGGCAGGGCGTCGTGCGCGGCACGGGAACGGGTCGACACACGGTACCTGCGCGTGACCAGGGGGCTCGAGGCCCACGGGCGCGACATGCAGCGACGCCGCCGTCCCCGATCTCGTGGTCGTCGTCGCGCGCGGGCGCCTAGGCTCTGCGGAGGTGCGAACCGAAGGAGCAGGGATGAGAGCCAAGGCAGCATTCGTCGTCGGAGCCGGGGTCGGGTACGTGCTCGGGACGCGTGCCGGACGGCCGCAGTACGAGCGGATCGTCCGGGCGTCCCGCGCGGTGTGGTCGCACCCCCTCGTGCACAAGCCGATCAGCGGCCTCGAGAGCAGGGCCGCCGAGCTCGCGCGGGAGCAGAGCGCCGCGATGATCGACCACCTGGCCGAGGCGGCGAAGAACCTGCTGCGGCAGGACGCCGCGTCGACGTCCCGCAGCACCGCGCGGACCGTGGAGGTGCCCGCCGACGGGCAGCGGCTAGCCTGAGCGGTCGTGCCCCGACTCCTCGCCGACACGACCCCGCTGCGGGTCAGCCCGGAGTTCCGGCGGCTGTGGTGGGGCCTCGGGCTGAGCAACCTCGGCTCCCAGCTCACGGTGGTCGCCGTCGGCCTCGAGGTCTACGACCTGAGCGGCTCGACGCTGTCGGTCGGCATCCTCGGGATCTGCGCGCTCGTGCCGCTCGTCGTCCTCGGGCTGTACGGCGGGTCGTTGGTCGACGCGCACGACCGGCGGCGGGTCGCGATCGTCTCCGCGACCGCGGCCTGGGTCGTGACGTGCCTGCTCGCGCTGCAGGCGTGGCGGCACGTCGGCTCGGTCCCCCTGCTGTACGCGCTGGTCGCGCTGCAGTCCGCCGCGTTCGCGGTGAACAACCCCGCGCGCTCGGCGATCGTCCCGCAGCTCCTGCCCGCGCGGCTGCTCCCGGCGGCGAACTCGCTCCAGACCATCGCGTGGAACCTCGCGGTCACGATCGGGCCGCTGCTCGGGGCGACGCTCGTGGCCGTCTGGGACTACTCGGTCGCGTACGCGCTCGACGCGGTCACGTTCGCGGCGGCCCTGTGGGCGCTCGTCCACCTGCCGCCGCAACGGGAGGACGGCTCCACGCATCGCGCCGGTCTCGCGTCCGTCCTCGAGGGCCTGCGGTTCCTGACGACGCGACCGAACGTGCGGATGACGTTCCTGGTCGACCTCGCCGCGATGGTGCTCGCGCAGCCCCGCGTGCTGTTCCCCGCCGTCGGTGCCGTGGTCATCGGCGGCGGTGCCCAGACGACCGGTGCGATGACCGCCGCGGCGGCGGTCGGTTCGCTGCTGGCCGGGGTGTTCTCCGGGCCGCTGGGGCGCGTGCACGCGCAGGGGCGGGCGATCGCGTGGGCCGTGGCCGGGTGGGGTGTGGCGATCAGTGCGTTCGGCGGCGTGCTCGTGATGGCCACCCGGGTGACCGGTCCGCGACCGTCGGTGCTGTGGCCGGCGCTCGCGGCCGCCGCGGTGTGCCTCGCCGTGGCCGGTGCGGCCGACGCGGTCAGTGCGGTGTTCCGCACGACGATCCTGCAGAGCGCCACGCCGGACGCGATGCGCGGGCGGCTGCAGGGGGTGTTCCTGGTGGTCGTGGCTGGCGGTCCCCGGCTGGGAGACCTGCTCGGCGGTGCCGGTGCGACGTGGTGGGGCGAGGGTGTCGCCGCGGTCGTCGGCGGAATCGCGTGCGTCGGTGCGGTCGCGGTGCTGATGCGTCGGCAGCCGCGGTTCCTGGCCTACGACGCACGTGACCCGCAGCCCTGAGGGTGGGGTGCGGGTCACGTGCGTCGTGCGGTCCCGGGGAGTCCGACGGTGGCACCCGGGGTGCGGGGATCCTGCCGGACGACCCGGCTAGATCACCAGGCTGAGCAGCATGATCGAGCCGAGCGCCGTCACCGACAGCACCGTCTCCATCAATGACCAGGTCTTGAAGGTCTGGCCGACGCTCATCTTGAAGTACTCCTTGACCATCCAGAACCCGGCGTCGTTCACGTGGCTGAGGAACACCGAGCCGGCGCCGACGGCGAGCACGAGCAGCGCCGTGTGCGTCGGGCTGAGACCCGCGGCGAGCGGGGCGACGATGCCGGACGCGGTGATCGTCGCGACCGTGGCGGACCCGGTCGCGAGCCGGATGAGCACCGCGACGAGCCAGCCGGCGATGAGGGGCGAGATCGACGTGTGCTGGAGCGAGCGGGCGACGACGTCGCCGACGCCGGAGTCGACGAGAGTCTGCTTGAACCCGCCACCGGCACCGACGATCAGCAGGATGCCGGCGATCGGGGCGAACGAGGAGTCGACGAGCGAGCTGACGGTCGAGCGGGTCCGGCCGAGCGCGGTGCCGAGTGCGACGAGCGCGACGAGCGTCGTGAGGAGCAGGGCCTCGAGTGGGGTCCCGACGAAGACGAGCGCCTTGCCCAGCGAGCTCTTCTGGTTCCCGGTCGCCGTGATGACGGTGCTCATGAGCATCAGCACGACCGGCAGGAGGACGACACCGAGGGCGACGGCGAACCGCGGACGGGGGGCGTTCTCGTCCTTCGGCGACTCGCCGAGGATCGACGTCGGAGGAGCGAGCTGGACCCACCGCGCCATCGGCTTGGCGAGCAGCGGGCCGGCGATCGCGACGGTGGGGATTGCGACGAGCAGGCCGAGACCGAGCGTCAGGCCCAGGTTCGCGCCGAGCGCGCTGATCGCGATCAGGGGTCCGGGGTGCGGCGGGATCAGGCCGTGCAGGGCCGAGAGCCCGGCGAGGGCGGGGATCCCGACGAGGATCATCGACACCTTGGCCCGACGCGCCACGAGCATGATGACGGGGATCAGCAGCACGAGCCCGATCTCGAAGAACAGCGGGATCGCGACGACGAACGCGATCAGGGCCATCGCCCACGGGAGCCGGTTCGCGGACGTCCGCTTGAGGATCGTGTCGACGATCTCGTCGGCGCCGCCGCTGTCGATCAGCATCTTGCCGATGATCGCGCCGAGCGCGATCAGGATGCCGACGCTGCCGACCGTCGCGCCGAGGCCGTTCGCGAAGCTCGTGAAGGCACTCGTGTAGGGGATGCCGGCGACGACCGCGAGGAGAGCGGCCCCGATCGTGAGGGACAGGAACGGGTGCAGCTTGAGCCAGACGATCAGGAGGACGATCGCGGCGATCCCGACGAGGGCGGCGACGACGAGCTGGGTGTCACCGGCGTTCGTCGGTCGTGCGGCAGCGGCGACGGCTGTCGTCGCCACGGAGTGGAGAAAGGGCAGGGTGGGCATCATTGCTCCTGTCGAGGTGGGCGGTGTGGTGCTGGTTCGGTCATGGCGCCGAGGTCGTGGAGGGGTCGGCGGCCAGGCCCAGAGCGGCGAGGGCGGCTTCGGCGACGACATCGGGTGAACCCTCGGCGTCGACCGTGACCCCGTCCTCGGTCGAGAGCAGGGGCTGCAGGGTCTCGAACTGGGACGGGAGCAGCGAGACGGGCATGAAGTGACCGCTGCGGTGCCCGAGGCGGTCGCCGATGACGGCGGCGGGCGCGGCCAGGTGGACGAACCGCACGCGCCCGGTGGCGCCGCGCAGGACGTCGCGGTAGGCGCGCTTGAGCGCAGAGCAGGTCACGACCGTGGAGCGTCCGGCCTCCGCCTGGCTCGTGAGCCAGTCCCGCATCGCCTCGAGCCATGGCCAGCGGTCGTCGTCGGTCAGCGGAATGCCGGCGCTCATCTTGTCGATGTTCGCCTGCGGGTGGAACTCGTCCGCCTCGGCGAACGTCCAGCCGAGGCGCGCCGCGAGCAGCGTGGCGACCGTCGTCTTCCCCGATCCGGCAACGCCCATCACGACGAGGTGCTGCGGTTCTCGATCCACGGTGTCCTCCTCGACATCGCCCGCCCCGGTGGGTACCGGTCGCGTTCACCACGAAAGGTGTCACCTTTCAGTGGTTCGCCGGAAAAGGTAGCACCTTTCGGTCGAGGGCGAAACCTCCGCCCCCGGACGTGCGTCCGGGTCCCGTCCTGACCTGGGATGAGACGATGTCGGCACCCGCGCGAGGCACACACGTGCCGCACACGAGCGGCAGACGAGCGGCACGAACTCGGGAAGGTCAGGGCAGAGGAGCGATGGTGACCGTCCTGCACAGCTCGGTGCTCGAGACCCTCGGCCAGGAGATCGTCGCGGGAGAGCTGCCCGCAGGTGCCGTCATGACCCTCGAACAGCTTCAGGCACGGTTCCAGGTCTCCCGGACGGTCATGCGCGAGTGCATGCGCATCCTGGAGTCGATGAACCTCGTGGAGTCGCGCCGTCGCGTCGGAGTCGTCGTGCGACCGTCGGCCGAGTGGACCGTCCTCGACTCACGCGTGATCCGCTGGCGGCTCGACGGGCCGGGCCGCGGCGCACAGCTCCGAGACCTGACGGAGCTGCGCATCGCGATCGAACCTGCTGCGGCGGCCGGTGCGGCACGTCGGGCGATGGCGGAGCAGCGCGACGAGCTGGTCGAGCTGGCCGGTCGGCTCCGCGCGCTCGGTGAGGCGGGGATGCTCGCGGAGTTCCTCGAGGTCGACATCGCGTTCCACAGCCTGCTGCTCCGCGCGAGCGGCAACAGCATGTTCGGTGCGCTCGAGGACTTCGTCGCCGAGGTCCTCGCCGGGCGCACGCACCACGGCCTCATGCCGGCCCACCCGGTCCCCGCGGCTCTCGACGCGCACGAGGGCGTCGCCCACGCGGTGCACGCCCACGACCCGGCCGGGGCAGAACGATGGATGCGCGAGCTCGTCACCGAGGTGCGGGAAGCGATCGCCGACACCGCGGGCGACGCGGCCACCGACTGAGCGGCCCCTCGCACGGCGGTGTGAGGCGGTCCGCCCGGATCGCGGCAGTTCCAGATGGTTCAGCGGCGTCGAGTGCCGTCGTTGTATGGGTCTGGAGCGCCGGCGGGCATGCGGTCAGCCAACGGCACCCCGACTGCCTCTCGACGACGTGCCAGCATGCGGTCAAGAGTGTCGGCTGCTTCAGGAGTGACCGGGTTGGTGTTGCCGTCCATCCCGACCAGCCACACCACACCTCGACCGGATCCTGGATGCATCTGGCCCCGTGCCGGGTCGTCATGAACCAAGGCCACGGCATACGTGAGCGAATCCCCGGCCTGCCGCTGCGCCCAGTCGATGACCTGGAGAACGTCAGCTCCGGTCACGTCGTAGGTGTCAGTCCACCCAAAGGTGGAGTTTGGGCCACTGCCGTGCAAGTAGACCCTGAATCTGGGGCGAGAGTCTTCCCATCCGGAATCACGTTCATTGACTTGTACAACTTGAATCTCGCCCATGGAACGCAGTCTTGCAGTCGCCGACCGAAGCCACCGCACATCGGCAGGAGCGCGAATTGCGGCAGATCCGGGCGAGCTTAGCCACCCTAAGCGCGGCAGGACCGGGCGAGCGTAGCCGCCCTCGGTGCGGTCCAGAGCTCTAGCCTGGCGACATGACGACGATGACTCCAGCGGCCGCCCGCGCGTTCTGGCTGGCGCTCTTGGACAACGCGGCGCGGATCGTCGTTGAGGCGGACATGTTGTTCCCATCCCCGCGCGCGCAGTCTCTGGTTGTCCTCGCGCAGGAAGAAGTCGGTAAGGCGATCTGGGTCCACAACGCATTCCGGAGCGCCTGGGGCGACGGAGACGCGACGCCCAGCGAAGTGCCTGAACTGCGCCAGCATGCGCGTCGTCACATCCCGAAGTTGATGCAGGCCACCGACTTCTGGACCGCGATGATCGACGTCCCGGACGGTACCGGGGCCAGCTCGTCCAGCACGGGCTTCAGCTCGTCGGGGCCTATCGAAGTTGAAGTGGTGAGGGAGCACGCCCCTGAGTTCCTCGTTGCCTACCACCAGAAGTTGGCCCACGTGAACAACCAGGCGAAGCAAAGGGGTTTCTACGTCGACCTCGACGATGACGGCACCTTCACGGTGCCCCACGAGATCGACAGGCCAGAGCTGAGGGGCCAGATCTGGGAGGTAGCAGACATGGTCCAGTGGTGCCTCGACGACGACGCTATGCGGGCCAGTCTGTGCCACGAACCGAGGCCTCCAACCGAGGCGGTGGCCGCCCTGATCAAAGCCGTCCTGGCGCGCGGCCCGGACGGCTAGGCCGGCCTCGCCCGCACGGACGGGCGATGGGGGCGACCCTCCGGGGAGGGATGGACTTCTCGGCGATCAAGGCCGTGCTTCCGGGGCGCGGTGATCCCGACACTCTCACCCGGTGCCTCTATGCGGGTTGAGCGAGACACTGTGCCGCCGTGCCGGACAGCGGACCGTGCGAACGGTGGTGTGATGTGGCGGCGTCGTCGCGGGCTGATGAAGGCGTGCGCGGTGGGAAAACGCGTAGCGTCTTCCGCGGTGGCGTGCCCGACTCAAACGGAAGGGATCGACGTGACGGGATCAGGTCTGTCTGACATCGACGAGTTCGGTCAACTGGTCTCTGCAGTCGGGGCGTGGGCCCTCCGAGCCGACGACCGTGGAAACGGGCACCGATTCGATGAGTACTGCCTGAACTTCGAACGAGCATCGGTCGTGATCACCGCGGAGCCGGACGACGACACGATCAGCATCCACGTCGGGCAACCAACCTCGCCGTATCAGGAGGACATCAGCGCGCGCGAACCGTGGCAGACCCTGGTCGGATGCGGGGCGATCTGGGCCTGGTCGATGACGAATCAACGCGGCTTCCGTGACGGCTATCAGATCGAGTTCGGGCGACCTGGCGAGTGTTGGGCGGTGCAGTTCATGAGTGAAGGGAGTGCGCTCAGCCTGAGGGCGATCGCTCCCGGTGGCCAACTCTGGAACCAGTTCGATCCACTCCAGTAGCCGGACCCGACGCCGCCTGCCGCCGACGAACCCGCGCAGAGGCATGACCGGGCGAGCGTAGCCGCCCCGACAGCGGCATGACCGTGTAGCGGTGGGCCTGGATCAGGGCGGCACTGTTCCGCGGGGGGAAGGGCATCTGGGATCGAGGTGGGCGGCAGATGTGAGGAATCTCGCCACCAGGTCTGGGCGGGACCATGCGCGCCCCCGGGGCCGATGGTCCGGCCCGGCATACTGTCAGCCATGGTGGAGGAACACGCGGAGCAAGCGGCGTACTTCAGTCGGTGGTACGCCGAGATGGCGGGGGCGTCGCTCAAGGACGAGATTCAGCAGCGTCACCTGGGGCTGCCTTCGGAACTGCTCTCGACGAGCTTGCTGACCTGGGACGGGATCGCTGAAGTCGCCGAAGCGCTCGATCTCAACTCGGGTGAGCTGCTGGTCGACCTGGCCTGCGGCCGTGGTGGCTATGGTCTCGAGATCGCGTCGCGTGCGCGGGCTCGCGTACTGGGCATCGACTTCGCCCCGACCGCCCTTGCGCCGGCACGAGCCCAAGCCGCCAGGCGGGGGATCGACGCTGAGTATCGGGTCGGTGACCTCGTCGCCACCGATCTGGCCGGTGGCGCCGCTGACGCCGTTCTTGTCGTCGACGCAATCCACTTCCCCCACGCGCCGGCGGCGGCGTACGCGGAGATCGCACGGATCCTGCGCCCGGGCGGTCGCGTCGTACTGACCTGCTGGGAACCAGTCGATCCCGATGACGCCGCCGTGCCGGATCGCTTGCGGAAGGTCGATCTCCGCGGGGGGCTGGAGGGGGCCGGCTTCGTCGACGTCGACGTGCGAGAACGCGCCGACTGGCGCGAAGCGGAACGGGCGATGTGGACGGAGGCCACTGCGCTCGACCCGCGCGATGACCCGGCACTGGTGTCATTCCACGACGAGGGAGTGCGCTCCATCGCGGGGTTCGACCGCGTCCGACGCGTCATGGCTTCTGCTGCCCGTCCCTCCTGAATGCCGGCGGTTGGATCTGGAAGACATCAGTCGGACGTACTGCCGCTGTGAATCTGGGGCGCCCACGATGAGCCCCGTAGGGAGGACGTCCTTCGGGAACGGGATAGGTCAGCGGGCGCGCGCGTCTCCTGACGTCCCGCAACACCCACCCGGTGAGCAGTCTCGCCGGGAGCTTTCCCCGGTACAGGTTCAGGCACGCGACCGCGAAGGAGCACGGCACGGTCGAAGGACTACCTGAGCATCCCGGATGGCCGCCCGCTCATCGGCATGACAGCGCATTCCCGAGGCGCCCGCACAACCGGTCTGGCCGCGATTCTCACACCTCGACGCAAAGGGAGGAACGGCCACCCCCACCACCGGCTCGACGGGCGCTGCACCCGCCGTCCGGCTCAGGCGGTTGCGGCGTCGCCGGTCGGCACAGCCTCGTCGACCGTGCCCCGCCGGTCCAGATCGTGGGTGCGGAGCTCGGCCGTCCCCGCGCGCAACGTCCGCAGCGAGACCAGCGTCGCCAGGACGGCGAACACCGCTGAGGCCACGACGACGAGGAATCCGCCGTGCGAGCCCCGCGCGTCGATCAAGTTGCCGGCGATCGACGACCCGACCGACACCCCGAGGCCGAGCGCGGTCCCGATCCAGGTCAGCCCCTCGGTCAGGCGTTCCGCGCCGACGAAGTACTGGACCAGGCCGTTGCCGTTGATGATGGTCGGCGCGATCGAGAAGCCGGTCACGAACATGACCGCGGCCAGCGCCGGGAGGCTTGCCACGAGGAAGAACAGCGAGACGCCGACGGCGAGGAGCACGATCCCCAGTGCGAACCGCTTCCACAGCGGCGACAACCAGTGCCGCAGGCCGTACCCGAGCCCCGAGATCATCGAGCCGAAGGCGAACACCGCGAGGATCATGCCGGCCGAGGACTTGCTGCCCTGCTCCTCCGCGAACGCGACCGTGGAGACATCCGTCGCACCGAAGATCGACCCCATCCCGACGAACACCAGGACGACCACGGCCATCCCCGGTGACCGCAGCACGCTGCCCGGCCGCGACCCGTGGGCGAGCGCACGCGTCGGCGGCTGCGTCCGGTGCTGCGCGAGGAACCAGTACCCCCCGCCGATCATCGCGACGATCGGCACCACGAGGCCCGCCACCGGACGCACGCCGGTCGCGAGGTACGTGGCGAGCACCGGTCCGATGATGAAGACGAGCTCGTCCAGCGCGGACTCGAGCGAGTAGGCGGTGTGCACGTCGCGCGCGTCGTCGAGCAGGTGCGACCAGCGCGCCCGCACGAGCGCACCGAAGGACCCGATCGTCGCGCCGGTGACGCCGGCGGCGACGTAGAGCGCGAGCGACGGGGCGTGCACGAGGGCGCTGACCACGAGGCCGAGCAGCCCGAGGGCGGAGACCGCGATCGCGGGCCGCATCACCCGGGCCTGGCCGTGCCGGTCGACGAGTCGCGCGAGCTGCGGGGAGGCGACCGCCTGGGTGACGACGTAGAGAGCCGAGACGCGACCGGCCAAGCCGTATGAGCCGTACAGCGACGACACCATCAGCACGATGCCGATGCCCACCATGGAGATGGGGAGCCGGGCGATCACACCTGCGGACGAGAATGCCAGCGCGCCCGGCCGTGACAGGACCTCACGGTAGGGCGTGAACACCCGCCCAGTCTCTCACCCGGTTGGACGCCGATCTCACCCGGTGGTCACGCGTCGGTCACCCCAGCGCGTCGGACACGACCTGCTTCGCGGCCTCCTGGACCTGGGTCAGGTGGTCGGGCCCGAGGAACGACTCGGCGTAGATCTTGTAGACGTTCTCGGTGCCGGAGGGGCGGGCCGCGAACCACGCGTTCTCGGTGGTGACCTTGAGGCCGCCGATCGACGCGCCGTTGCCGGGCGCCGTCGTCAGCTTCGCGGTGATCGCCTCGCCCGCGAGGGACGTCGCGGTGACCTGCTCGGGCGACAGCCGTCCGAGGGTGGCCTTCTGCTCGAGCGTCGCCGGGGCGTCGACCCGGGCGTACCAGGACTCCCCGAACTCCGAGACGAGCTGCGCGTGCCGCTGGGACGGCGACGTCCCGGTGGTGGCGAGGATCTCCGAGGCGAGCAGCGCGAGGATGAGCCCGTCCTTGTCGGTGGTCCACACGCGTCCGTCGGTCCGCAGGAACGACGCGCCCGCCGACTCCTCGCCGCCGAAGCCGACGGACCCGTCGAGGAGCCCCGGCACGAACCACTTGAAACCGACCGGCACCTCGAGGAGCCGACGGCCGATCCGCGCGGCGACCCGGTCGATCAGCGACGACGACACCAGCGTCTTGCCGATCGCCGCACCGGCGGGCCAGCCCGGACGTGCGCCCGAGTACAGGTAGTCGATCGCCACCGCCAGGTAGTGGTTCGGGTTCATCAGCCCGGCGTCCGGGGTGACGACGCCGTGGCGGTCGGAGTCCGCGTCGTTGCCGGTCGCGATGTCGTACGGGGCCGCGGTCCCGTCGGCGCCCGGCCGCATGGCGTGCACGAGCGATGCCATGGCCGACGGCGACGAGCAGTCCATCCGGATCTTGCCGTCCCAGTCGAGCGTCATGAACGCCCAGCGCGGGTCGACGGTCGGGTTGACGACGGTGAGGTCGAGGCCGTGGCGCTCGGCGATCGCCGCCCAGTACTCGACCGACGCGCCACCGAGCGGGTCGGCGCCGATGCGGACTCCCGCGGACCGGATCGCGTCGAGGTCGACGACGGACGGGAGGTCGTCGACGTAGGCGGTGAGGAAGTCGTGCTTGAGCGTGGTGTCGGCGGCGAGGGCCGTCGCGAGCGGCACCCGCCGGACCTGCCCGACGCCGGTCCGCAGGATCTCGTTCGCCCGGTCGGCGATCCACCCGGTGGCCTCGGAGCCCGCGGGCCCGCCGTGCGGGGGGTTGTACTTGAAGCCGCCGTCGCGCGGCGGGTTGTGCGAGGGGGTGACGACGATCCCGTCGGCCAGGCCCGAGCCCGATCCGTCGGCGCCGGTCCGGACGCCCGCAGCCGTCGTGGCGCCGTTGTGCAGCAGGATCGCGTGCGAGACGGCCGGGGTCGGTGTGAACGAGTCGCGTGCGTCGACGTGGACCTCGACGCCGGCCGCGGCGAGGACCTCGAGGGCCGTCTGCCAGGCGGGCAGCGAGAGCGCGTGCGTGTCGCGCCCGATGAAGAGCGGGCCGTCGGTGCCCTGGCTGCGCCGGTACTCGACGATCGCCGCCGTGATCGCGACGATGTGCGCCTCGTTGAACGCGGAGTCGAGGCTCGAACCGCGGTGCCCGGAGGTGCCGAACACCACCCGCTGGGACGGGTCGTCGAGATCCGGCGAGAGGTCGTAGTAGGCGCCGATCACGGCGTCGACGTCGATCAGGTCGGAAGGCTGGGCGGGGGTACCGGCGCGCGGGTCCATGGCGCGATCCTTCCATTGCGGCCGGTGCCACGCACAGTCCCGTCCCGACGGTCGTGGGCCGACCGGTTCCGACGGTCGTGCGCGGACCTGTCCGGGACCGCCCGGGTGTCCACCAGGTGAGCGCTGACGACCGGGCGCTGGACGCCCGTGCCGAGTCCCGTCATAGGGTTGCCTCATGTTCTCGTCCCCGGTGCGCACCGTCCTGGTGAGCGACCTCGACCCGGCGGCGCCGATCGCACCCGGCACGACGCTTCTCGACGTCCGTGAGCAGGACGAGTGGGACGCCGGGCACGCGCCCGGTGCGCTGCACATCCCGCTCGGTGAGCTGCCCCGGCGCATCGCCGAGATCCCCGTCGACGGGCGCATCGTGGTCGTGTGCCGGTCGGGGAGCCGGTCCGCCCGCGCGACGGCCTGGCTCGAGCAGGGTGGCTACGAGGCCGCGAACCTCGACGGCGGCATGCTTGCCTGGGCGGGCGCCGGGCTCCCGGTCGTCTGAGCGTGTCGGTCGCCCGCTCGGCGGCGGGGTGCGGTCCGACGCGAGCCGGCAACTACCGGTAGCCTCGCTGCCCATGGCCACCATCTCCGAGTTCGTGCTGCGCCCGTTCGAGGGGCTCCCCAGCGAGCCCGACTGGGTCGCGATGCGCGAGGTCGTCCCCGCCGCGACCGCACCCGCCCGCACGACTGCCGAGTACGGCGCGCGCGACGTCCTGATCACGACGGTCCTGCCGATGGGCTGGCCGGCGCTGCACCGGTCCGACGGCGTCGTGCTGCTCGCCCTGCAGACGAACGCCGGCACGGGAGACCTCAGCCGCGACCTCGCGGCCGTGCTCCTCGAGGCGATCGAGCTCGAGCCCGGCACCGCCGTCGAGACGACCACGGCGCCGGGGCCCGGACCGCGGCTGCAGGACGTCCTCGACCTCACCGTCCCGTTCGAGGTCACCGTGCACGAGGGCTTCGAGTACTGGCTCGCTCCGGACACCGAGATCACCGACGACGTCCGGCAGTCCCTCGAGGAGGCCGACGCGACGATCGTCCCGACCCGCAAGCTCGGCGGCGTCCCGTCGGCGTACTGGTGCCGGATGGGTGGGCGCGAGTTCCTGCGCTGGGCGCGCGCCGAGGACGAGCAGGTCGTCCTGGACGGCCTGGCTCGGCTGCACGCGCGCCGGGAGTCGGCGATCGGCACGGCCCGGTTCGTCGGGTACTTCCGCTCGAACGGCCTCGTGGTCCCGGTGTGGGAGCTCCCGCGCGGCGTCGAGGCCGACGACGTCGAGCCCGACGTCCAGGCGTTCTCCGCGGGCTTCGAGGCGGCCCTGGCCGACACGTCACCGCTCGACGCGAACCAGCGCCGCGCGCGGGCCGGGCTGGTGGCCCGGCAGGTCACGCTGCGCTGACCGGTCGCGTCGTTGCCGGACCGTGACAGGGCCGGTGCGTTCCTCGGTGGGTTGCCGCGGTGTGCACTCGCTAGGGTTGAGGACGTGACCTCCGCCGGCGCCGACCCCACCGTCGACAACCCGGGCAGCACCGACCGCCCGGTGCCGTCCGCACGCCCGAAGCCCCTGGTCAGCAGGACCGTCCACCGGCAGCGCGTCGCCGTGATCATCCCGGCCAAGGACGAGTCCCGGCGCATCGCCGCGACGGTCCGCGCCGCCCGCGCGATCCCGCACGTCGACCTGGTCCTCGTGGTCGACGACGGCAGCGAGGACAACACGCAGCACGTCGCGCGGGACGCGGGCGCGGTCGTCGTCCGGCACTCCCACAACCGGGGGAAGGCCGCGGCGATGGAGACCGGAGCCGCGGTCGTCGCGATGCGGGACGCGCCCGACCGGCCCGCGCGTCTGCTCCTGTTCCTCGACGGCGACCTCGGGGAGACGGCGGTCAACGCTGCGCCCCTGATCGGTCCGGTCCTCGATCGCGAGGCGGACTTCACGATCGCCCTGCTCCCCCCGCAGCCGGGTGCCGGTGGGCGCGGGATCGTGGTCGGCGCGGCGCGTCGGGCGATCCAGTCGATGACGGGGTGGACGCCGACCCAGCCGCTGTCCGGGACGCGGTGCCTGACGCGGTCCGCGTTCGAGGCGGCGACGCCGCTCGCGCACGGCTGGGGGGTCGAGACCGGGATGACGATCGACCTGCTGCGGCAGGGGTTCGTGGTGCGGGAGATCCCGTGCGACCTGCGGCACCGGCCGTCGGGCTCGGACCTGCGCGGCCAGCTCCACCGGGGCGGTCAGTACCGCGACGTCGTGCTCGCGATCAGCGCCCGGCGCGTGCGCAGCGCTGTGGGGCTTACGCGCGGCTCGCGGTCGCACGGTTCGCGCTCGGATGGCAGGCGGCTGGGCGGTGGCCGGCCGGACGGTTCCGCGACGAGGCGTTGACCGGCCGCTGACCTGGTGGCCTGGTGACCAGATGGCCCGATGACCTGCTGACCTGCTGGTTCGGGGTCCGCTGACCCGGGCCGTCACGCCGACGGCTGCGGGTCCCGTTCGGCCGCAGGGATCGCGCGGAGGTGCAGCACCCCGTTCGCCGTCGTGGCGATCAGCAGCGGGAACGCCACGCCGAGGCCGACGGCCGGGATGACGATCCCGGAGTCGTTCACGAGGAACGCGATCCCGAGCACGACGCCGAGGGTGATGACCGCAGGTCCGGCCATCGGCGCATCGGCGCGGAGCAGCCGCAGCGATGCCCCTCCCGAGAGCCAGGCGTACGCGCCTCCGTCCGATGTCTGCGCGGCCCGACGGACCGTGCGGATGAGGGCCACCAGGGCGAGGACGAGGGCGACGGTCGCCGTGAGGGACAGGGCACTCCCGGCGAGGGTGTGGAGGTTCTGAGTGGCCTTGCGCTGGACGACCGGCCAGGCGCCACCGTCGATCAGGGTCTGCACGAACCGGCCGAGGTGCGTGCGCGAGTCGGCGGGCCGCAACCAGTCCAGGACCGCGAAGAACGCGACCGCGCCGGCGCCTCCGCCGAGCACCACCAGCACCCGTCGCCAGGTGAGCCGGACGCCGGCGGCGAGCAGGGCGAGCACGGCGAAGCCGGGGACGAGCCCCGGGGGTCCTCCGAGGTCGCTGCCGAGACCGGGGAGGCCGTCGAGCACCGTCGCACCGAGCCCGACGGCGGCGACGAACGCGACCGCGAGGCGCCGACGGCCCCGGCGGACGAGGGCGTTCGCCCCTGCTGCCGCGACGATCACGACGGCCGCCGCGAACAGGGCGAACGCCGTGTTGCTGAAGCCGTAGAAGCGGGCACCGAGCAGAGGCTGGACACCCATCGGCGCCGAGAGCTGCAGAGTCGCGCCGGTCGCGACGTCGTCACCGAGGACCAGCGCGGTCGCAGCGGCGACGACGCCCGCCGGGCCGAAGCCCCAGCGCCGCCACGGCGGGATCAGCGCGAGCCCGGCGATCACCGCGACCCAGCCGGCAGTGAGCCCCAGCAGCACGACGGCCGGGGACGTGGCACGCCACCAGGGGCTCGCGTTCGCCAGGAACGACGCCGCCGGGACCGCGGCGACGGTCGCGCCGGCGACCCGCACCGCGACGAGCACCCGCCCGGGGACGTGGGCGCGCGGCGACGGACCGGACGTGACATCTGCGGTCGCGCGACGCCGCCACCGAAGACGCCCGTCCAGGCCGATCACGACCGCGAGGCCGAGCACGAGGTTGAGCAGCACGAACCCGACGTAGAACGGCTCGGAGGTCCGGCTGGTCGCCTGGGCGTGACGGTCCTGGTCGACCAGCGCCTCGATGCGTGCCTCGGCGCGGGTCGGTCCGCGACCGGCTGTCACCGGGGAGCCGACCAGCACCCCGGCCGGTGCCGCGTCCTGGGCTCCGACGCCGGAGAGGAGGGTCGGCGTGAGGTCCGTCGTCTGGAGCAGACCGGGCTGGCGGGTCGACGTCGAGGCGAGCCACCCGCCGCCGAACGCCGCCCCGCCGGGCACGACGCCCGGTCCGGTGGCCACCGCGAGCTGGAGGTGCGGCTGCCGGCCCGAGTCGGCGATCGACGCCAGGACGACCGTGGTCCCGTCGGGCACGCCGGCGAGCACGGCATGCACGCGGGTGTCGAGGGCGGCCACCTGGGCGGGGCGCGCCGCGACGGGAGCGGTGCCCGCGGACTCCGGGCCGGGGTCGCGCACGGTCCCGAGGTCGACGACGAGCAGCTCGGCGATCCCGAGGTCGGTGCGGACGAGGTCCGAGAGGTCGGTCGCGTCGGCCGGGACGGCGTCGATCGGTGACGTCACGCGCCCGGACGACCGGGCGAGGGCGATCGCCGCGCCGGGGCCGATGCCTGCGGCGTGGACTCCCGCGGTCGCGAGGCTGTCCCCGAGGAGGCCGAGCCGCGCGTCGTAGCCCGAGTCCGCCGCTGCGGTCAGGTAGTCGCCCCACCCGGGCACGGTGGCGTCGGTGCCGGGGACCTGCAGGGTCCGGCAGGTGCCGTCGCCGGACAGGTCGGCGGCAGGCAGGTCGGCGGCGGGCAGGTCGGCGGCGCGCGTGCCGGCCGAGACGGCGAGCCAGCCGTCCGCCGGGCAAGCCGTGGCGTGGACGCTCCGCACCACCACCGAGCCGACCGAACCGTCCCGGGTCAGGGACCACAGGGTCGGTGTGGCGCGGGCGTCGAGATCGTCGAACCGGAGCCCCGTCACGCCGATGAGCACGACCTTGTGCCCGTCGGCGGCTGCCGTGCGGACGCTCGACGGAGCGTGGGTGGTCGTCGTGCCGCTCGGGGACGCGGCTGCGGGTCCGGCCACGGCGATCCCGACGCCGGCGAGCAGGACCAGTGCGACGGTGCGGGTCACCCGCCGCAGGCGTCCGCGCCGATTCATGCGTGGCCGGTTCATGCGTGGCCCGTCCGTGCGTGGCCCGTCCGTGCGCGGCCGGCCCGCACGCGGGCCGTGCGGGGCGCGGGTGAACACCCGGTCAGCCTACGGTCCAGGGCGTGGGGTGGTGTGTCGACCGCCACGGCGGGGCACGATGGTCCCGGCACCGCGGGGCCGGGTGCGCAGTCGGGGCAGAGGAGCAGGGCGTGGTGCAGTCATCGGACGGGCAGCAGGGAAGCGCTGCGGGTGGAGGGGACTCCGGCGGGACGGCGTCGGACGACGCGGCGCAGGATGCGGCGCTCGACGGCGTCCTGGCCCGCCGGGACGTCGGCGCGGTCTTCCAGCCGATCGTCGACCTGCAGTCGGGTGAGGTGGTCGGTCTCGAGGCGCTCGCCCGGGGACCGCACGGGACCGCGCTCGCGGACCCGAGCGCGCTGTTCGCCGCAGCGCGCCGCGCGGGGCGGGTCGCGGAGCTCGACTGGATCTGCCGGGCGGCGGCGTTCGAGGCGGTCGTCGCCTCGGGTCTGCCACCGTCGTTGTCGCTCTTCGTCAACGTGGAGCCGGAGACGTTCTCCGTCGCGTGCCCACCGGATCTGCTGGTCGCGGTGACCCGCGCGGAGTCGATGCTCCGGGTCGTCGTCGAGGTCAACGACCGGGCGCTCGCGACCGACCCGGCGGGGCTGCTGGCCGTGGTGGACCGCGCCCGGGCCTCGGGGTGGGGGATCGCGCTGGACGACGTCGGGGTGAGCCGCGACTCGATGGCCGTCATGCCGGTCATCGGTGCGGACGTCATCAAGCTCGACCTGCGGCAGCTCCGGCGACGGAGCCCGGAGGACGCCTCGGCGATCACGATGAGCGTGCTCGCCCACATCGAGCTCACCGGTGCCTCGCTGCTCGTCGAGGGGATCGAGAGCGAGGACGACGCGGAGTGGGCTCGCGCCCTCGGTGCCGCGTACGGGCAGGGGTACCACATCGGCGTGCCCGGTCCGCTCGAGGACCACTACCGGGTGCCGCGGGCGACGGTCCCGCTCGCCCCTGCCGAGCTCGACGAGCCGGCGGCGGGCTCACCGTTCGCGATCGTCGCGGCTCTCCCGTCGCGCACGATCGACCTCGCGCACGTCGACGAGCTGGCCCAGCTGGTGTACCGGACCGCGCTGGTCCCGGGCGCGTCGCCGGTCATCCTGGCGTGCGGCGGTCGCGACGACCGGCCCCAGGAGGAACGTGGTGCGGGCTACCCCGAGCTGGAGAGCCCGCCGCTCCTGGCGGTCCTGTTCGGCGAGGGGCTGCCCGTGCTCCCGATCCCCAGCCTCCCCGACCTCCGGGGGGTCCGGGTCCTGCACGACGACCCCCTCGCCGACGAGCGGTTCCTGGTCATCCTGTGCGAGAAGGGGCCGTTCGCGGTCCTCGGGTGGAGTGACCCGTCGGTGGTGGCCGGACCGATCGAGGTCGTCGTGACGCAGAACCCGGACCTGGTCCACCGGATCGCCCGGCACCTGATCCGCCGGATCCCGCCACCCGGTGCGGACAACGAGGCCCTGCTGCCGTGGACGCCCGGCGTGACGGCGAGCACGGACCCGGCGGGCGGCTCGGCCCGGTCCGGGTGGCGCGATCGGCTCGGCCGTCACGGGTAGCCGGCCGCCGGACGGGAACATCTAGGCTGGCGGTGCCGTGCGTCCTGCACGTCCTGCTGCCCCGTGGCCCGTCCGGGCCCGTCCGAGGAGGTTGTCCGGTGACTGGCGACGCCACCACCCGTCCGCGCTACGCGTACCTGGGGCCGGCCGGCACGTTCACCGAGGCGGCACTGCGCCTGGTCGTCCCGGCCGATGCCGCCGAGTACCTCCCGCAGGTCGACGTCGTCGCGGCGATCGAGTCGGTGCGCGCAGGGGTGGCGGACTTCGCCGTGGTCGCGATCGAGAACTCGGTCGAGGGGAGCGTGTCGGCGACGCTCGACACGCTCGCGACCGGCGATCCGCTCGTCGTGATCCGTGAGGTGCTCGTCCCGGTGAACTTCACCCTGGCGGCCCGGCCGGGCGTGGCGTTGTCGGACGTCCGCCGCATCTCGGCGCACCCGCACGCGTGGGCGCAGTGCCGTCGGTGGCTCTCCGCGCACCTGCCGGGTGTGGTGCACGTCCCGACGACGTCGAACACCGCGCCGGCCGTCCTGCTGGCGGAGCCGGGCCAGGAGCTGGGCTTCGACGCCGCGCTGGTGCCGCCGCCCGCCGTGGAGCACTACGGGCTGCACGCGATCGCGACCGGGGTGGCCGACAACGCATCGGCAGTCACCCGGTTCGTGGTGGTCGGCCACCCGGGGACCGTCCCGCCGCCGTCGGGCGCCGACAAGACGTCGCTCGTCGTGCACCTGCCGCACAACAACTCGGGTGCGCTGCTGGAGATGCTCGAGCAGTTCGACGCGCACGGCGTGAACCTCTCGCGGATCGAGTCCCGACCGATCGGTGATGCGCTCGGCCGGTACTCGTTCTCGATCGACGCCGAGGGGCACATCGCCGAGGAGCGCATGGCGGAGACGCTCATGGGGCTGCACCGGGTGTGCCCGCACGTGCGGTTCCTCGGCTCCTACCCGGCGGCCGACGCGCCGCCGACGGTCGTCCGGACCGGGACGGCCGACACCGACTTCACCGACGCCCGTCGATGGGTCGAGGCGCTCCGCGCCGGCCGCACGTCCTGAGCCGGTCCGCGCGAGGCCGTCGAGCGGGCTGACCGGCGCTGCGGTCGGGTGCCGGACCCGCCGAGGGGGGATCAGGCGGCCGACGGCTCCGGGGCGTCGGCCTGGACCCGCATCACGAGGACTCCCGGGTCCACCCGGACGTCGACCTCGGTCGCGCGCCCGAGGACCTCGCCGTCCACCTGGACGTGCTCGCCCGCGGGGACCAGCAGCCGGATCCTGCGGGCGCGTGCGTGGTCGATGCGGCCGATCTTCGCCGGCAGGCCGGTGCGCACGCCGTAGCCCTGGAGCACGACCTCGCCGAAGAGCTGGGCCCAGCCGACCAGCCCGCCACGGGTGTCGATCGCGGCGATGTCGAGCCACCCGTCGTCGACCAGGGCGTCGGGCAGGAGCGTGATCCCACCGGGCAGACGGCCGCAGTTGCCCACCAGCAGGCTGCGCAGCCGGGCCGTCGCCGGCGGCCGGTCGTCGAGGCGGATGTGCACCTTGGAGCGGGTGCCGTGCAGGTGTCGCACGCCGGCGAGGAAGTACGCCATCCAGCCCACGCGCGCCTTGAGGGTGGCGTCGGTGTCGGCGACCATCGCGGCGTCGAAGCCGAGGCCGGCGATCACCAGGAAGAGGTGCTCGGTCCGGGGGGCGTCAGGGTCCTGATCGGGTCCGTCGAGCGTGAGCCAGCCGACGTCGATGCTCCGGTTGCGACCGGTCAACGCGATGCGGATCGCCGCCTCCGGGTCGGAGAGCGGGATGTCGAGGTTCCGCGCGAGGAGGTTCCCCGTGCCCATCGGCACGAGGCCCATCGGGATCCCGCTGCCGACGAGCGCCTCGGCCACCGCCCGGACCGTGCCGTCGCCGCCCACCGCGACGACGACGTCCGCCCCTCGGCGGACCGCCTCGCGGGTCTGCCCGACGCCCGGGTCCTCGGCGGTGGTCTCGAACCAGATCGGCTCGGGGAGGTCGCGGTCCTCGCAGGCGGCGCGCACCGCGTCGCGCAGGCCGGCGACGTCGGGCTTGGTCGGGTTCGCGACGAACGCGACCAGGTCGCCCCGCTCCTGCACCTCGTGGACGAGGTCCCGGGACGGTGACGTCGGCTGGAGGTCACCCGTGGCTGTCAGGATCAGCCGGCGTTGGCGACGGAAGACGACGACGGCGAGGACCAGCGCGGTGGCGGCGACCGCGGCCACGAGCGCGATGAGGATGCTCTCCGAGGTCATGGTGCACACGGTAGGCGGTGACGGCAGGTGTCGCTCAGTCTCGATACCCTCGGGGGGTGATCGACCTGCGACTGCTCCGTGATGACCCTGACACCGTGCGTGCGAGCCAGGTGGCGCGGGGTGATGACCCGGGGCTGGTGGACGTCGTGCTGGACGCGGACGCACGCCGCCGTGCCGCCCTGACCGACTTCGAGCGCCTGCGCGCCGAGCAGAAGTCGCTCGGCAAGGAGGTCGCGCAGGCGCAGGGTGAGGAGAAGCATCGGCTCCTTGCGCACGCGAAGAGCCTCGCGGAGCAGGTCAAGGCGCTCCAGGCGGACAGCGACGCCGCTGCGGCGGTCCTCGAGGAGGCCGCGCGACGGATCGCGAACGTGATCGAGCCCGGAGTCCCGTCGGGCGGCGAGGCGGACTACGTCGTGCTGCGGCACGAGGGGACGCCGCGCGACTTCGCGGCCGAGTACGGCCCGGACTTCGCGATCCGCGATCACCTCGACCTGGGTGAACGTCTCGGTGCGATCGACACCGAGCGTGGCGCGAAGGTGTCCGGTGCGCGGTTCTACTACCTGACGGGGATCGGTGCGCGCCTCGAGCTCGCGCTGCTCAACGCGGCGATGGACCAGGCGATCGCGGCCGGCTTCACCCCGGTGATCACCCCGACGCTCGTCAAGCCGGAGATCATGGCCGGGACGGGGTTCCTCGGCGCGCACGCGGACGAGATCTACCGGCTCGAGGCGGATGACCTGTACCTGGTCGGGACGTCGGAGGTCGCCCTCGCCGGGTACCACGCGAACGAGATCGTCGATCTGTCGGCCGGCCCGAAGCGGTACGCCGGGTGGTCGGCGTGCTACCGCCGCGAGGCGGGCTCGTACGGCAAGGACACCCGCGGCATCATCCGGGTCCACCAGTTCCACAAGGTCGAGATGTTCGCCTACGTCCCGGTCGAGGAGGCCGCTGCCGAGCACGAGCGGCTGCTCGGCTGGGAGGAGCGGATGCTGGGCCTCGTCGAGCTCCCGTACCGGGTGATCGACACCGCGGCGGGCGACCTCGGGACGAGCGCGGCCCGCAAGTTCGACTGCGAGGCGTGGCTCCCGACGCAGAACCGCTACCTCGAGCTCACCTCGACCTCGAACTGCACCACCTTCCAGGCGCGGCGACTGAACGTGCGCGAACGTACCGAGGCGGGTGACACCCGCACGGTCGCGACGCTCAACGGCACGCTGGCCACCACGCGCTGGATCGTGGCGATCCTGGAGAACCACCAGCAGGCCGACGGCTCGGTGCGGGTGCCGGTGGGGTTGCGGCCCTATCTCGGTGGCCTCGAGGTCCTCGAGCCGGTGACCCCGTGACCCCGGTACCACCGCTCCCGGGCGGCCAGGTCCCGCACCTCGTCGCGCTCGACGTCGACGGCACGCTCGTCACGTACGCCGGCGAGCTGTCGGAGGACGCCCGGGAGGCCGTGGCCCGGGTGCGTGCCGACGGCCATCACGTCGTCCTGGCGACGGGCCGCTCGGTCCATGCGACCGTGCCGGTCGCGCACGAGCTCGGGATCACGGACGGCTGGGTGGTCTGCTCGAACGGGTCGGTGACCGTGCGGCTCGACGCGGACCTCGAGGGCGGCTACGAGGTCGTCGACCAGGTCACGTTCGACCCGGGTCCGGCGCTGCGGCTCCTGCATGCCGAGCTCCCGGGTGCGCTCTTCGCGGTCGAGGAGGTCGGTGTCGGCTTCCGGCTGAGCGCGCCGTTCCCCGACGGGGAGCTGAGTGGGGTGCAGTCCGTCGTCGACATGGACGACCTCTGCAGCGTGCACGTGACGCGCCTCGTCGTCCGCAGCCCCGGTCAGACGAGCGAGGAGTTCCACGAGGTCGTGCACCGGATGGGCCTCGCCGACGTGAGCTACGCGATCGGGTGGACGGCCTGGATGGACATCGCCCCGCACGGCGTCACCAAGGCGTCGGCGCTCGAGCAGCTGAGGCGTCGACTGGGCGTGGAGCCTGCCGCGACGATCGCGGTCGGCGACGGGGGGAACGACCGCGAGATGCTCGACTGGGCCGCGCGTGGCGTCGCGATGGGGCATGCGGACGTGAGTGTCCGGGAGGTCGCCGACGAGGTCACCGGGACCATCGAGGACGATGGTGTGGTAGCGCTCCTACAGTCGCTGCTAGCCTGACCCTTCACGCCCGAGAGCGCGTTCGCGCAGGTCGCCAGGTGGACCCCAGCCCCGTCCGGGGGCACAATCGGCGTCCGTGGCGCACATCGAGGACGTGGCGCGAGCCGCCGGCGTATCGACGGCGACCGTCTCGCGCGCGCTGCGCGACCTCCCGCACGTCTCCCAGGCGACCCGCGACCGGGTTCGCCAGGCGGCCCGCGACCTCGGCTACGTGGCGTCTCCCGTCGCCGCGAGCCTCGCCTCCGGGCGCACCCGCACGATCGGGCTCCTGACGCCCTGGGTCAACCACTGGTTCTTCTCCAACGTGATCGACGGCGCGGAGCGTGCGCTGCGCGCCGAGGGCTTCGACGCGCTGCTGTACACGTTCGAGATCCCGCGTGACTGGCGCCGCCGCCAGGTCGATCCCGACGTGCTGCGTCGGCGCGTGGACGGGATCATCGTCGTCGGCATGCCGCTCGACCAGGCGGAGGTCGATGCGCTGCTCGGGCTCGGTCACCCGGTGATCTTCATCGGGACGGGCGCCGCCGGCCAGGTGACCGTGCGCGTCGACGACTTCCGGACCGCGACGGTGGCGACCGAGCATCTGCTGTCGCTGGGCCACGTGGTCATCGGTCACATCACCGGGTCGCCGCAGGACAACGCGCCGTGGGCCCCGCCGGTGGACCGGCGCTCGGGATGGCTCGACGCGATGGCCCGCGCGGGGGCGCCGCCGGACGCCGAGCTCGAGGTCAACGGGTACTTCGACGTCGAGGGTGGGCGCGAGTCGACCCGGCAGCTGCTCGCCCGGCGTCCGGACGTCACGGCGGTCTTCGCCGCGTCCGACGAGATGGCGATGGGGGCGATCCTCGCCGCGCGGGACCTCGGCCTCCGGGTGCCCGAGGACCTCTCCGTGATCGGCATCGACGGCCACGACCTCGGCGAGCTCGTCGGGCTCACGACGATGGCGCAGTCCGCCCAGGACCAGGGCACGACGGCGGCGGCCCTGCTGCTCGGGATGATCACCGGGACGCCGGCGCCGGAGCAGGTGGTCTTCCCGACCGAGCTGGTCGTGAGGACGTCGACGGCGCCGCCGCGCACGCACGCGACCCCGTCTCGCTGACGCGACCCCTCCGGAGGCCACCGCGGCCGGGAGACGAGGTCTGTGACGAAATCGTGACGTCCCTGGACTTGACGGCAGGAGGTCGGTGGATGCCAAGATCGACCTGCTCGTGTAAGCGTTTGCAGTGACCACCACCTGTCGCGCCAGAGAGGCCGCGACTGGGAAGGAAAGACATGAAGCGAAACTCACGACTCGCCGCAGCAGCAGCAGGGGTTGCCGCACTGGCCACCGTCGCAGGTTGTTCGAGCGGCTCGAGCAACACCGGCACCTCGGCATCTGCCGTCCCGACGTTGACGGGCGACTGCGCTCAGTACCAGGCCTACGCCGGGCACAGCGGCTCGACCGTCACGATGTTCGGATCGATCCTCAGCCCGGAGTCCGACTCCCTCAACAAGTCGTGGGCGGACTTCGAGAAGTGCACCGGGATCACCATCCAGTACACCGGGTCCAACACGTTCGAGTCCGACCTCCCGGTGAAGGTCAACGGCGGTAACGCGCCGAACCTCGCGATCATCCCGCAGCCCGGTCTGCTCCAGCAGATGGTGGCGACCGGCACGGTGAAGAAGCCGCCGGCCGGCACGGTCGCCAACGAGGCGAACTGGAACGACGCCTGGAAGGGCTACGGCTCGGTCGACGGCACGTTCTACGCCGCCCCGATGAGCGCGAACATGAAGTCGCTCGTGTGGTACTCGCCGAAGTACTTCAAGGACAACGGCTACACCGTGCCCACCACGTGGGCGGACATGATGGCCCTGTCCGCCAAGATGGCGTCCAACATGAGCGGCACCGCGAAGCCGTGGTGCGGTGGCATCGGCTCCGGCACCGCGAGCGGCTGGCCGGCCACCGACTGGCTCGAGGAGGTCGTGCTCGGGACCTACGGCGGCCAGGTGTACGACGACTGGATCAGCCACAAGGTCAAGTTCTCCGACCCGCAGATCCAGAAGGCCATGCAGACCGTGGCCGACTGGCTGCAGAACCCCGCGTGGGTGAACGGTGGCGTCGGCAACGTCGCGACGATCGCGACCACGACGTTCCAGGACGCCGGTCTCCCGATCCTCAAGAACGAGTGCGGGATGCTCCAGCAGGCGTCGTTCTACGAGGCGCAGTGGCCGAAGGGCACGAAGGTCGGCCCGGACGGCGACGTGTTCGCGTTCAAGCTGCCGGCCGTGGACCCGTCCGTCTCGACCCCGGTCGAGGGCGGCGGCGAGTTCGTGACCGCGTTCGCTGACGACCCGGCCACGCAGGCCGTGCAGAACTACCTGTCGAGCCCGGAGTGGGCCGACAGCCGGATCAAGGTGGCACCGGGCTGGGTCTCGGCCAACGAGAAGGTCGACCAGACCCTCTACACCGACCCGATCGACCAGATCTCGGCGAAGTACCTGGCCGACCCGAAGGCCACCTTCCGGTTCGACGCCTCGGACGCCATGCCGGCGGCCGTCGGCGCCGGTGCCGAGTGGAAGGCGATGGTGGACTGGTTCGGCAGCGGCAAGTCGATCAAGGATGTCGCCGCAGAGATCGATGCTGCCTGGCCGACCAGCTGACGTCACCGGTAGAACATGAGTGAGTCCTGAGGTGCTTCGGTCCGCGGGCGCGACCCGCGGACCGAAGCACCTGGGCTGTATCCAGCTGTATCTACCTGTGCCGTCCAGTTCGAAGCGAGACAGACAAAGGGGTCCGTCATGACCACTGCCTACGTTGCGTTGGCGTCGAGCACCCTCGGGCAGGCCGCCTCTACCCTGTTCGGCGTCGTCGAGGCCGTCGGTGGGTTCCTCGCGATCCTGCTGATCGTCTTCTTCGTCGCCGGACGGGTGACGGGCCGCCTCCAGAAGCCGATCGCCATCGTGATCTGCCTGGGCCCGGCGCTGTTCCTGGTGCTCCTCGGCCTGATCATCCCGGCGATCACGACGATCAACAACAGCCTGAGGAACCAGCAGTTCCTCGGCCAGCTCAAGACCAAGTACATCGGGCTGGAGAACTACGCGCACGCGTTCACCGATCCCTACACCCAGCAGACGATCATCCGCACCGTGCTGTGGCTGCTGATCGTCCCGGCCGCGGCGGTGTTCGTCGGGCTGCTGATGGCCCTCCTGGTCGACCGCATGAAGTACGCGTCGATCCCCAAGACCATGGTGTTCCTGCCGACGGCGATCTCGTTCGTCGGTGCCTCGGTGATCTGGGCCTATGTCTACAACTACAAGGCACCGTCCCTGCCGCAGACCGGGTTGTTGAGCCAGGTCGTCATGAAGCTGGGGTGGAGCAATCCACCGAACTGGCTGATCACGGTGCCGTTGAACACCTTCCTCGAGATGGTCATCATGATCTGGATCCAGGCCGGGTTCGCCATGGTGATCCTCGGTGCCGCGCTCAAGGGAATCCCGGACGAGATCATCGAGTCCGCTCGTCTCGACGGCGCGTCCGGGGTGAAGCTCTTCCGCACCGTGCAGATCCCGATGATCCGCACCACGCTCGTGGTCGTGATCACCACGGTGATGATCACCACACTGAAGGTGTTCGACATCGTGTTCACCCTGAACAACGGCAACTTCAGCACGGACGTGCTCGCGCGGCAGATGTACGCCGACATGTTCGTGACGAACCAGGTCAGCCGGGGTAGCGCCCTGGCCGTGATCCTCTTCCTGGCCGTCACCCCGCTCATCTACTACAACGTCCGCACGCTGCGCCGAGAGCGGGAGATCCGATGACGACGACGACGACACCCGCCGCCAAGGTCCAGCAGCCGCTCAGGGGACAGGCGGCCGTCAAGGCGGTGCGCAAGGCCTTCAGCAGCTCGCTCGCCTCGGCCGCGGCGGTATTCATCGGCATCATCTGGACGATCCCGACGTTCGGGTTGCTGGTCAACTCGTTCCGGTCCCGGGAGGCCGCGGCGACGACCGGGTGGTGGGAGGCCTTCGTCCACCCGAGCTTCAGCCTGTCGGGGTACAACGAGGTGCTCACCGGTGGCGGTGGCCTGGCCATCCCGCTGGTGAACTCCCTGGCCATCACGATCCCGGCCACGATCATCCCGATCTTCATCGCGTCCATGGCCGGGTACGCGCTGGCGTGGATGCGGTTCAAGGGCAGCGACTTCATCTTCTTCGGCATCTTCGCGCTGCAGGTCGTCCCGCTGCAGATGGCCCTCGTACCGCTGCAGCAGTACTACGTCCACGGGCTGCAGATCTTCGGGATCACCGTTCTCCCCTCACCGGGCATCAACGGCACGATCGCGCAGATCTGGCTGACGCACACGATGTTCTCGATGCCGCTGGCGATCTTCCTGATCCACAACTTCATCGCCCAGCTGCCTGCGTCGCTCATGGAGGCGGCTCGTGTGGACGGTGCCTCGCACCTGCGGATCTTCCGCTCGATCGTGCTGCCGCTGTCGATGCCGGCGATCGCCTCGTTCGGGATCTTCCAGTTCCTCTGGGTGTGGAACGACCTGCTGGTCGCCAAGACGTTCGGTGGGACGAGTCCCGAGATGCAGCCCGTCACCGCGCGGATGCAGAGCCTGGTGGGCAGCTACGGCGCACACCTGGACCTGCTGGCACCTGCCGGCTTCCTCACGATCGTCATCCCGCTGATCGTGTTCCTGAGCCTGCAGCGCTACTTCGTGCGCGGCCTGCTGGCCGGGAGCGTCAAGGGGTGACCTGAGGTCGCACGGACGAGGGCGTCGCCACGAGGCGGCGCCCTCGTCGCGTCCGGGGCGCACTACCGTGTGCACGTGACACACCCCGCCGTCGTCGGCACGTCGTCGCCCGGCCACCGGGTCCCCGCACCCGTCCTGTTCATCGGCTCGGGCACCGCGCAGTACGTCGGTGCGGCCGTCGCCGTCGGTCTGTTCATGCAGCTGAGCCCGGGTTCGGTCGCCTGGCTGCGCGTCGCGGTGGCCTCGATCGTGCTGCTGGCGTGGGCGAGACCGTGGCGTCAGGCCTGGACCCGTCGCGCGCTGGTGGGCACGGCCCTCTTCGGTGTCGTCCTTGCGGGTATGAACGTCACGTTCTACCTGGCGATCGACCGGCTGCCGCTCGGCACCGCCGTGGCGATCGAGTTCGTCGGCCCGGTCGCGGTCGCGGCCATCACCGGGCGTGGCTGGCGTGAACGGGCCGGCATCGGGCTCGCGGCCGCCGGCGTCGTGCTGCTCGCGGGGATCACGCTGCGGGACGGCGGCCCTGAGGTCCGCCTCGGCCTGGTCTTCATCGGGGCCGCGGCGATGCTCTGGGCCGGGTACATCGTGCTCGGGCGGCGCGCCGCGCACCGCGGGACGGGCGTCGGGCCGCTCTCCGTCGCCATGACGGCCGGCACGATCGCGTTCGCGCCGTTCTTCGCCGGCTCGCTCGGCACGGTCGTCGGCGACGCGCGGCTCGCCGGGGCGGTCGTGCTGGTGGCGCTGTTCTCGTCGGTCGTGCCGTACGCGATCGAGCAGGTGGTGCTCCGGCGGGTGAGCGCGGCGACCTTCGCGATCCTGCTCGCCATGCTGCCGGCGACGGCCGCCGCGGTCGGGGCGGTCGCGCTGCGGCAGTGGCCGCAACCGGTCGACCTCGTGGGGCTCGCGCTGGTCTCCGGTGCGATCATCCTCACGACGGCGCGCCCGCCGATGACGCGCACGGTGGTCGAGCCTGCGGTCCCGCAAGGCTCCTAGAGGTACTGACCGGGCGTCGGCCGGGAGTCGTCGCCGTCCTCGGGCACTGCGTCGCTGCCGGGCCCGTCGACCTGCTGCCGGTACACGACACCCGGGGGAAGGGCGCGGCGCATCTGGGCGAGCTGGGCCTGCGTGGCCATCTGCTGTGCGACCAGAGCGGTCTGGAGACCGTGGAACAGGCCCTCGAGCCACCCGACGAGCTGCGCCTGGGCGATCCGCAGCTCGGCATCCGACGGCGTGACGTCCTCGGTGAACGGGAGGGTGATCCGGTGCAGCTCGGCCACGAGATCCGGTGACAAGCCCTCCTCGAGCTCGCGCAAGGAGCGCTCGTGCACCGACGCGAGCCGCGCGCGTGCCGCCTCGTCGAGAGGAGCGGTGCGGACCTCCTCGAGGAGCTGCTTGATCATCGTGCCGATGCGCATCACCTTGGCCGGCTCACCCACCACGGGGGTGTCAGCACCCTCGGCCCGCGAGCGCTCCGCGTTGCCCATGTTGCCCGTGCCGTCCGTGTCCGTGGTGTCCTCAGGGGCCGACGTGACAGGGATGACGATCGCCACGGGGGTGCGGTCGGGAGTCGGGTCGTTCGTGGTGCTCATGCGGCGTTCCTCCTGGATGGGCAGACGTCGTCGACCGTATCTCGCTCAGGGGACGAGAAGGACCTTGCCGAAGACTTCACCCGATGCCAGGAGCTCGTGGCCCGCGGCAGCCTCGGCGAGCGGGAGCCGGGCGTGCACGACGGGACGCAGCCGGCCGTCGAGCAGCATCGGCCAGACGGTCTGCCGGACGGAGTCGACGATCGCCGCCTTCTCGTGCGGCGGCCGGGCGCGGAGCGTCGTGCCGATCACCGCGGCACGACGGGCCAGGAGCAGCCCGAGGTCGATCTCGGCCCGTCGTCCCTGCTGGAGGCCGATGACCACGAGGCGACCGCCGGTCGCCAGCGCGCGCAGGTTCGTCTCGAGGCCGCCGGCGCCGAGGACGTCGAGGACGATGTCGACACCTGCCCCGCCGGTCGCCTCGAGCACCCGGTGCAGGACGTCGTCCCGGCGGTGGTCGATCGCCACCTCGGCACCGAGCTCGAGGCACCGCTCGGCGCGGGCGGCGCCGCCCGCGGTCGTCAGGACACGAGCGCCGAGCGCGGCCGCGAGCTGGACGGCGACGACGCCGACGCCGCCGGACCCACCGTGCACCAGGACCGTGCTGCCGGCGGTCAGACCGCCCACGTCGACGAGGTTGGACCAGGCGGTGCAGACCGCCTCGGGGAGCGCAGCCGCGTCGAGCAGGTCGATGCCGTCCGGGACCCGGAGCACCTGAGCGGCGGGCACGGTGACGAGCTCCGCGTAGCCGCCGCCGTCCACGAGGGCGCAGACCCGATCGCCCTCGGACCAGCCGGTGACACCGTCTCCCAGGGCGGCCACCACGCCGGACACCTCGAGCCCGAGGCGGTCGGTGACGCCCGGCGGCGGGGGGTAGCTGCCGGCCCGTTGCAGCAGGTCGGCCTTGTTGATGCCGGCGGCGCGGACCCGGATGAGAACCTCGCCGGGCCCCGGAACCGGAGCTGGGAGGTCCTCGACGGGCAGCCCGTCCGGGCCCTGCGGAGATGTCACCACGACTGCGCGCACATCGACGAGCCTACGGACGAAAGTCTGGGCGCGCTCCCGTCTCGCGTGACAAGATCGGGCCGCACGCTAATGCACAGGGGGTCCCTGACCGATGTAGGACACGCGGCGTCCCCGCTGTCCCGACGTCGTGCGCGTGCTCGTATCCGGGCAGCAGAGCAGCTGAGTTGAGAGAGGTCCACATGCTTCGCAGGTTGGGCATCCGGTCCAAAGTGCTCGCTGTTCTTGCGGTGCCCATGATCGTGCTGCTCGGTGTGGTGGGGTACGTCGGTTACGGGGCGATCCAGGAGGCTCGGACGGCGAGCGCCGTCGAGACCGTCGTCAACGCGATGAACGCGTACACGCCCGTCATCGAGGCGCTCCAGGAGGAGCGGGCGGCGTCGGTGGCGAAGTCGCTGTTCACGTTGTCCGATCCCGCGACGCTCACGGCTGCGAGGAGCAAGACCGACGCGGCGATCAGGGCGCTCGAACCGCTCTCCACCACCGGAGTCCTCGCGTCGTTCCCTGCGAACGTCCGCACCGCCTTCGGAGAGAGCGACTACCAGCACTCCGACCTCGCGGCGCTGCGGGCCCAGGTCGACTCCGGCGGCCAGACGAGCAACATCCAGAGCACGTTCGACGGTGCGATCAACGCTGACATCGCGCTGTTCGGGATCGTCGCCAACGCGATCCCGGACCGTTCGCTCGCCGGGTACGTCCTCGCGTTCGGCTCGATCGAGAAGAGCAACGAGGACCTGGTTCGCGAGCAGGCCGTGGGCGAGTCCATCATGCGTCTCCAGGGCAGCTCGCCGGGTACCGTGCAGCTCTTCGTCACGCAGCAGTCGACGACCGAGCTCGACCGCACGACCGAGCGGGCAGATGTCGCCAACCTCGGACGGCCCGAGCTGTTCATCCCGCTGAAGTACCCGACGCAGGACTTCAAGCGACTCCGCATCGTCCTGCAGAACGGCAGCCCGGCCGAGATCGCCGCGGTCACCCCGGCCGCCTGGCAGAAGGAGATCGCCGATCAGATCGCGGCCCAGTCCGCGGTCCGGGACAAGATCTTCGTGGACGCGTCGCAGGTGGCAGCGACGGCCTCGTCGGCCGCCCGCTCGAAGGCGCTCCTCACGGCAGGGACCGGGCTGGCTGCCGTCGGGCTGTCGCTGTTCTTCGCGCTGTTCGTCGCGCGTGGCATCGTCAACCCGCTCCGCCGCCTCACCGCGGCTGCCGCGGACGTCCGCGAGCAGCTGCCGAAGCTCGTCGAGGAGGTCGCCGTCCCCGGCGAGGGACCTGGCATGGAGCTCGTGCAGATCCCGGTGGAGTCGCGTGACGAGGTCGGCCGCCTCGCCGACGCGTTCAACTCGGTGAACGCCACGACGCTCCAGGTCGCCCAGGAGCAGGCCGCCCTGCGTGGCTCGATCGCCGAGATGTTCATCAACGTCGCGCGCCGGGACCAGGTGCTCCTCAACCGGCAGCTGTCCTTCATCGACTCGCTCGAACGCACCGAGGAAGACCCGAACGCCCTGGCGAACCTCTTCCGGCTCGACCACCTCGCGACCCGGATGCGCCGCAACGCCGAGTCCCTCCTCGTGCTCGCCGGCATCGACTCCGGTCGACGGATGCGCGACTCGATGCCGCTCTCCGACGTGATCCGCACGGCCTCGTCCGAGATCGAGCAGTACGACCGCATCCAGCTGGACCTCCCGATCGACCCCCACATGCTGGGGTTCAACGCCCTCGCGTCGGCCCACCTGCTCGCCGAGATCCTCGAGAACGCCACGGTCTTCTCCGAGCCGGACACGCCCGTCGAGGTCAGCACCGGGGTGCGCGGCGACAGCGTCACCGTCACGGTGGTCGACCACGGGCTGGGGATGTCCGACGAGGAGATCGAGCTCGCGAACGAGAAGATCCGGTCCGTGTCGGCGAGCGACGCGCTCGGTGCGCAACGACTCGGGCTGTTCGTGGTCGGCCGTCTGGCCCAGCGTCTCGGTGCCACCGTGCAGATCGGCCGTGGCCAGGTGGGCACGGGCACGACGGTCGAGGTGACGTTCCCGGTCGTCCTGTTCCAGGCGAGCGAGACGATGTCCGCCGCCTACGGTCTCCCGTCCCCCGTCGTGGACCACGCCATCGAGCCCGTCGCGCCGCCGATCGAGGACGCCGCCGCTGCCTGGCTGTCTCCTCCGGTGATCGAGGACGTCCCGCCGGTGGTCGAGGCGGTCGACCTCGGCGCGCTGACCGACGGTGCGACCCAGCTCGGCCTCCCGAAGCGGCGCGTCCGCGACGGTGCGACGGTCGAGGAGCCCGTTCGCCCTCCGGTGACCCAGGCCGAGCTGCGCGAGCGCGACGAGAGCAAGATCGTGCTCCCGGCGCTCGTCGAACCCCGCCTGGCCGCAGAGCTCGCCGGTGCCGTCGAAGGGTGGAAGCCGGACGTCGCGGCCCCCTCGGGCTCGTCGCTCCCGGCGCGCAACCGCGCCGCGTCGCCCTACTGGCAGGACGCGCCGGCCGAGGAACCCGCCGTGGCACCTGCTCCGGTGGCCCCGGAGGTGCGGACCGGCCTGTTCAGCGGGTTCCGCCGTGGCGTCGACGTCCCGGCGCCCGCCCCCGCGGACCTCGCAGGACGGCCGGTGCGAGGTACCGACGAGGGCAGCTCCGACCAGCACGGCGCCGGTTTCTACGCCGCCGACTACCACGCCACGAGGTACCACGGTCCGAGCTCGGAGCTCCGCGAGACGCTGCAGAGCGCCGAGGCGGCACCGGACCCGGCACCCGCCCCCGCCGAGGCTGCACCTGCCCCGGTGATGCCCGCGTTCGTGATCCCGGGGCTCGTCCCCGACGACGAGGACGACGAGGTCTACGTGCCCGGCCGCAACTGGGAGCCGGTACCCGTCGTGCGTGACGGATCGGCGCCGACAACGGTCGACACGCCGCCCGAGCCCACCGTTCTCCCGACCCGCCATCCGGCGGGGCCGCCTGCGGCGTGGGCACCCCCGCCGGCCCCGCAGACGTCGGAACCGGCCACACCGCTCCCGGACCAGCCGCGCGAGCCGGACCCGGGCGCTGAGCGCGTCTGGGCTCCGGACAACGTCCCGGCACCGCGATGGGAACCGACAGCCCCGCTCGCCCGGCGTGGCGCTCCCACGGCACCCGAGCACACCTCCGACGTGGTGCCGCCCGTCGCGAACCCCGCTCCGCTGGAGCCGACGACACCCACGGACGGGGCAGCAGCGCCCGGCGTCGACTCGCCCTGGGCGCCTCAGCAGGCGTGGGCACCGGAACAGGCCTGGGCACCGGTCTTCCCGTCCGCCGGTCCGGCGCCGCTCGCACGGCGCGACGGCGCGGCGACCGAGGTCGAGAGCACCGCGACCGCGACGTTCTCGTCGGCTGCGCCCCTCGGCTTCGAACCGCACCTCGACGAGGCGCGTGCCTGGAGCGCCGGTGAGCACCTCGACCCGCTGACGCACCCGTCGCCCGTCGTCCCGCCCCCGGGCGCCCCCCAGGGCGGCACGACGGTCCCTCCGGCGGTGGCCGCACCGTTGCCGACGCGCACCGAGGCAGCCCCCGACCTCCGCGAGGTCGACGCCTCGATGCCGTGGATGCCGGCCCCGCCGCCGACGGGCTTCCAGACCCTCAGCCCGGGCGCGCCTGCGCCCACGACGGACGGTGCCGTGTCTCCTGGAGGTGCGCTGCCGTCGCGCACCCCGGTGCCGACCGGCAGCGCACCGGCCCCTGGCGCCACGGTCCTGCCGAGCCGCCCCGTCCCGAACCCGCCGGTCGAGCCGGCCGGGATCGTCGACCCCGCCGAGCGTGGTGACGGTGAGCCCGGCGTGCCGGTGGTCCCGTTCTCGAGCATCGTCGCCCCAGCGGCGCCGGAGGTGCGCCCCGAACCGGCGACGCTCCCCGCGTGGCAGCAGCGCGCACAGACCGAGTCGGCTCCGGCGTTCGGCGACGTCGTGGGTGCCTCGGCGGCGCCGACGGACGCCCCGAAGCGCAGGTGGAGCCTGTTCGGACGCAAGAAGGCCGATCGCCCGGACCCGTCCGACTCCCGGTCGACTGCGCCGCAGGAGGCCGACCGCGCTGCCGCGGACCGGGTCGGTCAGGGCTTCGCGCGACAGCAGCCGGCCGTGTTCCTCCCGGCAGGCGACGTGCCGTCGCTCGAGCCGCAGGCGCCGGTGCGATCGTCGGCCTTCGGCGCGTCGAGCCAGGCGCACGCGGCACCCGAGCCCCCGTCGACGCCGCCGTCCGCTCCCGCGTGGGCTCCGGCTGCAGCGTCCGCCGCGCCCCCCGGCGGAGCGCCTGCGGCGTTCACCCCGCCGACTGTCGCTCCGGTCTTCACCCCGCCGATCGTGCACGAGGCTCCGACCAGCTGGTCGCCGCCGGTGGTGCCGGACGTCATGGCGTCCTCGTTCACGGACGCCCAGCCGGTCCGCAACGGTGCCCTCGACGACGAGGTCGCGGCGATGCTCGCGCTGCGGTCGGACATCCAGGAGCAGGCGCTCTCCGAGCTCAGCCAGCTCTCGGCGTACCGCCCGACGATCGTGAGCAACGGACCCGCCGGCACGGGCGCCCTGACGCGCCGGGTGCCGACCGCGATCCCCAAGGCGCCGGAGATCGTCAAGCCCGACGGCGACCGCGCCGTCAATCGGGATGCCGCGCAGCTGCGTTCTCGGCTGTCCAGCTTCCAGTCCGGGACGAGTCGTGGCCGTCGCGCCACGGAGGACGCCCCGACCGGGTCACCGACGGCCGATGCCTCGCTCGCCGAGACGTCACCCGCATCAGGGACTCAAGATTTCGTGATCGATGACGATCATGACAACACGCCTTCGACACCGTCATGGTGACGAGCTACCTCGCAGCCGCTGGCTGCCGCCACAAGGAGGAAGAGTGACAGCGCTCAGCACTGAGGCAGCCAACTTCGGCTGGCTCCTGGACAACTTCGTCCGGACCGTGCCAGGCACTCGGCACACGCTCGTGGTGTCTGCCGACGGCCTGCTCATGGCGATGTCCGAGCAGCTGGACCGCACGAGCGGTGACCAGCTGGCGGCGATCGTCTCCGGTATGTCGAGCCTGACCCGTGGCGCCTCGCGTCAGCTCCGCGCGGGTGAGGTTCGTCAGGCCATCGTCGAGATGGACAACCTCTTCCTGTTCCTCATGAGCGTCTCGAACGGCTCCGTCCTCGCGGTGGTCGCCGAGTCGAGCTGTGATGTGGGCCTCATCGGGTACGAGATGGCTATGCTCGTGTCCCGTACCGAGGCAACCCTCACACCGCAGCTGATCACCGAGATGCGCGGCCAGCTTCCCGTCGACGGCGCGACACGATCCCCACTGGGATGAGGTAGCGATGAGTGACCACATCGAGTACGAGGCAAGGACGGTCCGTCCGTACGCCGTGACCGGTGGCCGGGTGCGGTCGTCACGGTCCGCGGACCTGCCTCTCGAGGCCCTGGTCGAGGTGATGCCGGGCGCTGTCACGAGCAGTGGTCTGACACCCGAGAAGCGCGCGATCCTGCAGCACGCCGCGCATACCTACATCTCCGTCGCCGAGCTGTCGGCGATGCTCCACCTGCCGCTGGGCGTGGTGCGCATCGTCGTCTCCGACCTCGCCGACGCCAAGTACATCCGCGTGCACACCTCGACGCCCGTCGAGGTCCACACGGGTCAGTCACCTGCCCTGTCCCTCAGTGTGCTGGAGAGTGTTCTCAATGGCATTTCCGCCCTCTGAAGCCGCGGTCGCCGAGCACTCGGCCACCGGAGGCGTCGCGCCCACCGTTGTCAAGATCGTCGTCGCAGGCGGCTTCGCCGTCGGCAAGACCACCTTCATCGGGTCCATCTCGGACATCGAGCCGCTGAACACCGAGGCGGCGATGACCGAGCACTCCGTCGGCGTCGACGACGCCGGTGGTGTCTCCGACCGCAAGACGACCACCACGGTCGCGATGGACTTCGGTCGCATCGCCCTGCCGGGGTCCTTGTGGCTCTACCTGTTCGGCACGCCGGGCCAGGACCGCTTCCTGTTCATGTGGGACGACCTGGTCCGCGGTGCGATCGGCGCCGTCGTCCTGGTCGACACCGACCGGCTCGACCAGTGCTTCCCCGCGGTGGACTACTTCGAGAGCCGCGGCATCCCGTTCGTCGTCGGCGTCAACTGCTTCGACGGGATCGCCAAGCACCAGCTCGAGGACGTCCGCGAGGCGCTCGCCATCCCGGCGCACGTCCCCGTGCTCTACACGGACGCGCGGTCCCGGGCCGCCACGAAGCAGACGCTGATCTCGCTGGTGCAGCTCGCGATGGAGCGGCTGCGCGGGGCGTGACCGTCTGACCTCGATCGTGACGCCGGAGGGCGCCCGTGCGGACCAGCGCGGGCCCTCTCCGGCGTCGACGTCTCTGTAGACTCTGCGGGTCCCAGCGGCGGCGTCGGGACGCGGAGAACACGGCCCAGAGGACGGCATGCAGACCTACGTCGACGGGACGGCGCTGAGCCGGTTCCTGGAGGGCGCGGCCGAGCATGCGGAGTGGGTCGCGTGGGCCGCCGAGCACGACGGGTCCCTCGTGACGTCGGAGCTCGCCCTCTCGGAGCTGCGGCGTGAGGCGGAGCCGCGTGGCATCGAGGCGCGTCAGGCCGCCCGCGACGTCGCCGACCGGCTCACGGTGGTCCGGTTCTCCGACCAGTGCCTGGCGACGGCGGCGATGGCGTCGTCGGTGCTGCCCCCGTTCGCGGCGTTGCACCTGGGGGTCGCGGTGGCGGAGCCGGACGTCACGGCGGTCGCCACCTACGACCAGCTGCTCGCCCAGGTCGCGGTGATCTACGGGGTCGAGGTCGTCAGCCCGGGACGGGCCCCGCGGTGGTGGGAAGGCCTGGCATGATGTGCACGCACCGTGCTCGTCACGGTTCTGGTGGGTTGGCAGAGCGGCCGAATGCGCAGGTCTTGAAAACCTGAGTGCCGATGATCTCGGCACCGTGGGTTCGAACCCCACACCCACCGCCTCGGACGGGGCCGTCGCACCCCGTCGACGTCCGCCCGCAGGGTGCGCGGCGGTCGGCCGTGATCCCGTCGGCGACCGGGCCGGATGTCCTGCTCGCGATGTCCCGTGGACGCGTCATGATGGTCCCCGTGCCCACGATCCCCACCGATGACGAGCTCGAGCTCATCCGTCAGTCCGGCGTCGCGCTCCGTGCCGGCAAGCTGAGCCTCTCCGCAGGGACGGGCTCCTACCGGGTGAAGAACACGATGGAACGAGTCGCGACCGCGCTCGGCATCGACCGCCACGAGGCGCACGTGACCCTCACCGAGATCACCACGACCTCGCACCGCGGCTCGAGCTTCCGCACCGAGGTCGCCGAGGTCCGCTCGATCGGCATCAACTCCGACCGCCTCTCCGCGCTCGAGGTCATGGCGTCGACCCTCCGCCCAGGATCGACGGTCGAGGAGGTCACCGAGAAGCTCGACGCGATCACGGCCCGGCGACCCCTCTACTCCGGGCTGCTCAACGCGCTGTGGTCCGCGATCGCGTGTGCCGCGTTCGCGTTCCTCAACAACGGCGGGCCGATCGAGTGCCTCGTGGTGTTCATCGGGGCCGGCGTCGGCCAGTACGTGCGGCGCGCGCTGCTGACCCGCGGCTTCAACCAGTTCGGCGTGACGATGATCGCCGCGGCCGCCGCATGCCTGACCTACCTGGGGTTTATCCAGGCCCTGCAGGCGGTCGGCTCCGTCGGGGCGCACCACCAGGCCGGGTACATCTCGGCCGTGCTGTTCCTGGTGCCGGGGTTCCCGCTCGTCACCGGCTCGCTGGACCTCGCCAAGCTGGACTTCTCCGCCGGGCTGGCACGGCTCACCTATGCGCTGATGATCCTCAGCTCGGCGGCGCTGGCCGTGTGGGGCGTGTCCGTGGCGGCCGGTCTCGACCCGGCCCCGGTCGCTGGCCCGCGGCTGCCGTTCCTCGTGCTCATCGCCCTTCGCCTGGTCGCGAGCTTCCTCGGGGTGCTCGGCTTCGCGCTGATGTTCAACAGCCCGTGGAAGATGGCGATCGGTGCCGCACTCGTCGGGATGGTGGCGAACGTCGTCCGTATCCAGCTCGTCGAGGTCGGCGCGGCCGCACAGGCCGGGGCCGCCGCCGCCGCGCTGATCGTCGGCCTGCTGTCCGCGTGGGTCGCCCCGCGGCTCCGGGTCCCGCGGATCACGATCTACGTCCCGGCGGTCGTCATCATGGTGCCCGGCGCGACCGCGTACCGGTCGGTGTTCCACCTCAGCAACGGCGACACGACGCAGGCGCTGGCGTTCGGTGTCCAGGCCGCGCTCGTCGTCATCGCCATCTCGATCGGCCTCGCCGTCGGCCGCATGCTGACCGACGCGACCTGGGCGTACGAGAGGTGACGAGCGGTCCCGTCGTGCCTGCACAGAGGGCTTTTGCTGCGACGACGGCGGACAGGTAGCCTAGGCGGGCTTGGAGACGTCGCATAGCCAGGTCTAGTGCGCGACCCTGCTAAGGTCGTGAAGGGGTAACCCTTCCGTGGGTTCAAATCCCACCGTCTCCGCTCTGGGTGCCTGATCAACCTCAGGCCCGTGAGTGACAGAACTCCTCGTGAGGAGCCCGGACGGGCTTCTGACGGGGAGTTTCGTCGTTCTCGGGGCCCCCTGCCGCCATGCGCGTGGGGGTTCGCGGCACCACGGAGGGCTCGTGTGCGGACATCGGCGGAGGGGCTCACCGGACCTCGGGAGAGGACTCGCGCGCTCCGCGGCGCCCCACGAGACCGATGGCCCACGTTCGCGTCAGTCGCTCCATTCCAGCCCGAGAACCGTCGAGATCGTCCGGACGACGCCGTTGTGGTTGTTCGATGGTGCGATGAAGCGTGCTGCATCACGAACCACGGGATGTGCATTGTCCATCGCGAACGAGTAGTCCGCCGTGTCCATCATCTGCAGATCGTTCAGGAAGTCGCCGAACACCATCGTCTGAGAGCGTTCGATCCCCATCTCCTGCTGAAGACGGCGGACTGCGGCTCCCTTGTTCGCGGTCTGGCTGATGACGTCGACCCAGTGGGCGCCTGAGACCACGACCTGCAGAGACGCGTGGTAGGCCGACAGAGCCGGAGCGGTCGTGGTCTCGGCGGATCCGAAGTCGAAGAATGCGACCTTGAGCACGTCGTCATCGGGAGCGTCGAGCAGGTCGGGGACAACCTGAACGCGACTGAAGAACCGCATCACCTGCTCCAGGAATCGCGGATCCTCCCGCTCGACGTAGGCGGAGCCCTTCCCGCACACCACGACACCGACGTCCACGCCCGAGGCGATGAGGTCGCGCGCTGTTCCGACGAGATCCGCAACCGCGTCGCCTGCCAGGCAGTCCGAGGCAACCTCCTGCCCGTCGCGCACGATGTACGTCCCGTTCTCCGCGATGAACACGACCCGGTCGGCGACGTCGCGGAAGCGCTCGAGGAGGTTGTCGTACTGCCGTCCGCTCGCCGGGCAGAAGACGATGCCCCGACGGTCCAGCTCGTCGAGCAGCGGCCAGAGGTGCTCGTGGAGCTGGTCGTGCTGGTCGAGGAGGGTGCCGTCCATGTCCGCCGCGATGAGCCGGATGTCGGGTCGGGGGTCGGTGGGGAGCAGCTCGAAGGGCGGCGTGGAGTCGATGGTCACGGGCCGATGATGCCAGTCCTCGGCGTCGTCCGGTTTCCCGGGAGGGTGGGCGTGGACAGCCTGAGCCGACGACGTCTTGACAGCCCACAGAGGCGGCTCTACGGTGAGTACACGATTACGTACACGATTACAAGGAAGTAGATCGATGAGCGCGAACGTGGACGACGTGAGTGTCGCGGGAGATCCCGTCGACCTCCGCAAGGTGGCGTTCGGTGCTGCTGCCGATGCGCTCCAGAGTGAACGGGACGCGCTCGAGGCGGTATCGAGCCGGTTGGGCGATGACTTCTTCCGTGCGGTCGAGCTCCTCGTCGCCTGCAGCGGGCGAACGGTCGTGACGGGTCTGGGGAAGTCGGGACACGTGGCCGGGAAGATCGCGGCGACCCTGTCGAGCGTGGGCAGGCCGGCGCAGTTCGTCCACGCGACGGAAGCCCTGCACGGAGACTCGGGCGCATTGACCCGCGGGGACCTCCTGATCGCCCTGTCGAACTCCGGTCGCACCGCCGAGGCGGTGGCGTTCGCTCGCTACGCCGTGTCGATCGGAGTGCCGGTCATCGCCCTCGTCGGGGTCAAGGACTCGCCGCTCGCGGACCTGAGCAGTGCCGTGATCGACGCCTCGGTCGCTCGCGAGGCAGACCCCTTGAACCTGGCGCCCACGGCGTCGACGACCGCCGCTCTCGCGCTGGGAGATGCGCTGGCCGCCGCCGCGATGGCAGTGGCGCGCTTCACCCCGGACGACTTCCACCTGCGCCACCCGTCGGGTTCGCTCGGTGAGCAGCTCGCGACCGGCGAGGACCAGCGATGACCTCCGACGTCGTGGTGGTCGGCAGCTTCATGATGGACCACCTCGTCTACGTGGAACGCCGCCCTCGGCCGGGCGAGACCGTTCGCGGCCTCGGGTTCCACGTGTCGGAGGGTGGCAAGGGCTTCAACCAGGCGGTCGCCGCCTCGCGGGCCGGAGTGACCGTCCGGATGCTCGGGCGGGTCGGCGACGACGACCTCGGGCGCCGATTCCTCAACCGAGCCCGAATCGAGGGCATCGAGACCGACGGCATCGGCCTGGATCCCGAGTCCGGCACCGGAGTGGGCGTGCCCGTGGTCGACGAGAGCGGCGAGAACGCCATCGTCGTCGTCCCCGGTGCGAACGACCAGTTCACCGTCGAGCACCTCATGGCGCACTCCGCGCTCGTGTCCGACGCGCGGGTGCTGCTCCTCCAGCGGGAGATCCCGGAGTCGACCGCGGTCCGCGCTGCCGAGCTCGCCAAGGCCGCCGGCGCCTACGTCGTGCTGAACCCGGCACCCGCCGGGCCGATCGACGCCTTCCGGGGCCTCGTCGATCTTGTCGTCCCGAACGAGGGCGAGCTGGCCGCTCTCGCGCGCGGCAGCAACGTCCTCGAGCGGGCTCGCAGCCTCTCGGCGCTCCTCGGCGGGTGCGACGTCATCGTGACTCTCGGCCCGGCGGGGGTGCTGCTGGTCACGGGAGAGGACTCGCGGGTGTTCGCGGCCGAGTCGGTCGACGCGGTCGACACGACGGGTGCGGGCGACTGCTTCTGCGGAAACCTCGCGGCGCGCCTCTCGCTCGGCGACGCGCTGGCGTCGGCGGTCGAGTACGCGATCGTCGCCTCCGGCATCGCCGTCGGACGTCGCGGCGCAGCTGACGCGGCACCGGTGCCTGAGGAGGTGCTGCTTCGCCTCCAGGCGCGACAGCGCTCCGAGGGCGACGACGAGGGGCGCGATGACGCGGCCCTGGCAACAGTGAGAGAGGGGTAGGACCGTGAGCGGATTCTCCATCTGGATGCTCGAGTACGCGCACTGTCTGACACAGCCGATGGGCTGCATCTTCTACGGGCAGTGGAACGTCGGCACCCGGAAGTTCCCGTACAGCTACGTCTACGTGGAAGGCGACGGCCACCGCATCCTCGTGGATGTCGGCCACGACGACGAGAGCTCCAACCAGGTGCTGTCCTCCCGGTACGACGTCATCGACTGGCAGGCCCCCGATGCCGTCCTGGCGAAGGTCGGCGTGCGTCCTGAGGACATCGACATCGTCGTCCTCACCCACGCCCACTACGACCACGCGGGTGCGGCTCGGCGGTTCCCGAACGCCACGTTCTACCTCCAGCGCACCGAGCTGGAGGGCTCCCGTTGGGCCCTGGCCAATGCGCACCTGTTCAAGTCGATCATCGGCGCGATCGACCCGGGCGACATCGAGATGCTCACCGAGCTCGAGCAGGAAGGGCGTCTCGTCCTGCTCGACGGAGATCTTCCGGACCTGGTCCCCGGGCTGAGCGTACGTGCGGCGAAGGACACCCACACGCCTGGATCCCAGTACGTCGTCGTCACGACGGGCGGGCAGAACTGGGTCGTCACCGGCGACAACATGTACAGCTACGAGAACGCCGAAGGCCTCGACCACGACGGCACCTACGTGAGCATCGGCTTCGGTGGCGGCAGCTCCTGGAACAACCTCACGACGATCGACGAGATGCTTCGCGCCGCCGGATCGACGGACCGGCTCGTGATCGCCCACGAGGGCGAGACATTCGTCCGGCACCCGTCCAAGGAGTTCCCCGATCACCTCTCCGTCGCCGAGCTCGTGCTCGCCGATGGTGTCACCTCACGGATCTGAGAAACGAAGGGAACCCGATGAAGAAGACAGGAATTCTCAATCGCGACGTCTCGGCGCTCGTCGCGCAGATGGGCCACTACGACACGCTGATCGTCTCGGATGCGGGATTCTCGGTCCCGCCGGGTGTCCCGTGCGTCGACCTGACGCTCTCCGCGGGCAGCCCGACCGTGGACGAGGTCGTCGCGATGGTCGGCCGCGAGCTGCAGGTGGAGAGGTTCCACTTCGCCGACGAGGCCGTGGCCGTCCTGGGCGACCGTGCCGCGGACATCTTGAGCGTCTTTCCCGAGGCGTCTGCCCAGAGCATTCCCCACGTCGATTTCAAGAAGATGGCGACAGGCGCCCGCGGAATGATCCGCACCGGTGACTGCCGTGCATACGCCAACGTCATCCTCGTCTCTGGCGTCATCTACTGACACACCTGCACGACCGCAGTCCGCACGTCGCATCGCACAACAAGCTCAAAGAGGAGTAGAAAATGCGCAAGCAACACACCAGCGTGATCGCCGCAGTGGCGATCGGGATCGTCGCACTCGCCGGCTGCAGCTCCACCGCACCGTCGACCGGCACGTCGGGTACGGCGGCGGGCGGAAAGCTGCTCGGCATCGTGTCGATCACCGCGACCGACGCGAACAACGCCCGCGTGATCAAGGGCGCGACCGCGGCTGCAGAGGCCGCCGGCTGGACCGTCGACGTCGTCGACGCCCAGGGCAGCGCCGACCAGGCGAACGCGGCGATCGTGAACTTCGCGAACAAGAAGGCCGGGATGATCTTCGACCTGGTGTTCCCCGCGTCGTCCCTCGGTGCTGGCCTCGCGGCAGCGAAGTCCGCCGGCATCCCCGTGGCGACCTGGGGCGGTGGCCCCGGCGACGGCATCGTCATGACGACCGGCGCCGGCGGGCCGTTCGCCGAGCCCGCAACCGCGAAGCTGCTCAGCGACATGAGCGACGAGGGTCAGGTGCTCGCCCTGACGTACCGGACCGGACAGGTGTGTCGCGACCGCGAGGACCTCTTCGACGAGATGCTCGCGAAGGCACCCAAGGTCACCGTGACCAAGAACGAGGTCACCATTCCCGGGTTCCTGCAGGACGGCGCCAAGTACGCCACCGCGTGGCTCGCCGCGCACCCTGCCGGCTCGGGCAACCTCGCCGTGTGGGGCTGCTGGGAGGACCCGACCCTCGGCGCGATCTCCGCGATCAAGCAGCAGGGACGCACCGACGTCAAGACCTACGGCATCAACGGCTCGAGCACCGCGATCAAGGCGGTTCAGGACGGCAGCCTGACCGCCACCGTCTACGAGGACGGGGTCAAGGAGGGCGCGACCATGTTCACCACGACCATGGAGGCGATCAAGGCGGGCAGCAGCTGGCAGCCGAAGACCGTCGACGTGCCGGGGATCCTGGTCAGCGCTGACAACATCAGCGACTTCCTCGCCTCGCACCCTGAAGCACTGAACTGACGTTCTGACGACGACGAGGAGTCACGCGATGAGCGACGAGCAGGTGGACACGAGGGTGCGGGCGGCCGACACGCAGTCGATGGTGGTCATCGATTCCGTGAGCAAGGCCTTCGGCGGGGTCCACGCGTTGCGTGACGTCTCGCTCTCGGTCCGGCCGGGAGCGGTGCACGGTCTCGTCGGTGCGAACGGGGCCGGCAAGTCGACGCTGATCCGCTGTCTGGCTGGGGTCACCCAGCCAGACAGCGGGCAGATCGTGATCGACGGCGAGCCCGTGACGATCGCCACACCCCACGACGCATCGGACCTCGGGTTGTCCTTCATCCACCAGGAGCTGAGCCTGGTGCCCGGGTGGAGCGTGCTCCGGAACATGGCACTGGGCGTTCCGCCGACGACCCGTCTGGGGCTGATCGACTGGAGGCCGATCCGCCAGCGTGCGCGCGCCGTCGCCGAGCAGGTCGGGATCGAGTTCAGCCTCAACAAGCAGGTGGACGACCTCAGCACGGCGGATCGGTGGCTCGTCATGATCGGGCGCGCCCTGATGCACGACGCGCGGCTGATCGCAATGGACGAGCCGACCGCGTCGCTGTCCGCGAGCGAGGCCGAACGACTCCACGCGATCGTCAGGGACCTCGTCGCCCAGGGCAAGGCGATCATCTTCGTGTCCCACCGGCTCGACGAGGTCTCGTCGCTCTGCTCGGACATCACCGTCTTCAAGGACGGCGCCGTCGTCCAGCAGACGACACGCGCATCGACCACGCGCGCCGAGCTCGTACGGGCCATCGTGGGTCAGGACATCGACGTCACGTCGCGCCCGGCCGAGAAGGCGACCGCGGGCGAGGTCGTTCTCGACGTGCGCGACATCCATGACGCCAAGACCCTCCACGGAGTCTCGCTGGAGGTGCGATCCGGCGAGGTCGTCGGACTTGGCGGGCTCGTCGGAGCAGGGCGGACCGAGCTCGCTCGCATCATCTTCGGTGCAGCGAAGCGCACCACCGGTCAGGTCCTGCTCGCAGGCTCCGAGGTCCACTTCGCCGCACCGGCCGACGCGGTCAGATCGGGGATCGGCATGGTCCCCGAGGAGCGGCGATCCGAAGGGGTGTTCCTCGACAGGTCGATCGACTTCAACATCAACATCGCCTCCCTGGACTCGCTCCGGATGCATCGCCTGCTCCCGCTGCTCCGCCTGCGGGAGGCGCAGCGACGTGCGCAGATCGCCGCAGACGGTGTCACGGTGAAGGCGAAAGACGTGCGACAGCTCGTCGGCGCGCTCTCCGGCGGGAACCAGCAGAAGGTCGCCATCGCCCGATGGCTGATCGACAAGCCGAGGGTCCTGATCCTCGACGAGCCGTCGAGAGGCGTCGACGTCGGGGCCCGGGCCGAGGTCCACCGCCTCGTCCGTGAGCTCGCCGCTCAAGGAACGGCAGTCCTCGCCATCTCCTCCGACAACGAAGAGCTCGTCGCGCTGTGCGACCGGGTCGTCGTGATGGCCGAAGGGGCGATCACGGGCGAGCTGACCGGCGACGACATCACCATCGATCACATCCTGTCGTTGAGCTTCGCTCACGACCGAGGGAAGGTTGCAGCGTCATGACCACGACCACGGCTGACGTCAGTGCGAAGTCGCTGCCTGGGGCAGCGGCAAAGGGTCGCAGGACCCTGGCACTCACCATCGTCTCCAAGTACGGAACCCTGATCGCCATGGCGATCATGATCGTCATCTTCGCGATGATGGTCCCGAACGGGATCTTCCTCACGACGAACAACCTGCTCAACATCGTCAACCAGTCGGCACTCACCGCGATCATCGCGAGCGGGCTCACCATGGTCCTGGTGGTCGGTGAGTTCGACCTGAGCGTCGGGTACGCGGCGAGCCTCGCAGGGATCCTGGTCACCGGTCTGATGGCCAAGCAGGGCCTGGCGATGCCGCTGGCGATCCTCGTGACCCTGCTGATCGGGGGCGCCGTGGGTTCCGCGAACGGTCTGCTCGTGACCAAGGCGCGCGTCAACGCCGTCGTGGCGACCCTTGGCCTCGGCACGGTGCTGGTCGGGCTCGCCTACGGCTACACGGCAGGTTCGCCGATCGTCCAGGTGCCGCAGGCGTTCGCGCAGCTCACCCTCGGGCGGACGCTCGGCGTCCAGAACCCGATCTGGTTCATGGCCGTCGTCCTCGGTCTTCTCTGGCTCGTCCTCAACCGCACGCCACTGGGTCAGCGGATCCAGGCAGTCGGCGCCAACACCGAGGCCGCGCGTCTCGCCGGGGTGCGGGTCGACCGGACGAAGATCGCCGCGTTCGTGATCGCGGGCGTGTGTGCCGCGATCACCGGAGTGCTGCTGGCCTCGCTGCTCGGCAGCGGTACCGTGAGCGCTGCCGACGGCTACCTGATGGACTCGTTCGCCGCAGTGTTCATCGGCTCGGCCACCCTGCGTGATGGCAGGTTCCACATCGTCGGCACACTGGTCGGGGTGCTCGTCGTCAACGTAGGGTTCAACGGGCTCAGCCTCCTGGGGACCCCGACCTTCTGGCAGTACATCTTCAAGGGCGGGATCCTGGTCCTGGCTGTCGCTCTATCGACGATCGCGCGCCGGTACTCCCGGACCTAGGACCTCCGCGTGACCGAGCTGGATGTATGAGGAGGGGGAACCTTGGCCACCATGCGTGATGTCGCCGCGGCAGCCGGCGTGTCAACGGCGACGGTGTCGCGGGTCGTGAACCAGAGCGGGGTCGTCGATCCCGAGCTCACCGCTCGCGTACGTGCTGCGATCAACGAGCTGGGGTACCGGCCGAACCTCGTGGCCCGCGGGCTGCGCAACCAGACGACGACCGTCCTGGCGCTGGTCTTCTCCGACATCGAGAACCCGTTCTTCACCTCGGTGTGCCGAGGCGTCGAGGACACTGCACGGCGTCACGGCTACTCCGTGCTGCTGTGCAACGCGGACGAGAACATCGAGAAGGAGGCCTCGTACGTCAACATCCTGGCGTCGCAGTCCGTCGCCGGGGTGATCATCAGTCCGGCCTCGGACGAGACGGACATCGAGCCGCTGGTGAGCCAGGGAGTCGCCATCGTCGCGCTGGACCGGCGGCTCGTGCACCACCCGACGGACTCGGTCCACTCGGACTCCCGTGCCGGGGCACGCAACGCGACGCGACACCTCCTGGAGTCAGGGGCGCACCGGGTCGGCTGCATCACCGGGCCGCGCGGGGTGAGCACCGCAGAGGAACGCCTCGGCGGCTACCGCGATGCGATCTCCGCCGCGCGGCTGCCTGACGAACCCGCCCTCTGCGAGTATGCGAACTTCCGTGAGGACGGCGGGTACCGGGCGGCCAAGCGGATGCTCGAGCTCCCGGAACCACCCGACGCGCTGTTCGTCGCCAACAACCGGATGCTCGCCGGTGCCCTTCGTGCGTGCCTCGAGGCCGGAGTCGCGATCCCGGACGAGGTCAGCATCGTCGGCTTCGACGACCTGCCGTGGGCGGACTTCACCCAGCCGTCCATCACCACCGTGCGTCAACCGACCTACGAGATCGGAGCCGCCGCCGCGCGGCTGCTCATCGAACGCATCGCCGGTGCTGATCTCCCGCCGCGGGAGGTCGTCTTCCAGCCGGAGCTGGTGGTCCGCGGCAGCTCGGTCAAGCGTGCAAGCAGCGCGCGGACCGACGTGCGGAAGCGGCCTGCGTCGGCATCCGCTCGTTGACGTCTCGACGGCGTGCGCGGACTTGAGCAGCTGCGGGCGTCCTGCCCCGCGTCGAGCCCGAGGTCCCCGTCGCGCTCGGGCAGCGGTCGATCAGCGCCGGTAGGGGTCCGGGCGGATGTCGCCACGGTGCTCACGGACGATCTTCTTCCAGCGGGCGCGCTCGTCGGCGGCCAGGCGGGCGTCCCCGCGGCGGGCCTGGTAGGCGGCCTCGCGGGCCAGGCGACGCCAGGAGTCGAGCCGTCGGGCCGGTAGCTCACCGGAGTCGATGGCCTCGCGCACCGCGCAGCCCGGCTCTTCGGTGTGGCGGCAGTCGCGGAATCGGCAGCGGTGTGCGAGCTCCACGACGTCCGCGAAGGTCGCGTCGAGCGCGTCGTCGTCGGCGACGAGGCCGATGCCACGCACGCCAGGGGTGTCGATGAGCCAGGCGCCGCCGGGCAGTCCGACGAGCTCGCGGTGCGTCGTCGTGTGCCGTCCGCGGCCGTCGGCGCGGCGCTCGCCGGTGGCCATGACCTCGGTGCCGGCGAGGGCGTTGACGAGCGTGGACTTGCCCGCGCCCGACGGGCCGACGGCGACGAGCGTCACCCCCGGCTCGAGCAGCGCGCGCAGCGGGGCAAGACCGACGTCGGTCGGGACGCTGACGGTGTGCACGTCGGCGCCGAGCGCGACCGCGGCGACGTCGCGGTGCAGGGCCTCCGCGTCGGGCACGAGGTCGGCCTTGGTGAGGACCACGACGGGTCGCGCGCCGGAGCCCCACGCCAGCGTGAGCAGGCGTTCGACGCGACCCAGGTGGGGTGCGGGGTCGAGGTGCTCGACGACGAGGACCACGTCGACGTTCGCCGCGAGGGCCTGGGTGCGGGACGTGCGGCCCGCGGAGTCCCGCACGAGGGCGGACCGGCGTGGCAGGACGCGGACGAGTCGCAGCTCGTCGTCCTCGACGACGAGGACGTCGTCGCCGACGGTCGGGGCGAGGTCCTCGCCGTCGTCGGACGGGACCAGACCCCCGCGCGGGAGGACGGCGCGACGTGGCTCCTCGCCCGGCTCCACCCCCGGGACCACGAGCACCGCGCCGGCGTCGACCCGGGCCACGCGGGCCGGGGAGGCAGCGGCGTGCGGCTCCAGTGACGGGAGCGCTCGGGAGTCCGGAACGGGCATGACATCGATGCTAGGAACCGGCCCCGCCGCGGGCGACCTGATTTCCAGGGCTCGGTGTGTTGTCGGGTCCGGAGCGCCGTCGGTCACAGTCGCCGTCGGTCACAGTCGCATTCGGTCACTGGCGCAACCGGGTCACCGGGCGCAACCGGGTCACCGGGCGCAACCGGGTCACCGGGCGCAGCCGGGTCCCTGGGCGCAGCCGGGTCACCGGCTGTCGTCGCGCAGCACCACCCGCATCGTCGAGCGGCTCGCGGCGGCACCGGCGACGACGAGCAGGCTCGCGGCGAGGACCGACCCCACGAACCTGAGCGCGACGTCGACGTGCGTGAAGGCCGACATCCCCATGGCAGGGACGAGCAGGAGCCCCACCGCGACGAGCGACGTCCCGATCGCCGCGTAGAGCGGGAGCAGCGTCTCCTTCATGCGCGCCTTGTCGAGGACGGCGAGGTCGGTGCCGGCCAGCGCGAGGGCCCGGTACTGGTCACGCTGGTCGATGACCCGGCCGGACTGCATGACGCCGGTGGACACCGCGGCGAGCACGCCCGCGATCGCCAGTGTGAGCAGAGCCCCGGTGGACAGGTCCGCCAGGTACTGGTGGTCGGACGCCGACGTCGTCGTGGAGGTGTCGAGGACTGCCATGACGCTCGCGATGCCGGCGATGAACGTCGCGAGCGATACCCCGCCGACCGAGCGCCAGGCCGTTCGCGGCTGGTCCATCAGGCGGCGCCCGGCGAGCAGCGTCGCGACGTCCTTGGCCCGCGCCGTGACGATCCGACCCTGGAGGTACGCGACGAACGGACCGACGACGTTGATCGTGGAGATGCCTACCACGAGCAGCCCGACCAGCACGACGACCGGGACGTTCACGTCCGAGCGCATCGTCACGCCGAAGGCCACCGCCGCCAGGAGCATCGTCAGGAGCCGGACGGCCCGGAGCCCGGCCGGTCGCACGCGCGCCGCGACCCCCAGCGGGGTGATCGCCACCCGTCGCAGGCTGGACACCGCACTGAGCAGCGCCACGACCGTCACCGCACCCACGGCGGCCAGGACGGTCGGGACCCCGACCCACAGCTCGCCGAGGTCGAACGTGCGTCCCTCGAACCGCAGGCGAGCAACCGCCGGCAGCAGTGCCGCGTACCCGAGGACGCCGGCGAGCCCACCGGCCAGCGCCTGCGCACCGGCTTCGAGCAGGGTGACGACCGCGACCTGGGCCGTCGTCGCTCCGCACAGCCGGAGCGTGGCCAGCCGGGCGTCGCGTCGGGCGACCACGAGCCTTGCGGCCGCGCCCCCGAGGGTCACCAGCGGGATCAGCAGGAGCGCGGCAGCGATGCGGGCGAGGACCGGGTAGGTGCTCTCGACGTCGCTCAGCGGGAGACCGGCCGCCCTCCCGTCGAACGCGGCGATCCCCCCGAGGACCACGAGCAGGACGGCCGTCGTCGCCCCGAACGCGATCACGGCGAGGCCGCTCGTGAGGGCCTGCGGGTCGGAGCGCCCGGCGCTGCGACGGCGCACCAGCCACCAGAGTCGTACCGCGGCGGTCACCGGGTCATCGCCTCGGTCGTGATGCGGCCGTCCTGCACCTGGATGGTGCGCGAGCACCAGCGGGCGACCTCAGGGTCGTGCGTGACGACCACGAGCGTCGCGCCGGCGGCACGGGTGCTCTCGGTGAGCACCTGCATCGTGTCGTGGCCGGTCGCCCGGTCGAGGGCCCCGGTCGGCTCGTCCGCGAACACCGCGCCGGGTGCGCCGACGAGCGCCCGGGCGATCGCCACCCGCTGGGCCTGCCCGCCGGACAGCTCGCCCGGTCGACGGTCCTGCAGGCCTGCGAGGCCGAGGTGGTCGATCCACCGGGAGGCCACTGCGCACGCGTCGCGCCGGGACGTGCCCGCGAGCATGAGCGGCAGGGCGACGTTCTCGACCGCGGGCAGCTCGGGGAGGAGCTGGCCGGACTGGAAGACGAAGCCGAAGTCCTCGCGGCGGAGCACGGTGCGCCGGGCGTCCGAGAGCGTGGTGAGGTCCGCGCCGCGCCACGTGATTGAACCGGCGGTCGGGCGCAGGATCCCCGCGAGGCAGTGCAGCAGCGTCGTCTTGCCCGAGCCGGACGGGCCCATGATCGCGACGGACTCGCCGGCCGCGATCGTCAGCTCGACGTCGATCAGGGCGTGCGCGGCGTTCAGACCGCTGCCGTACGTCTGGGTCAGCCCGAGCGCGACGAGGTCGGAGGAGGTCGTGGTCATGCGCCCATGATGGCCGCCGACACCTCGACGCGGCGTCGGACGACGGGGTGAGCCTCGACTCGACGTGTCGTCCTGGGGTCGCGGGCCGGGTCAGCCTGGGGGGTGGGGGCGGGTGCGCGGTGGCGCCCGGTTTGGGGACGGGGCGCCGGGACGGTATCGTCATCCCCGGCCCTTGGGCCATGCGCCCGTAGCTCAACGGATAGAGCATCTGACTACGGATCAGAAGGTTGGGGGTTCGAATCCCTTCGGGCGCACAGTGAGACGTTGGCCCGGCATCGTCATGGTGCCGGGCCTTTGTCGTCTCCCTGTCGGTGATTTCCCAGGACAGCGGCCTGCACCTGGCTCGCAGGCCAGATGTCGCCGCCGCGCGCCGGGCTGATGACCCGGGTGGAGCGACCGGGTCGGGTCAGCGACGGTGGACCACGGCGTCGACGATCTCGTCGACCGGTCGTGCGATGCCCAGGCTCCTGGGCGCCCCGCTCACGAGGTGCGCCGGCGGCCGAGTTGACGGAGCTTCCAGCCCACGAGGGCGAACCAGACCGGCAGCAGGAGCCCGTAGATCGCGTAGCCCGACCCGATCATGGGTCGCAGCGTCTCGGCGACGATCCCGGCCGCGCCGGTGACGACCCCGAGGGTGGCGACGACGCGGCCGACGTGCCCGGTCCGCATGGTCAGGGACAGGACGAGGATCGCGGCGGCCGTCAGGACCCCGGCCCAGGACACCGCGTTCGTGGCCGCGATGAGTGCGTCCGCGGCGCTGACCAGGCTCGCCCGTTCGGCGCCCGAGCTGGTCGCCGCGTAGGAGTCGGCGAGCACGACCAGCCCGCCGTTCAGGGACTGCGGGCTGCTGCCCAGGGCCAGCGCGATGGTCTCGGAGGCGATCCCGAACAGTCCGCCGATGGCCGCCATGCTCTTGTTCACCCCCTTGAGCGCCACGGCGAGGGCTGCGAACACGACGAGTGCGGGCACGCTCAGCCCGACGAAGCACACCAGCTCGGTCAGGTAGACGAACCTGTGGGCATCGATGTACTCGAGCAACGCGCGTCCGTCGGTCGGGGGGATGGGCGCGGCGAAGACCAGCACGACCGGTACCAGCACGAGCAGCACGAACACCAGTGCCGACAGGGCGCCGGCCCGGTACAAGGGTGCCCACGACGGGTCGAGCCCCGCCGGCTCGGCACGGTTCACGCTGGGCAGGTTGGTCCTGGCCTTGCGGACCGTCATCGTCGCCACCTCGGAGCACGGGGTCGAGACGTCGGGGTCAGCCGTCTCATCGGAGCGAGCATTCGAGCGCCTCCACCACGCGGACGCGGCGGACGCACCAGTCGCCTCACGTCCTGACAGCCAGACTCCCACCGTTGGCCGGGCGCCGCGACCGACAGGTTGGCTCCGGTGCTGGAGGAGACCGACACGCACGGGACGCAGGTGTCTGCCTGCTGGGCCCGTGCGATCGGTCTGAGGTCGTCGTCCGCGACCCGTTCGGGTGATCCGCCGCGAACGGACTGAGGCCGCGCCCGTTGCGCTGCGAGAATCCGTGCGTGGACCCGTTTCCTGCCGCCGGCTGGTACGACGACGGGGCGACCCCGGGCGTGCTGCGCTGGTTCGACGGCTCGGTCTGGACGGAGTACACGGTGCCGGTCGGCAGGCCCGACCAGATGCCGGCCCCGGCTCCGGGTCCGGCCCCGAGTCCGGTCCCGGCACCGAACCCGGAGCCGACACCGGCCCCGGCGTCGACCTTCGGCCACGTCCCCACCGTGCGGCTCGGGCAGTCGCTCAATCTCGCCGACCATGTGGTCGAGACCGCCGAGTACCGGCGCAACCGGCTCGACGAGGCGCTCGCGCTGCGCCGCCGGGCCGTTGCACTGTTCGGTGGCGCGCTCGCGGTCCTCCTGGTGGTGGGGATGGTCGGCATCGCGATGCACGGTGCGGACACGATCTGGTACGTCGGCGTGGTGGCGTCCGCCGTGCTCTGCGTCCGGGCGTGGCGCGACTACACGAACGCGACGTACCGCGGTGCGCCCGCGTTGACGACGACGGCCTGGGTGATGGCGGGGGTTGCGCTGATCGTGGCGCTCGCGGTCCTCGTCGCCGGTCCGATCGCCACGATCACCACGCTGGCGCACCTCGTGGACAAGGTCAGGCGCTGACCCTCCCGGCCGGGCGGCGTTGATACCGTCGGGAAGTGATCGGTGCCGCATCCTCTGAACCGGATGCGTTTCCCTGTTCCATCGAGCAGGCGACGTCGTCGGACGCCGCAGGTGTGTACGACGTCATGCGGACGACCTGGTTGAGCACGTACCCGAACGAGGCGCTGGGCATCTCGGTCGAGAGCATTCGCGCGCGCGTCGAGGGTGAGCACGGTGAGGGCGTCTCCGGGCGGATCGAGAGATGGCGTCAGGCCATCGAGGACCCGGATTGCCACATCGTCGTCGCGAAGCAGGGCGATCGCGTCCTGGGCTATGTCGCACCCTTCTACGACGAGAACGAGCAGCACTTCCGACTCGGCGGGCTCTACGTCCTGCCGGAGGCCCAAGGGAAGGGGCTGGGTCACCAGCTCATCGAGGCTGCGATCACGAGCATCGGACGCGAGCACGACATCTATCTGCACGTGGCGACGTACAACGCGCGGACGATCGACTTCTACACGCGGCACGGATTTGTCGAGACGGGTCGCGACATGACTGGCAGCACGCCGGGCCCGCAGGACGGGCGCGACATCCCCGAGCTGGAGATGGTGCTGCCTGCGGGCGTCACGGAGTAGCGACTGATCCCTCTTGCGCCGTCAGCAGGCCGGGCTGACGGCTGCACGGTACCCGGCCGGTGGACGGTCCGGCAGCGCCGCCGCGCTGACTCGGCGGGGAGCCCCGCGCCTACTCGGCGGGGATCCGCCGGGCACGGACCGCGCTGTAGGTCTGCTGCAGCGCGGTGACCGACTGGTCGTAGGACGCCTGGGCGATCCCGATGAAGAGGCAGTCGACGACGGTCAGCTGGGCGATCCTGCTGCCGAGGGCGCCCGACCGGAAGAGCGTCTCGCGGGCGGCGGTGAGGAGCACGATGTCGGCGACCGCGGTCAGGGGCGACCGGCTGAAGTTCGTGAGCGCGATCGTCGTCGCCCCTCGGGCCCGGGCCTGCGTGAGGTAGTCGACCGTGTCGGTGGTCGTGCCGGAGTGCGAGACCGCGAAGGCCACGCACTTCTCGTCGAGGACGGCTGCCGTCGTCAGCGCCGCGTGCGGGTCGTGCCACATCAGCGCGGTGAGGCCGATCCGGGTGAGCTTCTGCTGCAGGTCGAGGCCGACGATCGAGCCGGCGCCGACGCCGAAGATGTCGACGCGACGGGCACGGAGGATCGCGTGGATCGCGGCGGTCAGGGCCTCGGTGTCGAGGACGGCCGCCGTGTCGGAGATCGACAGCGTCTCGCTGAGGGCGATCTTGGAGATGATGTCCGCGATCGTGTCGTCCTGGTCGATGTCACCGGACACCGGGGGCAGGTCGGAGGTCTGGAGGCGCTCGCGGGCGGCCTCCTGCGCGAGGTCGAGGCGGAGGTCCTGGTACCGGGTGTAGCCGACGCTCCGGTAGAAGCGGACCACGGAGGTGGTGGAGGTGTGGCTGCGTTCCGCGAGCTCGGTGATCGAGAGGTTCGCCGCGGCGACGGGGTCGTCGAGCAGCACCTCGGCGACCTGGCGCTCGGAGCGGCGGAGCGTGGGGCGCGCCTCGCGGATGCGGACGAGGACGGTGCGGGACTCGTGCTCGCGCGCGGCCGTCGTGTCCACTTGCGTCTCCCCGCCCTCTCGCTGCTCGGTCGCTCGGGACCACATGCTGTCACGCCGTCAGGGCGGCAGCCGAGGGGTGCGAGCCCGCCCGGAAGTTTGTTACATGATCGTAACCGCCGATGTACAGATTTGACCTACTCTGAACGCGAGCGCTTAACGCCCGACCGCACCGAGGGCCCTGACCGTGACTCGACGGTCGCCCAGCAGCGAATGGAGCAGTTCATGTCAGCACGCACCCGCGCGACACGCGGCTGGATCGCCGCAGTCGCGTCCGTCGCCGTTCTCACCCTGGCCGCCTGCTCGAGCCCCACGAGCTCGAGCACGCCGTCCTCGACCACCGGCAAGGCCGGCGGATCCCTCGTGATCGGTGTCACCAGCGACCCCGACACGCTCTTCCCGTGGAAGGCCACCCAGTTCCAGGCCGTCCACCTGCTCGAGAACATCTACGGGACGTTGACGCAGTTCGACAAGGACCTCAACGTGGTCCCCGGGCTCGCGACGTCGTGGGACGCCTCGGCCGACGGGAAGACCCTCACGCTCCACCTGCGCACCGGCGTGACGTTCGACGACGGCACGGCCTTCGACTCGGCGTCGGTCAAGAGCTCGCTCGACGCGATCAAGGACGAGGCGACCGCCGCCGTCGCCCGGTCCTCGCTGTCGGCCGTGACCTCGGTCGACGCGCCCGACGCGTCGACCGTCGTGCTCAACCTGTCCGCCCCCGACGCTGCCCTTCCCGCGAACCTGGCCACCGTCAACATGGCGATGCTCCCGGCCGGCGCGACCGAGACCGCGCTCAACACGACGCCCGACGGCACCGGCCCGTACAAGCTCGAGTCGCGCAAGCCGAGCCAGTCGATCACCCTCGCCGCGAACCCGACGTACTGGGGAGACGCCCCCACGCTCGCGAGCATCGAGTTCCGCGTCATCCCGGACGAGTCGTCGATCGTCTCCGCGCTCCAGTCCGGGAACGTGCAGATGGCCGTGTTCGACGACCCGCTGGTCGCCAAGACCGCCGAGGGCCCGAACGTCACCGTGACCAAGACGCCGCAGCTCTCGTACCACGTGCTGCAGCTCAACGCCCGTCGCGGCGACCTCACCGACGTCAACGTGCGCCTCGCGATGCAGTGCGCGATCGACCGTCAGCAGGTCCTCGACACCGCAGCCCTCGGCGAGGGCGAGGTGACCGGCCCGATCACGTCACCGGCGTACAAGTCCGACCCGACGTCGCGGCCGTGCCCGACGCGCGACCTGGCGAAGGCCAAGGAATACCTCGCCAAGGCGGGCAAGAGCTCGGGCGTCACGATCGACACGATCGTCTCCCAGGGTGAGTACGCGACCTCGGTCAACGAGGCGCAGAACCTCGCGGCGCAGCTCGCCGAGGCGGGCATCACGCTCAAGCTCGAGGTGCTCGAGTCGGGTGCGTACGTCGACCGCTGGATCGCCGGCGACTTCGACGCCGCGGTGGCCCTCAACGGTGGACGCCCGGACCCGGACGGCATGTACGGCCGCTACTTCACCAGCACGGGCAACCTCAACAAGGTCGCCGGGTACAGCTCGCCCGAGCTCGACGCGCTCTTCGCCGAGGGCAAGGCCACGACCGACCCGAAGGCCCGCAAGGCGATCTACACGAAGATCTCGGACGACCTCGAGAACAACGCCGCGTGGATCTGGATGTTCACGAGCTACACGTACACCGCGACCGCGACGTCCGTGCACGGGTACACGCCGATGGCGAACGGCTCGCTGCAGTCGCTCCGCAGCACGACCGTCGGCTAGCCGCACACAGCCGCACATGGGGTGGTGGGACCGGCACCCGCCGGTCCCACCACCCCCTGACGAGATGGGCATCATGGTCCGACAGCTCCTCCACCACAGCGTCGTGCGCCGCGGCACGCAGATGGTCGTCACGTTGTTCGGCGTCGCCGTCTTCGTGTTCATCATGCTGCGGGCGATCCCGGGCAACCAGATCACCGCCGGCCTCGGCACCGAGGCCGCGGCGCTCACCCCGGCCCAGCGCGCCGCGCTCGAGAGCTACTACGGTCTCGACAAGCCGCTGCTCACGCAGTTCTTCGGCTGGCTCGGGAACGTGTGCACCGGCAACCTCGGGTTCTCGTCGCGCTCGCAGCAGAGCGTCCTCGACATGACGATGCACTCGCTCCCCGTCACGCTCGAGCTCGCGATCCTCGCGATCGTCCTCGGCCTGGTGATCGGGGTGCCGCTCGGGATGCTCTCGGCCTCGAGGCCGGAGTCGCCCCGTGACGCGATCGCGCAGACCGTCGGCCTCGCCGGGCTGTCGATCCCGGCGTTCCTGCTCGCGACCGCGCTGCTCTCGGTCCTCGCCCAGGTGTGGGGCTACAACCCGAACGGCCGGGTCTTCGCCCCGATCACGCAGGACGTCCTGCTCAACCTCCAGCAGATGATGCTGCCCGCGTTCGTCCTCGGGTTCGGGATCGCGGCACCGATCATGCGCACCACCCGGACGGCGGTCCTCGACGTCCGCTCCGAGGACTTCGTCAGGACGGCGCGTGCCAAGGGGGTGCCGGTGCGACGCCTGTACGTCCGGCACATCCTCGGCAACGCGCTGGTCCCGATCGTCACGATGACCGGTCTGCAGTTCGGCTACCTGCTCGGCGGAGCGGTCGTCGTGGAGCAGGTCTTCTCGATCCCCGGGATCGGACGTCAGGTCCTGCTCGGTATCCAGCAGAAGGAGTACGCGGTGGTGCAGAGCACCGTGCTCGTCATCGCGGTCGCGTTCGTCCTGGTCAACCTCCTGACCGACGTCCTGTACCGCGTGATCGACCCGAGGGTGCGTGCCTCATGAGCGAGCTCACCGAGCTGCCCGTGACCGCACCGGGAGCGGCACGACGGCCGCTCGCGGCGGTCCTGCGGAGCCGCAGCGGCCTCGCCGGGATCGTGCTCACCGGGCTGCTGCTCGTCGTCGGGATCCTGTCCCTCACCGGCGCCCTCCCGTACGACGCGACCGCCCAGAACCCGGCCCACCGCCTCGCGGCACCCTCCGCGTCGCACTGGTTCGGCACCGACCAGTTCGGCCGGGACGTGTTCGCACGGGTCGCCGCCGGCGTCGCCAACTCCTCGCTGATCGCGGTGGTCGCGGTGACGTTCGCGACGATCGTCGGCACCGCCGGCGGTCTGATCGGCGGGTTCTTCCGGCGGCTGCCCGACGCGCTGATCAGCGGCCTCACGAACATCCTGTTCGCGTTCCCGCCTCTGCTGCTCGCGCTGTCCCTCGCGTCGGTGTTCACCCGCACGTGGTTCACCGTCGCGGTGGCGATCGCCGTCGTGTACGTGCCGATCTTCGTCCGGGTCACCCGGGGCCCGGTGCTCTCGTTGCGCGAGGTCGAGTTCGTCCGGGCCGCCACGAGCACCGGCGAGAGCCGGATCGCCGTGATGCTGCGGCACGTCCTGCCCAACCTCACCTCGATCCTCGTCGTGCAGATCGCCCTGTCGCTCTCGTGGGCGGTCCTCACCGAGGCCTCACTGAGCTTCCTCGGCCTCGGGACACCACCGCCGGCACCGTCGCTCGGATCGATGATCTTCGAGTCGCGCACGCTCGTCTCGATCGCGCCGTGGACCATGATCGCGCCGGGCGTCGTCGTCGTGCTGCTCGTGGTCGGGCTCAACCTCCTCGGCGACGGCCTCCGGGACGTCCTCGACCCGCGGAACCGAGGGACACGATGACGACCACGCCGCAGTCCTCGCGCGACTTCGCGAGCCTGTCCACCGAGGCGGTGGACCCGACGTTCGCCGACATCGACCGGATGCCCGTCGCCGACCTCGCCGCCCTCATGAACGCGACGGACGCGACGGTCCCGGCGGCGGTCGAGAGGGCCCTGCCGAGCATCGTGCCCGCGATCGAGGCCGTCACCGAGCGCCTGCGCGCCGGTGGTCGGCTGATCTACGTCGGCGCCGGCACCCCCGGCCGGCTCGGGGTGCTCGACGCCTCCGAGTGCCCCCCGACCTTCGGGACGTCACCCGACCAGGTGTTCGCGATCATCGCCGGCGGCCCGGAGGCGATCGTCTCGCCGATCGAGGGAGCCGAGGACGACGAGGGCCAGGGCGCCGCCGCGATCGTCGCCGCGGGCGTCGGGCCGCTCGACGCCGTCGTCGGAGTCGCGTCGAGCGGGCGGACCCCGTACGTGGTCGCCGCGATCGGCGAGGCGCGGCGTCGCGGCGCCCTCACCGTGGGGCTGTCCTGCAACGTCGGCACCGCGCTGAGTGACGCCGCCGAGCACGCGATCGAGATCGCCGTCGGCCCGGAGCTGATCAGCGGGTCGACCCGGCTCAAGGCGGGGACGGCGCAGAAGCTCGTCCTCAACATGTTCTCGACGATCTCGATGATCCAGATCGGCAAGACCTACGGCAACCTCATGGTCGACGTGCACGCCTCGAACGCGAAGCTGCGTGCCCGCGCCGTCCGCATCGTGCGGTCGATCGCCGAGGTCGACCGGGCCACCGCGGTCGCGGCGCTCGAGGAGACCGGGTACCGGGTCAAGCACGCCGTGCTGCTGCTGCGGCTCGGACTGGACCCCGCGACCGCGGAGGAGAAGCTGCTCGCCGCAGGCGGGCGGCTGCGCAACGTCCTGGAGGGAACCGCATGAGAGTGCTCGGGATGATCTCGGGAACGTCGCACGACGGCATCGACACCGCCGTGGTCGACTTCCGGCTCACTGACGGTGCGCTGACCGGAACGGTCGTGCACACCGGCAGCACGCCGTACGCGGCGGACCTGCGCGCCCGGCTGATCGCGGCGCTGCCGCCCGCTCCGACGACCCTCGCGGAGGTGTGCGAGCTCGACACGCTGATCGGCCAGGCCTTCGCGGCTGCCGCCGTCGCGGTGATCGGCGAGGCCGGGCCGATCGACGCGATCTGCTCGCACGGGCAGACCGTCTACCACTGGATCTCCGACGGCGCCGCGCTCGGGACCCTGCAGCTCGGGCAGCCCGCGTGGATCGCCGAGGCGACCGGGACCCCGGTGGTCTCGGACGTGCGGGCGCGGGACCTGACCGTCGGCGGGCAGGGGGCGCCGGTCGTGTCGTTCCTGGACCGGATGCTGCTCGCCGGCATCGTGGGGACGCGGGCCGCGCTGAACCTCGGCGGCATCTCGAACATGACGGTGATCGACCCCGACGACAGGCTCGTGGCCTATGACATCGGCCCGTCGAACGCGCTGATCGACTCGGTCGTGGTCGAGCGCGGGCTCACCCCGTACGGCTACGACCGGGATGGGGCGATCGCGGCGTCCGGGACCGTCGACGACGCCCTGCTGGACGTCCTGCTCGCCGAGCCGTACTACCGGCTGCCCGCACCGAAGAGCACCGGCAAGGAGCTCTTCCACGGCGACTACGTGCGGCACGCGCTCGAGGTCGCGGACGCGGAGCCGACCGATGCCGACCTCGTCGCGACGCTCACCGCGCTGACGGTCCGGACCGTCGCCGCCGAGGTCCGGCGCGCCGGGGTGACGACGCTGATCGCCTCCGGTGGTGGGTGCCGGAACCCGGTGATCCTCGACGGCCTGCGCGACGCGCTGCCGGGGGTCGACGTGCTGCTGTCCGACGACCTCGGCGCACCGGCCGACGACAAGGAGGCGATCGCGTTCGCGCTGATCGGGTGGTGCACGCTGCACGGCGTCCCGGCGAACCTGCCCGAGGGCACCGGTGCACGCGAGCCCCGCATCCTCGGCAGCCTCACGCCGGGGGCAGGACCGCTCGTGCTCCCTGTCCCGCTGCCGACCGTGCCGACCGCACTGACCCTCACCCGGGAGCCCTAGGTGACCGACGTGCCCACCGTGACCGTGCGCCCGGCCGAGGCCGACGACCTCGACCAGGTCGTCGACGTCTTCCTCGGCTGCTGGCGCGAGACCTACGCGGCCGTGCTGCCGCGGAGGCTCGTCGACGCGATGACCGACCAGAGCGCGCGCGAGCTGTGGGCGCGCGCCGCGCGGGAGTCCGCGCCGGGGGACCTGCTCGTCGCCCTCGGTGCAGTGGCTGAGGTGCCTGCGCAGGTCGTCGGCGTCGCTCGGCTCGGGCCCGTCGTCGACGGGACGGGCCACCTCGCGTCGCTCTACGTCTCGCCGCAGGCCCAGGGCCTCGGTGTCGGTCGCCGCCTGATGGAGGTGGCCCTCGCGCGCCTCGCCGCGGCCGGTGCGACCTCCGCGACGCTGTGGGTGTTCCGGGACAACGCGCCGTCGATCGCGTTCTACCGGCACCTCGGATGGGTACCGGACGGGCACGAGCGCACGCAGCCCGAGTTCGGCGAGCCGGAGCTCCGGCTCTCACGCAGCCTCGCGCCGGCAGACGGCGACGGCCGCCGATGACCGGGACGGTGCGCGAGCTGCGGGTGCACGAGTCGGTGCGTGCCCTCGTGCGGCCGTTCGTCACCGCGATCCGGCGTGCCGACAGCATCCCCGTCGTGCTCGTCGAGGCCGTCGACGACACCGGGACCAGCGGCTGGGGTGAGGCTGCCGTGAGCTGGCGCGTGACCGGGGAGTCGCCGGCGAGCGTCCGCGCGGCCGTCCTCGGACCGCTCAGCGACGTCGTCGTCGGGCGGCCCCTGGAGGCGACCGCGACGCTCGGTGCGGACCTCGCGCGCGCGGTGCACCAGAACGCGGCCGCACGGTCCGCGGTGGAGTGCGCCGTCCAGGACCTGTTCGCCGCGCGTCGCGGGCTCACGCTCGCCGCGGCGCTGGGAACCGGGCGGGACGGCAGCACCGAGCGCCGCGTCGGCATCGCTCGCAGCGCCGCCAGGGTGCGCACCGACATCACGGTGTCCGCGGCGAGCACCGAGACGCTCGTCGCCGTCGCACGGCGGCACGTGGCCGACGGCTTCACGACGATCAAGGTCAAGGTCGGGGCCGGCGGGGACGACCGCGACGCCCTGGTCGGGGTGCGGGAGGCCGTCGGGCCGGACGTCGTGCTGCGCGTCGACGCGAACCAGGCCTGGGACGTCGACGAGGCGGTCGGGATCATCCGGTACTGGGAGGCCGCGGGCGTCGGCCTCGAGCTCGTCGAGCAGCCGGTGCGCGCCCGTGACCTCGACGGCCTGGCCGCAGTGACTGCGCAGGTCGGGACCCCGGTGCTCGCCGACGAGTCCGTCCGCACGAGCGACGACCTCCGTGAGGTGATCCGCCGCCGCGCCGCAGGACTCGTCAACATCAAGCTCGCGAAGACCGGCGGGCTGGCGGAGGCTCGGCTGATGGCGGAGCTCGCGGCGCGGAACGGGATCGGCGTCGTCGTCGGCTGCATGATGGAGAGCAGCGTCGGCGTCGCAGCAGCAGCGGCGCTCGCGGCGAGCCTCGGTGGCGCGGACGCCGCACGCACCCACGACCTCGACGCCGGGCTGTGGCAGTCGACGTCACCGGTGCGTGGCGGGATCCGGTACGACGGCGCCGAGGTGGTGCTCTCGTCGGGGCCCGGGCTGGGCATCGTCGGGCTCGCGGGTGACGACGTCGAGCCGTGGGCGGTGGCACCGTGACGGGCCGCACGTCGCTGGACCGAGCGCTGCAGGAGCTCGCCGTGCGCGTCGTGCACGACCTCCCGGTGGACGCGCCCACGGGTGCGGTGCCCCCGGTCGGAGCGGTGCTCGCGGTGCACACCCCGGCCGGGGAGAGCGTCGCCGTCGCCGGTGACCGCACGCTCGAGCCGGCCGCCCCGATGACCCCGGACACCGTGCACGACCTCGCCTCGGTGACGAAGGTCGCTGCCACGACGGTCACGGTGATGCGGCTCGTGTCCGAGGGGCTGCTGTCGCTGGACCGGTCGGTCACGAGCCTGCTCCCGGGTTTCGCCGGCGGGTACAAGGACGACGTCACGGTGCGGGACCTGCTCGAGCACCGGTCGGGGATGGCGGAGTGGTGGCCGCTGTACATCTCCGCGTCCGGCGGGCAGGTACCGGAGTCGGCGCACGACGTCGTCGACCGGCTGGCGTTGCGGTACGCGCCGCGGTCCGGTCACCACTACTCGGACCTGGGGTTCGTCCAGCTCGGGCGGATCGTGTCGGTCGTCACCGGGCTCCCCCTCCCGGAGGCGGTGCGCACACTCGTCCTCGACCCGCTCGGTGTCGACCTCCGGTACGGACCACCGGCCGGCGCCCCGGTCGCGGCCAGCGGGCCGGACGACCGCGTGGAGCAGGCGATGCTCGACTCCGGGACCCCGTACCCGGTGCCGTTCTCGTCGGCGGACTTCGCGGGGTGGCGCACCGGGACGATCCAGGGGCAGGTCCACGACGGCAACACGTTCCACGCCCTCGGTGGTGTCTCCGGCCACGCCGGGCTCTTCGGCACGGTCGGCGACCTGCTGCGGCTCGCGGTCGCGCTCGCCCACGCTCACGACCACGGGGCGATCTGGTCGTCCGCGGTGGTCGAGGAGTTCATGGCCTCCCCGCGACCGGTGCCCGCGCGCTCCTGGAACCAGGCGCTCGGGTTCCGGCACTACTGGGTGCGCCTCGACGGTCGCCGGATCGAGGTCCTCGGGCACACCGGCTTCGTGGGGGCCGCGATGGCGTTCGTCCCCGGTGGCGACGTCGCCGTCGCGCTCGGGACGAACCGCCTGCTCCGCGGCAGGCCGCCGGTCCCCGTCGAGGAGCTCCTCCACCAGATCCTCCGGGTCGCGACCGACCCGGATCCCGACGCCGCAGGCCCTCATCCCCCTGGGGGTCTGCGGCCCTCCTCTCCCGCCCCCGACCTGAGCCGAGGCACGCCGTGACCGACCCGACCCCGCTGCTGTCCATCCGCGACCTGTCCGTGGTCTTCCGCTCGCGCGCCGGAGACGTGCCGGCCGTGAGCGGCGTGACGATCGACGTGCACGCCGGTCGCACGGTCGCCGTGGTGGGCGAGTCCGGGTCCGGGAAGTCGACGACGGCCGCCGCCGTCAACCGCCTGCTGCCCGACGCCGGTCGGATCACCACCGGGCAGGTGCTGCTCGACGGGCGCGACCTCGCGTCCCTCACCGAGCGCGAGATGATCGCGGTGCGCGGCGCGCACATCGGGTTCGTGCCGCAGGACCCGATGTCCAACCTCAACCCGTTGATGCGCGTCGGTGACCAGATCGCCGAGGCCCTCGAGGTGCACGGCCGGACCAGCGGGAACGCGACGCGCACCGCCGTCGTGGAGCTCCTCGACATGGTGGGGATCGCGGACCCGGAGCAGCGGCTGCACCAGTACCCGCACGAGTTCTCGGGCGGGATGCGCCAGCGGGTGCTGATCGCGATGGGGCTCGCGTGCCGTCCGCGCCTGCTGATCGCCGACGAGCCCACGAGCGCGCTCGACGTCACGGTCCAACGCAAGATCCTGGACGAGCTGGACGAGCTCGTCGGACGGCTCGGCACTGCGGTCATGCTCATCACCCACGACCTCGGCCTCGCCGCCGAGCGGGCCGACACGATCGTCGTCATGAACCAGGGCCGCGTCGTCGAGTCCGGCACCGCGGAGCAGATACTCGACGCGCCCCAGGACCCGTACACGAAGAGGCTCCTCGACGCCGCGCCGAGCCTCACGTCGACGCGATGGGTGCGGGCCTCGCCGGTCGTCGCGCACGGGGCCGCGACGCTCGAGGAGATCGGGCGTGGGACCGCGGAGGTCCACGGTGCGACGCCGACCGACGCGCCCACCCCGGCCGTGGCACCGCTCGTCGCGGTGAACCACCTCTCCAAGACCTTCGTGCTGCGGTCCTCGCGCAACGGCGCGGTGCGCGAGCTGACCGCCGTGAGCGACGTCAGCTTCACGATCCCGCGCGGGCGCACGGTCTCCTTGGTCGGTGAGTCCGGGTCCGGCAAGTCGACCACCGCGAACATCGTGCTCGGGCTCGAGACCGCGAGCGAGGGGCACGTGCTCTTCGACGGCGTGGACATCGCGCCGCTCTCGCGGCGTGAGCTCTTCGCCTTCCGGCGCCGGATCCAGCCCGTCTTCCAGAACCCGTACGCGTCCCTCGACCCCCGCTACACGGTCGAGGAGTCAATCGCCGAGCCGATGCGCGTGCACCGGGTCGGCCACCGGCGCAGCCGCCGTGAACGCGTCGCGACCCTGCTCGACCAGGTCGCGCTCCCCGCGGCGATGGCCTCCCGCCTCCCGCACGAGCTCTCCGGCGGGCAGCGTCAGCGCGTCGCGATCGCACGTGCGCTCGCGCTGTCGCCGGAGCTCGTGGTGCTCGACGAGGCGGTCTCGGCCCTCGACGTGATCGTCCAGGCGCAGATCCTCGAGCTGCTCGCCGGGCTCCAGCGAGAGCTCGGCCTGAGCTATCTGTTCATCAGTCACGACCTGGCCGTGGTGCGGATGATCTCCGACGAGGTGCACGTCATGAAGAACGGGTGCGTGGTCGAGAGCGGGACGCCGGACGAGCTGTTCGCGCGCCCGCGGGAGGACTACACGCGCGAGCTCCTGGCGGCGATCCCCGGTGGGCGTCGCGCGGCCTGACGGGTCACGGCTCCGGCCCCGGGTCTCACACGTCGCGGATGCTGCGCAGCTCCTGCCGGCTCCGGACGCCGAGCTTGGTGAAGACCCGCGACAGGTGGCTGTCGACGGTGCGCACCGAGAGGGTCAACCGGTCGGCGATCGCCCGGCTGCTGAGCCCGCCGGCGGCGAGGCCGGCGATCTCGCGCTCGCGGGCGGTGAGGCGGGCTGACGGGCGCACGGTCGGGAGCCACAGCCCCTGGGCGGTGAGGTCGCGTGCGGCGATGGCCACGAGCTCGACGTCGCCGGCCACGATCGCCGTGGCATGGGCGAGAAGTGCCCGGGCCCGGGTGGTGGCGACGGCTGCGGCGAGCTGGCCGAGCCGGGTCAGTACGGCGGCGTCGGACGGGTCGGCCGCCCCGAGGAGGTGGCCGGCGACCAGCGCCCGGTGCAGCGCCTCGAGCTCGGTGCGGTGCAGCCCGCGATCCGCGCTCCAGTGCGCGAGTGCGAGGGCGTCGGCCCGCAGCGTCGGCTGGAGGAGCCAGAGCTGGGCGTCGACGAGGAGCAGCCGGAGGTCGGACTCCACCATCGCCGACGCCCGCTGCGGTGCGCGCCGCGCGGCATCGATGAGGCGGAGCGCCGCCGACCTGTCCCCGAGGGCTGCGGCCGCCACCGACTCCGCCGCTGCGGCGTACGCGTAGAGGCCGGACGGGTCGAGGATGCTGAGACTGGCCGACGCCGCATGGTGCTCACGGAGGGCGTCGGTCCACAGCCCTCGCGCCGCGGCGAGCAGGCCCCGGCCGGTGCTGTCCGCGGCGTACTGGATCGGGTGGCCGGCCTCGGCGCACGCCCGTGGGACGGCGGCGTGGTCGGCCCCCTCGAGGTCACCTGACCACAGGTGCACGAGGAGCTGGGTCGTGCGGATGCGCGCGAGCAGCCAGGGGTGTCGCGGCGCGTGCACCTCGGCGGCCCGGACGCTGCGGGTCGCGAGGGCCGTGGCGTCGCCGAGGCGTCCCGCCTGGGCCAGTCCGAGCACGGTCGGCGCCGCCAGCCCGAGCACGTTCGCGGACCGGTAGCCCGCAGCCCGGAGGTGCGCGAGCGAGGGTTCGACGCTCTCGGCGAAGCGCCCGGCGGCGCCGAGCCGGGTCAGGCGGTTCACCTCGAGGGCCGACCGCAGGTCCGGGTCGGCGTCGTCGCCCAGCTCGCGGAGCAGGCCGTCGATCAGGTCGAGCGAGCCGTCGGGGTCGTTGCCGTGGTACTGGTGGAGGTCGGCGCTCTGCTCCGCGAGCTGGATCTGCCGCAGGCGGTGCTCGGTCCCGGTGTGATCGGCGGTGAGTCGCTCCGACGCCTCGAGCAGGTCGGCGGCCGCGCGGCCGGACTCGCCGAGCAGCCGCCAGGCCTGGGCCCGGACGAGCAGGACGTCGATCAGCGGGCCCGTGCCGCCGAGCGGCTGACGGAGCGCCGCGCTCGCGATCTGGACGGCGATCTCGGGGCGGCACAACGACACCGCCGCGCGCATCGCACGGAGCAGGCGTTCGCCGGTCTGGTGGATGTCGCACTCCAGCGCCCACAGCACGGAGCGCAGCAGCCCGGCCGGCGACTCGTGCTCGGTCGGGAACCCGGAGCGGGCGGTGCGCAGCTGGGTGTACAGCTGCCGGCGACGGCTCATCGGGACGAGCGCGCGGACGGCCTCGGCGTACGCGGGAGGGTTGAGCCGCGCGATGGGGGACAGGGGCTCGTCGAACGATCGGTGGCTGCCCGGTGTCCCGTACGTCGTCGGCGCGGTCACGACGAGCCCCTCGTGCACGAGGTGGTCGAGGACCGCGTCGTCGACGAGGCGGTCCAGCCAGGACACGGGGATCGGCTCGGCGAGGGCCACGAGCTCGAGTGCGGTGCGTGCCGGGACCGGGAGGTTGTCGAGGTCGCGTCCCACCGCGTCGAGGACCCGCGGGCCGGGACCGGCGCCGATCAGGCCGATCCAGACCCCGTTGCGTTCCGCGAGGGTGCCCGTCTCGACCTCGTGGCGGAGGAGCTCGCGCACGTGGTGCGGGTTGCCGAGCGTCTGGCGCCAGATGCGTCGGCCGGTGTCCCCGGTGACGGGTCCGCCGAGCGCCTCCTCGACGAGGGCCTCGGTGGCGGCGGGGTCGAGCGGGCGGAGGTCGAGGCGTTCCGCCAGGCCGTCCTTCCACAGCTCGAGCCACGGCGACAGCTGCGCGCCCGACGGGCGCATGGTCGCCACGACGGTCACCTCGCCCTCGCGGACGAGCAGTGCGAGCGCCTGTGCGGTGGCCCGGTCCAGCAGGTGGGCGTCCTCGACGTGCAGCAGGACCGGTGTGCGCGGGGGCTCGTCGGTGACCCGGATGACGTGGCTGGGGTGGCCGGTGGCGCGCTCGAGCGACGCTCCCGATGCCGCGAGGTGGATGCCCTCGAGCGCGGCCCAGCGGTCGGCCGCACCGACGGTCAGGGTCATGGGGTGGGGGTCGGGGAGCTGGCGGTCGGCGATCGTCCCGTCTGTCGCGACCCGGGCGTCGCTGAGGTGGGGAGCGAGAGCGCGGCGTCGTGCGGTCCACTCGTCGAGGGTCGCCCGGACGAGGTGCGTCTTGCCGACGCCGGCCTCGCCGACCACCAGGACGCTGCGGGCGGACGCGAGTGCGTCGAGCATCGCCGTGCGGGGTGCGGGGCGGTCGACGAACGGCCACGGTCGGCCGGTGGGCCTGTCGCTGAGCGGGGCGGGGATGCGACCGGTGGTCGTGGCGCGATCGGCGAGGTCGGTCATGCCATCCCCCCGTCCTCTCGGTCCACCATGGCGTCCGGCGGACGTCGCTCCGCGCGAGCGTGCGTCTCAGCTCACCGATGCGCTCCGAGCAGGACCTTAGTCCCAAAGTGCCCGGAAGACACCGAGTTGACGACGACATTCACCCATGTGGCGAGGGGCAAAAGTCCCAAGATCGGTAGGGATTACCGATGTCGCTCCGCACGCCCGCTCCTACGTTCGACACTGTCAGCGCCCACGGCACCGCCCTCTCCCCGAGGATGCGGCGCGAAACCAGGGAGAGATAGTGCCCACATACACCGCGCCAGGCGTGTACGTCGAGGAAGTCCCGTCGTCGCAGAAGGTCCTCGCGTCAGCACCCACAGCCGTCGCAGCCTTCGTCGGCTTCACCGAGCGGGCCCCGCTCGGCGACCCGAACGACCCCGAGGGCCTCGCCCCCCGGCTCGTCACGAGCTGGACCCAGTTCGAGTCGCTGTTCGGCGGGTTCGTCGACGGCGCGATCCTGCCGCTGTCCGTCTTCGGGTTCTTCCAGAACGGCGGGACCCTCGCCTACATCGTGCGGATCCCCAACTCGACCCCCGCCGGTGAGCCCGCCCGTCTGGCGCTCCCGGCTGCGGACCGGTCCCTCGGGAGCCCGCTCGAGATCACCAGCGTCGAGCCCGACGCCGACGTCACCGTCGCGATCGCGACCGACGACGGCGACCCGGACGCCGAGGGCCCCTCGACCTTCACGCTGAGCGTGATCGTCGGCGGCGAGACGGTCGAGCAGTACCCCGACCTGACCTTCGGCGGTGCGCGTGACGCGGCAGCCGTGATCAACAAGACCTCCACGCAGATCAAGGTCGAGCTCAAGCTCGAGGCCGACGTGGACCTGCAGAGCCAGCTCGAGCTGCTCCGCCCGGGCCTGTACCCCCTCGAGAAGGCGGCGCCGGTCCCGGCTCCCGTGACCGGCCGCAAGTTCGCCGGATCGGAGACCGCCCGCAGCGGCATCAACGGTCTGGCGATCGCCGAGGACGTGACGATGGTCATCGTCCCCGACCTCATCACCGCCGCGACCAAGGCCGACGGCAGCGTCGACCTGGGCCTGTGGAAGGCCGTCCAGACGTCGCTGATCGCCCACTGCGAGCTGCACCCGAACCGCATGGCGATCCTCGACGCCCCTCCCGGGATGGGCCCGCAGCAGATCAAGGAGTGGCGCAGCGAGACCGCGATGTACGACTCGGCGTTCGCCGCGCTGTACTACCCGTGGATCAAGGTCGAGAACCCCATCGGCTCCAACGGCGACGCCGAGGTGCTCATCCCGCCGTCCGGCCACGTCGCCGGCGTCTGGGCCCGCACCGACGACACCCGTGGGGTGTGGAAGGCGCCGGCGAACGACACGATCCGCGGCGTGCTCGACGTCGAGCGCTCGATCACCCAGAACGAGCAGTCGCTGCTGAACCCGATCGGGATCAACTGCATCCGCCCGTTCGGCACGCGCGGCATCCGGATCTGGGGTGCACGCACCCTCGCGTCGGACACCGACTGGCAGTACATCAACGTGCGCCGGCTCTTCAACATGGTCGAGTCGACCATCATGGACGGCACGCAGTGGGCGGTCTTCGAGCCGAACGACGTCACCCTCTGGGAGGGCGTGACCCGCACGCTCACCGGCTACCTGCGCGGACTGTGGCAGTCCGGGGCCCTGTTCGGCGCCTCGGCGGACCAGGCCTACTTCGTGCGATGCGACGCCACGACGAACCCGCCGGAGTCGATCGACGCCGGCAAGCTCGTCGTCGAGGTCGGGCTCGCGCCGGTCAAGCCGGCCGAGTTCGTGATCTTCCGCATCAGCCAGAACAAGCAGTCAGCCTCCTGATCTCACCCCGTCCCGGTGGGCTCAGGTCCACCGGGACGTCCCACCTGAACTGAGGAGCACCCGTGCCCAACGCAATCTTCAACACCGACCCGATCATCTCCCAGAACTTCTTCCTCGAGATCGACGGGTCTGTGGTGTCGTCGCTGATCGGCGTCTCGGGCCTGGACGTCGAGGTCGGTGTCGCGACGACCAAGCAGGTCGGCAAGGACGGCAAGCAGCAGCTGGTCAAGACCCTCGGCGAGGTCACGAACGTCCCCGACCTCAGCCTCACGCGTGTTGCCCCGTCCGACATGGGCAACGACAAGCTCTGGGGATGGTTCAACGACATCCGCGACAAGGGCATCAAGCTCTCCGACCGGACGAACAACCGCAAGAACGGCTCGATCGTGATGTACGACCACACCCACACCGAGGTCGCACGGTTCAACTTCTTCAACGGCTGGCCGAGCAAGATCTCCACCGACGGGCTCAGCGTGGACAGCCAGGACGCGGTGAAGGAGACGATCACCCTCACCATCGAGCGTCTCGCGCGGGTCAAGTGAGCCTGCAGACCCGCTACGACTTCACCCTGCCGCGCGGCTACGTCGACGACCAGGGTGTGGTCCACCGCACGGGCACGATGCGCCTGGCGACCGCACGGGACGAGCTCGAGCCGCTCCGGGACCCGATGATCGACGGCGCGGACGACCCGCGCCTGACCATCGTCGTGCTCGCGCGCGTGGTCGAGAGGCTCGGCACGCTCGAGCTCGTGACGACCCGGGAGATCGAGGGGCTCTTCGCCGCCGATCTGGCGTTCCTCCAGGACTTCTACGGAGTGATCAACTTTGGCAGCCAGGAGGAGTACGAGGAGCTGATCGCCGCACAGCGCGAGGCCGGCGCCCCGGTGACGACGCAGGCCGTCGCCCCGGAGCCGGCGGTCGCCGCGACCGAGGACGCGCCGGCCGACGCCCCGGCCGTCGCGTCGTACTCGCGGCCGGGTCGTTCGGCCATCGAGGAGATCCCGCACGACGGCAGGTGACACATGCTCCGCTACCCGGCTGAGGCGCTCTGGCAGGAGATCGCCTATCTCGCCTACCACCTGCACTGGTCGATGGCGGACCTGCTCGACCTCGAGCACCTGGACCGTGTCCGCATGGTCCGGGCGGTGTCGTCCCTGAACGAACGAGCGTGGGAGGCGGTGCGCGACGGTGGCATCTGACATCGAGCCCCTCGGCGGCGATCCCACCACCGGCGGCATGTTCATCTTCGAGGTGGACGGGGTCGAGATCGGCACCTTCCGCGAGGTGCGCGGCCTCGAGCTGACCGTCGACGTCGAGACGTACACCGAGGGCGGTCAGAACCAGTACGTCCACAAGCTGCCCGGCACGCTGCACTGGCCGAACCTCGTCTTCAGCCGTGGCATGGTCGAGAGCGACGCGCTGTTCACCTGGGTGTCCAACTCCTCCGGGGAGAACTTCGCCGCGAACGGGAACAAGGTGACGCGCAGCACCGGTGCGGTCACCGCCGTCACCAGCGAGGGCAAGCGCCTGCGGGCGTGGGAGTTCGACCAGGTCTTCGCCGTCCGCTGGACCGGGCCCGAGTTTCACGTCGGCAGCAACGAGCAGCTCGTCGAGCAGCTCGAGGTGGCGCACAACGGCTTCCGCGCGAAGACGACGAATACCCCGGCACCGTGAGCGGGACCGAGAACGAGCCGACGTCCCCCGGCAGCGCACCTGACCCGACCCCTGCGCCGTCGGTGACGCTCGGTGCCGCGATCCGCACCCGTTTCCGTCGCCCGGGCGCCGCCGACGGGCAGCACCCGCCCCGGCTCATCGGTCACCTCGCCGCGCGGTCCCTCCTGTTCAGCGCCGCCTCCGGGCGTTCGCTCGCGGTGCGGCGCGTCGTCGGGGTCCCGGCGAGCGTGCGAGGAGTCGGCTCCCGTGACGCCGTCGTCCGGGCACCGCGGTGGTGGAGCCCGAGTGCCACGCCGGAGGAGATCGCCGACGCCGCCGGGGCCCGCCCGACGCCCGCCCCCGCCGATCCGGCGACCGGCGTGACACTCCCGGCGCGTGGCCTGCGCCGCGTCGCACGCGGCGTTCCGAACGAGTCCCCTCGGCACCCCGGCGGGATGTCCGTCAGCGCCGCCCCCAGCACCCTGCCGATCCGGCCGGCGCGAGAGGTGACCGCCGCCGGCCCGATGATCACCTCCGTGGACCGGCGCCGACGGTCGCCGTCGCCACCGCCCCGACCGAGCGGCCCCGGCGGTCCGTCGGGGCAGGCCTCGGGGGCCGGCACCACGCCCGACGTGGCGCGCGCGACGTCGGCCGGTTCCCCGGAGAAGGCTGTGCGCCGGACCGTGTCGGCCGTCGGCCCGGACGGCAACCGAGGCGACCGGACGACGGGGAACGACGGGACGACCCGGCTGACCCCCACCGCTCGCGTGAGCCGTTACGTCCGTCGACGCCTCGCCGCTGCCCGTGCGGCCCGCGGTGACGAGACGACCGCAGCACCGAGCGCCAGCCGGTCGGGGGCGACGGACGCGCCACGGACGCCGTCTCCGACGCCGACGACGCGGGCGTCGGCTCCGTCGACCTCTCGAGGCGGCGCGAGTACGCCCGCCTCTGTCGCCACCGGCAGGACGGGTGAGGTCGCGCCGGTCCGCCGGTCCGCCGCACCGGCCCCGTCGTCCGCGCCGCCGAGCCCGTCCCACCAGGTCGGACCGGCGTCCGCCGCTGCTCCCGACGGCACGACGACGCCGACCGGGCCTTCCCTGGGGAGAGCGGCAGGTGCGCCGGGGGGCGTCGTCGCCTCTCCCGTGGACGCACCGCCGGTCGGCGCGGTCCAGCCGTCCGAGGCGTCGCCGACCGCGGAGGTCGCCGCCCCGCGCCGGCTGCCGAGCGCGGTCGCCGCAGGGCCGTTGACGAGCCCGGAGCCGGCGCCGACCCGCCCCGCGCGCCGAGGGATGGCGGCGCGCACGCTTCGCCGTGCCGTCGGCGCACCGGTGCGCCTCCGGGTGCCGGGTGCGGCCTCCGTGGCGGCACCGGGCGGCTACCGACCCGTGCGGCGCGAGCCGGACGCGGTGGCGGGCCCGATCCGCAGGTCGACCGCCGCCGACGCAGGACGAGCAGCGGCGGGGGCGTCGGGCGCCGGCACCCGGCCCGAGGCCGCGACGCCAGCGCCTGCGGGCCGGGCGCCGGATCGGCAGGGCCCGGCCACGACCCAGGCGCACGCCGCGGCGCCGGTCTCGACTGCGCCCGGCTCGACCTTGCGGAGCGCCACCGTCCAGAACCCGACCTCGCCCAGCCCGAACGCAACCAGCCCGACCGTGTCGAGCTCGGCCACGCCGGGCCGGACCTCACTCTCTCGAACCACACCGACCGGTGCCGCGCGTCACGGCGCCGTCGAGCAGGGTGTGGCGGCCGCCGCGACCCCGCAGACCGCCACGCCGACCTCGGCGGTGCCTGCGGTGCGCGCAGAGGGGGACCCGACCGCCGTGCGTCGCTCCGTCGGACCCGCTACCGCGACGACGCTGCCGCTCGCTGCGGCGGGAGCCTCGGTCGGTGACGACGCGGCTCACCCGTCGGGTGCGCGCGATGCTGCACCGCGGACCGTGCGCCGGTACAGCGGGCTCCCCGTGGCCATGGGCTCGCTCGCGGTGCGTCGCGCGTCGGAGGGTGAGCTCGTCACGTCCGGGGCGAGCGCCGGACGGCTCGTCCGGCCGGGGCGTCCCTTGGCTGTGCACGCCTCGACCGACCGCCGTGCGACCGGCGGCCTGGGGTCGGGTTCGTCGGCCCGCACCTCGACCCTCGGGGCTACGGCGCCGAGCTCCCTGCTGCTGGCGAGTGCCTCGGCACGGTCCAGCGGATCCGAGCGGCCGGGTGCCACGGTGCGGCGTCGACCCGCGCCGGCGGCGTCGTCGCAGGTGCTGTCGGAGCGCCGTCCCGCTGCCTCACGAGGCCCTGCGGGGTCACCGGGCTCGTCCGGACGGCAGGGGTCTCCCGCGCAGTCGCGCTCGGCCGGGCCACAGGGTCCCTCCGGTCCGCCGGGTGCCGCACACCCGGGGGGCGGGACGTCGCAGGGCGTCGCGACGTCGGGTCTCGCGTCGCCGGGCCGACGCGGCTCGACGATCCGGCGCGCGCCCCACGGCCCCGAGGCCGTCGTCGGTCGCACGTGGTCGCTGGGGATCGTCGGCCCACCGGTGGGGCAGGCGATCCGTCGTTGGACCGACGCGTCTCGGCAGCGACCGGACGGGTCAGAGGCCCGCAGCACGCTGCTCGGCGGACATCGGGCGCCGGGAACCCCGGCGTCGGTCCCGGCAATCGGTCGGGGTGCCCCTGGGTGGCCGGCTCCTGCGGGCGGCTCCCGTCGTCGCAGCGAGGGACGGGCGGCACCCGTGCTCGGGCTGCACCGCGGTGCCGTCGTGCCGGCGGAGCTCGTCGGTGTCGCCTCGACGGCCGGCCGACTCGTGATGCCGCCTCGGGCTGCGCCGTCCCCGGCCGGTCCACCGCCGGCGGTCCCCGACGCACCTGCGTCCCGCGTCGCCTCGCCCGGCGCACCGCGCGAGGGGGGGAGGATCGTCCCGCGCAGCCGGACCGAACCTCCCGGCGACTCTCGCGGCGCTCCTGGCCGCGGAGTCCACCGGGGCATTCTCCGGCCCGGGTGCCCCGACGCCGACCGACGCCGTCGCCCCGCCGCCGATCCGCCACACCTTCGAGGGAGCCGACATGACCACCAGCGTGCAGCACAGCCCGGTGAGTGCGTCGTGGACCGCACCCGACGACCCCGGCAGCCGTACCCTCGACCCCGAGGTCATGGACGAGCTCGTGGACCGTGTGGTCGAGCGGATCGAAGGCCGCGTCGTCGAAGAGCTCGAGCGCCGCGGGCGCCGTGGTCTGCCGGGGGGTGTTCTGATGGCCTCGACGGAGAAGGCGTTCCTCGAGATCGAGAGCGGCGAGCGGCTGCCCTGCCTGTTCAACCCCGCCCAGCTCGCGATCAGCCGGAGCAACACGTGGACGGGAGAGTCCATGCCGGGTCGCGGTGTGCCCCGGCTGCGGTACGCGGGCGCCCGACCCGGGACGATGGCGGTCGAGCTGTTCTTCGACACGACGAACGACGGCAGCGACGTCACCAAGTACACCGGGAAGATCCTCGCCCTCATGGACGTCGACTCCTCGCTCCCGGGGTCGAACGAGACCACGCACAACGCGCGGCCGCCCTACGTCACGTTCCACTGGGGTGACCTGCACTCCTACAAGGCCGTCATCGCGCACCTGGACCTGACGTTCACGTACTTCTCGTCGGCCGGCACCCCGCTGCGGGCGACGCTCGCCCTGGTGCTGCGCCAGTACGAGGAGTCGAAGGCCTTCGGGCCGCAGAACCCGACGTCGGGCACGCCGCGACCCCACCGCGTGCACCGGGTGCAGCCGGGCGAGACGCTCGACCGGATCGCCGCCCGGTACTACGGCGACTCGACGCAGTGGCGCGCTCTCGCGAGCGCGAACGGCATCGAGGACCCGCTCGCCCTGCGTCCGGGCGCCCAGCTGTCGATCCCGCAGCTGGAGGTCTGAGCATGCCCGTCCTCCCGTCGACGTCCGACGGCATGTCGCTGGCCCCGGTGATCAAGTCGAACGGCTCCGTGCTCCCCGAGGCCTGGCTGGGCGCGCTCCTCGAGCTCCGGGTGCGCCGTGCCGTGCGGACCATCGGCCGGTGCACCCTGCGGTTCGCCGACCCGGGCTACACGCTCGCCAGCGCGAGCAAGCTCAAGGTCGGCGCCACGATCCAGGTGTCCGCCAAGGCCGACGGGGAGGGCACCACCCTGACCACGGTGTTCGAGGGCAAGGTCACCTCGACAGGGGTCGAGAGCAGCGACGCGGATCAGCCCGAGCTGATCGTCGTGGCCGAGGACCTTGCCTACGAGCTCAGCCGCACGGCCCGGGCCGCGACCTACCTCAAGCAGAAGGCCTCGGAGATCATCACCAAGGTGGTGGCGGACTCGGGCGCGGCCAGCACAATCGATGCCACCGACCATGTGCTCGACTACACGCTCCAGACGGGCACCGACCTCGCGTTCATCGACGAGCTGTGCCGTCGGAACGGGCTCGACTGGGAGGTGAACGAGACGACCTTCCGCGCGTGGACCTCGCACAACGGGACCAAGCTCAGCGACCCGGCTGCACAACCGGTCGTGACGCTCACGCTCGGGAACGACATGAGGACCTTCTCCGCGCGGGTCTACGGGGACGCGCCGAAGTCGGTGACGGTCCGCGGGTGGGACCACCTGAACAAGGAAGAGATCGTCGCGACGTCGGAGCTCGGCCGCAGCAAGCTGCCGAACGGGATGAGCGCCCTGCTCTCGGAGGGCTCGATCCGCAGGGCGACCACCCTGGACGCGCAGGCCGGACCGGTGGACCGGGCGGACGCCAAGACTCTTGCGGACGTCCTGAGCGCCGAGACGGGGACGGTCGTCGCGCGCGGTGTCGGTCCGATGCTCCCGATGGTCCGACCCGGGGTGACGGTGACTGTCGCCGACGCCGGGCCCGCGTCCGGCGACTACTACGTCCGTGAGGTGGAGCACACGTTCCGCCCGTCCGGCTTCCACACGGCGTTCGTCGCGGGGGACCGGGGGCAGACGTCGCTCGTGCCCCCGAACGACGCGTCGGTGTCGTCGAGCTTCCAGCACGCCGGACTGGTGGTCGGCATGGTCTCGGCGATCAAGGACGACCCCGAGGCTGCCGGCCGGATCAAGGTGTCCCTCCCGGGGCTCGACACGAAGATCGAGTCCCAGTGGGCGCGCCTGGCCGTCCTGGGCGGCGGGGCGGGGCGCGGGATGGTGTTCCTCCCGGAGGTCGGCGACGAGGTGCTCGTGGGCTTCGAGGGTGGCGATGTCCGCCGTCCCGTGGTGCTGGGTGGGCTGTTCGGCAAGAAGGACAAGATCCCCACGGACCTCGTCGGCAGCTCGGAGGTCGAGCACCGCCGGCTGACGTCCCGGCTCGGCCACGTCGTCGAGCTCTCGGACGGCACCGATGCGAGCACGCAGCACATCCGCCTGGCGCTCGCCGGTGAGACGATCAGTCTCCGCCTCGGCAAGGACCGCGCCGACCTCAAGCTCCCGTCGGGGGTCCCGTTGAAGATCGTCTCGGGCAGCTCGTCGATCGAGATGGACGGCAGCGGGGCGATCAAGCTCTCCGGGACGACGATCGCCCTCAAGGCCGAGCAGGGTGTGACGATCGAGGGCATGGACGTGACCGCGAAGGCGACGGCGAAGCTCGCCGCATCCGGCGCGCAGGTCGAGGTCAAGGGCAGCGCGACCACGACCATCGAGTCCTCGGGCGTCACGGCCGTCAAGGGAGCGATGGTGCAGATCAACTGATGGCTACCTCCAGCCCGAACCCCCTCGCCGGAACCACGGGACGCGACGCGTCCTTCATCGGTCGCGGCTTCAGCTGGCCCCTCGAGGTCGACCATCGCGGCGCGATCCGGTTGACCGAGGGCGTCGCCGACCTCGACCGGTCGATCCGTGTGGTGCTGCTGACCGCACCCGGCGAGCGCGTCATGCGCCCGCAGTTCGGCTGCCGGATCTGGGACCTGCTGTTCGAGCCCGTGACCCCGAACCTGCTCGGCCTGATCTCCGAGGCGGTCCGTGAGGCTCTCGCCCAGTGGGAGCCGCGCGTGGAGGTCGAGGACGTCGAGCCCGTGCAGGACGACGACGACGGCGGGCTCGTCCGGATCCTCATCCGCTACCGCGTCAAGGCGACGAACGACCGCCGCAACCTCGTCTACCCCTTCTACGTGATCCCGCGTGAGGACACCTGATGCCGATCCCTCCCCCGAACCTCGACGACCGGTCCTTCCAGGACATCGTCGACGAGACCAAGCGCCTGATCCCCCGGTTCACGCCCGAGTGGACGAACCACAACGTCTCCGACCCCGGGGTCGCGCTGATCGAGCTCTTCGCCTGGATGAGCGAGATGGTGCTCTTCCGGGTGAACCAGGTACCTGAGCGGTTGTACGTGCACTTCCTCAACCTCGCCGGGATCGAGCCGTTCCCGCCGTCGGTCGCCCGCACGGACGTGACGTTCTGGCTCTCCGCCCCCGCCATCCAGCCCCTCACCATCCCCGGCGGTACCGAGCTCACGACGTCGACGTCGGCGACGGACGCCGTGATCTTCTCCACCGAGCACGACGCGGTGGTGGCGCCGCCACGGCTGCACGCCGCGCACTCGACGCGTGCGCGCGACGAGCAGACCGTCGACGGCTGGGAGGACCTGACCTACCCGGGCAGTGCGCTGACGTGCTTCACCTCGACGCCGGTGCAGGTCGGCGACGCGACGCTGTTCGGCTTCGCGGAGTCGCTCGCCGGGGCCGCGCTGCGGCTCACCGTGGAGGCGACGGCCCAGGGGATCGGCGTCGACCCGGCGAACCCGCCGTTGGCCTGGGAGGTCTGGACGGGTGAGTCGTGGACGCCGGTCCGGGTGCAGCGCGACAGCACCGGCGGGTTGAACCGCAACGGCGAGGTCGTCCTGCTGATCCCGCAGGCGCACGCCTCGCTCATGCTCGCCGGGACCGTCGCCTACTGGTTGCGGGTGCGCCTGACCAACCCCGCGCCCGGGCAGCCGACGTACCAGGCGTCCCCGCGCCTCGAGTCCCTGAAGGCGGACGTCATCGGGCTCACGGTCTCCGCCGAGCACGCGACGACCGTCGGGCCGGAGAACCTCGGCCGCTCGACCGGTGTCCCGGCGCAGCAGTTCCGGGTCGGGTCGATCCCGGTCGCGGCGCGTCGCGAGAGCGAGGTCGTCCGGGTGGTCGCGACCGAGGGGACGACGACCTGGACCGAGGTCGAGGACTTCTCCGCCTCCGGCCCGGAGGACCGTCACGTCGTCTGGGAGTCGTCGACCGGGGTCGTCCGGTTCGGGCCGCGCGTGCGCTACCCCGACGGCACGGTCCGCCAGCACGGCGCGATCCCGCCGGACGGCGCGCTGATCCAGGTCACCGGGTACCGGCACGGCGGCGGTGCCGCGGGCAACGTCGGGGCACGCACGCTGACGAACCTGCGCTCGACCCTGCCGTTCGTCTCGAGCGTTGTGAACCTGGCGCCCGCCGTCGGCGGGGTGGATGCGGAGACGGTCGAGGAGGCCAAGATCCGTGGTCCGCTGTCGCTGCGCACCGGGCAGCGTGCCGTGACGGCCGGGGACTTCGAGCGGTTGACCCGGGAGACCTCGGTCGAGGTCGCCCGCGCGCGGTGCCTGGTGGGCACCGAGACGCACAACGGTGCGGTGCGGGTGCTCGTCGTCCCGCAGGTGCGCACGGATCCCCGGACTCACAAGATCGACGACTTCGCGCTGTCCGAGCCGCTGCTGCGCGCGATCTGCGAGGTCCTCGAGGAACGCCGGTGCGTCGGGGTCGCGGTCGAGGTCGGCACGCCGTTCTACCAGGGCGTGAGCGTGGCCGCCCTGGTGCGGGCGCTGCCCGGGCGCCCGGCGGCCCTCGTGCGGCAGCGGGTGCTGGACGTCGTCGACCGCTACATCAACCCGGTCACCGGTGGTCCGACGGGCACGGGGTGGCCGTTCGACACCGACATCACCGCCGCCGAGATCGCCCAGCTCCTCGAGGTGGTCGAGGGCGTCGAGCGGGTCGAGGAGGTGCAGCTCTTCGAGTACGACCTGCGCACGGGGCGGCGCCTGGGTAGCGGACGTGATGTCCTGCACCCGGAGTCGCACACGCTGTTCCTGTCGGCCGAGCACCGGGTGGTCGTCCGATGACGCGCGCGCTCGACGTCCGGTGCGCCGGACGGTCCGCGCTGCCGCCCGTCTACGGGGGTTCCCGTGAGACGTGACCAGTGGCTGCTCAACCAGCTCCCCGTCGGGATGCTGAGCGACGACTTCTTCACCCGGTTCGTGTCGATCTTCCAGGAGGAGGCCGCCACGCTCCTCGCGCACGGCGACAACCTCCCGCACCTGGCCGACCCGACCGTCGCACCGTTGCCGATGGTGCGCTGGATGGCGGACTGGATCGGGCTCGACGGCATCGACCCCGGTCTGCCGGACGGGACCCAGCGTCGGCTCGTCACGACGGCCGCGCGCACGCTCCGGCGTCGGGGCACGCCCGGCGCGCTGCGGGGGTTCCTCGAGCTGTTCAGCGGAGGCCCGGCCGAGGTCACCGACGGGGGCGGCGTGTGGCGTGAGGGCGAGGCACCGGCCGATCACGCCTGGGTCGTCATGCGTGTCGCGTCGACGGGTGGGCTGCCGGACGAGGCCTTCGTCTCGCTGATCGCCGACCACGTGCCGGCGCACGTGCGGGCCGAGCTGTGGGTCGACGACCGGCAGATCTGGCCGCAGCCCGGGGCCGAGGAGAGGATCCGTCGTGGCTGATCCGTCGCCGCTCCCGTCCTCCGTTCCCGCCGCACCACAGGAGACCACCGTGCCTCACGAGACCGCCCCTGTCGGGGAGAGCGCGCTCCCTCAGCAGAGCGCGGTGCCGTCGGAGAACGCGGTGCCGTTCGGCACCACGGCGCCGCTGGAGGCCACCGTGCCCTTGCAGCCCGCTGTGCCTCCGCAGCCCGGTGTGATCCGTGACAGTGTCCTGCCCCACGGCCCCGGCTCGCCGCGGGTCCCGGGCGCCCCAGCGATCACCGTGCCCGACGCCCCGGCCGAGATGACGATCGTCTGTCCCGAGTGCGGGGCGCCGTCCACCGTGGCGCTGGCACGGCGCGACGCCGACGACTTCTGCCCGATCTGCGACTACCCGCTGTTCTGGGCGCGTCCGCAGGACCGGAAGGGCGGCGGGGAGGACGGCGCCGACGACGCACGCTGGCGGTCACCCGGCGCGTCCGGCGCCTCGCTGATCGCGACGGTCCCGTGCCCGGTGTGCCGCGAGCTCAACGTGCCGTCGGCCGTGGTGTGCGTCCGGTGCGGTGCCGACATGAACCCGCCGCCGCCACCCGAGCCGGAACCCGTGCCGGCGCCGGAGCCTGCCCCCGTGCCGCAGGAGATCCGCGAGCCCGACCCGGCCGAGCCGTTCCCGTGGTGGTGGTTCGCGACGGTGATCGCGATGGTGGGTGTCGCCTGGTACGTCAGCATCCGGTACTGACCGTACGGGTGGTCCGGGTCGGCATGCAGATGAGCCTGGGGCGACCCGACCGGGCGGACGGTCGGCAACGGAGCTAGCCTGAAGAACGAGGTGATGCCCTGTGCGCTCGTCTCGTATCCGTGACGCCGCCGTCGCCGGTTCGTTCTACCCGGGCGACCCTGAGGTGCTGCGCGTCACCGTGGACCGGCTGCTCGCCGACGCCCCGCTGTCGCCCGACGGGGCACCGACCCCCCGAGCGGTGATCGTGCCGCACGCCGGGTACATCTACTCGGGCTCCACCGCGGCCCTGGCCTACGCGCGGGTCGCGCGGGGGAGGGACGCGATCCGGCGGGTCGTGCTGATCGGCCCGACGCACCGGGTGGCGGTGCGCGGGGTCGCCCTGCCCGGGGCGGACGGCTTCCGGACGCCGCTGGGCGTGCTCCCCGTCGCGGAGGAGTGGGCCGAGGAGCGCCTCGCCGGTGTTCCGGCGGCGTGCATCTACGCGGAGACCCACCAGTGGGAGCACTCCGTCGAGGTCCAGCTGCCGTTCCTGCAGCGCACCCTCGGCGACGTCGAGATCGTCCCCCTGCTCGCCGGGGACGCGACGGGCGACGAGGTCGCCGACGTGATCGACGCGCTGTCGGACGAGCCGGGGACGCTCGTCGTGATCAGCTCGGACCTGTCGCACTACCTGCCCTACGAGGAGGCGCGCCGCGTCGACGCGCAGACGATCGCGCAGATCGGCGCGCTCGACGGGCCCCTGGACCACCTGCAGGCATGCGGAGCGACCCCGGTCAACGGCCTGCTCGTCGCCGCACGCCGGCACGGCCTGCGTCCCGAGCTCCTGGGCGCGTGCAGCTCCGGGGACACCGCCGGGGACCGGGAGAGGGTCGTCGGCTACTGCGCCTTCGCGTTCGACGAGGACGACGATGGCTAGGTGCCGGGCGTCGACGCGCGACGCGGCGGTCGAGATCTCACCCGCCGCCGTCGATCAGCCCGCTGTGGCCGAGCAGCCCGCTGCGGTCGATCGACCTGCTGTGGCCGATCGGCCTGCCGCGACGGTGCCGTCCGCGGACAGCGTCGTGCCCGACGACGCAGGTGACCTGCTGCTGCCCGTCGCCCGCGAGGCCATCGCCCGGTCGCTCGGGATGACGACCCCCGGCACGGAGACGGGGGTCGCACGTGCCGAGACGTTCCCGTCGTGGGTGCTCGAGCCCGGAGCCAGCTTCGTCACCCTGACGAAGGGCGGCCGGCTCCGCGGGTGCATCGGGTCGCCCGTCGCCCAGCGGCCGCTGCTGGACGACGTGCGCGCCAACGCGGTCGCGGCCGCGAGCCGGGACCCGAGGTTCGTGCCGATGGAGCCGGCCGAGCTCCCGGTCGTCGCGATCGAGGTCTCGGTCCTCTCCGCGCCGCAACCCCTGCCGGTCGGCAGCCTCGAGGAGTGCTACGCCGCGCTACGACCAGGAGTCGACGGTGTGATCGTGGAGATGGGGGACTGGAACCGGGCGTTGTTCCTGCCCCAGGTGTGGGACGAGGTGCCGGACCCCGTGCAGTTCCTCGGGCACCTGTGGCGCAAGGCCGGCGTCGCCCCGGGTGTCTGGTACGAGGGCACGACGGTGCAGACGTTCACGGTCCGAGCCTGGCACGAGGGGCCCGACGGGTCGGAGGGGTGAGAGACGTGCGCGACGACGACCTGCTGGTGCCCTCGGCGTCCCCCGGCGACGAGGCGGAGGTGCCCGAGCCCGAGCCCGAGCCCCACGTGGAGCCTGAGCCCGACGTGGAGCCTGCGCCTGACGTCGAGACGTGGCCCGACGCCCCGACGGCCCGGTGGTGGACGGCGCTGGACGACGGGCGGCTGCAGTGCGACCTGTGCCCGCGACGCTGCCGGCTGCACCCCGGGCAGCGGGGGTTCTGCTTCGTGCGCGCCCGCGACGGCGACCGGATGGTGCTGACCACGTACGGGCGGAGCTCCGGCTTCGCGATCGACCCGGTGGAGAAGAAGCCGCTCGCGCACTTCTACCCGGGGACCGCGGTGCTGTCGTTCGGCACCGCGGGCTGCAACCTCAACTGCCGGTTCTGCCAGAACTGGGACATTTCCAAGTCCCGCGAGTGGGACCGGCTGGCCGCGATCGCGTCCCCTGACGGCATCGCCCGGGCCGCCGAGTCCGCCGGCTGCGACTCGGTGGCGTTCACGTACAACGACCCGGTGATCTTCGCCGAGTACGCGATCGACACTGCCATGGCGTGCCACGAACGTGGCCTGCACGCCATCGCGGTGACTGCCGGCTACATCGCCCCGGTCGCCCGCGCCGAGTTCTTCGCCCCGATGGACGCCGCGAACATCGACCTCAAGGGGTTCACCGAGGACTTCTACTGGAAGGTGACCGGCTCGCACCTGCGCGACGTGCTCGACACGATCGTGTGGGTGCACGAGCACACCGACACCTGGGTCGAGCTGACGACTCTGCTCATCCCCGGCCACAACGACGCACCCGACGAGATCGAGCGGATGAGCCGGTGGATCCTCGCCGAGATCGGTCCCGACGTGCCGCTGCACTTCTCGGCGTTCCACCCCGATTTCAAGATGCTCGACGTGCCGCCGACGCCTGCCTCGACGTTGCGCACCGCGCGAGCCACCGCGCTCGACGTCGGTCTGCACTTCGTCTACACGGGCAACGTCCACGACCCGTCCGGGGAGACGACCTCGTGCTCGACGTGCGGCCACGTGCTCATCGAGCGCGACTGGTACGAGATCCTCGCGTACACGGTCACCGCCGACGGCCGCTGCCCGGAGTGCGGCACCGTCGTGCCGGGCCGGTTCGGCACCGCCGTCGGCCACTGGGGGCGGCGCTCCCTGCCGGTACGGATCGCGTGACCGGTCGGCTGACCTGCCCGGTCGGCTGACCTGCCCGGTCGGCTGACCTGCCCGGTCGGCCAGGCCACCCGTTGGGCTCACCTGCCCGGTGCGCGCGCACCGTCCGCAGCGCTACCTGCGACACGGTCTGCGCCGCGTGCGACGTCCGACGCTCACCGCCGCACCTGGTGCCAATGGTGCGCGTGGTGCGTCAGGGACTTCTCATGCGTCACCCCAGCCACTCGGGCCCCACGCGCGGCGCGGCGCGCTGGCCGCGTCCAGATGCCGGGACGAATCGAGGCGTGCGCCACAGGTGGGTGCGCGAACATGACGTGCGACTGCGACTGCGACGGAGGGGACCGATGACAGAACGGCTCACCGGCGGAACGGGTGCGATCTGGCTGCGCTGGGTCGCGCTGGTGGCCTTCGGCACCGGGTTCGGGTATGTCGAGGCTGCGGTCGTGACCTACCTGCGTCGGGTCATCGGCTATCACGCCGGGTACCAGGTCGGCGCCCAGAAGGTGTACCTCGACCTCGGGGTGATCTCGTTCGTCCAGCCGCAGCACTCGGTGCTGGTCGACCCCGTGCTCACGCAGGTGGAGGTCGCCCGGGAGGCGGCGACGATCCTCATGCTCGTGGCGATCGGCATCGTCGCGGCCGAGACGTGGGGCCGTCGGCTCGCGGCGTTCTTCATCGCCTTCACGGTGTGGGACCTGACGTACTACCTGTTCCTGCGCGTGATCGACGGGTGGCCGACGAGCCTGCTGGACCAGGACGTGTTCTTCCTGATCCCGGTCACGTGGGTCGGTCCGGTGGCCACCGCGGTGGTCGCGTCGAGCGTCGTACTTGTCGTCGCATCATGGATGTACATCACAGGAGGGCGACGCCTGACGGCCACCTCGTTCACGGCGCCTACGTCACCGTGAACGTCACCCCGGCACTCGTCGACGTTCTGAACGTCGACGTCTCGCCGAAGGTCGCGGTGAGGGTCGCCGTCCCCGCGGTCCACGTCCCCGTGACCGCCGTGGACAGGGTGAGAGTCGCGACCCCGCTGGCGGAGACCGAGGCGGTGCCCAGGCTCGTGCCGTTCCGGTAGAACGTGACCGTCCCCGACCCGACGGTCCTGCCGGTGCTGGTGACCGTGGCGGTCAGCGTGACCGCCGCCGGGGTCGCTGCCGGGAACGTCGAGATGTCCGACGTCAGGGTCGTCGTCGTCGGGTAGCGGACCGTCACCGGGACCGCTGCCGACGTCGACGCCGCGAACGTGCCGGCCCCGCTGTAGGTGGCGGTGAACGACGGGGTGCCCCCGGTCCAGGCCGACGTCGACGGCGTGAGGGTCGCCTTGTAGACGCCCGACAGCCTGGCGACGGCTTGCGGGCTGCCGAGCTGGGTCCCGTCCATGAAGAACGTCACGGTCCCGGCGTCGAGCCCGGTGCCGTTGCCGGAGGCCGGGGTGATCGTCGCGGTGAGCGTGAGCGCGTCGCCGGGGTTGATCGTCGACGCCGAGGCCGTCAGTGCCGTGGTCGTGCCCAGCTGCGTGAGCGTGAACGGCGTCGTGACCTCCGACACCGTCGCGTCCGAGGTGCTGACGGTCGCCGTCGTCGGCGTGACCTGCCACCCCGGCACGTTCGGGGTGACGGTGTAGCTGGACGTGCGGTCGAGGTACACGACCTCGGCACCGGTGTTCACGCCGGCGGTGCCCGAGTACACCTGGGTCCCCGAGGAGGTACCGGAGCTGCGGGTGATGACGAACGGCATCGAGGGTGCGCCGGAGACCGTGGAGGTCGCATCCACCCGGACGCGCATCTCGGAGACCGTGACCGCCGCGGTCGTGGCGCCCGCGGCGATCGATGCCGTGTAGGTCCCGACGTGACCGGCCGGACCTGACACCGTGGCCGTCCAGGCGCCCGGCGGCACCTGGTTGAACGTCGTGGCGAACGTGCTCGGCCCGGTACGCACGGCCGGCTGCGCGGCGAGCGAGAGCCCACCGGCCGGGTCCGGGTCGAGCGCGACCAGGGCACCGGTCAGGTCGAAGCCCTGGGTCGAGGTGAGCGTGACCGTGACCTGGCGGGCGACCGTGTAGAGCACGATGTCCGTCGAGTAGAGCTGGCCCGCGCTGAGCGTGATCGTGCGCGTCGTCGGGCTGTAGCCGGTCGCGCTGATCACGAGCGAGTACGTGCCGTCGGCGATCCCGGTCATCGTGAACGCCCCGGCGGTCGTGGTGGTGCTCTTCAGAAGGGCGCCGCCCGTCCCCGGCACGTGGAGCTCGACCGTCGCCCCGTCCAGGAGCTCGGGGGCGGCCGCACCGGCCTGGCCGGACACGGTGCCGGTGACGGTGTTGGTCCGGGCCGCGATCGGCAGGCTCAGGGTGGTGGGCTCGCCGGCGGCGACGGTGATGTTCACCGTCAGCGGGGCGAAACCGCCACCGGTGATCGACAGCGAGTACGTCCCCGGGTCGATGTTCGCGAACACGTACTTCCCGCTGGTCGGGGCGGTCGCGCACGTCGCGGACGGGACCGTGGTGCAGTTCTGCTCGGTGGTGCCGTCCACCCCGATCAGCGAGACGTCGAGCGCGTTCACGGCCGTCGACGTCGCATCGAGCGGGTCGTACACCGTGACGGTGAGTGTCACCGGGTTGGCCTTGAGGAGCAGGTTCTGGGTGACGTCGGTGCCGGCCGGGACGGTCACCGTGACGGAGGTCGACCCGTCGGCGAAGCTGTACCCGGGCGCCAGGATCGTGACGGTCCAGTCACCGGCGCTGAGGCCCTGGGTCGTCGTGGTCCCGGTGATGCGGTAGGCCCCGGACGTGTCGGTGGTCGCGGTGAACACCTGACCCCCGGCCTGCGACGCCCGGACCTCGACGCCTGCGAGCGTGCTCGTGACGCCGCTGGACCGCTGGACGGACACCGTGCCGCTGATCGTCCCGAGCTTGACGACGGTCACCGGGATCGGTGTCGACTGCCCGGCGGCCACCGTCACCGAGAACGTGTCGAACTGGTAGCCGGCGGCCTGGACGAGCACCTGGTAGGTCCCGCTCGCCATCTGGCCGAACGACACCTGGTTCGTGCCCGGGATCGCCGCCGTCGTGATGTTGCCGGAGCCGGGGCGGATGAGGGTGACGACCGGGTCCTGGACCGCCGTGCCCGGAGCGGCGCCGGTGACGACGGACACCGTCAGGTCACCGAACCGCGGGAGGTCGAACGCGACCGGGGTGAGTGCCGTCGGGAGCACCGGCACCGTGAAGGTCACGGTGCGCGAGTCGAAGCCGGCCAGCGACGCGGTCACCCGGTAGGTGCCCGGACGGACCATCGTCGCGCCCGTGCCACCGCTCGGGTCGGCCGGCTGCGACGGGTCGGACCACACGAGCGTCGCCTGACCCGGCGACCCGGCGACGGCCACGGCGCTGATCCCGGCGTTGCTCGCCCCGGGCGGCCCCTGGTCGACCACGAACGTCATCGCGGCGATCTCGGACGCGGTCGGTGCCGGTGCCCCGGTGAACGTGACGGTGCCGGAGAACGGTCGTCCCGACGGCTCGAGCACCAGCGGCGACGCGAGGTCGGAGATCGGGATGTTCGTCCGGGTGAGGGTGCGGTAGGGCGCGGTGCCCCCACCGGGGGCCGGGTAGGACACGGTGACGCTCACCAGGTCGGTGACGAGCGGCAGGTACACCTTGGACGGGTCGGTGGCGTCCGCCTGCGCGGCGACGACCTGGAACGCGCCGTTCGCGTCCGTCGTCGCCGTGGCCGACGTCGTCACCGGGACGAGCCCCGAGTAGCCCGTGACCCCGGTGAGCTGGACGGTCGCACCGGCCACGGGACTGAGTGCCGTCGCGGCGAGCTGGGTGACGACCGTGCCGCCGAACGCGCTCCGCGGACGCGTGAGCACCACCTGGGTGGAGATCTCCTGGTTGTTGCCGATCGTCACGGCGGCGGACGATGCCGTGAGCTGGACGGCTGACGTCGCACCGGGCGGCGTCGTCGTCCACGTGACGTCGAACCGGTAGGTGCCGGACGGGAGGTGCGTGACGACGACCTGACCGTCGGCGCCGGTCGTCCAGGGAGTCGCCGGAGGCGTGTAGGTCCCCGACGACAGGCGCACTGCGGTCACGACGGCACCGTCCGCGGGCAGCAACGCGCTCGTGCCGCTGTCCGACAGGACGCTGACGTCCACCCGCGCCAGGCGGTCCATCGTCGCGTCGTATCGCCGGACGTCCCCGGGGTTCAGGACGATCGCGACCGGGGCGACCGGGAGGTACTCGTCGTCGCCGGGGATCACGGAGATGTCGAACTGCCCGCTCCCGAGCCGCTCGAGGTCGTACGAGCCGTCCGGCTTGGTGGCCGCGCACTTCGCGCCGCCGGTGATCGTGCAGGTGACCGTGCCGTCGGGTGCCGTCGACACGGTGCAGGGCCCGAGCGTCCCGGTGGACCCGGTCGGGCGGGCGACCACGCAGGTACCGGCCGGGACGGCGCCGACCCGCGCGAGGATCGTCCCGACGACCGACGGCGACGGGTACAGGGCCACCTGGGCCGCCTCGACGGTCTGACCCATCGGGACCTTGACCTTGACGGTGCCGGGCTCGTAGCCGGGTGCCGAGATGGTCAGCGTGTACAGGCCGGGGAGCAGGCCGGCGGTGCCGGGGGCCGGGATGACGTACTCGAGGTCCGGGGCGGACGTCACCGTGATGGTGCGGGTCGACCCGTCGGCGGCCGGCGCCGTCATCGTCACGGTGATCTGGCACACCTCGGGCTTGCCGCTCGGGTCCACACCGAGGTTGGTGCACGTGATCTGGCCGTTGGTACGCGCGTCGGAGACCCGGCCGCGGATCACCGACGTCGCGAGCAGACCGGACCCGGGGATCGGCGTCATCTCGAGGTCCGAGGTCGCCGCGGACCCGGCCGTGACCTTCACCGGCGCGTACGCGTCGAGGTGACCGAAGAGCTGCGCGGAGAGCACGTAGCTGCCCGGTGCGATGCCGTTGAACCGGAACGTCCCGTTCGCGTCCGACGTGCTCATCGTCTTGTAGGTGTTCACGCCGTCGGTCAGCGTGAGCCCGGCCCCGCCGAGGCCCGTCCCGCCCGGGTCCCGGACGGTGCCCTGCACGACGCCCGTCGACAGCCCGAGGCGCACGTCGAGCCGTGCCGCCGAGGCGCTCGTCCCGAGCGTCACCTGCGTGGTCTGCGAGGCGTACCCCGGGCCGCCCACCGTCACCGTGTACGTCGACGGGACGGGGAGGTTCGCGAGCACGAAGGTGCCGACCTGACCCGACGTCACGGTCGACGCCGTCCGGGTGGTGGTGCCGTCGGTCGCCGTGACCGTGAGCCCACCGAGGCCGCTGATCCCCCGAGGGCATCAGGGCCGGTGACCGTACCGGCGAGCGACGCCACTCCGTGCGCGAGCGCCAGGTCGACCACTGCGGAACCGCCGGCGGTCAGCGTCACGAGCCGCGACTGCGCACCGAAGCCCGCGCCGGCGGCGGTGACCAGGTAGGTGCTCGGTGTCGACAGGCCGTCGACCGACCAGGCGCCGACGGTGCCCTCGGTCGCGCTGCTCGTCGTCACCACGTTCGTCCCGTCGGTGATCGTGACGCTCACGCCGCCGAGCGGGCCGTCCGGGCCGGTGATCTGCCCGGACATCCGGCCGGCCCCGGCGATCATCGCGATCTTCAGCGGAGCGGCCGCGGCTGCGGCCCCGGTCATCTCGAAGCGCTGGGTCTGGAACCCGGGCTTGGACACCGTGATGAGGTAGTTGGACTGTGCCGACATCCCGGCGACCGCCCAGGTGCCGTCGTTGAGGGACGACGTGTCCCGGGCGGCGTCGACCGCTCCGGTCGGCTGCAGGACGAGCGACGAGGCGGAGATCTTGCCGAAGCCGCCGCCGCCCGTCGACCCGCTGGTCAACGACGCGTTGACGGCCGTCGCGCCGGTCGTCGTGGATCCGGACGCCGCGCTGCTCCCGATGAGCTGGCTCGCCGGGACGACGGAGATGTGGAACCCGGCAGGGTCGGCGGCGGTGATGATCCCGCCGATGCGGACCCCGGCCTGGGCGGCCCCGGTGCCGCCCGTGCCCCCGGTCCCGCCCGTGCCCCCGGTCCCGCCCGTGCCGCCCGACGCGGCCCCGCCGGTGCCCCCGGTCGCAGTCGGCGTGGCGCTCGGGGCGACCTGGCCGCTCGCGGGCGCCGCGGTGGTCTGCTGGTTCGTGCGCTGGGACAACCACGGCAGACCGACGGCGATGCCGGCGATCCACAGGGCGACCACGGCCAGCATCGCCACCGCCCGCAGGGCACTCGCGGGGAACATCGGGCGAGAGGTCAGCACACCGTGCGACCGTGCCGGGGCCTGCTCGCCGTGGGCGACCACCGAGTACGACGTGCGACTGCGATGCCCGATCAGGCGTGGCCGGGCGACGGAGAGCCGGACCGGCAGGCGGACCGTCGCGTGCGCGGGAACGGTCACGACCTGACCCTCGAGGTCGATCCGCAGGTCCCGCGTCGTGGCGCTGTCCAGGAGCACCGCGGCCGGGTGCTCCCCGCTGTTGCTCAGCACCACCGTCACCCGGCGGGAGAAGACGGCGGTGGCCTCGGCCGGTTCGACGCTGAGGACCACGGTGCTCGGCGCGTCGACCGTGACGGTGGCGTCGAGCAGCGTGACGGGGCCGCCCGGGCCGCCGGGCACCTGTGCCTGGACGGCGAGCGCGTACGCGTACGAGCCGGGGACGGCGCCGCGCGCCACCCCGATGCCCAGCTCGACGGAGACGGTCGCGTCGGCCACGACGGCAGGCACGCGCACGGGCTGCGCGTGCCACTCGCCGTCGAGCCCGATCGCGGAGATCGTCAGGTCGCGCGGACCGTCGGCGAGGTTGCGCACGTGCACGCGGACGACGGCGGTCTGCCCCGAGGGCGCGTGGGTGCCTGGCTCGACCGCGACGCTCACGGTCGGCCTGCCGGGGGTCGGTGCGTTCATCGTCTCGTCGTCCCTCATGGTCCGGGGATCGTGATGTTCTGGGTGAGCTGCTCGCTCGGGTTGAGCGTCACCGGTGGTGACGTGGCCGCGGCGGCGCCGTTCGCGGACGGTTTCACCTCGAGGATGTAGAACGCCGGAGCGTCGACGTTGACGAACGAGTACGCGCCCGAGCCGTCGGTGGTCGTGGTGGCGACCGGTGCCGCGGCGGTGCCGTAGTCCGAGGCGAGGTACAGGTCGACCTCGGCGCCCACGGTCGGCACCCCGCCCTTGTCGACGACTCCGGAGATCGCTGCCGGGGAGACGAGGACCGGGTTGATCGTCTTGACCTGCCCGGCCACGAGCGTGACGATCATCGACGTCGGTCGGGTGCCCTTGCGGCTGAACGTCACGGTGTAGGTGCCCGGCGGCAGGCCCTGCATGACGAACGACCCGACCGCGTTCTCCGGGGTCGACGCGGACGTCACGGTGAACTGCGCCTGGCCGGAGCTCGCGGAGATCTGCACGTTCCCGGTGGGGGTCGCTGTGCCGCCGCCGGCCGGGCTCTGCGTCACGGTCCCGAGGATCTTCGCCGTGGCGAGGCGCATCTGGACGTTGACCTGCGTGGCGCTCGGCGCGCCGGCGGTCACGTGGCCGAACCCGTCGATGCTCACCGAGAGCACCTGCGACTCGAGGTCGGCACGGGAGAACGTCACGGTGTACGTGCTCGGGATCCGCAGCCCGGAGAGCGCCCACGAGCCGACCGGGGACTGGCTCTGCGTGACGGTCTGACGGGTGTCGGCACCGTCCGTGACCGTCACGGTCACCCCGCCGGTCCCGTCGGGTGCCGTCGCCGTCCCGGAGAGCGTGCCGGACGCCGCGCCGAGGGTCACGGCGACCCCGGTGAGCTTCTGCGCCGGACCGAGGTTGAGGTTGAGGGTCGCCGACGCGTAGTTCGGCGCGCTGATCACGACGGTGAACGTCCCCGGGGTCGGCAGCCCGCGCAGCGTGAACCCGCCCGGGGTGTCCTGCGTGAGCGTGACGGTGCGCACCGACACCTGGCCGTACGTCGCGACGACCGTCGCCCCGGGGATCGGCCCGCCGGCCCCCGACACGACCCCGGAGATCGTCCCGTCGCCCTCGAGGAGCTGGATCTCGATGCCGGTCCGTTTCTCACCTGCGGCGACGTCGATCCGTTGCACCTGGGTGCTGTACCCGGTCTCGGTCGTCACGAGGTCGTAGACCGCCGGTGACGGGACCTGGTCGAGGGTGAACGTGCCGTCCGCACCGACCGGGACGCTGCGCACCACCGCCCCGGACGTGGCGGTGGCCGGCGCCTCGCCCGGCACCGGCGCGACGTTGCCGGCCAACGGGGGGACGTCCAACGGCAGCTCGAGCCGCACGACCGCACCGGCGAGGTTCGCACCCGTCACGGTGCCGGACACGCTCGCGGGCACACCGCCGACGAGGACCGTGAGGTCCGTGACGCTCTGGCCGGCGTTCAGCTTCACGAGCTGGGCCTTGTCCGCGGTCGCCGCGGACGGGTACCAGACCTCGGCGAACCCGGCGGCCCGGAAGCGCAGGGCGTACGAGCCGGCCGGCAACGAGCCGATGTGGAAGGCGCCCGAGGCGTCCGTCGCCGTCGTCGCCACCGGCGCGGTGGTGTCCGACTCGTCGAACGCGTCGACGGAGACCGCCGCGACGCCGTCGCCCGTCGAGAGCAGGCGGACCTGGCCGCCGAGGGACGACGTCCCGGTCGTCGCCTTCTGCGTGCGGGCCTGGGCGACCTGGAGCGCGACGTCACGGTCGGCGGCCGAGCGCTTCACCACGCCGCCCAGCGCCGTCGTGATGACGATCGCGAAGATCGAGATCGCGACGAGCAGCCCGAGCATGGCGAGCAGCCCACGACCGAAGACGGGCTTCTGGACGAACGCCCCCATCGCCGCCGGGGGGCCGTCCGTCGGCGGCTCGGCCTCGAGCTGCTTGACGTCGACGACCGGCACGGGGGCCGCCGGGCCCGCGGCAGGCCAGGTGGCCATCGCAGGGGTGGCGCGGTTCGCGATGCGCAGCTCGAAGGACCGCGGCTCGGGCGATCCCACCAGCTTCCGCTTCGCGCTCGTGCGGAGCTCCGCGAACTGCTGCTCGCCCGGGCTCAGGTGGAACTCCGGCGGGTCGAACCTGAACGTGATCGCGCTCTCCGGGTCGGTCCCGACGACGGCGCCGTCGATCGTGGTGTTCCCGTTGTTCGCGATCGCCACGCCGAACACGGCCGACCGTCCGCCGGTCACGATCGTCGGGTCGAGCTGGACGTCGACGCGGGTGATGCCCGCGACGTCGATGACCAGCTCCTCGACGGTGGTGCGCCCCGGTGCGGTCAGCTCGCGCACCTGCACGGCGACCCGCCGCTCACCGGCCGGCAGCGCCGCCGGGAGGTCGAGCGTGAGGGTCACGGCGGCCGTCTCGCTGGGGAAAAGCGTCGGCTCGGGCTGGTCGATCTGGACCCAGGCAGGGTCGACGCCGAGGCAGCGGACCGCGTACCCGCTGATCACGTCACCGGTGTTGGTGATGGTCACGATCGCGGTGGTCGGGTTGCCGGCGACCGCGGCGATCCGGCGGGGGGCGACGTCGAGGCGCATCTCAGCCCACCGCCGGCAGGGTCAGGTTCTGGGTGACGGTCGACCCGGCGACGACCTGCACGACCGCCGTGGTGACGACGCGCCCCGCCTCCGACAGCGTCACGGAGTACGCGCCGGGCGGCAGCTGGGCGAACGAGTAGAACCCGGCGGGTGAGCCGGCGACCGCGGTGGACGTCGTCTTCCAGGTGTGCTGGCCGTCCGTGGCCTGCACCTCGACCCCGGCCGTCCCGGTGCCCCCCGACTGCACGACGCCCTGCACCGTGCCCCACGACGGGCGCATCGTCACGGTGACCGCGGGGGTCGTCCCCGTCGTGAGGTCGACGGCGACGCTCTGCGCCGCGTACCCCGGCAGGGTGACCATCAGGGTGTAGAGCCCCGGCTTGAGGCCCGCCAGGGTGAACGCCCCGACGTTGCCGGTCGTGAGGGACGTGCCCGTCACGGTGGTCGGGCCACCGGTCGCGGTGATGGTCGCCTGCCCGAGCCCGCTGCCGTCGGGCGCGAGGATCCGGCCGTTGACGGTGCCGGCGCCGCCGGTCATCGTGACGGCGACGTCGTTCTTGGACTGGCCGGCGGTGAGGTCGACCACGACGGTCGCGGTGGTGAACCCGTTGGCCGCGAACGTCACGACGTACGTGCCGGGGGTCGGCAGGCCCGGGATGACGAAGGTGCCGACGGCGCCGAGCGTCGGGGTCCCGACGACGACCGGCGTGCCGCCCACGCTCGTCGTCACCACCACGCCACCGAGGGGGTGGCTGCCGTCGCTGACCGTCCCGGAGATCTGCCCGGTGCCGGACGCGAGGGTCACCGTCGGGGCGAACCGGGTCTGGCCGCCGGTCACGCTCTCGGTGATGGTCGAGGGCTGGTATCCCGGCGCCGTGAAGGACAGCTCGTAGGTGCCCGGCGCCACGACGTCCGGCAGCGTGAACGTCCCGTCCGCCGCGGTCTGGACGGTGCGGGTGAGGGTGGCGTCGTCACGGGCCCACGTCGCGCGGGCCACCACGGTCGTGACCACCGGGGTCGTCACGGACCCGACGTCGACCTTGCCGTTGATCACCGCCGGGTTGCCGGTGATCGTCAGGTTCACGTCGCCCGTGACCTTCTGCGCGACGGCGTTGACGAGCTTCGCCCCGGAGGAGTCGGCGGCGCTCGGGTACCAGACCGGTGTGTAGCCGTCCGCCTTGATGCTCACCAGGTACGAGCCGGGGTACAGCCCGGCGATCGCGTAGCTGCCGTCCTGCTGGGTCGCGGCCGACCCGACCACGACGAGCCCGGTGCGCGACGTGCGCCACGCCTCGACGGTGATGCGCCCCACGCCCAGGCCGTCGCTGGCGGCGGTGACGGTGCCGGCGAGCGTCCCGCCGACGCCGGCGGGCAGGACGCCGGTGCGTGGCACGGCGCCGGCGGGTGCCCCCGAGGCCGTGGTGTCGGCTGCGGCGGCGGTCCCTGCGGCACCCGCGACCGAGGTGGCGGCGAAGAACGACGCGGGGGCGACCTTCGTGTACGGGTCGGAGCCGAGGATCGCGCCGACGCCGAACAGGAAGATCGACGCCCAGACCCCGAGGATCGCGAGGAGCACGATCGCCGTGATCACGCCCGCGCTCAGCCGCGAGCGCTGCCGCAGCACGAGGGGCACCACCTCGTGCTGGTCGAGAGCGGTCGCCTCGACCTGCAGGGCGCGCTCGCGGTCGCCGCCCAGCAGCTGACGCGGCCCCTGGACGCGGACCGTGCACGTGGCGGTGGTCCCCGGCGGGAGGCTCAGGGTCGACGGCGTGAGGGTCGCCTGCAGGCTGCGGTCGCTGTCGGTCGCGCGCAGCGCGACGTCGAGCGGGACGTTGCCGCGGTTGCGGACCTTGATCTCGAAGCTCGCGCGCCGCCGCGACCGCACGACGGACGGTGCGGCGCTGATCGAGAGCTGCGGTCGGCTGCCGACGACGAGGTCGACGTCGTGGTGGACGGCGTCGGTGACCCCGGCCTGCCCGACGACCCGGACGGTGATCGGGTGCGTGCCGGCCGGGAAGCTCTCCGGGAGGTCGAGCCGCACGACGAGCTGACCGGTCGCGTCCGGGAACAGCGCGAGCACCGACGGGCGTGACGTCGTGTGCTCGACGGGCAGCCCCACGACGTGGGCGCTCACCCCGTCGATGACGGTTCCGGTGTTGACGACGTCCAGGAGGATCTCCCCCGACCCTCCGGGGGCGACCTCGAGCACGTCGACGCCGCTGACCACGCGCACGGCAGCTACGACCTGTCGTCGGGAACGGTCGCGTGGAGCGTTCCGTCGGCGTCGCGTCTCACGGGGAGGTCGGCACCCGCGCGGTCGGCCGGACCGATGGTCGGGCGCGTCCTGGCCGGCATCGGCGGGCGGGACAGCTGGTTGAGGCTGCCGTCGACGGAGGTGACGCCACGCGGTGCGGTCTCCCACGGGTAGGCGTCGGCGGCGACGGTCGCGAGCAGCGTGAACGAGGCCTTGAGGGTGCCGCCGAGCCCGCCCCAGACGTCCCGCGGGCGGTTCACGGTGTCGTCGGCGAGCGTGAGCTGCACGTTGGAGCTGAGCGGCGTGGCGAGGTGCTCGGGTGGCAGGATCTGCTGGGCGAGCAGCCGGGTCAGCACGTCACCGAGCAGCTGGTGCTCGTCGCGGGTGCTCCCCGCCCACGCGCTCACCAGGTAGGACAGCTGGACCATCGGCAACGGTGCGCGGCGCTCGAGGCTGCCGTCCGCGGCGGTGCGCGGGGCGGACGGGCGCGGCGGCTGCGGGCTCCGGGACACCTGGTACAGGAAGAGGCTGACCGTGATCCGGTTCACCTGGGCGGCCCAGGTCGACGACGGCGGCTCGAAGGAGACGTCGCCGATCTCGTTCGACAGGGGGAGCGCCGACCGCAGGTAGCTCTCCAGCCCGTCCTCGACGGTAGGGATGAGGATGATGCTCTCCCTTCTCGTCGCGCGGCGTGCCACCCGTGGACCCGTACCCACCCAGCACCCAGCGCATACCCGAGAGGCGTTCTCGATGCTACGAATTGCCCGGAACAGCCAACATCGGTAATCACTACCGAAGTTCGCCGCGGGTGCTCGACCGGACCCGTGACCTCGCAGCAGACTCGATCCCGGACGAGGCGGTGAGAGCCCGGGCCGTGCCGGGCGCGTCGCGCGCGCGGGGGCACGGGTCGGCCGCTCGCTCAGGTTCCCGTTCGACCCGTTCGTCGTCTGCTGCCGGGAGGCCTGTGATGCGCGAGCGCCTGACCGCTCTGCTCAAGCCGCTGGCGCTCGCCGTGGACCGTCGCGGTGGCCTCGACCCCCAGCTCGCAGGGCGGCTCGGGGCCGTGATGGACGTGCTGCGCGACGAGTACGACGGCGCGGGTCCGTCCGGGGAGTGCCGGGGTCTCGCCGGGGAGGACCGGCTCGCCGGGCTGGCCGACGTGTTCGACCTCGACCCGGTCGACGTCGACCTGCTGACGATCGCCGCGGCTCCTGATCTCGACGCGAACCTCGCGCTCGCGTTCGGCCTGCTCCGCGGCGCGACGGTGCCGGCGCGGGCCTCGGTCGGGCTCGCGCTCGAGCTGGTCGGGCTGCCGACGCTGTCCGGTGCGGGTCCTGCCCGCCTCGGCGTCGGCGCACCCGTCCGGCGGCACGGGTTGCTGGACGTGTCGTCGGGCGAGCCGTGGCTGCTCCGGGACCTGTGGGTGCCCGACCGGGTCGTCGCGCACCTGCTCGGCGTGGACGAGGTCGACCCGGAGGTCGCAGCGGCCGTGATCGACCCGGTGCCGATCACCGGGCTGGATGCCGACGGGCTCCTCGCGGCGGCGGTCGAGGCCGGTGTGCCGCTCGTCTGGGTGCGGTCCCCCCTGGGTGCCGGTGGGCTGTCCCTCGCCGCCGGGGCGCTCGCGGCGGCGGGCGTCGGGTGCCTGGCCGTCGATCTCGCGCGCGTGCCACCGTCGGCGGACCTCGCGCGTCTGGTCGTGGTGGTGACCCGTGAGGCGGCGCTGCGCGGCGCAGGGTTGGTGGTCGCGCATGCCGAGCGCGTCGCGGAGCACGACCCCGCGGCCGTGTTCGCTGCTCTCGTGGAGGCCGCCGTCCCGGTGCTGGCCGTCGGCGAGAAGGCGTGGCAGCCCACGTGGCTGTCCCACCACCCCCTCGTCGTGGAGGCGCCGGCGGTGTCGACCGAGGACCGTGCGGCGGTGTGGGACGCGCACCTCGGTGTCGCCGACCACAGCCTGTCGACGCTGCGGCTGGCCCCGGAGTCGATCGCCGACGCGGCGCAGTACGCGACGCGCCTCGCGCTGATCACCGGCACGGAGGTGTCGGTGGACTCGGCTCGGGCGGCCGCGCGCCGGGTGGGCGGGTCGATGACGACCGGTGCGGCGCTGGCGCCCCGGCGTCCGCCGTCGTTCGAGGACCTCGTGCTCCCCGAGCACGCCGGCGCGACGCTGCGACGGCTGGTGTCCTGGGCGCGGCACCGCGACGAGGTGCTGGCCGACGGGCGCCTCGTCGACGTCGGCGGCAAGGGGACCGGGATCGCGGCGCTCTTCAGCGGCAGCCCGGGGACGGGCAAGACGCTGGCCGCCCATGTGATCGCTGCGGAGCTCGGGCTCGACCTGTACCGGGTGGACCTGTCGTCGATCGTCGACAAGTACATCGGGGAGACCGAGAAGAACCTCGAGCGGGTGTTCCACGAGGCGGAGAGCCTGAACGTCCTGCTGTTCTTCGACGAGGCCGATGCGCTGTTCGGCAAGCGCTCGGACGTGAAGGACGCGCACGACCGCTACGCGAACCAGGAGGTCGCGTACCTGCTGCAGCGCATGGAGAACTTCGACGGGATCACCATCCTGGCGACCAACCTGCAGGGGAACCTCGATCCGGCGTTCAGCCGTCGCATGAGCTTCATCGTGCACTTCCCGGACCCGGACGCTCCGACGCGGCACCGGTTGTGGGAGGCGAACCTGGCGCGGGTCGAGACCGACCCGGACGACCCGGTGCAGGTCGCCCACCTGGCCAGGCAGGTCGAGCTCGCGGGCGGCGACATCCGCAACATCGTGCTCGCGGCCGCGTACGACGCGATCGCGTCCGGCTGTGCGGTCGGCATGCGGCACGTCCTGGCGGCGACGGTGGCCGAGTACCAGAAGCTCGGGCGTCGCGTGCCCGCGAACGGGTTCGTCCCCGACGGGGCCGGACCGGCATGACGAGGTCGGGCGAGACTCACATCGAAGGAGGAGCCGACGATGCCGGCTGAGGGCGAGCGCACCACACTCACGAAGCAGCACGCGGGCCCCGCCCCTGCGCCGGCGGCTCCCACGGTGGTCCGGTCGGCACCGGACACCCCGGACACCCCGGGCACGCCGGGCACGGTGGCCGTCCCGGGGCTGGCCGTCGCGATCCAGCGGAGCGCGACGACGGACGACCCTCTCGGCGGCACGACCGCCCCGCCCGAGATCGGTGACGCGCTGCGCCGTCGCCAGGGCGGTGGTCGCCCCCTCGACGCCGGTGTCGCGGAGCGGATGGGCGAGGCGATGGGGGCCGACTTCAGTCGGGTCCGGGTCCACGACGACGCCGAGGCGGACCGGATCGCCCGCTCCGTCCAGGCCACCGCCTTCACGGCCGGGACGGACCTGTACTTCTCCCGTGGCACCTACGCGCCCGGGTCGGCGGGAGGTGACCACCTGCTGAGCCACGAGCTCGCGCACGTCGTCCAGGGCGGTGCGGGCGCGCCGGCCGGAGCGGGCCCGGTGATCGGGCGCGCGGACGACCCTGCCGAGGCGGCCGCCGACGCGATGGCGGACCACGCGGTGCGTCGCCTGCAACGGCAGGCGTCGCGGGTCGGCGGGTCGGCCGAGGCGGCGGTGCCCGGTGCGGCGGCGAGCGACGCCGGCGCGGGGGCGGCAGGAGGCACCGGCGCGCTGCGGCGGCAGGCGGTTCGCGCGGGGTCGACGACGATCCGCCGCTGGAACCCGTTCAAGAAGCTCTTCGGCGGGAAGAAGAAGAAGACCACGAACGCTCCCGTCACGGTGCCGGACGCGCCCCTCCTCACGCCGGCACCGAGGGTCGAGGCGCCGCAGGACCAGGTGGTGGCCCCGCCGCTCCCCGAGTCGAGCTCGAGCACACCGCCGGTGGTCTCCCAGGACCAGGTGGTGGCCCCGCCGTCGCAGACGACTCCGTCGGTCGACCAGGAGCAGGTGATCGCCCCGCCGCTGCCAGAGACGACGTCGGGTGACCAGGTGCAGGAGGTGCAGGAGGTGCAGACGCAGTCGCCCGAGACGACCCCGGAGCAGCAGCCTCTGGCGCCGCCCACCCCGAAGACCGCCAAGGAGCGTTTCACGGAGGCGTGCGACCCGCAGACCGCGCCGCCGAACAAGATCGTCGCCAAGCAGCGCATGGACGTGTTGCGTCAGCTGATCACCACGTTCTCGCGCGCGGAGAAGAAGTCCATCGCGGACGACGGCGCGGCGATGGCGATCGGGCGCGCGCACCTCGGTGACCTCTACTACATGTCGCTCCTCGCCGCGGTGGACATGGCGAAGAAGAAGACGAAGTCCAACGGGACGAAGGTCAAGCACCACCTGACCGGTGCCGAGGCGGACGAGTTCATCAAGACGAACATCGAGGACTACCCGCACATCAAGCCGTTCATCGCGGCGGCCGTGAGCGCCGGGAAGAAGGGCGAGGGCTACGTCGCGAGCATCTCGCCGGAGGACTGGGCGATCGTCTACGGCGTCGAGTTCCCGACCGACTCCGTCGAGGAGGAGCAGAGCACCAACGCCTACGCCTCCACCAAGAACAAGGACGAGCCGGCCATCCTGCACGCCGACCGCGGCACTCCCAGCACCGCCATCCATGAGAGCATGCACCGCTACGCCAAGGACAACGTCCTGGACGTCTTCGGTTTCGACCTCAACGAGGGCATGACCGAGTACTTCACCCGGATGCTCACGACGAAGAACGCCACCCCCACCAAGGACGGTGGCCCCGAGCGCGACAACTACGACGACAACGTGAAGTTCGTGCGTGGCATGATCCGCATCCTCGGCGCGAACAAGGTCGAGCAGGAGACCGTGCTCGGTGAGATCTACTTCGAGGGCAAGACCGCCAAGCTCGAGGAGAAGTTCCGCGCGGCCTGGAAGGCGAAGGACAGCACGCTCACGACGGAGCAGCTCAACACGACATGGGCGTCGTTCAAGAGGAACATCAGCGACGGCAAGTGGTCGAGGGCGAAGAGGCAGCTCCCGGCGGCGTGACGGTGGACAAGGAGACCCGATGGCCCGCATGACCGCTCAACGCGGCCGCATCCTCGCGCTGCTGCGCCTGACGAACGACCCGGACGTCCAGGAGACCGATGCGGTCCCCGCGGCGGAGGATCTCGACGCCCTCGACGCGATCGGGTTCGACTGGGACGGCGAGCAGGCGCACATCTCGGTGTACGAGTTCGACGACTACGACGACGCAGTCGAGGCGCAGGAGAGGCTGCAGGGCTACGCCGCGCAGACCGATCTCGCCGTGGTGACCACGGTCAACGGCGACCTGCTGCTGTGGGCCACGGCCCCGAACGGCGACGAGGGCGCACTGCGCCGGATCGACGGGCTGGCCAGCTCGTTCGCCGGCAGGGAGTAGCCCCTCACGCCTCCAGGGTCTTGACGCTGCCCGGGTTGACGATCTGGATCACGCCGCCGAACCCGCAGGTGCAGCTCGCGCCGAGCGTGAGACCGGGCTTCCCGCCGATCAGCGTCGTCATCGCGCCGCCGACCCACGGGGTGGTGACCGGGATGCACGGCATGGGGGTCAGCACGCCGAGGGCCGCGGCCGTCGCTGCGGCCACCTGCGGGTTGGCGAGGCTCATGCACATGCCGAAGGGCGGGATGTTCATCATCGGGATCGCGTCGGTGATCGCGGCCGCGGGCTTGCCCTCGACCATGACCCGGGCGATCGGCAGGACGTTCAGCGTCGACGGTGCCACCCCGAAGCTGCACTGCAGCATCGCGGTCGCGGTCGCGGCGGGCTTGCCCATGGTGGTCCTCTCGTCGGGACGGCGTGCCGTCCACCCGGCCCTACAGCTTGGATCCCTTCACCGACGACGTCCGCGTCGAGCCCGTCGTGGTGATGATGCACGTGACGTCCCGGTCGTCACCCGCCTGCCACCCGCGTGCCGACGGCAGCAGGTAGGTGAAGAACAGCGACGAGTCGCGGTAGTCGCTGCCGACGTACCCAGCGAACGCGCCGAGGCAGGCGCCGTCCGCGAAGGCCTTCAGGACGGCCTCCCCCGGGTAGGGGGCCGACGTCTCCGAGCCGGCCGGCAGCGGGTAGGCGGCGAGGGCGTAGACCTCCTGCTGGTGGGGCTGGGTGCAGGGGACGACGGTCAGGTTCGTGACCTCGGCGGTGATCGCCTTCGGGGCGACGAGGCAGTCGCCGGGCTTCGCCTTGAGCACCGAGACCACGGTCGTCTTGTCGTTCTTGCCGAAGAACGAGCAGCCGGTGAGCGCGCCGAGGGCCACGGCCGTCGTGGCGATCGCCCCGACGGTGCGGAGGGCGACGGGCGACCGCCTGAGGGGCCGTCCGGTGGTGTCTCGTGCAGTCATGCGCCCTCTCCGGTCGACGTGCCGCGCGGCAGCACGGTGCTCGTCGCGATCGAGGGTAATCGCCCGGCCCGGCGGTTCCCTCCGTAGTCACTGCGGAACTTCACTGCGGTGGCGCGACGTCGGGCGGGTCGCAGGTGACGCGACCAGACGCCCCACGCCTATCCTCGGGGTGTCGGCAGAGCAGCGTCGGCCCGCCGTTCGACGTCGGGCCCGGTGCGGCCGTGCCTCAGCCCGTGATCGCCCGTGGGTCCCGTACCCGTCCTCGTAGCCGGAGATGCCGATGACCTCCCGTCGTACCCGTGAGTGGGGGGTGAGCGCGTGGTGGTGAGTGCGCGTGATGTTGCTCGGGTGGCGGGGGTGTCGGTCTCGACGGTGTCGCGGGCGTTGTCGCGTCCGGGTGAGGTGGCGCCGGGGACGTTGGCGAAGGTGCTCGATACGGCGCGGGGGATGGGGTATCGGCCGAACCTGGTGGCGCGGGGGTTGACCACGGGGCGTACGGGGTTGATCGGGTTGGTGGTGCCGGACATCGAGAACCCGTTCTTCGCGTCGGTGACCAAGGGGGTCCAGGACCGGGCGCGGGCGGCGGGGTTGGCGGTGGTGATCGCGGACTGTGACGAGGATCCGTCGCGGGAGGCGGATCTGGTGCGGGACATGGCCCGTCAGGTCGATGGGATCGTGGTGTGCTCCCCGCGGTCCCCGGACGAGGTGATCGAGGACCTGGCGCGGGAGTCGACGATCGTGCTGGTCAACCGCCGGTGCGGGCAGATCCCGGCGGTGCTGATCGACAACCTGGCCGGGGTGGGGTTGGCGTTGGAGCACCTGCGGGCGTTGGGGCATCGGCGGATCGCCTATGCGGGGGGCCCGGCCACGTCGTGGTCCACGCGGGCCCGGTGGGCTGCGGCGCAGGCGTTCGCGACCGCGCACCCGGACACCGACCTGGTGGACCTGGGGTCCTTCGCGCCGTACGTGTCGGGGGGTGTGGCGGCCGGGGACCTGCTGATCGCCTCGGGGGCCAGTGCGGTCCTGGCCTACAACGACCTGGTCGCGTTCGGGCTGCTGGACCGGTTGGCCCACCGCGGGGTCAACGTCCCCGGCGACATCTCGGTCGTCGGGGTCGACAACATCCCCATGTCCGCCCTGGTCTCCCCCGCCCTGACCAGCGTCGGCATCCCCCTGGTCAACTGCGGACGCGCCGGGGTCGACCTCCTCGTCGCCCGCCTACGCGACCCCCAGACCCCCCCGACCCACCACCACGACCTGTCCTTCCAGCTCGTCGTACGCGACTCCACCGCCCCCCACCACACCACCCTGCGCCACACCGCCTGACCCACCCCACCGCCCGGCCACCACACCGACCGGCGCATCGCGGCGCGGCGTGCGGCGACAGGCAGCGGCGCGTCCGGCGCGGCGCCGTCCGGACTCGTGACGACTCACGGCTCGTGGCGGTGGGCGTCGTCGTCCTCCTCCTCGAGCTCTTCCTCGAGCTCCTCCTCCGGGGCGTCCTCCAGGTTCTCGTCGAGTCCGGGGCGGTCGTCGAAGAACTCGGTCATGGCCGTGCGCTCCTTGGTCGGCACCTCACCGGCACCGCCGGGACGGCGGACCGTGATTCCACGCTAGGCGCCGTCTTCGGCGGGCGCGCGCCGGGTGCGTCGCCCGGCCGGTCGCCGACGCCGCCGTCGCGGCCCAGGACGACCGCGCGCGGACGTGCCGAGTGGCGACGCCCGGCCTACCGTGGAGGCATCGGGTCGCGGAGCTCCGCGGCCCGCCGACATCGACGGGCACCGGACGCGCGGTGCCGAGAGGTGGTGGCAGGTCCATGACGTCCGACCAGGTCAAGGAAGCCGAGAAGAGGCTCGCGGACGCGGCCAAGGCGGCGCGGATCGAGCTCGAGAAGACCGGCACCCCGGACTACGACTCGCGTGCGCACCAGCGTGCGGTCGAGGAGGAGCGCAACGCTCAGGAGGCTCTCGAGCAGGCGCGGGCGTCGGCCTGAGCCGAGGTGCTCAGGCGGGTCGGTCGGTCCCGAGGCCCGAGGTCTCCCAGAAGTACGCCGCGGAGGTGCTCCCTTGGGTCGGCAGGGTCGGGAGCGTCACCGGAGGGGCGGTGGTCGGCTCGGCGAGCGTGTGCGGTGTCCAGCGGTCGCCGTCGAAGTAGCGGAGCACCCCGGGCGCGTGCGGGTCGGGGTACCACCCGGTTCTCGCTGTCGTCGTGCCCATCATGCGTGCATCATCGGCGGCCGAGGCCGGAGACTTGACCTCCGACATGTGAAAATCTTCTCATTTCGCCCAGCGGATCCTGTGAACCTCCCCTCGACGTGAGCCTGCCGACCGTAGTCTGACGAGATGGACGAGCCGTCTGACGAGGTGGACGAGCCGCGATGGCTCGACGACCGTGAGCGTGAGGCATGGCTGTCCCTCACGGCGCTCATGCTGCTGCTCCCGGCCGCGCTCGACGCCCACCTCATGCACGAGGCGGAGCTCACGGGCTTCAGCTACTTCGTCATGGCGATGCTCTCGGAGGCTCCGGGGCACGCGACCACGATGAGCGACCTGGCGGTGCGGTCGCACGCGTCGCCGTCGCGGCTCTCGCACGTGGTGACCTCGCTCGAGGCGCGCGGGTGGGTCGAGCGGCGGCGCTGCAGCCACGACGGCCGGGTCGTCCACGTCTCGCTCACCGAGGCAGGCTGGGAGTCGCTGGTCGCGATCGCCCCGCGGCACGTCGCCAACGTCCGGCGCCTCGTCTTCGACGCCCTCGACGAGGACGACGTGGTCCGGCTCGCCGAGATCGCGACGAAGATCCGGCGCGTGCTCGACCCCGAGCGGACCTTCGGCCCGTCGCACTGACGGGCGCCGTCAGTCGCGCGTCGCCTCGGGGACGTGCTGCGCCGCCCAGGCGAAGACCGCGTCGACGTAGCGCGTCCGGGCGGGTTCCGGCGAGAGGGCGAGGTCGTGGATCCCGTCGGGGACGCGGGTGAGGGTCACGTCGGCACCGAGCCCGGGTGTGCGGGCGGCGATCTGCTCGACGTCCAGGACGGAGTCGGTCCGGGTGATCGCCTCGTGCCAGCGGTCGTCGGGCCCGCTCGCGGTCGAGCAGCAGACCAGCACGGGGACGTCGATCGACAGCCCGGCGGCCACGGCGAGGTGCCCGCGGTGGATGGCCCGGAGCCAGGCGGCTCGCACCGGGAAGCCGGCGAACGGCTTCCAGCGGAGGTCGTAGTCCCACGCCCCGCCCGTGCTCACGTGCAGCGACCGGCCGTAGTCCGGGCCGAGCCTCCCGACGATGCGCTGCGGCATCCACGGGCCGAGGGCGTCGATCAGCCGGACCGCGATCGTCCGCTCGAACCAGCTCCCCTGGAGGTCGAGCCAGGGGCTGTTGAGGACGACGGCGTCGACCCAGGGCGACGTCGGCGAGCCGGCCGCCCGCGGGTGACGGTCCGCCCAGAGGGCGGCAGTCAGCCCACCGGCCGAGTGACCGAGCAGGACGACGACGTCGTGCCGGTGCTCGTCGCGGATGATGCGCAGCGCCTCGTCGATCTCCTCGTCGTACGTGCGCAGGTCGGTGACGTAGTTCGGGACCTGCCCGCGGCGCAGCGAGCGACCGTACCGGCGCAGGTCCAGGGCGTAGAAGTCGTACCCTCGCGCGACCCACTCGGCGGCGTGCTCGGCCTGGAAGAAGTAGTCGACGAACCCGTGCACGTAGAGCACCGCTCGCGAGGACCCGTGCACCGGCGTGCCGTCCGGTCCGGCGCGGTGGACCAGGGTGGCGACGGTCTCGGGCTCGCCGTCGGGCGCGAGCGGGAGGGTGCGGGCGACCCAGTCGCCGCCGAGCACGTCGGGGGAGGTCAGGTCGGCGGCGGTCTGCGCGTCATCGGGCATGTGCCGATCGTGCCACGGGTGATGCGTCCCGTCGTCGGGTGGTGCACCCTGCTCGTACGCCGTCACCCGGGCTGGCCGATCAGAGTTGAGCGGAATACGCTCAAGTCTGGTGCAGTTGGCACGATCAGCACCCTCGAGCACCCCTCAGCACCGACAGGAGAACCCGGTGGACCTCAAGTTCACGACCAAGGCGCAGGAAGCGATCGGTGACGCCATCCAGCAGGCGTCCGCGGCCGGCAACCCGCACCTCGAGCCGACGCACCTGCTCAGCTCGTTGCTGGCGCAGGAGTCGGGGATCGCCGGCGGGCTGCTCGACGCCGTCGGGGCCGACCGGGCGGCGATCGGTCGCCAGGTCCGGGCCGAGCTCGTCGGGCTCCCCCGCGCGTCGGGGTCCTCGGTCGCCCAGCCGACCGCGTCGCGTGCCATGACGGTGCTCATCGACGCGGCAGGCCAGGAGGCGCGCGCCCTCGGCGACGAGTACGTCTCGACCGAGCACCTGCTGCTCGGCATGGCTGCGGGCGAGTCGTCCGCCGCGCGGATCCTCAAGGCTGCGGGCGCGACCCGCGAGGCCCTCGCCCAGGCGCTGCCGAGCGTGCGGGGGAACACGCGCGTGACGTCGGCCAACCCCGAGGGCACCTACAAGGCCCTCGAGCAGTACGGCGTGGACCTCACCGAGTCGGCGCGCGAGGGTCGCCTCGACCCGGTGATCGGCCGGGACAACGAGATCCGCCGCGTCGTGCAGGTGCTGTCGCGCCGCACCAAGAACAACCCGGTGCTGATCGGCGAGCCGGGCGTCGGCAAGACGGCCGTCGTCGAGGGCCTGGCCCAGCGCATCGTCGCGGGCGACGTCCCGGACTCCCTCAAGGGCAAGCGGCTGATCTCGCTCGACCTCGGCGCCATGGTCGCGGGCGCGAAGTACCGCGGCGAGTTCGAGGAGCGGCTCAAGGCCGTCCTCGAGGAGATCAAGGGTTCCGAGGGTGAGGTCGTCACCTTCATCGACGAGCTGCACACCGTCGTCGGGGCCGGCGCCGCCGAGGGCAGCATGGACGCGGGCAACATGCTCAAGCCCATGCTCGCGCGCGGCGAGCTGCGGATGGTCGGCGCGACGACGCTCGACGAGTACCGCGAGCACATCGAGAAGGACGCCGCGCTCGAGCGTCGCTTCCAGCAGGTGTTCGTCGGGGAGCCCAGCGTCGAGGACACCGTCGCGATCCTCCGGGGCATCAAGGAGCGGTACGAGGCGCACCACAAGGTGACGATCTCGGACGCCGCCCTCGTCGCCGCGGCCGCCCTGTCGCACCGGTTCATCCCCGGTCGGCAGCTCCCGGACAAGGCGATCGACCTGGTCGACGAGGCCGCGTCGCGCCTGCGCATGGAGCTGGACTCCTCCCCGGTCGAGATCGACGCCCTGCAGCGTGCGGTGACCCGGCTCGAGATGGAGGAGGTCGTGCTCTCCGAGGCGGCCGAGTCCGGCGACGCCGCGTCCGCGGACCGGCTCGAGAAGCTGCGGGCGGACCTCGCCGACCGCCGCGAGGAGCTCGCAGGTCTCACGGCCCGCTGGGAGGCCGAGAAGGCCGGCCACAACCGGGTCGGCGAGCTCCGCAAGACCCTCGACGAGCTGCGCACCGCCGTGGAGAAGGCCATCCGCGAGGGCGACCTCGAGTCGGCAGGTCGGCTCCAGTACGGCGAGATCCCGGCGCTGCAGAAGCAGCTCGCGGCCGCGGAGGCGGACGAGCAGGCCGGCGACGAGCTCGAGCTCGGCGCGCGCCCGGCGGTCGCGCCGATGATCGCCGAGAAGGTCGGTCCCGACGAGATCGCCGAGGTCGTCTCCGCGTGGACGGGGATCCCGGCCGGGCGCCTGCTCGAGGGCGAGAGCCAGAAGCTGCTGCGCATGGAGCAGGTCATCGGCTCGCGGCTGATCGGGCAGTCCCGCGCGGTCGCCGTCGTGTCCGACGCGGTGCGTCGCTCGCGTGCCGGGATCTCGGACCCGGACCGGCCCACGGGGTCGTTCCTGTTCCTCGGCCCGACGGGTGTCGGCAAGACCGAGCTCGCCAAGGCCCTCGCGGACTTCCTCTTCGACGACGAGCGCGCGATCGTGCGCATCGACATGTCCGAGTACTCCGAGAAGCACTCGGTGGCGCGACTGGTCGGTGCCCCTCCGGGGTACGTCGGGTACGAGGAGGGCGGTCAGCTCACCGAGGCCGTGCGCCGTCGGCCGTACTCGGTCGTGCTGCTCGACGAGGTCGAGAAGGCGCACTCCGAGGTCTTCGACATCCTGCTGCAGGTGCTCGACGACGGTCGGCTCACCGACGGCCAGGGCCGCACGGTCGACTTCCGCAACGTGATCCTCGTGCTGACCTCGAACCTCGGCTCGCAGTACCTCGTGGACCCGACGCTCGACGACGCCGCGAAGCAGGCCGGGGTCATGTCGATGGTGCGGTCGTCGTTCAAGCCGGAGTTCCTCAACCGGCTCGACGACGTCGTGATCTTCGACGCGCTCTCGCTCGGCGAGCTCGGCCAGATCGTCGACCTGCAGGTCGCGCGGCTCGCCGAGCGCGTGCTCGAGCGGCGGATCACGCTCGAGGTCACTCCGGCCGCGAGCGAGTGGCTCGCGATCGAGGGCTACGACCCGGCGTACGGGGCGCGGCCGTTGCGTCGGCTCATCCAGCGGGAGATCGGTGACCAGCTCGCCCGGCTGCTCCTCGCCGCGGCGGTGCACGACGGCGACACCGTGGTCGTGGACCACCCGGAGGACGCCGCCGGGCTGTCCCTCGCGGTCGAGGCACGTCCGGTAGCGTCGGTGGGATGACCGACGACGACGTCCCCCGCACCGAGAACGCCACACCCGAGCCGGTGCCCTTCAGCTCGGCGGCCCTGCTCGCGGAGCTGCTGGGTCAGCAGGCGCGGCTCGTGCTCCCCCGGTTCGACTACGTCGAGGGGGCGCGCCTCGGTGGGGTGATCGCCGCGCTCGCCGAAGGTCGCGGGCTGCCCGTCGTCGTCCGGGTCGAGGCCGAGACGCCCGCCGGGCCGCACATCGTGTTCCAGCGGGCGTTCCCGGGCAGCTCGCCCACGAACGACTGGTGGATCGGCCGGAAGTTCGCGGTGGTGCGGCGCTTCGGCGAGGCGTCGTTCACGGTCGGCACCCGGTTCCGCGTCGAGGGCACGACCTTCGAGGAGTCCTCGGGCCTGGACGAGGAGACCTACGCCGCGCACGGCGGCGCGTTCCCGCTACGGGTCGGTGACGAGATCGTCGGGATCGTCGGCGTCTCCGGCCTGCCGCAGCAGGAGGACCACGCTCTCGTGGTCGAGGGGCTCACGACGTACCTGCGGTGAGACCGCGCACCGGGCGACGAGACGAGAACGAGGCCTTCGATGACCGAGAGCACCGACCGCACGACCGACACCCTCGGTGACGAGCAGCTCGACGCGCTGGTGGCCCGTCTGACGCTGCCGCAGAAGGTCCGCCTCCTGACCGGGGCGGACTTCTGGTCGCTGCACGCGGAGCCGGCCGTCGGCCTGCGCACCGTCGTCGTCTCGGACGGGCCCTCGGGGGTGCGCGGCGCGGTCTGGGACGAGCGCGACCCGTCGCTGAACCTGCCCAGCGCGACGGCGCTGGCAGCGACCTGGGACGTGGACGTCGCCTACCGCTACGGCGTCGCGATGGCCCACGAGGCCCGCCGCAAGGGCGTCGACGTGATCCTCGGGCCGACGATCAACCTGCACCGCAGCCCGCTCGGCGGCCGCCACTTCGAGGCGTACTCCGAGGACCCGCTCCTCACTGCGGACCTCGCCGAGGCGTTCGTCCGCGGCGTCCAGGACACGGGCGTCGGCGCGTGCCCCAAGCACTACGTCGCGAACGACTTCGAGACGGACCGCTTCACCGCGTCCGTCGAGGTCTCCGACCGCGCCCTGCACGAGCTCTACCTCGCGCCGTTCGAGCGCACCGTGACCGGCGCCGGGACCTGGACGGTCATGAGCGCGTACAACGCCGTCGCCGGAGTCACGATGAGCGAGAGCGACCTCCTCGCCGAACCGCTCAAGGGGACGTGGGGGTTCGACGGCGTCGTGATCTCCGACTGGACGGCGGTGCGGTCGCTCCGCTCGGCCGCGGCCGCCCAGGACCTCGTGATGCCCGGACCGGACGGGCCGTGGGGCGACGCGCTCGTCTCGGCCGTCGAGAGCGGCGAGATCTCTGCGGCCGCCGTCGACGACAAGGTGCGCCGACTGCTGCGCCTCGCGGCACGCGTCGGTGCGCTCGCGGGCGCGGAGCCCGCCGTCACCCCCGTGCCGGCGACCGGGGCCGAGGCAGCGGCCGGGGTCGCGCTCGCACGCGAGGTCGAGCAGCGCGGCATCGTCCTGGTGCGCAACGACGGCGTCCTCCCGCTCGGTCGCGCCGACGCGGCTGAGGGCACCCCGGGCGGGCACCCGGTCCCCGCACGCGCGACCCACGACCGGGTGCCCCCCGCCCGCATCGCGGTGATCGGCCAGAGCGCGCTGCGTCCCCGCACCCAGGGCGGTGGTTCCGCGACGGTCGTGCCCGAGTCGACCGTCTCGCCGCTCGACGGCCTGCGCGCCGCACTGCCCGGTACCGCGTTCACCTACGCCACCGGCGCGATCGTGCACGACGGCGTGCAGCCGTTCGCCCTCGCGGACATCCGTCACCCGGACTCCGGGGAACCCGGCGCCCGCGTGCGCTTCCTCGCCGCGGACGGCACGGTCGTGCTCGAGGAGTCCCGCCGGGCGACGGACCTCATGTGGCTCGGCAACGCGCCGGTCGCCGCGAGCCTCGAGCTCGTCACGGACCACACCCCGTCGACCTCCGGGCCGGTCGAGCTCGGCTGGGCGGTGATCGGCCGCACGACCCTCGAGGTCGACGGCGCGGTCGTCCACGAGGCCACGTTGACCGTCGACGCCGCAGACGTCGGCGCGGCCCTGATGGCGCCGCCGAGCACCACGGTGCGGGTCGACCTCGAGGCCGGCCGCACGTACCGCCTGCGGTGGTCGCACCCGCTGACCGGCGTCCCGTCGATGCCCGACGGGACGGACCTCCCCGGGGTGCTCGGCTTCACCGCGGGCTGGCGGCCGTGGGTCGAGTCGGCCGAGACGCTCCTCGAGGAGGCGCGTGACGCCGCCCGGGACGCCGACGTCGCGATCGTGGTCGTCGGGACCAACGAGAAGGTCGAGTCCGAGGGCTTCGACCGGTCCGACCTGCGGCTGCCCGGACGCCAGGACGACCTCGTCCGCGCCGTCACCGCGGTCAACCCCCGCACGGTCGTCGTCGTGAACTCCGGCTCGCCCGTCCTGCTGCCGTGGCGTCAGGACGCCGCCGCGGTGCTGCTCACGTGGTTCGGCGGGCAGGAGTACGGTCACGCGCTCGCCGACGTGCTCACCGGGGTCGTCGAGCCCGGCGGGCGGCTGCCCACCACCTGGCCCGCGCACGAGCACGACGTCCCGGTGCTCGACGTCACCCCGCGCGACGGCGTGCTGCGCTACGACGAGGGCCTGCACGTCGGGTACCGCGCGTGGCTCCGCGCGGGGACGGAGCCCGCCTACCCGTTCGGGTACGGCCTCGGGTACACCACGTGGACCTACGACGCGGTCCGGGTCGTCGGCCCGGTTGGCGACGCGTCGGGGGCCGACGGCGCGCGACGTGTCGAGGTCGACGTGACGAACACCGGTGCACGTGACGGACGGGAGGTCGTCCAGGTCTACCTGACCCGGCCGGGGTCCGCGGTCGAGCGCCCGGTGCGCTGGCTCGCCGGCCACGCGACGGTGACGGCCGGGCCCGGGGAGACGGTCACCGCACGGATCGGGCTCCGGGCTCGGGCCTTCGAGCACTGGGACGGCGCCGGGTGGTCGACCGAGCCAGGGGAGTTCACGGTCGTCGTCGGCCGCGATGCGTGGTCCGACGAGCTCGAGACGACCCTGGTCGTCCAGGCCGTCGTCCAGGTGTTCGTCGACGGGGGTGTCGCGGGGACGCTCAGGGAGCCGTGACGGTCCCGTCAAGGAAGGACCCGGTCACCGGCTTCCCGAGCGTCACGAGGCACAGCCCGGTGCGGTCGCCGCTCTCCCAGGACGCGAGGGTCGGCGCCCACACGACGGCACGGACCCCGGCCGACTCCTCGGCTGCGGTGAGCTGGCAGGCGTGCGCGACGCGGTCGTCCACCCGCTCCTGGCCCGGCCACACGTCCGTCGCACCGAACGCGTAGGTCGTGACGACCTCGGCGGCGTGCGGCTCCCGGCACGGCAGGACGGTCACCCGCGTGATGTCGCCGTCCGCCGGAAGCTCCTCGACGCAGCTCCCGGTGCGCAGCTGGCCGACGTAGGCCGCGCGTGCCGAGGTGAGGGTCTGCGGCAACGGCCGGGTGGCCTGCCAGGTCAGCAGGCCGGCGACGCTCCAGATCCCCCCGAGCAGGGTCCAGACCGTCCCGAGGACGATGCCCGCGACCGCGAGGCCCTTGCCGCGGGTGGCGCCCCGCCGGATCCGCCCGAGGGCGGCGATCCCGAGACCGAGGGCGACCGGCCCGAGGGTGATCACCCCGGCCACCAGGGAGTTCACCGCCAAGAGGTCCCGCGGCGGTGCGGGTGGCTGCCAGCCGGGCGCGTAGTACGCGCCGGGGTCGGGTCGCGCGGGCGGCGCGGTCACCGCACCGATCCGGCTGCCGAGCCGAGGAGTGCGCTCGCGGAGGTGCCGAACGAGACGGTGCCGGAGTGCGTCGTCATGTCGCCCGTCGCGAGCGCCATGACGAAGCCGATGACGACCAGCGCGAAGAACAGGATGCCGAGAGAGCCGAGGACGATGCCGGCGATCGCCATGCCCTTGCCGGCGTCACCCGTGCGAGAGATCTGGCGCATGCCGATGATCCCGAAGATCAGCCCGAGGATCCCCGCGGCCCCGGCCGTCACGATGCCGGCCAGGCCGAGGACCAGCGCGGCGATCGCCATCCCGTTGGTCTTCTGCGGCTGCGCCCACTGGGCGCCCGGGGCGTACGTGCCGGACTGCGGGTACGAGGTGTACTGCGGCGCGGCGTACTGCTGGCCGTACGCGGGTTGCCCGTACGCCTGCTGCCCGTACGCCTGCTGCCCATACGGTGCGGCGGGGGCACCGTAGGACTGCTGGCCGTAGGACGCTGCCGTCGGGGCCGCGTACGTCTGCGGGTCGTACGCCGGGGTGCCGTACGCCTGCTGCCCGTACGGTGCCGGTCCGGGCGCTCCGTAGGCCTGCTGCCCGGACGGGTCCAGAGGTGACTCGACGGGCGCCGCGGCGGCGTCGGGCGCACCGAGGCCGGGCTGCGGCGACCAGGACTGCTGTACCGGAGGAGTGGCAGGCGCATCCGGCATCGTCGGTCCACCCGCCTGCTGACCACCCGCCTGCTGACCCCCCGTCCCCGGGAACCCGTTGCCGCCCCCCGACGGAGCACCCGTCACGGGGTCCGTCCCCGGGGCAGGCGCGGCGTACGGGTCTCGTGCGTTCTCGCCCGGCGCGGTCCACGGGTCAGGGGTCGTCATGCGTGCAACCTAGCGAACCGGCGACGTCGTCGTCAGTCCATCAGGTCGAGGATCACCGGAACGTGGTCGGAGGCGCCCTTGCCCTTGCGCTCGTTGCGGTCGATCGTCACCCCGGAGACCCGCGCCGCGAGCGCGGGCGAGGCGTACGTGAAGTCGATCCGCATGCCCTCGTTCCGCGGGAACCGCAGCTGCTGGTAGTCCCAGTACGTGTAGGTGCGCTCGGCAGGGACGAACGTGCGGGACACCTCGGCGTACCCGGCCTTCGCGAACGCCGCGAACGCCGCGCGCTCGGCCGGGCTGACGTGCGTCTTCCCGGCGAACAGCTCGATGTCCCACACGTCGGTGTCGAGCGGTGCGACGTTCCAGTCGCCGACGAGGGCGACCTGCGCCGTCGGGTCGCCCGCGTCGGCGGAGATCCACGAGGCGGCCTGCGCGCGCAGCTCCTCCAGCCAGCTGAGCTTGTACGGGTAGTGCGGGTTGTCGAGCTCGCGCCCGTTCGGGACGTACAGGCTCCACACGCGCACCCCGCCGCACGTCGCACCGAGGGCGCGCGCCTCGACGACCGGCTCGTCACCGAACCCGGGCTGGTGCGGGAACCCGGTCTCGACGTCCTCGAGCCCGACCCGGGAGACGATCGCCACACCGTTCCACTGGGAGAACCCGAACGTCGCGACCTCGTAGCCGGCGTCCTCGAAGAGCGCGCGCGGGAACTGCTCGTCCTTGCACTTCGTCTCCTGCAGGGCCAGCACATCCGTGCCGCTGCGTTCGAGGAAGGCCACGGCGCGATCGGCCCGTGCACGGATCGAGTTGATGTTCCAGGTCGCCAGACGCATGTGCGCCAGGCTATCGGCCTGTTCCGCCCAACCGGCAGGAGAGGACCGTAGGCTGACGGCATGGGAACCGCACTGATCACCGGCGCGAGTGCCGGGCTGGGTCTCGAGTTCGCCTGGCAGCTCGCCACCGCCCGCCACGACCTCGTCCTCGTGTCCCGTGACGCCGAGCGGCTCGAGCGGCTGGCCTCCCAGCTGCGCGCCGCCGCCGGTGTGCGGGTCGAGGTCCTCCCGGCCGACCTGTCCGTCCGCGAGGACGTCGAGCGGGTCGCCGAACGCCTGCGGGCGACCACCCGCCCCGTCGGCCTCCTGGTCAACAACGCCGGGTACGGGCTGCACCAGAAGTTCGTCGGCGGCGACCTCGCCACGGAGGAGAAGGCGTTCGACGTGATGGTGCGTGCGGTGCTCGTGCTCTCGCACGCGGCCGCCGGCCAGATGAGCGTGCGCGGACGTGGGGCGATCCTCAACGTCGCCTCGATCGCCGCGCTGCTCGCGTCCGGCACCTACTCGGCGCACAAGGCGTGGGTGCGCACGTTCACCGAGGGGCTCGCGGTCGAGCTCAAGGACACCGGGGTCACCGCGACCGTGCTGTGCCCGGGGTTCGTGCACACCGAGTTCCACGAGCGTGCCGGGATCGACAACCCGTTCCCCGAGGTCGCCTGGCTCAACGCCGAGTCCGTGGTCGCGGCGGCGCTCGCGGACGTCCGTCGCGGCGTCGTGATCTCGACCCCGAGCCTGCGGTATCGGACGGTCGCCGGTGTCGCCCGGCTGCTGCCGCGCGCGGCCGTGCGCGCGTTCGGCTCGTACCGCCGGCCGGTCGACCCGGAGGCGACCGGGACGTCCGACGCGTCCGGCAGGTCGGGCGGCGACGCCCTCGACGGCCCTGGCGCCCCGGACGCCGCAGACAGCGCCGTCTAGGCACCGCTAGCCTGACGGACGTGCCAGACGACGCGACCTTCTCCCCGACCCCTCGCGAGCAGCTTCGCGACCTCATCTCCGAGCTTGCCGTCGTGCGCGGCAAGGTCACGCTGTCCTCCGGTCGGGAAGCCGACTACTACGTGGACCTGCGCCGCATCACCCTGCACCACCGGGCGGCCCCGCTCGTCGGGCACGTGCTCCTGGACCTCCTCGAGGAGGTGGGCCTGGGCCCGGCCGAGGTCGACGCGGTCGGCGGGTTGACCCTCGGCGCGGACCCGGTCGCCGGCGCCCTGCTGCACGCGGCCGCGTCGCGCGGCCTCGACCTGGACGCGTTCGTCGTGCGCAAGGAGGCGAAGGCGCACGGCATGCAGCGGCGGATCGAGGGCCCGGACATCGCCGGCCGGCGCGTCGTGGTCGTCGAGGACACCTCGACGACCGGGGCCTCGCCGATCACCGCGGTCGCGGCGGCGCGTGAGGCCGGCGCGGAGGTGGTCGGGGTCGCGGTGATCGTCGACCGTGACACGGGCGCCCGCGAGAAGATCGAGGCCCTCGGGGTGCCGTACCACGCCGTCTTCGGGCTCGCCGATCTCGGTCTGAGCTAGACGACGTCCAGGGGGACATGCGCATGACCGTCGTGCTGGTGATCGTGCTGGCCGTAGCAGTGGCCGGGTTCGGGCTGTGGCGCGCGCAGGTCCGCCAGAAGGCGCTCGTGGCGTGGGCGCAGTCCGCCGGGTGGTCGTACCAGGCGTCCGACCCGACGCTCGTCTACCGATGGGTGGGGCAGCCGTTCAACGAGGGCGGCCGCAACCGCCGGGTCCGGGAGGTCCTCTCCGGCTCGGTGACCGGCGCGGACGGGCCGCACCGGATCACGTCCTTCACCTACTCGTACACCAAGGACTCCGGCTCGAGCTCGAACGGCTCCCGCAGCAGCACGACGTACCACCACCACGTGATGGTCACCCCGCTCCCGGTGGCGCTCCCGACGCTCGAGCTCACCCACGACGGCCTGGGTGCGCGGCTCGCGAAGATGGTCGGCGGGCAGGACATCCAGTTCGAGTCCGAGGAGTTCAACCAGGCGTGGCGCGTGCAGGCCCACGAGCTCAAGTTCGCGCACGACGTCGTGCGGCCCCTGCTGATGGAACGGCTGATGCGGGCGGACGCCCGGTCGGTGTCCTTCCGGATCGAGGGTGACACCCTGTTGATCTGGGACGACGGTCGGACGAACCTCGACCGGATCGGCCCCTACAGCTTCATGATGGCGGCCGTCGTCGAGTCGATTCCCCGGTTCGTCTGGCAGGACCACGGCTACGATCCCCCTATCACCTCGAACGCCCGGGAGGGCCAGTGACCACCGCCAGCATCATCCTGATCGTCCTCATCGCGATCGTCGTCATCGCCCTGCTGTGGGCGGTCGGCGCGTACAACGCGTTCGTCCGGCTCCGCAACCTGGTGCAGGAGGCCTGGCGGCAGATCGACGTCGAGCTCACCCGTCGCCACGACCTGATCCCGAACCTCGTCGAGACCGTCAAGGGCTACGCGGCCCACGAGCGCGGTGTGTTCGACGAGGTCGCCCGGGCGCGATCCCTTGCGTCGGCGCCCGCCTCCGGACCCGCCGAGCAGGCCGCTCACGAGAACCAGCTCACCCAGGCCCTCGGCCGGCTCTTCGCGGTCGCCGAGGCGTACCCGGTGCTGCGTGCGAGCGAGAACTTCCAGCAGCTCCAGGCCGAGCTCACCAACACCGAGGACCGCATCGCCGCCGGTCGGCGGTTCTACAACGCGAACGTCCGGACGCTCAACACGCGCGTCGAGACGTTCCCGAACAACATCATCGCGGGCATGTTCGGCTTCGTCCGTGCCGAGTACTTCGAGACCGAGGACCCGGCCGTGCGCGCCGCCCCGACGGTGGACTTCGGCCAGAGCTGACCGACCCCGCACCCGGGCGCGGGTCACCGGGTCGCGCGGTCTCGGTGGTCGTGGAGCCTCGGTGGTCGTGGAGCCTCGCTGGTCGTGGAGCCTCGCTGGTCGTGGAGCCAGGTGGCCGCGCGACCGATCGGGTGTCGCGGCGCTCAGCGTGTGAGCAGGAGGATCCCGAGCACGACGCTCGCCGCGACCTCGCCGATCCCGACCGTGCGCGGCGAGAGCGCCGGCCACCGTCGCGGGACGACAGCGGCACGGACCGCGAGCACGACGAACAGCGCACCGAGCACCGGGTCGGCCCACGCCGTCGGCACGACGACCGCGGCGTGATACCCGACCGACGCCCACCACATCCGCGGGTTGCCGCGCTCGCGGATCATCGTCTTCACGTAGAGCACCGTCCCGGCGAAGTACGCGAGCAGCACCCCGGCGATCAGCCACGCATGCGGTGACGTCGCACCGGGCGGCCACGTGAGCGGTCCGGTCCCGACCGGGCCCTCGGCGTCGCCCAGCCCCCACGCGACCACCGCCATGAGACTCGCCGCGACGACGGTGACCAGGTCGTTCGCGAGCGACCGGTCGGACCGGCGGGCCGAGAACCACAGGCTCGCGGCGAGCAGCGGCGCGTAGACCGGTGCCCACCTGAGCAGGGCCGGGTGCGTGGCCAGCAGCACGGAACCGAGCGCGACCGCGACGATCGTGTACGCACGCACCGGCGGCCAGTAGCGCGCCTTGCGTCGTGACCTCAGCCAGAGGCCGGCGGCGAAGAACGCGAGGTACCCCACGAGCCACGTCGCCAGCAGCAGGAGGTGCGACCAGCGGACCCCGGAGGCGACCGCTCCGACCACCGGCGGGAGGAGCAGCATCGCCCAGGCGCCGTGCTGGTTCGGGACCCAGCCGGGGTTGCGACCCCCGCGAGCGCTCAGACCCGGCTCACCAGGTCCGCGATCGAGTCCACGACGTGGCTCGGCCGGAACGGGAACCGATCGACCTCGTGCGGCTTGGTGGAACCCGTGAGGACGAGGAACGTCTGCAGACCCGCCTCGATGCCCGCGACGATGTCCGTGTCCATGCGGTCCCCGATCATCGCGGTCGACTCGGAGTGCGCATCGATGCGGTTGAGGGCCGAGCGGAACATCATCGGGTTCGGCTTCCCGACGAAGTACGGCTGGCGCCCGGTGGCCGCCGTGATCATCGCGGCCACCGCACCGGTCGCCGGGAGGTCGCCCTCGGCGCTCGGACCGGTCACGTCCGGGTTGGTGCAGATGAACCGCGCACCGCCCGCGATCAGCCGGACGGCCTTGGTGATCGCCTCGAACGAGTAGGTCCGGGTCTCGCCGAGCACGACGTAGTCCGGTGCGGACTCGGTCAGCGTGTAGCCCGCCTCGTACAGGGCGGTCGTCAGGCCGGCCTCGCCGATCGCGTACGCGCTGCCACCCGGGACCTGGTCCGCGAGGAACTGCGCGGTGGCGAGGGCCGATGTCCAGATCGACGACTCGGGGACGTCGAGCCCTGCTGCCGCGAGCCGGGCACGCAGGTCGCGCGGGGTGAAGATCGAGTTGTTCGTGAGGATCAGGAACGGTCGCTCGGCGGCACGCAGCGCACCGATGAACTCGGCGGCGCCCGGCAGCGCATGGCCCTCGTGCACGAGGACGCCGTCCATGTCCGTCAACCAGCTACGGATCTCACGGTTCACGGACGCGGTGCTCCCGGCTCCACGACAGGGAGCTCGGCGACGAGCTCGGCGGCCTTCCGGCGCTTGCGCCACAGCTCGATCGCGATCGGCAGGACGGACACGACGACCACGAGCACCAGCAGGAACTCGATGTTGGCCTTGATGAACGGGATGTTGCCGAGGGCGTACCCGAGGAGGGTGACGCCGACGCCCCACAGGAGTGCTCCGACGGCGTCGAACGCGGCGAAGTGCGGGTAGTGCATCTTGCCCACGCCGGCCGCCACCGCGGAGTACGTCCGGACGAACGGCACGAACCGCGCGATGATCACCGTGCGACCGCCGTAGCGCTCGAAGTACGCGTTGGTCTGGGTGATGTGGCTCTGCTTGAAGATGCGCGAGTCCGGCCGGTTGAAGATGCGCGGGCCCATCCGGCGACCGATCCAGTACGCGGTCTGGTCGCCCAGGAAGGCGGACGCGAACAGCAGGCTGCACAGCAGCCAGAGCGGGAAGTGCAGCTTGTCCTGCGCGACGAACGCTCCCGCGGTGAACAGCAGGGAGTCGCCCGGGAGCAGCGGGAACAGCAGACCGGTCTCGACGAAGACGATGACGCAGACGCCGATCAGCGCGTACGCGCCGAAGGTCGTGATGAGGTAGTCGGGGTTCAGCCAGCTGGGGCCGAGGGCATGGAGCTGGCCGACGGCGGGCAGCACCTGGGCGAGAGCGGTCGGTACGAGCACGCTGCAAGAGTACGGTGCGCACCCGTGGTCTCCCGAGAGCACCCCGAGGACATCCTGTGAACATGACGTCACCGCGGAGCCGTTCGGACGGCGATACCGGGCCCGGAGCGGGTGCCACAGTGACTAGCGTGGTCCTCCGGTGCATGACGGTGCACAGCGGTGGCCCGGGTGGCCGCTCGAGGAAGGACGGCGCATGCGTGAAGGTCTCACGCTCGAGGCGGTGACGCGACGCTTCGGCGACCGCGTGGTGCTCGACGAGGTGAGCCTCGCGGCCCGTCCGGGGCGGCTGACGGGGCTCATCGGCGCCAACGGTGCCGGCAAGACCACGACGATGCGCATCGTCATGGGTGTGCTCACGGCGGACGACGGCGAGGTCCGCTTCGGGGAGGAACCGGTCGACCTCCGGCTGCGTCGCCGGTTCGGGTACATGCCGGAGCAGCGTGGGCTGTACCCGAAGATGCCGGTCGTCGACCAGCTCGTGTTCCTCGGGCGCATGCACGGCCTCGACGCCGCGACGGCGAAGGACCGGGCCGTCGCCCTGCTCGACTCGCTGGGGCTCGCGGACCGTCGCACTGACGTGCTCGGCACGCTGTCGCGCGGCGTCCAGCAGCGCGTCCAGGTCGCGGCGGCGCTGCTCCACGACCCGGTCCTCCTCGTGCTCGACGAGCCGTTCTCCGGTCTCGACCCGTTCGCGGTGGACCTCGTGGCCGAGAGCCTGCGCGAGCGCGCCGACGCCGGTGTCCCGGTGCTGTTCTCGTCCCACCGGCTCGAGGTGGTCGAGCGGCTGTGCGACGACGTCGTCATCCTCAGCGCGGGCCGGGTGGTCGCGGCGGGCGAGGCGAGCGAGCTCCGGCGGACCCGGGCAGGGCGGCGGCTGCGCCTGGTCGTCACGTCGCCGCGGGCCGACGAGTCCACCACCGGGACGCGGTCGCGCTGGGCGGAGCTCGACGTCGAGCTCGCCCGGACGCCCGGGGTCGTCGAGGTGATGGTGGACGGCGACGTGATCACGGTCGACCTGGACCCCGCGGCCGACGGCCAGGTGGTCCTCGCGGCTGCGCAACGGCACGGCGACGTCGAGGAGTTCGGCGCAGTCGTCCCGACGTTGGCGGAGATCTTCCGGGAGGTGGTCCGATGAGTGCCGACCGGACGCGAGGCGTGCAGGACGACGCCGACGAGCGACCGCGCCTGCGCGAGACCGTGGCCGTCATCGCCCGTCGGGAGATCACGGTCCGGCTCCACGACCGAGCCTTCCGCGGCTCCACGCTGTTCATGCTGGTCGTGGTCGCGCTGGCGGTCGCCGTTCCGGCGTTCATCCAGGGGCAGACACCGCGGTTCACCGTGGCGGTCAGCGGCAGCGCCGCGCAGCAGGTGGTGGGTGCGGCGACCACCCTTGCCGCCGACGCCCAGAAGAGCAGCAGCTCCACGGTGTTCGGCGTCGGGAAGCTGCCCAGCGCGATCATCACGACCCGTCCGGTCGAGTCGACGGACGAGGCCGAGGAGCTCGTCCGGGACGGCACGGTCTCGGCGGCCGTCATCGGCGACGACATCCGCATGCTGCAGCTGATCGCGAAGGGCGTGGTGCCCGACGTCCTCGGGACCCTCGTCGAGACGGCGTCGGCACAGCTCCAGATCTCCGCCGCGGCGGCCGACGCGGGGCTCACCTCGGCGCAGCTCCGCGCGATGCTCAACCCGACCCCGCCGACGACCACGGTCCTCGACGCCAGGACGCGGGGGTCGGTGCCGCCTCAGCTCCTGGTCGCCGTCGTCGCCCTGCTGTTCTACCTGTCGGTGCTCACCTTCGGGGTCTCGATCGCCCAGAGCGTCGTCGAGGAGAAGCAGTCGCGGGTGGTCGAGCTGCTCGTCGCCGCGGTCCCGGTGCGCTGGCTGCTCGCCGGCAAGGTGATCGGGAGCACCGTGCTCGCCCTCGCGCAGATCCTCCTGCTCCTCGCCGTCGGGATCGCCGGGGCCGCGGTCACCGGACGCGCGGCCTCCGTCGGGCAGCTGTTCATGGGAGCGGGGTGGTTCGTCGTGTTCTTCGTGCTCGGCTTCGTGCTGCTCGCGTGCCTGTGGGCCGTCGCCGGCTCGCTCGTGTCCCGGCACGAGGAGCTGCAGTCGACCACGATCGTCATGCAGGTCCTCGTGATGGTGCCGCTCGTCGCGGCCCTGCTCGCGACCGAGCCGGGGATCGTGCAGACCGTGCTGTCGTACATCCCCCTGACGGCGCCGTTGCTCATGCCCGAACGCGTGATCCTGGGAGATGTCGCGGCGTGGGAGCCGGTCGTCTCGGCGGTGCTCCTGCTCGCGTTCGCGATGCTCTCGGTCGGTCTCGGCGCGCGTCTCTACGAGCGTTCGGTGCTGCACACCTCCTCGCGGCTCCACCTCCGCCAGGCCTGGCGGAGGGCACGGGCGCGGGCGTGACGGGTGCGGGCGTGACGGGAGCGGGCACGACGGGTGCGGGGCCGGTGCGCGGCGTCGGGGCGGGACCTGACCAGGACGGCAGGCCCGACCACGACCGCATGCCCGACCAGGAGCGCGCCGAGGTCGGCGTCGGTCCCTGGCCCGGTGGGCGCGAGGCGTGGCCCGACCTCTCCGGACCGGACGGTGCGCGCTACGACCCGGTGCTGCTCGAGCAGGGCGACCGCCGCAACGTCGTCGACCGCTACCGGTACTGGACCGTGGAGGCCGTCGTCGCCGACCTCGACACCCGGCGGCACGAGTTCCACGTCGCGGTCGAGAACTGGTCCCACGACCTGAACATCGGGTCCGTGGTGCGGACCGCCAACGCGTTCAACGCCGCAGCCGTGCACGTGGTCGGCCGGCGGCGCTGGAACCGGCGCGGTGCGATGGTCACCGACCGGTACCAGCACCTGCAGCACCATGCGACGGTCGAGGACCTGCTGACCTGGGCGGACCAGGCCGGTCTTCCGGTGCTCGGCATCGACAACCTGCCCGGGTCCGTCGCCCTTGAGGGCTACCCGCTGCCCCGGGCCTGCGTCCTGCTGTTCGGCCAGGAGAGCGTCGGGCTCTCGGACGCCGCCCGTGCGGCTGCCCGCGACGTCCTGCACATCGCGCAGTTCGGGTCGACGCGCTCGATCAACGCCGCGGCAGCTGCGGCGATCGCGATGCACGCCTGGGTCGTGCAGCACGCGACGGCCTGACCTGCAGGGTCGCGCCGGGTGTCCGTGGGCACGAGGTCCCGCTCGCGTCGAGCGCCGTTCGTGCAAAACTTGGCCGATACGCCACCCCTCTCACACGTGCAGGAGATCTGCTGATGGGCATTGCCACCCCCGAGGTCTACAACGAGATGATCGACCGGGCGAAGGCGGGCAAGTTCGCTTACCCGGCCGTCAACGTCACGTCGTCCTCGACCCTGACCGCCGCGCTCCAGGGCTTCGCCGAGGCGGAGAGCGACGGCATCATCCAGGTCTCCGTCGGTGGTGCCGAGTACGCGTCCGGCGCGACCATCAAGGACCGCATCGCCGGCTCGCTCGGTCTCGCGGCGTACGCCGCCGAGGTCGCCAAGAACTACCCCGTCACGGTCGCCCTGCACACGGACCACTGCGCCAAGCAGAACCTGGACTCGTGGGTCCGCCCGCTGCTCGCGCTCGAGATCGAGCTGGTCAAGGCCGGCAAGCTCCCCACGTTCCAGTCGCACATGTGGGACGGCTCGTCCGTGCCGCTCGCGGAGAACCTGGTCATCGCCGAGGAGCTCCTCGCGCTCTCGCAGGCCGCGCGCACGATCCTCGAGATCGAGGTCGGCGTCGTCGGCGGCGAGGAGGACGGCCACACGGCCGAGATCAACGAGAAGCTCTACACGACCGTCGAGGACGGCCTGGCCACGGTCAAGGCGCTCGGCTCGGGCGAGAAGGGCCGGTACCTGACGGCTCTGACGTTCGGCAACGTGCACGGCGTCTACAAGCCGGGTGCGGTCAAGCTGCGTCCGTCGATCCTCGCCGACATCCAGAAGGCCGTGGGCGACGCCCTCGGCAAGGAGAACCCGTTCGACCTCGTCTTCCACGGCGGCTCGGGCTCGACCGAGGCGGAGATCGCCGAGGCCGTCGACAACGGCGTCATCAAGATGAACATCGACACCGACACCCAGTACGCGTACACGCGTCCGATCGCCGGCCACATGTTCGCCAACTACGACGGCGTGCTCAAGGTCGACGGAGAGGTCGGCAACAAGAAGGCCTACGACCCGCGCGCCTGGGGCAAGCTGGGCGAGGCCGGTCTGGCCGCGCGCATCGTCGAGGCCGCCCAGCAGCTGCGGTCGGCAGGCACCAAGATCCGCTGACCCACGCACGACGGAGGGGCCCGACGGCAGTCACGCCGTCGGGCCCCTCCGTCGTGCCGGGCTCCTCCGGCACCGCCCCGGGGTCAGGTGTGGTGCGACTCGCCGCGCTCGGACCCTCGAGGTTCGACGGGAAGGGCGTCGTCGTCCACGTCGAGGAGGTCGCCGATCCGGGTCACCTCGAGGAGGAACCGCACGGTCGGCGGCACCCGGAGCAGGCGGACCCGGTGGGCGCTGCGCGTCGACAGGCGAGCCAGGAACGCGACGCCCGACGAGTCCATGAACGTCACGTGGTGCGCGTCGACCTCGATCGGCAGGCCGGCCTTCTCGGCCTCGGCGCCGGCCTCGAGGAGCTCAGGTGCGAGGTCGGCGTCGACCTCGCCGGTGAGCACGATCCGTGTGCGCTCGGGACCGACGATCACGTGCACGGTCCCGGGCTCGACGGCCGTGGGTCGGCTCCCGGTGCTCGCTGCGTCTCGGACGGGCTCGTCCGGCGTCGGGCTGTTACCGTCGCGCACGATGCTCCTCTCGGGTCGGCCGAGGTCCGGGACGGATCCTCCGGACAGCCCGGGCGAGCTGCTGACCTGTGGGCACGCTAGACGATCGGAGGTGGTCGTGGTCAACCCTTCGGACCGGGACCCGTCGGACGCGGCGCTCTCCGAGGTGCGCGACCGCGCCCTGCAGGCCACCAGCGCGGCCTTCATGATCATCGACGCGACCGTGCCGGGTCGGCCGATCGTCTGGGTGAACGACGCCTTCACCCGGACGACCGGCTACCCGCTCGCACAGGTGCGCGGCCGCAGCGCGACCGTCCTGATCGGTCCCGAGACGGACCTCGCGACGATCGCCGCGTTCTCGGCCGCGATGTCGGCGGGACGCAGCGCGTCCGGGACGCTGGTCTCCTACCGGGCGGACGGGAGCCCGTTCTGGAACCACACCTCGCTCGCCCCGGTGCCCGATGCCACCGGACGGATCACGCACTGGGTCGTCAACCAGGTCGACGTCACGGACGAGATCACGACCAGCGCGGCACAGCGTCACGAGGTCGAGGTCGAGCGGCAGGCCCGGCACGAGCTCGCGGTCCTCACGGAGGTCTCGAACCTTCTGATGGATCTCGACGACCCGCACGCCCTGCAGGCGATCGCGGACGAGCTCGCCGGGCGCCTCATCGAGTGGGCCGGGTTCTTCCTCAACGACGGCGGTCTGCACGCCGCCGAGGGCATCGACGTGGACGCGCCACCGAGCGGGCGCGGTCGTCGGCACGGTGGCGGGGACATCCGCGACGGGGCTCGCGACGCACCCGACGACCCGCACGCGTCCGACCCCGTCCAGCAGCTCCTCGACGGTGGCGGCGAGCAGCCGGTCGACCTCGACCTCGGGGGGACGTTCCCGGACCGGACCGCGTCGCGCTGGCTCGCCGACCACCTGCGCGCGGTCCTCGGGCCACGGGGCGTCACGACCGTCGTCCTCTTCCCGGTCGAGGGGCGCGGTCGCATCCTCGGGCTCCTGGCCGTCGTGCCACGCGCGCGGACCGGCACCTCGGGGTTCGCACCGAGCACGCTCAGCGTGCTCGACCTCACGGTGCGTCGCGTCGGTCTCGCGGTCGACAACGTCCGCCTGTATGCACAGGAGCATGCCCTCGCCGAGACCCTGCAGAGCGCGATGCTGCCGCAGCAGGCCCAGATCGAGGGCGTCGACGTGTGGACGTACTACTCGCCGAACACGGGCCACGCCCAGATCGGCGGCGACTGGTACGACGTCCTGCAGGTGTCGCCGGACGTCGTGGCGGTCGTGATCGGGGACGTCGTCGGGCACGACGTCGAGGCGGCCGCCGCGATGGGCCAGCTCCGGTCCGTGGTGCGCTCGTTCGCGCTCGAGCTCGCGACCCCGGGGCCGGTGCTGGAGCGCGTGGACCAGGTCGTGAGCGGCATGACGATGAGCCGGGCCGCGAGCATGGCGCTCGTGACCCTCACGCACCAGGACGGGACCTGGCGGCTCGAGTACGCGCGCGCGGGTCACCTGCCGGCGCTGCTCGTGCGCGACGGGCACCCGACGCTGCTCGACGACGCGGGCGGCCCGCTGATCGGGTTCGGTGGCCGTCCGCGCGCCACGGCGCACCACGACCTGCGCCCGGGGGACGTGCTCGTCCTCTACACGGACGGTCTGATCGAGCGGCGCGACCGGCCGTTGCGGGAGGGGCTGACCGCCCTGCAGGACCTCGCGTGCGGCATCACGGCGATCGATGCCGCCGGGATCGGTGAGGACCTCGTCGCCGGGCTCGTCGACCGGCCGGAGGACGACGTCGCCGTGGTCGTCGTCCGCCTGCCCGACCACGCGACGGACGACCGGGTGCACGCGCACAGCCGCAGTGCGCGCCGGTGGGTGCTGCCGAGCGAGCCGGCATCGATCGGGCGGGCCCGTCATGCGGTGATCCGCACGGGTCGTGCCTGGGGGCTCACCGACATCGGGAGCGCGGAGCTGGTCGCGTCCGAGCTCGTCGCGAACGCCGTCCTGCACGGCTGGGGGCCGATCTCCCTGCGGCTGTTCGACACCGGGGACGGGCTGAGGATCGAGGTCGAGGACGCCAACCCGGCGCCGCCCGTGACGACCGACGGTCATCCCGGGCGCGTCGGCGGCTACGGCATGCGCATCGTCGAGCGGCTCGCGGACTGGGGCTGGCGCCCGCTGCCGAAGGGCAAGCTCGTCTGGGCGCGGATGCGGGTCGCCGAGGTCCGGGGTCCCGAGGACTAGCGCGGGCGCGACGGCAGGAGCGCGAGGACGAGGACGGCCCCACCGGCCGCGGCCGCTGCGCCGGCCGCCATGGCGACCCCGGTTCCGCTCATGAACGCGGCGCGGGCGGCGTGGGCCACGACCGGTCCGATCGTCCCGCCGGCTGCGTCCGCCACGGCGAGCGCACCGCCGAGGGAGCCGTGGATCGCGTGCGCGGCTGCCTCCGGCACGGGGTGACCGGCGAGAGCCGCGGACACCGACGACTGGTACCGGGTCGACAGCACGGACCCGATCACGGCGACGCCGAACGCCCCGCCGACCTGCAGGGCCACGGCGTTGACCGCCGACCCGATACCGGCGTCGCCCCGGGGGACCGAGCCGACGACCGAGTTCGTCGCCGTCGGCAGCAGCAGTCCCGCCCCGCACCCGATGAGCAGCAGCCCGGGAACGACGTCGGTGTAGACCGTGGCCGCGGTCGACACGGCCGAGACCTGCCACAGCCCGGCGGCGATCGCGGCCAGGCCGGCTGCAGCGGTGCCCTTCGTCCCGATGGCGTGGACGGCGTGGGCGGAGAGCGCCGCACTCACGACGAGGACGCCGGCGAGCGGGAGGATGCGCAGCCCTGCCTGGAGCGGCGTGTAGGCCAGGTCCGACTGCAGGAACTGCGTCTGCACGAACAGCGACCCCAGCAGGCCGAATGCCCCAAGGGTCTCGGCGGCCGCAGCGACGGAGAACCGGCGGTCGGCGAAGCACCCGAGGGGGAGCATCGGATGGCTGCTGCGGGCCTCCCAGACCACGAAGGCGAGCAGCACGCCGACGCCACCGACGCCGGCCCGGACGACCGGCGCCGACGTCCAGCCGTCCACCGGGGCCTGGATGATGGCCCAGAGCACCAGGCCCAGGCCGGCAACGGAGAGCACCGCACCGGTCGGATCGGCGGGCTGAGGGGCAAGGTTCCTCGACTCGGGCACCACCAGCACGGCGCCGACGAGCCCGGCGGCGACGACAGGGAGGTTGACGAGGAAGATCGATCCCCACCAGAACCTCTCCAGCAGGAGGCCGCCGGCGATCGGGCCGATCGCGATGCCGAGCCCGATGGTGCCGGCCCAGGCACCGATGGCCCGGACCCGCGCCGCCGGCTCGCGGAAGAGGTCGTTGATGATCGACAGCGAGGCCGGGATCGTCAGCGCGGCGCCGGCGCCCATCAGCGCTCTCCAGATGATGAGGGGGCCGGCGGAGTGCGCAACGGCGGCGCCGGCGGAACCCGCCGCGAAGACGACCAGACCGAGGAGGAAGAAGCGTCGTCGCCCGAAGCGGTCGGCCAGGCTGCCGCCGAGGAGCAGCAGGCCGGCGAGCACCATCGCGTAGGAGTCGACGATCCACTGCAGCTCGCTCGACGTCGCACCGAGGTCCCGGACGAGCGTCGGCAGGGCGACGTTGAGGATGGTGTTGTCGACGTTGATGATCAGCGCCGCAGTGCACACGACCCCCAGCGCAACGCCCCGCCTCCCTCGTCGAGTGGAGCGATGTGCGCGAGACACGCGGGCGTGTCCGCGCACATCGCTCCACTCGACCGGGGCGGGTGAGGGGGGTGACGCGGGAGTGGGTGGCATGTCGGCTCTCGATACTCACGGGTATTGAATACTGGTGAGTATGCTCGGGGATGTGGACGACGTCAACGCCATCGGGCGCCCCCGGCCGGACCGGTCGCCGGACGCGGGACCGGCGACTCGACCCCAGGGGCGACCAGGCCGTGCGGAGGTGCGTCGCCGCCTTCTCGACGCGGCGCTCGGCGTCTTCGCCGAGCACGGCTACGCCAACGCCCGTCTCGACGACGTCGCGGCGGCCGCCGGGCTCACCAAGGGCGCGATCTACTCGAACTTCACCGGCAAGGACGACATCTTCTTCGCGATGCTGGACGCGCAGGTGCGCGACCGGGTCGACGCCGTCCACGCCGCCCTGACCGCCGCCGAGGATGCCGAAGGCGCCCACGACGACGACGCCCAGGACGAGGACGCCCCGTACCGGATCGGGCGTCTCCTCGCCACGACGATCACCGAGCAGCGTGAGTGGCAGCTGGTCTTCCTCGACTTCTGGCTCCGTGCCGTGCGCGACGACGCCGTGCGCGCCCAGTTCCTCACGCACCGTCGCGAGATCCGCACCGCGATCGCCGACGCCGTGGAGCAGGTGGTCGGGAACCCGCCGACCGAGACCGGGTTCAGCATCGACGACGTCGTCACGCTCGTCCTCGCGCTGAGCAACGGCCTGACGATCGAGCAGAACATCGACCCCGGGTTCGTGAGCCCCGACCTGTTCGGCCGGGTCCTCGCGCAGCTCTCCCGGTAGCGGCCGCGGCTGCCGAGCTCCCAACCCCTCGAGCCGTCGACCCTTGAGCCGTCGACCCTTGAGCCGTCGACCCTTGAGCCGTCGACCCTAGGCCGGTCGGGCGTCGTCGCTCGCGCCGTCCGGGTCGATCCGGAACAGGTCCAGCGCGCCGCACACCTCGAGGACGAACAGGTCCCGGTCGCCCGCCCCGCGCAGCACGGTCGCGCCGCCGCGCTTGCGGCTCGCATCCGCGAGCGAGATGAGGAACGCCGCACCCGTGGAGTCCATGAAGGTCACCTGCGCCAGGTCGATCACGAGGAGCTGACGGCGGAGCCCGACGATGCGCGCGGCGATCCCGGGGAACTGATCGCGCGCGGCGAGATCGAGGTCGCCGGAGACGACCACGGTCGTCGTCGCCGACGAGGTCGAGATCTCGATCACCGCTGCGCACCAGGGGGTAAGGGGTCGGGGGATTCTCGACTGTATCCAGCGGCGCAGGTCGCCGCATGTGGGCGCCGGTCCGGTGCCCGCCCGCTGAGCGCAGATCGTGCGGCTCGCACGCTCCGGATGAGCGATCGACGGAGTCCTGCGACACTGGCCGCATGAGCGAAGTGCGCCGCCATGACCTGCTCGACCCCGCGCCGACGCTGCTGCCCGAGGACCACCCCGACGTCCTCGCCCGGGCCGAGCTCGGGGCCGGGGCCGATGCCGTCTCGGTCCTCACCGCGCACCCGGCGTCGTCCTACCTGTGGGCCGCGTTCTCCCGGGGCGCCCTCGGCACCGGGACCCCCGAGGGTGCGCTCGCTGCCTACGCGTATGCGCGTACGGGCTACCACCGCGGGCTGGACGCGTTGCGCAAGGCCGGCTGGCGCGGCCAGGGGCCGATCCCGACGGGCCACCTCCCGAACCAGGGGTTCCTCCTGAGCGTCCTCGCCCTCGAGCAGGCGGCCGCGGCGATCGGCGAGATCGACGAGGCGGAGAGGTGCGAGCGGCTGCTCCTCAACTCGGGGACGACCGCGGCGGAGGTCGCCGGGCTGCTGCTCTGAACGCCGGCTCCGGGCTCCTGCTCCGGGCGCTGGCTCCGGGCGCCCGGTCCGCCTCCCCGGAGGCTGAGTCAGGGGTTGCGTCTCGGCCCCTGCCGCGCGACAATCCGGCGCCTTTTCCTCAGGTCGTGGTGGTCGTCGCCGATGGCATGGCGACACGTTCCCACCGGACCTGAGGACCTCACGACCATGTCGACGCAGCCGCACCCCACCACACCGACGGCCGAGCGGCGCCGTCGCCGACGGCTGAGCGATCTCAGTGTCGCGGCCAAGGTGATGGGCGCGCTCGGGATCGCGATCCTGGCGACGGCACTCGTCGGCGGGGTTGCCGTCGTCACGACGTCGAACATGGCACGTGCCACCGAGCGGATGTACACCGAGCAGGTCCTCGGTACGTCGCTCGCAGGTCAGATGCGCTTCCAGATGCTCTCGGTGCGGGTGAACGCGCTCAGCGCGGCCTACGTCCCGGACAAGTCCGCGACGGCGGGGTTCCTCGACGCGCGGAACGCGGCCCTCGTCTCGGTCGGGGACATCGCCAAGCAGTACCTCGACACGACCTCACCGACCGCGGGGCAGCGCGCGGCCGTCGCGGCCGTCGTCACCGATGCCAAGGCCTACGGCGATGCGCTGGCCCAGGCCGACGTCCTGACGAAGGCGGGGGACGCCGCGGGCATCGAGAAGCTCCGGTCGAGCACGATCTCCCCGCTCGGCGTGAAGATCACCGACGAGATCGAGAAGATCGTCGCGGAGCAGACCAAGCTGTCCGCGGCCCTGAGCGCGCAGTCGTCCGCGGCGGCCTCGACGGCTCGCGGCTGGATCGTCGTCGTCGCGATCGCCGGTGCGCTGCTCGCCCTGCTCGTCGGGCTCGCTCTCGTCCGGCGCCTGCGGTCCGACGTCACGCGCCTGCGTCACGTCGCGGAGGCGCTCGCCGAGGGTGACCTCACGAAGCCGACGGGCCTGACGGGCCGGGACGAGATCGGCGTCACGGCGGCTGCGCTCGACGCCGCGGTCGTGAACCTCCGCAAGCTGATCCACGGTGTCCGGGACGCGGCGTCGCGCACGGCGGAGGCCGCGTCGCGCCTCTCGGCGTCGTCGGCCGAGGTGACCTCGTCGGCGCAGGAGACGAGCACCCAGGTGGGTGTCGTCGCCGGGGCGTCGGGCGAGGTGTCCCAGCACGTGCAGTCGGTCTCGGCGGGGGCGGAGGAGATGGGGGCCTCGATCCGGGAGATCGCGCAGAACGCCAACGAGGCGGCGAAGGTCGCGAACCAGGCGACCGGGGTGGCGGCGGCGACCAACGAGACGGTGGCCAAGCTGGGGGTGAGCTCGCAGGAGATCGGCAACGTGGTGAAGGTGATCACGAGCATCGCGGAGCAGACGAACCTGTTGGCGTTGAACGCGACGATCGAGGCGGCTCGTGCGGGTGAGGCGGGCAAGGGGTTCGCGGTGGTGGCCGGTGAGGTCAAGGAGCTGGCGCAGGAGACGGCGCGGGCCACGGAGGACATCGCCCGGCGGGTCGAGGCGATCCAGGACGACACCGCGAGCGCGGTGACGGCGATCGGGCAGATCTCGACGATCATCGCCTCGATCAACGACTTCCAGCTCACGATCGCCAGCGCGGTCGAGGAGCAGACAGCCACGACCAACGAGATGTCCCGCGGGGTCAACGACGCGGCGCAGGGTGCGGAGAGCATCTCCCAGAACCTCAACGGCGTGGCGACCTCATCGGCACGGTCCACCGCGGTGCTCGAGGACATGGGTGAGGCGCTCGCCCAGCTCGCCGAGCTGTCGGCGGGGCTCCGCAGCCAGGTGGAGATGTTCGTGGCGTAGGCCCGGCACGCGGTCCTCGGCCGTGCGTGACGGGTGGCCGTCGGGCCACGTCCGGTAGCCTTTCGGAGGTACCGGGCCGCTGTCACCCGTGCCCGAGGGCCCGACGTCGATCGCGGACCGGTCGGTCCTTCGTCGTCCAGGCAGCGGAGGAGTGGGGATTCCATGCCAGCCGTCGTGGTTGTCGGCGCCCAGTGGGGCGACGAGGGCAAGGGCAAGGCGACCGACCAGCTCGGCGCACAGGTGGACTACGTCGTGAAGTTCAACGGCGGGAACAACGCGGGCCACACCGTCGTGATCGACGGCGAGAAGTACGCCCTGCACCTGCTGCCGAGCGGCATCCTCTCGCCGGGCGTGACCCCCGTGATCGGCAACGGCGTCGTGATCGACCTCGAGGTGCTGTTCCAGGAGATCGACGCCCTGGTGACCCGCGGGGTCGACGTCTCCCGGCTCCTGGTCTCGTCCGCGGCGCACGTGATCGCGCCCTACAACCGGACCATCGACAAGGTCACCGAGCGGTTCCTCGGCAAGCGCAAGATCGGGACGACCGGTCGGGGGATCGGGCCCACGTACGCGGACAAGATCAACCGGGTCGGGATCCGCGTCCAGGACCTCTTCGACGAGAACATCCTGCGGCAGAAGGTCGAGGGTGCGCTCGACCAGAAGAACCACCTGCTCGTCAAGGTCTACAACCGCCGGGCGATCACCGTCGAGGAGACCGTCGAGGACCTCCTCCGGTACGCGGAGCGGCTGCGCCCGATGGTCGCCGACACCCCGCTGATCCTCAACCGTGCGCTGGACGCCGGGAAGATCGTGCTGTTCGAGGGCGGCCAGGCGACCATGCTCGACGTCGACCACGGCACGTACCCGTTCGTCACGTCGTCGAACGCGACCGCCGGGGGCGTCTGCACCGGGTCCGGGGTCGGCCCGACGCGGATCGACCGGGTGATCGGCGTCGTCAAGGCGTACGCGACCCGCGTCGGCGAGGGTCCCTTCCCGACCGAGTTGCTCGACGAGATGGGCGAGTTCCTGCGGGCCACGGGTGGCGAGTTCGGGGTGACGACCGGGCGCCCGCGCCGGTGCGGCTGGTACGACGCCGTCGTGGCGCGCTACTCGAGCCGGATCAACGGCCTGACCGACTTCGTGCTGACCAAGCTCGACGTGCTCACCGGGCTGGAGAAGATCCCGGTGTGCGTGGCGTACGACGTCGACGGTGTCCGCTACGACGAGATGCCGGCCGACCAGAGCAACTTCCACCACGCCAAGCCGGTGCTGGTCGAGTACGACGGCTGGACCGAGGACATCACGCAGGCACGGACGTTCGAGGACCTGCCGGTCAACGCGCAGCGCTACGTGCTCGCCCTCGAGGAGCTGTCCGGGACGCGGATCTCGGCGATCGGCGTCGGGCCCGGTCGCGACGCGACGATCCTGCGTCACGACCTGATCGGCTGACCCGACGGTGGTCGGCGGGATCGGACGGGTGCAGGTGGCGCGCCTGCGGGTGGACGACGCGAGCGTGTCGGCATGACGGGCCGTCGGACGTCCGTCCTCCCGGACTCCCGCGTGCTCGTCGGGCCGGTCGTGACGCTGCGACCGCTCCGCACGGACGACGCGGCGGAGCTGTTCGAGGCGATCGGCTCGGAGGAGGTCTGGGCCGCCGGGTACAACGGCGGCGAGGCCGCGCGACCGCGGAGCGAGGCCGAGACGGCGCGGTGGATCGACGCGCTCGTGCACCACGGCCCACGGGCGACCTACGCCGTGACCCTCTCTGAAGGTGCAGCGGGCACGGCCTTCGGTGCGCCCGGACGCGTCGTCGGGACCTCGTCGCTCGTCGAGGCCGACCCCACGCACCACCGCGTGCACCTCGGGGCGACGGCCTACGCGCCGCGGGTCTGGGGGACGGCGGTGAACCCGGCCGCGAAGCGTCTGCTGCTCGCCCACGCCTTCGAGGACTGCGGCTTCGAGCGCGTCAAGATCCAGACCGACCACATCAACACCCGCTCGCAGGCCGCGATCGCGAAGCTCGGCGCGGCGCGCGAGGGGGTGCTGCGCCACGAGATGATCCGGGCCGACGGGACCTGGCGCGACACCGTCGTCTTCTCGATCCTGGCCGACGAGTGGCCGGACGTGCGTGCGCGCCTCGATGCGAGGATCGCGGCCGGCTGAGGTGGACGGCCGAGGTCGGCCGGACCGTCGGTGTCGGACGATCGCGGTCGATCGGCCGCCGTCATCCCGTCGGCGCGTGCCGCTCGAGGAACGCGTAGACCTCGGCGTCGTCGACACCGGGGAACGTGCCGCCGGGCAGCGGGGCGAGCACCTGCGCGTGCAGCCGCGCGCTCGGCCACGACTGCTCGGCCCACCGTGCGCTCAGGTCGATCGGCGGCTGGCGGCAGCACGTCGGGTCGGGGCAGCGGGAGACCGTGTGGCGTGTCGTGTCGCGGCCGCGGAACCACTTCGAGTGCACGTACGGCACGCCGACGGTGATCGAGAACTCGCCGGACGTCGTCGCCCCGGTCTGCGCGGTGCACCAGAACGTGCCGGCGGGCGTGTCCGTGTACTGGTGGAACTCCGTCGCGCGGTCGCGCACGGTGAACGCCATGCGCGACGTCCACTGGCGGCACACGATCTGGCCCTCGATCGCGCCCGTCGGGTCGGTGGCGAAGCCGACCGCGTCGTTCTCGTACCCCCGGTACAGCGTGCCGTCGTCGCCCACCCGCATGAAGTGCACCGGGATCCCGAGGTGCGCGGTGGCGAGATTCGTGAAGCGCATGGCCGCGGCCTCGTGCGTGACGCCGAACGCGTCGCGGAAGTCCTCGATCGCGAGGTCACGTTCGCGCTTGGCGGCCTGCAGCACCTCGACGGCGCGGCCCCGCGGGATGAGGCAGGCCGCGGCGAAGTAGTTGATCTCCATCCGCTGGCGCAGGAAGTCCGCGTAGCTGGCCGGGCGCTCGTGCGCGAGCACCCGGTGCGCGATCGCCTGCAGAGCGAGGGACCGCAGGCCGTGGCCGCCGGGGATCGAGGCGGGCGGGAGGTAGATGCGCCCGCTCGCGAGGTCGGTGACGGTGCGCGTCGAGTGCGGGAGGTCCCCGACGTGCAGGATCTGGAAGCCGAGCTGCTCGGCCATCCGGGCGACCGCGCGGTGCGTGAGGGCGCCGGACGTGTAGCCGGCCGCGCGTGCCATCCGCTCGGCGGCGTCCTCGATGTCCGGGAGGTAGTTGTCGCGTTCGCGCATCCACAGGCGCAGCTCCGTGTTCGCGCGCCGCGCCTCCTCGGGGGTCGCGATCGACGCGTTCGCGCGGCGGGACAGCTCCTCGTGCAGACCGACGAGGGCCTCGAGGGCCTCGAGCGGCAGCGTGCGACCGGCGCGTACCGAGGGCAGCCCGAGCCCGGCGTACAGCGTGCTGCCCTGGGCGCGGTCGAGGGCGATCTCGAGGGCGGCGCGGCGGCTGGGCGGCTCGGTCGCGAGGAGGTCGGAGAGCGCGATGCCGAGGGCGCCGGCGATCGCCTGGAGCAGGGAGATCCGGGGCTCGCGCCGACCGTTCTCGATCAGGGAGAGCTGGCTCGGTGCGGTGGCGACCGCGGCGCCGAGCTGGTCGAGCGTGAGACCGGCCGCGGTGCGGAAGTGCCGGATGCGACGCCCGAGCGTCAGGAGATCGGTGGCCATGGCTTCACGCTAGCGAAAGATCGGTGAATCTTCACTCGTGATTCCGGTTGAAGGGTCGCCGGAATCGGACGAAGGTGGAGACCGAGCGCCGAACCCGACCGCAATCGCACGAGAGGCCCACGATGACCGTCCTCGACCACCCGCTCCTCACGACCCCTCCGACGACCCACGCCCGCCTGCTCGCCTGGGTCGCGGAGATGGCGGAGCTGACCGAACCCGACGCCGTGGTCTGGTGCGACGGCACCCCGGCCGAACGCCAACGGCTCAGCGAGCAGATGGTCGCGGACGGCACCCTGATCCCGCTCGACCCGGAGCTCCGCCCGGGCAGCTACCTGGCCCGCTCGGACCCGAGTGACGTCGCGCGCGTCGAGGACCGTACGTTCATCTGCTCGACGCACGCCGAGGACGCCGGGCCCACCAACAACTGGCGCGACCCGACGGAGATGCGCGCCGAGCTCCGCGGCGTCTTCGCCGGGTCGATGCGGGGTCGGACGATGTACGTGGTGCCGTTCTCGATGGGACCGCTCGGTGGCGCGATCTCGCAGCTCGGCGTCCAGCTCACCGACTCGCCGTACGTCGTCGTGAGCATGGCCGTCATGACGCGCACGGGCACGGCGGTGCTCGACCTGCTGGGTGACGACGGTGCGTTCGTCCCCGCGCTGCACTCGGTCGGGATGCCGCTCGTCGCTGCCGACGGCACCCGCCGCGAGGACGTGACGTGGCCGTGCAACACGACCAAGTACATCGTGCAGTTCCCCGAGACCCGAGAGATCTGGTCGTTCGGGTCGGGCTACGGCGGCAACGCGCTGCTGGGCAAGAAGTGCTTCGCGCTGCGCATCGCGTCGGCCATGGGGCACGACGAGGGCTGGCTGGCCGAGCACATGCTCATCCTCAAGATCACCTCCGACGAGGGGCGCACGTTCCACCTGGCGGCGGCCTTCCCGTCGGCTTGCGGCAAGACGAACCTCGCGATGCTGCGGCCGACCATCCCGGGGTGGACCGTCGAGACCATCGGGGACGACATCGCATGGATGCGGCCCGGTCCGGACGGCCGGCTGCGGGCGATCAACCCGGAGGCGGGGTTCTTCGGGGTCGCACCCGGTACCGGCGTCGAGACCAACCCGACGGCGATCGCCACCCTCACGCACGACGTCATCTTCACGAACGTCGCCCTGACCGACGACGGCGACGTCTGGTGGGAGGGGCTCACGCCCGAGGTGCCCGAGCACCTGACGGACTGGCGCGGGCAGGACTGGACGCCGGAGTCCGGTCGACCGGCGGCGCACCCCAACTCCCGGTTCACGGTCGCCGCCGAGCAGTGCCCGAGCATCGCCGACAGCTGGGACTCCCCGGACGGGGTGCCGATCGACGCGATCCTGTTCGGCGGGCGCCGGGCGACGAACGTCCCGCTCGTCGCGCAGTCCTTCGACTGGGCGCACGGCGTCTTCATGGGGGCGACGATCTCCTCCGAGCAGACGGCAGCCGCCGAGGGGACCGTCGGCGAGCTGCGTCGTGACCCGTTCGCGATGCTGCCGTTCTGCGGGTACAACATGGCGGACCACTGGGGTCACTGGCTCACGGTCGGTGCCGGGCTGGCGGCGGACAAGCGCCCGCTGCTGTTCCAGGTCAACTGGTTCCGCAAGGGCGCCGACGGCCGGTTCCTGTGGCCGGGGTTCGGGGAGAACTCCCGCGTCCTGGACTGGGTGCTGCGTCGGGTCACGGGCGAGGCCGAGGCGGAGACCACGCCGGTGGGGCTCGTGCCGGCTCCGGGTGCGCTCCCGCTCGACGGGCTCGACGTGTCCGAGGTCGACCTCGCCGCGCTCCTCGCCGTCGACCCGGACTCGTGGTCCCACGAGGCGGACCTGACCGAGGAGTTCTTCGCGCAGTTCGGCGACCGGCTGCCGCCCGAGCTCGCCGACCAGCTCACCGCCCTCCGCACCCGCCTCGGCACCGCGACCCGGTAGCCGCGCACCCCGGCCACCGGAGCTGCCCACCCGCCACCGGAGCCGTGACGACTCCCGTCAACTGGAGCGTTCTGCCGCGACACACCGGCGTGTCGCGAGCGGAACGCTCCAGTTGACGGGGGGTGGGGTGGGGCGGCCGGGCGTGCGGGGAGGTCGGGGTGAGCGGGTGGTGGCCGTTAGGCTCAGGGTCCGTGAAGATCCTCGTCCTCGGCACCGGTGCTCGTGAGCACGCCCTCGTTCGGTCGCTTGCGGCAGATGTGCAGGTCAGCGAGCTGCACGCCGCGCCAGGGAACCCTGGCATCGGGGCGGACGCGACCCTGCACGCCGTCGATCCGCTGAACGGGGACGCCGTCGCCGCGCTCGCGACCGACCTCGGCGTGGACCTCGTCGTCGTCGGCCCGGAGGCACCGCTCGTCGCCGGGGTGGCCGACGCCGTCCGCGCCGCCGGGATCGCCTGCTTCGGCCCGAGCCGCGAGGCCGCCGCCCTCGAGGGGTCCAAGGCGTTCGCGAAGGACGTCATGGCGGCCGCCGCCGTGCCGACCGCGATGGCGCGCGTCTGCACGACCACCGACCAGGTCGCCGAGGCCCTCGACTCCTTCGGGCCGCCGTACGTCGTCAAGGAGGACGGTCTCGCGGCCGGCAAGGGCGTCGTCGTCACGACCGACCGCGACGAGGCCCTCGCCCACGGGGCGGCGTGCGTCGCGAAGCCCGGCGGCCGGGTGGTGGTCGAGGAGTACCTCGACGGCCCGGAGGTGTCGCTGTTCTGCCTGACCGACGGGTCGACCGTCGTGCCGCTCGCCCCGGCGCAGGACTTCAAGCGCGCCCTCGACGGCGACGCCGGACCCAACACCGGCGGCATGGGCGCGTACTCCCCGCTCGACTGGGCGCCTGCCGGGCTGGTCGAGGAGGTCGTGCAGCGGGTCGCGCAGCCGACCGTCGACGAGATGGCGCGTCGCGGGATCCCGTTCGCCGGGGTGCTGTACGTCGGGCTCGCGCTCACGAGCCGCGGCCTGCGTGTGGTCGAGTTCAACGCACGCTTCGGCGACCCGGAGACGCAGGTGGTGCTCGCACGGCTGCGCACGCCGCTCGCCGGTCTGCTCCGCGCCGCGGCGACGGGGACGCTCGGTCTGGTCGAGCCGCTGCGCTGGAGCGACGACGCGGCCGTGACGGTCGTCATTGCGTCCCACGGCTACCCTGTGTCGGCCCGCACCGGGGACCCGATCACCGGCATCGACGAGGCCGAGCGTGCGACCGGGGCCCAGGTGCTGCACGCCGGGACGGCGCTCGTGGACGGGGTGCTCGTGTCGGCGGGCGGTCGGGTGCTGTCCGTCGTCGGCCGCGGCACGGACATCGAGGCGGCCCGGGCGATGGCCTACGCCGCGATCGACCTCATCGAGCTGCCGGGCTCGCACCACCGCACGGACATCGCGGCGTCGCCGTCGCGGTGATCCCGGCCCACGCCAGGTCGACATCCGGTCCGGTGCGTCGTGACGCGTCAGGGTGCGGGAGGATGTGCCCGTGAGCGCGCCACTCGAGCTGACCGGCTGGACCCCCACCTACTCGGGGAAGGTTCGGGACCTCTACGTCCCCGACCTCCCGCCGGGTGTCACGCACCCGCTGGGCGACGTCGTGCTCGTCGTCGCGAGCGACCGCATCAGTGCGTACGACCACGTGCTCGACACCCTGGTCCCGGACAAGGGTCGCGTCCTGACCCAGCTGAGCCTGTGGTGGTTCGAGCAGGTCGCGGACCTCGTCCCCAACCACGTGGTGACGGCGGAGGCCGGAGAGCACGGTGTGCCCGCCGCGGTGCTGGGGCGCGCCATGATCTGCCGTCGGCTCGAGATGTACCCGGTGGAGTGCGTCGCACGCGGCTATCTCACCGGATCGGGCCTCGTCGAGTACCGCGCAGGCCAGCAGGTGTGCGGAGTGCCGCTGCCGGCGGGCCTCGTGGACGGCTCGCGGCTCCCGACGCCCATCTTCACGCCGGCGACCAAGGCCGAGCTCGGCGAGCACGACGAGAACGTCTCCTTCGACGTCGTCGCGAACCGGATCGGCCTCGAGACCGCGACCCGGCTGCGGGACCTCACGCTCGCGGTGTACTCGCGGGCCGAGAGCATCGCGCGCGAGCGGGGCGTGATCCTCGCCGACACGAAGCTCGAGTTCGGGCGTGCGATCGACGGACCGGACGCCGGTGCCGTCGTGCTCGGTGACGAGGTGCTGACCCCGGACTCGTCGCGGTTCTGGCCGGCCGACACCTGGGCCCCCGGCGGTGCGCAGCCGAGCTTCGACAAGCAGTACGTCCGGGACTGGCTCACGTCGGACGCGTCGGGCTGGGACCGCACGGGCGACGCGCCGCCGCCGCCGTTGCCCCCCGAGGTGGTCGAGCGCACCCGCGCGCGCTACCTCGAGGCGTTCGAGCGGCTGACCGGCCGAGCCGCGCTCTGATGCCCGGCGGGATGGTCCTCACCGGCGCTCGCGTCGTCGGCACCGACGTGCCCGGTACCCGTCCGATCGGTACCGGCTCCGGGCTCGTCGACGTCCTCGTGCGCGACGGGCGGATCGTCGCCGTCGCGCCGGACCTCGCCGCCGACCTCCCCCGCAGGTGGCGCGCGTGGACCTCGACGGCCGCCCCGTCGTGCCCGGCCTGTGGGACAACCACGTGCACTTCACGCAGTGGGCGCTCGCACGGCAGCGGCTCGACGTCTCCGGGACGACGTCCGCAGCCGAGGTCGTCCGGCTCGTCGTCGAACGGCTCCGCACGCAGCCGCTCCCGGACGGGGCGACGCTCACGGGGCTCGGGTTCCGGGACGCGCTGTGGTCGGACACCCCGTCGGCGGTGCTGCTCGACGACGCGATCGCCGCGGCCGGCCTCCCGCCCGTCCCGGTGGTCCTGATGTCCGGCGACCTGCACTGCGGCTGGCTGAACACGGCGGCCCTGCGGTCCCCGGCGCTCGCTGCGCACGGTCTCGGCGACCATCCGACCGGGGTGCTCCGCGAGGCGGAGTGGTTCGCCGCGAGCGAGGACGTCAGCGTCGTGGCCCCCGACGTGCTCGAACGCCTCGTCGACGAGGCTGCGCGTGCCGCCGCGGCGCGGGGCGTCGTCGGCGTCATGGACGTCGAGATCGCCGACAACCTGTCCGTGTGGTCACGACGCGTGCAGTCCGGGATCACCTCGCTGCGGGTGTCCGCCGGCGTCTGGCCCGAGCACCTGGACCGGGCCATCGCCCGGGAGCTGGCCACCGGCGACGTCCTGCCGGGGACCGACGGGCTCGTGACGATGGGCCCGCTGAAGATCATCGCGGACGGGTCGCTGAACACCCGGACGGCGTACTGCCACGACCCGTACCCGGGGCTGACCGGTCCCGAGGCCCGCGGCGTCCTCACCTACGACCTGGACCGGCTCGTGCCGCTGATGACGCAGGCTGCACGCCACGGCATTGCGTGCGCGATCCACGCGATCGGCGACCGCGCGAACACCGTCGTGCTCGACGCGTTCGAGAAGAGCGGGGCACGCGGTTCCGTCGAGCACGCGCAGCTCGTCTCCCCCGAGGACGTCCCGCGCTTCGCCGCCCTCGGTGTCGTCGCGTCGGTGCAGCCCGAGCACGCGATGGACGACCGCGACGTCGTCGATCGGTACTGGGCGGACCGGGTGGACCGGGCCTACCCGTACCGGGACCTGCTCGAGTCGGGGGCGCAGCTGGCCCTCGGCTCCGACGCACCGGTGGCCCCGCTGGACCCGTGGATCTCGATCGCGGCGGCCGTCACCCGTGCGCGCGACGACCGCACGCCGTGGCACCTCGAGCAGGCCCTGCCGATCGGGGCGGCGCTCGCGGCGTCGGTGCGCAGCAGCGTCGCGCCTGGTCAGCTCGCCGATCTCGCGATCCTCGACGCCGACCCGACCACAACCGACGCCGCGACCCTGCGGACGATGCCCGTCGCGGCGACCCTGCTCGGCGGACGCGTCACCTGGGGCACCCTCGGAAGTCGGTAGTCTGAGCACCGCACCCCTCCACCTCCGCCCCGTGAAACAGGAGCCACCCGTGGGACGAGTCGTCGTCAACGTGATGCCGAAGCCCGAGATCCTCGACCCGCAGGGCAAGGCCGTCAACGGCGCCCTCCCGCGGCTCGGGTTCAGCCAGTTCGTGAGCGTCCGTCAGGGCAAGCGGTTCGAGCTCGAGGTCGACGGTGAGGTCACCGACGAGGTCCTCGCGGCGGCCCGTCGTGCCGGTGAGACGGTGCTCTCGAACCCGGTCATCGAGGACGTCGTGGACGTCTACGCCGAGACTGCGCACGCCGCGTCCGCCGAGGCGGGCCGCTGATGCTCGCAGGAGCCCGCATCGGGGTCGTCACCTTCCCGGGGACCCTCGACGACCGCGACGCCGCGCGCGCCGTCCGGCTCGCGGGCGGCGAGGCCGTATCGCTGTGGCACGCGGATGCCGACCTGCACGCCGTGGACGCCGTGGTGCTGCCCGGTGGGTTCTCGTACGGCGACTACCTGCGCGCCGGGGCCATCTCGCGGTTCGCGCCCGTCATGGGGTCGATCATCGACGCGGCGAACGGCGGGATGCCCGTCCTCGGCATCTGCAACGGCTTCCAGGTCCTCACCGAGGCGCACCTGCTGCCCGGGTCGATGATCAAGAACGACCACCTGCACTTCGTCTGCCGTGAGCAGGTGCTCTCCGTCGAGAACACCGATACCGCATGGACCCGGCTGTACTCCGTCGGCGAGCGGATCACGATCCCGCTGAAGAACCAGGACGGTCAGTACGTCGCCGACGAGCACACGCTCGACGAGCTCGAGGGCGAGGGGCGCGTCGTCGTCCGGTACCGCGACGGCAACCCGAACGGGTCGCGTCGCGACATCGCCGGGATCACCAACGCCGCAGGGAACGTCGTCGGCCTCATGCCCCACCCCGAGCACGCGGTCGAGCCCGGGTTCGGTCCGGACGGGCCGAACGGGCCGCGGACCGGCACCGACGGGCTGCGGTTCTTCGCCTCGGTCATCGGGGCCCTGGTCGGTTGAGCGAGAGCGCCCGTGCGGCGTCCGCTGCAGGGTCCCGGGTGACGATCGAGTCGGTTCCGTGGGCGGACGCCGACGCGGACCGGCTCCGCACCGAGCAGCAGGAGGAGCTCAAGTCCCGGTACGACGGTGTGGCGGACCTCGAGCCGCACATCCCGCCCGAGGGTGTCGTCGCGATGCTGCTCGTCCGGGTCGACGGCGTCGCAGCGGCGTGCGGGGCGCTGCGGGCGCGCGGTGAGGGCATCGGTGAGCTCAAGCGCATGTACGTGTCGCCCGAGTTCCGCGGGCGCGGGCTGTCGCGTCTCGTGCTCGTCGAGCTCGAACGGCGGGCCGTCGTCCTCGGCTGGGAACGCCTGATCCTGGAGACCGGCGTGCTGCAGCCGGAGGCGATCGGGCTCTACCTCTCCGAGGGGTACCTGTCGATCCCGAACTACCCGCCGTACGACGTCGAGGCGGACTCCCGGTGCTTCACGAAGCTCGTGGCCGCTCCCGGTGCGACGGCGCAGACCGGCACGGAGCGAACCGGCGCGGGGCGGACCGGCACCGGGCGGAGGGGGCTGCCGCGTCGACGACCGGCAGATCGGCTTCGGCCGTCCGCGTCGCTCGCGCGGAACGGCCCGTGGTCGAGATCGTGGACGTCCCGTTCGACGACCCTCGAGCGTTCGAGCTTCGGCGCGAGATGTACGACGAGCTCGCGCCGGTGTATCCCGAGTTCGACGTCTTCGACGACGGGTTCGCGGCGATGGAGGCGGACGTCGGGGGCGACGTGCACGTCACGCTGCTTGCGATGGTCGGCGGCCGTGCGATGGGCACGGCGATCCTCCGTCCGGCAGGCGGCAGGTTCGGACCGTCGGCCGGTGAGGTCAAGAAGGTGTTCGTCCGGCCGGAGGCCCGCGGACTCGGGGTGGCGCGTGCGCTGATGGCGGCCGTCGAGGACGCGGCCCGTGCGGTCGGCTTGAACGCAGTGATCCTGCAGACCGGGTCGCGCCAGCCGGAGGCGATCGCGCTCTACGTGAGTCACGGCTACCGTCCGATCGCGCCGTACGGTCCGTACGTCGGTGACACCGTCTCCCTCTGCTTCCAGAAGTCCCTCACCGCCTGACCCGTCTCTCGTCAAGTGGAGCGATGTGCGCGGACACGCCCGCGTGCCGCGCGCACATCGCTCCACTTGACGGGCGTCGTGGGTCTCGGTGCAGTGGCGTTGGGCATCGGTTGTCCACAGGGAGGCCCAAGGGCCTGTGAAGGTTCGGTCGTGGCTTGGTACGGTCGCGCCGGACATTTCGGGCACCGGGGGGTGACGTGCGACGACGTGAGCATGGCGGGGCTGGTGCGGGCGCGGGTTGTGGTGCGAGTGGTGGGCCGGCCGCGCTGGCGTCCGTGATCGCCGGGGGTGATGACCTCAGGCGCCGGAGCAGGGCGTCCAGCTGGGGCGGCATCGGAGTCGTCGTGCTGGCGGCAAGCCTGGCCGGATGCACGGGTTCCAGTACGCCGGACCCTGAGGTCAGCTCGAGCAGTGTCGCCTCGGCGTCTGTCGCACCGAGCCCGACGCCGAGCCCGACTGGACCGGTAGCGCCGGTTCGCCCGGCACAGATCGACCAGATGACGCCGACGGGTGCGGCCGCCGCGGCGACGTACTTCATCGAGCTCTACGGGTACGTGCTGCAGACCGGCGACCTGACCGCGTGGGACGCGATGAGCTACCGGACATGCCAGTTCTGCAATGCGACGCACGAGTTCGTCGCCTCGACCTTCCGCGACGGAGGCTCGTTCGTTGGGGGCACGACGACCGCGGAAGTGCTGGCCGTTCATGCGCTCGCCGAGCTCGAGGGTGGATACCCGGTCGACCTCCGCGTCACGCAGGGCCCGACCGGGAGGCTCGACGCTGCGGGAGCCCAAGTGACGAGCACCGAGGGTTCGGTGTCCACGGCGCGCTTCCACACGTCCTTCATCAACGGCGCGTGGCGGATTCTGGGCGTTGAGGGTGGGCGTGAGTCGGAGTGAAGTGGGTTACTCGCATCTTCGTCGTCAGTCTCCTGGCGAGCGCGTCGTCGCTGCCAACGAGCGTGCGCACCGACAATCAGGACGTCGACTGGAAGAGTCGTTGGAGCGGGAACGAGGTTGAGGTCTCCGGCCAGACCGAGTCGACCCACAGCATCGCGGTGGCGCCGGATGCGAACGTGCGGTACCAGCAGTCGCCGTGGGCGGTGTGCATGGACGATGCGTCGATGAACGTGCCGGTGCTGGGGCCCGGGGTGTCCTGCCCGGACACGGCGTTCGAGGCTCTGGCGCTGATCTGCCCGGAGGGTCAGCATGTGGTCGATCCGGTGTTCGTGTCGGAGCGTGATGCGAGCAGCCCGACGGGGTGGGGTCCGTGGACGTTGTCGACGCCGGGAAGGTGCGTAGCGTCGGCAGACCTGGCTGCTGAGGTGTCGCGGGAGCTGGCGCGGTTGCCTCTGGCGGCCTCACCGGTGTCGGTGCCACCGAACGGGTGGGTGATGGTGAACATGGACACGGTGGTGTTCACGAGCCCCGACGCGCAGGTGTTCGACCTGGTGGTGCTCGGGACGCCGGTGCGGGTCAGTGCGCGCCCGGCGTCGTTCTCGTGGGACTTCGCTGACGGGACGGACCCGTTGGTGACGTCCGATCCGGGACGCGCGTATCCCCACCAGACGGTGGCGCACACCTACACGCGCGGTGGGTCGTACGTGGTGGGCCTGACCACGACCTGGGTCGCAGACTTCCAGGTGAACGGTTCTGGGGGGTGGATCCCGGTGCCAGGAACGGCGACCACGACATCGCCGGGTGCGCCGTTGCAGGTGTACGAGGCCCGCGCGCACCTGGTCGACGGCCCGTGCCCGTCGACCGGGCCGTGCACCCTGACCTGAACCGCCTACCCGATCGACCGCGCGGCCGGGCGTCGCGCCGGTGCGCACCCAAGTCGGCGCTCGGTCAAGTGGAGCGATGTGCGCGGACACGCCCGCGTGTCGCGCGCACATCGCTCCACTTGACGGGGTGCGGGGGTCAGGGGGCGGCGTGCATCTCGGTGCCCTGGTGGAAGAGGATGCGCCAGCCGGTCGTCGCGCGGTGCCAGATGGTCGCGCGGCGGGTCGTGCGCTCGCCCTGACGCAGGACGTACGTGAGCAGATAGGTGTCGGGCGCGAGCTCGCGGCAGTGGAAGTGGTCCGTCTCCCACGGATCCGGTTCGGCCGCCGCGTAGCGTCGCGCCAAGGTCGCCCAGACGAACTCGCGGCTGTACGCGCGACCTGACGCGCCGATCTCCCAGAAGTCGGGTGCGGTCTGGGCCTCGAAGTCCTCGCGGGTGGTCCCGAGCTCGAGACGGTGGAAGATCGGTTCTCGCCGTACGAGCTCGGCGAGGATCGGCGCGAGCCGAGGTTCCGTGGTCAGGTCGGGGCTCATCGACAGCTCATCGGGCACAGCTACGACTCTGCCACGACGCGTCAACGCCGAGGAGAGGTGCCGCACCCACACCCACCCCCGTGTCGAGTGGAGCGATGTGCGCGGACACGCCCGCGTGTCTCGCGCACATCGCTCCACTCGACACGGGACGTGCGGCGGTCGACGCGGAAGCAGCAGCTCTACGCGGAGGCGAGGGGACGGCCGAGCGCGGTCTCGCAGGCTTCGACGAGGCCGCCGTCGAGGCCGTACTTGCCTCGGAAGATCGCATCGAGGGTCTCGAAGTGCACCATCACCTGCGGGCGGACCATGCCGCAGCCGAGCAGGGCCCCGAGCGCGGCCCGCTGCCGGCGGGTCATGTCGGAGAGTCGGCAGCCACCGGCCAGGTCGAGGCCAGTGCGCTCGAGCTCGTCCGCAGCGGTGCGCAGCGCCAGGTCGAGCTCCCCGTCGGGGTTCCAGCGGGGGAACGGCGTGGCTGCGGTCTCAGGTGTGCTCATGGGGATCGCAGCGACCGTAGCAGCCCGACCCGCGCGACCGCAGGGACCGAGGGCCTCAGGCACCGCGGCGCCCCGTCGCCATCGCCGCGGTGCCCGTGCCGAGCCACCGGTGCCCGTGCCGAGCCACCGGTGCCCGCGCCGAGCCATCAGTGCCCGTGCCGAGCCATCAGTGCCCGCGCACCGTCAGCGCCGTCAGCGCCGGCTCGCGCCCAGTGCCTGCGTGAGGTCGTCCAGGAGGTCCAGCGGGTCCTCGAGACCGATGCTGAGCCGGACGGTCGACTCCGAGATCCCCACCGCCGCGCGCCCGGCCGGTCCTAGCTTGCGGTGCGTCGTGGTGGCGGGGTGGGTGACGAGCGACTTGGCGTCGCCGAGGTTGTTCGAGATCGCGACGACGCGGAGCGCGTCGAGGAACGCGAACGTGGACCGCTTCGCCACGTCGGGGTCGGCCCCGGGAACGGCGAGGTCGAACGTCACGATCGTGCCACCGCCGCTCATCTGGCTGGTCGCGAGCGCATGCTGCGGGTGCGACGCCAGGAACGGGTACCGCACCGTGGCGATGCCGGGCTGCCCCTCGAGCCACGTCGCGACCTGCAGCGCCGCCGCCGTCTGGGCACGGACCCGCAGCGAGAGCGTCTCGAGCCCCTTGAGCAGCACCCAGGCGTTGAACGGGCTGAGGCTCGGCCCGGTGTTGCGGATCAGCGTCTGGACCGGGCCGTCGATGTACTCGCGCGACCCGAGGATCGCGCCACCGAGCACGCGCCCCTGCCCGTCGATGTGCTTGGTCGCCGAGTAGACCGTGACGTCGGCGCCCTGCGTGAGTGGTCGCTGGAGCACGGGTGTCGCGAACACGTTGTCGACGACGACCACGGCCCCGGCGGCGTGGGCGAGCTCGCTCACGCGTGCGACGTCGACGAGGTCCTGCATGGGGTTCGACGGCGTCTCGAAGAACACGACGTCGGCGGGCGTCGCGAGCGCCGCCTCCCACTGGGAGAGCTCGTGGCCGTCGACGTAGTCGGTGCGGACCCCCAGGACGCGAAGATCTCGTCGAAGATCACGAGGGTCGAGCCGAACAGGGCCCGCGCGGCCACGATCCGGCTCCCGGAGCGGACCAGCGCGGCCAACGACGTGAACACGGCGGACATCCCGGTCGCGGTCGCGTAGCAGGCCTCGGCGCCGTCCAGCAGCCGTAGCCGTTCCTCGAAGGTCGAGACGGTCGGGTTGCCGTACCGCGAGTAGATGAAGCGGTCGGCGTCACCGGCGAACGCGGCCTCGGCGTCGGCCGCGCGGGAGTAGACGTAGCCCTGGGTGAGGAACAGCGGCTCGGCGGTCTCCTGGAAACCGGTCCGCACCTGCCCGCCGTGGACGGCGAGCGTGTCGGCGCGCAGGCCGGTCGGCGGGAGCGTGCCGTCGTTCCAGTTCCCGGGGCCCGGCGTTTGCGGGGCGGTCGGGACCGATCCGGTGCTCATGACTGGGTCCAGGGCAGACCGGTGGCACGCCAGCCGTGGTCGCCGCGATGGCCCTCGAGGTCGAGGTTGCCCTCGAACCCGTCGAGGACGTTGTACGCAGGTCCGAGCCCTGCGGCGGTCGCGGCGGTCGCGGCGGCGATCGACCGTGCGCCGGACCGGCACAGGAAGACGACGGGGCGCCCAGGGGTCAGCCCGGCCGCGACGGCCTCCTCCACGAACGTCGCGTTGCGCGCGCCGGTCGGGTACGTGACCCACTCGACGAACACGGTGCTGCGGCCGAGCGTGCTGACGTCGGGCACCCCGACGTAGCGCCACTCCGCCTCGGTGCGGACGTCCACGAGGACGGCGTCGGGGTCTGCCGCCAGGAGGTCCCAGGCCTGCTGGGGGAGAGGTCGCCGGCGTAGCCGGAGGGTGTCGCCGCGGTCGGTGAGTCGGACGTGCTCATGTGCGCCTCCATCGGTCCTGGCGGTAGCACCCTCACCCGGGACGTGGGGTCCCAGGGGGTTGCTGCGGCGTCGTCGAGCCAGATCTCTCGGCCGCTCTGGATGGTGCCTCGGATGCTACGGCCCCTGTGCGTGGTCCGACAAGCACGAGCGACCCACCGTCCACCATCCAAGATGCGAGACCGGTCGTCCACCCGTTGACACGGGCCCGCCCGTCGCGCACGCTGGACCGAGGTCATGAGTGCCAGCGCATGATGATGCACAGCCCCGGCTTGCTGGCCGGCAACCCTCCTCCGCGGTGGGGTGCCCCGGGTGACGACCTGGCCGTGACCGAGGTGGTCACGGCAAGCGCGGGACCTCCCCTTCGTCGGCATGCGTCGACCCGTCGGCGTGCCGGTGGTGGTCCCTCCGGACCTCCTGGAGCTGTCGTGCCCTCTTCGTCTGTCGTCTCCCCCTCGCCCGTCGTACCTCACCCGTCTGCGGTGCCCGACGCGCCTTCAGTGCCCGGTACGGCTGCCGCGCCCGGTACGTCTGCGCTGCCCGATCGGCCTGCCGAGACCCTCGCGCTGCTGCCCGTGGTCGGCGGTGCGACCCGGGTCCCGCTCGTCGACGGGACGTCGCGCGTCTACGCCAACCTGGACTACGCGGCGAGCGCGCCGGCGCTCGAGGCCGTCGCCGACCGGGTGAACGAGGTCCTGCCGCTCTACGCGAGCGTCCACCGCGGCGCCGGGTACCTGTCCCAGGTGTCGACGGCTCTCTACGAGTCCGCGCGGACGACGATCGGGCGGTTCGTCGGCGCCCGCGAGGACGACGTCACGATCGTCACCCGCAACACGACCGACTCCCTCAACCTGCTGGCCGGCTGCGTCCCGGGCGACGTGCTGGTGCTCGATCTCGAGCACCACGCGAACCTGCTGCCCTGGCAGCGGAGGGGCGCCACGGTCCTCGAGGTCGCGGGTACCGTCGCGGCCACGCTCGACGCCCTGCGTGCCGCGCTCGCCGCGCACCCGTACGCCCTGGTGGCGGTGTCCGGAGCGTCGAACGTCACGGGCGAGTCCCTGCCGGTCGCGGAGGTCGTCGCGCTCGCGCACGCGGCCGGCACCCGGGTGGCCGTCGACGGTGCCCAGCTCGTCCCGCACCGGGGATTCTCGCTCGCACGCAGCGGGGCCGACTACGTCGCGTTCTCCGGGCACAAGACGTATGCACCGTTCGGTGCCGGTGCGCTGGTCGGCCGGCGCGACTGGCTCGACGCGGGCGAGCCGTACCTCGCCGGGGGTGGAGCGGTGCGCGACGTCCGTCCCGACCGGGTGGTGTGGACGACGGCGCCCGCGCGCCACGAGGCCGGGTCGCCGAACGTGATCGGCGCGATCGCGCTCGCGGCGGCCTGCGACACCCTCGCCGCTCTTCCCGACGGTGCGCTCGCGGCTCACGAGCGTGCGCTGCGGGACCGGCTGGTCGACGGGCTGCAGGCGATCGACGGGGTCGAGGTCGTGCGTCTCTGGGCCGACTCCGCGGACCCGGTCGGCGTCGTGACGTTCTCCGTCGCCGGGCACGACCCCGGGCTCGTCGCGGCCTACCTGTCCGCGGAGCACGGGATCGGGGTCCGGGACGGGCGCTTCTGCGCGCACCCGTTGCTCGCGCGGCTGGGCGTGCCGGCGGGGGCGATCCGCGCGAGCGTGGGGGTCGGCACCGAGGGGGAGTTCGTGGAGCGCCTGCTGGGCGCTGTTGCCGCGTACCTGGCCGACGGTCCGCGTGCGCGGTACGTGGTCGTCGACGGGTGCTGGCAGGTCGAGGCCGACTCCCGGCCGTTGATCCAGGTGGGCGGCCTGGCGGCGCTCGCGGCGACGGCCGCGGCCGCGTGCGGACCGGCCCTGGACTGAGCCCGGGCGGCGGTCCAGAACCCCTGATTGCCAGGGTTTTCACAGCAACACCAGGAAACGTCCAGCCACTGGCCCGACGGGGGTCGTCGACCCGTCGCACTCCGTTCACCTTACAGACATCTCCGGGTTTAATGGGCTCCCTAGCGTGCAGATCGTTGGGTCGTCCCGCGCCATCCGGCCGGGCCCACATCGATGACGAAGGGACGTGACCACGTGAGGCGTACTCGCCTTCTTGGGACAGCGGCCGCGATCACGCTCGGTGCCATGTCGCTCGCTGCGTGCGGCACGAACAACAACTCGACCGGGAGCGCCTCGCCGCTCTCCGCGTCGACCGCAGGCTCGTCGACCCCCGCGAGCAGCATCGCGTGCGCCCAGGGCTCGCTCACCGCCTCGGGTTCGACGGCACAGTCGAACGCGATGTCGCAGTGGACGAAGACCTACCAGACCGACTGCTCGGGCTCCACGATCAACTACCAGGGTGGCGGCTCGGGCAAGGGCGTCACCGACTTCACGTCGGGCACCACCGACTTCGCCGGCTCCGACTTCGCGCTCACCGCGGCGCAGAAGCCCGCGGCCGACGCGCGCTGCGGCACCGGCAACCAGGCGATCGACCTCCCGATGGTGCCGGGCCCGATCGCGGTGGGCTACAACCTGCCCGGCGTGACCTCGCTCAACCTCTCGGCGACGACGATCGCGAAGATCTTCTCGGGTGCGATCACGAACTGGGACGACCCGGCGATCAAGGCGGACAACCCCGGCGCGACGCTCCCGTCGCTCGGGATCCAGACCTTCCACCGGTCCGACGGCTCGGGCACCACGTTCAACTTCACGAACTACCTGCAGAACGACGCGGGCAGCGCGTGGACCTTCGGCCACGACAAGACCTGGAGCGCCCCGGGCGGCCAGGGCTCCAAGGGGACCGCGGGCATCGCGCAGGGCGTCAAGACGACCCCCGGCGGGATCGGCTACATGGAGCTGTCGTTCGCGACGCAGAACAGCATCCCCTACGCCAAGGTCGGCAACGCCCAGGGCAAGTTCGTCGAGCTCACCACGGCGAACGTCGTGAACTTCCTCTCGAAGGCGAAGATCACCGGAACCGGCGGTGACCTCGCGCTGACGTTCGACTACGCGAACCCCGACACCAGCGCCTACCCGGCCGTCCTGGTCACCTACGAGATCGTCTGCGCGACCGGCAACAAGAGCGCGACCCTCCCGGTGCTCAAGTCCTTCCTCGGCTACCTGGCGCACTCGGGCCAGGACATCTTGGAGAAGAACGGGTACGTCAAGCTGCCCGAGAACATCGCCACGAAGGTGCAGGCGGCCGTCACCGCGATGGCCTGATCGCACCACCTCGTGACACCGATGGTGCCTGACCCGCCCCCGGGTGGGTCAGGCACCGTCGGTACGTCACCGTCCTGACAGGAGGAGCATGGGAGCCCCGAGCAGCGCCGGCGGTTCGACCCTGGCCGAGCCTCGGCCCCGTGATGCGGAGAACGCGCGCGCCCCGCGCCGTCGGTCCCGCCCGGTCGAGCACCTGGCCGACCGGGTCTTCCGACGGCTGACGATCGGCTCGGCAGGCTTCCTGCTCACCCTCCTGGTCGCGATCGCGCTGTTCCTCCTCGAGCGTGCGCTTCCGGCGATCAACCAGGACAGCACCAACTTCTTCACCACGCGGACGTGGAACCCCGACGACCAGCCGCCGGTGTTCGGGATCGCCGCCCTCACCTACGGCACGCTCGTGACGTCGGCCCTCGCGGTCGCGATGGCGTTCCCCGTGGCCGTCGGCGTGGCCCTCGCCGTCACGCACTACGTACCTCGCCGCGTCGCCCAGCTGATCGGCTACCTGGTCGACCTGCTCGCCGCGATCCCCAGCGTGGTCTTCGGCCTGTGGGGTCTGATCTTCCTGGTGCCGGCGATGATCCCGCTGAGCGCGTGGCTCGCCCGCTACTTCGGCTGGATCCCGATCTTCGCGTCGAAGGGCATCTTCGGGAAGTCGATCTTCACCGCCTCGGTGGTCCTCGCGATCATGATCCTGCCGATCATCGCCGCGATCTCGCGCGAGGTCCTCGGCCAGGCGCCGCTCGCGCACCAGGAGGCGGCGTACGCGCTCGGCGCCACGAAGTGGGAGATGATCCGCACCGCGGTGCTGCCGTACGGCCGGTCCGGGCTCATCAGCGCGACCGTGCTCGGCTTCGGCCGGGCGATGGGCGAGACCATCGCGGTCGCCCTCGTGCTCTCCGCCAACTACGAGATCAACATCCACCTGCTCGCACCGGGCGGCAACACCATCGCGGCGAACATCGCCAACACGTACGGCGAGGCCGCAGCGGTCGGACGCGGCGCGCTCATCGCCTCCGGGCTGGTGCTGTTCGTCATCACGCTGATCGTCAACTTCGTGGCACGCGCGATCGTCGCTCGCAGCAAGGACTTCCGGGAGACCGGCTCATGACCACCGCACCGACCGCCCCCGCCCCCGCGCCCGCCGACGTCCTCGTCTCCGTCTCCGGGGGGAACGCTCTGCCGTGCTGGACGGCCGCCGCCGTCGCCGGTGCCACCCTCGTCGTGAGCGGTGTGCTGTTCGCGCTGACCCCGCTGCAGGGTGTCGCGGACTTCGTGGTGTTCAGCACGCTCCTGTTCGTCGTCGCGTTCATCACGACGTCCGTGGTCGTCGAGGGCGGGCGGCGTGCCCGGGACCGCCTCGCGCTGACCCTGACGAGCGCAGCGCTCGTCATGGCGGTCGTGCCGCTCGTCGCGGTCCTCGGCTTCACCCTCAGCCGCGGGCTCGCACGGTTCGACGGGACGTTCTTCACGCACTCGATGTTCAGCGTCGCGGACAGCGACCCCGGCGGCGGCATCTACCACGCGATCGTCGGCACCATCGAGCAGGTCGGGATCGCGACGGTGATCTCGGTGCCGTTGGGCCTGATGGTGTCGATCTACCTCGTCGAGTACGCGCGCGGTCGGTTCGGCCGCGTCGTCAGCACGTTCGTCGACGTCATGACGGGCCTGCCGTCGATCGTCGCCGGCCTGTTCGTCCTCGCGCTGTGGGTGCTGATCCTCCACCAGGGGTACAGCGGCTTCGCCGGGTCGCTGGCGCTCGTGATCCTCATGATCCCGGTGGTCGTGCGCACCACCGAGGAGATGCTGCGCCTGGTCCCGGACTCGTTGCGCGAGGCCAGCTACGCGCTGGGGATCCCCCGCTGGCAGACCATCCGGTCGATCGTCCTCCCCACCGCGATGCCCGGCATCACGACGGGCATCATGCTGGCCGTCGCGCGCGTCTCGGGCGAGACCGCACCGCTGCTGCTGACCGTGTTCGGCAGCACCGCGATCAACGTCAACCCGTTCAGCGGTCCGCAGGAGGCGCTCCCGCTCTTCGTCTTCAGCGAGGCCGGTCTGCCGAACGACACGGCTCTGGCGCGTGCATGGGCGGGTGCCCTCACGCTCATCCTGCTCGTCGTCCTGCTGAACGTGGTCGCCCGGCTCCTGGTCCGACGCTCCGTCCTGCAGCGCTGATGCCACGCGGGACGCGGCCGATGAGGGCCGGCTTCGGACCGCTGCTGCAGGTCCTCGACGACGCCGCCGTGCAGCACGTCGTGGTCGGGCCGGTCGCGAGGTATGCGCAGGCCGAGCCGGGTGCCCCGACGGTCCGCCCGCCCGAGTCGCTCGACATCGCGCCGTCCTTCGACGAGGTCAACCTGGCGCGGCTCGCCCGGGTGCTGGACGCCTTCGGCGCGACGTTGCGGATCACCGGGACGGCAGGCGGCATGCGGGTCCCGCTCAGCCCGGCGCTGTTCGTCGACCTGCCCGTGCTGCCCCTGTCCACCCGGCTCGGCGACGTGACGGTGCTGCGCCACCCTCTCGACCGACCTGAGGCGTACGCCGAGCTCGTCGACTCGGCGATCGCCGCATGGATCGACGGCGTCAGGGTCCTCGTGGTCGGCCCGGTGGTCGGGCCCGACGAGCTGTCCGAGCGGCGTCCTGCACCTGGCGGCGGCGCCGACGGGGACGACGCGGGGTCGGCGGGCGGCGATCCTGCGGGGGCTGCGGGCGTCGTCGGGACGACAGGTCTCGCGGGGACGACAGATCTCGCAGGGACCACGGGTCTCGCCGGGACCGCGGGTCTGGCGGGTCTGGCGGGTGCGGCTGGTCTCGCGGGGATCGCCGGCCGCACGGGCGACGTGCCTCGGGTGCCGGCGACGCCGGAGTCGGAGGAGGAGCTCGCCCAGGCGATCCTCGAGGCGGTCGACCGACTGACGCACCCGGTGTCGGTCCGCGAGCTCGTCCTGGCCATGAGCGGGTCGCGCCGGCTGCCGTACAAGCAGGTCAAGAACGCCGCGGAGATGCTGACCGCGCGCGGGGAGCTGCTGCGGGAGAAGGACGGCTCCGCCTACCGCTACCGGTCGCCGATCGATCCCGGTGACCGCATCGCCCGCCAGATCGCGGCGCTGCTGCGCACCGCACCGGACTGCGACGCCACGCTCCAGCGGGCACGCGGCTACATCGCCTCGTCGGCGAGCTGAGGCGCCGACGGAGCCGCTCAGGCGACGGTGATCCGCAGGTGGGCTGCCAGCGCCCCGGCGAGGTCGAGGAGCTGCTCCGGACTGATGGTGGCGCCGGCGAGCCCCGCGAGCCCGTCGAGCCGCGACAGGTCGGCTCTCCGGAGATCGACGTCGGTCAGCTCGGCGCGCGTCAGGTCGAGCCGGCCGATGCGGCAGTCGTCGATGACGAGGCGTGTCACGCGCGCACCGATGAGGTCGAGATCGCCGATCACGCATCCGTCGAGCCGGACGTCCGTGAGGTGCGCCTCGCGGAGGTTGAGGTAGTCGATCTTGCCGCCGTGCACCGTCACCCGGGTGAGCGCGCCACCGTAGGCCTGGACCGCCCCGAGTCGGCAGTCGACGATCTCGACGTCGCGCCACGTCGCGTCGACGAGGTCGAGCGTGCCGGCGTGGACCTCGCGCAACGTCGTGTCGAGGAGCTGGGCGTGGTCGAGGTCGGTCGCGTCGAGGGTGCAGCCGTGCAGCACGCAGTCGATGAACCGCGCGTGATCGGCGTGCTGGCCCGACAGGTCGAGACCGTCGAACGCCAGGGCCTCGTAGTCGCCGTCGGGTTCGAGAGCACCGGTGAATGCGTCGAGATCGATCACGACGTCACCCTCCCACCGACCGCCCACCCGGCGCCCCTGCACGGACAGTCGAGCGCTCTCACGCCCACCCGGTCGGGGTGCTCAGAGACCGAAGCCGGCGAAGCGCAGCCCGACTGCCACGGCCCAGGACAGCGCCGAGAGCACGATGCCCCAGATCGCCAGCGACCGCCCGACCGCCGGGTAGCCCTGAGCCGCCAGCTTGCGCGAACGGGTCAGTCCGGTGATCGACACCACGACGGCGATGAGCGAACCGAACCAGTACCCGAACAGCACCCCGATGCTGACGAACACGACGCCGAGGACGAAACCGATCGTGGCCCGGGTGTTCTTCGGTGCCGCGACTCCGGGGAGGTACGAGTACGGGAACGCGGCCCCTGACACCGTGCCGTTGGCCTCGTAGCCGACCACGCCGCCGTAGGCCGGCGACGTGCCGTGCCCACCTGATGCTGCGGTCGGAAGGTAGCCGCCGGGGCTGCGCTGCTGCGCCGTGCTCGCGGTGGCCCCGAGCTCGGCATACGGGTCCTGTCCCAGCGGGTTCGTCGGGCCCGGTGTCCAGGCGCCGCCTGCTGAGACGGTCGCTTGCGCCGACGCCGGCGCCGGCGAGAGCGGGGCGTCCGTCGGCATCACGTGCGACGTCCACTGGGCGCCGTCCCACCACCGCTGGCCGCCGCCGGACGGATCTGCGTACCAGCCGGCGGGCGGCATGCCTGTGATGGCGTTCTGGCCTGGTGCGATCGACATCGGTACCCCCTCGCGCGCTGCGGCACGACGGTGTCGGGCCCGAGGTGGTGATCGACGCCGCCGATCAGCGGGTTGAGCCGTAATCGGGTGAATCACTCGTCCGAGGGGGTGATCTTCCCGGTGAAGTGCACCGCGCCGGACCGGACGTCCCACCCGGTGTATCTGAATCCCCGGCCGGCGAGCGCGGAGTCGGTGCTCGACCCGTCCGCGTCGGGCACCCGGACGACCTGGAGCGTCACGGTCCCGGGCAGCAGCACGGGCTTCGCGAACTGCACCGTCCAGGTGAACCCCGGGCCGCGCCGCGGGCCGACGTCGGCGAGAGCCCGTGCGGCGGTGTACATGCCGTGCGCGATGGCGCGGGGGAAGCCGAACGCGCGCGCGGTGAGCGCCGACATGTGGATCGGGTTGCGATCCCCGGAGACCTCGGCGTACCGCCGCCCGGTGTCGGCCGCGAGGTGCCAGACGGCGGTCGGGAGCCCGGTCGGCACCGACAGCGCGGGAGGACGCTCGTCCGGGGCCGCTGCTCCCGTGAGCCGCGCGCCCCGCGAGAGGTAGGTGGACACCCCGCGCCAGGCCGGCGGCTCGCCCGACCCGGCCGCGTCCTCTCGGCTGACCTCGACGACGAGGTCGAGCTGCACGCCGGACCGGTGCGGTCGGAGCTGCTCGGTCCACGCCCGGACGTGCAACGCGTCGGTGTGCCGCAGGGGTTCGCGCTGCTCGACCGCGTTGGCCAGGTGCACCATGCCGACCAACGGCAGCGGGAAGTCGTGGCGCACCATGAGGGCGGTGGCGACGGGGAACGCGAGCACGTGCACGAACCCGGCCGGCAGCACGTCGCTCGCCGGTTCCCCGATCAGGTGCTGGTAGGCGGTCAGGTGGGCGGTCGAGGCCCGGACGTCGTGCACCGCGTACTCGACCGAGGGCAGGGCGTCGGCGTCGAGCGGCCGTGCCCCTGCGGGTGACAGCGAGCGCCTGAGGGCGAGCCGCGCCGCGCCGATCCCCCCGCGGCCGTAGAGGCCCCCGAGACCGGGGACGGCGTCGAGCTCGACGACCTTCCGGGTGGTCATGCCCCGACCAGGTTCTGCCCGCACACCCGCAGGACCTGCCCGACCACGCCACCGGCCGACGGCGAGGCCAGGAACGCCACCGTCTCGGCGACGTCCTCGGGCAGCCCGCCCTGCTGCAAGGAGTTGAGCCGACGCGCGACCTGGCGGGTCACCGCGGGGATCCGGGCCGTCATCTCCGTCTCGATGAAGCCGGGTGCGACGGCGTTGGCCGTCCCGCCGAAGGCCGTCAGCAGCGGGGCCGTCGCCCGGACCATCCCGATCACGCCGCCCTTGGACGCCGCGTAGTTGGTCTGGCCGCGGTTCCCGGCGATCCCGCTCGTCGAGGCGAGCGAGACGATCCGCGGCGCGTCGGTGAAGTCCCCGGACGTGAGGAGCGCCTCGTTGATGCGGAGCTGAGCGGCGATGTTCACCGCCAGGACGGCGTCCCACCGCTCGCGGCCCATGTTCGCGAGGAGCTTGTCGCGGGTGATGCCGGCGTTGTGGACGACGACGTCCAGGTGCCCGTGCCGACCGAGGGCGTGCTCGAGGAGCCGCTGCCCGGCGTCCTCGGCCGTGATGTCGAGCTGGAGCGCGGTGCCGCGCACCTCGTTCGCGACGGCGGCCAGCGCCTCGCCGGCGGCAGGGACGTCCACGACGACGACCGTCGCGCCGTCGCGGGCGAGGGTGCGGGCGATCGCCGCCCCGATCCCGCGAGCGGCACCGGTGACCACGGCGACCCGTCCGGCGAGCGGCGCGTCCCAGTCGGCCGGGAGCGTGCCCGCGTCCGAGTCGATCTCCAGGAGCTGGCCGTCGACGAACGCCGAGCGCCTCGACAGGAAGAACCGCAGGGCGCCCACCGCCGACGGGGCGAGCACGTCGACCCCTTCGGCGAGCACGATGCCGTTGGCGGTCGCTCCGCCGCGGAGCTCCTTGGCGAGGGACCGCAGGAGGCCGTCCACACCCTGGCGTGCTGCGGCGACGGCCGGGGCATCCTCGGGCGTCGCCGGCCGGGAGACCGTCACGACCCGACCACCCGGCGCGAGCCGACGCAGCGTCGCGGCGAGGGCGGCGACCGGTGCGGCGAGGTCGTCCGGGTGCTCGACGTCGGACAGGACGAGGACGACGGCGGCGACGGTCTCGGTCGTGGCGACGTGGCGGTGCACGTCGAGGTCCCAGCCCGGAGCGTCGCCGGTGCCGGCTGTGCCGCCGGTGCTGGCGGTGCTGGCACTGCCGGCGAGGAGCTGGGCGATGGCGTCGGCGTCCGGTTGCGGGGTGCTCGGGCCGTCCTGGCCGCCGAGCCCGATCACCAGCACCGGGCCGGCCACGAGCGGGTCACCCACCCGGTGGCGCCGCAAGGGGGCAGGTCGGGGCAGACCGAGCTGCTTGGCGAGCTTCTTCGTGAACCCGCTGTTCACGAGCTGCAGGTACGTGTCGGTCATGCCGTCTCCAGGATCGCGGTGACGCCCAGCCCGCCGGCTGCGCACACGGAGATGAGGGCGCGGGCCGGCGAGCCGGTCTCGGCGGCACGAGCTGCGAGCAGCTTCGCCGTCGTCGCCACGAGCCTGCCACCTGTGGCGGCGAACGGGTGACCCGCCGCCAACGAGGACCCGTTGACGTTGAGCCGGTTCCGGTCGACCGTGCCGAACGCGCCGTCGAGCCCCAGGCGCTCGCGGCCGAACGTCTCGTCCTCCCAGGCGGCGAGGGTCGTCAGCACGGTCGACGCGAAGGCCTCGTGGATCTCGAGGAAGTCCAGGTCCGCGAGCGTCAGCCCGTGCCGCGCCAGGAGACGTGGCACGGCGAACGCGGGCGCCATCAGCAGGCCGTCCGTCCCGTGCACGAAGTCCACCGCGGCGACCTCGGCGTCGACGACGTAGGCGAGGACGGGCAGGTCGTGCGCGTGCGCCCACTCCTCGGAGCCGAGGAGCACCGTCGAGGCGCCGTCGCTGAGCGGCGTGGAGTTGCCCGCGGTCATCGTCGCCGGGGTCGGCAGGTGCGTGCCGAAGACCGGCTTGAGCGCCGCAAGCTTCTCCGCGGAGGTGTCCGCGCGGAGGTTCTGGTCGCGGACGAGACCGCGGTAGGGCGTGACGAGGTCGTCGAAGAACCCGGCGTCGTAGGCCGCCGCGAGACGGCGGTGACTCAGCAGTGCGATCTCGTCCTGCGCCTCGCGGGAGATCCCCCACTGCGCGGTGGTGAGGGCCTGGTGCTCGCCCATCGAGAGCCCGGTGCGGGGCTCCGCCGTCGTCGGGGCCGACGGCGCGAGGTCGGCGGGCCGGATGCCGGCGAGTGCGGCGAGCTTGTGCCGCGGGGTCCGTGCGCGAGAGAGCGTGAGGAGCGCGCGCCGGAGGCCGTCGCTCACGGCGACCGGGGCGTCCGACGAGCTGTCGACGCCACCGGCGATCGCAGAGTCGAGCTGACCGAGCCGGATCTTGTTGCTCAGCCCGACGACGGCCTCGAGACCCGTCGCGCAGGCCTGCTGGAGGTCGTACGCGGGGGTCTCGGCGGAGAGCGCGGAGCCGAGCACGGCCTCGCGGGTCAGGTTGAAGTCGCGCGAGTGCTTGAGGACCGCGCCCGCGGCGACCTCCCCGATGCGCTCGCCCTGCAGGCCGAACCGCGCCACGAGGCCGTCGAGCGCGGCGGTGAGCATGTCGAGGTTCGACGAGTCGCGGTACGGGCCGCCGATCTTGGCGAACGGGATGCGGTTGCCGCCGATCACGGCCGCTCGCCGGGTGGGCGTGGCGGTCGGGGTGGCGGGTGCGCGTCGTGCTGCAGGCATGAAGGTCCTCTCGCGTCGTTGCTGAGGTGCGTGCTGCTGGGTGCGGGCGGGTGGAGCTCGGGTGGTGCTGGGTGCTGGTGGTGCGGGGTGATGCTGAGTGCGGGGTGCTGGTGGTGCGGCTGGACGGGCGGATCGTGCGATCAGGGACCTCGGTCCCAAGAATCTTCGTTGAGTCGATGGTATGTCCGAGACCCAGAGTACCTGATACCGTCGGTTTCGTGAGCCAGATCACACCGGCTCCGACGGCGTCGTCGGAACCCGGTCACCCCGATCCGCTGCAGTCGGACGGTCGGTCCACCCGATGGGCGGATCACCGCGAGGCGCGCCGCGCCGAGCTCGTGCGCGTCGCCCGTCGAGTGGTGCACCACCAGGGGCCGGACGTGTCCATGGACGAGATCGCGGCGGCCGCGGGGACGTCGAAGTCGATCGTGTACCGGTACTTCTCCGACAAGACCGGGCTGCAGATCGCCCTCGCCGATGCGGTCCTGCTCCAGATGCAGGGCGCCCTCGAAGGCGCACTCCGCTCCGCCGACACCCCTCGCGACGGGTTGCGGTCGATGGTCGCCGTGTACCTCGAGATGGTCGAGTCCTCGCCGAACGTCTACTCGTTCGTCACGCGGCAGCCCGAGTCCGGGGCTCCGATGGCGCACTTCCTCGATGAGGTCACCGCCATGGTCGCCACACCGTTCGTGCGGGCCCTCACCGAGAGCGCCGTCACGGCGCCGGGACCGGTGTCCGCACTCGCGCAGTCGTGGGCGGCCGGAGCCGTGGGGTTCGTGCGCGGCTCGGGCGAGTGGTGGATGGCACAACGCGGCCGGCCCGGCACGCCGAGCCGCGACGAGCTGACCCGCCAGATCGCCTCCTGGCTCTGGGCCGGACCGGTCGGGTTCCTTGCGCGTGACCGCAGCAGCCCGGACCGTCGCGCGCCGGACCTGCCCGCCGGGGACCCGCCGGGTGCGGAGCCTGACGGCGCGGTCCCTGACGGCGCGGTCCCCGACGTTGCGGACACCCGCGCCGCGGATCCGCCTGGAGCGCGGTGAGGCAGCGAGGGGTGCTCCCGTCTACCGCCCGTACCGCTGCCCACCTCAGCTCTGCTCAGCCTCTCCGCGCGCCACTCACCTCGCACCACTCACCGCACACCGCACACCGCACCACTCACCGCACACCGCACCACCACTCACCGCACCGCCGTCCACCGCTCGACCTCCCACTGCACCGCCGCCGAGGAGACTCCATGACCGCGACCACCGAACGCCCGACCCCTGCCGCCCCCGCCCCTGAGCCCGCTGTCGACGTCGCGTCTCTCGCGACCGTCCTGCTCGGCCGCTGGGCCGAGATGCGGCTGGCGGCACGCACCCTTGCCGGCGACCCACGGTTCGCCCGGATCGAGGGCCTGCCGATGGCCGAGCACCGTGAACGCGTCCTGACCCAGCTGATGACGCTGGCGGCCGAGGGGGACGTGCTGCGCGCGTTCCCGACGGCCCTCGGCGGCTCGGACCAGCACGGCGCGAGCCTCGCGCGGTTCGAGGAACTCGTCGCCGCCGACCCGTCCCTGCAGATCAAGGCGGGTGTCCAGTGGGGGCTGTTCGCGTCCGCGATCATGCACCTCGGAACGGCCCCGCACCACGAGCGACTGCTCCCCGATGCGATGTCGGTCGCCGTGCCAGGGGCGTTCGCGATGACGGAGGTCGGCCACGGTTCTGACGTCGCGTCGATCGCCACGACGGCGACCTACGACGCCGGGACGCACGAGTTCGTGATCCACACGCCGTTCCGCGGGGCGTGGAAGGAGTTCCTCGGCAACGCCGCCAAGCACGGCACCGCGGCCGTGGTGTTCGCCCAGCTCATCACGCAGGGCGTCAACCACGGGGTCCACGCGCTCTACGTCCCGTTGCGCGACCCGCAGACCAAGGAGTTCCTGCCGGGGGTGAGCGGCAAGGACGACGGCCTCAAGGGTGGGCTCAACGGCATCGACAACGGTCAGCTGTGCTTCGACCACGTCCGGGTGCCGCGCGAGAACCTGCTCAACCGGTACGGCGACGTCGCCGAGGACGGCACGTACACCTCGCCGATCGCGAGCCCCGGCCGACGCTTCTTCACGATGCTCGGCACGTTGGTCCAGGGCCGGGTGTCGCTCGACGGTGCCGCGAACAACGCCGCGAAGATCGCCCTCGTCGCCGCCGTCACCCACGGCAACCAGCGTCGGCAGTTCGCCGGCAGCTCGGACGCCGAGGAGACCGTGCTGCTCGACTACCAGCAGCACCAGCGCCGGTTGCTCCCGCTCCTCGCGGAGACCTACGCCGGCGCCTTCGCGCACGAGCGGCTGCTCGAGCTGTTCGACTCGGTGTTCTCCGGACGGACCGACACCGATGAGGACCGTCAGGACCTCGAGACACTCGCCGCGGCCCTCAAGCCGATGTCCACGTGGCATGCGCTCACGACGCTGCAGACCGCACGCGAGGCCTGCGGCGGTGCCGGCTTCATGGTCGAGAACCGCCTGACGTCGCTCCGCGCCGACCTCGACGTGTACGTGACGTTCGAGGGCGACAACACGGTGCTCCTCCAGCTCGTGGCCAAGCGTCTGCTCGCCGACTACGGGCGTGAGTTCAAGGACGTCGACGCCGGCGGTGTCGCGCGGTACATCGCGACGCGGGCTGCCGATGCCGCGCTGCACCGCACGCCGTTGCAGCGCGCCCTGCAGATCCTCGCGGACCAGGGGGACGCGCGCCGATCCGTCGGGCAGCTGCGTGGCGCCGAGGCGCAACGTGACCTGCTGACCGATCGGGTGGACTCGATGGTCGCGGAGCTCGCGGCCGCACTGCGTCCGGCGACCAAGGCCTCGCGCGCGGACGCCGCGGCGCTGTTCAACCGCCACCAGCACCAGCTGATCGAGACGGCGCGGGCCCATGCCGAGCTGGTCCAGTGGGAGGCGTTCACGGCCGCTCTCACCACGATCGAGGACCCCGGCACGGCTCGCGTGCTCGGGTGGCTGCGCGATCTGTTCGGCCTGACCCTCATCGAGCGGAACCTGGCGTGGTACCTCATCCACGGCCGGCTGTCCGTCGGGCGCGCGCGCACGGTGACGTCGTACGTCGACCGGCTGCTCACGCACCTGCGCCCGCACGCCCAGGACCTCGTGGACGCGTTCGGCTACGCGCCCGAGGCGATCCGCGCCACGATCGCCACCGGTGCCGAGCGCGAGCGTCAGGACGAGGCCCGCGCCCACTACCGGGCGCAGCGCGCCTCCGGCACCGCCCCCGTCCCGGAGAAGTCCCGCACCTCCTGACCGACCCAGCTCCCGCACCTTCCCGTCCCGACGGTCTGGTCGACCGGAAGTCCACGCGAGTCGATCCCGCCCGTCGGTCGGTCCCGCCAGTCGGGTGTCCGGGTGGGTCGTGTGCTGTCGAGTGGAGCGTTCTGTCGCGACACGCCCGCGTGTCGCTGACAGAACGCTCCACTCGACAGAAGGGGGCGGGTTACCAGCGGTTGCGGGCTTCTTCGGCCCAGCCGACGGCGCCGTCGACGTGGACCCGGGTGCCGGTGTCGTCCGTCATCCAGCCCGACCACATGCCGAAGCACTGGTGGGTCTCGCTCGCCACGACGACGAGGTTCGTCCGTGCGGCGCGCTCGTGGAACGGTGCGAACGTGAGCTCCACGTGGCGACGGTCCACGTCGTGCACGTGCCAGGGGGCCAGCCACTCGGTGCGGTCGTACTCCCAGACCAGCTCGTCGCTGTTCTTGTGCAGCCGGCCGTCGAGCACCAGGGCGTTCTCGGTCGAGCCGGTGCCGTCCGTCCACGCCCCACCGACCTGGACCCCGACCGTGCGGCCGTCGACGACCCCGCTGCCCGCCCCCCAGTTCCAGCGCATCGAGTACGGCCACAGCCCGCGCCCGTGGTCGAGCACGGCCCACGACTCGCCGGCCGGGACCTCGTGGCGCACCCCGTCGACGACGACCGACCCGGCCGCCGGTCGTGCGACGTCCTTGAGCGTGTACTGGAAGCGCCGGTCGCTCCACGGCACCACGACGCCCAACGACTCGTGCCCCGCGGGCAGCTCGGCGATGACGTCCACCTCGACCCGCGCCGTCCGGGCCCGCAGCCGGGTGCGTCCGGGGGCGTCGTCGATGGCGATGTCGAGCCCGCGTGCGTGCGCCCGCGACGGGCCGGTCCCGCTGGTGTCGGGCAGCGTGCAGCCGGCGCCGAACGGCACGACGGCCACCGTGTCGATCTCCTCGGACGTCCGGCGGTCGAGCACCCAGACCTGGTGCTGCGCCGCGTAGTCGAGATCGGCGACGGTCAGCGCGATCACGTGGGTGGGCGTGACGACGCCCCAGTACTCCCAGCGCTTGGTCCGGCCCCAGCCGTGCAACGGGGTGCGGGGGAGCCGTGTCCCGTGCAGCGGTCCGCGCGTCCAGCCGACGGTGTCGGGGTTCAGCCGCCCGTCCGGCAGGCAGAGCTCGACGGCGGTGACGATCTCACGTTCGGTTCTCACGGGGCTCCCTCGTCCCGGCGGACGCACCGACGCCCGCCCCGACCCAGCATCCCAGGTCAGCGCCCTGTCGCGGCAGCCCCCGCACATCACCCGTCTCCCGCCGAGTGGAGCGGTCTGCAGCGACACGCCCGCGTGTCGCTCGCAGACCGCTCCACTTGGCGGGAGGGCGTCGGGGCGCCGGTATCCTGGGTGGCGTCTGCGCTGGCCTCTCGTGAGGGATTCGATGACCACGTCGCCCACCACTCCGTCTCCCGAGACCGTGTCCTTCGACACCGTCGCGAACGCCGAGGCCACTCCCGACCAGGAGATGCCGTACGCCGAGCTCGGCCTGACGCCCGGGGAGTACCAGCAGATCCACGACCTCCTCGGTCGTCGCCCGACCGCGGCCGAGCTCGCGATGTACTCCGTGATGTGGTCCGAGCACTGCTCGTACAAGTCGTCGAAGGCGCACCTGAGCAAGTTCGGCGCGAAGACCACACCGGCGATGAAGGAGCACCTGCTCGTCGGCATCGGCGAGAACGCGGGCGTCGTCGACATCGGCGACGGCTGGGCCGTCACCTTCAAGGTCGAGTCCCACAACCACCCGAGCTTCGTCGAGCCGTACCAGGGCGCCGCGACCGGCGTCGGCGGCATCGTCCGCGACATCATCTCGATGGGCGCACGGCCGGTCGCGGTCATGGACCAGCTGCGGTTCGGGGCGATCGACCACCCGGACACCGCGCGCGTCGTGCACGGCGTGGTCTCCGGCGTCGGCGGCTACGGCAACTGCCTCGGCCTCCCGAACGTCGGCGGCGAGGTCGTCTTCGACCCCTCCTACCAGGGCAACCCGCTCGTGAACGCCCTCTGCGTGGGGGTGCTCCGGCACGAGGACATCCACCTCGCGAACGCGACCGGCGTCGGCAACAAGGTCGTGCTGTTCGGCGCCCGCACCGGCGGCGACGGCATCGGCGGCGCCTCGATCCTCGCGAGCGAGACCTTCGACGACACCAAGCCGTCCAAGCGGCCGAGCGTCCAGGTCGGCGACCCGTTCATGGAGAAGGTGCTCATCGAGTGCTGCCTCGAGCTCTTCGCGGCTGGCGTCGTCGAGGGCATCCAGGACCTCGGGGCTGCCGGGATCTCCTGCGCGACGAGCGAGCTCGCGAGCAACGGCGACGGCGGCATGTACGTCGAGCTCGACAAGGTGCTGCTGCGCGACCCGAGCCTGACGCCCGGCGAGATCCTCATGTCGGAGTCGCAGGAGCGCATGATGGCCGTCGTCACGCCGGCGAAGCTCGACGAGTTCCTCGCGATCACCCGCAAGTGGGACGTCGAGACGGCGGTGATCGGCGAGGTGACCGACACCGGTCGGCTGGTGATCGACCACCACGGCGTGAAGATCGTCGACGTCCTCCCGCGCACCGTGGCCCACGAGGGCCCCGTCTACCACCGCCCGTACGCGCGGCCGGCCTGGCAGGACGCCCTCAACGCGGCGACCCTCAGCGGGCCCGACGCGGACCCGCGGTACGCGCGCCCGTCCACCCCGGAGGAGCTCCGCTCCACGCTGCTGCGACTCCTCGGCTCGCCGAACCTGTCCTCGAAGTCCTGGGTCACCAACCAGTACGACCGGTTCGTGCAGGGCAACACGGGCCTCGCGCAGCCCGACGACGGCGGTGTGATCCGCGTGGACGAGACCACCGGCCTCGGCGTCGCGCTGTCGACCGACGCGAACGGTCGCTGGACCAAGCTCGACCCGTACACGGGTGCGCAGCTCGCGCTCGCGGAGGCCTACCGCAACGTCGCGACGACGGGCGCCCGCCCGCTCGCGGTCACCGACTGCCTGAACTTCGGGTCCCCCGAGGACCCGGACTCGATGTGGCAGCTCGTCCAGGCCATCGAGGGGCTCGCGGAGGCATGCCAGACCCTCGGCGTCCCCGTGACGGGCGGCAACGTCTCGCTCTACAACGGCACCGGTGAGCCCGGTCAGATCGACTCGTCGATCCACCCGACCCCGGTCGTCGGGGTCCTCGGCGTGATCGACGACGTCGCGCGTGCCACCCGGTCGGGGTGGACCGCACCGGGTCTGTCGATCTACCTGCTCGGCACGACCCGCGGCGAGCTCGACGGCTCCGCGTGGGCCGACGTCGTCCACTCCCACCTCGGTGGTCTCCCGCCGAAGGTCGACCTCGCCGCTGAGCGGACCCTCGCCGAGATCCTCGTCAACGCCGCGCGCGACCACCTGGTCGACGCCGCCCACGACCTCTCCGAGGGTGGCCTCGCCCAGGCGCTGGTCGAGGCCTGCCTGCGGTTCGGCGTCGGTGCGCGGGTCTCGCTCGACGCCCTGTGCGCGCGCGACGGCGTCTCGACCTTCGAGGCGTTGTTCTCCGAGTCGACCGGTCGGGTGCTCGTCGCCGTCCCGCGGAGCGAGGAGGTCCGGTTCGTGGACCTCTGCACCGCGCGGGGCTACCCGTCGCTCCGGATCGGGATCACGGACGACGCGTGCCAGCCCGGCTCCGGTGCGCTCGGTGCGCCCGACGAGGAGCACGAGAACGAGCCCGCCCTCGAGATCCAGGGCCTGTTCACCCTGCCCCTCGCGGAGGCGCGCACGGTGTTCGAGGCCACCCTCCCGAGCCACTTCGGCTGACCCCACCGGCCCATGCCCCCGCGCCGTCGCACCGACCCCGCCGACGGGCGTGCTGCCGTCGCGATCTGGCGGGCAGCCCCCGAGGACGCGCCCCGGAGCGCGGTCCGGGTCGCGGTGCGCTTCACCCTCGAGGAGCTCGCGGAGGTCGCGCCCGGGCACGCCGTCGAGGTCCGGGTCCCGCCCGACGGCGCGGTGCAGGCCGTCGAGGGGCCGCGGCACACGCGAGGCACACCGCCGAACGTCGTCGAGACCGATCCGCAGACCTGGCTCGCACTCGCCACCGGCCTGCTGACCTGGGACGATGCGGTGGCCGCCGGCCGGGTCTCGGCGTCCGGGGAGCGTGCCGACCTGTCCGCCGTCCTCCCGCTCCAGGCCACCCGCGCGCGTCCATGACGCCCCGCTCCCGGGTGTCGGATGCCGACCGACCCCGCCGCGAACCGCGGCCCCGGCGACCGGCCCGCGGTGACGACGCCAGCGGTGAGCGGGTCGCCGCGGGAGAAGCGTCACCCCGTCTCCCGCGCCCGACTACTCTCAAGGGGTGACATCCTCACCGTCGCCCGACCCGACGCGCGGCCCGGCCACGCCGCCGAGCGAGGCCGAGCTCCGGCGGATCGCGCGACCGGCCACCGTGCGCCGTGCGCCGAGGTTCCGCGCGTTCATCGTGGTCGGCGCCCTCGTCGGGATCGCGCTCGGCTCGCTCCTCGCCGCCGTCGCGTCGGTGGGGCTGCTGCAGAACCAGACGCCCGCGATCGTGATGAGCGCGATCGGGCTCGGCGGCTTCGGAGGGCTGGCCGGTGCGGGGATCGCCGTCTGGGTCGACCACCGGAGCTCGGCGCGCCGCCCGAAGGCGTAGCGCCCCTCTCGCGCGCCGCGACCGGTGTGCGACCATAGTCCCGTGGCCTCCCGCGGAGACGGACTTCTGTCGCACGACCTCCTTCCCGGCGAGAAGGGCCCGCAGGACGCCTGCGGGGTCTTCGGCGTCTGGGCCCCCGGTGAGGAGGTTGCCAAGCTCACCTACTTCGGCCTGTACGCGCTGCAGCACCGCGGCCAGGAGTCGGCCGGCATCGCGACCTCGAACGGTGAGCAGCTGCTCGTCTACAAGGACATGGGACTCGTCTCGCAGGTGTTCGACGAGACAGCGCTCAACGCCCTGCACGGGCACATCGCGATCGGCCACACGCGCTACTCGACCACCGGTGGCAGCACGTGGGAGAACGCGCAGCCGACCCTCGGCCCGACGGCGGGCGGCACGGTCGCCCTCGCGCACAACGGGAACCTGACGAACACGGCGGACCTCGTCGACCTGGTCGCCGAGCGGCACGGTGCGCAGCGCCGCGGCGAGCTCGCCCGGGGCAACACGACGGACACGGCCCTGATCACCGCGCTGTTCGCCGGCGACCCGGACCGCACCCTCGAGGCCACCGCGCTCGAGGTCCTGCCGCGGCTCCGCGGCGCGTTCTGCCTCGTCTTCATGGACGAGCACACGCTGTACGCCGCGCGTGACGCGCAGGGTGTGCGCCCGCTCGTGCTCGGCCGCCTCGAGCGCGGCTGGGTCGTCGCGAGCGAGACCTCGGCGCTCGACATCGTCGGGGCGTCGTTCGTCCGCGAGGTCGAGCCGGGCGAGCTCATCGCGATCGACTCGGACGGCCTGCGGTCGAGCCGGTTCGCGGCCGTCGAGCGCGCCGGGTGCGTGTTCGAGTACGTGTACCTCGCCCGCCCGGACACGTCGATCGCCGGGCGGTCCGTGCACGCGGCGCGCGTCGACATGGGCCGGCGCCTCGCGAAGGAGCACCCGGTCGAGGCGGACCTGGTGATCCCGGTCCCCGAGTCGGGGACGCCCGCGGCGGTCGGCTACGCGGCCGAGTCGGGGATCCCGTTCGGGCAGGGTCTGACGAAGAACGCATACGTCGGCCGGACGTTCATCCAGCCGTCGCAGACGCTGCGGCAGCTCGGGATCCGGCTCAAGCTCAACCCGCTGCGCGAGGTGATCCGCGGCAAGCGGCTCGTCGTCGTCGACGACTCGATCGTCCGGGGCAACACGCAGCGTGCCCTGATCCGGATGCTCCGGGAGGCCGGGGCCGCCGAGGTGCACGTGCGCATCAGCTCTCCGCCGGTCAAGTGGCCGTGCTTCTACGGCATCGACTTCGCGTCGCGCGCGGAGCTGATCGCCAACGGTCTCGACGCGCAGGCGATCGGCGCCTCCCTCGGTGCGGACACGCTCGGCTACATCTCGCTCGACGGGATGATCGAGGCGACCGAGCAGCCGGCCAGCCAGCTCTGCGCCGCGTGCTTCACCGGCCGGTACCCGATCGAGCTGCCGCCGTCGGACCGCCTCGGCAAGACGCTGCTCGAGCAGAGCGAGCTCCCGCTCGGTGCCCCCGAGGACAACCTGCCGACGTTGACCGTCGCGGCCGGTGGCGCGAACGCGCTGGACCACCCGTGACGGGCGACCAGCCCGCGGTCACCTACGCCGCGGCGGGTGTCGACACCGAGGCCGGCGACCGTGCGGTCGAGCTGATGAAGGACGCCGTCCGGGCCACCCACGGTCCGCAGGTGCTCGGCGGGGTGGGCGGGTTCGCCGGGCTGTACGACGCGAGCGCCCTCACGGCCTACCGCCGTCCGCTGCTCGCGACCTCGACCGACGGTGTCGGCACCAAGGTGGCGATCGCCCAGGCGATGGACATCCACGACACGATCGGGTTCGACCTGGTCGGCATGGTCGTCGACGACATCGTCGTGGTCGGCGCGACGCCGCTGTTCATGACGGACTACATCGCGTGCGGACGGGTGGTCCCGGAGCGCATCGCGGCGATCGTGCGCGGCATCGCACAGGCGTGCGCGGTCGCGGGGACGGCGCTCGTCGGCGGGGAGACGGCCGAGCACCCGGGCCTCCTCGGCGCCGACGAGTACGACGTCGCCGGTGCGGCGACCGGTGTGGTGGAGGCGGACGCCCTGCTCGGCCCGGAGCGGGTGCGTGCCGGTGACGTGCTGATCGGTCTCGCGTCCAGCGGGCTGCACTCCAACGGCTTCTCGCTCGTCCGCAAGGTGCTCGAGGTCGCCGGGTGGGGGCTCGAGCGGCACGTCGACGAGCTCGGCCGCACGATCGGCGAGGAGATCCTCACCCCGACGCGGGTGTACGCGTCCGACTGCCTCGCGCTCGCGGCGGTGCCGTCAGCGGACGTGCGCGTCTTCAGCCACATCACCGGCGGCGGGCTCGCCGCGAACCTCGCGCGCGTGCTCCCGGCCGGGCTGGTGGCCGAGGTCGACCGGTCGAGCTGGGTCGTCCCGCAGGTGTTCGACGTCGTCCGGTCGCTCGGCGGCGTGCCGTGGCCCGACCTCGCGAACACGCTGAACCTGGGGGTGGGGATGGTCGCCGTCGTCTCCGCCGAGGGGGTGTCCTCCGCCCTGGCCGAGCTCGAGCGTCTCGGGGTCCCGGCGTGGGTGCTCGGGCACGTCAGGGACGCGTCGGCCGACGACCTCTCTGCCGCGTCGGGAGACCTGGTGCAGAACACGAAGGGCGTCCACGGCGGCGGGGTCCTGATGACGGGCGCCTACCGGACCGCGTGAGCGACGGGCGGCAGGGGGTCACCGCCGGCGCGCCTGCGTGCAGACCCGGAGAACGACATCGACCGGACTGCGGTCTCGCAGTCCGGTCGATGAAGACGATCCGGTCGATCAGGGGCCGGGCGGGGTGCGCCCGGGGGTGTCAGCGCTCGTCAGCCCACGGGGACTCGTCGATGTCATCCTCCTCGACAGGCGCACGGCGCGTGTCGGTCACGACATCGTTGCGGCGTCCAGACGTGAGCTCCTGCTCGAGGGCCCGATAGTCGGTCTCGGGACTGAAGTACTTCAGTCCCCGAGCGACCTTGGTCTGCTTAGCCTTCTGACGGCCGCGCCCCATGGCACCGACCCCCTCTAACGTGAAAGCGGGGCAGGCACCTAGTATGTGCGGCCCCGGGGTGCTGAATCATCTGTTCGGCCATAACGGTACAGGGTCGATCGTTGTTCCGACTACTCCGGTCCGGTCGTCCACACGATCTGCTCAGGACTCCCACGGCCGCCTCCGCTCCGTTCTGCCGAACTGACCGTTCCCCAGAACGGGTGATGTGCGGAGAACGTGACGCAAATCTCTGCAGTTCGGGCGTGTCCGTGCCGATACCTCCCCCTGGGAAGCGTTACACCCGCGGTTCTCGTCGCACGATGGCACCAGGAGGACGCATGACCACGCACATGCAGCAGGCGGAGACCCTGCTCACGCCGTCCGAGGTGGCGACGCTGTTCCGGGTGGACCCGAAGACCGTCACGCGGTGGGCGAAGGCAGGCAAGATCTCCTCGATCCGCACCCTCGGTGGGCACCGCCGTTACCGTGAGGCCGAGGTGCGGACGCTGCTGGACGGTGTTCCCCAGCCGCGGGTGGCCGTCGACGTCCCTCAGCCGCGGGTGACCGGCGACTGACGCGTCCCCGGCCCACTGCATGGTCCGATTTCCGCCAGTGATCGGTCCGGGCGCGGGAGAGACTGGTCGACGTGACCCTCTCCTCGCCCGTCGACGCCGAGACGGCGTACCGCGCGATCAGCAGCCGCGACCCGCGGTACGACGGGCGCCTGTACGTCGGCGTCGTCTCGACGGGCATCTACTGCCGACCGTCCTGCCCTGCGCGCACGCCCCGACCCGAGAACTGCACGTACTTCACGGCAGCGGCGGCCGCGGTGGCGGCGGGCTTCCGCGCGTGCCGGCGGTGCCGTCCTGACGCCCTCCCCGGGTCGCGGGACTGGGACGTCCGCAGCGATCTCGCGGCGCGCGCGCTGCGGGGGATCGCCGACGGGCTCGTCGACACCGCGGGCGTGCGCGGGCTCGCCGACGCGGTCCACGTGAGCGAACGCCACCTGCACCGGGTGCTGGTCGAGCAGGTCGGCGCGTCACCGGTGCAGCTCGCCCGGACCCGACGGTCGCAGCTCGCCCGCATGCTGCTCGACCAGACGTCCTTGGGCATGGCCGACATCGCGTTCGCGGCCGGCTTCTCGAGCGTCCGACAGTTCAACGAGGTCATGCGCGAGCAGTTCGGGGCGGCGCCGTCGACGCTGCGCCGCACCCCTCGCGAGGCCCGCGTGGAGGCCGAGGGCCGGGTGCCGCCGACCGGCGCGACCGTGACCCTGCGCCTGCGCTGCACCGAGCCGTTCGACGCCGACAGCTGGTGGGGCCACGTCGCGCACCGGGCCGTGCCCGGCCTCGAGGTCACGGTGGTCGGCGACGACTTCTCCCGGTCCGTGCGCCGCCTGGTCCGTGCACCCGGCGGCCCCGTCGAGGTCGAGGTCACCCTCGCCGCCGACCGGGCTCCCGGCGCGGTGCCGGTGCGCCTGACCCTCACGTCCCTCGGGGACCTCGCCCCGACGGTCGCACGGCTGCGACGGTGGCTCGACCTCGACGCCGATCCGCACGCGATCGACGAGGCGCTGCGCACCGACGTCCTGCTCGCGCCGCTGGTCGACTCCCGGCCGGGGCTGCGGGTGGCGGGCACGGTCGACCCCTTCGAGCTCGCGGTGAAGGCCGTCCTGGGGCAGCAGGTGTCGACCGTGGGGGCGCTGACCCTTGCGGCGCGGCTCGTCGCGGCGTGGGGCGAGCCGGGTCTGGGTGGGCTCGCGCTGTTCCCGACCGCGGAGCAGCTCGCCGGCGTCGGCCCCGACGCACTGCGCACGATTGGTCTGACCGGCGCACGCGCGTCGGCCCTCCACCACGTCGCGACGGCTGTCGCGGACGGCCTCCCCTGCGCCCGGAGGCGGACCGCACGGAGGTCAGGTCGGCGCTCCTGGCACTCCCCGGCATCGGGCCGTGGACGGCCGACTACGTCGCCCTGCGCGCCCTCGGCGACCCCGACGTGTTCCCCGCGGGCGACCTCGTGCTGCGACGGGCGCTCGGTGAGCTCGGCGGCGGGGACCCCCGGACGGTGGACGTGACCTGGGCGACCCACCGCGCGCGGGCCTGGCAGCCGTGGCGCGGGTACGGCGCGCAGCACCTGTGGTCCGCGGTCGCGGCCGGCGACCTCGCGGCGGGACCGGTGCGGCGTCCGAGCCCCGACGCACCGTCCGCCCCGGCGAGGGACGCACCGAAGCGTGGCGCGCCGACCCCCGGCGCCCGGCCGGACCCCGTCGCCCGCACCGCACCGTTGTCCGCACCGCACCCCGAGGAGAAGGCATGAGCCCCGAGACGATCATCGCCACGACGGTCACGACGGCCGTCGGACCCCTGTCCGTCCTGGTGTCCCCGGACGGCGTCGTGCGCGCGGCCGGCTTCGCGTCGGTGCCGACGATGGCGGCCCGGCTCGAGCAGGCGAGCGGACCGTTCGAGCTCCGCGAGGTCGGTGCCGACTCGGGCGACCCAGCCCTGGCCGAGGCGGTCGACGCGCTGCACGCCTACGCCGCGGGCGACCTCGACGCGCTCGGTCGCGTCCGGGTGTCGCAACCCGGGGGACCCTTCATGCAGGACGTGTGGGTCGCGATGCGGAAGATCGCCCCGGGGAGCACCGCGACGTACGCGGAGCTGGCGGCGGCGGCCGGTCGGCCAACTGCGGTGCGCGCGGCCGGGAGCGCGTGCGCGCGCAACCTGGTTGCACCGTTCGTCCCCTGCCACCGGGTCGTCCGGACCGGCGGCGGTCTCGGGGGGTACTACTACGGTCTCGACGTGAAGCGGTCGCTGCTGCAGGTCGAGAAGGGCTCTGCGGTCGAGTAGAGCTCTGTGGTCGAGTAGAGCCCTGCGGTCGGGAAGGGTGCTGCGGTCGAGAAAGGTGCTGCCGAACCCCGACCGAGAGCGTCCGTGGGCCGCCTCCCAGCGCGTGCGGTCCGCGCCACGGGTCCTGGCCGCGTCTCAGCGCCTGCGGGCCGCCCCGGCGATCACGGTGGCCAGGACTCCGGCCGCGGTGCCGAGCACGATCCGGGCGTGGGTCTTCTCCTCGGGGTCGGCCTCCGGCCCGGAGCCGACCGCGTCGCGGGCGAGCTTCTTGGCGGAGTCCACCGCGTGGGTGGCCTGCGTGCGCGGGTCGAGGCGGGTGGCGAGCTCGTCGACCGTGGCGGCGAGCTCGGCGCGGGTCTTGGCGAGCTCGGCCTCGAGAGCGGCGAGCTTCGGGTCGGTGGTCATGAGCGGAGCCCTTCCTTCACGGCCTCGATGTCGAGCTTGACGTTCTCGGTCGCGCGTTCGGGCGTCGGCGGCATCCCCCGGGAGAGGGCGCGCTTGCCGAGGAGGGCGAGGGTCGCCGTGAGCGCGAGGAGGACGACACCGACGATCAGTGCGGCGAGCCAGGCAGGCATGACGTTCGCGAGCCCGAGGGCTGCGCTGTTGAGGAGCCAGCCCAGGCCGTAGAGCGACAGGACACCGGCGACGACGAACATGCCGATCCCGATCGCCGCGTTCTGCGCTCGGAGCTGGAGCTCGGCCTTCGCGAGGTCGATCTCGGCGCGGACGAGCCGCGCCGCCTGCTCGGTGAGGCGGCTCACGAGCTGGCCGATCGACAGGTGCTCGGGGTCGGGCGGGGTGGGCGGTGCGGGCTCCGACGGGCCCTCGCTGCTGGTCACACGATCACGTCCTTCGCCTTGCCGGGTGCCTCGGGTCGGCCGTCGTCCGGTCGCCCGTCGCGGGTCCGGACGACGCCGGGCGAGGCGCCGCGCTGACCTGCGTGTACAGCATCGCGCACTCGGTGCCGTGATGCGACGTGGTCGCTCGATCGGGTGCTGCACGGAATCCCACGGCGCCGTGAGCCGGTGGATCACGGCGCCGTGGGGTCAGCGGCCGGTCAGCTGCCCTGGCCCATGCTCCACAGGGTCCAGATGGCGGTGCGGAGCGAGCGCGGCTGGTGCAGGGTCGTCACGATCGCAGTGGCGACGTCGACCGGGGACAGCCACTCCGCGAAGCGCGGGTCGTCGGACGTCCGGCCCGCACCGACGGCGAACTCGGTCCCGGTGCCCGCGGGGCAGATGAGGGTCACCCGCACGCCCTTCTCACGGAGCTCCCGGTCGAGGCTCCCGGCGAGGCCGACCTGTGCATGCTTCGTGCCGGCGTATACGGCCTCGTCCGCCCCGCCGCGGAACCCGGCGACGCTGGAGACGATCACCACGTCACCGGCGCCGGCCTCGAGCATCGCCGGCAGTGCGGACCGCACGGTCCAGACGGTGCCCGCGTAGTTCGTGTCCATCATCGTGGCGAGCTCCTCGTCGGTGTGGTCGAGGATGCCGCCGTACATGCCGATGCCGGCGTTCGCGACCACGGAGTCGAGGCGTCCCCAGCGGTCGATGGCAGCGGCGACGAGCCGCGCGTTGTCGGCGGGCGAGCGGACGTCCATCGTCACGCCGACGGCGTTGTCCGCCCCGAGCTCGGCGACGAGCTCCTCGAGGCGCTCGGTGCGGCGCCCGCCGAGCGCGACCTTCGCCCCTTCGGCGACGAGCAGGCGGGCGGTCTCACGGCCGATCCCGGCGGTGGCACCGGTGAGGGCGACGACAGTTCCGGTCAGGTCACGAACGGCGATCACGGGGGACTCCTGGGGTGTGGACGTGGTGGTGCGGATCTGGGCTGTGGACGGGTGCGGGGCGACGGGTACGGCCGCACACGTCGACCGTACCGGTCGTGCCGGGTGCGTTCCTGCGGTCAGTCGGCGGTGGGCATCCAGACCCGCATCGTCGACGGGCCACGGTTGGCCCAGTGGTGGTAGGGGACGAGGGGGACGAGCCCGGCGTCGACCTCGCCGGTGACGGCGCCCGTCCCGTCGGTCGCGTCGTGGGACCCGTAGGGCCATCCCGGCTCGTCGAGCGCGAGCCGGGTCGCGTGCACGCGCACCACACCGCCCTCGTCGACCGGCGGCTCGTCGGTGCGGACCCGCACGACGTTCACGCTGCCCCCGAGGTCGGTCGACTCGAGGCACATCACGAGCGGCCCGCGCTCGACCGCGACCTGACCCCGTACCGCGTCGACACGCGCGTCCGGCCAGGTCCACCGGGCGGACATCGGAAGGACGAGCTCGACCACGTCCCCGACAGCGAACCTCCGCGCGAGGGTCGCGAAGCCGGGCTCGACGGCGCGGTGCGTCGCCCCGTGGGTGAGCGTCGCGCCCGTGGCCCAGGACGGGACCCGCAGGGTGAGCGTCCAGGACTCGTCGGGGGTCTCCGTGACGACGACGCGGATCGTGCCGTCCGTCGGGTACGCGGTCTCGATGCGCAGGCCGACCTCGCGGCCGCTGCCGATCGTGGCGCGGACCGTCGCTCCGGCGTACTGGTGGAGCTGCACGCCGTCGTCGTCCGCGGTGGCCACGTAGGCGCCGAGCGTGGCGATCGTGCGGGTGAGGTTCGTGGGGCAGCAGGAGACCTCGAACCACGGGGCGCGCAGGCTCGAGGACGCCCGGGGGCTCGCGACGTCGACCTCGGGAACGGCGCCGGGGACACGCTGGTGGAGCGTGTTGGTGTAGTAGAACGACCGGCCGTCCTCGGCGGGGGACGCCGCGACGACGTTGTACAGCGTGCGCTCGACGGCGTCCGCGTGGCGCGGGTCACCGGTGGCGAGCAGGAGACGGTGGTTGAGCATGACGGAGGCCACGCCTGCGCACGTCTCGGAGTACGCGCGGTCCGGCGGGAGCTCGTGGTCCTGGCCGAACGACTCGCCCTCGTGGTGCGCGCCCATCCCACCGGTGAGGTACGTGCGACGCGCGAGGGTCGTGACGGTCTGGATCGCGACGGCGGCGAGGAGGTCGTCGTCGCCGTCCTCGGTCGCGACGTCCGCCGCGCCGGCCGCGAGGTACAGCGCGCGGACGGCGTGACCGTCCATGACGGTGGTCTCGCGGACCGGGCGGTCGTCCTGGAAGTACTGGCGACCGAGCTCGATGTCGCCGAGGGCGCCGTGGCCGCGTCGGTCGACGAACGCGCGCGCCTGGTCCAGGTAGCGTCGCTCGCCCGTGACGCGGTACAGCTCGACGAGGGCCACCTCGATCTCCGGGTGCCCCCCGACCCGCTGGTCGCCCTCGTCGCCGAAGACGTCGCACACGTGGTCGGCCGCCCGGGTCGCGATCCGCACGAGGTCGTCCTCACCGTGCGTCCGGGACCGGGCGACCCCCGCCTGGATGAGGTGCCCGTAGCAGTAGAGCTCGTGGCCCCACTGCAGGTCGGAGTAGCGCGGCGCCTGGCCGGGACGGCCGAACTTGGTGTTGAGGTACCCGTCGGCCTCCTGCACGGGGGCGACCCGGGCGACCAGCGCCTGCAGCCGGGCCTCGAGCGCGGCGTCGCCGGTGCGCCCGACCTCCCAGGACATCGCCTCGAGGAGCTTGTAGATCTCGGAGTCGGAGAACTCGCGCCCGCGACGGTCGGCGGGAAGCCGCCCCTCGACCGCGGCGTCGAAGTTCCCGATCCACCCCATGGTCTCGACCCACTGCTCGCAGTGGGCGATCATCGCGGTCGAGTTGAGCCGCTGGAGGTCCGCCCAGAACCCGCTGTCGATCGTCACGTCGGCGAGGCCGAGAGGGCGCCAGCGACCGGTCGACGGTGCGACGGGGCGGCCACGGTCGGGCCGGTCCGCAGGCACGGTGAGGTGGTCGTGACGGGCGTCGGTAGGCATGGGGTTCTCCAGGTCGGGCGAGGGGGGATCGGGGCAGGAGGCGAGGGGCTTGCGCCACGGTGCGGTGCGAGTGGGGGGCCGCGGGCGCGGCTGTGCGACGGCTACTTCACGGCGCCGACCGACAGGCCGTCGCGCAGCAGCCGGTAGGTGGCGGTGAAGACGATGAGGATCGGGATCGAGGTGAGCACGGCCAGCGCCATCAGGCCGGGCCAGTTGATGCCGAAGGCCGAGACCTGCTGCGCGAGGAGTGCGCTGAGGGGGTAGCTGCCCGGCGCGAGGAAGAAGTTCACCGCGTACAGGAACTCGCCCCACGAGAGCAGGAACACCAGGGTCCCGACGGTGTAGACGCCGTTGCGTGCCACGGGGAGGACGATCGAGAAGAACGTCCGGAGCACCGAGGCTCCGTCGATCGATGCGGCCTCCTCGAGCTGCGGTGGCACGGATCGGAAGAACGGCCGCAGCAGCAGCGTCGCGAACGGGATCAGCAGGGCGGTGTCGGCGAGCACGACGCCGAGCGTCTTGTCGAGCAGCGCCCAGTTGCCGAAGATCTGGAACAACGGGATGACCGTGGCGGTCTGCGGCATCATCTGCAGCACGATCAGCAGACCGAGCCCGAGGGTCGGCAGGTGCCCGGTGGTGCGCGCGAGTCCGTACGCGGCGGGGATCGCGACGAGGAGGACGAGCAGCGTGGTCCCGGTCGCGATGAGCACCGACTGGCGCAGCGCCGTGACCAGGGCGCCGTCGAAGGCCTCGACGTAGGCGGTCGTCACCGGTCGGAACAGGAACGACGCCTGGGTCGTGAACACGTCGGAGGGGCTCTTGAACGACGTGAGGACGATCCACAGGATCGGCACGGCGTACATGAGCGTGAGCAGGCTCTTGACGGTGAGCGCGATGGGGCCGTTGGTCTGCTTCACGACTCCGACTCCTCTCGGCGGATGCTGCGCGCGTAGACCGCGGCGAGCACGAGGACCCCGAGGACGGTGACCACCGAGGTGGCCGAGCCGAGCCCGAAGTCGTAGCGGACGAAGGCCTGCAGGTAGCCGAGGAACGGCAGCGTGTTGGTCGCGGTCCCGGGTCCGCCGTAGGTCATGACGTAGATGAAGTCGAAGCTGCGGAACCCGTAGACGATCGTCAGGACGAGCAGCACGAGCGTGGTCGGGCGGACCGACGGGAGCATGATGTGGCGGATCTCCTGCCACTTGTTCGCACCGTCGAGGGCGGCGGCCTCGAAGCTCTCGGGAGGGATCCCGAGCAGGGCGGCGCGGAAGACCAGGGCGTTGAACGGGATCACCGCGAACGCGTTGACGAACGCGACCGACATGAGCGCCCAGTACTGGTCGTAGAGGAACGGGATCGGGGTGTCGCGGAGGCCGGTCGACGTGAGGATCGTGTTGAACAGGCCCGAGTCCCCGAGCAGGAACTTCCAGACGCTGCCGTTGACGACCGGGGGAAGTGCCCAGACGAACACCATGAGGGCCATCAGGAACCCGGACCACCGGCCCTGGATCCGCAGCACGATCGCTGCGGCGAGCCCGCCGACCATCCCGAGCAGCGTGACGACCAGGACGAACACCCCGGTGCGCGTGAGCGCCTGGGTGGTCTCGCCGGTGGAGAAGCCCTTGGTGAAGTTCTCGAGGCCGGTGAACACCCACTCGCGGTTGAGCGTGGCGGCGCTGACGGCGCTGACGCTCATCCGGATCAGCTGGAGGAGCGGGTAGAAGCTGAAGAGTGCGAGGAAGACGCCTGCCGGGAGCAGGAAGAGCATCCGGACCTGCGGCTTCCGCCGGGTCCCGGACCGCCGGGGGGCGGTCCGGGTCCCGGACGGTGCCGACGGGACGCCGGTCGCCGGTGCCAGTGGAGCTGTCATGTCGAAGATCTCTCTCGTCGAGGTGACTCTGGCGCCGGCGGCCGGCGTCCGCGCCGTGGGTCGTGCGGGTGGAGCATCTAGCCGAGCAGGCCGGTCACGGTCGTGACGGCGGTCTTCGCGGCGTCGGTCGGGGACTTCTGACCGCCGAGCGCGGAGCTCCAGGCCTGGCCGACGGCCAGCTGGATGTCGGCGACGGCTGCCGGCGGGATGTTGCCCGCGGGGTAGTTGGCGCCGTACTTGGCGATCGTGTCAGCGAACGGCTTGAGCAGCTCGTTCCCGGTCACGGCCGGGTCCTCGGCGGCGTCCGCGCGTGACGGGATGCTGCCGACGATCGTCACCGGGAGGATCTGCCCGGCCTTGTCGAAGTACGTCTCGGTCAGGTACTGCCAGGCGAGGTCGGGGTTCTTGCTGAACGCACCGATGCCCTCGCCCTCGCCGCCGAGGTAGACCTTGCCGGTGCTGCCGAGCGGCAGCGGGACGACGCCGTAGCTGAACTTCGCGTCGGACTTGGCCGTGCCCATCTGCCAGTTGCCGTTCTCCGCGAAGGCGACGCCGCCTGCGGCGAACTTCTGGAACGGCACGGTCTGGTCCCAGGTCACCGACTCCTGCGAGAGCCAGCCCTTGTCGACCCAGCCCCGTACCCGGGAGAGCCCGGCCGCGAGAGCGGTGGCGTCGGGCGAGGTGTAGCTGAACCCCGAGGCGGAGAGCCACGGGAACGCCTGCCACTCGCCCTGGGACTGCGGCAGCCCGCTGAGCGTGATGCCCTGGTAGCCGGCGGCCTTCGCCTTCGCCATGTCGGCCTCGAGCTCGTCCATGGTGGTCGGCGGCTGGACGCCGAGCTCCTTGAGGATGTCGGCGTTGTACCAGAGGCCCAGCAGGTTGACGTAGCCCTGGACGGCGTACGTCTTGCCGTCGATCTTGTGGATCACCGAGTCGGGGAACTGGCTGGCGTCGGCGTAGGACGCCCACCGGTCGTCGAGCGGGGCGAGCGCGCCACCGAGGGCGAGGGTCGCGGCCTCGGCGCCGTTGAAGACGACGACGTCCGGGCCGGTCTTCGCACCGGCTGCGGCGATGACCTTGGAGTTCATCTGGTCGTAGGGCACGTAGACGTTGTCGACCTTGACGCCGCTGTGCGCGGACTGGAACTTGGTCGCGTACTCGTCCATCAGCTTGACCTGGTTCGGGTCGCTGAAGTAGTGCCAGACGGTGATCGTGCTGCTCGTGGCGCCGCCCCCGCTCGAGGTGCTCGACGAGCCGGAGCCGCCGGAGCACGCGGAGAGCGCGAGGGCGCCGGCGACGGTGGCGGCGGCGAGCGTGAGCAGCCGTCCGCGGCGGCGGGGGGAGCCGGTCGACCGGCCCGTGATGTCGGTGATTCTCAACGGAACTCCTCTGATGGCGCGTGGCCGAGGCTCTCGTTCCGGCGACGTCGCCGCCGTGTCTCGATCCTCGTTGATGGAGATGCGTGCTTGCCGTGCCGGTCCTCGCCGCTGGGGGAGCGGTGAGCAGGCGGGCCCTCGGGCACGACCTCTCGGAGCGAAACCCTCCGAAACCGTTTTCGCTAAGTTAGCATCGAGGGTGGGGTCAGTCAACGGCGCTACCATGCGTCATGGATTTCGTGACCGGTCTGTGACATCAGGGGGTTGAGGTGGCTGCGACGGAGGAGAGCGTCCCGCGACCGCGAGCGGCGACGCTCCGGGACGTGGCGGTCCTGGCCGGCGTCTCGGTCGCGACCGCGTCCAAGGCCCTCAACGGCCGCAGCAACGTGCACCCCGACACCCGTCGCCGGGTGATCGAGGCGGCCGAACGGATCTCGTTCACCCCGAACACGCTCGCGCAGGCGATCCTCGCCGGGCAGACCGGCACCGTCGGTCTGCTCACCAACGACCTCGAGGGTCGGTTCAGCCTGCCGATCCTCATGGGCGCGGAGGACGCGTTCGGCGCCGGCAAGATGTCGGTGTTCCTGTGCGACGCGCGGGACGACGCGATCCGCGAGCAGTACCACCTCAAGGCGCTGCTGGGCCGACGGGTCGACGGGCTGATCGTCGTCGGGAGCAACACGGACCCACGCGAGTCCCTCGGGCACGACCTGCCGGTGCCGGTCGTCTACGCGTACGCGCCGTCGACCGATCCGCTCGACTCGTCGGTCATCCCCGACAACGTCAATGCGGGCACGCTCGCGATCGAGCACCTGGTCGCGACCGGACGCACCCGCATCGCCCACGTGACGGGCGACGTCAACTACGCGGCAGCACGCGACCGTGCCGCCGGGGCGCTCGGCGCTCTCGCCGCAGCAGGGCTTGAGCTGGCCGGGGAGCGGGTCCGCTACGGGGCGTGGACGGAGGCCTGGGGGCGCGCAGCGACGCACACCCTCCTCAGTCAGGGCGTCGAGTTCGACGCGATCCTGTGCGGCAGCGACCAGATCGCGCGGGGGGTCATGGACGTCCTCCGCGACCGGGGCTTCGACGTGCCGCGCGAGGTCGCCGTCATGGGGTTCGACAACTGGCAGATCCTGACGTCCGGTGCGCGCCCCGAGCTCACCAGCGTCGACATGAACTTCGAGATGCTCGGTCGCCGTGCGGCGCAGCGGATGTTCGAGGCGATCGACGGCAAGCAGACGCCCGGGGTCGAGCGGATGCCGTGCCGGGTCGTGGTCCGCGGCTCGACGACGCTCGACGACTGAGGGCACACGCCCCACGGCTCGCCTGGTGGACCCGGCCGTGCGGGACCGGGAACGACGACGGCCCCTCGGCGCCTGCGGAGGTCTCCGCGGGGCCAGGGGCCGTGGTGCGAGCTGTCGAGCAGGAGGTCCCGGAGAGGGACCGCCTCGGTGGTGGCCACTGGCAGGGTCGAACTGCCGACCTTTCGATTTTCAGTCGAACGCTCTACCAACTGAGCTAAGTGGCCGAAACTCGAACGCCCGGTCTGGCGACCGGGCGATCGTCGAGCGACCCCGACGGGACTTGAACCCGCGACCTCCGCCGTGACAGGGCGGCGCGCTAACCAACTGCGCTACGGGGCCTTGTGGTGAGACAAGGCTTCATGCTGTCGTGCTGTCCTGCTCGTACCCCCAACGGGATTCGAACCCGTGCTACCGCCGTGAAAGGGCGGGGTCCTAGGCCGCTAGACGATGGGGGCGTGTCACCGCTCCGACGTCTCTCGTCCGTGACGTCCGAGGAGTCGTAAGACCGGGATGAGCATAAGGGTAGAGGACGGTGAACACCAAAGCGGTGCTCTGACCGGCACGACCGCCGCACCGCGCGGGCGCGCCACGATGCCGATACCGGCAAGATGTCCTCGTGGTGCACATGTCGCGTGAGGAGTTCGAGGAAGCCGTCGAGGACGCCCTCGACGAGATCCCGCCCGAGCTCACCGCCCAGATGGACAACGTCGTCGTGCTCGTCGAGGACGACGCACCGTCCGACGAGCCCGAGCTGCTCGGGCTCTACGAGGGCACGCCGCTCACCGACCGCGACGGGTGGTGGGCCGCCGGCTCGCTGCCGGACCGCATCACGATCTACCGCAACCCGACCCTCGCGATGTGCGACTCGCGCGAGGAGGTCGTCGAGGAGGTCGCCGTGACGGTGGTCCACGAGATCGCGCACCACTTCGGCATCGACGACGAGCGGCTGCACGAGCTGGGGTGGTCCTGATGACGCACGACCTGAGGTTCGGCATCGTCCTGCTGCCGCAGGAGCGGTGGGCCCGGGACCGCGCCCGGTGGCAGCGCGCCGAGGAGTACGGGTTCGACCACGCGTGGACCTACGACCACCTCGCCTGGCGGACGCTCGCCGACGAGCCGTGGCTCGCGACGATCCCGCTGCTCGCCGCGGCGGCGGTCGTGACCGAACGCATCCGGCTCGGCACGTGGGTCGCGTCGCCGAACTACCGGCACCCGGTCCCGTTCGCCAAGGACGTCATGGGCCTGGACGACATCAGCGACGGGCGGCTGATCCTCGGGCTCGGCGCGGGCGGCACCGGGGTCGACGCCGAGGTCCTCGGCGCGCCACTGACCCCCGGCGCGCGCACCCGACGCTTCGGCGAGTTCGTCGCGGTGCTGGACCGGCTGCTCACCCAGCCGGTCACCGACCACGACGGCGAGTTCTACCGGGCCAACGGCGCCCGGATGCGACCGGGCTGCGTGCAGCAGCCCCGGGTGCCGTTCGTCGTCGCCGCGAACGGCCCACGGGCGATGGCGCTCGCGGCACGCTACGGCGAGGGCTGGGGCACGTTCGGCCCGAGCCTGCCCGACGAGGTCCGCGACGGCCTCACCGAGGCGCAGGCGCAGGACGAGTGGTGGGCGGGGCTCGAGCGGATGGTCGAGGCGTACGAGGCCGCGGCCGACGGCACGCCCGGAGCGACCGCGCGCCGCTACCTCAGCATCGACGGCGCGCCGGTCTTCGCCCTGCGGTCGGCCGACGTGCTCGTCGAGGGCGTCGAGCGGGCGACCGCGCTCGGCTTCACCGACATCGTGCTGCACTGGCCGCGCGCCGAGGGCATCTACGCCGGGTCCGAGTCCGTGCTCGACGAGGTCGCGGGACTCCTGCCGGAGCTTCGCCAGAGGTACGTGCCGCGCGAGGTCAGGACGCGCTGACGGCCTGTTCCGCCGCCTGACGGGCGGTCCATGCGCTCGCGACCATCTCGGCGAGGCTGTGCGTCATCCGCCAGTCGAGGTCCCGCGCGGCGCGCTCGCCCGACGCGACGATGCGTGCCGGGTCACCGGCCCGGCGGGGGGCGATCTCCGGCGTGAAGTCGATGCCGGTGACCTCGGCCACGGCCGTCATGATCTGGCTCACCGAGACCCCGTCGCCCGAGCCCAGGTTGTAGACGGGCTCCAGGTCGCGGCCGCCGGCGAGTGCCTGCGCGGCGGCGACGTGCGACGACGCCAGGTCACCGACGTGCACGTAGTCGCGCACGCACGTGCCGTCCGGGGTCGGGTAGTCGGTGCCGTTGATGCGCGGCGTCCGACCCTCGACGAGGGCCTCGAGCACGAGCGGGAAGAGGTTGTGCGGGGAGGTGTCGTACAGCTCCGGGGTGTCCGAGCCGACGACGTTGAAGTACCGCAGCGACGTGTGGCGCAGGCCCGTCGCGCGGCCCTGGTCGGCGAGCAGCCACTCGCCGATCAGCTTCGAACGGCCGTACGGCGACTCGGGCGACGTCGCGGTGTCCTCGGTGACGAGGTCGACGTCGGGCGTCCCGTACACCGCCGCGCTCGACGAGAACACGATCTGCTCGACGCCCTGCGCGGACATCGCCGCCAGCAGGTGCGCGGTGCCGGTGACGTTCTGCTCGTAGGTGTGGAGCGGTCGGCTCACGGAGACGCCGGCGTACTTGAACCCGGCCAGGTGGACGACCCCGGTGACCTGGTGCTCGGCGAGCGCCTGCTCGACGAGCGCCGTGTCCAGGATGCTGCCGACCACGAGCGGGACGTCCGCCGGGACGAACTCGCGGTGGCCGCTCGACAGGTCGTCGATGACGACGGTCGCCAGCCCGACCTTCCCGAGCGCCCGCACCACGTGCGATCCGATGTACCCGGCTCCACCCGTCACCAACCACGTCATGCGAGCACGGTAGCGCGCCTGGTCACCGCGTTCCTGCACGCCTCCGGTCCGGGCCGGGGACCGGTCGTGGCCCGCCGTCGCGAGGGGCTGCCTGGGTGCGGCCGTCCGGACCGTCCGGTTAGCCTCGACGGATGCGTACAGAACTGGTCGCTCGGCTCGTGCAGGCAGATCAGACGATCACCGAGGTCACCGACGTGGTGAAGCTCGTCGTGGCGATCGTCGTCGGCGTCGTCCTCGCCCTGGCCCTCGCGGAGGTGACCTCCGGTGTGGTGCGGGCCGTCGGACGGCGCAGCTGGCTGGCCGTGACCCTCGCCGCACGTGCACGTCGGCCCCTGCGCGCGGTGATGCTCGTGGTCGCCGTGTGGATCGGGCTCCGGGTCGGCACGACGCCACCTCCCGGCGCCACCCGGGCGGGCTGGATCCTGGCCATCGAGCACGGGCTGCGGATCGCCCTCATCGTCTCGGTGGCGTGGCTGATCGGGGCCCTCGCGTTCGTCGTCGAGGACGCCGCCCTCAAGCGCTTCCGCAGCGAGGTCGCGGACGACCGGCACGCGCGTCGCATCCGCACCCAGATCACCGTGCTACGCCGCGTGACGGTCACCGTGCTCGTGCTCTGCACCGTGGCCGCCGTGCTGCTGACGTTCCCGTCGGCCCGTGCGGCCGGTGCGAGCGTGCTGGCCTCGGCCGGCGTGGTCTCCCTGGTCGCCGGCCTCGCGGCGCAGAGCGTCCTGGGCAACTTCTTCGCCGGGGTGCAGCTCGCGTTCAGCGACGCGATCCGGATGGGTGACGTCGTGGTGGTCGACGGCGAGTGGGGGCGGATCGAGGAGATCACCATGACGTACGTCGTGGTGCACGTCTGGGACGACCGCCGGCTGATCCTGCCGTCGACGCGCTTCACGTCGAGCTCGTTCGAGAACTGGACCCGGAGGTCGTCGGAGCTGCTCGGGACGGTCGAGATCGACCTCGACTGGAACGTCCCCATCGAGGCGATGCGCACCGAGCTGCGCCGGCTCCTGGACGCGACCGACCTGTGGGACGGGCGGGTCGGAGTCCTGCAGGTCACCGACGCGTCGAAGGGCACCGTGCGGACGCGGGCGCTCGCGAGCGCGGCCAACTCCGGAGCCTTGTGGGACCTGCGGTGCTACCTGCGCGAAGGCCTCGTCGGCTGGCTGCAGCGCGAGATGCCGTCGGCGCTCCCGCGCACCCGGTGGGAGGCGGGCGTACCTCCCGTGCCGACGGTCGCGCCGACGCAGGAGGAGCACCCCGTCGCCCCGGTGATCGAGGTCCCCGGGGCCGCTGCCGGGGCCACGTCGGCTCCGGGGTCCGGGGCGCACGCCGCGGTGCCGGTCCCGGACCTGGAGGCTGCGGTCGCGCCCGCTCCGGCCCCGACGACTGTCCTCCCGGTGCCGGGCAGCGAGAGCACCCCCGGAGACGGCGTCCCCGCGCCCGGCGATGCGGAGTCGCCCGCCCCCGGGTCGGACGGGACGCCGGTCGCCGTGAGTCGTCGATCGGCGCGGCGCTCGACGGAGGACCCCCGCGAGTCAGGTGAGCAGGAGACGATCCGGCTCGACCTCAGCGCGTCGGACTCTCGCCTCTTCACCGGCAGCATCGACGCGATCGAACGGTCGAAGGCCTTCAGCGGCCCGGGCGAGGACGCGTACGCGGAACGCGACGATGCGGCCCGGAAGGCGGAGCGCGCGGAGCGTGCCGAGCAGCAGGCAGCCGAACGTCAGGCGGCAGAAGAGCGACGGCGCGCGGCCGAGCGACCCGACGACTGAGCCCGACGCGGCTCGCGGGGACGGTCTCGCTGGGCGGACGTGCTGTTGCGGTGCTCCGGGATCCTTGTGACGGTGGAGGGGACCGAAGGCGACGGTCCGGTCGGCAGGGGGGTATGCCTCCGGCTGCCTCCGTGCACGAGCGGATCGATCGTCCTCACCGGCAACGAGAGGAGAGCCTCGTGCTCACCCTGACCGAGAACGCCAGCACCGTCATCCATGACCTCACCTCGCGCGCGGGCCTTCCCGACACGGGCGGTCTGCGCATCGCCGAGTCCGGGGACCAGCAGGGGAGCTTCGAGCTCGCGCTCGTCGCAGCCCCGCACCCGGAGGACGAGGTGGTGACCGAGGGGACCGCCACCGTGTACCTGGCGCCGGCTGCGGCGGCGACGCTCAGCAACCAGTGCCTCGACGTCGACTCCGCCGCGTCGCAGCAGGGGGCGGCCTTCACGCTCGCCCCGCAGTGAGCTGCGCCCCGGCGGACGTGAACCCCTGCTGACCTGCACCACCGGCTGACCTGCACCCTGGGTGACCTGCACGATCACCGGGTCTGCGACGCCGGCTCGACCTCCGAGGGTCGATACCTGACCGGGTATCGGCCCTCGGTGCGTCCGCGGGTCTTGTCACGGCACGCCCGACCAGGGGAGAACTTCGCCGAGTCGCCGGTTCCCGTTCACCCGAGTTCACCGGAGACGTCGCCTTGCGTAGGTAGACACGGTGACGTGCCGACGTGGTGTCGGCGTCACTTCCTACCGAGGGACATTGATGCGCAAGCTGACCATGCTCGCTCCCCTGGCCGTCGCGGCCGTCGCGCTGTCCGCGTGCAGCTCCACCGCGGCCGGAACGACGGGCTCCACGTCCTCACCGCAGGCGGCGTCCACCGCTGCCGCCGCGGACTGCGGGACGACGGTCCCCGAGATCGCTGCTGCCGCGAAGAAGGAAGGCTCGGTCGACCTGATCGCGCTTCCCGACACCTGGGCGAACTACGCCGGGATCCTCGACTCGTTCCGCAAGAAGTACGGCATCAAGGCCACCGTCGCGAACCCGGACGCGTCGTCCGCGGACGAGATCACCGCGATCAAGACCCTGCGCGGCCAGCCCGGCATGCCGGAGGTCGTCGACGTCGGCGCCTCGTTCACCCAGCAGATGATCGACGACGGCTACGCGCAGGCGTACAAGCCGACGACGTGGAACGAGATCCCGGACAACCTCAAGGACCCCGCAGGTCACTGGGTCGCCGCGTACTACGGCGTGATGTCGATCGGCGTCAACACCACCCTGGTCAAGGACGTCCCCAAGACCTTCGCCGACCTCAAGAAGCCCGAGTACAAGGGTCAGATCGCCCTCAACGGCGACCCGCGTGAGGCCGGCGCGGCCTTCGCCGCGGTCATGGCGGCCTCGCTCGCCAACGGCGGCAGCTTCGACAACATCCTCCCGGGCATCCAGTACTTCTCCGACCTGAAGAAGTCCGGCAACCTCGAGATGGTCAAGGTCACCAAGGCCACGCTGCTCTCCGGCGAGGTCCCGATCGCGCTCGACTGGACGTACAACTTCCCGGCGCTCAAGCCGCTGATGAAGAACGCCGGCTTCGACCTCCAGGTCAACGTCCCGCAGGACGGCGTCTACGGCGGGTACTACGCGCAGTCGGTCGTCACGAAGGCTGCGCACCCGTGCGCCGCTGAGCTCTTCCTCGAGCACCTGGTGGGCGACGACGGTGCCCTCGGCTACCTGCAGGGCGGGGCCATCCCGGCCCGCTACGCCACGCTGGTCAAGGAGGGCAAGGTCGACGCGACGCTCGCCGCGAGCCTCCCGGACGCGAAGACGATCGCCAAGATCGCGTTCCCGACGCAGAAGCAGCTCGACGCCGCGAAGGCCACGCTGGCCGCCCAGTGGGGCCCGATGGTCGCGGACAAGTGACCGGCACGGACCTGGCAGCCGACCCGACGACCCGCGCCACGAGCGCGGGCGTCGGGGCGGCCGCCGCCCGTCCGGGCACCGTCGTGGTGAACGACACCACCGGCGGGACCGACGGCCTCATGGGGTGGCTCGGGCGCCTGACCGGCGGCCGGAAGCCCAACGCCGCGACGCTCGCGATGATCCCGTTCCTGGTGTTCGTCGGGATCTTCCTCGTGTGGCCGATGGCCGCGGTGATCGTCAAGACCTTCACGCCCGGCGGCCGGTTCGGGGTGGGCACGCTGATCCGGGCGATCTCCGGCCCGTACCAGTCGGCCTTCGAGAACTCGCTCATGCTCGCGGGCGCCTCGGCCGTCATCGGCGGGGCGCTCGGCCTCGCGCTGGCCATGGCACTGCGCGGGCTCGACCGCCCGCGGTGGTTGCGGCCCACGATCGACGCCTGGAGCTCGGTCGCCTCCCAGCTCGGCGGCGTGCCGCTCGCGTTCGCGTTCGTCGCGGCGCTCGGGACCCAGGGTGTGCTGACCAAGGCGCTCGCGGCCGTCGGCATCGACGTCGCGGGCTCGGGCTTCTCGCTCTCGACGCTCGCAGGCATGACGTTCGTGTACCTGTACTTCGAGATCCCGCTGATGTTCCTCGTCGTCGTCCCGGCCGTCTCCGGCCTGCGGACCACGTGGCGCGAGGCCGCGGAGCTCATGGGCGCGAGCCCGCTGCGGTACTGGCTCACGGTCGGCGGACCGATCCTCGCGCCGTCCGTGCTGGGCGGGATGCTGCTGCTGTTCATCAACGCGTTCAGCGCCTACGCGACCGCCTACGTGCTCAACTCGAGCGGGCAGCTGGTGCCGCTCGCCATCCGGTTCGTGCTCCAGGGCAACGTCATCACCGGAGAGCAGGATCTCGGCTACGCCCTGGTCACCTGGACCGTCGCGCTTCTCGTCGCCGGGCTGGTGCTCATGAACGTCCTGCAGCGTCGCGCCGCACGGTGGTCCCGCGCATGAGCGCCGTCACGCCCCCGACCGCGGCACCCCTGACCGCGGCGCCTGTGACTGCGACGTCCGGGACGCCGGCGCCTCGTGCCGCGGCACGCGTCCGGACCCGGCACCGGGGCCTCCGCGTCGTTCGCTGGACGTTCCTCGCGGTCCTCGGGCTGTACTTCCTGCTGCCGCAGCTCGCGATGGCCCGGTTCGCGTTCCAGAACGTGCCCGTCGTGCTGCTCGACGCGTCGACCCTGTTCTCGAAGTGGTCGGCGTCGTCGCTGGTCGACGCCCTCACGCAGCCTGCCCTGTGGGACGCGGCGAAGACCAGTGCGATCCTCGCGGTGCTCGCCGTCCTCCTGGACCTCGCGCTGCTGCTCCCGCTGGCGATCCTCGCCGAGATCCGTGCCCCGCGGCTGCGCCCGGTGCTCAGCGCGCTGACCCTGCTCCCCTGGGTGATCCCACCGATCGCCCTCGTGGTCGGGGTCGCGGCGACGTTCCGTCCGGTCGCCCCGTGGTTCCTCACGAGCACGCTCAGCCTGGTGCCGTTCTACGCGATCTGGGCGATGCCGTTCACCTACCGGGCCCTCGACTCCGGCCTGCGGGCGATCAACGCCCGCACGCTCGTCGAAGCCGCGCGCAGCCTCGGCGCCTCGGAGCTGACGGTGCTGTTCCGCGTGCTGGTGCCCAACCTGAGCGCCTCGATCGTCGCCGCGAGCGGGTTGACCGCCGCTCTCGTGCTCGGGGAGTTCGCGTTCGCGTCGTTGCTGCTCAAGGACACGCTCCCGACCTACCTGGTCAACTACCAGCGCGACTCCCCCAGGCCGGGATGGCGCTCGCGCTCGCCGTCATGGTGCTCACCGCTCTCGCGCTCGGCGCCGTCGTGCACATGCTGCGACGTCGCGGGCTCGGCATGAGCACGACCGGCTTCTGATCCGAGGAGGATCCTCATGGCCACGATCGAGATGATCGGTGTACGCAAGACCTTCGGGACGACCGTCGCCCTCGCCGACCTGCACCTGCGGGTCGAGTCGGGGGAGATGGTCTGCCTGCTCGGCCCGTCGGGCTGCGGCAAGACGACCGCGCTGCGCCTGCTCGCCGGTTTCGAGCAGCCCGATGCGGGGCACATCCTGGTCGACGGCGAGGACGTGACGCGCGTCTCGCCGCGGCACCGTGGGTTCGGGATGGTGTTCCAGGACTACAGCCTGTTCCCCAACCTGACCGGGCGGCAGAACATCGCGTTCGGTCTCAAGGTGCGCCGCAAGGGTGCCGTGGAGACCGCTGAGACCGTCGATAGGCTGCTCGCCGTGACCCGGCTGGAGAAGCACGCGGACAAGTACCCGCACCAGATGTCCGGTGGTCAGCGCCAGCGCGTCGCTCTCGCGCGAGCCATCGCGACCGAGCCGCGGCTGCTGCTCCTCGACGAGCCGTTGTCCGCGCTGGACGCCCAGGTGCGTGAGCACCTGCGGGACGAGATCCGCCGCCTGCAGCAGGAGGTCGGCGTGACGACGGTGTTCGTCACGCACGACCAGCACGAGGCGATGGCCGTCGCCGACCGGGTGGCCGTGATGCGCGAGGGGCTGCTCGAGCAGATCGACCCGCCGCGGGTGCTGTACAGCCGGCCCGCGTCGCAGTTCGTCGCCGGGTTCGTCGGCACCGTCAACCGGTTGTCCGCCGAGCGGACCGTCGACGGCGCCTGGTTCGTCCTGGGCGAGAAGGTCGAGGCCGTCGGTGACACGGCCGCGGACCGCGGCGCCGGGGAGGGCGCCGCCGTCGACACGGCACCGAAGCATGCCGTGGTGCGGCCCGAGCAGCTGCACGTCAACCGGGCGGAGTCCGGCGCGGGACCGGTCGCGCGCCTCGTCGCGCTGTCGTTCCTGGGGGCCTTCACGCGGGCGGTGATCGAGCACCCGACCGAGGGGCTCGTGACGGCCGACGTGCTGGGTGAGGCCGCGGACGGCCTGACCGTGGGCGACGCGGTCGCGGTGAGCGTCCGTCCGGGAGCCGGTGCGGTGGTCCTGCAGTGACCGCACGCACGACGCGGGACGGCGGGCAGGTCGGCGGGTCCGTCGGGACCCGCCCCGATGTTCTCGCGAGCGCCTCGACCGGCACCACGACGGCTGATGCCCTCGCGACGACGGCGGCGCGCACGCTCGTGCGGGGGGAGCCGGGACGGCTCGGCTGGGCGGAGCTCGTCGTCGGTCCCGGTGAGGCCCATCACGGGGACGCGCCGCACGCCGCGGGTGAGGCGCTCGCCTGCCTGGTGCACCTGTCCGACCTGCACCTGTGCGATGCCGAGTCGCCCGTGCGGCAGGAGTACCTGGACCGCCACGGTGACCCCGGCGCCCCGTACGCCGGGCGCCTCGGGACGATCGGCACCTACCGTCCGCAGGAGATCCTCACGGTCCAGGTCGCGGCCGCCGCGCTCGAGGCCGTGCAGCGGCTCGACCGGGCGCCGGTCACGGGTGCCCCGCTCGACGCGGTGATCGTCACGGGTGACATGACCGACAACGCGCAGCGCAACGAGCTCGCCTGGTACACGTCGCTGATGGCCGGCGGTGTCCTGGACCCACGCAGCGGCGACCCGCGGCACAGCGGCTGGGTCGGTGCGGTCGACGCCGTGTGGTCGTCGTCGTACTGGCACCCGGACGGTGCGCCGGTCGGTGAGGAGCCCGATCGTCCGACGGCCCTCTACGGCTACCCCGCGGTGCCCGGTCTGGTCGAGGCGGCGCGGGCACGCGTCCTGTCTCCCGGTGCCGGTCTGCCCTGGTACAGCGTGCACGGCAACCACGACGCCCTGCTGCAGGGCACCGTCGCGCCCGACCCGGAGCTGCGCAGGCTCGCCACCGGGGACGAGCGGATCGTCGACCTCGCGGTGGGCCAGACGCCGCTCGTCGTCCTCGAGGGTGCCGCGCCGATCGGCCCTGCGAGGTACACGCACGACGCCTCGTCACCGCGCGAGACCGTCACCGCCGACCCGGCTCGGGCCCTCGTCCGCCCCGGGGACTTCGCGGCGGCCCTCGCCGAGACGGACCAGCACGGGGCGAGTCGCGTCGCGGGGCACGGGAACGCCTGGGTGTGCGACATCGGGCAGGTGCGGGTGATCGCGATCGACACCGTCAACCCGCACGGCGGGTGGCAGGGGTCGGTCGACGCGACGCAGCTCGCCTGGCTGTCCGACCAGCTCGACCGCGCGCAGGGCCGGTACGTGGTGATCACGTCGCACCACCCCTCATGGACGCTGACGAACCCCTACGCGCCTGACGGCTCGCCGCGACGGCACCTGGCGGACGACGTCCTCGGGCTCCTGCTCCGGCACCGAGGCGTGGTCGCGTGGCTCGCCGGTCACGTCCACGCGCACACGCACGTGTGGCACCAGGCGCCGGACCGTGACGGCGGGTTGTGGGAGATCACGACGTCGTCGCTGGTCGACTGGCCGCAGCAGCTCCGCGTGCTCGAGCTCGTCCGCGAGCCGGGCGGGACCCTGGCCCTCGCGAGCACGGTGGTCGACCACCTCGGTGGTGCCGCCTGGGACCCGGAGGCCCTGGACGACCCGGTCAACCTGGCCGCGATCTCACGGTCCCTGGCCGTGAACGACTACCGCGCCCGGAACGTCCCGGCCCTGCTCGCGCGCACCGCCGGCACCCCGTCGGACCGCAACGCCGTCTGGCGCATGCCCGACCCCCACGCCTGACCCCACCCCTGTTCCGTCAAGTGGAGCGATAGTGCAGCGACACGCGGGCGTGTCGCTGCACTTCGCTCCACTTGACGGACCGGGGACCGGACCGGACCGGGGACCGGACCGGACCGGGGACCGGACCGGACCGGGGACCGGACCGGGCGGGGTGAGGGGGGGAGGGGGTTCAGGGGACGCAGCTAGGGTCTGGGCATGGGACTGAGTCGTACGCAGCTGATGTTCGTCGCCCTCCACAAGGGTGTGTACCGGGCCACGCGTGGGCGTCTGCTCGGGCGGTTCGGTCACCTCGAGCAGGTGCTCCTCAGCACCACCGGTCGCGTCAGCGGACAGACGCGCACGACGCCCCTCGCCGCGACGCCCGACGGCGACCGGCTGATCCTCATCGCGTCCAACAACGGCGGCGACGCCCACCCCGCCTGGTACCTCAACCTCGTCGCGCACCCCGAGGTGACGGTGCAGCGCGGGGCCCAGGTGCTCGCCATGACGGCCCGCACCGCCGAGGGTGCCGAGCGTGAACGGCTCTGGGCGCTCGCGGTGAAGAACAACCCGGGATACGCACGGTACGAGTCGCGCACGTCGCGGCGGATCCCGGTCGTCGTGTGCGAGGCGGTCGCCGCTCGCGAGTAAGGGTGGGCGTCCGACGCTCATGCGGGTGGCCGGGCGTGTCGATGACGTCGGGGTGATCACCGGGGGCAGGGGACGTTCGGTCGCGCATGTCGCGACACTGATAGCGATGCTGGCGCTTCTGGGCGGGTGTCGCGCCGACGCGGGAGCGACGACGCCGACGGCGGTTCTGACGTCGACGTCGCGGGTGGCGAGTCCGACCGTTGCGGCCCCGGTCCCGACCACCGCACCGCCCGAGCCAACGCCGACCGAGGCGACGCCCACCGAGAGCGCTCCCGCGCCTGAGCCTCCGGCCGCCGCGCCGGCACCCGCGCCCGCGCCGGCTGCGGCACCCCCGCCCGCACCGGCTCCGGCCGAGGCCCCGGCACCTGCTCCGGCGGTGAACACCGACCCCCGGTTCCCGACCTGCAAGGCCGCGATCAAGGCCGGGTACGGCCCGTACCGCCAGGGCATCGATCCCGAGTACGACTGGTACCGCGACGCCGATCACGACGGCATCGACTGCGAGCGCTGACCGAGCAGAGGCGAGATCAGCCTCCGCTCACGACGGGTGTCGTCGAGCGGTCTCCTCGGCGTGTGGGGACCGGTCCGCCTGCGGCGAGGAGAGCGGCCTCGGGTGCGTGTCGAGGTGCCGGCGAACGTTGACCCCGACCGACGTCGGTGCAGCAGGGCGACCACGTGCGTGCGCCGTCCGCGCCCCGTGGTGATCGGGAGGCCGGTCCGTCGTCGCTCGCTGGTTCTCGCGACGGCCGTCCCTGCCCCCGTCGATCCGGGTTACTCCCGGCCCGCTCGTGCCTATCGGCTCCCGGCTATGTAACTTTTGTATCTCGACCAGCGAAAGACCCTAGAGTTTCGACACGGGCACTGTTACTTTGGCTGGCATCGGCCCCTACGACGAGGTGGGCCTACTCGAGAGAAGGACGTCATGGCAAACCGCGGAATGGGTCTGCTTCGAACCCGCAAGGCAGCGGTGGTCGCCGCGATCGCTGGTGCTTCGCTGACGCTGGCGGCATGTTCCGGCAGCGATGCAGGTGGAAGCAGTAGCGGCGAGGCCACCGCCGCCACGTCCGGTGAGGTCAGCTGGTGGGGCTGGACGCCCGACACGCCGGTGGCCGAGCGGTACATCGCGGAGTTCAACAAGGAGTACCCGGACATCAAGGTCACCTACAAGAACTTCGAGAACGTCGACTTCCGCAACGCCCTCACCCCAGCGCTCGACTCCGGTCAGGGCCCGGACGTCTTCGACCTCTCGCCCGCAGGCGGCTCCCCCGACACCTGGGGTCCGTACGCTCTCGACCTCGCCCCCGTGGCCGAAGCGACTCTTGGCACGGACTGGAAGTCGCAGTTCGGAGCCAACTACGTCAGCCAGCTGACCGACTCCGACGGCCGTGTGGTGTCGCTGCCGCTGGGTGGCATGTCCGCCGGCATGGTGTGGATCAACAAGGGCATCTTCGACGAGGCCGGCGCCGAGGTGCCGACCGACTACGCCTCGTGGCTCGCGGCCTGCGACAAGATCTCGGCCATCGGCAAGAAGTGCTTCACGATGGGCGCCGGCGGAGCGGACACCTTCCCGACCGAGATGTTCCACTCGGTCGCCAACTCCGTCGACCCCGAGTTCTTCCTCAAGGCAGCCGTCGGCCAGGCCAAGTGGGACGACCCGCAGGGCATCGAGACCCTCAACATCTTCAAGAAGATGAAGGACGACGGGATCATCGCCTCCAACGTCCTCGACGCCGGGCAGTACCCGCTGGCCAACGAGGAGTTCATGAAGGGCGACGCGGCGATGGTGCAGATGGGGTTCTGGTACACCCAGTACGCGGGCAGCGAGTCGTGCGTCAGTGCGATGGAGAGTGCCGGCGTCACCAACCCCACGTGCTTCGTCCAGCTTCCTGTCGAGTTCCCGGACGTCGCGGGGCACGGCAACGGCTCCGCGTACTTCGGCGAGGCCGACTACGGCCTGGCGATCAATGCTGACTCCAAGAACATCGGAGCGTCGAAGACCTTCGTCACGTGGATGACGATGTCGAAGACCGGTCAGCAGAACGTCGCGAACGCGCTCGACCTGCTTCCGTCACTCGGCGGGGTCTCGCCGAGCTGGGACGCCATCAGCCTGGTTGACGAGGCGACGCAGAAGCCTGCGATCGAGAAGCTGATCGCGGCGAGCAACGAGACGACGCAGTCTCGCCAGTGGCAGACCACCCAGGACACGCTGGACGCGATCGTTCTCGCCATCCAGCAGGTCCTCGACCCGACGATCACCATGTCGATCGACGACATCGCGGCTCAGCTCCAGAAGTCATCGGTGGCGAGCACCGTCGGCGTCAAGTAGGTCATTCGACAGGACTGGAGTTCATACGTGATGGCGAACCTTGCGAGGTCGGCAGGTTCACTGAATTCCAAGCCGGGTGGAAAGCGAGGTGGGTGGCTCGGTCAAGGGGCCACCCACCTCGTCCCGGGTGGTCTGAAGTGGATCCTCCCTGGCTTCATCTTGTCCGTGGGACTGATCTACTACAGCATCATCTACTCGGGGTATCTCTCCTTCTTCGACTGGCCAGGTGGCCGGGCGAAGATGACGTCGGTGGGTGTCGCGAACTACCAGGAGGCGCTCTCCGACCCAGTGTTCTGGATCGCCATCCGGAACGTCCTCATCTACTTCGTGGTCATCTTCACCGTCCAGGTGGTCGGCGGGCTCTCCTTCGCGGCGGCGATGCACTCGAAGGTCTACCTCGCGAACATCTACAAGATCATCATCGTGGTCCCGGTCGTGGTGGCCCCGGCGACGATGGCGCCGGCGCACATCGAGGTGTGGCAGACCAACGGCACCTTCAATGCGATCTTGCGGGCGATCGGCCTCGACTCCTGGACCCAGGGCTGGATCGGGCAGTCCACCACGGCGTTGTTCGTCGTCATCATGGCGGGGTGCTGGGGCGCGATCGGATTCGGTTTCATCCTGTACTTCGCGGCCATGGGGCAGATCGAGCCGGAGATGATCGAGGCGGCGCGGATCGACGGCGCGGGGAACATCCGCATGCTGAGGTCGATCGTGCTTCCGAACGTGCGCTCGGTGACGGTGTCGCTCGGCATCCTCAACTTCATGACGGCGCTCAAGCTCTTCGACACGCCGTGGCTGCTCACCCAGGGTGGCCCCGCTCACTCGTCCGAGTTCCTCGGCACGATGATCTATTCAGAGACGGCGGGTTCGTCGCGGAACCTCGGGTACGCGGCGGCGCTGTCCATCCTGCTGCTGGTGATGGCGATCGGTATCTCGATCGCGATTCAGCTGCGTTCCCGCGAGAAGAGCCCGACGGGCGCCCGCAGGTCGAAGAAGAAGGTGGCCGGACATGTTTGAGACGCGAACCCGATGGGCGCAGGTTCTGCTCCAGGTGCTCGTCACCATCGCGGTGATCCCGCTCCTCATCCCGCTTGTGACGATGGTGGCCCGATCGCTCGAGGGGCGCGGGTGGGGCAACTACCTGGCCGTGCTCGAGGTGCCGGGATTCCTCACGTTCTTCCGCAACTCGGCCATCGTCTCGGGTGGTTCCATCGCCATCATCTACCTGGCGACGATGGCCGGCGCCTTCGGTTTCTCCAAGCTGCGGATCCGGCACAAGGAGGTGTTCTTCTGGATGATGATGGCGGCGCTGACGTTGCCGGAGGTCGTCCTGATCGCCCCGTTGTACGCCACCGCGGTCAAGCTCGGGATGATGGGCACCTTCTGGTCGGTGATCCTGCCGATCGCCGCGTTGCAGGTGCCGTTCACGGTCCTCCTGACCCGCGGGTACATGGACGGCATCCCTGACACGTTGTTCGAGGCCGCCCGGCTCGACGGGGCGAACACGTGGCGGTTCTTCTGGTCGATCCTCGTGCCGCTCGCGCGGCCGATGGCGACGGCCATCATCATCCTGGTGCTGATCAACTCGTGGAACTCGTACCTGCTCCCGAAGGTGTTCCTCATCAACGACAACATGGGCGTCGTCACCCTGCTGCCGGAGTTCTTCCGACGCCAGTACAACGACGACACCCCGAAGGTCCTCGCCGCGGCCGTGATCACGGCGATCCCGACGATCGTCGCGTACATCTCGCTCCAGAAGCAGTTCGAGCGTGGCATGGCGGCGGGCGCGATCAAGTAGTGCGGGTTCCGGTGAGTGTGCGCGTGACGACGACGGGAGCGAGATCGTGAGTGTGCTGGGTGGTGCGGCGCCCGAGGGCGCGGGCCGGGAGGCGGCTCGGGAGCCGATCCGCTACGCCGTGGTGGGCAACGGCTGGCGGGCGGGCATCTTCGGACGGCTCGCCGAGCTCTTCCCCGAGCGGTTGCGGGTCACCGGGGTGGTGACCAGGACCGCCGAGGGAGGCGAGCGGGCCGAGCAGCAGTGGCACACGCCGTCGTTCCGCACGCTTGCGGACGCGGTGCGGGCCGAGCGGCCGGACTTCGTCGTCGCGGCGGTGCCGTGGTCGGTCGCGCCGCAGATCACTCGCGAGGCCGTGGCGCTCGACCTGCCGGTGCTCAGCGAGACTCCCCCGGCCCCGGACGTGCCAGGTCTGGTCGAGCTGTGGTCCCAGGTGGGCGCGTCCGGCCTCGTGCAGGTCGCCGAGCAGTACCCGCTCTACCCCGGGCACGCTGCGCGGCTGCGGCTGATCGATGCAGGGGTGCTCGGTGCGGTGAGCAACGTCCAGGTCTCCTCGACGCACCAGTACCACGCGATGGCGCTCATGCGAGCGATGCTCGGCGTCGGTTTCGATGACGCCGCGGTGACGGCGTTCCGGACGGAGTTCGGGCTGGCGAGCCCGATCGGTCGAGATGGCTGGACGGGCGATCTGACGCCGCAGCCGTCGTGGAACCTGCTCGCGCACTACGACTTCGGCGACGGCCGCAGCGGGCTGTACGACTTCACCGACAACCAGTGGCACAACGAGCTGCGGTCCAACCGGATCCTGGTGCGTGGCAGCCACGGCGAGCTGGTCACCGACCACGTGGTGCACGTGACGGACACGCAGACGGTCCTGGAGTCCGACCTCGTGCGCCGACAGACGGGGCGGGACATGAACTTCGAGGGATTCGACCTGGACCACATCGCCTTCGAGGGGAAGGTCGTCTACCGCAACGCGTGGCAGGGCGGTCGGCTGGCCGACGACGAGATCGCCGTCGCCTCGCTGCTGGCCGGGATGGGTGCGTGGGTGCGCGACGGAGGACCGGCGCCCTACCCGCTCGCCGACGCGTGCCAGGACCATCTGCTCGCGCTGGCGATCGACGAGTCGCTCGCCACGGGCCGGGCGGTGCGGACGACGCGCCGGCCCTGGGCGTCCTGACCGACCTCGCGGCGTGGTCGGCACCCGCCGAGCCCGTCCCATCCGTGCGGTCCGGCGATCGCGCACCGACAGAGAGCAGAAGGCCATGGCCGTCACGAACCTCGTGCTGAACGTCGCGGACGTCGCGCGCTCGGTGGACTTCTACACCGGGCTGCTCGGCGCGGTGGTCACGGGAGAACCCACGTCGGAGAGGGCTGTCCTCGACCTGGTCACCGCGACGCTGGAGCTGCGTCTGCTCGCCGACGGCGCCGCGTGCCCGTGGCAGGAGGACGACAGGTCTCTCGGATTTCGGCACCTCGGGTTCAAGGTCGAGGCCGTCGACCCGCTCGTCGCACAGTTGCGGGCGGCCGGCGTCCGGCTCCGTCTCGAGCCCGTCGATGCCGTGGGGGAGGTCCGGATCGCGTTCTTCTACGACCCGGACGGCACGGTGCTGGAGGTCGTCGAGGGCCACCTCAGGTATCACGACGTCGTCGACGCCGCGGCCGTGGCCGCCGAGCGCGCGCTGCCGGTTCCCACCCGTCCTCGCTTCGATCACGTGGGGGTGACGAGCCGTGACCTTGCGACGACCGTCGCGACCTACCGGCCGCTGGGGTTCCGGCACAGCGGCACGCTGCACTTCCGGGACGACCCGAGGGGTTTCCGGATCGACTACCTCAAGGGTGGAGACACGGTGATCGAGGTCTTCACCTTCGACGTCGAGGTCTGGCCGGCACCGCCGCGCACGGACACCTACGGCTTCGCGGCGGCGCAGCTGGACGGCGCCCCGGGCGTCGTGGCCGGGGCGGAGGTCGGGATCGTCGACGGGCGACGTGTGCTCGTCGCCTCCGACGACTTCCCCGTGATGGTGGGCCGGTGATCGAGGTGCGGGTCGGTGGGCCCGGCTGGGTGCGGACACTCGGCGGTACCGGCCTCGAGGTGACGGCGCTGGGCGTCGGTGGCGGACCGCTCGGCAGCATGCCCGAGGCGTTCGGGTACTCCGTCTCGCAGGATCAGGCGGTCGACCTCGTCGAGGCGGTGCTCGCGAGCCCGATCCGCGTGCTGGACACGTCCAACGGCTACTCCGACGGGGAGAGCGAGCGACGCATCGGGGCCGGGATCGCCCGGGCCGGTGGCCTGCCGCCGGACGTGCTCGTCATCACCAAGGTCGATGCGCGAGACGGCGACTACTCGGGCCGCAGGGTGCGGGAGTCGGTGCGGGAGAGCCGTGAGCGACTCGGCCTCGACACCCTTCCTTTGGTGCACCTGCACGATCCGGAGTTCCACGACTGGGACGACCTCACGTCGCGCGGCGGAGCGGTGGAGACCCTCGTGCGGATGCGCGAGGAGGGGACGATCGGGCACATCGGTGTCGCGGGAGGTGACACCCGGGTGCTGTCGCGGTACCTCGACCTCGGTGTGTTCGACGCGGTGCTGGTGCACAGCCGGCTGACGGTCGTGGACCGCAGCGCCGAGCAGCTCGTCGCGCGTGCCGAGGCCGAGGGGCTGGGGGTCGTCAATGCGGCCGTGTACGGCGGCGGCATCCTGGCCGACCCGTCGGGCGGCTCCTCCCGGTACGGCTACCAGCAGGCCTCCGTGGCGACGCTCGAGGCGGTGCACCGGATGGCGGAGCTGTGCACGCGTTGGGGTACCGACCTGCCCACGGCCGCCCTGCAGTACTCGCTGCGTGACCAACGGGTGCATCTCACGGTGGTCGGCATCAGCAAGCGGCGCCGGTTGGACGGTCTGATCGAGGCGGTGGGGGTCGACCTCTCCCCGGAGTTCTGGGACGAGCTCGAGACGCTCGTCCCGGCCCCGGAGAACTGGCTCGACGCGGGGTAGGCGACCGGCTCGCTGCCACCCCCGCCGCACCGAGGCGACCAGCCCGGCCGCGGTCCTCATCCCGACGCCAAGGAGGCGCATCTGCATGACAGCCCATCGTGGGGACTTCCCCGCCGACTTCGCCTGGGGCACGGCCACGGCCTCCTACCAGATCGAGGGCGCCCCCGACGTCGACGGGAAGGGCCCGAGCATCTGGGACACGTTCACCCGGGTGCCCGGCGCCATCGCGGACGGCAGGACGGGGGACGTCGCCGACGACCACTACCGCCGCTTCCGTGAGGACGTGGCGATCATGGCCGACCTCGGGGTCAACTCCTACCGGTTCTCGATCGCCTGGTCGCGCATCCAGGCCGACGGCACCGGCCCGGTCAACCCCGCAGGGATCGCCTTCTACCGAACCTTGGCCGAGGAGCTCCTCGGGCGCGGGATCACGCCCTACGCCACGCTGTACCACTGGGACCTCCCGCAGGCTCTCGAGGACCGTGGCGGGTGGCTCGAGCGCGACACCGCCGAGCGGTTCGGCGAGTACGCGGGACTCGTGGCGTCCGAGCTCGGTGACGTCGTCGGTGACTGGATCACGCTGAACGAGCCGTGGTGCTCCTCGTTCCTCTCCTACGCCGGCGGCATCCATGCGCCGGGTCGGACCGTGGGAGCGCACGCGGCGCGTGCCGCGCATCACCTGCTCCTCGGGCACGGGCGTGCAGTCCCGGCGATCCGTGCCGCGAGCCCGGAGGCGAAGGTCGGCATCACGCTCAACCTGTACTCGATGCGGGCGGCCTCGGACAGCGCGGCGGACCGCGATGCCGAGCGTCGCATCGACGGTCTCGTCAACCGGTTCTTCCTGCAGCCCGTGCTGACCGGTGGCTACCCGCAGGACGTGCTCGCCGACCTGGGCGAGACGGAGTGGTTCGCCGAGCATGCGACGCGCGACGCGGCCGACGTCGCGACGCCGATCGACTTCCTCGGCATCAACTACTACAGCAGGCACGTCGTCGCCGACCCGCCGATCGGCGCCGAGGTCGTCGGGGAGCCGGCCGGACTCACGTATCCCGGCAGCGAGAGCGTGCTGTTCGTCGACACGGGGGCACCCCGGACCGCGATGGGCTGGCCGATCCATCCCGAGGGCATGGTCGACGTGCTCGAGATGGCTCACGCCTACCGTCCGGACCTGCCTCTGTACATCACGGAGAACGGCTCGGCGTATCCCGACACGGTCGTCGACGGCGAGGTCGAGGACGAGGCGCGGCGCCGCTACCTGGAGCAGCACGTCATGGCGTGCTCGGCGGCACTGCAGCAGGGGCTGCCGCTGAAGGGCTACTTCGCCTGGACGCTCATGGACAACTTCGAATGGGCGTGGGGCTACTCGCGGCGGTTCGGCCTCGTGCACGTCGACTACTCGACCCAGAAGCGCACGCTCAAGCGGAGCGGGACGTGGTTCCGCAGCTTCCTGACCGGCTCCGGTGACGTCCGATGAGCGACGACGAGTCGGGTGACGGAGAGGCGCGATCCGCGGCAGAGGCTCCGAGATACGCCGACAGAAGTTTGACTTTTGCATGGTCGCCGCGCAAAGATGACGTCATGCCTGACTCGCGGTCGACGGCGCCGACCTTCGGCGGCGTTCGCGCGCGCATGACGTCGTCGATGCGCTCAGGCATCATCGGGCTGGGATTCATCGGCGAGGTCCACGCCCGCGCCGTGCGCGCCGCCGGGGGCACCCTCGTGGCCGTGGCCGACGCGACCGCCGACGGCATCGAGGACTCGGCACAGCGGCTCGGCGCAGAGCGCGGGGCCGCCTCGGCCGAGGAGCTCGTGACCTCGCCCGACGTCGACGTCGTCCACATCTGCACGCCGAACCACCTGCACGCGCCGTTGGCGCGACTGGCGCTCGAAGCCGGGAAGCACGTCATCTGCGAGAAGCCGTTGGCGACCACGGCCGCCGATGCGGCTGAGCTCGTCGAGCTGGCGCGCGTGGCCGGTGTGGTCGCGGCCGTGCCCTTCATCTACCGGTACTACCCGACGGTGCGCGAGGCCCGGGCGCGGGTGGCGTCGGGTGCAGGCGGCCCGGTGCACCTGGTGCACGGGTCCTACCTCCAGGACTGGCTCTCGACCGCCAAGGACCAGAACTGGCGGGTCGACCCGGCCATCGGCGGGGCCTCGCGGACGTTCGCCGACATCGGCGTGCACTGGTGCGACCTCGTCGAGTTCGCCACCGGCCACCGCATCGTCTCCCTGGCGGCGAACTTCGTCACGGCCGTGCCCGAGCGGACGAGCTCCGGGGACGGGGCCGTGCCGCAGCACGTCGCGACGGAAGACGCGGCGACCTTGATCTTCGAGACCGACCGCGGTGCGATCGGCTCGCTCGTCGTCAGCCAGGTCACCCCCGGACGCAAGAACCGGCTGTGGATCTCGATCGACGGGGCGGAGACGTCGATGGCGTTCGACCAGGAGCTGCCGGAGACGCTGTGGATCGGCGGCCGCGACGAGACGACGCTCGTGCATCGCGGCGCGGTGGGCCTGTCGGAGGACGCCCAGCGACTCTCGGTACTCCCCGCCGGACACCCCCAGGGCTATCAGGAGTGCTTCAACGGCTTCGTGGCGGACGTCTACGCCGCCGTCGGTGGCGCCGTGCCGCGGGGCCTGCCCCTCTTCGAGGACGGCCTCCGTGCGGCCAGGCTCACCGAGGCTGTGCTCGACTCCGTGCGGTCGAGGTCGTGGGTGGAACCCGTGTCATGAACCTCGTCCCGATGCCCGCCGTCGGTGCGTTCCACCGTCCACCCCCGTCCGCCATGCGGCGCACGAACCGTCCCCGGTCCGTCGCCCGACAAGGAGTCACGATGTCGCGCTCTGAGCTCTCGGTGCAGCTGTACACGGTTCGTACCGCCCTCGCCGAGGATCTGCCGGGAACCCTCGCCCGCATCGCGGGGCTCGGCTTCCGGGACGTCGAGCTGTTCGACTTCGTCGACCAGGCGCAGGAGTACGTCGCGCAGCTGGCGGCCTGCGGTCTCCGTGCGCCGTCGGGCCATGCCTCGCTCCTCGACGAGGAGACGTCGCGCGTCTTCGACGCCGCCGAGGCGATCGGGATGCGGACGGTCATCCAATCGATGGTCGCTGCCGACCAGTGGGCCGACGTCGCGGGGGTCAGGGCAACGGCGACGGCGCTCAACGCCGTCGCGGCCGAGGCCGCCGACCGCGGGTTGCAGGTCGGTTACCACAACCACTGGTGGGAGCTGCAGAGCATCATCGGCGGAGTGAACGCCCTGGAGCGCTTCGCGGGGTACCTCGACGACGCCGTCGTGCTCGAGGTCGACACCTACTGGGCGCAGACGGGTGGGGTCGACCCCGCCGCGCTGCTGCGGCGGCTGGGGGACAGGGTGCGGTTCCTGCACGTCAAGGACGGTCCCGCGACCCTCGACGTCCGGGAGCAGGTGGCCGTCGGCGCCGGCAGCCTGGACGTGGCCGCGATCATCGGGGCCGCCCCCCAGGCGCAGCGGGTCGTCGAGCTCGACGACTTCGCCGGCGACGTCTTCGAGGCGTTGCGCGACAGCGTCGCCTATCTGACCGAGCAGACCGAGCAGACCGAGCAGACCGAGCAGACCGAGCAGAGTGTGACGGCATGAGCGAGGCGAACGGGGAAGCGATGAAGGACACCAGCACGAGGGCGACGCATCCCGTCACCCTCTTCACCGGCCAGTGGGCGGACCTGCCGCTCGAGGAGGTCGCGGCCCACGCGAGCCGCTGGGGCTACGACGGGCTGGAGATCGCCTGCTCCGGCGAGCACCTCGACGTGTGGCGCGCGGCGGAGGACCCCGCCTACCTCCAGGGCCGGCTCGACCTGCTCGACCGGTACGGGCTGAAGGTCTGGGCGATCTCGAACCACCTCAAGGGCCAGGCGGTGTGCGACGACCCGATCGACTTCCGGCACCAGGCGATCGTCGGCTCGCGGGTCTGGGGCGACGGTGACGCCGAGGGGGTGCGTCAGCGTGCGGCGGAGGAGCTGAAGCTCACCGCCCAGGTCGCACGCACGATGGGCGTGGACACCGTCGTCGGTTTCACCGGATCGAAGATCTGGCCGTACGTCGCGCTCTTCCCGCCGGTACCGACGAGTGTGATCGACGCCGGCTACCAGGACTTCGCCGACCGGTGGAACCCGATCCTCGACGTGTTCGACTCCGAGGGGGTGCGGTTCGCCCACGAGGTGCACCCGAGCGAGATCGCCTACGACTACTGGAGCACCGTCCGCACGCTCGAGGCCATCGACCACCGCGAGGCCTTCGGTCTCAACTGGGACCCGAGCCACATGATGTGGCAGGGCATCGACACGGTCGGTTTCATCGTCGACTTCGCCGATCGCATCTACCACGTCGACTGCAAGGACACCCGGCTGCGGCCGCAGACGGGCCGGGCCGGCGTCCTCGGCTCGCACCTTCCCTGGGGCGACCCGCGCCGGGGCTGGGACTTCGTGTCCACCGGGCACGGCGACGTCCCGTGGGAGGACGCGTTCCGCGCCCTGCGCTCGATCGGCTACACCGGGCCGATCTCGGTGGAGTGGGAAGACGCGGGGATGGACCGCCTGCACGGGGCCGCAGAAGCCCTGGACTTCGTGCGCTCGCTGCTCTGGCAGCCGCCCGCCCAGTCGTTCGATGCCGCATTCAGCAACCAGGAGTAGGAACCATGCCGCCACGTACCCTGCGCGCCCACCAGCGCGCCGACCTGCACGTCATCGACCTCACCACCGGGACGACCCGGCTGGTGCACTCGTCCTCGGAGCTGCTGTTCGAGGCGCCCAACTGGACGCCGGACGGGCGGTGGCTCGTCGTGAACGGTGACGGCCTGCTGTTCCGCATCCCGGTCGAGGGCGGCGAGCCTGAGGAGATCCCGCTCGGGGACATCCCGCCGATCAACAACGACCACGTCATCAGCCCGGACGGGAGCACGGTCTACGTCTCGGCGGACGACGGGCACCTGCACGCGGTGCCGTTCGCCACGGGCGTGCCCCGGCGGGTGTCCAACGACGCGGAGCCGGGCTTCCGTCACTTCCTGCACGGCATCTCCCCGGACGGTGCCACGCTCGCGTACATCGGCCTCTTCGAGGCGCCCGACGGGTCCGTGACGACCGACGTCTACACGGTTCCGACGGCCGGCGGCGCCGACGTCCGGCTGACCGACGACCCCTTCGCCTACGACGGTTCCGAGTTCGGCCCGGACGGGCAGTGGATCTACGTCAACTCCGAGCGTGCGTCGACCGAGCCAGGGCACGCGCAGCTGTTCCGGATGTCCGTCGACGGCGCGACGTTCGAGCAGCTCACGCACGACGAGCGGGTCAACTGGTTCCCGCACATCTCGCCGGACGGCCGGCGGATCGCCTACGTCAGCTTCGAGAGCGGCACCCTGGGCCACCCCGAGGACCGTGACGTGATCGTGCGGTTGATCGAGGCAGACGGGAGCATCCGCGACGTCGCCCATCTGTTCGGCGGTCAGGGCACCATGAACGTCCCGAGCTGGGCCCCGGACAGCACGGCGTTCGCGTTCGTGTCCTACCCGATCGAGTCCTGATGCCCGGCGTCGCAGGGAGACCGTGATGAACGTGCGGGCTGTGCCGTTGAACGACGGCAGGACGATCCCCCAGCTCGGCCTGGGGGTGTTCCAGATGAGCGAGCAGCAGGCCGAGGCCGCCGTCCTGGCGGCCTACGAGGCCGGGTACCGGCTCGTCGACACCGCGGCCGGGTACCAGAACGAGGCGGCGGTCGGGCGTGCGATCGCCCGTCTCGACCGTCCGGAGCACGACGACGTGTACGTCACGACCAAGCTGGCGAACGGCGACCACGGCTACGACGAGGCCCTGGCGGCGTTCGACGTGTCGATGGGCAAGCTCGGTCTCGACACGCTCGACCTGTACCTCGTGCACTGGCCGTGCCCGCGCACGAACCGCTACGTCGAGACCTGGCGGGCCCTGGTGCGGCTGCGCGAGGAGGGGCGGGTGCGGTCGATCGGGGTGTCGAACTTCGAGCCGCACCACCTGCGGCGCATCGTCGACGAGACGGGCGTCGTTCCCGCGGTCAACCAGGTCGAGCTGTCCCCGTTCTTCCAGCAGCGGGAGCTGCGTGCGGTGCACGCCGAGTTCGGCATCGCGACGGAGGCGTGGTCACCCCTCGGCAAGGGAGGCGTCGAGCTCCTGGGGCACCCGACGGTCACCGGGATCGCCGCGGCCCACCACGCGACGCCCGCGCAGGTCGTGCTGGGCTGGCACCTGGCGTCGGGCATCGTGACGATCCCGAAGTCGGTCACCCCGTCACGGATCGTGGAGAACATCGGTGCGGCGGACGTCACGTTCGACGATGCCGAGCTCGCGGCGATGACGGCGCTGGACCGGGGCGCCCGGCTCGGGCCGCGGCCCGACGACATCGAGTAGCGGACACCCGTCCACGGTCCGGTCGAGCTGACGGCGCCCGCGACACCACCGAGTCGTCGCAGCAGCGGGGCTCACCACACCGAGGAGAGACCGTGAGTGTTCTGGACACGTTCGTGCTGACCGGGCGTACCGCTGTGGTCACCGGGGCGACCCGGGGGCTGGGACGAGCGTTCGCGCGGGCGCTCGCCGAGGCGGGCGCGAACATCGTGGTGGTGGGTCGCGACGCCGCTGCCGCCGTCGAGGTCGAGGCGGAGCTCCGCGCCCTCGGGGTCGGGGTGATCGTGGCGTTGGGTGACGTGACGCGGCGGTCGGACGTCGAGCAGGTCCTCGCGCAGACCGTGAGCGCGTTCGGCCGGGCGGACGTCCTCGTGAACAACGCCGGGGCATGCATCCACAAGCCGGCAGCCGAGGTGACCGACGACGACTGGCGCGCGGTCATGGACGTCAACCTCGACGGCGTGTGGATCGCCAGCCAGGTCTTCGGACGGCACATGATCGACCAGGGCGGCGGCTCGATCGTCAACGTCGGGTCGATGTCGGCGGCCATCGTGAACCGACCGCAGTGGCAGCCCGCCTACAACGCGTCGAAGGCGGCGGTGCACCACCTGACCCGTAGCCTCGCCGCCGAGTGGGCGCCGTCGAACGTCCGCGTGAACGCGCTGGCGCCGGGCTACATGCGCACCGACATGTCCCCCGTCGACGAGCCCCGGTACCAGCGGTACTGGATCGAGGACACGCCGCAGCGCCGTGCGGGGGAGCCGGAGGAGCTCGGGCCGGCGGTGGTGTTCCTCGCCAGCGACGCCTCGAGCTTCATGACCGGCTCGGTGCTCACCATCGACGGGGGCTACAGCGTCTTCTGAGGGCGCCGGGGAGACGCGGTCTTCTGAGGCGCCGGGGAGGCGCGCCGTCCTCCCCGGCACCGTCCGTCACGGGTGAGGCTTGATGTTGAGGTTCACGCCGAGCTTGGCCTCGGAGTCGACGATGGTCCAGCTGCCGCCGGGGTACATGCCGATGGTGCGCATCGCGTAGCCGGCACCCTCGAGCTCCTCGATGACGGCGTCCCTCGCCTCGCCGACCTGGAAGCCGATGTGATGCACGCCCTGGCCGTGGGTGTCGCGGAACTCGCGGAACGTCGACGGGTTCTGGTCCGCCTCGTGCAGCTCGATGACGAAGCCGCGTTCCTGGCAGTCGATGACCGCCAGCTTGAGGGCGTAGGCGGCGACCTCGCCGCGGTACGTCTCGTTCGGGTTGGGGGTCGCCTCGTCGACGCGGACGTCCGGACGTGGCACGTCCAGCAGCTCGCACCAGGCGTCCAGCGCGCTGTCGATGTCGTCGACGACGATCGCGATCTGGATGAATCCCGCGAGCGGCACGGGGTGCTTCATGGTGTCCTCCTTGACGGGTGGTCCACGGCGCGCATGGGCCGCGGCGTGCTCCTCTCAGCGGGTGACCGCGGCTCGCGCCGAACGGGTCGGCGTGCGGCCATTCGATGAGATTTGTCGATCTTCGTCAGAAGTTTGTCACTCGACGCGCTGAAGGTGCAAGTCGCGCGTCAAATGAGGGAGCTCAAGCCCTCTCGGGACAGGACGTGGTCGGCGACCATCGTGCTGCCGCCGAGCACGCCCGCGTGGCCCATCGTCCGGCTGGTGACGATGCGCAGGTGCTGCGTGGCCAGCGGCAGCGACCTGCCGTACACGACCTCGCGGATGCCGGCGAGGAGGTGCTCGCCCGCCTCGGCCATCTGCCCACCGATGACGATGACCGACGGGTTGAGCATGCTCACGCAGGTGGCCAGCACCCGCCCGAGATCCCGACCGGCCTCACGGAGCAGCTGGGATGCGCGCACGTCGGCCGAGCGCACGAGCGCGACGACGTCGCCGCTCGAGCTGGCCGGCGAACCGAGGGCCGTGAGCTCGGCGGCGATCGCCCGCCCGCTGGCCAGTGCCTCGAGGCAACCGGTGTTGCCGCACCGGCAGATCACCGGTCGGCCGCCCGGGACGGCGATGTGGCCCAGGTCGCCCGCAGCGCCCTGGGCACCTCGGCGGATGGCGCCGTCGATGATCACCCCCGCACCGATCCCGGTGGCGACCTTGACGAAGAGCAGGTGGTCGATGTCGGGGAACTCGGTGCGATGCTCGCCCAGCGCCATCAGGTTGACGTCGTTGTCGACCAGGACGGGCGCACCACCCATCAGCCCGGTGAGAAAGCCGGCGACATCGGCACCGTCCCAGCCGGGCATGATCGGCGGGTTCATCGGCCGCCCGGTGGCGTGGTCGACGGGCGAGGGGAGCCCCACCCCGACCCCGGCGAGCTCGGACAGCTGGCGGCCGCTCTGAGCGATGAGCTCCTGGGTGATGCCCGCGACGTTCGTGAGCACGGCTTCCGGGCCGTCCTCGATCGAGATCGTCTCGAGCCGGTCGACGATGATCGTCGACGCAAGGTCGGTGATGGCGACCCGCACGTGCGTCGCACCCACGTCCACGGCGGCGATGATCCGAGACGACGGGTTGAACGCGAAGACCGTCGGTGGTCGACCGCCCGTCGAGAGCGCCTCACCGAGCGGGCTCACCAGGCCGGAGGCAAGGAGCACCTCCATGCGTGCGGCGACGGTCGAGCGCGCCAGGCCCGTCATCTGCGCGAGCTCGGCCCGTGTTCGGGGTTGGCGATCGCGGAGAAGCTGCAGGATCCCGGCCACGTCTCCAGCATGCTCAAGGTCGTTACGCACCGGCTTAGTCAAGCACGCCTGGCGGCTTTCTGCCGCGATTCAGCGAAACATGCCCACCTTCGATCGCCGCCTTCGCTTGACGCGACACAACTCGGGGATGCCGTGGCGGACCAGGCGACGCCCACGATCCCCTGGGCGTGCGCCACCAGTCGCGGGGCGGTACTGCTACCGGCGTCCGATCAGGTACACCGCGACGAGGTAGAGGCCAACGGCGGCGAAGGCCCCGACGTGCGGGCGCAGCGTGTCCCACCCGGCGACCACCGCGCGGCGGAGCGGGCGCACGAGCTGCGTAGCCCACGTCACGGCGTCCCCCTCGTCCGACGCGGATCCCCAGCGCCGCTCCTGTGCCTGTCAGTGTGTCACTCGCTGCTCCGTGACCACCGATTCCGAGGTGCGGGAGTCGTCTTAGCATCCACGCACCGGAGTCGAGGGTAGCGAGACGGGTCGCAGCGGCGCGACGCGGACCGGTGGTCAGGTGCCGACGTACGTCGACCTGCGGCTGTATCCGATCGGATACCCGGTTGTAGACGGTCGGTGCTTGTCCGGCCAGGTCGCCCGGCGGGACCGTGCAGTGTTGGCCCACGCGGGTCGAGTGAGCTCGGCCGGCGGACCGGCGTCCAGATCTTGCCGCGAGAAGGGCGCGAACGTGGCAGCCGACATCGCACGTGCCACCGCACCGCGGGCGCGGGCCGTCGTCGAGACGCTCGCCGAGGGGGTCCGTTGACATGACCACCGTGCCCGGCGCCGATCCGGTCGTCGAACCTCCGCGCGGCCTCCCCCGCTGGTACGCGTACCGGCGCCGCTTCGAGCGGTTCGTCGGCCTCATGACCGACGGCCCGGAGCCCAACCCGCTCATGGCGCGCTTCTTCGCGATCGTCCTGGGTCAGGTGGACGCGGTGATCGCCGCCGCCGAGCAGGGTGCGCCACTCCTGGCGAGCTGGCACGGGAACGCGACGGAGATCGCCGCGGCCATGGGCATCGACGTCTACTGCCCGGTGGACATGCTCCTGGCCAACCAGCCGTTCACCGACGACCTCGAGCGGGCCGCCGAGGGGGTGTGGCCCGAGGACACCTGCGGGCTGGTCCGGCAGGCGGTGCTGGCGGTGACGGACGCGTTGGTGCCGACGCCGACGGGGATCGTCGCGACGTTCGAGCCGCGCGGCCCCCGGGCCCCGGTCCATGAGCTGTGGCGGCGGACCCCGGAGTGGAGCGGCATCCCGGTGTTCGTCGCGGACGCGCCCGACGGCTCGACCGACGCCGACGTCGACGCGTTCGTCGGGGAGCTGCGCCGGATGGTCGGCTGGCTCGAGGAGCTGACCGGGCGGGTGCTGACCGAGGGGAGCCTCCGACGGGTGTGCGAGGAGGTCAACCGGGCGACGCGGTGGTGGCAGGAGCTGTGCGAGCTGCAGCGTGCGGTCCCGGCCCCGATGCCACCGTTCCTCGTCCCCGAGCTCGGCTGGAACGCGACCCAGCACGTGAACGCCGGCAACCCGCAGGTCACCGCACTGTTCCAGGCGACGGTCGCGGTCGCGCGCGAGGCCGTCGAGGCAGGTCGCGGCGCCATCCCCGAGGAGCGCATCCGGGTGTACTGGGCCGGTCTCGACGGCACGTGGCCGCCCAACGAGCTGGGCCCGTGGCTCGCCGAGACCTACGGGGCGAGCGTCGTCAACGGGATCCAGGGCGACGCGGTGGCCTACCGGCACATCGACACGACGTCGCTGGACTCGATGCTGCACGGTCTCGCGCGCCGGAACCTCCGCGAGGTGCCGACCAACCGGTACGCGCGTGGTGCCGGGACCGTCCTCGCCGCGGACGTCGCGCGGGCCGTCGCCGACTACCGGGTCGACTGCGTGCTGGTCCCCGAGCACCGGCGCTGCGCGGGGCGCGTAGGGCGCACGGATCCGTCGGTCTCGGTCGGGCTCGTGCGGGAGACCTGTCGCGAGATCGGCGTGCCGGTGCTGTCCGTCGCCGCCGACGTCGTCGACCCCACGTGGGTGCCGGTGGACCAGGTGCAGCGGCTCGTGTCCGACTTCTTCGCGGACCACGGGTGGGAGCCTCTCGACGACTGAACGCCGGCGTGCGGAGCGGGGGTGGCCTTCGGTCCCTGGTCACCCGAACGCCCCGCGGGAGACCATGAAGGGTGCAGCAGAGCAGCAGCTACCTGGCCGAGCTGGTGCGCATCAACGACACCCTCATCTGGTCGTGGGACCGGATGGACTCGTTCGTCGCCGCGGTGCGCATCATCCGGGACACCGTCGGCGCGACCCTCGCGCCCTCGTTCCTCGTCGACCCGACGGGGACGCAGCTGGAGCTCGTCGGCGGGGCGCGGGAACGGGCGGCGCTGGAGCCGGACTTCTCGAGCATGCCCGCCTACACGCACCTCCGTGAACCGTGGATCAACGACGGTGAGTGGCCGGTGTGCGCCGCCGACCACCTCGACAGCGAGGCGTGGCGGATCCTCCCGGACGACTTCAAGGCGTGGTTCGGCGAGGTCGGCGTCGTGGTCGCGATCCACGCGGACGGGCGTCACCTGGGGGCGGTCCTGCTGACCTTCGACCCGCCCCGGCGGCTCACCGAGGAGGAGCTCGAGTTCTGCGCGGTCGCCGGGCGCATCCTCGGGAGCGCCCTCTACCGGTGGCAGGTGCTCGGCCGCGAGCGGGAGATGGGCGCGCTCGAGGAGCGCCGACGGCTCAGCGAGGAGCTGCACGACGACCTCTCGCAGCAGGTCGCGGGCCTGGGCCTGCTCGTCGAGACGATGAAGCTCGACGCGGCCGGCCTCGAGGGTGACCTCGCGGAGGACATCCACCAGCTCGACCGCCGGGTCACGGCGCTCCGCAAGCACCTGCGGCATCAGATGCTCGGGCTGCGCGCCGACGCCGAGATGGTCGAGGGCGCGTTCGTGGACCAGGTCACGGAGCGCATCGGGCAGTTCGAGAAGCAGTGGCAGATCCCCGTGGCGTTCTCCTGCACGTGCCCGGCGGAGGTCGACGACGAGGCGCCGATCGCCGTGTCCGCGCAGCTGCTCCGGGTGCTCCAGGAGTCCCTCGCGAACGTCGTGCTGCACGCGCGGGCGACCCAGGTGCAGATCCGGCTCGGCTACGCGCAGACCCTCATGCGCCTCGAGATCCAGGACGACGGCGTCGGGTTCGACCTGGAGAGCGTCCCGGACTCGCGTCTCGGCGTGCTGATCATGCGGCAGCGGATGGAGCAGATCGGCGGCAGCCTGACGATCAACCCGGTCCCCGGGGGTGGGACGCTGATCGTCGCTGAGGCGCCGATCGGACAGCGTCGCCGGGTCACCCTGGAGGTCCCCGGTCATGTCTGAACCTCACGACGGACCGGCGACGGTCCTCATCGCCGACGACCACACGCTGTTCCGCGAGGGCCTCGCCGCACTGATCAGCCGATGGCCGGACTTCGAGCTCGTCGGCAGCGCCGGCGACGGTCACGAGGCCGTCCGGCTCTCCCGGCGGCTCCAGCCCCAGCTCGTGCTCATGGACGTCCGGATGCCGGTGCTCGGCGGCGTCGAGGCCACCCGCCAGATCCGGATGGCTCAGCCCGCGACCAAGGTCGTCATGCTGACCATGTCGACGCTCGGCGAGGACGTGTTCGAGGCGCTGCGCAACGGCGCGCACGGGTTCCTGAGCAAGGACGAACCACCCGAGCGCCTGCACGACTTCCTCGTCGACGTCCTCCGGGGCGAGGTGGCGCTGTCGGGTGCGATCGCCGGGAAGATGCTCGCCGAGTTCGGCGGCGTCGGCCCTCACGCGGCCACCGGGCCGTCGGGCGGGCGGGAGTCCCTCAGCCCGCGGGAGCGGGACGTGCTGCGACTGCTCGTGGACGGGCTGTCCAACGACGAGATCGCCCGCCAGATGTGCGTCTCCGAGGCGACCGTGAAGAAGCACCTCGGCCGGGTCATGACCAAGCTGCACCTGCGCAACCGGGTCCAGGTGGCGGTCTACAGCGTGCGCATCGGGCTGGTCGACTAGGGTCTGCCGCCACTGCTGCTCGTGTCCACGAGCGTGCGCCGGTCAGACATGCCGTGCCCCGAGGCCGGAGTCGTCGACGAGGTAGTCAAGGGCGCCGCGCGCCTCGTCGGGCGCGGAGGACCGGCGCCAGTCCCGCATCGTGAGCCGTGCGCGGGCCTTGCGCAGCCGTGCGAGGTCCTTCGGTCGAAGCTGGTTGGCAAACGCGGAGACGTGTCCAGAGACAGCCACCGCGTGGCAGAGCACAACCAGATCGGCCACGTGCCGCTCGGGCTCGCGCCGGTCCGTGACGGCCGCGGACGCCTTCATGATCAGCGCTCCGAGCAGGTTCGGTCGGCGCACGGTCCCTTCCGGACCGCGCGAGATCGTCACCCGGACACGTTCTGACCGGGCGAGAGCCTGCTGGGTGGCGGGCAGCTCGACGGCGGGCCGTCGGTTCACGGCGATCGGTACCCGGTCCTGGGAGTTGGCCGCCTCGGGCACCATGAGGTCCACTGCCACCTTCGCCTTGGCCCACCGGTAGGACAGCTGACTGCCGCCGGCGAGCGGAGCCGGCGTGATGTCCTCGAAGCCGAGAAGGCGGAGCTGCTGGGTCAGCCTGCTCAGCGCGTCCCGGTGGGTGAAGACGCCGACGGCGAGATCGGCGTCGCCGGTCGCTCGGGTGAACTGAACCTGGTGCTCGAGGCAGTGGAGCATCACCATCAGGCCACCGACCAGGGTCCACGGGTCGGGAACAGCCGCATCGAGCGCGAAGACCGTCTCCATCGCCCCAGTGAGTACGGGGTCCAGGGTAGGTAGCTCCACCTGAGTCCCGCTGTCGGGGAAGCGGGGAGCGTAGGTCCGCAAGAGACGGCTCGCCGCCAGGATCTGGCCCGTCGGAACATCGTCTCCCAACGCCTGGATGCCGTCGAGCAACGCGGCGCGGTCGGCATGGGTCGCGGGCGCCTGACGAACCATGTTCAGCAGGGTGGCGAGCGCCTTCGTGCGATCGCCCGTCGAGATGTCACCGTCGAGCGTGTGCCGGATCACCTCGACACCGACCACGGTGAGGCGGGCGATGGTGTCGACCAGGGTGACATCGCTCATCGCACAGGCCGTGCCAGCTCCGAGGAGATCGCCTCCAGGAGTGCGCGGCCGGCCGCCGTGGCTCGCGGGTCGGTGTCGGCGAGCAGATCGGTGGCGACGATCAGGCGGTAGACGTTCTCGCCGTCCGTCCCCCATGACGGCAGGTCGGGGACCGCAGGGACAGCGATTGTCACGTTGCCGGACTCGGCGGGGATGAGCCCCAGGTCCCGACGCAGCCTCTCGAGGTGCGTACGGTCGGGGACCCAGACCGACGCACTCGCTGTCCCGACAAGCAGGTCGGTGACAAGGTTCGTCGCCGATGCCCCCGTTCTTCGGGTTGCCGGGTCGGCCATCAGTGCGGCGACCTGCTCACTGCCGGCTCGCCAGGTGCGACGGGACTCCGCCACTGCGCGCATCTGGGCGTGCCACGCGCCCGGTGTGGACGGTGTGCGCGTCAACCGTGCCCTGAGCCTGGAGAGCTCGTCCTGGCGGATCCAGGTCGGCGTGTCGCCATCGATCAGAGCCGCAGCGGCCCAGGCGATCCGCGGCGACATCGCCCGGGTGTGGCCGGGGCGGTCGCGGTCCGCAAAGGAGTCGACCTCGCGTTCGTCCAGCACGTAGGTGCCGCCGACCCGCTCGGCCCGCAGAGCGCCCGCAGCGATGAGCGCGCGTACGCGTCGCGTGCTGACGCCGAGCTGATCAGCGGCGCCGGTGACTCCAATTCCCATGACACTGATATTCCGCTGTCGGAATATCAGTGTCAAGAGAAGGCTTCCGCAAGCTGCGCGGCTGCTGGAGGCTCACACCGCCACCGCCACCGCCACCGGCTCGACGTCAGCGCGCCTGTCGGTCACAGCGCGATCAGCGCGAACACGCCCCACCCGAAGTACGTGCGCGTGAACGCCGTGTACTGCTGCGGCTCGGTCGCGAGCAGTCGGCGGACCTCGTCGTGCAGCTCGTGGTCCGGGTGGGCGTCCGCCCAGCGCCGCATGCTCAACCACTGCGGTGCCTGGTAGCGGTCCCAGGACTCCTCGGTCGCGCAGACCATCTGCACGACGTCGTAGCCCTGCGCGCCGAACGAGGCCAGGAGGTCCGGCAGGGTCAGGTAGTGGTCGGTGGACGGCACCCCGCACCCGGCGAGAGCCTCCGGGGTCGTGGGAACGGCGCGCCAGTACGGCTCGCCGATCAGCAGGATCCCGCCGGGCGTGAGGCTCCGGCTCAGCAGGTCGAGGGTGCCGGGCACCCCGCCGCCGATCCACGTCGCGCCCACGCACGCCGCGACGTCCACGAGCTCGTCGACGACGTAACCGGAGGCGTCGGCCTCGACGAACCGGACCGCGTCACCGACACCGAGCTCGTCGGCGCGGGCCCGGGCCTGGGCGATGAAGTCAGGGTTGAGGTCCACGCCCAGCCCGGTGACCTGGTGATCGCGGGCCCAGGTCGACAACAGCTCGCCGGACCCGCAGCCCAGGTCGAGGATGCGTGCCCCGGCAGGCAGGTCGAGCGTGGCGCCGAAGGCGGCCAGCTGCTGCTCGGTCAGGGGGTTGTGGATGCGGTGGCGGGACTCACGGATGGAGAAGAGACGAAGGTCGAACACGACGGTGCTCCTTGCACGGGTTCCAGCAGCGGCCCGCTGACGGAGACCGGGCGGGGCTCCGCACGAGCCTGCCGCGACCCTACGACCGGTCCCACGTCGCAGGCCACGGCTTTCCCGGGGTATCCGGTCGGCTACCCCGGCGTACCCGTTGGGTGCTAGTTGCACCCGGAACCGGTCCGCGACGCTGGAGGTGCCCGGTCACCTGCCGTGTCAGCGGTGGGTGCCGGCCTGACCCGTGCGCCGCAGAGAAGGGTGACCCGATGAAGGTCGTCATCGTCTACAAGTGGGCGCGCGACGGCGCCAACGCCGCTGTCCGTGCCGACGGGACAGTCGACTGGCGGGGAGCCAAGATGGCGGCCGGTGAGGACGACCCGGCGGCGCTCGCGGTGGCCAAACGGCTCGCGGAGGACACCGGTGGCACGGTCGTCGGGCTGACGATCGGGGACGGCGACGCGAGCTGGGCGTTGGCGCGCGGTGTCGGGGAGGCGTACTCCGTGACCGACGTCCCGCCGTTCGCGGACAACGCCGCGACCGCGCGGGTGATCGCCGCCGCGGTGGAGCGGATCGGCGACGTCGACGTCGTCGTCGTGGGCGACTCGAAGCAGGACCCGGGCGTGGCGCCGGCCGTCGCCGGGCACCTCGGCTGGACCGCGCTCGCGGGCCTGGCCTCGGCCTCCGTCGTGGACGGGCGGGTGGCCGCGGTCCGTCGCAGCGCGACCGAGGAGCAGACGATCAGCGTCGCCCCGCCCGTGCTGCTCGGGGTCGCCGCGGAGGCGGACGTCGACACCATGCCGGGGATGAAGGAGCTCCTGGCCGCCCGCAAGCGCCCGCTCACCACCTGGCCGCTGGCGGACATCGGCGATCCCGGCACCGACGTCCGGAGCACGGGCACCCGCAAGCCCGACGCCGTGGCCGCGACCCTGTTCGACGGCGACCCGGCGACGTCCGCGGCGCAGTTCGTGGCCGCGCTCCGCGCCGACGGCGTCCTGTGAGCATCCCCGGATCCGAGAGAGGGCACGCACTGTGAGCATCGACAGCTGGGTCGTCACGACCGACGAGAAGCAGGTGGGCGGCATGGTCGCCGTGGCGCGCCACCTCGGCGGGCGCGTGACGGTTGTCGCCGTCGGCAGCCGCGCGCTGGCCGATGCCGTCGCGGCGTCGGGCGCCGACGACGTTCGGTGGGTGGGGGTCGCGCCCGACGTCCCGCCCGAGGCCTACGCCGCGGCGGTGGCGGACCTCGCGGCCGCGACCCCGCCGAGGGTGGTCGTGAGCAGCACCGAGCCGGCGGCACGGGTGCTGCTCGGGGCGGTGGCGGCGCGGATCGGCGCCGCCGTCGTGCCGGGGATGCTGGACCTCGCGGCGTCGGACGGGGACGTGATCGTGACCCGCGCGGCCCTCGGCGGTGAGGTGATCGAGACCCTCGTCGCGGACGGGCCGGTCGCGACGGTGTTCGTCGGCGAGGACGTCGAGAACGACGCACCTGCGACGGCGGCCGTCGTCGAGCAGGCAGCGACCGCGGCCGACGCACGCATCGAGGGGACGGAACCGGTCGGTACGGCCACCGGCGTGGCCGATGCGGCGCGCGTCGTCTCCTTCGGCCGCGGGGTGCGGGCCAAGGCGGACGTGGACCTGCTCCGCCGGCTCGCGGACGTCCTCGGTGCCGAGCTCGCGTGCTCGATGCCGATCGCCGACGACCTCGGCTGGCTCGAGAAGGAACGGTACGTGGGCCGCTCCGGCCAGCACATCGCCCCACGGCTGTACCTCGCCGTGGGCATCGGGGGTGCACCGCAGCACCTCGAGGGCGTCCGTGACGCGAAGGTCGTCGCGGCCGTCAACAACGACCCGGACGCGCGGATCTTCCGGTCCGTCGACTACGGGATCGTCGGCGACCTGTACGAGGTCGTCCCGGCCCTCATCGACGCACTCAGCCAGTAACCCCCAGCAGACGCACTCAGGCACACCGAGCACGAGGAGAAGAACCATGAGCACCACCTTCGATGCCTCCTACGACGTCGTCGTCATCGGCGGAGGCGGGTCCGGACTGTCCTGCGCGGTCCAGGCGGCCAAGGACGGCCTGACCTGCGCCGTGCTCGAGAAGGAGGCACAGACGGGCGGCAGCTCGTCGTTCGCCGAGGGCCACGCCGCGTTCGAGTCGGACGAGCAGATCAAGCGCGGCATCAACGTCACGAAGACCCAGGCGTTCGACACGTACCTCGACTACTCGCACTGGCGCGCCGACCCGGCCCTGGTGAGCCGGTTCGTCGAGAACGCCGCCACGACCATCGTGAAGCTGCGCGAGGAGGAGGGCGTCGTCTATGAGGACGTCACCGTCACGGCCCTGGACCAGCCGGGCGAGCTCACCACGTGGCACCTCCCCGAGGGCGAGGTCGCGCACGTCATCGAGCTGCTCGAGGCCGACGCCCGCCGGCGCGGCGTGGACGTCTTCCTGTCGACCGCCGCCACGAAGATCCTCCAGGACGCCGACGGCAAGGTGACCGGTGTGGTCGCGACGGACGCGGACGGCCAGGAGGTCCGCCTCGGCGCGAAGGCCGTGGTCGTCGGGACCGGCGGGTACGCCGGCAACCCCGAGATGCTGGACCACTACACGCGGTACGGGATCGGCTCGCGCCTCATCAACGTCGGCGGCCCGGGCAACACCGGTGACGGCGTGCGGATGATGCTCGAGGCCGGCGCGGTGGAGCACCGCTCGATCGGCACGCTGCTGCTCTTCCCGCTCATGCGGGACAAGACCATCACGAGCCACACGAACTGCACCGGCATGCAGCCGTACTTCTGGGTCGACGCCACCGGTCGGCGGTTCGTCGACGAGGTCGTCGGGCTGAACTTCGGTCACGCGGGGGACGTCGTCGCCGGTCTGCCCGGCTCGATGTACTGGTGCATCATCGACCAGGCCCAGATCCGTCACCTGGTCGAGGACGGTAACGAGATCGGCCTCGGCATCTACGTCCGCAACAACGAGAAGATGGTCAACCTCCCCACCGAGATCGAGGCCGACGCCGCCGACGAGGCCCGGACCAACGTCGTCAAGGGCGCGACCATCGAGGAGCTCGCGGCGAAGATGGGCGTTCCGCCGGCCGTACTGCGCGCCGAGGTCGACGCGTACAACGCGCTGTGCCACGCGGGCGTCGACTCGCGCTTCCACAAGCCGGCGAAGTTCCTCTTCCCGGTCGAGGAGGGCCCGTTCTTCGCGATCAAGATGGAGACCGGGATCATGATCACGATGGGTGCCATCAAGATCGACGAGCACCTGCGCTGCCTCGACAAGACCGGCAACCCCGTCCCGGGTCTGTACTCGGTGGGGTGCGACGCGGGCGGCCTGTTCGGTGAGTCCTACACCTTGCCCGTCCCCGGCTCGGCCAACGGGTTCGCCCTGACGTCAGGGTGGCTCGCGGCCGACGAGATCGCCGAGGCGATCGGGGCCGGCGCCCTCTAGGACGTCGACCGGTGCCGCCCGGGCCTGCGCTCGGGCGGCACCGGCCCGTCGTGGGATCGGGCTCGTGAGGGCAAGGCGCGTCAGGAGCACGGCGCGCCGGGGCACAGCCGTCGGGACGAAGGGGTGGAGATGAGCCAGGAGGTCGACTTCGACGTCATCGTCGTGGGCGGGGGTGTCGCCGGTGCGGTGTGCGCCTACCGGTTGGCCGAGGCCGGTCACGAGGTGGTGCTGATCGAGCGCGGCGCCGAGCCGGGGTCGAAGAACCTGTCCGGCGGGGTGTTCTACTGCCGCGTGATGGAGCAGGTGTTCCCGGGGTTCGTCGACGCGGCCCCGGTCGAGCGCCGGGTCACGCGCAACGTCCTCAGCTTCCTCAACGAGTCGTCGCACGTGAACATCGACTACTGGGACGCGCGGCTGGCCGAGCCGGTGAACGCGGTCACGGTGCTGCGGGCCAGGCTCGACGCGTGGCTCGCCTCCCGGTGCGAAGAGGCCGGGGTGATGGTGATGCCCGGCGTGCGGGTCGACGAGCTGATCATCGAGGGCGGCCAGTGCGTCGGGGTGCGTGCCGGTGACGACGAGCTCCGTGCGCACGTGGTGGTGGCGGCCGACGGCGTGAACTCGTTCCTCGCCCAGGGCTCGGGCATCCGGGCGAAGGAGCCGACCGAGCACCTGGCCGTCGGGGTGAAGTCCGTGATCGGGCTGCCGCGGACCGTCATCGAGGACCGGTTCCACGTCAGCGGGAACGACGGTGTCGCGTACGCGTTCGTGGGGGGACTGCACCCAGGCGGTCGCCGGTGGCGGGTTCCTGTACACGAACCTCGAGTCGGTGTCCGTGGGTGTCGTGCTGAGGCTCGACGACCTCGCCGCGAAGGGCCTGACGGCCTCGGACGTGCACGACCACTTCCTCGCGCACCCAGCCGTCGCGTCGTTGATCGACGGCGGCGAGCTGCTCGAGTACGGCTGCCACCTGACGATCGAGGACGGGCCGGCGATGGCCTCCCACGACCTCACCCGGCCCGGTCTGGTCCTGATCGGCGACGCCGCCGGGTTCACCCTCAACACCGGGCTGACGATCCGCGGCATGGACCTGGCCGCGGGGTCGGCGCTCGCCGCGGCCGACGCGATCACGGCGGCGCTGACCGCCGGCGACTACTCGCAGCAGGCCATGGACGCCTACCCGGCGGCGCTCGCGGCCACCTTCGTCGGGGCCGACATGAAGACGTATGCCCGGGCGCCGGCGTTCCTCGAGGTTCCCCGGATGTACCGGGACTACGGGCTGCTGCTCGCCGACGTGTTCCACGGGATCTACGACCTCGACCTCACGCCGCGGCGGCACCTGCTCGGGACGGCGACACGGGCGTTCAAGGGGTCGGGTCTGAAGCTCCGGCATGTGGTTCGTGACGGCTGGGCCGCGGTGCGGGCGCTGTGAGGGGCGGGGTCGTGACGGGCAAGAGCGCGGTGAGGGAGGACGACGATGACTGACTTCGGGAGCGTTCCGGACAGGCTGGCGCGCAACACCTACACCCTGGACGACGCGCAGAGCCACATCGAGGTCCACCAGGATGTTGCGCGCGCCACCGGCACCGGGAAACTGCTTGTACGGATCTGCCCGGCCCATGTGTACACCGAGGAGGCCGACGGGACGATCACGGCTGCGTACGCGGCGTGCCTCGAGTGCGGGACGTGCCTGGCGGTCGCTGCGCCGGGGTCGCTCACGTGGCACTACCCACGCGGCGGGTTCGGGGTGGCGTACCGGGAGGGGTGATGGGCAGGTCTCGCACATCTCCGCAGAGGCCGGGCGCGACGGTGTCTGGTAACTTGCGAGGCGATTGAGACCCTCACCCCCGACGGCGGTGTGACATGGCGATCAACAGGGCACGACGAGCCCCGGACGAGTCACGAGGACGTGGCGCGACGGTTCAGCCCGGGGCCGAGTCGACACCGGCGCGGTCGCTGCAGGTCGAGAAGCTGCTGGCCGAGTCGATGCCGGCCCAGTTGCTGCAGGCCGAGCCGCTGCTGGCCGAGTCGACAGCGGCCGAGCCGACACCGGCCGCGCCGTCGCAAACCGAGCCGCCGTCAGCCGAACCGCCGCGGGCAGCGCCTGTCGCGGGCGTCGGCGGCGCGGTCCCGAACGAGGCCAGTCCCGACGCCGCGGCCAGCGAGGACCTCACGCACGCGAGCGCCCTGGTCACGCGGGCCAGCCGCACGATCGTGGCGGCCTTCCTGCTCGCAGCAGTCGCCTGGGGTCTGGTCGCCCGCAGCTACGGGGCGCGGGCGGTCGCCGCCCAGGCTGCCGGCGCCTCGTCGAGTGGGGAGCCGTCGCCTGCGCGGTTGACCGAGCTGAGCCTGAACGGCTGGGCCTGGTGCTGGGCCTTCGCGGCCGTCGGCGCCGGCCTGCTCGTCCTGCATCTGGTCGACGGTGCCAAGGGGTACGGCATCTTCCGCCCGCTGATCGGGTCGGACCGCCGCTTCTCGACCTCGCTGACGCAGCTCGGGCTGTGGACGTTGCTGATCACGACGTCCTTCGGGTGGCTGCTCATCAAGGCCGGGTTGACCGATGTGAGCCTCGACGTGCTGCTGCCGTCGTCACGGTGGGATCAGTACCTCCTCCTGCTCGGTGGGCCGTTCGCGGCGGCCGTCCTCGCCAAGGGCATCGTGACCTACAAGGTGAGTCAGGGGACGCTGCAGAAGACGGAGCCCGCCGCGACCGAGCTCCGGCAGGTCGCCTCGGACGACGGCGGCGGCACCGACCTGGTGGACGCGCAGTACCTGCTGTTCAACCTGGTCGCCCAGGTGTACTTCGTGATCGCCCTGGTCCAGAAGGGCGTCCTGCCCGAGATGCCCTCGACCCTGCTGGCGATGACGAGCCTGACGGCTGCGACGTACGTCGGGTCGAAGGCGGCTCGCGCCAACGCGCCGGTGATCACGTCGATCAGCCCGAAGACCGTCTCGGTGGGGACCGAGGTGACGGTCCTGGGGTCGAACTTCGATCCGAGCGGGTCGGCGGACCCACGGCGGGTCGTCACGATCTCGATCAGCGGTCTCGCCGAGGCCATCCCGGTGGCGCCGGGAGACTTCACGGACACCCGGGTGTGGTTCACCGTGCCGCCGGGGGTGACCGCGGGGAAGCACCAGACGCTGCAGCTGACGTCCACCGCCGGGGTCGCGACCATCGAGTACGACGTCGAGGTCGTGTAGCCGACGCGGCGACGTCAGGCGGTCGGCTGGTCCTCGACCGTCGTGGCGAGGACGCGCCTGAGCACGTCGGTCAGGATGCGGCCGATGGTGGCGCGGGCCTCGGCGTCGGGGTACTCCTGGCTGTGCGCGAGCGACCACCGGTCCAGGCTCTGCACGACGTCGGTCGCGAGCGTCGCCTGCAGCGCGACCGGGAGGTCGGTGCGCACCGCGCCGCACGAGCGTCCGACCTCGAGCACCCCGACGAGCCACGCCCGCATCGCGCCGACGGTCTCGCGTGCGGCAGGGCTGTGCTCGACCGGCGCGTCGGGCAGGTAGAAGAGTCGCCCCGCGTCGGCATACCAGTCCTCGCGTGCCGCGACCTCGAGGACCCGCTCCACCGTTCGGGTGAGCTCGTCCCAGAACCCCGGACCGGACAGCTCCGCGGGTGAGGGCGGGGCGACCTCTCGCGCCAGGCCGCCCATCGCCGCCCGCAGGACGGCGTCGAACAGCGCGGCCTTCGAGTCGAAGTAGTGGTAGAAGGAGCTCTTGCTCATGCCGCACGTGCGGATGATGCGGTTGAGGGACGCGCGCTCGTACCCCGCCGTGGCGAACTCCCTGGCGGCGGTTCGCAGGATCTCCTCGAGGCGCTCCGGCGCCAGAACCCCTGTGACCACATCGGCACCCTAGTCACTCGTGGACCACCCGGTCCACTCTGGTCTATCGTGTGTGGACCACCCGGTCCGCTCGGTTCTCCCGGCCCACTCGATCCACTCGAGGAGCGACATGATCAGCGCCATCTCCCTCTCCGACCAGCTCGTCGCGCAGCAGGGCGATCGGACCCGCGTCCTCGTCGTCGGCGCCGGGGTCGCCGGGATCACCCTGGCCGCGCTGCTGCGCGCGGCCGGCCAGCACCCGGTGCTCGTCGAGCGCGGGCGCCAGGGGCAGGCGCCGGGCTACATGCTGGGTCTGCTCCCCTTCGTCGACCCGGTGATCCGCCGCCTCGGCGTCGAGCCGGCCTACCTCGAACGCAGCGTCGGCATGCACCGCTACCTCCTGCGTGGCGCCACGGGCCGACGGCTGCGCGAGTACTCCCTCGACGGCGCCCTCGCCCCCTTCGGACGGTACCGCGGCATCGCGCGGGAGGACCTGCTCGACGTGATCGCCACTGAGAACCTCCCCGTCACCTTCGGCTGCACCGTCGCGGACCTCGCCCAGGAGGACGACGGCGTCCGCGTCGTCCTGGACGAGGAGGGCGCGCGCCACGAGTCGGTGTTCCACGCCGTCATCGGTGCGGACGGCCTGCACTCCGGCATCCGTGACCTCGTGCTCGCCCCTGGCGACGTCAGCCGGGTCGACACCGGTTGGGGCGGGTGGGTCGCGTGGTCCGACGCCGACGACAGCCCGGACCTGTACGAGGAGACCTGGGGCGACGGGTTCTTCGTCGGCATCTACCCGGTGCTCGGACGCACGGGGGTCTTCGTCGGCGGCCCGCGCAGCCTCGCCGCGGAGGGACCCGCAGCAATGGTCGCGCGCGTCCGCCGCGCGCTGCGCACCCGCGACGCCAGGACCGAGCGAGCCCTGGCCGCGGTCGGCGACGGCTACCACTGGGCCTTCAACGATGTCCGGAGCGCGCGCTGGACCGTCGGCCGCGTCGCCCTGCTCGGCGACGCAGCCGCGGGCTTCCTGCCGACGGCGGGAGTCGGTGCCTCCATGGCGATGGAGTCGGCGGCCGTCCTGGCAGACCTTCTGACGGACGCCTCCCCCGAGCAGGTCATCGCGGCGTACACCGCCTACGAGGGCGCCCAGCGTGGACGGGTCGAGCAGGCCCAGGACTCCTCCCGGCAGCTGGCCCGCCTCATGTTCCGCTCGGGCCGCCTCCTCACCCGAGTGCGGGACGTCGCCACCCGCGCCATCAGCTTCGAACGCGCCTTCGGCCCGATCCTGCGGCTCCTGGCCGATCGCCCCGAACCACCCGCAGCCCGTCACCGCCTCCCGGCACAGCCCCGAAAGGACCTGGCATGACCACGCACCAGCGCACCCTGGACGACGTCGCACGCCTCCCGCACTACGGGGAACCGTTCCCCTTCATCCCCTGGACGACCGGCTCGAAGCTGCGCGTCTCCTGGGTGTTCGCACGGCACCTGCTCGCCGAGCTCGGCGCGGCCCGGTTCATCGGGTTCTGGCTCATGCTGCCGTTCCGTCTCCCGGGCGCATGGCGTCGGTCCGCCGAGGGCTTCCGGATGATGCGTCGCAGCTTCGGGATGATCGCCCAGCTCGAGTGGATCCTGCTCGTGGTGATCCACCGGGTGCTGGAACGCCGGGAGGGCGCAGAACGCGCCTACGACTTCGCCCGCCGAGCCATCCAGGACGCCTCGACGTTCATGATGGCCGACTTCTACCAGGCGGACCGGCTCGCGGAGTTCGACGATCCGTTCGCGGCGTTCTGGGCCTACCACCGCGCCATGTTCGCCGACGACCCGAACTACCCGAACGAGCTCATCGACGAGTCCGACGACCTCAAGGTGATGGTCGTCCACGAGTGCCGCAACTGCCACGTCGCCGCACTGACGGCACCGGAGCTCTCCCCCCTCGGCTGCGACCACGACATCACCGGGTACAAGTCGATCGAGGAACGCACCGGCATGGAATTCCGACGGCCGACCACCCTCGCCAAGGACGGGCAGCCGTGCCGGTTCATGTTCTACCGGGCGGGCACCGCGCCGGCTGGTGAGGTGCACTGACTGGTGAGGTTCACCGAGAGGGGTGGCCGTCCTGCCGGTCGGGTCCGTCGGGAAGAGCGGGCTGTCGTCGGCGCCTACGCCCACGCCTCGAGCAGGTCGTCGGCCGTCCATACCTGTGCGAGACGGTCGTCGGCGACGGCACCGGCCGGGCACACCGCCACCAGGGGCGTGCCCGCTCCGAGGCCGGGGATCTTTGTCGCGTCTGTCGCGAGCGTGGTCAGTTCGGTTGCGGTGACCTTGCCGTTGGGACGCCACTTGATGGTCCCGACGAAGGCGTAGCGGTCGGCCGGGCGCGCGTTCGCGCCGACCAGGTCGATCTCCGGCGCGTTCGTCCGTGGCCACCACCCGCCGACTGCTCGCGCCTCGGGCCAGCGGGTGTCGGGGAGCAGGCGTTCCAGGGCGTCTCGCACGACCGGTTCGATCGCGCGGCCCCGCCAGCTGGTGTAGCCGTCCGTGACCCGTTGGAGCGCAAGGTCCCCGCGACCGCGGTCGATGTCGCCCACGGCGGGCTCGACGTAGCGGAGCCAGAACCGCAGGGCGGGGTCGGCTACGCGCCACCGGCGATTCTTCGGGTCGCGCCTGGTGGACAGGGGCTCGTCGGCGACGGCGACGCGCTTGATCGACAGCGTCTCCAGGGCGTCGGTCAGGGTTGCGGCGTTCATCGGCTTGCTGCCGGTGGACTGGGCGATCGAGGTGAAGGTCCGTTCGCCCTTCCCGCCGATCGCCGTCAGCACGGCCCGGGCCGACGTGGTGGCGGGGAACTCGCTGTCGAGGATCCGTTGCCCGGACACCACCAGCGGGGTGATCGCGTCCGAGAGCTGCGTCTGGAGGAACTCCTCCCGGGTCATCCCGGGCGCCCAGGCGCGCGCGACGGTGGGCAGGCCGCCGGTGGTCAGCCATGCGTCGAACGCGTCGATCCCGGACGTGCCGGTCATACGGGCGACGTCGCGCGGGGACAGCACGTCCAGGACCATCGGGGTCGCGCGGCCGTGGAAGGGGGCGTCGTGATGGTCGAGGGCTTCCATCATCGCGAGGTCCGACCCGATCAGGAGGAGCAGGACGGGCTTGCGTGACAGGTCGTGGTCCCAGACCCGTTGGAGCTCACCGGCACCGCCGGGGATCGCGTCGAGCAGCCAGGGCGCCTCGTCGATGACGACGATCGACGGACGGTCGGCGGGCAGCAGTCGGTCGATGATCCGCAGGGCGTCAGTCAGGGTCGACGGGGTGGCGGACTCCGCGAGCCATGCGTCGGGCAGGTCGGACTCCGCAGCTGCGGCCATCAGGGCCCGCAGCTCGGCCGCAGGGTCGGCGCTGCGTGCGGCCTGGAAGTAGACCGAGGGGTGACCGGCACGGGCGATGAGCTCGGACACGAGCCGGCTCTTGCCGACGCGACGGCGGCCGCGGAGCAGCACCGCTGTGCCCACGTCGTGGGTGCGGCCCGCCCTCGCGCGGGCGTCGATGTCGGAGAGCAGACGGGTGAGCCGGTCCAGCTCGACTGCTCGGCCGACGAAGTCGGACATCAAGGCGCCTTCCGATGAAACTATGAGTCACCATACTATGGCAGCACATAGTAAGTGCCGTTGGGATGTGCGACGCTTCGAGCCTGGCCAAGGCCGACGTAGGGTCGCGGACGGAGAGCGCCGCCGGTTCGGCACCTTTCCGAGCGCCGGCCGCAGGGGGTGACGCCCGATCAGTCGACGTTGTCGCGTGCGTGCAGGCCGATGAGCTGGTCAGGGGCGCGGGTCATGTCGATGTCCCACTCTCCGTCGGAGGTGGGTATCCAGAACCTGTTGTCGAGCGCCCAGTGCCACCAGCCGATCCGTTCGGTCAAGGTGATGGTTCGTCCGATTCCCTCGTAGGTGCACACGCCAGTGGGCGAGTCCGGATCCTCGGGATTCCGACAGTCCATGACCAACGGCTGCTCCCGGTGCAGCAGGATCACGTACTGCCGATCGAACATGAACCCGACGCTCTCCGGGGCTCCGAGGACCGGGTCGTCGAATGCCTCCTGGTCCCACGTCTGCTCGTGGAGATCGGCAGAACGCTCCAGCGAGGAGCGCAGAAGATCCTGAACGGCGTCAGGCTGGGCACTCCCCAGTCGTCCTCATAACCCTGCCGGTCCCCGTCGTGCCACATCCACAGCGCTGCCGCGTCCTGGCTGAGCCGAACCCCGAACTCGGCGCAGACTTCGTCCACCTGCTCCTTGGTGAGTCCGGGTCGCAGGCGTTCGACCACTGGCATGCCCAGGCCTCGCAGGCGTTCCTCGAAACCTGTCAACGCCTGCGTGACCTCGACCGCCGTCATCCCGCCATCTTCTCTGCCCCCGTTGCGGATCGCCAGGGTCGGTACCGTGTCCAGCCTCTCGACGGCCGGGATCCGCAAGAACGCAGCGTCTCACCGGGAGCGCGAGCCAGACCGGCGGCAGTGGCTGGCATCGATGGCGGAGATGGCCCGGTCGCATTCGTGTCGCCCTCGGGACATGCTGCAAGACGGCTGCTTTCGCGGGCCGAGCGCAATTGATGGCGAACTTGACGGCCCTCTGACCAGCACCAACACCGTGGGCCCCGTGGGGCTCGAACCCACAACCTACGGATTAAAAGTCCGTGGCGGGGGTGTCGGTTGACTTCGTGCGAAGAGCATCTGCGCTGGTCAGATGCCCTCCGAGTGTCCGGTGCCGTCGGCAGCAATCGAGCGGTTCGGGACCAAGAGGGCTGCCAGATGGCTGCCAGCGGACCCGGAAAGTGGGGACGCCGTGGACGACGACTCTCGCGGGCGCCTGGTGCGATGAATGCGAGGTCCGGCGAAACGCTAAGTTCGGTTGCCACCGATCATGCGGGACACGATGCCGCAAAGGCGCAGCGGCGAGTCCCGAAGGCCACCGCTGGGGCGCGTACTGAACTCGAAACCCCGGGGCAGTCGCAAGCACCCGTCCCCGTACCACTTCGGACGACCCTGTAGATGAGGTGTTCGCACGACATGCGCTCGGCACTTTGAGCCGCGCCCTCTCGGATTTGCTTCTGGCTCCGCGGCGAGTCTCCGGGCGTCCTAAGAATCGCGTGGACGCCCGCGGTCGTCGTCCACGATCCAAGGAACAAGCGACGTGGGGCCGTGTCCCTGTTCCCGATCCCGCAAGTCGCGGTCGCAGCCAAGCCCTGGCGCTGTCCCGTCTAGCCGAGACGGCGTGGAGTATGCAGGAAGAGTGCGCGAGTCGCTGTTCACCGACCCTACGGTCTCGGGCCCCGAGGTCTCTGAGATCGAACCGGGGACTCGACGAACAGGTTGAGGTCATCACGCGGTCCAGCGAAGTGCTGTGGGCGCTTGCCGCAAGGCGCGACGATTCTCAGGTCGCAGCGACCTACGGTAGGTTCGACGATGCAGACGGCAGGGGCGACGATGGAGAAGCAAGCGGTCTACAGATCAGTGCAAGAGCTCTTCAGGAAGGGTCTTGTTACACTGGTCGGCTCTGGCGCGTCATGCGCGCACGGCTTGCCGAGCATGAAGCAACTTGCCGAACATCTCCTTAGCACCATTGGGGAATCAGACAGGCCGCTTGGTGGCGATAGCTCGGCGGCCTGGGAGGGCATTGCGTCCTCGCTCCGGGACGGAGTCGACCTTGAGGCGGCGTTTGGAAGCGTCGAACTCTCTTTGGAACTGTCGGAGGCCATAGCCCTTGAAGTGAGCAACTGCGTAGCAGACCTTGAATCTGCTGCAATCGTTGAGATGCTTGAGTCATCAAGTGATCCAGTGTTCGGACGACTCTTCAAGCACCTTCTGAGAACCACCGAATCCGCGGACGTAATCACCACAAACTACGATCGACTACTCGAAGTTGCCGCCGCACTTGTTGAAATTCCCGTCGATTCGATGTTTCATGGACATGGTATCGGGCACCTCGACGAGGACCTGAGCCGCAGTGAACTACTTGTTGTACGAGCGAATCGCTCCGGAAGGACTGCTAAGCGGTCGATCCGCCTACGTCCTCACTTGCGTCTCGCCAAGCCGCACGGAAGCCTCGATTGGATAGAGCATCGAGGGAGAACTTTGAAGACCAGTCTCGACCTCGGCGGCCGTAGACGAATCATCGCGCCTGGCAGTAGCAAGTATGTTCTTGGGTACGAACAGCCGTTCGACCTGCAGCGCCAGCGCGCTAATGCAGCGATCTCCGAAGCCTCCGGATTTCTTGTGATTGGGTATGGCTTCAGCGACTCGCACTTGCAGACTTATCTGGAACCGCAATTCGCGAAGGTTCCCGCTTTGGTGATGAGTAAGTCGCTCACGACGGGAGCGCGCCATTTCCTCGCCTCCAACCCTCGGGCCGTGGGGTTTGAGCGAGGGCCAGGCGGGGGGACAAGTATCACCTGGGGTGCAGAAACTGCTGTCGTGCCAGAAGACATTTGGAGTCTCGATGTGATGATCAGAGAGGTTCTCGGGATATGAGTGGAAAGCAGATCGAATTCGACCCCAGTGCGATCCTTGGGCGCGCATTTCGGATTGACACGGCCAGTGTTTGGGCTGAAGTAGTAGATCACGAGAAGTTGACCCGGACTGGAGTGGGAAACCTTCTTGCATTCCAGGGCGCAACGAGCTCGGAGTACCTTATTGCCGTGCTCGACCGTGTGACGCGGGACCTCCAGGACGAGATTCTCGAGGGTGGCGACGAGGGCGCTGCGGAGGACATTCCTCCGGAGGTTCAGCAGCGAGATCTCCTGCGAGCTGTGCTGCTTGGCACATATCGACAGATGGACGGAACGTCGACGGGGTCTTTCAAACGAGGGGCGGACAGCTACCCGTTAGTCGATTCTCCGTGCTGGGTTATTGACGGCCTCGCCCTTCAACAGCTCATGGGCTTGCTTGCGAGTCAGCTTGAGCCCGACAAGCGCCTTGAACTGGGTCACTTCGTGGCCGACCGTTCAGCCGTTGCAGTGGCAGATGGTGACCGGCTCTTCCAGCGGCACGCGGCGCTCCTTGGGAGTACTGGCTCCGGTAAGAGTTGGACGGTCGCCCTCATCCTTGAGCGGGCAAGCAGGCTCGCGCATCCCAACTTGATCGTGTTTGACATGCACGGCGAATATGGGCCGCTAACCGAAGGGTCCTCCGCCGTGGCGAAAGGCTGGCGAATAGCAGGGCCGGCCGACCTTGAAAGTTCCGATTCTAACGTCCTCTACCTGCCTTGGTGGCTACTCAATCAAGAGGAAATGCAGGCGTTGCTTCTCGATCGTTCGGAAGACAACGCTCCGAATCAAGCTGCGCGACTCACTGACCATGTGAGAGATCTCAAGAGTGAAGCACTCAAGGCAGATTCGCGTGAGGACGTGCTTGCACGCTTTACGGTTGACAGCCCGGTACCGTACAGCATTCGCTCTCTCGTAGAGCGCCTCCGGGCGGATGATGTGGCAATGGTTGCAGGAGCGAGTCGTGACAAGCAGGGGCCGTTCTTTGGGCGCCTGACCCGGTTCATTAGTCGACTTGAGAGCAAGCTCGCTGACCGGAGATATGGATTCATGTTTGGCCCGCCTGAGTCGGAGGTCAAGTACGAGTGGCTTCACCAATTTGCCAAATCGCTTCTTGGTTCCTCGCCCGGGATCAAGGTAATCGACTTCAGCGAAGTGCCAAGCGACGTCCTTCCGATTGTCGTAGGTGTATTTGCGCGAGTCTTATACGAGGTTCACTTCTGGACTGAGCCTGAGAGGCGGACTCCGGTCACGTTTGTCTGTGACGAGGCGCACCTCTATCTGCCGGCTCACGACCCGGGCGCTGCGGAGTCGCGCGCACTGGACGCATTTGAACGAATCGCGAAGGAGGGTCGCAAGTATGGGCTTTCGCTTATGGTAGTCAGTCAGAGGCCTTCAGATGTAAGTCGGACCGTCTTGTCGCAATGCAACAATTTCATTGTTCTTCGGCTGACCAACGATCAAGACCAGTCCGTAATCCGGCGACTAATGCCGGATAGTCTTGAGAGTCTCACCGCCTCACTTCCACTTCTCGACGTCGGAGAGGCGTTGGTGCTAGGCGATGCGATGATTTTGCCGACTCGAATCAAGCTAGACAAGCCGCAGACAAAGCCTAGGAGCGCGACCCTCAATTTCTGGACTGAGTGGAACGAGACGCCTGTGGTTGAGGCGGACCTTGTGGCAGCGGTTGAAGCAATGAGGCGACAGTCACGCATCTTGCCAGCGGACTCCTCCTCAGAGTGACCTGATCGGAGTGTTCGGGCCGCTTTGAACTGGCTGTACACCGATGATCGTTGGCTCTTGTTCGCTGTTCATGGAGGCTGCCTGCAGGGCTTGGCGTACGGCGACGCTTGGGGTGAATCCTATCGGAGCCTATTATGGCAGCCAGAGTCTGTCCTGACGTTCACGGGTCCAGGCGAGCGAGGCACGCGCGGCTGGCAGGTCGACGACGTCGGAAATCCAGTCACGGTGTAGGCCTGGCGACGGCCGGCTCATTTGCTTGTCCGAGCGGCGGTCGAATGGGGAAGCCACAGGCACGGCCCGGGTTGGAGATGCTCGTGCTGGAACGCAATGTCCGCTTGGCGGACGAGGGCAAAGGGCACGCGGGGATCTGTGACGAACGCGGCAGGGCTAACCCGCCGCGTCAGGACGATTGGCTGTGCCTGCCAGCCTTCGACGGGGTCTGGGACGCCGAGCAGGCTCAGGGCGGCGGGAAGCTGTCGCGAGATGTCAGCAGTCTTCTCGAGCAGCCTGCCGACCTCGTCGCGACGTCGCCGGCCGGTTCCGGTGTCGGCCGCGCCGCCGTGGAAGTCGTCGATCTCGTCCGCAACTTCCCAAGGCGAGAACGCAATGGCCGGATCCTTCACCTCCGCGACCCAAACGCGGCGAGTGGCGGGGACAGCGACGAGCAGGTCTATCTGCCCCGTGATGACGAGTCCATGCTTCATTGTCTTGCGGGGGTCGATGTCGCGCCGAGACGGGAGGCCAGCCTCCGCGGCTATCCGGTGGGCGTCGATCTCCTGGCTCTTGTTCATCTGCTGGCGGAAACGGTCGAGTTCGTCGCTGAGCGCTTTCATGCTCGGTTGGCGCAGCACTGCGCGGGGGATCGGGAGCCGACCGTCGTTGAGGTAACTCAGATAGGCGAGCTGGCTCAGGCGGATCCGGCCTGGGACGAGCAAGAGCTGTTCGCTGCCGTGCCCGCTGCTGGTGCTGATGAACGGCTGGGTCACAAGGCGCACGGGACGGGCCTCCATCTTCCAGTACTCGAACGGCGTGGTGCGGAACCGTTCGGGTGTCGCTGTCAGCCAGTCGACCGCCGCCTCAATCTCGCCCTGCGGCAGACCGGTGTACCCGGCGGCGTCGTCCACGAGAGCGGCACGGAGTGCGGTCCCTGTCGTAGGAAGGTGGTCAGCGGCAGCGGCGAGCACACCCACCACCGCGTCGAGCCCGGCGCCGATCGTCTCGCGGAGTGCATCTCCGATACGACGCAGAGCGTCGGCTTCGGGGAGGTCGGCGAGCCGTTGGAAGGGAGCGTCGCCTTCGGGGCCACCGACTACCGGCTGCATCGGCTTGCGTTCGTCGACTAGCTCGATTACTGAGGTGAGGACTCGATTCCTGGTGTAAAGCGCGAAGTCGGTCGGGCCGGGGGCCTCGGTGACGGTAACGGCTCCGTCCTTGTCGACACACACAGATGCCACGACGAGCCTTCGGCGGTCTGCCGTGGCGAGTGTCGCGAGCGAGCGGGCGCGGGTCGCCGCGGCGGCGGCGACCCGCCAAGCGGGGCGGTCCGGCGTCCGGTCCTCATCGGTCGGGCCCCAGCGAAGGGCGTTCTCGACGAGGAGCTCTGCTGCACCCGTGTGTGACGCAGCCGTCGCAGCCGTCGGCGCGACGCCGCCCAGGTGTTCCTGCCACCACGGTCCGGTCATGCTTGCGGCGACGTCTTGGTCGTCGTGGAGGCGCGCCGCGGCGGCGCGATGGAGCTGATCGGCGCAGACGAAGACTGCGTCGTCGCCAGTACCGGTGAGCGCTGCTGCCTCGGCCAGCAGGCGTTCGGCGAACTGGCGGAGTAGCGACTGTGCCTCCGTTCCGGTGCGGGCTCCCGGCGGAACCGATTGCCAAGTGGCGGCGGACTGAAGCATCCGGTCGACAGTGGCGTGCTCGGCGTGGCTGGGCGGGCCCCAGGCACCGAACCGATCGTCGTTCCATTCGGGTGATTGACCGGCCGTTGTGTTGAGCAATTGGGGCAGCCCGGCCCACATGCGGACAAGATCGTCCGCGGCACGGCGTCGCACGGCCCGGCCGGCACCATCCATGTCAGCGAGGGAATCGGACACCGCCCGAGCGACTGTTAGCAGCAGCGCCTGACCGTCTCGATGCTCGGGCGAGCTGCTCACTCCGATAGGAATCCGGTAGGCCCGACGGGGCTGGCCATCGGGAACGTACAGCACGACGTCGTTGTCGAGTGGCGCAAGCGTTACGTCGATAAGGACGGCTCGGCGCCGCGGGGCGAGGCGGCGCAGAGATGCGCGGGCCGATCGATTGCGCCAGAGCTGGTCCAGGCTGTGTTGGAGGGCCTCGGCCAGAGCAGCCGCAGGGGCAAGTAGCGCTAGCTCGTCGACGTTGGCCAGAACGGCAATCGCTGGGCCGCGGCGGGCCGTCGACATGATCAGCAGGGTCGGCGGGTCAACATGCCACAGACGTAGTCGGCCCGGTTCAGCGTCGTGCCTCGCCCAGTCGTCGATAGGCGGTCCCTCAGTCCGGGCAAGTAGTGACTCGACACGGCGGCGTTCGCCGGGCCGCAGCAAGCTCCTCGACTTCGTCGGGCTGCCGAGTCGATTGTCCTGGCGAGGAGTGAGCGCCGTTGCCCGTGCGTCTTCGCGTGCGCTGTCGCACAACTCTGGAGGCCATCCGTACTCGCCGCCAGCACCGTCAGCGAGTTCGCGCCACACCTCGTCAGGATGGTCCCTATCTCGAAACGCCCTGACGAGGACGGGCAGCGGGACCACGGGCACGGCCGCGGCCTCGCTAGTGAACCACCGGAGCCTCCTGCGGCGAGACCGCAGGACGACGACCACCCGAAGGAGGGCCGCGTCGTCAGCGAGGAAGCCAAGCGGTGCATCTGGGTGGCCGAGCGCAGCGGCAGGCACTGGGCCGTGCAGACGATCGATCGCCCGTGCGAGGTCTGATCGACGGCCCGTCTGCGCGAGGGCGATGAGGACGGCGTGGCGCTCCCCCGGCACGACGAGCAGGTCGTGGAGCCTCTGTGCTCCGCTGGGGAGCGTCTCGACCGCAGGCGACAGTACGTGCGCCTGGGCAGAATCGAGCGCCTGCGCTAGTGCGCGCCAATGTCGGTCGGTTCGGCCGGAGCGACGTCTGTCGGCGCGGTGGGTCACTGTCCGTCGACCAGCGGCGTTAGCCGATCGGGCGGCATTGGCGGGCGGCGACGACGCGAGCGGTCGACGGTTCCATCACGGCAGCCGGAAACCACCCCAAGCAGCAGCGCCGTGTCCGGCAGGTGGTCTTGACGGTCGTCGGCCTTCGGCACGATGCCTCCTTGATGCTCCGCCTGACGCTACCAGTGGGCTCGGACGGGAAGGGCTTCGCGGTTCGGGCGATGCGCACGTCCCCCGCCCTCTCAGGCCCTCGGCCCGTCGCAGGCGGGCCGCGCGAGTTGCTGCTCGCGCGCGACTGCATCGAACGGGTCGATCACCGCCGCCGACGCGAACGAGTCCTCGGCAGATTCACCTCGCCCGAGTACGAGACAATCCACACACCGTCCGCTCACGCGGCGTGAGAACCATTCACCGAAAGTGTCAGCCCGGCCTTCAGCAGTCCCGACTATGGCGCAGATGAACGAGAAGTCGTGGACAAGGCCTCCCTGCCCTTGGCTGGCTGGAACGCTTGGCCGGCGGTGCCACTCGGCCGCGGTGCCTCAATCAGACCTGGGTGAATCACTACGCTACCGGGCAGAACAAGAACGGAGGGGCATGACGTCATGACATCCTGTACGGGCGGGCTCGATGAGGCGGTCACCCGTTTCGGCGCGCCTGGTAGGAGAATGCTGTCGGCCCCAGTGGCTGAGAGTCCAACGCCCGCTCCCCAGTTGGGGTGCTGCTTGGCTCCGCCGGCAAGCCCGGGGTACCGGCGGCCTTCCACGATGAGGTTCTCTACATCTGTAAACAGGACCCACTAGCGATCGCGAGTGCACCATGGACCTTCAGACCGCCCTAAATGTGGTGTCCTCGACGGTGCAGCTATCCGGCGTCAGCGACCGCGCCCTCGCGGCCATCGTTCAGGGCGGGCTTCGAACGTCCCGGGCTCGTCCGCTATCGGGACTTGACGGCGGAATACGCGTTCGCGCGGTCGACATACTGCACGAGCTCGCCCTCGCGACCCGCTTCTCCTACCACCCCACGGTCCTCGACGCCTACTCGCAATGGGCTCTTCTCCGGTACATCGGAGCATTTGATCTGACTACGGATGTCGCCCCGAAGCTCGAACTGTCCGACGCAGGCCAGCGAGTCATCGCGAATCAGCGACGGGTTATGAGCGAAGAACTCGGGATCGGCGTATCTGTCCTGCTCGCACGGCGGTGGTTCCAGCGAGATTTCCCAGCCAGCGTCCTCGACGTAGTGGACCTTGACCTGGCTGTCGAGTCCGGCCTTGTCGACAGTCCTGCCGGCCGACGGGCCGACTACCTCCTCGCAAGTGTTGACCCGTCCACAGGTCATCTCCTCGCGCACGGTTTGCTCGAGAGCAAGGGGACGGTGACGCCGTCTTATCACGTCTCGCAGATCACCTCGGGCGCCGGGCAAGTTGAGAACACGACAGTCGAAGGGCGGCACCTCACCGGACTGGTGGGCGGTTCGCTGACCGGCCGTCATGAGATCCGCTACGGAGTGATCGAAGTCATTCCGCGCGTAGGACGGAGGCCAATCGACCTCGGGGAAGTTGCGCGACAGCCTGGTGTTCGGATTCGGCCGCCCTCGTCCGCGCAGATGCTTCGAAGGGCATCAGCCGTGGATCTTCTGCGGTCCACATGGACCAAGCTCGCGGAAATCGCTGATGACCCGGAGCTCTTCAGCCTTGTAGCACCCGAGCGGCTGAAGGAGCGCCGTGCTGAGGGGATGTCACGTCCTAGGGGCGAGCGGATTCAGAAGGAAGTCGGAGACGTCAACTTTGTCGGCACGATGACACGGGTCCCATTGCCGGGGGGTGAACTGCGAGCGTTCCTTGGGGTAGACGCTCTCCTCCTGACCGCCTTACGGACGGGCGAACCGGAGGCCGTAGCGGAGGTGCAGGGACGCGCGAGACGTCTTGGTGACACACAGGAGTCTCTCGATCGCGGGACGGACGATCGGGTCGCCAGCGTGACGGCCACCGGGACAGCGCTCATAATCGAGGCGCATTGACGGGCAACAACGCCAGCGTCGCGGTCGGCGACCCAGGTTGCGGTCGACTTCGGTCTCACGCCCTCGTCGTGGGCGAGGCAATCGGGGTCCTGGCCAGGGGGAGCGATCGCCGCAGGGGCGCGACAGTACCGCCGCCCTGGGCTGCAGGGCGTCGACTTCCGCGGCGCTGGTGGCTACGTCCTCCTTCCCCCGTCCCTCGGCCAGACGAAGGCCTACTCACGGCGATACGAGACGTACTGGACGAGGCCGGAGCCCGGGCGACCGCTCGACTGGTCGGCCGTCGTCGAGCTTCTCGCTCCGAGGCAGGCACCCGAGCGCCCGGGCGTTGTCGGTCACCTGCGCAACGGCATCGACCCGACCCCGCGCCTGGCCGCACACGTCGCGCGGCAGCACGAGGGCAACCGCGACAACGCCCTGTTCTGGGCCGCGTGCCGCGCCGCTGAAGCCGGCGTGCGGGACTTCGAACCGCTCGTCGCCGCCGCGGTGAGCGCCGGCCTCACTGAGCGGGAAGCCGTCAGAACCGTTCTCAGCGCCCGGCGCAGCGTCGAGCATCCTGCTGTCCACCGGGTCAGCACTTTGACCCAGCCGATCCCGTCCGCCCCGACCCGCTAACCAGGAGACCGCCATGTCCCACGCCACCGTCGACGAGGCACCTCGCCCCAGGATGATGCTCTCCGTCGCTGAGGTCGCCACCGAGCTCGGCTGCGGCCGCGACACCGTGTACGCGCTACTCGCCTCGGGCCAGCTCGCCTCCGTGCGGGTCGGGGAGCGCCTGCGCCGAATTCGGCGGCCCGACCTCGAGGCGTACATCGAGGGCCTGCCGCTGAGCCCCGTCACGGAGTACCGCTGAGCCATGGCCGCCGCCCGAGGCCGCTATGGCGACGGCGCCGTCTACCAGACCGAGGACGGCGCCTGGCGCGGATCCGTCGACCTGGGCCGCGACCCGATTACAGGGCGACGGATCCGCAAGTACGTCCGCGGCAAGTCCAAGGGCGAGGTCAACCGCAAGATCTCGGCCCTGCGGGACAAGCACCGAGCTGGCGAGATCACCATTCAGAACCGACGCGGCCTCACCCTCGCCGAGTGGCTCGACCAGTGGCTCGCCGGACCGGCGAAGCTTCGCCTCGGCGAAGACATGCAGAAGCGATACGCCCAGATCTGCCGCGACCACGTCAAGCCGACGCTCGGGTCGTGGCCGCTCGACAGACTGACACCTGAAGCGATCGACCGGCTCTACGCGGACCTCGCGGCCAAAGGCCAGTCACCGCGCAGCGTCGTCTTCGTCCACCGGGTGCTCGGTCGCGCGATGAAGGTCGCGAACCAGCGTGGCTATGTCTCCCGTAACGTCACGCGGCTCGTCGAGCTCGAGACGCCGCGGGGGCGCTCCGGCGTGGCGCTCAAGGCGACGGAAGCTCGCGCGGTCCTCGCCACCGCCGCGCAGCACCGCGACTACGCCCGCTGGGTGGTCGCGCTCGGGCTAGGTGCCCGGCAGTCCGAGGCGCTCGGGATGCGCTGGACGGAACTCGACCTGGACGACGGATTGTGGCGCGTCGGCGGGCAGCTGCGTCGGCGGCCGTGGCAGCACGGGTGCCCGGCCGACGAACCGTGCGGCGCCGCCGCCCAACGCTGCCCCGAGCGTCGCGACGGTGGCCTCTACCTCAAGAGCACTGCGAAGACTGAGGCCGGCAACCGGCTCGTGCCGCTCGCGCCCTTCGTCGTCGATGCTCTTCGTGCCCGCCGAGTACAGCAGGACGCCGAGCGCGCCCACGCCGCTGATCTCTGGCACGAGAGGCCGGTCAGCGGTCTGGTGTTCACGACACCCTTCGGCAGTCCCGTCGACCACCGCAACGATCATCGTCGCCGGAAACTGCTGCTGGTCGAGGCTGGCGTGCGGCAGGTGAGACTCCACGACGCGCGGCATACGACGATCACGCTGCTAGCCCAGGCGGGCGTACCTCGCGACATCGTCGCGCTCATCGTCGGCCACGACGACCCCGCGTTCACCGAGCGTGTATACACGCACATCGACACCGAGACGGCGCGACAGGCCTCAGCTGCTCTCCAATCGGTCTTCATTCGAGGCTAGCGCCGCCCGGCTGTATGCCACGGAATGGCACCCAGTCCGGGCACAGGCAGTTGGATGGCGGTCAACCAGAATGACGACTCTCCGAGAGTCACCAGGTCGACCTGTATTCGCGCGCGCCACTCGGAGGAAATCGCTGGTCCCCATTGCTGGCTTGCCTCAGGCGCCCCGCTCTTGAGGTCATCTCCTCGCCAGACCTTTGCCCACCACCAGATCGCCTGTGGGCAACCGGAGATTGCGGTCCGGGTGACCGCCGCAATGATCGACTCTTGACTCGACGGCCACCGCTTCGACGAGGGGCCATGCGTCCACAGATCACACGCGAGCGGCACGACTGACGCTGGCGATAGCCCAGAACCTCCCCACGAGAACCCACGTCGACACCTCCGGACGCGGCGCAGAGAATCCAGGTCGGGACAGCAACGCTCAAGCCTGCAGTAACGACGAAGATCGCGAGGAACGTGAGGACACGTGTTTGCACCAGAGTTCGCCGCGAGAATGAAATCGAGCCGCCTGGCGGCACCAAGCGGGATGCGCGGCGCGAAGGCGGTCGTCCCCGGGGGACCCGCTCCGCCAACCGAAATGCTGGACAAGAATGTCGCTTACTCGGTCGGCTGCCCGATTTCTTTCCGCGGGCTGAGATCCCCGCGTTGCTGACAAGCGCTGACCCATTAGACCTCGCGGGATTCGAACGTGCAGCCTGCGGATAGTAGGAGCGCAACTACAGACGCGTCGCAGCGGCAATCCACGACTCCAGCAGTCAGCCGTCACCGTGAAGAACTGAGGTTAGGGAATTGCGCCATTTGGGACTCCCGCTTGGTTGAGCCGATCTCCGTACTTGTAGGCCATCCTCGGGCACTCGGGTTGCCAGTCTGTGATCCCGGGCGGGCTGCAAGCTGCCGCCTGGCGGAGGGCCCCGAGTGCCCAGTACATCGAGTCTGAGACTGACTCCGTGCGCTTCGCTGCGTCGGCACTGACGCCCGGAACCGCGGAAAGGGCGCTCTCACTTGAGACACGTGCTTCGGCAAGCGAGCCTCCAAAAGAGTCCGACGGATCAACGAAGGTTGGTTCGCAGGACAAGACTGACGCGTTCCAGGCAGACGCAGTTGTAACGTCGGACTGGTAGACAGCGTCGTCTGCAGGGGCACTCTTTGATTGCAGATCATAAGCGATTCGAGCGCGTTCGCCGAGCGCTACTACCAGGTTCTGGAGGTTCTGTTCACAGAAGCGTCTCGAGCTGGAGAACTCGGCTTCCAGTGAGTCGACGTGCGCGATCGCGCCAATGATGCAACCCGCGACAATGCCAGCAATGGAAGCGCCTGTGCCGAGCCTCACCCAGCCAACGTGCTCTTCGGTCATTCTGCGATCCGCGAGCTATCAGAACGCATTTGGGTCTTCCTTTGACTTCCAGTCTGCAAACGCTGAGACGGCCACGACCTTGTTGTCGGCATCAACCATTGCTAGTCCCACAATCGAGATGCTGCCATCCGGTCGAATCGGCACATAGACGACCAGGTCGCCCCGCTTTGTGTCCCAATTGACGTATTGAGCGCCAGGCGTGACGCTCTGGGGGGTCCAATGCGTGGCAAACGTCCAGGACCCGTCAAGGCGTTCAGCGAAGCTGTCGCGATTCGGAGGGAAAAGGGCGTAGGACTTTCCCGAGATGGTCGTCATAGAGGGCGGAGTGTCCGCCTGCCCCGACCATTCCGCAATGTTCGACTGATCCACGAGGAGTCGAAAATCGACTGTATTGATGGTGATCGTAGCGTTCGAGTTGTTGACGACCGCTGGTTTGAGCTTGATCTGAGCTTGCCCCCGCGGGCCCGAGCAGAGGCAATAGATCGGCACGGTTAGCCCTATTCCCGAGTCCATAGGTTCGCTCGAAGCGGATTCTGCGGGGGCGACTGGAGAGACTGGGGCTGGTGCCTGCTGCGAGGGTAGGAAGTCTGGAGCATAGATGTCGGGAGGAGAAGGCGACGCTCCCGCACATCCTCCAAGGACGAGAGTCGCCGATGCAATCAACACAGCGCCTCGGCGAAGCGCAAGCCTGCGTCCCACTCGGCGTTTCAAGTTGCCCCGTGTCATCCTCGTTCGACTCCTCCTATCGACTCGCTCGGCTCAGTTGGCGCCTTCTGGAATCGGATTGCCTGGCGAGCGTACTGGGTAGAGATGTGCAGTTGCTCGGTTCCAGGGTCGATATGGGCGCCCGGTCGGTTCCAGCCCATCAGGCGCTCGGTTCTCTGCGTCCGTCGCAGCGCGCGTCAGAACCGTCGTCCCTGTGCGCGAGTCCGAGACGACCGGTGGCTGCCACGAAGTTGACCATGACCAACAGAGGGACTGAACTCCGTCGATCCCTGGTTCATCTGAGTGGGTGGAGTCCACCCGCACCCGTCCCGGCTTCGTTCAGGGCCTCTCTTTGAAGTTCGCTCGCGGCCACGACGGTAGACCCCGCCCGCCGTGGCGCGCTGCGCGATGACGGAGGCTGTCGCGAGCAACCTCAGGGATTTCGACGAACGTCGGGGACGGCAGCTGTTGATGATCTCGGCCGAAGCTCTCTTTGGCGATCAGGTCGAGGATGTAGTGAGGTTGATGACCTCGCGGGAATGGTCGTCGGGGTCGTTGATCTGCGACACCCCACCGAGGTACTAGCCCGCCTCCTCCGGGCGGACCCCTTCCCGTCGGCACCTGCCGTCCTCAGAGCGCATCTTGAGCGCATAGTCATCTAGCGCTGGCAGGCTACTGCGGACGGTGTCACGGGACTCTCAACGGACGAGAAGGCTGCCAGATGGCTGCCACCTCGGCCGAGACCGGCTGGCCCTGGCCGAGGTGACAGGATCCTGACCAGCACAAACAAGGTGGGCCCCGTGGGGCTCGAACCCACAACCTACGGATTAAAAGTCCGCAGCTCTACCATTGAGCTAGAGGCCCGGGCGATGCGGGGCACATCGAGAGAACCCCAGGGGAACTCGGTGGCCCGCGACCGTCGGGCACCAGGGTACGCGGTGGGCCAGCGGCCGACGCGTTGCGGGCGCCTCGTCCCGCCCTCATCCCGCGAGCGAGTCGATCCCGACGCCCTCACGTCGCCGGGGCGCAACAGTCAAGACGCAGTCGACGACGGGTCGAGCTGGTTCTGCAACCCATGCAGCTCGGCAACCAGGCTCTGGACCCGGGCGTGCTCGGCCGCTATCGCGGCAGCCTCGGACTGAAGAGCGGCCTCCCGCTGGGGCAGGGCTGCGTCGTCCCGTGCCAGCAGCGCCGCGGCGCTTGCCAGGGTGACCTTGGCCGGGGCCATCGGAAGCTTGGTGCCGTCCCACCACACCCAGGAGAGCTCGAGCCGGGCTTGCTGGCTCGCGGGCATCGCGGCGACCTGGGCCACCTTGGCCTGGTAGGCCTTGCGGTAGTACTCGACGGAGGCGGCGTCGGCGTCGTACTGCGCCTGGCTCTGGGCGTGCGCGGTCTGGCGGGCGGCGAGGGCCTGCGATGCCGACTGGATGTCCGCTGCCATCTTGTCCAGCATCCCGTTCCAGCCCGTGTACACAGCGACGAGGGCGGCGCGGTCGGAGATGACGCGGGCGTACGCCGCCTCGAGCTGCGGGGCGAGTCCTCCGGTGCGCCAGACCTGGGTGCCGACGTACGCGAACATCTCCGTGGGGAGATGGTCCGGATGGTCGCCAACGGATCCGGTGATCTGCTCATGGATCGGGTCGGTGGCGGGGATGGCTGCGACCTCGGCGCTCAGCAGCGGCGTCAGCTCGGACTGCTGTGCGGCGGTCAGCTGCGCCCACGCGGCGTGCAGGGTCTCGTGGGCGGCGCTCGTCACGACCGACCCGTGCAGGCGCGGGTCGGCAGGCTCGTACAGGACGATCGAGTTCGACCCCTGCTCGAAGCAGCCCACGATGCTGCCCGCGGACAGGGCGTGCTGCGCCTGACCGTCACCGCACTGGCCGGCGAACGCGCTTGCCCCCAGGATCTTCGGGTTGGTGCCGTAGAACAGGGCCTTGCCTGCGGTGGACAGGTGGGCCTCGTCGGCGAGGGCGACGACGTCCGCGGACGGCGGTGCCACGACTGCGGCATGCGAGAAGCCGAGGTCCGACGCGAGCGCGGAGACGGTGCCCGGCGCGAGGCCAGGGGCCCCGACGTACAGCCAGGACGCGCCGGCGAGCACCACGACGGCGAGACCTACCAGGACCGGCTTCCGGCGTCGGCGGCGTCGAGATGGCAGGGTGCCGACCGCGGACTGCGGGGAGGGCGAGCGCCACGGGTCAGGCTCGACGGGGCGACCTGCGGCCTGGTCGACGACCCATTGCGGCACGCGCCCGGTCGGGGAACGCGGGAGGTCGTCGGGAGGCATGGGCACCTGGAACCCATCGGCACGTCGGCGCCGGTCATCAAGGCTTCCGGCGGCTGACGACGACGAACCGCTCGTCGAACGCGCCTGCGTCGCGACCTCAGGGCTCCGCCGTGGTCATGGCGCCTGGCGCCCACGGTCGTGGGCCGGACGACGCAAGACGAGGCGACGTCGCGACACAATCAGGTCGAGACGGACGTCGGGTGCAGCTCGGGGGAGCCATGCGGGTGACGAGAGCGATCGGCGCGACGGTGATGCTCGCCGCCGTGGTGACGGTCACGGCGTGTCGCCCTGTGCAGGGGGTCGCGTGCCCGGCCATCGGGTATGTCGCGAGTGTGGACGTGAGCCTGGCTGAGGCGTGGCCCGGGCGGGCGGACCTCCAGCTCGACGTCGCGTGCGTGACTCCGGCCGCCGGAGGTGCGTCGTGCGATCTGCAGGGTGAGTCCCGCGGCCCCACCTGGCACGGGATGTCGGGCAACCCGCCGGCGGCGGTGATCGCCACCGTCCGGCGAGGTGACGTGGTTCTCGACGCGCAGACGGTGGCGCTCAGCTCGCGGGTCACGGACTACCCCTACGGTCCCGAGTGCGGAGGCCCGGTCGAGGCGACGGCCACCGTGCCCGCTCCGTGAGTCCGCGGCGGAGTCACGTCGCGGCTGGCTCTGTCCCCACCGGCACGACGACGATCCGCCCGTGGACGTCGCACACCGCCGCGAGGGTGTTGTACACGGTGCCGAACTGCTGCAGGTTGCGGTGCACGAGGTCGACCCGCCGCTCGTTCTCGTCGGTGACCAGGCGGATCTCGTAGTCGAGCTCGACGAACCGTGGCGGGACGTCCTGGCGGCGGGCTCGGACGTCGACCTCCGCGCTCTGGTAGCGGAACCCCAGCAGGGCGCTCGAACGCTCGAGGTTCTTCATCATGCACGCGGCGAGGGCACCGGCCAGCAGCTCGGCGGGTCCCGGATCGCCCGAAGGTTCGTCCGCCGCCCAGCTGGCGTCGACCGGGATCACCTGGTCGGCCGCGGTGAGGGTGGCGTGGCCACCGGCCGACACCGCGCCGTGCACGTGATAGCTGGTCGGTGGCGTCGTCATGTGTGTGCTCCTCGCGTGCGGTGACTGCGGGGCATGAGGTGTGTGCGGAGCGTGAGGTGCCTGCGGGATCGGTCAGCCGCGTCGACGGACCGTGACGACTACTCGGCGGACTTCGTGGCCGTCGGGCGCGCGGGCGCCGCGCCGGGGAGGGCTGCGGCCAGGCGCTCGAGGGCGTCGGGGGCGAGGGCGTAGTCGATCCACCGGCCACGACGGCTGGTGGTGACGAGCCCGACGTCGCGCAGCACCTTCAGGTGGTAGCTGAGCAGGTTCGCCGCGATCGGGATGTGCTCCTGGAGGTTGCACACGCAGGAGTCGCTGTCCGCGAGCAACTGCAGCGCCGTCCAGCGGATCGGGTCGGCAACAGCGGTGAGCAAGGGCATCGCCGGCGCCGGATCGACCGGGCGTGCATCGCTCAGCACGACGGGGTTCTCGCGGGTCATCATCGCATCAGCCACTTTTGAAGTATAGGTCACGCGGACTCCGGCCTCCGGGGAGCGGTCGCGACGTTCGCCCGTCGCCCACCCTGAGCACCCCGCAGCGAGTGTTACAGTTCAAACGTGGCTGAAGCAATGAGATTTGAAATGACGAGATCCGGGAGTGCCCCCGCCGGGCTGCGGGCCCCGGGCGCTCCGACCGGAACCGGCTCTGGCGCGGCGGCGGGGGTGGCGCGGTGAGTGTGGCGGAGCGGGTGCGTGCCTCGACGCGGACCCCGACGCGTCGGTGGGTGGGCCTGGGTGCGGCTGCGGTGGTGTGGGCCGTGTTGTACGGGGTGAATCTGCCGTTCTGGGACTGGGTGGTCTATGACCGTCTGGGGTTGGACCCGGCCAGCCGGTTGGGGTCGGGTGTGCAGTTCTTCGTGTACGACTCGGTGAAGATCGTGTTGTTGCTGGTGGGGATCATCTTCGTGGTCACGGTGCTGCGGTCGTTCATGAGTGTGGAGCGCACGCGGGCGTTGTTGGGTGGGCGCCGTGAGGGTGTGGGCAACGTGATGGCCGCGGGGTTGGGGGTCATCACCCCGTTCTGTTCGTGCTCGGCGGTGCCGGCGTTCATCGGGTTCGTGGCTGCGGGGGTCCCGATCGGGGTGACGTTGAGCTTTCTGATCGCGAGCCCGTTGGTCAACGAGGTGGCGATCGCGTTGCTGTTCGGGATGTTCGGCATCGGTCCGACCGCGTTGTATGTGGGGGCGGGGTTGGTGATCGCGGTGGTGGCGGGGTTCACGTTGGGCCGCCTGCACGTGGAGAAGTGGGTGGAGCCGTTCGTGTTCGAGACCCGTCTGGGGGGCAAGGTCATCGACTCCACGTTCGGGTTGACGTGGGATGACCGGATCCAGATGGGCATCGAGGAGGTCGCGTCGATCCTGCGCAAGATCTGGCCCTACCTGCTGGTCGGGATCGCGTTGGGCGCCGGGATCCACGGGTGGGCACCGCAGGACTTCTTCACCCGGTTCGCCGGGGCCGGTAACCCGTTCGCGGTGCTGGTCGCGGTCCTGCTGGGCATCCCGTTGTACTCCAACGCCGCCGGGGTCATGCCACTGGTCCAGGCCCTGCACGACAAGGGCCTACCGATGGGCACCCTGTTGGCGTTCATGATGGCCGTGGTCGCCCTGAGCCTGCCCGAGATGATCCTGCTGCGCCGCGTCCTCAAACCCCAGCTCATCGCCACCTTCATCGGGGTGACCGCCGCCGGCATCATCGCCGTCGGCTACCTCTTCAACGCCGTCATCCCCCTGTGACACCCGCGCCCTGTGAGGGCGCCACGTGGCCGGCACACCGCCGTCCCGATCCGCAGAAGAACCGAAAGAAGAAGCACGATGGCAACACCTGAGCACGTCGACGTCCTGATCATCGGTGGAGGTCCGGGTGGCACCCCGGCGGCCATGGCGCTGGCTAGCGCCGGCACACGGGTGCTGCTGGTCGAGGCCGGCAGCGGACTCGGCGGCACGTGTCTGTTCGAGGGCTGCATCCCCTCGAAGATCTTCCGTGAGACCGCCGCCCGACGGCACGAGGTCCTCCGAGCCGGAGAGTTCGGCCTGCGGACGGGCGCCGCGGGACTGCCCGACGTCGACTGGGCCGCGGTCCAGACCCGTCGACACCGGATCCTCGCCGGGAGAGCGCAGGGCGCCCTGGCCCGCACCGGGACGATGCCCTCGCTCGAGGTCGTCTTCGGACGTGCCCGCCTCACCAGTGCCCGCACCGCCACGATCGACACCCCGGACCTGCAGCGCACCGTGACGTTCGACCGGGCGATCCTCGCCACCGGTTCGGTGCCGGTCAGCCTGCCGATCCCGGGCGCCGACCTTCCCGGCGTCCTCGACTCCACGCAGCTCATCGAGATCGACGCCGTCCCACGCTCGATGGTGCTGATCGGCGCCGGACCCATCGGCGTCGAGATGGCGCAGATCTTCGCGATGCTCGGGACGCGCGTGACCCTCGTCGAGGTCGCGGACCGGATCCTCGGCCCGGTCGACGCGGTTCTCGCCGAACGGCTCAAGAACCGCCTGATCGCGGACGGCATCACGGTGCACACCGGTGCGACGGTGGCCTCGATCGCCGGCGAGAAGGGGCAGCTCCTGACGAGCATCGCCGTCGACGGCGCAGACCTGACCCTCGGGTCCGAGGTGGTCGCCGTCGTCGCCGGACGGCACCCGAACGTCGCAGGACTCGGCCTGGAGACCACGCAGATCCGCAGCGACCGCACCGGGGTCGTCGTCGACGCGACCCTGCAGACCGACGAGCCCGGCATCTACGCCACCGGCGACCTCGTCGGGAACCCGATGTTCGCCCACTGGGCCACCGCCCAGGCCCTGGCGGTCGCCCGCCACCTGCTCGGTGCGCCGGTCGAGTTCCCGCGGCCCGAGCACAACAGCGCGGTGATCTTCTCCTCCCCCGAGATCGGCATGGTGGGACTCACCGAGGAGGCCGCCCGTGCGAACGGGCTGGACGTCGGCGTCGCCGAGTACGACTACCGGGCCGACGCCCGCGCGCAGATCAGCGGCGACACCGACGGCTTGCTGCGCATCGTCTACTACCGCGGCACCCACCGGATCGTCGGCATGCACGCGCTCGTCGAGGGCGCCGCCGACCTGATGGGCGAGGCCGCACTCGCCGTCAGGCGCGGCCTGACCACCGAGGACCTGGCCACCACCATCCACCCGCACCCGACCCTGACCGAGGCCGTCGGGCTCGCGGCGCAATCCGTTCGCAACTGAATGTCGCTCGTCACCACGACCCGCACTTACCTCGACGACCGCTCGTGTCGATAACCACTGTGCCGGGATCACCCGGCGGTGGTGTCGGAGGTGGCGTCGGACGATGGACGAACGCGAACAGGCCGGACCGGCCGATCTCCCCCGTGATGTCGCGGCGCGCGGCAGCTCGGCCGCCGCAGCGCGCGCGTCGTCGCACCCGAACGGGGCGCAGACGAGCGTCGGCGTCCCGTCGCCTCGCCACGCCCAGGACGGCGGGACGGGCGAGACCTCAGGACCCGGTGAGAAGCCCACCCGTGCCGGGGCGTTCGAACGGCTGATCGGCCTGGTGATCTTCGGGCTCGCGGCCATCGCCAGCGCGCTCCTGCTGGCTGCGGCGAGCACGGTCGGCCCGCGGGTCGAGCACACCCCCAACGAAGGTGTCTTCCTCGGCGTCTGGCGGGTCCTGTACGCAACCGAAGCCCCCACGGCACGCGTCGCCCTCTCGGCCGTGGCCCTGGCGGCACTGCTCGCCGTCGGCGTCGCGCTGGTCGAGCTCCGGATCACCAACCGCTCCCGCCGCTCCGTCGACGCCGGCGCCGACCCGTTGGCGCCCAAGCTCGTCATGGCGAGGACCGCCGGTGTCTTCGCCGGCCCGGTGACCGTCACGATCCTCATCCCCGCGCACAACGAGGAGGCGTCGCTCGCCCAGACCGTCGAGTCCCTCGTCGGCCAGACCCACCCGCCCGACCGCATCATCGTGGTCGCCGACAACTGCACCGACTCGACCGTCGACGTCGCGCGCCGCGTCGGCGTCGAGGTCGTCGAGTCGGTGGACAACACGCACAAGAAGGCCGGCGCCCTCAACCAGGTCCTGCGCCGCCTGCTCCCCACCCTGGGCGACAACGACGCCGTGATGATCGTCGACGCCGACACCCGGCTCGACGACGGGTTCCTCGAGGCTGCCGTCGGGCGGTTCACCGCCGACCGCGCCCTGATGGCCATCGGCGGCCTGTTCTACGGCGAGGACGGCGCCGGGGTGCTCGGCCAGTTCCAGCGCAACGAGTACAGCCGGTACAGCCGCGACATCAGGCGCCGACGCGGTCGGGTGTTCGTGCTGACCGGAACCGCATCGATGTTCCGGCCGGCAGCGCTCCGAGCCGTCGCGGAGAGCCGCGGCACGACGATCCCCGGGATACCCGGCGACGTGTACGACACGGCCGCCCTGACCGAGGACAACGAGCTCACGATCGCCCTGAAGTCCCTCGGCGCCCTGATGATCTCGCCGAGCCAGTGCAGCGTCGTCACCGAGGTCATGCCCACCTGGCGGGCCCTGTGGAACCAGCGGCTCCGGTGGCAGCGCGGCGCCCTGGAGAACCTCGGCGCCTACGGGCTGCGGCCCAAGACGTTCCGCTACTGGGCCCAGCAGCTCGGCATCGGCTACGGGGTGATCGCCCTCGGCGGGTACATCGCCCTCATCCTCCTCACGGTCCTGGCCGTCGACTCCTGGGTGTGGTTCCCGTTCTGGATGGGCCTCGGGGTCGTGTTCGCGATCGAGCGGGTCGTCACCGTCTGGGCCGGCGGGTGGCGGGCGCGTCTGCTCGCCGTCCTGCTGCTCCCCGAGCTCGTCTTCGCGACGTTCCTCGACGTCGTCTACCTGAAGGGTGTCGTGGACATCTTCTTCGGCAGGCGGGCCGGGTGGACGCACGTCGCGCGTCCTCCGGTGGCGCAGGCGAGCGACGACGACGTTGCGGCGGTGAACCACCGATGACGGCCATGACCGCTCTCCTGCCCGGTGCCTTCCTGCCCAGCGCTCTCCTACCGACGGGGTTGCTGCTCCCGGAGTCGACGCTGCACACCGACGCCTTCAAGGTGCTGGCGACCTTCGTCGCGCTCAACACCCTCATGTACGTGACGCTCGCCGTGCTCAAGGTGCTCCCCAAGGGCTACTCGTTCACCTGGTTCTCGGGCCGCAACCGCCGCGCGCAGAACCGGAGCATCTACCCCGAGCCGCCGAGCTCCGAGCGCTGACGGCGGGGGTACGACCGTTCTCGCCGCCCGTCTGCGCCAGCGTCCGCACACCGACGGATGACCGCCGGGCCGGACAACCGCCGGGCCGGATGACGGCGTGAACGCACGGCGGCGTGAGCGCACGACGGCATGAGCGCACGACGGCGTGAGCGCACGACGGCATGACCGCATGACCGCGTGACTGCAAGGACCGGCATCGTCGCGACACAGACCGATCGAGGCGAAGACCAGGACCAGCAGTCGGGGGAGCCATGAGGGTGACGCGTGGGGCGGACGCGGTGGCGGAACCCGTCGTCGCACGCACCGACGACGCCGAGGAGCAGGACGCCGCCGCGCTCGCGCGTGACTTCCGCCGCGCCGCGATCCTGCTCCGCCTCGACGCGCGCCGCACCCCCGCCCCTCGGCGCTGAGCCCATGAGCCAGGAGCCCAGCGCGCGCGGCCAGGACGGGCGACGTTCCCGGCGTGCCGCACTCATGCGCGCCCGCTACGCCGGTGGTCGACCCAACGACGAGGCCAAGGCGATCCACCGCCGGTACGCCGCCGGCCCGCTGCCCCGACTGGTGCCGATCGCGGCGGTGCTCGACGTGCCGGGCCGGGTCAGCGGCGCGACGATCCACGTGCCGCTCGTGATCGTTCCCTACCGGGTCCACTGGTACCTGGTGTCGATGCTCGGCGCGCAGGCGAACTGGGTCCGCAACGTCGAGGCCGCCGACGGGGACGCCGTGCTCCTGCACGGTCGGCGACGCCCCGTGCACCTCGTCGAGGTCCCCGTGCCGCGGCGGGCCCCGATCATCCGCCGCTACCTGCTGGTGGCCTGGGGTGCACGCCCGCACATGTCCGTCACCTGGCGCACCCCGTTGCGGGACGTCGCCGCCGTCGCGGCCGACTACCCCGTGTTCCGGGTGGACCGCCGTCGTGGTCCGGCGTGGGGATAGCCGGTTACCGCCCGTCGGGCACGTTCTCCGTGACCGCGTCGTAGCCGATCGCGGCAGGCGCGTCGGTCGGCGCGTAGATCACGCGGATCACCCCGGTCGGGAACACCTCCGACGCGGTGAGCGTGAGGTGGTACGGCGTGTCCCCGTCGTCGAACAGCCGACGGCCCTTGCGTGCGGCGACGGGGTGCACCAGCAGGCGGAGCTCGTCGACGAGCCCGGCGGCGAGCAGCTGCTGGACCACGGAGATCGACCCGGGGACGAGGATCCCGGTGACCCCGTCGTCGGCCTTGAGCGCAGTGACGGCCTCGACGAGGTCGCCGGCGGCCAGCTCGCAGTTGCGCCACGAGAACTCGAGCGGCTGACGTGAGACGACGACCTTGCGCAGGTCCCCGATCTGCCGGGCGAACGCCGCGTCCTCACCGCCGGCCGTCTCACGGTCCGGCCATGCACCGGCGAAGCTGTCGTACGTCACGCGGCCGAGGAGCAGCACGTCGGCGGTGTCGTAGTCCTCGCCGACGGCGCGGCCCATGTTCTCGTCGAAGTACGGGAAGTGCCAGTCGGGGTCGATCTCGACCACACCGTCGGCCGAGATGAACAAGGTGGAGACGAGTCGGGCCATCGTGGTGATCCCTTTCGGTCGGGTGGTGCCGAGTGCCGTCCGGCGGCGGTTCGGGTGCAGGGTCAGACGCGGGTGCGTGCAGGTCAGCCCATCATGGCTCCGCTCGGCCGACGAGCGACGCCGACCCTCCCCGCGAGGTCCGGATCAGCCCCTGGTCGTCGCCTCGCGAGGCAGCCAGACGGGCTCCAGGCACCAGGGGGACGCCACCCATGCCGTGGCGGCACTCAGTGCTCCGGCGACGAGCACCGCCATGACCTCCCGCGGCCCCGCGCTGAGCTGCCACGCGAGCAGGAGAGCGGCCGCCACCGGCAGGGGCACGAGCACGAGCCTCGTCGCCGTGCGCCCAAGGACGGGCCGCGCCTTGTGCACCAGGTGGAGTGCGACGGCGTTGAGGACCTGCGCGGCGACACCTGCGACGATCCCGACCATCGCGCCGATCCAGAACGTGTCCATCGCGTCGACGGGATCCGTCGTGACCACGACGAGACCGCCGATGGCCGCACCCGCCGCCACGCCGACCAGCAGCAGGCGACCCAGCGTCACGAGGCTCGGGTCGTCGTGGCCGACGCGCACCGTCTCTGTGTCCGCCTCGTCCATCCCGTCCATGAGCCCATCGTGGCGGTGCGGGTTCGTGTGGGCCAGCCGCTCGCGACGCCTGCGCTCACGAGCGTGCCGTCCAGGCGAGCACCGCGTCGCGCAGCTCGTCGCGCGTCAGTGCGCTGTCGAGGCGCAGCACCGGACAGGTCAGCGTCGCCAACCAACGTTCATGCGCGACGCGGCTGCGACCGTCGAAGGTCGGATCGTCGTATCCCCGTGCCCACGCGAGGAACTTCTCCCGAGATCGCTCATCGGACTGGCCGTGCTCGTGTCGCCTCTGCTCGCGGGCCTCGAGGCGTCGCATCCGCTCGACCGGGTCCAGGGTCAGGAAGACCACCGCGTCACACCGCGCGAGGACCTCGTCGCCCCAGCTGTGCATCGAGCCGGACAGCACCCAGCCCGCACGGGGGAGGAACACCTGTTCCATCAGCGCGATCCGGTCGGGCACCGGTCGCTTGCGCTGGTACGGCGGATCGGTCGGCAGCCAGTAGTAGTCGTCGGCGTCGGCGTGCGGGACAGCCCACGCGTCGGCCACGGCGCGCGCGAGCGTCGTGGTCCCCGACCCGCTCGCCCCGACCACATGAAGCCTCGACCACCGCATCCGCACATTCTGCCCGGCCGTCCGTCCACCCCTGCGCCCTTGGCCCCTTGGCCCCTTGGTCCCTTGGCCCGCGAGATCGTGAGTCGCCGCCGAGCTCGTGAGTCCAGACGTGCGATCTCGCACCGGACTCACGATCTCGACGTGCGTGCGTGCGCGCGGTTCGTGCGTGCGTGCGCGCGGGTCGGGCGGGGTGGCGGGGCGCGGGTTACCGGGGGCGACGAGTGACGGCGTCGGCGAAGCGGGGGTGGACGCGGGTGAGTCCGTACTCGCCGTCGGGCGAGAGTCGGATCCCGAACCAGTTGACCCACTCGTTCACGAGCAGACCGACGCCGCCGACGATCGCGACGCCGGCGAGCACCAGCACCGTCGAGGCCGCAGCACTGGTTCCCGCTGCGACGGCCGCGCACGCCAGCCCGGTGAGCGCCGCTGCGCGCCCGGCGCTCCGGAACGTGCGGAACCGGCGCCACGCGTCAGCAGTCAGCGGCACCTCGAGCTCGTAGCGCCGCGAGGCCCCGGTGCGTGCCAGGAGCCACGGCAGGAACCCGAAGAGCACCGTCGGGGCGACCCAGGACGGTGCGGCGCGTCCGGCGACCCGCACCGTCTCCGATGCCGGCAGCCCGCTCTTGGCGCACACGGCTGGCAAGTCCCTGGGGCCCCCGCCCAGCCACACCGTCGCCATCGAACCAGCCTAGTCAGGCGCCCGCGAGATCGTGAGTCGCCGTCGAGGTCGTGAGTCCGGACGTGCGATCTCGCGCCGGAGTCACGATCTCGGCGCGGGGGGTGGGGTGCGCGGTTACGCTGACGGGAGGTGCTGGGCCCGATGACGTGTCCCCGACGCTGGTGGGTGCGTCGTCGTCGCGACCGGCATGGCGGCACAGGAGAAGAGGCGGTCGATGATGTCGGCGCACGAGGTCCCGCAGCCCAGCCCGTCACGCATGGTCTCGCCGGCCGGGCACCCGCTCGTGGTGGGGATCGTTCCCGGTCAGCCGGAGCTCGTCGCCCTCACGGCCGCGTCCTGGGCGCGCGCGGTGGGTGCGTCGGACCTCTACTTCGGCTACGCCGATGTCGCACGGTTCGTCGTGGACGAGTTCCCCGACGGCACCGTGCGGCACTCGCCGGTCGACCCCGACGGCATGGACGACACCTGGCGCGAGCGGCAGGAGGAGATCGAGCGGTTCCTCGCGCGGGTCCTCGCGGACTCCGGCATGCGGTGGCAGTTCCGGTACCTGGCCGGTCGACCGGACCGGGCGCTGACGCACCTGGCGCGGGCGGTCGAGGCGTCGGCGATCGTCGTCGGCACGGGTGCGCCGGGCCACGGCGCCCGGATGCGCGAGTTCTTCGAGGGCTCGATCGCGGTGCACCTGATGCACCACCAGCACCGGCCCGTGCTGGTGGTCCCGCTGGAGGTCGTGGACTGGAAGGCGACCGCCTGGCGCCCGTGAGGTACCGGGCGTCCGAGGCGTCCCCTGCGGGGAGTCGCCCCACGTGGGAGCATGGGAACGACGAGGTGGATGATCACCGCTCGGTACCCCCGGGGTATTCTGGTCCGCGACTCGCGCAACGGTGCGTGGGGCGACCGCGAGCGCACGATGCCGCCGCGGCAGGACGAGGAGGTGCGCCCATGGCACGGGTCGTCATTCTTGGTGCAGGTGTGGCGGGGCATACCGCGGCCCTTCACCTGCGTCGGTGGTTGGGGCGTGAGCACGAGGTCGTCGTCGTGTCACCGAACTCCAAGTGGAACTGGATCCCGTCGAACATCTGGGTCGGCGTCGGTCGGATGACCCGCGACCAGGTGACGTTCCCGCTGGCGCCGGTGTACCGCCGCAAGGGCATCGAGTTCCACCAGGCCCTCGCCACGACCCTGTTCCCCGAGGGCACCGCCGAGGACCCGACCCCCGCGGTCGAGATCCGGTCCACCGCGCCCGAGAGCGCGGGCGAGACCACCCGGCTCACCTACGACTACCTGGTCAACGCGACCGGCCCCCGGCTGAACTTCGCCGCGACGCCCGGCCTCGGCCCCGACGGCAACTCGCTGTCGGTCTGCACCGACTCGCACGCCGAGCACACCGCGGGCGAGCTCAAGGCCGTCATCGAGAAGTTGCGCGCGGGCCAGCCGCAGCGGCTCGTCATCGGCACCGGTCACGGCACGTGCACGTGCGAAGGCGCGGCGTTCGAGTACACCTTCAACGTCGAGCACGAGCTGCGTGCGGCCGGCGTGCGCGACAAGGCCGAGGTGGTCTACCTCAGCAACGAGTACGAGCTCGGCGACTTCGGGGTCGGTGGGCTGACCTTCACCGAGCGCGGGTTCACCACCTCGAGCCGGACCTGGACCGAGTCGCTGTTCCGGGAGCGCGACGTCAAGGCGATCGTCCGCGCCCACGTGCAGAAGGTCGAGCCGGGCGTCATCCACTACGAGCAGCTCGACGGCTCCGAGCACGAGCTGCCGTTCGACTTCGCGATGCTGCTGCCGCCGTTCCGGGGCGCCGACCTGACGGCCTACGACCGCGACGGCAACGACATCACGAGCACGATGTTCGCCCCGAACGGGTTCCTCAAGGTCGACGCGGACTACACCGCACGGCCGTACGAGGAGTGGAGCGCGAAGGACTGGCCGAGCACGTACGAGTCGGCCGTGTACCCGAACATCTTCGCGCCCGGCATCGCCTTCGCCCCGCCGCACGGGATCTCCGTGCCGCGGAAGAGCCCGAACGGCACCGTGATCGCACCGGCACCGCCGCGCACCGGGATGCCCGCCGGCATCACCGCCCGCGCCGTCGCCACCACGATCCGCGACCGGATCACCAAGGGACAGCAGGCGCCCGCCCACCACGCGTCGATGGCGCACATGGGTGCGGCCTGCGTCGCGTCGGCCGGTACCGGGTTCACGCAGGGCACTGCCGCGGCGATGACCATGTACCCCGTCGTGCCCGACCGGGAGGCGTTCCCCGCCACGGGCCGCGACCCCCGTGGCACGTCCGGCGAGATCGGTCTGGCCGGCCACTGGATCAAGGCGATCCTGCACTACCTGTTCATCTACAAGGCCAAGGCGCGTCCGCTCTGGTTCCTCATCCCCGAATGACCGCGCAGCCCGAGAGGAAGGACCAGCCGATGGACAGCACCGCCGAGTCGATTGCCGCCGCACCCCTGCCGACCAACCGCACGCTGCGGATGCGTCGCAACGTGCCGTTCCAGCTCCTGCGGTTCGCCGCGATCAACCTGCGGATGGCCGGGGTGATCTTCCGCGGTCACAAGTGACCGACGCCTGCAGGTGCACCTGGGCGTGACGGCCCGGGTGGTCGCGGTGCGCGCGGTTCGACGTGACCGCTCAGGCGCGCGCGTGACGAGGCTGCGCGCGAGACCGGGCTCAGTCGGGCGTGACCTCGGTGACCTGACCGTCCTCGACGTGCCAGCGCCGGGTGAGGCGCACGGTGTCGAGCATCCGGCGGTCGTGGGTGACGAGCAGGACCGTGCCGTCGAACGACTCGAGCGCCTGCTCGAGCTGCTCGATCGCGGGCAGGTCGAGGTGGTTGGTCGGCTCGTCGAGCACGAGCAGGTTGACGCCGCGCGCCTGCAGCAGCGCGAGCGCGGCGCGCGTCCGTTCGCCGGGCGAGAGGGATGCGGCGGGCCGGCTGATGTGGTGGCCGCCGAGCCCGAACTTGGCGAGCAGCGTGCGGACGTCGGCGGTGGTCCAGTCGGGGACCTCGTGGGAGAACGCGGTGACCAGGGGTGCGTCGCCCTCGAAGGCCGCCCTGGCCTGGTCGACCTCGCCGACGAGCACGCCCGCGCCCTGGTCGACGCGACCCTCGGACGGTGCCAGGCGGCCGAGCAGGAGCGCGAGGAGCGTCGTCTTGCCGGCGCCGTTCGGGCCGGTGATCGCGACCCGGTCGCGCCAGTCGAGCTGCAGGTCGACCGGGCCGAGGGCGAAGTCGCCGCGCCGGACGCTCGCGTGCCGGGCGGCGCTCACGACGGTGCCGGACCGCGCCGCGCTCGCGATCGTCATCTGCAGCTGCCACTCCTTGCGGGGCTCGGTCACGACGTCGAGGCGGCTGATCATCCGCTCGGTCTGACGGGCCTTCGCGGCCTGCTTCTCGGAGGCCTCGGACCGGAACTTCCGGCCGATCTTGTCGTTGTCGGGCGCCTTGCGGCGTGCGTTCTTGACCCCCTTGGCCATCCACGCGCGCTGCGTGCGCGCCCGCGCCTGCAGGGCGTCCCGGCGTGAGGCGTAGTCCTCGTACGCCTCGCGTGCTTGGCGGCGCGCGGCGGACCGCTCGTCGAGGTAGGCGTCGTACGAGCCGCCGTACACCGCGACCCGCTGGAGGCTGCGGTCGATCTCCACGACCGACGTCACGGTGCGGCTGAGGAACTCGCGGTCGTGGCTGACGACGACCACCGGTGCCGTCGAGCGGTGCACGAAGTCCTCGAGCAGGGCCAGCCCCTCGAGGTCGAGGTCGTTCGTCGGCTCGTCCAGGAGGTACAGGTCGTAGCGCGACAGCAGCAGCGCGGCGAGCCCTGCGCGGGCGGCCTGTCCGCCGGACAGCGCCGTCATCGGCAGCTCGGGGTCGACGGCGAGCCCGAGGTCGGCGAGGACCGTGCCCATCCGGGCGTCGAGGTCGGCGCCACCAAGCGCCATCCAGCGCTCGAGGGCCTCGGAGAACTCCTCGTCCGACCCGGCCTCGCCGGTGGCCATGCGCTCGGCCGCGGTGTCCATCGCGACCTGCGCCGGGCCGACCCCGGTGCGGCGTTCCAGGTGCGCGCGCACCGACTCGTCCGCGCGGCGTTCGACCTCCTGCGCGAGGAAGCCGAGCGTCGCGTGCGGCGGTGACACGGCGACGCTGCCGGCGTCGGGCGAACGATGACCGGCGAGGATGCGCAGCAGCGTCGACTTGCCGGCGCCGTTCGGTCCGACCAGGCCGACGACGTCACCGGGGGCCACGACGAGGTCCACTCCCGTGAACAGCTCGCGGTCGCCGAAACCGGCGCCGACGCCCTTCGCCTGCACGGTTGCGCTCATGGTGCTCATTGTCCCGGGTCGGGGACCCGGGTCGGGACCGTGCTCGGCTCCTGCCCGGCGCCTGCGTGGCGATCGCCAGGCGTGGGCCGGGTGAAGCGCCGGGTGAGCGCCGGGCGAGAGTCCAGATGTGGGCCGGGCTCGTACTCAGCCGACGAGGTTGAGGACTCCGGCGAGCAGTGCGCTGCAGGCCAGGCCGGCGACCGTCCACGCGAGCATGCTGCCGGCGACGTAGCCGACGACCTTCAGGCGCATGCCGGGCTCCCAGGTGGGGGCGGGCGCGTAGCGGATCTGGTGGAGGACGTGCTGCACGCGCTCGACGAGGTCGTGGGTCGAGGCGGGTGCGATCGTGACGGAACTCATGGCGGAACGCTCCCCTTGTGGGCGAGGGTGACTGGATAGAACCGGGGTTGCCGGTGCTTTCCACTATGACGCCCCCACGGCTGCCCGTGGTGGGCATATGGACCTAGGTCCCGACGGGTTCGACCCCGGCGAACCGGGCCGAACCGTGCGGGTGCCCGTCGGTCGTGCGACCGACGTCGGCGCCGCGGATCGCATCTCCGGGTGCGGCGCCGACGCGGTCGTTCACCAGGTCGAGTCGCCGCGGATCACCACGTCGCTACCGCCGTCGACGAAGACGACCTGGCCGCACAGGTGGGTGTTCTCCTCACCGCCGAGCCAGGCCATCAGCCGGGCGACGACGATCGGCTCGGCGATGCCGTTGAGCGGCATCGGCACCATCTGGAGGAGCGCCGTGCGAGCCTCCTCGGTCGCGATCATGCCGGCGGTCATCGGGGTCGCGATGATGCCGGGTGCGACCGCGTTGAGGGGGATCGACGCACCGGCCCAGTCGGGGGTCGCGGCGGTGCGCCGGACCCACTGGGCGAACGCCTTCTTGGTCGAGCCGTAGATGAGCGCCCCGGTGGTCTCCGGCTCCCGCGCGAGGATCTCTGCGCGCGCGAGCGCGGCGGCCTCGTCACGTGCGGTCATCGCGGCGACGAGCTCGTCGTCGACCGGCATGAGGCTGGCCATCGAGGCGACCCCGACCGCACGCGGCGCCGTCGAGGAGAGCAGCAGGGGTCGCAGGCCCTCGAGCGTCGCGACCATCCCGAAGAAGTTCACCGCGACGGTGGCCGGGATCGGCGCGGCCAGCCCGGCGATCGCGTAGACCGCGTCGATCGAGCCACCCGAGGCGGTCCGGACCGCCTCGACGAGGCTCGTCCTGCCGTCGGCCGTCGTGAGGTCGACCACGACGTCCGCGTCATGGATGTCGACCCCGATCACCCGCTCGCCGCGGGACTCGAGCAGCTCCTTGACCGACTTCCCGATGCCTGAGGCGGAACCGGTGACGACCGATGTGCGTGCCATGTCGACCTCCTTGTTGACGGACACCCTGGGGGGTATCGCCATCGTCCTGCGGGACCGGTGGGCCGGCAACCGCACGGCGGACGCGTCGGCCGAGGTCAGCAGGCCGAGGTCAGCCCACCAGGCCAGCCCGCCGAGGTCAGCCCGCCGTGGCCAGGACGGCGATCATCCAGAACCCGTAGCCGAGCGTCAGCACGCCGAGCGCCGTGACCCCGATGCCCACCCGGCGCCGGCCGACGTCACCGAGCCCCAGGTCCAGCAGGATCGACCGGACACCGAGCATCGCGTGCCAGGTGACGGCGACCAGGAACAACGACTCGATCACGACCATGACCGGGTTGCCGAGGTACGCCAGCACCTGCGCGTAGTCCCGCAGCCCACCCGGCGCCTCGACGACGAAGTGCTGAGCGACCAGGTGGACGACGACCAGGACCAGCAGGGCGCCGCCGGTGATCACCTGCAGGAGCCAGCCCCATGCGCCGCCGGTCGGTCGGCCGGGTCGATCCGTCCGCGCCGGCCGCTCGGGAACGGCGCCGCCCGTGTCGCCCATGTCGTACCCGCCGTGTCGTGCCGGCCCGCTGCCCACGTTCACGCTCACCGCTCAGCCCTCCGTCAGCAAGGCCACGGCCGCCGCCGCGAGCACCAGGACGCTCACGACCGCGACCCACACCAGCAGGACCTTCTGCCGCCGGACGGCGATGCCTGTCCCCACGAGGCCCACCCGGACACCGTTCGCGGCGTGCCAGACCACGGCGAGGAACAGCACGAGGTCGATGGCGATGAACGGGCGCGCGCCGGCGATCGACAGGAACGTGTCCCAGGACGACGACCCGCGCACGAGCAGCGAGAGCACCATGAGGTGCAGGTACAGGTAGCCGACCAGGATCAACGCCGACACCCGGTTGGCGACGAACGCCCAGCTCCCGGTCCCGCTGCCGGGCCGGATCCACCAGCCGCGCAGCCCGCGGCGCCCATCGCGTCTCATCGTGCCGCCGTCCGTCCTGCGCGGTCACCGCGTCGTGCCGCGCCGTCGTCGTGCCCGCGGCGCGTCAGGCGTTGCCGGGTGAGCGCGCCGCGCAGGTTCATGATCCCGGCCGCGGGGTCGGCATCGGTCGGGCAGACCTGGCTGCAGGCGAAGCTGAGGTGGCAGCGCCAGCAGCCCTGGTGGTCGTCGACCCAGTCGAGCACCGGCCGGGGGTCCGTGCCGCGTGGCTCGGCGACCGCCCGCCACGCGGCGCCCAGCACCGCGGGGCCGAGGTAGTCCGGGTCGGTGGCGGTGATCGGGCAGGCCGACACGCACAGTCCGCACTCGACGCAGTCCTCGAGCCGGACGGGGGTCGGCAGGTCGGGTGCGGCGTCGCGGCTCGCGCGGATCAACGGGCGCCCGGTCTTCTCGAGCCGGTCGTAGAGCTCGGTCATGTCGACCACGAGGTCGCTCACCACTGCGGCGTTCGCGATCGGCTCGATCGTGACGACCCCGTCCGGGAGGTCCTCGAGCCGGGTCACGCAGCCGAGCACCGCCGCGCCGTTCACGCGGACCCCGCACGTGCCGCACGAGGAGTGGCTGCACGAGTGGCGGACCGTCAACGTCGGGTCGGTGTGCCAGCGGACCGCCCGCAACGCGTCGAGCACCGTCGTGGCCGGCTCGACCGGGACGAGGTAGTCCGTCACGACCGGTTCCGTCCAGCCCGTCTTCCACCGGGACACGCGCAGGTCGCGCGTCGGCAGGCCGGGGACGTCCGGCGTCGTCGAGGCGGCGGACGCGACGGCGTCCGCGGTGGTGGAGCCGGTGGCGTGCGCGGCCGCGCGCGATGCCGACCGGTGCGGCCGGCGGGCGATCGTCGGTGCGTGCTCGGGGACCTCGTGCGCGGTGTAGTACGCGGTGTGCGGGAGCAACGGGACGTCGCGGGTGCGGCACGGCTCGTCGACGCCGAGCGTGCGGCAGGCCACGTCGACGGTCGCCTCGGCCATCGCCCGCAGCGTGGTGGCCTTCCCGCCGGAGATCGTGATGAAGCCCCGGACACCGTCGCGCTCGGCGTGGTCGAAGCACTTGAACGTGCGTGAGAGCTCGCGGCCGGTCTGGCTGCCGCCGTCGCCGATCAGGGGTCGCACCGCCGACCAGGCCGCACGCATCTCCGCACCGGCGACGGCGGGGACGAGCCGGGCGCCCTGCTCGAACATCGTGCGGATGTGGTCCTCCGGCAGGTGCAGCTCGTCCGGGTCGTCGACGACCCACGAGCTCGTCCCGATCACGCACAGCCCCCGCTGGGGCAGCACGATGTCGCCGTCGCCGGACGGGTGCAGCCGGTTGACCACCATGTCGCACCAGCGTCCGCGCACCGCGACGAGGACACCGGGGGAGCAGCGGATGGGCACCTCGACGCCCGCCATGTCGGCGATGCGCTGCGCCCACGGACCCGAGGCGTTGATCACGAGGTCGGCCGCGATCTCGGACTCCTCGCCCGTCACGTAGTCGCGGATCGCTACGGCGGTGATGGCGTCCGCCTCGCGTCGCAGGCCGACGACCTCCGTGAAGGTGCGGATGACCGCGCCGTTGTGCTGGGCCGTCGCGAAGAACCGCAGCGGGAGCCGCATCGCGTCCATCGTGCCGTCCGGCACCTGGACCGCCGCCCTGACGTCCGGGGTCAGGCCGGGCTCGCGTCGCAGCGCCTCGTCCGCGGTGAGGACGGTCGCCGGGATGTCGCACGCCTCGCAGCCCTCGACGAACCGAGGCAGGTAGTCCATGTCCTCGTCCGTGATGGCGACGAACAGTCCGTCGTTCTCCTCGAACGATCCGGGGGCGATCCGGCGCAGGATCCGGTTCTCGGTGATGCACTCGACGGCGGACTCCTTGTCGCCCACCGCGTAGCGCCCGCCGCTGTGCAGCAGGCCGTGGTGGCGGCCGGTGGTGCCGGAGGTGATCTCGCCGCGCTCGAGGACCGTGACGCGTAGGCCCCGCAGTGCGAGGTCGTGGGCGACCGCACCTCCGGTGCCACCACCCCCGATGACGACGACGTGTGGCAGGTCGGAGCGAACGACCTCTGGCACGGTCCCCACCTCCTCGATGAGGTGCGCAGTTCGATCCAGGCTATTCCCGGTCATACGTGCCGCGACTGGGCCCATCGTCCCTGGTGAGAGGGCGGAGATTCACTCATGGGAGGTCTCGGGTGGCCCAGGTCACAGTTTGGATAACGCTATCGACAACGATTGACACGCCCCCGCAGGGCCTGGAAGAGTCCAGAACGTCCCGAGTCGACGACGACGAGGAGCTCGATCATGAACAGCACGGCACCACCCCCGGACGGGGCTCTCGGCACTGGCGCGGCGCGGCCCCACGCACGCGGCTCCAGGTCGGGCGCTGCGGCCCGGAGACGGTGACGTCGCGACCCAGGACACAGACCGGCGCGCGGGTGTCAGCAGCGATCGTCGGTCCCGCCTCGCACGGGGCGAACTCCGTATTTTCTGCTGCTCAACGAAGAGGACAGATCTCATGAAGCTGAGGAAGACCCTGGCGGTATCGGCCGCCCTGGTGATGGGTGCTGCAGGGCTCACTGCCTGCAGCAGCGGTAGCAGCGGCGGCGGCAGCACGGGTAGCAGCGGCGGCACCGTGAACATGACCTTCTGGCACAACGCCACGACCGGAGACGGCAAGGCGTTCTGGGAGAAGACGGTCGCGGACTTCGAGAAGGCCAACCCGAACGTCAAGATCACCATCCAGGCCATCCAGAACGAAGACCTCGACGGCAAGCTGCAGACCGCGATGAACTCCGGGTCTGCACCGGACATCTTCATGCAGCGCGGGGGCGGCAAGATGGCCGCCATGGTCGACGCCGGCCAGGTGATGGACATCACCAGCGCGATCTCCGACGCGACCAAGAAGGTCATCTCCGCCGGCTCGTTCAAGGCCGAGGAGCTCAACGGCAAGACCTACGCCATGCCCGTCGCCACGCTCCCGGGCGGCATCTTCTACAGCAAGGACCTCTTCGCCCAGGCGGGGATCACCGAGCTCCCGAAGACGATCGACGAGCTCAACGCGGTTGTGGCCAAGCTCAAGGCAGCCGGCATCGACCCGATCGCCCTCGGCGCGAAGGACGCCTGGCCCGCAGCGCACTGGTACTACTGGTTCGCTCTGCGCGAGTGCAGCCAGGAGGCGCTGAACACCGCGGCGAAGGACAAGACGTTCACCGACTCGTGCTGGCTGAAGGCCGGCCAGGACCTCAAGACGTTCGCCGCCACCGACCCGTTCAACAACGGCTTCCTCACCACGTCGGCGCAGCAGGGCGCCGGTAGCTCCGCCGGTCTGGTCGCGAACCACAAGGCAGCCATGGAGCTCATGGGCGCCTGGGACCCGGGAGTCATCGGGTCCCTCACCCCCGACCAGAAGCCGCTCCCTGACCTCGGGTGGTTCCCGTTCCCGACCGTCTCCGGCGGCCAGGGCAACGGCGCCGCGATCATGGGTGGCGTCGACGGCTACTCGTGCTCGGCGAACGCCCCGAAGCCGGCCTGCACCGACTTCCTGAACTACATCGCCACGACTCCGGTCCAGGAGGCGTACTACAAGGCCTTCAACGCCCCGCCGGTGAACACCGAGGCGCAGGCTGTCGTGACCGAGTCGTACCTCAAGGAGATCCTGGCCGCGTACAACGCTGCTCCGTACGTGTCGCAGTGGCTGGACACGCTCTACGGCCAGAACGTCGGCAACGCCCTCAACACCGGTGTGGTCGACATGCTCGCGGGCAAGGGTTCGCCTGAGGGCATCATCCAGGCGGCCAACGACGCCGCCAAGAAGGCATAGAGCGCGACGCACATGTCTGATTCCACTCGCGAGAGCTCATCACTGCCGGAGGGCTCGCCTGTGAATCTCATGGCGGACGGGGGCAGCACAGTCGCTGTGCTGCCCCCGTCCGGCGCCGGACGACGCCGACGGGGCATCGGCTGGCCGGCACGTCTTGAGATCGCGGCACTCACCGGCCCGGCCATCATCATCTTCCTGACCTTCGTGATCTTCCCGGTCATCATGGCCGCGTACTACGGGTTCTTCAGCTGGAAGGGGTACGGCCGGCCGACCGACTTCATCGGCCTGCGGAACTACGTCGTCATCTTCCAGGACGGGCTGTTCATCGACGCCCTGAAGCACAACGCGGTGATCGTCGTCCTGTCCCTGGTCATGCAGGGACCGATCGCGATCGGTCTCGCGCTCCTGCTGAACAAGAAGATGCGTGGGAAGTCCGTCATCCGCGTCCTGATCTTCGTCCCGTACGTGATCTCCGAGGTGATCGTCGGCACCAGCTGGAGCCTCATGCTCCAGACCAGCGGCGCCGTGAACGACATGCTCAAGGCCATCGGGCTCGGCGGGTTCGCGCACGACTGGTTGTCGGACCCGAAGATCGCGATCTGGTCACTGATGGTGATCATCTCCTGGAAGTACATCGGGTTCGCGGTGCTCCTCTTCCTCGCCGGCCTCCAGGGCATCCCGATCGAGCTGCACGAGGCCGCCTCCATCGACGGGGCGTCGTACTGGCAGATCCAGCGTCGGATCACGCTGCCGCTGCTGGGGCCGACGGTCCGCATCTGGGCGTTCCTGTCGATCATCGGCTCGCTGCAGCTCTTCGACCTCGTCTACATCATCTGGGGCCAGTACATCGCGTCGACGGCAGGCACCTCGACGATGGCGACCTACATGGTCGGGAACGGCCGCAACTCGGGCAACTACGGCTATGGGAACGCCGTGGCCGTCGTGCTGTTCGTGATCTCGCTCGTCATCGCGCTCGTCTACCAGCGCTTCGTCCTGCGCCGCGACACCGAGGGCGCACTCACGGAGGGCAAGAAGTGATGTCTGCTACCACGCTCGACACGTCGACCCAGGGGTCCCGCGTCCACAAGGACCCGGAGAAGCGCGACTGGGGCAGCCCGACGATCTACTTCATCGCCCTGCTGCTCGTCGCCACGATGCTCGCGCCCGTCCTGTACATCATCCTCGGCGGGTTCCGGACGAACTCCCAGATCACGAACAACCCGGCGGGGTTCCCGGCACCGTGGGTGATCGGCAACTACCTCGACGTCCTGAAGGGTGGGATCTTCTGGCAGGAGGTGGTCAACTCCACGATCACCGCTGTCGCCACCACGATCGGGGTCGTGGTCCTCGGCCTCATGGCCAGCTACGTCCTCGCCCGCTACCGCTTCCGCGGGCGCGGTGCGATGTACACGCTGTTCGCCGCCGGCCTCATGTTCCCGATGACCGTCGCGATCACCCCGCTGTACCTCATGATCAAGAGCCTCGGCCTGATCAACACGTTGCCGGGGCTCATCCTCCCGCAGATCGCGTTCGCCCTTCCGGTCACGATCATCATCCTCGTGCCGTTCCTGCGGGCGATCCCGGACGAGATCGAGGAAGCCGCCGCGATCGACGGGTGCAGCCGCCTGGGGTTCTTCTTCCGCATGGTCGTCCCGTTGTCGATCCCTGGCGTCGTCACGGTAGGGATCCTCGCGTTCATCGGCAGCTGGAACAGCTACCTGCTCCCGTTGTTCGTCCTGAACAACGAGGCGAGCTACACCCTGCCGCTCGGCGTGCAGGCGTTCGCCTCGCAGTACTCGGTCGACACCGCCAAGGTCCTGGCGTTCACGTCGCTGTCGATGATCCCTGCACTGGTCTTCTTCAGCCTCTTCGAGCGCCGGATCGTCGGCGGCCTGACCGGAGCGGTCAAGGGCTGAGTGCCACACCGTGACCGACGGTGCGCCTCACCGGCGCACCGTCGGTGGCGGGAGTGCGCTCCGCCTCCCGCAGCCCCACCACGTCATCCCAGCGTCACGTCCGAAGGAGACAGGTCTCGTGACCGTCGTTCCTGCAGTGCCCGAGGTGTCCGCGCGGGTGCATGCCCTGCATGCGCGCATGACGCTCGAGGAGAAGCTTGCCCAGCTCGTCGGCTTCTGGGTCGACCAGGGTGGTGAGGTCGTCGCTCCCATGCAGGGCGAGATGGCGTCGTCCGGCCGGCTCGACGAGGCCACCGCGCACGGGATCGGGCATCTCACCCGCGTGTACGGCACCCGGCCGGTCGACCCCGTCGAGCGCGCGGCGTGGCTGTGGCGCGAGCAGCGTCGCCTCGTCACCGAGACCCGCCTCGGCATCCCGGCCCTCGTGCACGAGGAGTGCCTGACCGGCCTCGCGGCCTGGAAGGCCGCCACGTACCCGACCCCGCTGGCCTGGGGTGGCACCTTCGACCCCGACCTCGTGGCCGAGATGGGCGCGCTCATCGGCACCTCGATGCGCGAGCTCGGCATCCACCAGGGGCTGGCCCCGGTCCTCGACGTGATCCGCGACCCACGCTGGGGGAGGGTCGACGAGTGCATCGGCGAGGATCCGTACCTGGTCGGGACGGTCGGCACGGCCTACGTGCGAGGACTGCAGTCCGCCGGGGTGCACGCCACGCTCAAGCACTTCGTCGGGTACTCGGCCTCCCGTGCCGGGCGCAACCACGGCCCGGTCAGCGCCGGACCGCGCGAGCTCGCCGACGTGCTGCTGCCACCGTTCGAGATGGCGGTGTTGGACGGCGGGGCGCGCTCGGTCATGAACTCCTACGCGGAGGTCGACGGCGTCCCGATGGCATCGGACCCGACGTACCTCACCACGCTGCTGCGTGAGACGTGGGGCTTCGACGGCGTCGTCGTCGCCGACTACTTCTCGGTGGCGTTCCTGCACGTGATGCACGCCGTCGCGGCCGATCTCGGGGAGGCCGCCGCGCTCGCGCTGGCGGCCGGCATCGACGTCGAGCTGCCGACGGGCGACGCCTACCTGCAGCCGCTCGCCGAGCGGGTGCGGGCGGGACTCGTCGACGAGGCCCTCGTGGACCGTGCCGTGCTCCGCGCGCTCGCGCAGAAGGAGGAGCTCGGCCTGCTCGACGCGACGTTCGAGGACGAGCCGCCGACGGCGATCGACCTCGACTCACCGGAGCACCGCGACGTCGCGCGCCGGGTGGCCGAGGAGTCCGTGGTGCTGCTCACGAACGACGGCGTCCTGCCGCTCGGCGGCACGGACCGTCCGGCCCCGCGGCGGGTGGCCGTGCTCGGACCGAACGCCGCCCGCGCCGAGGCCCTGATGGGCTGCTACTCGTTCGTCAACCACGTGCTCGTGCACCACCCCGAGGTGCCGATGGGGTTCGCGATCCCGTCGGTGCTCGAGGGGCTCCGGGCGGAGCTCCCCGGCACCGAGGTGCGGTACGCCGAGGGCTGCTCCGTCGAGGGCGACGACACGTCCGGCTTCGCCGAGGCGATCGCGCTCGCGAGCGACGCGGACGTCGCGGTGGTCGTCGTGGGTGACCAGGCCGGACTGTTCGGCCGCGGGACCGTCGGAGAGGGGAACGACACCGAGACCCTCGACCTCCCCGGGGTGCAGCGTCAGCTCGTCGAGGCCGTGATCGCCACCGGGACGCCGGTCGTGATGGTCATGCTGACCGGGCGACCGTACGCGGTGGGGTGGGCGGTCGACGGGGCATCCGCGCCGTCGGCGGTGCTCCAGGCGTTCTTCCCCGGGGAAGAGGGCGGCACGGCGCTCGCCGGCATCCTGTCAGGGCGGGTCAACCCGTCCGGCCGGCTGCCGGTGACCCTGCCACGATCGGCCGGCGCCCAGCCGTACTCCTACCTGCACCCGATCCTCGGCGGCCCCTCGGAGGTCACCAGCACGGACAGCACACCGGTGCTGCCGTTCGGGCACGGGCTGTCCTACACCTCGTTCACGCGCACCGACGTGCTCGCGGACCACGAGGTCGCAGCGGGCGACACGTTCACGGTGCAGGTCCAGGTCCGCAACACCGGTGAGCGGGCCGGCGTCGACGTGGTCCAGCTGTACGCGCGCGACGTGAACGCGACCGTGACCCGCCCGGTCGCGCAGCTGCTCGGATACCGGCGGGTTGCGCTGGCAGTCGGGGAGTCGGCACTGGTCCGGTTCCGGGTGCCCACCACCCGGCTGGCGTTCTCCGACCGCACGATGGTGCGCATCGTCGAGCCCGGGGCGGTCGAGCTGTGGGTCGGCCCGTCGTGCGCGGAGAAGGAGACCACGACCGAGATCACGGTGACCGGTCCGGTGCACCGTGTGACGACCGCCGACCCGAGACTCGTCGTGAGCGAGGTCGTGCCGGCGACGGTCGAGGTCGCCGACGAGGTCGGGCTGGGCGTGCAGCGGCCGATCGAAGAGGCCCCGGTGTCCTGACCGCACGCTGGCCACCCTGCACGCCGTCCATCCAGCGCCGTCCACACACCTGCGCAGTCGACACACCTGCGCAGTCCACACCCGCACCGAAAGGCCGACCCGCCGTGCCAGACGCCACTCGTGCCACCGTCATCGTCAACGTCGACATCCCCGGGCCGGTCATCAGCCGCCATCTCTACGGGCACTTCGCGGAGCACCTCGGCCGGTGCATCTACGGCGGGTTCTGGGTGGGTGAGGACTCGCCGATCCCGAACGAGGGCGGCATCCGGCTGGACGTCGTCGAGGCGCTGCGCGAGCTGGAGATCCCGAACCTCCGGTGGCCCGGGGGCTGCTTCGCGGACGAGTACCACTGGCGCGACGGGATCGGCCCGCGCGAGGACCGCCCCCGCATGGTCAACACGCACTGGGGTGACGTCGAGGAGAACAACCACTTCGGCAGCCACGAGTTCATGGCGCTGTGCGAGCTGCTCGGCACGGCGCCGTACGTCTCGGGGAACGTCGGCTCCGGGACCGTCCGGGAGATGAGCGAGTGGGTCGAGTACCTCACCAGGCCGGGGACCTCGCCGATGGCCGACCTGAGGCGTGCGAACGGTCGCGACGAGCCGTGGCGGGTGCCGTTCTGGGGGATCGGGAACGAGCCCTGGGGCTGTGGCGGGCGGATGCGTGCGGAGGCCTACGCCGACCTCGCCCGGCAGTACGCGACGTTCTGCCGCAACCACGGGGACAACACGCTCACCCGCATCGCGGCGGGTGCCGCGGACGACGACTACGCCTGGACCGAAGCGCTCATGCGTGCGGTCGACGCCCCGGGACCGTCCAACGCCCTGCCCTTCGAGGCGATCTCGGTCCACTACTACACGTTCGGCGGCACCTGGGAGGCCAAGGGGAGCGCGACGCAGTTCGGCGACGACGAGTACTGGCGGACGGTCGTCGCCGCCCAGGCCATCGAGCCGATCCTGCGGCGGCACGTCGCGGTCATGGACCGCTACGACCCGGAACGGAAGGTCGGGCTCGTCCTCGACGAGTGGGGAACCTGGTGGGACGTCGAGCCCGGCACCAACCCCGGGTTCCTGTACCAGCAGAACACGATGCGGGACGCGATCGTCGCCTCGCTGCACTTCGACACGTTCCACCGGCTCGCCGACCGCCTCACGATGGCCAACATCGCCCAGACGGTCAACGTCCTGCAGGCCATGGTGCTCACCGACGAGGAGACCGGCGCCCTCGTCCGGACGCCGACCTTCCACGTGTTCGAGATGAACAAGGTCCACCACGACGCCACGTCCGTGCCGGTGCACGTCCGCGCACCGCAGGCGCAGCACGACGTGGCCGGGACGTCCGTCCCGACGCTCTCGGCCACGGCGAGCGTCACCGAGGGCCGGTGCCACGTGTCGTTGACGAACGCCGACCTCGAGCACCCCGTCGAGGTGGACCTCGACCTGCGGGGGGTCAGCCCGCAGGACGTGAGCGCCCGGGTGCTCGCGCCGTCGTCCGTCCGCTCGTTCAACAGTGCGGCGGACCCCGACCAGGTCAGCCCCCGGCCGCTCGAGGTGGTCGAGACGTCCACCGGGGTGCGCTTCACCCTCCCGGCGCACTCCTTCGCGGTCGTCGAGATCCGCTGATGCCCGAGCCCGTGATCGTCCCCGGCGCGCCCGTCGGCCCGCTGTCCCCCGCCTGGCGCGCGTGCGTCGGGACGGGCCGGATCAACCTGGCGCTGCGTGCCGACCACCTCGAGTCCTTGGCCCGGGTGCAGCGCGAGATCGGGTTCTCGTACCTCCGGGGGCACGGGCTGCTGTCCGACGACATGGGCGTGCACCGCACCGCGGCGGTCGACGGCCGCACGCACACCCGGTACTCGTTCACGTACGTGGACCAGGTGCACGACCGTCTGCTCGCGCTCGGCATCCGGCCGTTCCTCGAGCTGGGCTTCATGCCGTCCCTCCTCGCCTCCGGCCCGGAGACGGTGTTCTGGTGGAAGGGCAACATCACCCCGCCTGCGGACCTGCAGGCGTGGGTCGACCTGGTCCAGGCGCTGCTGCGTCACCTGATCGACCGGTACGGCCTCGACGAGGTGCGGCGCTGGCCGATCGAGGTGTGGAACGAGCCCAACCTCGACATCTTCTGGAAGGACGCAGACCAGGAGGCCTACTTCCGGCTGTACGAGGCCACCGCGCGGGCCGTCAAGGAGGTCGACGCGTCGCTGCAGGTCGGCGGGCCGGCGATCTCCCCCGGGTCCGACGAGTGGTGGGCACCGTTCGCCGAGTTCGTGACCAGCCACGACGTCCCGATCGACTTCGTCAGTCGGCACGCGTACACGTCGCGACCGGAGCAGGCGATCCCGTTCGGCACGTACCAGGAGCTCATGCCGCCGCAGGACCTGCTCGACCAGTTCGGCGCGCCGCGGACCCACCTCGGGGGCACGCCGCTGGCCGGGCTGCCGGTGCACATCACCGAGTTCAACACCTCGTACCGGCCGGACAACCCGATCCACGACACCGCGTACAACGCCGCGTACCTCGCGCCCGTGCTCGCCGGCGGCGGCGACCTGGTCGACTCGTTCTCGTACTGGACGTTCTGCGACGTGTTCGAGGAGCTCGACGTCCCGACCTCGTTCTTCCACGGCGGGTTCGGGCTGCTCACGCACCGGCAGATCGCGAAGCCCACGTTCCACCTCTACGCCTTCATGGCCCGGATGGGTGCACAGGTGCTCGCACGCGGCGACGACCACCTCGTCTGCCAGGACTCCTCCGGGCGGATCACCGTCCTGGCCTGGCAGCCCGTGGGCGGGACCGACGCCCCGCCCGCCCCGGACCGGCACGACGTCGTGCTGTCCGTGCCGGTGGTGGCCGGCGGGGACCCGGTCCCGGACGACACCGGGGTCTTCGTCCTGCGCGAGCGCGTCAACGAGGTCGACGGCAACGCGTTCACCGCATGGCGCGAGCTGGGGCGGCCGATGTCGCCCGACGCGCGCGAGCTCGAGATCCTGCGCCGGTGCGAGCGGCCGGCCGTCGAGCACCACCGGTTGACGACCGTCGACGGACGGGTCGAGCTGCGGCTCGCGCTCTCGCGCCACGAGGTGACGTTCGTCGAGCTCACCGCGGTCCACGACACGCACCACGAGGGGCTCGACGACCGCCGTCTGCTGGGGCTCGACGACGACCGGCTCGTCGCCGAGCACGAGCGGTAGCGGGGGCCGAGAGCACGCGGATCGGGGCCGGTGGTGCGTCGGCCGGTGGTGCCTCAGGCCGCCAGCGGCGTCCGGCCGGTCGTGCGCGGTCAGCTTGTCGCACGCGTGCGGCCCGTCGCGGCCGCTGGTCACCTCACCTCACCTCACCGCACCGCGGCGCGTCACGTCACCGCGGCAGCGGCGAGCCTGCTGAGCTGCTCGACGAGCGCGATGCCGCTCTCCTCGGTGGCGCCGTGGCGGGTCAGGACGGCGATCAGGACGCGCTGGCTTCCGACGGTGACGATCCCGATCGAGTTCACCTCCCACGCGTAGCCGTCGCCGCTGTACGGGAGCCAGCCGTTCTTGACGGGCGCGTCGTCGTCACCGGCGGCGGTGACGCCCCAGTCCTGGTCGTCGCAGACCTCGGACATGAGCCCGAGCAGGTAGGCGCGGGACGACGCGGTCAGCGGGCTGTTGTCGCTGGTGAGGGCGGTCAGCAGGCGGACCTGGTCGGCCGCCGAGGTCGTCGTGAGACCCCAGGACGACCGGGGGGTGGTCTCGACGAGCCCCAGTCGGGCGTTCGCGCTCGCGAGGCCGCCTGCCCCGCCGATGGCCTGGAAGATGCTGGTCGCGGCGTCGTTGCTGCTGGCGGTGATCGCTGCCGTGGCGAGCGACCGTTCGGTCGCCGTCAGCTCGCGTGCGGCGTCCTGGGCCCGGAGCAGCAGGGCCGCGACGAGGTCCACCTTGACGATGCTGGCGGTGACGAAAGCGGTCGCCGGGTTGTACGAGGCCGCCAGACCGGTGTCGAGGTTGAGCGCGTACACGCTGGCCGTGCCGGTGGTCGCGGCGTCCAGCGCGGCGACCTGGGCCTGGAACCCGTCGAGCGCGGCCTCGGCGCGCCAACCCCCTCGGCCGACCGCGGGGCCGTCGGACTCATCCCGACCGGGTCGCCGACGGCCGCAGCGCCGGTGGAGTCGGTGGGGTCGGTCGTCGACGCCGTCACGGCGTCATCTGCTGCGGCAGCGGTCGGCGTGGTCGGGCTCGCCGCATCGACGTCGCCCGCGTCCTCGGTGCCGACGGGGCCGTCGGTGACGGGGACCTCGGCGAGCACGGCCTCGACGGATGCGCGCGGTGTCGAGAGGGCGCGGGTGCCCGAGGTCGCGCCACCGACGACCCCGGCTGCCAGGAGGACGACGGCGATGCCGCGGACGTACCGCCGCCGACCGCGACGCGCGGGGTGGGTTCCGGAGGTGGCTTCAGCCGGCTCGTGCCACGGGTGGTCCGAGCTCGTCTCCGCCATGACTCTGGCGTAGTCGGCGGGTCTTTGACCTGGTCAGGAGCGTGCTGTGCTGGTGCTGTCAGGTGGGCGGGGCGATCGGTCAGGGCGTTGCGGCAGGCTGCGGCATGTTGTCGTAGACCTCGAGCTGGGCAAGGCCGACGTTCCGTGTCGTCGCGCTCACCGAGGTCACGGTCAGCCGGAGGCTCGTGACGACCCGGGACGGGAAGCGCACGGTCATCGCGGAGCCGTTGTCCGCGAGGGCACCGGTCGGCACGGTGCTGCCGTCCGAGAAGCGCAGGGTGGCGCCGGTGATCTGGTCGTGGTCGTTCGGTCGGTCGTAGAGCACGACGCCGTTGACGGCCGTCGGCGTGGGGAAGTCGAGCTGGATCCAGCTGCCGGCCCGGCCGCCGTCGGTCGCCCACACCTGCTCGAACGAGCCCGCGCCGTCGTGCGCGAAGCCGTCGATCGCGCGCGCCGCGGTCTGCCCGGTCCAGGGGGTCTGCGAGGACGCCGTGACGCGCACGCCCGGGTCCCTGGCCACGTTCCCGACCGACTCGCTCGCGGTGATGTACTGGCGGGCGAGCCGGAGCGAGGACACCAGGTCGCCCGCACACCACGGTTTCAGGCACATGATCGAGTCGTCGACGGCGTATGCGCGGAATGCGCGCGACTTCGCGGTGAGGTCCGCGCCGTCGACGTCCGGCGGGCGGGTCCAGGCGGGGTACCCCTCGTACGCGATCACGCTGTGCGCGGCGTCGTACTCCCGGTGCGCCTGCTGCACGAACAGCGCCGTGGCGGTGTGGTCCGCGTTGTCACCGGTCCCGAACGCGATGGTCCAGTCCTGGGTGCGGATCGTCGTCGGCTGGTAGGTGCTCATCAGCGTCGTGAGGGTCTGGCGCAGGGACACGGCCGTGTAGCTCGCGCTGCCGTCGACCGCGTGGATCGTCGCGATGTCACCGCGCCAGAGCCGCATGAGGCTCTCGTGGTGGTGGTCCATCATCCCGCTCCCGGTCCGGTTCCCGTCGGGGAGCCGCATGAACACGACGGAGACGTGCGGGGCCTCGACCAGGGTGTGCAGGCGGATCGGGGTCCCCGGGACGCCGGCGTCGGCCGTGGTCCACCGGTCCGCCACACCGGCCATCCGCGCGTAGGCCGCCATGCTGCCGCGCTCGCGGCCCGTCCAGTAGGCGCGGTCCCGGGCGGCGTCACCGGCGGTGACGAACACCGAGCGGACGTGGCGTCCGGCCACGATGTCGTGCAGCACGTCGGGGTTCTGGAACAGCAGGTCGTCGTCCTCGTGCGCGACGATCTGCATCGAGCCTCCCGCCGTGGGGCCGGCGACGACAGGTCGGGACGCGGGCGTCGCCGTCGCCGCGGGAGACGTCGGGGTGGCGATCGCGGCCAGCACGCTGCGGTGCGTCGCGACCGGGTGGGACGACGGCTCGGTCGCGAAGATCACGAACGGGACCACGCCGAGCGCCGCCAGGAGCTCGCGTCGCGACACATGCGCCTCGAGCGCCGCGCGGACAAGGCGATCCATGGTGGGTCACGCTGGCACACGATCCTGGGAGAACGATGGATGAATCCCGCACGTCGAAGGTGCTCAGAAGGTGAGCACCGCGGCCCCGTTGACGCGGTCCGCCCGGAGGTCGGCGAGGGCCCGGTCGGCGTCGGTGAACGCGTAGGGCTGCGTCGAGACGCGCAGACCGATCCGTGCCGCGGTGGCCAGGAGCTCACGGCCGTCCTCACGCGTGTTCGCCTCGACAGAGCGCAGCTGCTTCTCGTGGAACAGGTGTCGCTGGTAGTCGAGCGGCGGCACGTCGCTCAGGTGGATGCCGGCGATCGCCAGGGTCCCGCCGGGGCGCAGGGCCTCGAGCGCGACCGGGACCAGCTCGCCCACGGGGGCGAACAGGATCGCGGCGTCGAGCGGCTCCGGCGGTCGGTCGGCCGCACCCTGGGCCGAGGCGCACCCGAGCTCGATCGCGAGCGAACGGGCCGCGGCCGCGCGGGTCATGACGTGGACCGTCGCGCCCGCGGCGAGGGCGACCTGCGCGGTGAGGTGCGCGGACCCGCCGAAGCCGTAGATGCCGAGCCGGCCGCCGGGTGGGACCTCGGCACGCCGCAGCGCGCGGAACCCGATGATCCCGGCGCACAGCAGGGGCGCGTTCGCGGCGGGGTCGAGGTCCTCCGGCCACGGGTACGCGTAGGCGGCCGGCACGGTCACCAGCTCGGCGTAGCCGCCGTCGGCGTCCCACCCGGTGTACTCGGACCGGGTGCAGAGGTTCTCGTGGCCCGACGTGCAGTGGTCGCACCGTCCGCAGGTGCGCCGGAGCCACGGGATGCCGACGCGACTCCCGAGCCGGGGGTCCATGACCTCGGGCCCTGCGCCGACGACGACGCCGACCGCCTCGTGACCGGGCGTGACGTCGGGGCGGTGCACCGGCAGGTCGCCGTCCAGGACGTGCAGGTCGGTGCGGCAGACCCCGCACGCGAGGACGCGGACGAGCAGCTCGTCGGCCGCGGGCTCCGGGTCCGGTCGTTCCACCAGCTCGAGCCGCCCCTCGTGCACCTGCCACGCGCGCATCTCACCACCCCGACCCCCATTGTGCTCCGGGGAGGTCGTGCCCGCGGTGCGGGGCTGCGACGCCGCACCACCGGCGGCGGTCGCGACGGCCTCGCGGGCCTGGGCTCAGCCGGCTGCGGCCAGGACGGCCAGGCGTCCGCGCAGCCGCGGGAGGACGCCGCTCCAGGCGACGGCGGCGATCGCGACCGTGATCCCGGCGATGGCCACCCCGGCGACGATGTCCTGGACGTGGTGCACGTGGGCGAGCACGCGCGCGGCGCCGCCGAGGACACCGGCGAGCAGCAGCACGAGCCCGACGCGCCGGCGGTGGAGCAGGACGAGCAGGCCGACGGTCGAGGCGAGGGCCGTGTGGTCGGAGGGGAACCCGTTGTCGGCCGGGTGGGGGAACAGCGGCACCACGGACGGGTCGACGACGAACGGACGAGGGTCGGTGTGCAGGGCTGCGGCGAGCTGGATCAGCCCGGCGACGACGACGAGCGCGACGACCGCCTGGAACGCGAGCGCGACCTTCGCCCCCGTCGGCAGTGTGAACCACACGACGGCGGCGGCAACAGGGACCAGCAGGGGGAGGTACTGCGCGAGGGCGACGACGAGGGCATCCATGGGCGCCGACGGTGCCACGCCCGCCTGGGTGAACGGTGGGTGAATCGTGGGAGCGGTGTGGGTGCGCCGTCAGTGCTGCTCGGCCTGACGGGCCCGGTAGGCCGCGACCGCGTTCCGGTTGCCGCAGGTCGTGCTGCAGAACCGGCGCGACCGGTTGCGGGACAGGTCGAGCACGATGCCGTCGCACGTGTCGTCCGCGCACACCCCGAGCCGGGACATCTCGTCCGCGCGGATCACGTCGACCATCGCCATGGCGGTCTCCACGATCATCCGGACGGCGAGGGGTTCGGTGCCGGACACCGCGTGCACGTGCCAGTCGTGGCGGCCGTGCCGGGAGAGCTGGGGCACCGCGTGAGCCCCGGCGAGCATCGTGTTGACCAGGGTCACCGCGTGGTCCCGGTCCGCGGTGAGCAGCTCGCGCAGCCGGGGGCGCAGGTCCTGGACCTCCTCGAGCTCGCGCATCGTGCCGTCGTGCCGGCCGGTGTACTCCCAGCGTTCGAGGAACTCCGTGAGCTGGTCGGGCGTGCTCAGGGTGGCCGGGTCGGACGCGCTGTTGACGAGCTCGACCGCTGCCTGGAGCGACGCCTCCGTGTCATGGGTGAACGTCATGTTGACACGTTACCCTTGCGACTCTACTGTCATGAGCCATGACGTCGGTCACTCATGACGGGCATGTCGCCTCGGCGCCCGTCCTCGGCGGGCGCCTGACGTCCGGCCTGCTCCTCGCGGTCGTCTCCGCCGTCTCGTTCGGCGCATCGGGAGGGCTGGCCCGTGGCCTGCTCGACACCGGGTGGACGCCGGGGGCGGTCACCCTCTCCCGAATCACTGTCGCCGCCCTCGCCGTGCTGCCGTTCGGGCTCCCCGCGCTGCGCGGACGGTGGTGGCTGCTGCGCCGCAACGCCGGCCTGATCCTGCTCTACGGGGTCCTCGCAGTGGCCGGTGCGCAGTTCTGCTACTTCTCGGCCGTCGAGGCCATGCAGGTCGCACCCGCGCTGCTGATCGAGTACACGGCGCCGGCGGCCGTCGTCGTCTGGCTCTGGCTGCGGCACGGGCAGCGCCCCGGCCCGGTCACCCTGATCGGCGCCGGGCTCGCCGCGCTCGGTCTGGTGCTCGTGCTCGACGTGCTCGGCGGCATGGGCCTGAGCGTCGTCGGCGTGCTCTGGGCGTTGGCCGCGATGGTCGGGGCGGCCACGTACTTCGTGGTGTCCGCGGACGACTCGACCGGCCTGCCGCCGCTGACCCTCGCCGCGGGCGGGCTCGTGGTCGGGGGCGTGGTCCTCGGCCTCCTCGGGGTGGTGGGTGCGCTGCCGATGCGTGCCGCGACCGCGACCGTCAGCTACGCGGGGCACGCGGTGGCGTGGTGGCCGCCGGTGGTCGCGCTCGGGCTGGTGACCGCGGCGCTCGCGTATGGCACCGGGATCGCCGCCACCCGTCGGCTCGGCTCGCGGCTCGCCTCGTTCGTCGCTCTGCTCGAGGTGGTGGCCGGGGTCGGGTTCGCCTGGCTGCTGCTCGGTGAGCTGCCCCGGTCGGTCCAGCTCGTCGGCGGGGCCCTGGTCCTCGGCGGCGTCGTGGTGGTCAAGCTCGGGGAGCGTGCCGCCGTCCCGCCTGTCCCCGCTCTTGCTGCCCCCGTCGAACAGGGACTTTTGGCCTAGAACTCGCCGATCTGAAGGCGCCTAATGGGTTGTCGTTTCAACCTCAGGAGCCCGTCCGACCATGTCGAACCACCAGCGCGTCGTCATCGTCGGCGGCGGAGTCAGCGGACTCGCCACGGCCTACCTCCTGGCCCGTGACGGCGGTCCGGACGTCGAGGTCGTGCTCGTCGAGGCCGCGGACCGGCTCGGCGGCAAGATCCTCACGCAGGACGTCGCCGGCCACCCCGTCGACATGGGCCCCGACGCGCTGTTGGTTCGGTTGCCGGCGATGCGTTCGCTGCTCGAGGACCTCGGCCTGACCGCGGCGATCGTCGCCCCCGGGGCGAGCGGCGCCTTCATCTGGTCGCGCGCCCGCCTGCGGCCGCTGCCGCCGAGCACGCTGTTCGGCATCCCGCAGAAGCTGCTCCCGCTGCTCCGGTCCGGGCTGCTGTCCCCGCTCGGCGTCCTGCGTGCCGCCCTCGACCTCGTGCTGCCGCGCACCCGCACCGGCGACGACCCGTCCGTGGGCGAGCTCGTGCGTCCGCGCTTCGGCGCGGAGGTGTTCGAGCGCCTCGTCGACCCGATGCTCGGCGGCGTGCACGCCGGCCGGGCCGACGAGCTCAGCGCGCAGAGCTCGGTCCCGGAGATCGCGGCGCTCGCCCGCCGGAGCCGCAGCATCTACCTCGGATCGCGCTCGATGCGGCGCGGGTCGACCTCGTCGGGCCCGGCCCTGGTCACCCTCGACGGCGGTCTGACCCGGCTCGTGGACACGTTGGTGAGCCAGCTCGACAGGTGCGACGTACGGCTCGGCGCCCGGGTCACCGGACTGCGCCGGGCGGATGGCGGGCGCGACACCGCGGCCTCGGACGGCCACGGCTACGTGGTCACGCTCGCGGGAGGTGAGGAGCTCGCCGCCGACGCCGTCGTGCTCGCGACCCCGGCGTTCGTGACCGCGGACCTGCTCGCCCGGGTCGCCCCGGACGCGTCGGTGGCAGCCCGGGAGGTGCCCTACGCCGACGTCGCGAGCCTCACGCTCGTCTACCCCCGCAGCGCCGTGACGCACCCGCTGGACGGGACCGGGTTCCTCGTCCCGCCCGAGGAGGGGCTCCTGCTCGTCGGCTGCAGCTGGCTGCCGGCCAAGTGGCCGAACCTCGCCGACCCGTCGCACGTGCTGATCCGTGCGATGGTCGGCCGTCACGGCGACGACCGCTTCGCCACGATGGACGACGACGCCCTCGTCGCCCAGGTGCACCGCGAGCTCGCGCTGACCATGGGGATGAGCGCACCGCCGGCCTCCGCGAGCGTGCAGCGCTGGCCGCGCGCGATGCCCCAGTACACGGTCGGTCACCGGCGTCGGCTGGAGCGGATCGACCACGCGCTGACCGACGCCCCCGGGATCCACGTCACCGGTGCCGCGTTCGGGGGCGTCGGGATCGCCTCGTGCGTGGCACGCGCACAGCGCACCGCCGCGACGCTGGCCGCGGAGAGCCGATACAGCACTGACAGCACTGACGGCACTGCCAGCACGAGCCGCACGCACACCACGGACACCACCGGCACCGTCGACGCCGCCGCCGTCGCACCTTCGAGAGGACGCGCATGACCGAGCAGACGCTGACCGAGACGATCGCCGAGCGCAGCGCGACTGCGACCCACCCCGGCGGGCACCCGACCGCCACGACCCACCCCGGCGAGCACCCAGCCGTCCCCGTCTCGCGGGTCGACTACAACCAGCGCCCGATGCTCGTCTTCTGGGAGACGACCCGGGCCTGCCAGGTCGCCTGCCGGCACTGCCGCGCGTCCGCGATGACCCACGCCCTGCCCGGCGAGCTCGACGTCGCCGAGGGGCGCGATCTCGTCGACCAGGTCGCCGGGTTCGGGCGTCCGTTCCCGATCCTCGTGCTCACCGGCGGCGACTGCCTGCTGCGCGCGGACCTCTTCGAGCTCGTCGAGTACGCCTCCGGCCTGGGGATCCCGGTGGCACTCTCACCGTCCGTCACCCCGGCGCTCACCCCCGAGATGATCGCGCGGATCGCGACCAGCGGCGTCAAGGCCGTCTCGATCAGCCTCGACGGCGCGACACCGAAGACCCACGAGGGGGTGCGCGCGGTCGACCACCACTTCAAGGACACCGTCGCCGCGATCACGGCCCTCGTCGCGGCCGGCCTGACGGTCCAGGTCAACACGACGGTCATGAGCGAGAACCTCCACGAGCTCGCCGAGATCGCCGGGATCGTGCGCGACGCCGGCGCCCAGATCTGGGAGGTCTTCTTCCTCGTGCACGTCGGGCGCGGCGTCGTCTCCGGGGCGATCTCCGCCGAGGAGCACGAGGACGTCTGCCACTTCCTGTACGACGCGTCGCACTACGGCTTCATCGTCCGCACGGTCGAGGCGCCGTTCTTCCGCCGTGTGGTCACCGAGCGCCGTGCCGGGCTCCCCGTGCCGCAGACCGCCGTGTACGCGGCGCTCAAGAGCCGCCTGACCGAGCTGCTGGGCGAGCCCACCCGACGCCCGAGCGCGCACACCGCGGCCACGCGCGACGGCAAGGGCATCCTGTTCGTCGCGCACGACGGCGAGGTGTACCCGGCCGGGTTCCTGCCGATCGGCCTCGGCAACCTGCGCGAGCGCCCGCTCAGCGAGATCTACCGCGACGACCCGTTGCTGCGGCAGATCCGCGCCGCCGAGTTCTCGGGGCGGTGCGGGGACTGCGCCTACGCCGACCTGTGCGGCGGCTCGAGGGCCCGCGCGTTCGCCGCGACCGGAGACGCCCTCGGCGAGGACCCGGCGTGCATGTACCAGCCCGTCGAGGGCTCGCGCCCGTCCTGAGCACCGGATCCGCCGGAGCGTCGTGCATGCTGTTCCGGTGCTCGACGACTTCGACCAGGTGCTCGCGCGAGCCCGCACCGGCTCAGCCGAGGCCTTCGCAACCCTCTACGAGGACCTGGTGCGGCCCGTCGCGGCGTACCTGCGCGCCCGCGGCGTCCGCGACGTCGAGGACCTCACGAGCGAGGTGTTCCTCGCCGTGTTCACCGGCCTCGGACGGTTCGCCGGAGGTCAGGAGCAGTTCCGGTCCTGGGTGTTCACGATCGCGCACAGGCGCGTCGTGGACCACTGGCGCAGCGGGTCGCGCACGGTCCCGCAGGCGCCGTACGAGCCGGACGAGGACGACAGGACGGTCGAGAGCGCCGAGAACCAGGCCCTCCGCGCCCTCGGTGAGGAGCAGGCGCTCGCACTGCTCGCGCTGCTCACCGACGACCAGCGTGAGGTCCTGGTGCTCAGGATCGTCGCGGACCTGACGGTCGAGCAGGTCGGCGAGGTCGTGGGCAAGCGCCCAGGAGCGGTCAAGGCGCTGCAGCACCGGGGGCTCGCGACCCTGCGACGGATCCTCGAGTCGGAGGCCGTGACCCTGTGAGCACTTTCGACGATAACCAGGACATGAGGGCACAAAACGACGAGCTCCTGCTCACCGGGCGGGCCGTCCCGGGCGAGCCGGAGCTGGTCGACCTGGTCGCGGCGCTGCGCCGGACCGCCGACGCGCCCGCACCCGGCCCGACGCCCGCGCTGAGCCAGCTGCTCCGCGAGGGGCTCCCGACCCAGGCGGCTGTGTCGACGAGCGCCGTGTCGACGAGCGTCGGGTCGGCCGGAACCGCGTCGACGCGGGCGCGGCGCCGCCTGCGCACCCTCTGGCGCTACGTCGCCGGGCTCGGTCTCGCCGGGAAGATCGCCCTCGGCGCCGGAGTCGCGTTCGCCGGCGTCACCGGGGCCGCCACGATCGGCGCCGTGCCGGACGTCATCCAGGCCCCGGCGCGCGCTGTCGTCGAGAGGGTCGCGCACCTGTTCGAGCAGGGGACGAACGCCCCGGTCGCGCCGGTGCCCACGTCGAGCCCGACCAGGGCCTCGGGCCGTGAGGCACCACGGGTGACACCCGGCGGTGCGCCGTCGGTGCACGGTCCGGCGACCCGTCCGACGCACCCGACGCCTGTGCCGCCGGCAGGCGTCGAGGGGCGTTCGCCGGAGGAGGTGCGGCCGACCAGCGAGGCGTCGATGCCGCCGGCCTCGGACCGGAGGGCAGAGCCGGACGTGCCCGAGGTCGCGGGGACACCGGCTGCACCCGGTGCGGTCGCCCCGACCTTGCCGCCGACCGCGCGGGCCGACGTGACCTCGGCGCACCCGTGGGAGTCCGACGCCGAGCACGCGAACGCTCACGACTGAGCGCGCAGGCTGAGCTCGCGCGCCTGGTCGCGCAGGCCTGGTCGTGCGGGCCTGGACCCTGACATCTGGACCCGCCGGTCTGAGCTGCCCGTCCGAACCCGTCGGTCCGAACCCGTACCCCTGGCGGCGGGACGAGCGATTGCCGGGGTGAGAGCGGCTCCCGAGTCGCACACCACTGGAGAGTCGCGCCGACGAGCGCGACCCGTTCACCGGAGGACGAAACATGAGCACCTCAGCATTCGCCGCCATCGTGGCGAAGTTCGCCGGGCTGGACCTCGCCGGCAAGGCGATCGTCGGCACCGTCGTCGCAGCCGGCGCCGTCGGGGCTGCGGCCGGGGTCCCGGCGATCGCCAGCGACCTCACCTCGCCGCCGTCGTCCGAGCAGAGCTCGACGGTGGCGCCGACGGCCGGCGCGACCGCGACGCCCACGGCCGGCCCGACAGCAGCGCCGAGGACGGAGTCGACGGAGCAGGCCGACCCGACTGCGGACCCGACCGAGCCGACGGCGGAGCCGACCGAACCCGAGGGCATGCGCCCGACGGACCTGCCGACCGAGGCCTCGTTCGGGCAGCGCGTGTCCGAGGACGCCCGTGACGGCGGCGTCGACGGTCGGACGATCTCGACCGAGGCGCACGTGCGGAACGAGCTGCGCCACGGCGTGGACGGCGAGCGGTCGGGCGACAAGCACGGAACGCCGGAGTCGGACGAGCCCACCGTGGCACCGACGGTTGCGCCGACGAGCGCTCCGACGGTCGCGCCGACCATCGCTCCGACCGTCGCCCCCACGAGCACGCCGACCACGCTCAACTGAGACCGCTCGGCCTCCGGGTCGTGTGACCGTCGCCCGACAGCGTCCCCCGGCTGTCGGGCGGCGAGGTCGTTCTTGGCGGGCGCGGGTCGCGCTACCTCCCGATGCCCCAGTTCTCGATCACGTAGTCCATGTCCTTGTCGCCGCGACCGCTCAGGTTGACGAGGATCGTGCCCGTCTCCATCTCGCGCGCCTTGACGAGCGCATGGGCGACGGCGTGCGCGCTCTCGAGCGCCGGGATGATGCCTTCCTTGCGGCTGAGCAGGAAGAACGCGTCCCGGCACTCGTCGTCGGTCGCAGTCACGTACTCGACGCGTCCGGCGTCCTTGAGGTAGCTGTGCTCGGGGCCGACGCCCGGGTAGTCCAGCCCGCTCGCGCACGAGTACACCGGTGAGGGCTGCCCCTCCTCGTCCTGGAGCAGGTAGCAGCGGAACCCGTGGATGATGCCCTCGCGCCCGTAGGTCATGGTCGCGGCGTGCTCGCCGGTCGCGGTGCCGCGGCCGAGCGGCTCGACGCCGATCAGCTCGACCGGGTCGTCGAGGAAGGCCGAGAAGATGCCGATCGCGTTCGAGCCGCCACCGACGCACGCCTCGACGACGTCGGGCAGGTTGCCGGTCATCTCCTGGAACTGCTCGCGTGCCTCGATGCCGACGACGCGCTGGAAGTCGCGGACCATGAGCGGGAACGGGTGCGGGCCGACGACGGACCCGATGCAGTAGATCGAGTTCTCGTAGTCGGCGAGGTAGGCCTCGAAGGCCGAGTCGACGGCCTCCTTGAGGGTGCGCAGCCCGTGCGTGACCGGGACCACCGTCGCACCGAGCAGCTCCATGCGGCTGACGTTCGGCGCCTGCTTCTCGATGTCGACCTGGCCCATGTGGATCTCGCACTCGAGACCGAAGTGCGCCGCCGCCGTGGCGAGCGCGACGCCGTGCTGACCGGCGCCGGTCTCGGCGATGAGCTTCTTCTTGCCCATGTACCGGGCCAGCAGGCCCTCGCCCATGCAGTGGTTGAGCTTGTGCGCGCCGGTGTGGTTGAGGTCCTCGCGCTTGAGGTAGATCTGCGCGCCGCCATTCAGCAGCGACAACGTGCGTGCGTGGTAGACGGGCGTCGGGCGGCCCTGGAAGTGCGTGCGGATGTACCTCAGCTCGGCGATGAACGCCGCATCGTTCTCGATCTCGTGGTAGGCCTTCGTGATCTCGGCGAAGGGCCCCTCGAGCTGGGGCGGGAGGAACTGCCCACCGTAGGCCCCGAAGAACCCGCTCGCATCGGGGACGGTCTGTCGTGCGGAGATCTGCCACGTGCCGGTCTGCTCAGCCATGAGTCACCCTCGTGAGACGTGTGCGGCGGTGCGCCGATGCCGAGTCTAGGGAGCGTGTGCCGGTGGCGTCCGGGTCTTGGGGGAGGCGGTTCGCGTGGTCCGACGGACCTACCGGCCCGGTGCCGGGCCGGTGGTGCCACGGACGGCGAGCGAGACGCCCAGGAGCGTGGCCGGTGCAGATCAGGCAGCCGGGTGGAACCCGGTCAGCGAGCGGCCGAGCCAGGTGAACGCCGTCGGCATCGCCGCGACCCAGACGGTCATCCGATGACCGGCACCCGGCAGGACGTCGGCCGTCACACGCAGCGGTGGGGTCGCCGCCGCGATCAGCCGTGCGTTACCGGGGTAGGACAGCGTGTCGGCCTTCGAGGTCTCGACCCAGAGCTGGACGTCGGGAGGGTCCGCGGCCGCGCGCTTCACGAGGTCGTACCGGTCCCACGCGGCGCTGCCGCGCGCGAACGGTTGGTAGGCCGGGTCGAACACGGGCGCGAGGTACCCGCCGAGCTCGATCGCCGCCCCGTAGGTGTCCGGGTGCAGGAAGGTCGCCATGGTCGCGCAGAAGCCGCCGGTGCTGAGCCCCATGGTGGCCCAGGACTGCGCGTCCGCCGCGACGCGGAGGTGCCCGCGTACCCAGTCCGGGACGTCCCGCGTCAGCCAGTCCTCCATCTGCGGCCCCTTGGCGCCTCCGTTGACGCACTCGGTGTCGAGGTGGTGGGGCGTCGAGTCGGGCATCACGAGGATCGGCTCCGCCAGGCGCCGATCCCTGGCGAGGCCGGCCACCATGCGCCCGAGGCCGATGTCGTGCGCGTACTCGAACGGGCCGCCCGGCACGCCGTGGAACGCCTCGACGACCGGGTAGCGGTGGTGCGCGAAGGCCGGGTCGGTGTACGAGCGCGGGACCCAGAGGTCGACCGACCCGGTCACCCCGCTCGTCGGACCGGGCACCGTGACCGTGAGGTACTGCCCGTCGGGTCCGGGGTCGGCGGTGAGCCCGGCGATCGTCGGTTCGGTGGTGGCCGACGGGTCGGCGCCGGGGTCGGTGGTGGCCGACGCGCCGGTGGTCGGCGTCGACGGGCCGACGGACGGCGCGCCGGCTCCCGGACCGCCGGCGACGATCGACGTGCCACCGGCCGGCGCCCCGTCCGAGACGAGGGACGAGGCGAGGTCGCTCCAGCTCGAGTACCAGGCGTACTGGGCGTTGAGCGTGCCGGACACGGCCGCGAGCGCCGTGACGACGACCGCGAGCTGCATCCCGGCCCGGCGCAGGTGGGCGAGAAGTGCGCTGCGGCGTCGAGTCGTCGGCCGGGTCCTGGGCCACAGGATGCTCGAGACGAAGGTGGCCGTCGCGACGAGCCAGAGCACCCAGGTGGTGCCCGCTCCGGTGAGTGACATGCGACCGTCCTGTGCCGAAGAGGAGTGAGGTGAGCAGGTCGTCCGATCCGCACGCCGTCGCGATCATGGCACGGCCGACCGGCGATTCCGGCACCATCCTGTGAGCGCGTCGTGAACGATGCCGGAAGATTCTGCTGGTTGCGTTGTTGCCTCTGACCAGCAGGTCTGTCCCGCCCACAGGCAGGTGGCGCATCATGCGGGGCGTGCTGCGTCCGCTCACTCTCGCGACGTTCCTGACCTCGTGGGTGCTCGACCCGCTGGGTGCCGGGCTCGCCGTCGCGCTCACCGCCGGGTACGTGGTCCTCGTGCGCCGGGTGCGCCGGCACGGTGGCCGCTGGAGCCGGTGGCGGGGTGCGGCGTTCCTCGGCCTCGGGGTGGGGTCGCTCGTGCTCACGACGTGCGGGGGGTTCGCCGCCTACCGGTCGGTGCTGTTCTCGATGGGTGCGGTGCAGGCGGCGGTGCTGTCCGCCGTGACGCCCGTGGGGATCGCGCTCGGTGCACCGGTGACGCTCGCCGAGCGTGCGCTCGGTCCCGCGGCGGTCGCACGCCTGAACCGTGCACTTCGCGGACCGCTGGCGCGCGTCCTGATGTTCCCCCTGGTCAGCTCGGTGCTGGCGGTCGGGTCGCTCATCGCGGTCTTCTACTCGGGCCTGTTCACGTCGTCGATGACGAGCGTTCCGGTACGCGACGGGGTGTACGCGCTGCTCCTGGCCACCGGGCTGCTCGTCGTCCTCCCGCTGCTCGGTGAGGAGCTGCTGCCGCGGTGGTGCACGGCGCCGGTGCGTGCGCTGTTCGCCTTCGCCGACGGTCTGCTCGACGCGATCCCGGGCATCCTCGTGATGACGGCGAGCACTCCCCTCGCGGCCGGCGTGCTGGGCTTCACCTCCCGGACGTGGGGGCCGACGCCGGCCTGGGACCAGAAGGTCGGCGGCGGGACGATGCTGGCCGTCGCCGAGGTCGTCGGGCTGCCGGTGCTGGGAGCGATCATCGCCGCCTGGGTGCGCACCGACGAGGCGGACGCGCGTGCCGTCGACGCGGTGCTCGACGCCCGTGCCGCGGAGTCGAGCACGCCGGAGCTGATGGCTCCGTGGTGGGAGTCGGACCCACGCTTCGCCGAGCGCGAGCGGTAGGCGCGCTCAGCTCTGCTGGAGGGTCTGCACGAGGTACTCGAGCTGCTCGGCGGTGAACGTGCCGGTGTGGCGGACGAGGAGCTTCCCGTCCGGTCCGATGATCGCGGTGAACGGCAGGCCGGGGATCCGGTAGGCGCCGGCGGCGGTGCCGTTCGCGTCGGCCAGCAACGGGTACGTCACCCCGCGCGACCGGGCGAACGCGGACGCGGCACCGGTCGGGTCGGAGACGTCGACCCCCAGGAACGTGACCGAGCTGCCGAGCACCTGGTGGGCGTTCTCCATGGCCGGCATCTCCTGGACGCAGGCGCTGCAGGTGGAGGACCAGAAGTTCACGACCGTGTACGAGCCGTGGGTCCCGGCGATCGACCTCGACCTCGACGCGTTCCCGAGCTCGGGGAGCGTGAGGTCCGGTGCGGACGCGCCGAGCACCGCGTCGCCGGTCGTGCTGCTCTGCGTCGGGCCTGCCACGTGCGTGCGCGCGCCCGACGGCAGCAGGTCGACGGCCATCTGCGCCATCGCGTGCCCGTAGAGCGCGGTGCTGGCCGACCCGGTCCCGAACTGCCCGAAGCCGACCTCGCGGCCCGTCGGGTCGATGAAGAACACCTCGACGCCGTGGGTCACGTTCTGGGTCGTAGGGTCGGCGGTCACCGAGACGTGGTAGCTGTCGGCGACCTGCGCGATCTGCGTCGTCGAGCCCGTGACGAACTCCCAGTTCGGGGTGCCGTGCAGGCCGTGCGCGTCGGACCAGGTGGCGACGTCGCTGACGGCGGTGTGGAACGGGTTGACGTTCACGCCCAGGAACACGACGTCCCTGGCGGCAGCGCCGAGGTCCTGGTCGGCGACGACGGTGTCCTGGGCGAGCAGCGTGCACACGTCCTCGCACTGGTCGTCGTTGAACGACAGCACCACGGACCTGCCCTTGTACTGCGAGAGACTCACCTGGTGACCGTGCTGGTCGGTCAGGGTGAAGTCCGGGGCCATCAGGACGGGCGGCGGGAGCACGTCGAGCTGCAGGAGGTCGGCGGCGGCGGCGTTGATCCCGGGCTCGACCTCCGTGCCGGAGGCCGACGCGTGCGGGAGCCCGATCGCCACGATCACGGCGATCGCCGCCGCCACGACGAGACCGCCACCGGCCCAGGCGAAGGTCATGGCGCGGCCGCGCGGACGTGCCTCAGGCTGCGGGGTCTCGGTCATGGTCGGCGGTGCCTTTCCGGGGTGCGGTGCGTGGTGTCGGGACGGGGGAGGCGAGCGAGCGCCGGACGACGACGACGAACGCCGCGAGGACGATCGCGCCGAGCACGACGGCCGAGCGGACGGGGTCGGTGCCGACGGCCGTGGTGAGTCCGGTCTGGACGTGGCCGACCGCTGCCGTGACCGGGGAGCTCCCGGTGGGGTCGCGCAGGTCGGTGAGCCAGTAGTAGAGGAGGTACGCGCCCGAGAGCGTGAGGACGAGCCCGGAGACGACCGGGAGCGCGCGCGAGGCGGCCCGCACGCGGCGCAGCGCCGTCGCGCCGGCGGTCGTCGTGACGACCGCGGCGGCGGTGACGAACAGTCCCATCCCGAGGGCGTAGGCGAGGTACGTCGAGAGTCCCGCCCATGCGCCGCGGCGGGTGAACGAGCTGCCGACGGCGGCCAGGAACAGCGGGAGGGAGCAGCTGAGCGACCCGATCGCGTACGCCGCGCCGTAGCCGAGCATGGCGAGCGCCGAGCGACCGGGCCTGACCCGCGGCGCCGGGAGGTGCAGGCTCGGCGCGCGACCGGCGAGCGTGAGGACCCCCGCGACGGTCATGCTCAGGCCGACGACGATCATCACCCACGGGAGCCACCCGGCGACGAGCTGGACCCCGCTCTCGACCATCAGCCCGAGGGCACCGAAGACCGCGACGAAGCCCCCGCTCACCCCGGCACCGGCCAGCAGGCTCCGGGCGATCCGTGCTCCGTCGCTGCCGGTCGGTCGACCGGTGAACAGGGCGAGGTACGCGGGCAGCATCGGCAGCCCGCACGGGTTCACCGCGGCGACGAGCCCGAGCGAGAAGGCGTACAGGACCAGGCCCGTGCCGGACGAGGGCGGGGTCACGCCGGCGTGGTCCGGTCGGTCGGGCCGGGGTTGGATGCGCGGCTGGGCGTGCGACTCACCGCGCTGCCCCGTCGGCACGGGCGAGAGCCTGCAGGTAGGCGTTGTAGTCGGTGAGCTCGGTGTCGTCACCGCGGGCCTGGCGGCGGTCCGCCGCCCGGGTGCTGCGTTCCTCGGAGCGTTGCCACGCGACCACGAGGGCGCCGAGCACCAGGAGGGTCGGGATCTCGGTGAACCCCCACGCGATGCCGCCGCCGGTCGCCTGGTCGGCGAGCGGCACGACGTGCCAGCCGGGCATGGGCATCGCGTAGAAGTGGACGAGCAGAGCCGTCGACATCATGACCGCGATGCCGAAGAACGCGTGGAACGGTGCCGTCGCGGCAATCTCGAGGACGGAGACGACGGGGCCCGGCATCGCGTGCGGGCCGCGGCGGGAGGTGCGCGGGTTGGGGTCGACGCCGAGGACCCCCCAGAAGTAGAGGAACCCGACGATGAGGAAGTGCACGAGCATCAGGTTGTGACCCCACCAGGTGCTCATCAGCTCGTCGAAGACCGGCGTGTAGTACAGGCCGTACAGGCTCATGATGAACAGCACGAACGTGACCGCGGGGTGCGTCAGAGCCGTGAGCACGCGCGAGTGGAGCAGCCGCAGGAAGCCGCGCCGGACCCTTCCGCGCCGGCCGGCGCCGGTGGGCAGTGCGCGCAGCAGCAGCGTCACGGGTGCGCCGAGCACGAGGAAGACGGGCGTGAGCATGTTGAGCACCATGTGCTGCACCATGTGGACGCTGAACAGCTCCATCCCGTAGCCGTCGATGCCGGTGGCGGTGACGAGGACGACGGAGGCCACCCCGACCAGCCACCAGACCGTGTGGTGAAGGGGCCAGCGGATGCCGCGGCGGCGCAGCGCGACGACGCCCCACACGTAGAGGACCAGAATGACAAGGGCGATCACCGGCAGGATCGGGATCGGCTGAGGGTGCCATGCCACGAGTCGCGCCAGCGTCGGGGGTTGTCTGGGCATCCACATCGGACCGCTCATGGACATCGGTCCGCCGGAGGTCGGTGACGGCATCGCCATCTGCCAGGGCACGGGTCAGACCCCCGGGACGACGAGCTGGTCGGCGAGGGGCTCTCCTGCCGCGTGGGCGAACAGCTCGAAGCCGGCCCGGACGACGTCCTGCTCGTCGGGGGTGAGCCGGCCGAGCACCGCCGCGATCTCGCGCCGTCGGGCGTCGGTGACGTCGGCCACCACGCGGACCCCGTGCTCGGTCGCCGAGATGATCACCTCGCGACGGTCGACGGTGCCGGTCGACCGGGTGACGAGGTTGCCGGCGACCATCCGGTCGGCGAGGCGGGTGAAGCTCGACTGGTTGGCGCCGAGGTGCTCGGCGAGGTCGCCTGCCCGCATCGGGCCGTGGTTCGACAGCACGACGAGGACGCGCAGCTGGGGCGTCGTGACGGCATCGCCCAGGGTGGCGAGCGATCGGGCGATGAGCCCGACCAGTGCCCGCGACGCCGTGAGGGTGGCGTCCACGACGTCGGGTGGTGCGGGGGAGGCGGCCACGTCAGCCGGGCGCGCAGGGCCGGTGTGCGGGTCGGCCTGCAGGAGGGGGCGGGACATGGTTGCCACGCTACATATGTTGCCTGGCAGCAACCTCCGAAGAACCTGGACGCCGATACCCCCGCGGGTATTTCCTCGTCGCGCTGGAGTCAAGAACCTTGGGTGTGAGATAGGTCACACGAACTGGACAACCGTTCACTACCCCGAGGGCCGGTCGATAGGGCACATGACATCGACCACATCCCCCCTGGAGTCCCCATGTCGAGCGCCGTCCTGCCTTCCGCGTCCCGTCGCGGCCCCTCAGCCTTCGTGAAGGACCGGTCGGTGAGCACCAAGATCCTCTCGGTGATCGGCCTGCTCGTCCTGGTCGTGATCGGGTCCGGGACGCTGGCGATCACCTCGCTCCGAGCGGTGGCGCATGACAGCGCCATGCTCGCCGACGTCCAGGCGAACGTCGTGGTCCCGCTCAGCGGTCTCCACGAGGCACAGCTCAAGGCCCGCATGCTCGCGGCCCAGGTCGCCGCGGCGGAGGGAGCCGACGCGAAGAAGAAGTGGCTGGCCGACCAGGTGACCAACGACGGAGAGATCGACGGGGAGATCGCGGCGTTCGAGAAGGCCGCGCCGTCGGTGTTCCCGGGGTGGAAGGACTTCGTCACCGGCTGGGCAGCCTGGAAGCAGGCGCGCGACACCAAGCTGATCCCGCCGGCGCTCGCCAACGACCGGACGGGCTATGAGGACGCGCTCCTCAACGTGACCGAGCCGCTGAAGGACGCCTACCTCAACAACCTCGAGCTCGTGCAGGGCGCCGTGACCACGTACAGCACCGGGGTCGCCGCCGACGCGGCGGCCGGCTCGAGCTCCGCCATCCGGACGCTGGTGATCTCTCTCACGGTCGCGCTCGCGGCCGCGATCGCCCTTGCCGTGGTGGTCGCCCGCGGGATCGTCCGCTCGGTGGTGTCGGTGAAGCGGTCGGTGGAGGGGTTGGCGCGGGGTGATCTGACGGTGCGTCCGGCGGTGTTCTCCGGTGATGAGCTGGGGCAGATGGCTCAGGCGTTGGTGGTGGCGCAGGATGCGTTGCGGGGTGTGGTGTCGGGGGTGGTGGAGACGGCGGGGACGGTGGCGTCGGCGGCGGAGGAGTTGTCGGCGAGTTCGTCTCAGGTGTCGGCGGGGTCGGTGGAGACGAGTGTGCAGGCGGGGGTGGTGGCGGCTGCGGCGGAGCAGGTGAGTCGCAATGTGCAGGCGGTGGCGGCGGGGGCGGAGCAGATGGGGGCCTCGATCCGGGAGATTGCGCAGAATGCGAATGAGGCGGCGCGGGTGGCGGGTCAGGCCACGGGGGTGGCGGCTGCGACCAATGAGACGGTGGTGAAGTTGGGGGTGAGTTCGCAGGAGATCGGGAACGTGGTGAAGGTGATCACGAGCATTGCGGAGCAGACGAATCTGTTGGCGCTGAATGCGACGATCGAGGCGGCTGGGACTGCCCCGGGTCTGGTTGACACCTGATCTGTGAGGATCTGGTCCTCGCTGGAAGGATGTCCCCGTGGCAAAGCCCTATCCTCAGGAGTTCCGCAACGACGTCGTGGCCGTGGCCCGCAAGGGCCAGGCACCGCTGTCTCAGATCGCGAAGGACTTCGGCGTCTCCGAAGGCTCGCTGGCGAACTGGATGAAGCAGGCCGATGTCGAGGACGGCAAGCGTCCCGGTCTGAGCGAAGACGAGCGCAAGCAGTTGCGTGAGGCGAACAAGAGGATCCGCCTGCTCGAGCAGGAGAACGAGGTCCTACGGCGCGCTGCTGCCTACCTGTCGCAGGCCAACTTGCCGGGAAAATAGTCTTCCCTCTCGTCCGTGAGATGGCCGCGGCCGGCGCCCGCATCAGGGTGCCGGTCGCGGTGGCGTGCAGGGTCCTGGGTCTGACGACGCAGGGGTACTACAAGTGGCTCAAGAACCCCGTGTCCCAACGGGACTGGGACGACGCCCACCTCATCGACGTCCTTTACGAGATCCATCAGGACGATGCGACGCTGGGCTACAGGTTCCTCACCGACGAGCTGGCCGACGAGCACGGCATCGTCGTGGGCGAGAACCGCGTGCACCGGCTGTGTGGCATCGCCGGCATCTACGCCTCTCATGCGAAGAAGAAGACCAGCAAGCCAGGTGCCACCGGCCCCGCTCCGCATGACGACCTCCTCGCGGTGGTTGACGAGCACGGCGTGGTCCGTCACGAGTTCGTCGCCGAGGCTCCCAACAAGGTCTGGTTGTGGGATATCTCCGAGCACCCCACGCGCGAGGGCAAGCTCTACATCTGCGCGATCAAGGACCTGTACTCCAACAAGATCGTGGGCTACTCCATCGACTCGCGGATGAAGGCGTCGCTGGCGGTCTCAGCGATGCGGAACGCGATCGCCCTGCGCTCACCGGTGAGAACGATCTGTCACTCGGACAGGGGCGGTCAATTTCGCGCCAAGAAGACCCAGCGCCTGCTCGCGAACAACGGCCTGGTCGGTTCGATGGGCCGCTCATACGGAGCCGGCGACAACGCCAGCATGGAGAGCTTCTTCTCCCTGCTCCAGAAGAACGTCCTGGACACCCGCCGCTGGGACACCCGCCAGGAGCTCCGGCTGGCGATGGTGACCTGGATCGAGACCAAGTACAACCGTCGCCGCCGACAGCGCGCCCTGGGCAAGCTCACCCCCGTCGAGTTTGAGATGATCTACGCAGCCGCAGACGCGGCCTGAGAACCATCAACCCCGAGTGTCAACCAGACCGGGGGCAGTCCCGCTCGTGCGGGTGAGGCGGGTAAGGGGTTCGCGGTGGTGGCTGGTGAGGTCAAGGAGTTGGCGCAGGAGACGGCGCGGGCTACGGAGGACATTGCGCGTCGGGTGGCGGCGATCCAGTCCGATACGGCCGGTGCGGTGCGGGCGATCGGGGAGATCAGTTCGATCATCGCGAGCATCAATGACTTCCAGCTGACGATCGCCAGTGCGGTGGAGGAGCAGACGGCCACGACGAACGAGATGAGTCGTGGGGTGGCGGAGGCGGCGGCGGGGTCGGGGGAGATCGCGGTGAACATCACCGGGGTCGCCTCGGCTGCCGATTCCAGTGCGCAGGTGCTGGGGCAGATGGGTGACGCGGTGACCGAGCTGGCCCGGTTGTCCACCGACCTACGCACCCGCATGGCCACCTTCACCTACTGACCCCCACCCCACCGACCCCCACCCCCACCCCCCACCCCCCACCCCCCACCCCCCGCACCCCCCACCCCCGACCCCGAGCCGCACCACCCGACCCACACCCCGACCTGCACCACGCGTCGCGGGTCGCGTCACGCGAAGGTTCCCCCCGCCGGGGGCTTACCTTTGGCCCCGCGCACGCCGATGAAATCTGCGATGCGTGCTGCCCGATCGCCGCACGGCACCCCGGAGGAGGTCGACATGGCTCAGCGCCGTCTCTCGACCGCGCCTCGCTGGTCCGCGAGTGCAGATCCGGGTGGGGAGCGTGCCGCGCTCCGGGCGACCGTCGCGCGCACCGCGCGGCAGAGTCGTCGGCGCAGCAGCCTCATGCGCCTGATCGGGCTGGTCGACGGCATGCCGGGACCCGGGTTCGTGTGCGACGACCAGGGACGGTTCTTGCACGTCAACGACGCGTTCGAGGTGATGACCGGAACCGTCCGGAACGACGTGATCGGGCGTTCGGCCCTCGACGTCATGCCGCCGGACGTCGCGCACGTGTTCGCCGCAGCGGGGGCGAACGCCACCTCGGGCGGCACCCACACGGCGCATCTCGTCATGACGACACCGGCGGGTCCCCACCGGATGATGCGGGTGTCGTGGGTGCCGGCCTCGTTCGGGAGCTGCACCGGCACCGTCGGCTTCGCGATCGACGTCACCGGGCTCGAGTCGGCGGGTGCGGACTCCGCGTGGCTCTCGGCGCTCGTCACGTCGACCGCCGATGCGGTCGTGAGCATTCGCGACGGAGTCGTCGTGACCTGGAACCCGGCTGCCGAGACGGTCCTCGGCTACTCGGCGAGCGAGATGGTAGGCGCGCGCGCACCCCGCTTCGCCCGGTCGCTCGCCGCCGACCGTACGCGCTGGCTCGCGCTGATCCGTCGGGTCGAGGAGGGTCACGCCGTGCGGGCGGAGACGTTGCCGTGGCTCCGCCCGGACGGCACGGTCCGGATGGTGGCGGTCACCGGGACCCCGGTCCCGCCGGACGTCCGCGGACGTCGGGGGACGTCGTGGATCGCGCGGGACGCCGACGACGTCGCCAGCTACACCCGCGAGCTCGAGCGGATCGCTCGCACCGACGAGCACACCGGGCTCGCCAACCGCCGGGCGTTCGACGCCGCGATGGCGGCGGCCGAGGCGTCGAGGGAACCCGGCATGGCGCTCGTCGTCGACGTCGACGACTTCTCGGGAGTCAACAACACGCTCGGTCACCGCGGCGGGGACGGCGTGCTGCTCCTCCTCGCGTCACGGCTGCGCGCCGTGTGCGGGGACACGCTGGTGGCCAGGATCGGCGGGGACGAGTTCGCCGTCTACTGCCGCGGGGGTGACGAGGAGGACGCCCGGTCGCTCGCCGGGCGCATCCGCGACAGCGTCACGGAATGGATCGGGGCCGAGTCCGTCGCGGAGGTCGACGGGTCCGCGCCGCTGCGGATCACCGCGAGCATCGGCATGGCCTCCACGCTGACGGGCCCCGGTCACACCGTGCTCGGCGACGCGGACATCGCACTCTGGGAGGCCAAGCGTCGTGGCCCCGGCGAGATCGTGAGCTTCACGCCCGAGCTCTACGCGGTCGTGCACCGCCGCCGACGGCTCACGGCCGACCTCCTCGTCGCGGCCGAGCGCGACCAGCTCCGGGTCGTCTACCAGCCGGTCGTCGACATGCGCGACGGCGACCTGACCGGGACCGAGGCGCTCCTGCGGTGGGAGCACCCGGAGCTGGGAGCGATCTCGCCGGTGGAGTTCATCCCGCTGGCCGAGTCCACGCGCGCGATCCACGTGATCGGTGAGTGGGTGCTGCGGACCGCCCTCGCCGACGCCGCCGACTGGCAGCGCACGCCAGGTCTCGAGGGGGTCGGCGTCGCCGTCAACGTCTCGGTGCGGCAGCTCACCGATGCGGCCTTCCCGGAGCTCGTGGACGCCGTCGTGCGCGAGGTGGGGCTCCCGGTCGGGCTCCTCACCCTCGAGGTCACCGAGACGGCACTCGCCGAGAACCTCGACGAGCTGGTGCCGGGCCTCGCGCGACTGCGTGCGCAGGGGGTCGGGCTCGCGATCGACGACTTCGGCACCGGATACTCGTCGCTGTCGTACCTGCACCGGATCCCGGCGACGGGCATCAAGATCGACCGGTCGATCACCGCCGACCTGACCACCGACATCTCCGCAGTTGCGATCGTCGAGAGCCTCACCCAGCTCGCCGGCACGCTGGGGCTCGACGTGATCGCCGAGGGCATCGAGGAAGAGACGGAACGAGGCGTCCTCACTGGTCTCGGCGTCGGCCACGGGCAGGGCTGGCTCTTCTCGAAGGCGATCGAACGGTTCGAGCTCGCGGAGGTCGCCGTCCGTGCGTGGAAGCCACGACCGAGCCTCTCCGCACCGACCGACGCCCTCCCTGGCCCATCGCGCGACGGCTCGCTGACGGCGACGTACACCATGGACCGCGAGCGTCGGGTCGTGACGTGGGACGACGGCGCGGAAGTGCTCACGGGCTACCCGTCCACGCGAGCGGTCGGGCAGCCGTGCCACCACGCCCTCCTCATGCACACCGACGAGGACGGCCGCCTCCTGTGCGGCGAACGCTGCCCGATGCTCGCGGTGATGGCGGACGGCCGGCCGCGGGACGCGCGGGTGTACTTCCAGCACGCCGACGGGCACCGGGTGCCCTCGCTGGTGCACGGCGAGGCGATCCGTGACGAGTCGGGTGCGATCGTCGGCTCGATCGAGACGTTCACCGACGACTCCCCGCACCGGGTGAGCGTCGCGCACGCAGAGGCGGCACTGGCTGCTGCCCGCACCGACGCGGTGACGGGCCTGCCGAACCGGCGGCGCGCGCTCGTCGCCCTGGCGGACTGGCTCGTGAGCCCCGGGGGGCCGGCTGCGGCGGTGATCCGCATCGACCTGATCCCCACCCGCGCCGGTGCCCAGGCCGACGACCCGGAGACCGCGGACACGGTCGTCGCGACGGTCGCGCGCACGTTGTCCGGGGCCGCCCGCCCGGCGGACTACCTCGCCCGCACCGGTCCCGCGCAGTTCCTCGTGCTCGCCTCCGCCGAGACCGTCGCCGAGCTCGACCGCCGGGCCACCGCGCTGCACCGGCTCATCGCCGCGACCGCACCCACCCGCGATGGTCGGCGCGTGCCGGTGCGCGCCGAGGTCACGGTCGTCCACGTCACTCCGGGCGACACCTACGTCGAGGTCCTCGCGACCGCCGGCATACCGGCGGCGACCCCGGACCTGGTGCGGATGCCATGAGCGCCGACCTCGGAGGCGTGCCGACGGGTGCCGTCCGAGGTGCCGTCCGCCAGGTCCTGCCGTTCGCGTTGGCGACGTCGGTGGTGCCCCTGACCGGGCTCGTCGGACGAGGTGTCGTCGTCCCGTCGGCGTTCGCGCTCGGGGTCGTCCTGATGGTCCTGGTCCTTCCGGTGGTCGTGCTGCTCCAGCTGCGCGCCGTGGGACGCCTGCTCCGATGGGCGGCGCTGGTCGCGACGTTCGCGGCGATGGCGCTGATGCTCCAGGGCATCGGCGGCGCCGACACGGGCGGGATCATCGTTCTCCTCCTCCCGGTCGTGTGGATGGCGCTGTACGAGCGGCGCACCCAGGTGATCGCCGCCCTCGGTCTCGAGTCGGTGGCGTCGGTCGCGCTGCACGCGGTCGACCCGGTGAACCCGTTCAGCGCGGAGGACGTCCGCCGGATCGTGGTGTTCCTCGTGGTGTCGTCGCTGACCGCGTGGGCGATCGCCCGCCTCGTCGCCCAGCTCGCCCGGAGCGAGCGGGCGGCGCACAAGGGGCTCGAGACCCTCGCCGCCGTGACCGCGGCCGCACGGGCCATCCGGAAGAGCGACGACGCGCGGACGACCGCCTGCGAGGCGGCGCGGGCGGTGACGGGTGCCTCGAGCGTGCTCCTGCTCGAGATGGACGGGCCCGATCACCTGGTGCTCACCGCCACGGCGGGGGCGCCGCTCGAGCCGGTCCGGATCACCCTGACCGAGAGGTCCGTCTCGGGACTCGCCTACCGCGACGGGACGCCGCGGTACGTCGGTGACGTCATCGGCGACCCGCAGGTCAACCGCCGGCTGCTCGCCCTCACCGGGGCCCGGAGCCTTCTCGCCCAGCCGTTCTCCCACGGCGGCCAGACGCGCGGCGTCGTGGTCGCCACCTGGCAGGAGCCGCACCCCGAGTCGGCCCCCGAGAGCCTGCACACGCTCACGCTCCTTGCCGAGGAGTTCGGCTCCGCGCTGGAGCGCATGGACCTCGACGCCGCGCTCGAGCATCGCGCGACCACCGATCCGCTGACCGGCATGGCCAACCGGCGCGTCTGGCGCGAGGCCCTGCCGGGGATGATGACGGACGCCGGCAGCCTGAGCGTCGCCCTCCTCGACCTCGACCACTTCAAGATCTACAACGACAGCCGCGGGCACCTCGCGGGGGACAGCGTCCTCTCCGCGCTGGGGCGGTCGTGGCTGGCGATGCTGCGCCCCGAGGACCTGCTGGTCCGGTGGGGTGGCGAGGAGTTCGCGCTCGCGCTGCCGGACTGCCCGATCGACCAGGCGGTCGACGTGCTCGAGCGTCTCCGGGCGCACGTCCCCGAGGGCCTGAGCGCCTCCGCGGGACTGGCGCTCTGGAACGGGACCGAGACGATCGAGGGACTGCTCGCGCGCGCCGACGCCGCGCTGTACGAGGCGAAGCGGACGGGGCGCGACCGCACGGTGGTCTCGGCCGACGAGGCGCACGCCGCGACCACCGGGGGGCGCAGCAGCACGGCCCGCTGACGGCCGACTGCGACGAGGTCGGTGCCCCGGGCCGGACGCTGCTCCGCTTGCGGGCTCGTCGGGGTGGATGGACGGTGGAGGTGCACGGTCCTCCAGGAGGCGCCGACATGCCCACACGTTCGTCCGTCGGATGGTTCCCGCACCCGGGCGCGTGCCCGGACGCACCGGCCCGCGGGCGGACGGCCGTCGGTGTCGACGTCGTCGACGTCCCGAGGTTCGCCCGGCTCGTGGCGCTGCGCGGACCGATGATGGCCGACCGGGTGTTCTCCCCGGCGGAGCTCGAGACGTGCCGCGGGAGCCCGCAACGGCTCGCCGCCCGGTTCGCCGCCAAGGAGGCCGGCGCGAAGGCGCTGGGGCTCGGCATCGGGCCGCTGGCGTGGCGGGACGTCGAGGTCCGGACCGGCGCGCGGGGTGCGCCGGTGCTGGTGCTGCACGGCGCCGCCCGCGTGGCCGCCCGAGCGCAGGGCCTCGACCGCTGGTCCGTGAGCCTGTCCCATGACGCGACCCGCGCCGTCGCGTTCGTGGTGGCGACCGAGGCGCGCCGAGCGGGGCGGTGACCATGAGCCATCCGACGATCCACAAGACCCCTGCCGACCTCCGGGTCGCCCCGAACCTCCCGGCGGACGCCGCGGAGCGTGCGAGCTTCTCGTGGGACGTCGCACGGTCGTGGCTCGACCACCTGCCCGACGGCGCCGGGCTGAACATCGCGCACGAGGCCGTCGACCGGCACGCGCACGGTGCACGCGCGGACCACGTCGCGATCCGGTGGCTCGGCAAGCACGGCGAGCGCGAGGACCTGACCTACGCCGAGCTCGCGCGACGGACCAACCGCTTCGCCGGGGTGCTCGAGGCGCTCGGCCTCGCTCGCGGTGACGCGGTGTTCGCGCTGTCGGGGCGGGTCCCGGAGCTGTACGTCGCCGCGTTGGGGACGCTCAAGGCCGGATGCGTCTTCTCGCCGCTGTTCTCGGCCTTCGGCCCCGAGCCGGTGCGCCAGCGCCTCGAGATCGGCGCGGGTCGCGTGCTCGTCACGACGCGCGCCGCCTACGAGCGCAAGATCGCGCCGATGCGCGGGGTGCTGCCGATGCTGCAGCACGTGCTGCTCACCGACCTCCCGGCCGGCGCGTCGGCGCCGGACGGCACCCTCGTGCTCGCCGACCTGATGGCCGACGCCTCCGACGTGTACCGGATCGCCCCCACGGACCCCGAGACACCGGCGCTGCTGCACTTCACGAGCGGCACGACCGGGACCCCGAAGGGCGCCGTCCACGTCCACGAGGCCGTCGTCATGCACTACGCGACCGGGCGGTTCGCCCTCGACCTGCACCCCGACGACGTCTACTGGTGCACGGCCGATCCCGGCTGGGTCACCGGCACGTCGTACGGGATCGTCGCGCCCCTCACGCACGGCGTCACGAGCATCGTCGACGAGGCCGAGTTCGACGCCGAGCGGTGGTACCGGATCCTCCAGGACGAGCACGTGTCGGTCTGGTACACCGCACCGACCGCGATCCGTCGGCTCATGCGGCTGGGGGACGCGCTGGCCCGCGGCGTCGACCTCCGCGCGTTGCGGTTCGTCGCGAGCGTCGGCGAACCGCTCAACCCCGAGGCCGTCGTGTGGGGCGCCGACGTGCTCGGCCTGCCGATCCACGACAACTGGTGGCAGACGGAGACCGGCGGGATCATGATCGCCAACACGATCGCCGCGGACATCCGCCCCGGGTCGATGGGGCGCCCCCTGCCCGGGGTCGAGGCCGGGGTGCTGCGGCGCGGACCGCACGGCGTCGAGGTCCACGAAGGCCACGTCACCGAGCTCACCGAGCCGGGTGTCGAGGGTGAGCTGGCCCTCCGGCCCGGCTGGCCGTCGATGTTCCGCGGCTACCTGCACGACGACGAGCGGTACCGGAGCTGCTTCGTCGACGGCTGGTACCTCACCGGGGACCTCGTGACCCGCGACGCCGACGGGTACTACTGGTTCCTCGGCCGCTCGGACGACGTCATCAAGTCCTCCGGGCACCTGATCGGCCCGTTCGAGGTCGAGAGCGCGCTGCTCGAGCACCCGGCGGTCGCCGAGGCCGGGGTGATCGGCACGCCCGACGACGTCGCCGGCGAGATCGTCAAGGCGTTCGTCGTCGTCAAGGCCGGGGTGACCGCGGACGTCGCGCTGCAGCGCGAGCTCATCGGGTTCGGCCGGGCTCGGCTCGGGGCGGCCGTCGCCCCACGCGAGCTCACGTTCGTCGACGACCTCCCGCACACCCGCAGCGGCAAGATCATGCGCCGGCTCCTGCGCGCCCGCGAGCTCGGCCTCGCGATCGGCGACCTGTCCACTCTCGAAGGGGAGGACCCGACATGACCACGGACACACCGGTGCGGCACGACGGGCTCGACGGTGCCGACGAGCTGCACCTGCTGCGCGAGATGCTGCGGATCCGTCGCTTCGAGGAGCGGTGCGTCGAGCTGTACAGCGCGACCAGCATCCGCGGCTTCATGCACCTGTACATCGGCGAGGAGGCCGTCGCGGTGGGGGCGATGGCGTCGCTGCGGCCCGACGACGCCGTCGTCTCCACGTATCGGGAGCACGGCCACGCGCTCGCCAGGGGCGTCCCGGCGGGCGACATCATGGCCGAGATGTACGGCAAGGTCGAGGGCTGCAGCCGGGGGCGCGGCGGCTCGATGCACCTGTTCGACGTCGGCCGGCGGTTCTACGGCGGCAACGCGATCGTCGGCGGTGGCCTGCCGATCGCGGTCGGTCTCGCGCTCGCCGACCGGCTGCGCGGGCGGGACCGGGTCACTGCGTGCTTCTTCGGGGACGGGGCCGTCGCCGAGGGCGAGTTCCACGAGTCGGTGAACCTCGCCGCGCTGTGGTCGCTCCCGGTCGTGTTCTTCTGCGAGAACAACCTGTACGCGATGGGGACGGCGCTCGCCCGCTCCGAGTCGCAGACCGACCTCGCGGCCAAGGCCGCGTCCTACGCGGTCGACGCGTCGTCCGTGGACGGCATGGACGTGCTCGCGTGCCGGGACGCCGCCGCGCGTGCCGTCGCGAGAGCCCGCGCCGGGGACGGGCCGGCGTTCGTCGAGTTCCGGACCTACCGGTTCCGGGCGCACTCGATGTACGACCCCGAGCTGTACCGCGCGAAGGACGAGGTCGACCTGTGGAAGACGCGCGACCCGATCGACGCGCTCGCACGCCGGCTCACGGATGCCGGCCGGCTCACCACCGAGGAGCGCGAGCGGATGGAGGCCGAGGTCGAGGCGGAGGTCGACGGCGCCGTCGCGTTCGCCGAGGCCGGGACGCTCGAACCCGTCGAGGACCTCGCACGCTTCGTCTACCTGAGGAGCCCGTCATGACCGCCGGGACAGGAGGGACGACCACCCTGACGTTCCGCGAGGCCTTCCGCGAGGCCATCCGCGACGCGATGCTGCGCGACGACCGGGTCTTCGTCATGGGCGAAGACGTCGGCCGCTACGGCGGGTGCTTCGGTGTCACGCGGGGACTCCTGGAGGAGTTCGGCCCCGAGCGCATCCGGGACACCCCGCTCTCGGAGTCCGGGTTCGTCGGCGCCGGCATCGGTGCGGCGATGAACGGCATGCGCCCGATCGTCGAGATCATGACGGTCAACTTCAGCCTGCTGGCCCTCGACCAGATCATGAACAACGCCGCGACGATGCTGCACATGTCCGGCGGGCAGGTCAACGTGCCGGTCGTCATCCGGATGACGACCGGGGCGGGGCGGCAGCTCGCGGCGCAGCACTCGCACAGCCTCGAGGGCTGGTACGCCCACATCCCCGGGTTGCGGCTGCTCGCACCGGCCACGCTCGAGGACGCCCGCGGGATGCTCTGGACCGCGCTCGAGGACCCGGACCCCGTGCTGATCTTCGAGAACGGCGCCCTGTACCCGGTCTCCGGTCAGCTCGCCGATGACGCCGGCCCGGTCGACATCGACACCGCGGCGATCCGACGGTCCGGCGACGACGTCAGCCTGATCGCGTACGGCGGCTCGGTCCCGCGCGCGATGCAGGCGGCCGAGCTCCTCGCGGCGGACGGGATCGCGGCCGAGGTGCTCGACCTGCGCACGCTGCGTCCCCTGGACACCGCGGCGATCCTCGCGACGGTCACGCGGACGCACCGGGCGGTCGTCGTCGACGAGGGATGGCGCAGCGGCAGCCTCTCCGCCGAGGTCGTCGCACGGATCGTGGAGGGGGCGTTCTACGAGCTCGACGCCCCGGTCGTCCGGGTCTGCGGCGCCGAGGTGCCGATCCCGTACGCGCAGCACCTCGAGCAGGCCGCGATCCCGCAGCCGGAGGGCATCGCGCTCGCGGCACGTGAGCTGGTGACGGCGCATGGCTGAGTTCCGGATGCCGTCGCTCGGGGCGGACATGGACGCGGGCACCCTCGTGGCGTGGCACCTCGCGGTCGGCGACCACGTCACGCGGGGCGACATCGTCGCGGAGGTCGACACCGACAAGTCCGTGATCGACGTCGAGACCTTCGCGACGGGCACGGTCGAGGCGATCCTCGTCTCCGAGGGGCAGCGGGTGCCGGTGGGGACGCCGCTCGCGATCATCCGCGAGGACGCCGAGGTCCCGCAGAAGGACGTCGTCGCGCCGCACGAGGGTCCTGCTGCGCCGCACGAGGGTGCTGCGGCGACGCGCGAGGGTGCAGTGCCGGCGCACGAGGCCGGCCCGGCCGTCCGCGACGCCGCCGGAGCCCCGGTGCCCGGTCCCGACTCGCGCGCCGGTCGGCGCCCGGTGTCGCCGCTGGCGCGCCGGCACGCCCGGTCCCTCGGCGTCGACCTGGCGGACGTCACGGGAACGGGTCCGGACGGTGTGGTGACGACGGCCGACGTCGAGCGGTTCGCCGCAGCGCGTGGGACGGCGGAGCGTGGGCCGGCTGAACGGGGGCCGGCGGAGCGTGCGACGGCGGAACCCGGCGGGGCGGAGCCTGTCGCGGCGGGGCAGGTCGCCCCGGCGCGCGCCCCGCTGAGCGGTGCGGAGCGGCAGTCGGCCCTGCGGCGGGCGGTCGCGGCGTCGATGGCGAGGTCCAAGCGGGAGATCCCGCACTACTACCTGGCGACCGACGTCGATGCGTCGCGCGCGGTCCGGTGGCTCGACGACCGCAACCGCGTCCTCCCCGTCACGCAACGGGTGCTGCCGGCCGCGCTGCTCCTCAAGGCGACCGCGCTCGCGCTGCGCGAGACGCCGGACCTGAACGGGTTCTGGGAGGACGGAGCCTTCCGTGCGGCGGAGCACGTCCATCTCGGCGTCGCGGTGGCGTTGCGCGGTGGGGGCCTCGTCGCCCCGGCGATCCACGACGCGGATCTGCTCCCCCTCGACGACCTCATGACGCGGCTCCGCGACCTGGTGGGGCGCGCCCGTGCGGGCGGGCTCCGCTCGTCGGAGATGTCCGACCCGACGATCACGGTCACGAGCCTTGGTGACCAGGGTGTCGACCTCGTGATGCCGGTGATCTACCCGCCGCAGGTCGCGATCGTGGGGATCGGGCGGATCCGGGAGCGGCCGTGGGCGGTCGACGGGATGCTCGGCGTCCGGCCGATCGTGACCCTCACCCTCGCGGCGGACCACCGCGTCACCGACGGCCATCGGGGTGCCCAGTTCCTGACCGCCCTCGACCGACTTCTGCAGGACCCGGAGGCGCTGTGATGGACGAGACGACGATCCGTTCGACCGTGCTCCGCGTGCTGGGGGAGGTGGCGCCCGAGGTCGAGCTCGGCACGGTCGACCCGGCCGAGGACCTGCGCGACCAGCTCGACCTGGACTCGATGGACATCCTCAACCTCGCGATCGGGCTGTTCCAGGCGACCGGGGTCGAGGTGCCCGAGCGCGACTACGCGCGCATCGTGACCGTGGACGGGTGCGTCGCGTACCTGGCGGCCGCGCTCGCGTCGACCTGAGGTCCGTTCCCTGGGCCCCACCTGGGAGTTCGTGCCTGCCACCTGTGGATTCGGTGGGAATGCCTCACCGCGCCACCGGGTGCCCCGATGGGCAGCACAGGCGCTCGCCGGGCGTCACGACTCAGAAGGTGGGACAACGTGAGCATCAGTGCGATCGGTCCGGGGCAGAGCTCCTGGGCGCAGCAGGTGCAGCAGGTGGGCGGCAGCGCAGCGAACGGGCACGGCGGCATGCGCAAGGCCGGGATGGACGCGGCCGCCACCGCCCTCGGGATGACCCCCGACGGCGTGCGGTCGGCCCTGGGAGGCGGGCAGTCGCTGTCGTCCCTCGCCCAGGCCAAGGGGATCAGCGCCGCGAGCCTGGCCTCGACGGTCAGCGCGGCACTGTCCTCGGCGAACCCGTCGCTGAGCAGCGCCCGGGCCGAGCAGATCGCCGATCGCATGATCAGCGGTCCGAGCTCGGACGCGCGTGGCGCGGCGGGCGTCGGCGACGCGGACCACGACGGGGACAGCCACTGAGCTGACGCCGTCGACCGCGCGGGTCGGTCGTCCGGGACGTCCTCCGGGCGACCGACCCGCGCGGGCGGGGACGGTGCCGCGGGCAGGTCGACCGGGTCGTCGGTGATGACCTACCCGCGCGGGCGGGGTCGGCGCGCAGTAGCGTGGAGCGCGCATCCTCGACCGCCAGGAGGAACGGCCATGACCACGGACGACCCGTCATCCCGGCGCGACGACCCGGCGCGGACCTCACCGCCGTCGAGTGACGCGCGGACCCCACCGTCCTCCGCTCCGGCACCTGGCGCAGGACCGGCCGCCGGTCCTGTCCCCGCGCGCGACCCTGCGACGGCCGGCCCTGCGACGACCAGGCCCGCGACGACCAGCCCGACGACGCCCAGCCCGACGACGACCAACCCCGCGACGACCAGAGCCGCCGCGGCCTGGCTCGCGACCGCGGCCGCCCTGGTCGTCCTGGCGCTGCTGATCGTCCTGATCCTGCAGAACCAGGAGACGGTCGAGGTCCACTACCTCGGCCTCGCCGGGTCGTTGCCACTCGGGACGGCGTTGCTGATCGCGGCGGTCGCCGGAGGGGCGATCGTGCTGATCGTCGGTGTGGTGCGGCTGACCCAGCTCCGGGTCCAGGCGCGTCGGGCGCGGCGACGTGAGAAGCAGAGCCCGACGCGCGTGGCGCCGGGGACCGTCGACGGCTCGACGCCGAGCGCCCGCACGACGCGGCGCGAGCGGATCGGGCGCGACGACCCTCCTGGCCCGTAGCGTTGCGCCATGAGGCTGCTCTCGGTCAACACCGGCCCGCTCCGTCCCGGACCGCCGGACGGTCGTCCGACGGGGATCGTCAAGCAGCCCGTCGTCGGCGCTGTCCTGGTCGCGCCGCCCGGCCCTCGGGGCACGGTCGCCCTCGCCGGTGACGCCGTCGGGGACGCCCGGCACCACGGCGGGGTGGACCAGGCCGTGTACGCGTACGCGCGTGAGGACCTCGACCGGTGGGAGCGTGAGCTCGGGCGTGACCTCGCGGCGGGGACGTTCGGGGAGAACTTCACGACGGTCGGCGTCGACGTGACCGGCGCGCTGATCGGTGAGCGGTGGCGGATCGGCCCGGACGTCGTGCTCGAGGTGTCGAGCCCGCGGATCCCGTGCGCGACGTTCGAGGGCCGGATGGGGGTCCCGGGGTGGATCGCCCGGTTCATGGCCGCCGGTCGGCCCGGTGCGTACCTCCGCGTGGTCGTCGCGGGGGAGGTCCGTGCCGGCGATCCCGTCGAGGTCGTCCACCGGCCCGACCACGACGTGACGATCGGGGTGACCTTCCGTGCGATGACGCTCGAGCCCGAGCTGCTGCCGTCGCTGCTGCGCGCCGACGCGCTCCCCGAGCCGATCGTCGAACGCGCGCGCCGCCGCACCGGCACGGGGTCGACGAGCGCCGCGGGCACCGCAACCGTCGAGCCGTCCGACGTCGGTGGCCTGGATGCCTGAGCGGCACGGATGACCCTGATCGGCGGAGCGGGACCGGTGCTGGCGGTCGCGCTCCTCATCGGCGTGCTCGGGTTCGCCGTCCTCCGCCCGCGTGGGTGGCCGGAGGTCGTCGCGGCGCTGCCGGCCGCCGGGCTGGTCGTCGCGCTCGGGCTCGTCTCGCCGCATGCGGCCTGGACCGAGGTCGTGGCGCTCCTCCCGGTCGTCGCCTTCCTCGTCGCGGTCCTCGCGCTGTCGCACCTGTGCGCGGCAGAAGGGTTGTTCGCCGCGGCCGGTGACGTCATGGCGCGAGTCGCGCAGGGTCGCCCCCAGCGGCTGCTCGTCGCCGTGTTCGTGGTCGCGGCGGCGGTCACCGCGGTTCTCAGTCTCGACGCGACGGTGGTGCTCCTGACACCGGTCGTGTTCGCCACGGCTGCTCGCGCGGGGATGCGTCCGAAGCCGTTCGTCTACGCGTGCACGCACCTGGCCAACTCGGCGTCGTTGCTGCTCCCGGTGTCGAACCTGACGAACCTGCTGGCCTTCACCGCGAGCGGGTTGTCGTTCTCGCGGTTCGGGGCCCTGATGGCGCTGCCGTGGACCGTCGTCGTCGCGATCGAGTACGTGGTGCTCCGGCTGTTCTTCCGGACCGACCTCGGCGTCGGGCCTGCGGCCCGGCCGGCGCGGCGAGCGGTGCAGGAGCAGGTGCCGAACCAGGCGCGGGGTCAGGTGTCGACCGTGAGCGCGGTGCTCGTCGCCGTGACCCTCGTCGGGTTCGTCGTCGCCTCGGTGCTCGGGGTCCCGCCGGCGTGGGCGGCCGCGCTCGGGGCCGTCGTCCTGGCCGGAAGGGCGCTCGCGCAGCGTCGGACGACGGGCCGCGCGGTGCTCCGCGCGGCCAACCTCCCGTTCGCGGTGTTCGTGCTCGCGCTCGGGGTGATCGTCGCCGCGGTCGTGCGCTCCGGTCTGGGGGACGTGATCGGCCGGATCCTGCCCACGGGATCGTCGTTCGCCGACCTGCTGGCGGTGGCGGTGGTGGCCGCCGTCGCGGCGAACCTCCTCAACAACCTGCCGGCCGTGCTGCTGCTGACCCCGCTGGCCTTCGCCTCCGGCGGAGCGCCGGCGGTCCTGGCCGCGTTGGTCGGGGTGAACGTCGGACCGAACCTGACGTACGTCGGCTCGCTCGCGACGCTGCTGTGGCGGCGCGTGCTCCGCGACCACGGCGCGGACGCCGAGCTCGCCGAGTTCAGCGCGCTGGCGGCCTGGAGCGTCCCGGCCGCCCTGGTCGGGGGTGTGGGTGCACTCTGGGTGTCACTGACGATGATCGGAGCGTGATCCTCGTGGAGGTCGTGGTCTGGGTGACCGAGGCGACGTGGCCCGCCTGCGTCGAGGCCGTGCGCACGCACGTCCCGGCCAGCGCGCACGTCACGTTGCTGCACGTCGTGGACGAGGGGGTCGCCGGGGTGGCGACCGGAGCACTCGCGGGGCTGCTCGGCCGTTCCGGACGGGACCGGGTGCCGGAGGTCGGCGCGCTCGCCTCGGCCGCCGGTCTCGAGCTCCTGGCGGCGGCGGCGGACGACCTCGGGCGTGAGGCCACCGTCACGCAACGCAGCGGACGCGTCGAGCGGGAGGTCGTCCAGGCGCTGGCCGGTGCCGACCTGCTGGTCCTCGCCCGGGACGGCGACCTGCGCCGGCTCGGGCCGCACAGCCTCGGGCCCGCGACCAGGTTCGTCGTCGACCACGCGCCGTGCGCGACGCTCCTCGTCTGGCCCGGCCCGGCCCCCGAGGTCGCCTCGATCCCGCGCCCGCCCGACTGACCCCGGACTGCGCCCGCGTCTCGGTTGGCGAGACGTCGCCGCTCGACTGGTGGCGGCAACTCCGGCATCGCGCCCTTTGGTCCCATGTGCTGCTGACCAACCAGTCGTAATCTCCCGGCAAAGAGTGTGCCGAACGGGCGGCTTGTCCGGTCACGCGCCCGGCTCACGCGCACTGCCTCCACTGGTCGACCAAGGAGTAGCCGTGAGCCCGTCCCTGACCAGCACCTCCGTGCCCGCCGGCGTCATCCTGCCCGCCGAGGTCAGGGCGGCACTCGACACGTGCCGCAACGTGGTCGTCCCGGCGACGCGTGCCGAGCTCTACGCGCTCGCCCTCGGCCCCGACGGCGGGCCACGGTTCTCGGTCGACTACGACGTCGACGGCACCCTCGTCACCGAGGCGGACGTGGTCCGCTGCACCAACGGGATCGCCGTCAACTACCCCGAGGACTACATGCGGCGCCGGGACCCCGACTGCATGCGGATCGCCGACGACCTCCCGACGGACAAGCCGCGTTACCGCGACGTGTTCGGCGCCGAGTTCGCGCCGACCAGAGCCCAGACCCTCGAGTGGCTGTCCGAGCAGGACCTCGTGGTCGTCCCGTTCAAGGCCGGAGGCCTGCGGTACGGCTACCCCTCGCTCGCGATCTGCCCGCTCAACGCGGCGTTCTTCGCGCTCACGCTGGTGGACCTGCAGGGATGGGTCACGTTCGACGAGCTGGGCCCGTTCACGGCACGGTCGATCCTCTACGTCGCACCGCCGTTCCGCCACACGCACTTCGGCGGACGGCAGGTCGTCGTGCACGACCGCTCCGCGACCCTGCACGAGGTCTTCGCCTACAACCTGTACCCGGGGCCGAGCGCCAAGAAGGGCGTCTTCTCGGTGCTGCTGGACATCGGCGAGCAGGAGGGGTGGGTGACTGCGCACGCGTCCTCGGTCCGCGTCACGACGCCCTACGAGAACGAGACCGTGATCATGCACGAGGGTGCCTCGGGCGGCGGCAAGTCCGAGATGTGCCAGGAGCTGCGCCGCCAGGAGGACGGTCGCATCCTGCTCGGCACCAACGTGGTGACGCACGAGCCGTACTTCATCACGCTCGGCGAGACCAGCGCGCTCGCGCCGGTCACCGACGACATGACGTTGTGCCACGCGTCGCTGCAGCGCGGGGACGGCACCCTCGTGGTGGCCGACGCGGAGGACGGCTGGTTCGTCCGCGTGGACAACCTCACCGAGTACGGCGAGGACGTGCACTTCGAGCGCGCCTGCATCCACCCGTCCGAGCCGCTCGTCTTCTACAACATCCACGGCGTGCCGGACGCGACGGCGCTGCCGTGGGAGCACACGCTCGACTCGAACGGGACGTCCTGCCCGAACCCGCGGGTCGTGATCCCGCGCCGGCTGATCCGGAACGTCCTCAGCGAGCCCGAGGAGGTCGACGTCCGGACCTTCGGCGTCCGCATGCCCGCGTGCACCCGGGCGCAGCCGAGCTACGGGATCATGGGCATGACGCACATCGTGCCGCCCTCGCTCGCCTGGCTGTGGCGTCTGATCGCCCCCCGCGGGGACAAGAACCCGTCGATCGGCGAGAGCAAGGACTGCACCGACCGGCTCGCCCACGGCGGCATGGTGGCCGAGGGGGTCGGCTCGTACTGGCCGTTCGCGACGGGGACCAAGGTGGCCGCCGCCAACCTGCTGCTGCGGCAGCTCGTCGACGCCTCACGCACGCGGTACGTCCTCACGCCGAACCAGCACATCGGTGCGTACAAGGTGGGGTTCGCCGCCGAGTGGCTGACCCGCGAGTACCTGGCGCGTCGTGGTGGCGGCAAGATCCGCCCCGACCGGCTGGCCCCGGCGCGGTGCCCGCTGTTCGGCTACGTGTTCACCGAGATGAAGATCGACGGCCAGCTCCTGCGGCCGACCTTCCTGCGGCCCGAGCAGCAGTCGCAGGTGGGCGTGGAGGCCTACGACGTCGGCGCGGGCATCCTCACGAGCTTCTTCAAGAGCGAGCTCGCGCAGTTCCTCACCGAGGACCTCGACCCGCTCGGCCGGCAGATCGTCGAGGTGTGCCTGCGCGACGGGACGATCGACGACTACGTCGCCCTCACGCCGCTGTTCGGCTGAGCGCGCCGCTCCTGGTTGACCCGTCACGACGGGACCGTCGGCGACCCTGGACGGGGCCGTGGTCGCCGACCGCTGTTCCGCGCCGGTGGGGGTGCCTGCCGACAGCGTCCGACGGGCGGTCGGCGTCCTGATCGACGAGGAGTGCCGACTCCCGCGGGTCACGACTCCCACCGGAATTCTGAAGAATCGTATACCGGGTGATGCTGGGAAAAGACTGGGAGTCAACCTGGCAATTCGCTGGGAACTGGTGAGAGGTGCATTTATCACCGCCAACGTCGTGCCCTTGGTCCCGTTTATTACCGGCATGTACCGGGGTATGTTGATGACGACGTAGTCCGCACGCTGGGAAAGAGGTCGGTCATGCTGTTGTGGCAGGACGAAGCGATTAGTTCGGGTAGTTATGTCCCCTGGGGCTGGCTCTCGATATCGGTGCCGAACCTGATCGTCATCATCGTGATGATCGTGCTGTTCGTCCTCGCGATCACGCTCCCGTTCCCCAAGGAGCGGCGCAACCCGAGGAAGCACTCATGAGCGGGGCGCCCGTCGTCGACGACGAACCCGCGACCAGCTGGATCGGGAAGGTCCGCAACCGCCTCGAGCGGGACCTCCCCTACGAGAAGGTTCTCCCCGAGACCCAGCCGGCCTACGTCGCCTCGTGGATCTACGTGTTCGGGGTCCTCACCCTTGCGGCCCTGATCATGATCGTCGCCTCCGGGACCGTCCTCGCCTTCGAGGGCCCGTCCTGGTACCACATCTCGAAGGTCGGGAAGTTCTTCAACAGCCTGCACTTCTGGGCCGTCCAGCTCTTCTTCCTCTTCATGGTCATCCACCTGCTCGGCAAGTTCTGGATGGCGGCCTGGCGGGGCAACCGGGCGCGCACCTGGATCACCGGGATGATCGCGCTCATCGTCTCGATCGGCGCGGCGCTCACCGGCTACGTGATCCAGACGAACTTCGACTCGCAGTGGATCGCGTTCGAGGCCAAGGACGGGCTCAACGCCGTCGGGATCGGCGCCTGGTTCAACGTCGCGAACCTGGGCCAGAACCTCCTCATGCACGTCTTCCTGATGCCGGCGATCCTGGCCGTCCTGGTCATCGTCCACGTCGTGCTCGTCCGGCTGCACGGCGTCGTGCCGCCGATCGACGCCGCCGAGGTCGAGGCCGCCGGCGGCGCCGTGCACACCTCTGCCACCACCGAGCCGACGGAGGCCCGCTGATGTCCACGTCGGCACGCCAGAAGCAGATCGAGCGCGAGCACTGGACCGGACCGGTCCGCCACTACGACATCCTCAAGGAAGGCTCGATCGCGCTCGCGGTCGTGGTGATCCTCACCTTCGTGCTCGCGGGCATCTTCAGCTCCCCGGACGACCCGGCGCTCACGCTCAAAGGCTGGGCCAAGGCTGCTCCGGACAACCTCTACGCGGTGACCGTCTCCGAGCTCGCCGGGACGTCCGACTCGGCGACCTACGGCCCGCCGTACAACAACGGTGGTGACGGGGTCGCCCTCGGCCCGCTCACGCCGCAGAAGTGGATGGGCATCCACCAGCCGGTCGACCCCACCAACGACTTCGTCGTGACCCCGCTCGAGTCCCAGCAGCAGCCGTCGGACGTCGCGGCGGCGCTGAGCCAGTGGAAGGCGGCCACCCCGGACCAGCGAACGGCCTGGGCGACCGCGTACGACACCGCGCTCAACGACCCCAACGGGGCCAACGGCGACGCCTCGAAGGTGCCCACCGGCGACTACGGTCCCGTGCCGACCATGGCGAGCGGGCTCGTCGCGATGGCCTCCTCGGGAGCGCTCGACAGCATCCTGGCGGCGCCGGGCCAGTTCTACAACACGAACACCACCAAGCAGATCCTTTTCCTCGGTGACGGCTCCTACCTGGACGACGCCGCAACGGCGGCCCACCTCCAAGGCAATGAGTGGGGAATGATGAATGAGACCGGAAGCTACCCGGGGCAGGAATGGTTGCAGCCATTCTCGTTCTGGTATCAGCTGCCGATCTTCAACAGCGATGCGACGACCGGTATTGCCGCGACATTGACGGCAAATGCGGACATCTACATCTTCGCCATCATCGCGATCATGATGCTCGTGCTGATCCTGCTGCCGTTCATCCCGGGATTGCGTTCGATCCCGCGCTGGATCCCGCTCCACCGTCTCGTGTGGCGCGACTACTACAGCCGCAAGGGCGCCACGCGCTGACCGTGGCGACGCCACGAAGGGGTCCGGCTCGGTCGAGCCGGACCCCTTCGTCGTGCCGGGCCCGCCGGCGTGCTCAGGATCTGCGGCGCGGTCCCCGGTCCCGTCGGGTCAGAGGTCCGTCGGCGGGACCTGGGGCTGCGCGGCGGCGGCCAGCAGGTCCGACACCCGGTCGAGGGCTCCGGGGACGACCGAGTAGTACGACCAGACCCCGCGCTTGTCGCGCGCCATGAGCCGGGCGTCGACCAGCACCTTCAGGTGGTGCGACACGGTCGGCTGGCTCAGCCCGACGGGATCGGTCAGGTCGCAGACGCAGGCCTCCTGGCCGGGGGCTGCTGCGACGAGGGAGAGCAGCCGCAGACGTGTGGGGTCGGCCAGCGCCTTGAGCGTGTGGGCGAGGGGGACCGCCTCCGCCGCGGACAGCGCTCCGGCGCCGACCGGGGTGCAGCACGCGTGGGGCTCGGTCGTGGCGGGCTCGGACGACGTCATCTGCCCAGTCTGGCAGACAGATAGACGACGGCCGATGGCTCCGCACCGGGGGTGGCGGGCCGGGCCGGGCGCGGACGTTCACCCGCCAGAGGCGCCTGCAGGACCATCTGCGGCGGGTACCGTCACCGGTGGGTGGACGGAGGAGGGCGCGACGGGACCGGCGCGCGACGGGAGCGAGGGGGCGACGTGCACGAGCTCGATCGCTGCGTGGTGTTCGACGGCAGCCAGGTGCTCCTCGACGGGTACGTCCGGTCGTTCGACGACGGCACGATGCAGGTCGAGTCCGAGGACGTCGTGCGCGGCGGGGTCGAGCCCGGTACCGAGCTGTCCCTCCTCGTGCTCGACGAGGTCCGCGGCGAGTGCCACTACTGGGCGCAGGTCGCCCGGGTGAGGTCACGCGGCCTCGACCTGGTCGACGTCGAGATGGTGCAGGTGGTGCAGAAGCGCCGGGTGGCGCGCGTGCGGGTCGACCTTCCGTGCTCCGGGACCCTCGAGCCCCAGCCCGGGTTCGAGGCGTCGGCAGGCAGCGCGACGGTGACGACCGATGCGCCGGGATCACCGTCCGGCGGACCGCTGGCCTTCACGGTGCTCGACGTCAGCGCCCACGGGATCCAGGTGAGGTCCACGACCCGGCTGACCGTCGGGCGGCGGTTCGGCTTCGTGTTCGCGCACACGCGCGTCCCGCTCACGCTCACCGCCGAGGTGGTGCGCGTGGAGGAGTCCCTCACGGGGTACCGGTACGGGTGCCGGTTCGTCGACCACGGTGACCGCTCGTCCGAGGAGCTCTTCCGCTTCGTCATGCAGCAGCAGGGACTGCAGCGGCGCAACCGTCTGCTCGGCTGAGCGTCACACCTCGCTGACGGGGAGCAGCGGCTGCTCGATCAACCGGCCGGCGTCCGCCCCGGCGAGCGCGTGCGTGAGGTAGAAGCCCTGGATGCTGGTGCAGCCGAGCTCGCGGAGGAGCGCGACCTGCTCCGACGTCTCGACGCCCTCCGCGACGACCTCCAGACCGAGAGCCCGGCCGAGCGCCACGATCACGTTGACGATCTCCCGGCCCTCGTCACTGGTGGTGAGCGCGCCGATGAACGAGCGATCGATCTTGAGCGCCTCCACCGGGTACCGGTGCAAGGTCTGCAACGACGAGTGACCGGTGCCGAAGTCGTCGACGTGCAGGCGCAGACCCGCACGGCGCATGTCGCCCAGCAGCCGCTCGGCCAGCTCGGGGCGGTGCATGATCACGGTCTCGGTGATCTCGAGCGTGAGGAGGTCGGCGGGCACGTCGAACTCCGCGAGCATCGCCCTGATGTGCGGGAGCAGGCCGGCGTGCCAGAACTCCCGGTCGGAGACGTTGATGCTCACCGGGACCTCACGCGCGTGGAGGTCGCGCCACTCGGCGATCTGGTGGCACGCCTGCCGGATCGTCCAGTGTCCGAGGCGGACGATCAGCCCTGTCTCCTCCATCACCGGCAGGAACTCGTCCGGCAGCACCAGGCCACGTTCCGGGTGCTGCCACCGCACGAGGGCCTCGAAGCCCGTGACGTCACCGGACGGGAGGTCGACGATCGGCTGGTAGTGGACGACGAACTCGCCGCTCTCGAGCGCACGACGCAGCTCCTGGTGCATCGAGAGCCGGGACTTCGCGCGCGCGTGCATCGCGACGTCGAAGAACTCCAGGCTCCCGCGGTCGTTGGTCTTCGCCGCGTACATGGCGGTGTCCGCGTCGCGCAGGACGTCCTCCGCACTCTTGTAGGTGACCGCGCTCGTGGCGATCCCCATGCTCGCGCCGACCGAGAGCTCGTGGCCGTCGACGCGGGTGGGAGCGTGCAGCGCCTCGAGGAGGCGGTTCGCCGCCGGCAGGATGTCACCGGCCTCGATGTCGTTGAGCAGGACGGCGAACTCGTCCCCGCCGAACCGCGCAGCGGTGTCGACGTCACGGAGCTGCGACTCGAGGCGGCGCCCGACCTCGATGAGCAGGTGGTCGCCGACCTCGTGGCCGAGGGAGTCGTTGACCACCTTGAAGCCGTCGAGGTCCAGGAACAGCACCGCGAACGGGATCCCCGACCGCCGGGACTGGGCGACGGCGACGCGCAACCGGTCGAGGAAGAGCCGTCGGTTCGGCAGACCCGTCACGGTGTCGTGCGTCGCGCTCTCGCGCAGCTGGGCCTCGAGCTGCTTGCGCGGGTGGATGTCGGCGAGGGACCCCACGATGCGGGTGGCGGCGACACCGGCGGGACCGGCGGGCCGTGCCCGGCACAGGGTCCAGCGGTAGCTGCCGTCGAGCCCACGCAGCCGGTGCTCGTGCTCGATGATCTCGCGCCCCTCGCCCTGGCCCCCGGCGAGCATCATCTTGAGCGGGAGGAGGTCCTCGGGGTGCACCGCTGCCCACCAGGCGTCGGGCCGGCACTCGTCGGGGTCGTCGATCCCGAGCATCGACCGGGCCCGCGGCGAGTAGAACATCGTGTCGGTCGTGAGGTCCCAGTCCCACAGGCTCTCGGCGGTGGCCTCGATCGCGAGGGCGAGCCGCTCCTCGCTGCGCTGCACCGACTCGAGCAGGTCGCGCTGCTCGAGCGCCACGGTCAGCAGCGACGCCCAGTACCCGTAGGCCTCGTGCGCGCTCATCGCCACCATGTCGAGACGGCCGACGACGGCCAGGAGCCCCCGCGGGTTCCCGTGGGTCTGCACGGGGACGACGAAGACCACCTCGTTCCGCTCGGGGCGTGCGGCCTGGATGAGGTCGCGCGGCGGGAAGTCCTCGACCGCGCAGTCCGTCCCGACCAGCGGGCCGAGCACGCCCCGCACGTCGTGCACGGACTCGACGTGGACGCGACGGCGGTCCGGATCGGTCCACAGGGCGAGGCAACCGATGTCGACGTGCGTCTCGGCGAGCCACGAGAGCTGGAGCGGGTCGTCGTTCTTGAGATCGATGAGGTCGGCGCCGATCCGGTACTGCTCGGCCCGCGCGCGCTGGTGCGCAAGGTCGCGTTCCAGGTACAGGCGGGTGTGCTCGTGCCACATCCCGGCTGCGACGCGGGCCGTCACGTGACTCGCCCGGTCCGCGGGAGCGGCGTCGGCCCCGGCCTGCATCGCGGCGCGGGACACGTACCGGGTGGCGGTCGCGAGCAGCAGCCGCAGCGTCTGGGAGGTGACGCTCGCGGGGACCATCGCGGCGACGGCGTCGTCCAGGCCGGGCCCGGGAAGGGGATTGTCGACCCCGAGGGCCGCCCGGATCTCCTCGACGAGCCGCCGCGTCGCCGCGCGCTGACCGCTCAGCACGGCCTCGGTCACGGTGGCCGGGAGCAGGATCGAGGAGACCTCGGCGACGAACGCCCGGTCGAGCTCCTCGGCCGTCCCGTACGCCTCGAGGCCGAGGGTGTCGGGAGCCGCCGTGCACCCGCACGACTGCCGCACGGCGAGCGAGGACGCCACCGTGTGCGGTCCGGGCGCGACGTCCGCGCCCTCGAGCATCGCGTGCACGAGCCGTGCCGCGAGCGATCCGATGAGCGTGAAGGGCTGGCCGACGGTGGTCAGCGCGGGTCTCGTGAAGGATGACCGGTCCGCGTCGTCGAACCCGACGACGGCGAGGTCGGTCGGGACGTCGACACCGGCCTCGGCCAGGCGCTCGAGGAGACCGATGGCGTTGTGGTCGGTCGCGACGACGACGGCCGTCATCTCCGGGCGGTCGGCGAGGATCCGCTCGGCGACCTCGCGACCGCCCGTGGCGACGTCGTTCGAGGCGGTGAAGAGAAGGGCCGGGTCCGGCTCGATGCCGTGCGCGCGGAGCGTGGTCCGGTACGACGCGTACCGGGCGCGAGGATCGGAGTGGAGGAGGTTCCCGACGAAGCCGATGCGCGTGTGACCGTGCGCGATCAGGTGCTCGACGGCCTCCCGGGTGCCGCCGACGTTGTCCCCGACGGCGCTCGGGACCTCGAGCCCGTCGACGGAGTCGCAGGCCAGCACGACGGGGATGCCGCGTCCGAGCAGTGCCCGGAGATGCGCCTCGCCGGCGGACGTCACCGAGATCGCCCCGTCGATCTCGTTCCAGGCGCTCGGCTCGCTGAGGTCCGGCACGGGGAGGACGTCGTCGGCGTCGCGGCTCGGCTCGACGCTCTGGATCACGACGACCTTGCCGCCGGCCGCAGCGACCTCGGAGGTGATCCCGGCGATGATCTGCCCATAGAAGAAACCGCTCGACCATGGCGTCAGGACGCCGATCGTGAACGGGCCCGCCACGGGTATCGCCTCCTCGCGAAATCCTGCCGAAGGGCCGGTGCGGCGTGCGGCCGCGTGTTGCCCCCACGCTGACTATCGGCACGCTCACGGCCGGTATGACCTTCGGACCGGGTGAGACGATTCGCCCATTCGGGTTCCTCCAGGCACAATAGGACCACCTAGGCGCCTGAATGTGCGCCTGACGTCGTGGAGCACCTGCGAGTTCACGCGGCGAGCCCCGACCCTCCGACGCCGGAAAGGCGATCATCCCTGTGACTTTCTCTGCCCTTGGTGTGCCCTCGTCCCTGGTTGCCGTCCTGACGGCCCAGGGGATCGAGTCCCCGTTCCCCATCCAGACCGCTACCCTCCCGGACACCCTGGCGGGGCGTGACGTCCTCGGACGTGGCCGGACGGGTTCCGGCAAGACCCTGGCGTTCTCGCTCCCCATGGTGGCGCGGCTCGCCGCGTCGACGGGTGCGCGCCGGCCCGCCCGCCCCCGCGGACTGATCCTCGCCCCGACCCGCGAGCTCGCGACGCAGATCGCCGCCACGCTCGAGCCGCTCGCGAAGGCGGAACGACTGAGCATCACGACGGTCTTCGGCGGGGTGTCGCAGAACCGCCAGGTCAGCGCCCTCAACGGCGGCGTGGACGTCCTGGTGGCCTGCCCCGGCCGGCTCGAGGACCTGCTCACGCAGCGGGTGCTGTCCCTCGACGGCGTCGAGATCACGGTTCTCGACGAGGCCGACCACATGGCCGACCTCGGCTTCCTCCCGGGTGTGAAGCGGATCATGGACAAGACCCCGTCGCGCGGCCAGCGGATGCTCTTCTCCGCGACGCTCGACAACGGTGTGGACCAGCTCGTGAAGCGCTACCTGACCGATCCGCTGACGCACTCGGTCGACTCGGCCGAGTCGCCCGTCGTCCAGATGACCCACCACGTGCTCGCGGTCGCCGACGCGGAGACCAAGCGCCTCGTGGTCAACGAGCTGGCCTCCGGCACCGGCCGTCGCCTCCTCTTCATGCGCACCAAGCACCAGGCCAAGAAGCTGGCCAAGCAGCTCACCGCCGCCGGGATCCCCGCAGTCGACCTGCACGGGAACCTCAGCCAGCCGGCGCGCGAGCGCAACCTCGCGGCGTTCACGTGCGGTGACGTCAAGGTGCTCGTCGCGACGGACATCGCGGCGCGCGGGATCCACGTGTCCGACATCGAGCTCGTGGTGCACGTCGACCCGCCGGCCGAGCACAAGGCCTACCTGCACCGTTCGGGACGCACCGCTCGTGCCGGCTCGGCCGGCGACGTCGTCACGGTGATGCTGCCCGAGCAGGCCGGTGACGTGCGGACGCTGACGCGCCAGGCGAAGATCGACGTCCGCCCGCAGCAGGTCCGGCCCGGGTCGCGCGTCGTCGCCGAGCTGGTGGGCGAGGTCGCACCGTACGTCACCCCCTCGGTGGTGGCCGAGCCGGAGCAGGCGCGCGGTCGACGCGGCGGCGCGCCGCGGTCTGCCGGGCAGCGGTCGGCGGCCCCGCGCACGTCGCGGGGGGCCGGCCGGGAGACCTCGGTCCGCGGCAACGACCGCACCGGTGCCGCGACGGCAGGGTCGGCCGCAGGTGGGTACGGCGGCGGCTCGCGGCGGACGGGCGCGGGCGGTCCGACGAGCGCTCCGCGCACAGGTGACACGCCTCGCGGTGGTGCACCGCGTGGGACCGGCGCACCGCGACGCGGGGGTGCACCCCGCACCGGTGCCGCTGGAGCCCGGGTGCCGGTGTCGTCCGGCGGGGCCGCGCGCGGCGCGGGTGCGTCGCAGCGCAACGGTGGCGTCGAGATGTCACGCAACGCCTCGGCGGGTCGCCGCGGGCGCTGACGGCGCCGGACGCGGAACGATCCGCCCGCTCCCGGTGTTGTGCTGGGCGACGCACGGCACCATCGGGACCAGGAGGCGGCATGGACGCATCGGACGAGAGCTACCCGGTCGCACGGTCCGACGAGGAGTGGCAGCTCGAGCTGAACCCGATGGAGTTCAGCGTGCTGCGCCGGGCGGCGACCGAGCGGCCGTGGACCGGTGAGCTCCTCGACGAGAAGCGCACCGGTGTGTACCGGTGCCGGGCGTGCGGCAACGAGCTGTTCCGCAGCGACACCAAGTTCGACTCGCACTGCGGGTGGCCGAGCTTCTTCTCCCCGCTCGCCGGCGACGCGGTCGAGCTGATCGAGGACCGGAGCCTCGGGATGGTCCGGACCGAGGTGCGGTGCGCCAGGTGCGGGTCCCACCTGGGGCACGTGTTCGACGACGCACCGCAGACCCCGACGGGGGACCGGTACTGCATGAACTCGGTGTCGTTGGCCTTCACGCCGGAGCCGTGACACGGACAGATGTCCCCGAACGAGGTACGTGCGTGCGCCGGGCGCCGCCGCCTATCCTGAGAGTGTTGCCTGCCGCGTGAAGGGCGTCACCCGCCTGGTTCCTTGGCGTCATGGCGCGAGCTGCCGATGAGGTGTGATGTGGACGAGTCGCTGATCGTGCGGAGGTGGCGGCGCTACGGCGCCGACCGTCTCTTCGTGATGGGCGACACAGGCGCACGGGTCGGTTCGGTCGACCTGCGGTCCGGTGAGGTGACCGTCGACCTCCCCACCCTGGAGAGCGGGCTCCGTCGAGCGGCGCAGGAGTTCCTGCGCTCCGACTCCGAAGAGCTCGTGCTCCGGCTCCCGGACATCGACCTCGACGACCCGGGCGTCGACCCGGGGCCGGTCGGTACCCGGCTCGACCGCCTGACCGCCTACGCGTGGCACGTGCAGCACAACGTCCCGATGGGCCGGCAGGGCGACGTGATCGAGCACCTCCTCATCGGCCCCGGTGGCGTCTACACGGTGACGGTCAGGTCCCACCCGGGGTCGACCGTGGTGGTCGACACGCACGTCGTGCGGGTCGACGGGCGTGCGACGTCCTACGTCCGGGACGCACGGCTCGAGGCCCGGCGTGCGCGGGCGCTGCTCGCGGACGCGGTCGGGAGCCAGGTCGTCGTCCGCCCGGTCGTCGTCATCGAGGAGGCGGGCGAGCTCGACCTCGCGCCCACGACCATGCCGGACGACGTGCTCGTGCTGGACGGCGCCGACGTCCCGGGGCTCTTCCCCCGGGTACCGGCACGGCTGTCGGCGGATCTCATCGACCGGCTCGCGGCGGCGGCACGAGCCCGGTCGACCTGGGCCGGCTGAGCGCCTCGACGGTCGGCACGGTCTGCCTGGTCACGGCTCCTGCCGCGTGCGCACCGCCCTCTCGACGTCCGCGTTGAGCCGCCGCAGCTGATCGGCGAACGTCGCCACCTCGCTCGGGTCCCACGACGCCAGCGCGTCGCGGAACCACCGGCGGCGGGCCTCCTGCGCGGCGGCGACCTGCCGGGCGCCGTCCGGCGTCAGCTCGAGCAGCTGCCCGCGGGAGTCGTGCGGGTCGGGGCGTCGGGTGACGAGCCCGAGCTCCTCGATCCGGCGCAGCTGCCGCGACATGGTGCCCTTCGAGACGTTCACGTACCGTGCCAGCTCGCTCGCCCGGATCCCCGGCTGACAGGCGATCTTCGACAGCAGCGGGTACGCGCCGGGCTCGAGCGCGGGGTGCACGGCCCGTGCGAGGACGGCCGATGCGCCGTGCGAGCGTCGCATCAGCAGCCCGAGCTCGCGCTCGACCAGGAGGAAGGGGTCGTCGGGGTTCACCCGCCCATCCTCGTCGATCTCGAGGTGGCGACGAGCCGCGCAGGGGTCGACGGCCGACGTGGTGGCGACGGTGGACGTCGTCGTCGCGTCGCTGCCGGGGCCGTCGGCGCGTCGACGCCCCGGGGCGAGGTCGAGGACAATGGCGGGATGGCACCCGAGACCGGCGCGTCGCGTCGCCCCCGTCGCCCCGCGATGCTCGACCCGAGACAGGCCGACGAGCTCCCCGGGGACATCGACCCCGCGCTGCGGTCCGAGATCGCGCACACGACGGCGGCCGCGATCGTGCACCAGGGGCGGGCCTCGGACGACCCGGCGCTGGTCACCCGCCTCGTGACCCTCGTGGAGGCCGAGGGGCTGGACATGGTCGCGGCGATGTGGGCGGACAGCCCGGCGGGGACGTTGCCCGGTGCGCTGTGGCGGCTGTACGTGCTGCGGGAGTGGGTGCGGCGGGACCCGCGGACGATCGCCGAGCGGTACCGCCTCGGTGTCGCGTCCGCGCCGGTGCACGACGCCGTCGCCGGTGTCGCCAGCCCGCCCGGACCGGACGAGGTCCGCGAGGTGGCCGACGCGGTCCTGTCCGGGGTGTTCACCGGCGACCTCGCGGTCGCGCTCGAGCGCGGAGCGGCCTTCTGCCGGGTGCTCGCGACCGGTGCGGCCTTCGACGCCGATCACCTCGACGAGCGCGACGACCTCGCGGCAAGGCATCTCACCCTCGGCGCGTCCCTGCTGGTCAGGACCGCGGACGAGCTCGCCGAGGCGGCCTCCCTCTGGCGCGGCGACCGGCTCGACTGAGACGCACCGTAGAATCGTGGGCGACGCCGGGTCGCGGTAGCCCCGGGCTCCACACAAAGCCGCTACGAGCGGCCTCCGCGCCGACAGGCGCTCTGCGGCCCGGCGTCTCCACCCTCCGGAAATCCCACGGCCTTCTCCGTGACATCTCTGGGGTTACGTGTTCACCGGGCGTCTGCCCTACGGTGGTCACCGATATGTCCCCCCTCTCCCGGAGACCCCTGTGCGCCTGCGTCTCACACCGCGCGATACCTCGTTCTTCGACCTTCTCGCCGCGTCCGCGGCGCACCTCGTCACAGGGGCCAACCTTCTCGGCGAGCTGCTCGGTGCCGACCGCAAGTCACGCAAGGAGATCGCCGGTCGGATCGGCGAGGCCGAGCACCTGGCCGACGACGCGACGCACACGATCATGCGGCGCCTCGACCAGACCTTCGTCACCCCGTTCGACCGGGACGACATCTACAACCTCGCCTCGGCCCTCGACGACTGCATGGACTTCATGGAGGAGGCTGCCGACCTCATCGTGCTCTACAAGATCGACGAGCTGCCGGCGCGTGTCGCCGACCAGGTGCAGGTCCTCCAGCGTGCGGCCGAGCTCACGGCGGACGCGATGCCCCGGCTGCGCGCGATGTCGAACCTGTCCGAGTACTGGGTCGAGGTCAACCGCCTGGAGAACCAGGCGGACAAGATCCACCGCAAGCTCCTGGCCCAGCTGTTCGACGAGATCAGCGACCCGATCGAGCTGATGAAGATCAAGGAGGTCGTCGAGAAGCTCGAAGACGCCGCCGACGCCTTCGAGAAGGTGGCCAACACGGTCGAGACGATCGCTCTCAAGGAGTCCTGAGCTCACGTGGAGATGGCTCTCGTCGTCCTCGTCGTCGTCATCGCGCTCGGGTTCGACTTCACCAACGGGTTCCACGACGCGGCGAACGCGATCGCGACCTCGGTCTCGACCCGGGCGCTGACCCCGCGGGTCGCGCTCCTCATGGCGGCCTCGTTCAACCTGGTCGGGGCGCTGCTCGGCACCGCGGTCGCGCAGACCATCGCGCAGGACATCGTCGACATCACCGACGCCTCCGCCCACCAGGGGCTCGTCCTCGTGCTGTGCGCCCTCGTCGGCGCGATCGTCTGGAACCTCATCACGTGGCGGCTCGGGCTGCCGTCGTCGTCGACCCACGCGTTGATCGGTGGTCTCACCGGCGTCGGGGTCGCGTCCGGCATCCACGTGTACTGGCAGAAGATCCTCGACAAGGTCGTCCTCCCGATGGTCGTGTCGCCGATCGTCGGGTTCGGCCTGGCGTTCCTCGTGATGGTCGGCGTGCTGTGGCTGTTCCGTCGCTCGTCGCCGACGAAGACCACCCGCCGGTTCCGGATCGCGCAGACCGCGTCGGCCGCAGCGATGTCCCTGGGACACGGGCTGCAGGACGCGCAGAAGACGATGGGCGTGATCGTGCTCGCCCTCGTCGCCGGGGGGCACTACTCCGGCACGGTGATCCCGCTGTGGGTCAAGCTCGCTGCGGCGTCCGCGATCTCCCTCGGGACGTACTCGGGCGGCTGGCGGATCATGCGGACCCTCGGGCGGCGGATCATCGAGCTCGACCCCGCGCGCGGGTTCGTCGCCGAGGCGGTCTCGGCCGCGGTGCTCTACACCGCGGCGTTCTCGCCCATCCATGCTCCGATCTCGACCACCCACACGATCACGTCCGCGATCATGGGCGTCGGCGCCACCAAGCGGCTGTCGGCGGTGCGCTGGGGTGTCGCGAAGAACATCGCCGCCGCGTGGGTCCTGACGATCCCGGCCGCCGCACTCGTGGCCGCCCTGATGTACGTCATCCTGAACCCCCTCCTCGGCTGACCCCTCCCGCGCGCCACCCGCCACCCGCCACCCCCGCCACCCCGTCGACCGGTCGACCGGTCGACCGGTCGACCGCAACGCTCCGTCGACCGAAGCGCCCCGTCAAGTGGAGCGATGTGCGACCGACACGCGGGCGTGTCGTCGCACATCGCTCCACTTGACGGGGCGAGGGGACGGGGACGGGGACGGGGACGGGGACGGGGACGGGGACGGGGACGGCGAGGGGGAGGCGGGGTTACTCGACGGGTGGGAGGTGGGTCTCGACGGCCACGACCCGTGGCCCCTTGGACGTCGAGGTGACGTGGGCGATGAGCACCTCGCCCGGCTGGAGGAACGGGTCCGAGATCGGCAGCGAGCTCGCGACCGACCGGCGCGAGTGCTCGCCGAGCACGTCGAGAACCGTCGGCAGCACCGGACGGTGCGTGCACAGCACCACGTCGTCCCGCCGCTCCAGGGCGTGGCGCACCTCCGCCGCGACCCGCCCGGGCGACCTCTCGTGGTCCGCCTCGGTGAGGAACGTCGACGAGTGCGGCTCGATGTCCGCCGCGAGCGCGTACGGGGCGATCGTCATGGCGCAGCGGGCCCACTGGCTCGTGATGACCGCGCGCACCCCGAAGGCCGACAGCACCGGGACCAGCGCACGGGCCTGCACCTGACCGCTCGGCGTCAGCGGCCGGTCGTGCTCGTCCCCGTCCCAGCCGGAGCGCTTCCGGGCGCTCGCGTGGCGTGCGATCACGAGGGCCCGAGTGTGCAGCCGACCCTTCTCGAGGTGCGAGACGAGCGCCTCGAGGGGACCACGGTCCTCAGGGCGGGTCAGCTCCCGCCGGGCATCGTCGATCGAGACCCAGCGGACGTCGTCGATCTCGTCGAGCGTCGCACGCGGCACCGTCGGACGCGCGCGCAGCGGTGCCACGTCCCGCTTGCCGCCGACGCGCGCCGCCCAGTAGTGCACCCGCTTCGTGCGGCCGTCGGCGATCACGTACTCGAGCCCGGGCAGCGGGACGCCGAGCACCACCGGGTGACCGGTCTCCTCGGCGATCTCCCGGGCGGCGGCCTGCGGTGTCGACTCGCCGGGGTCGAGCTTCCCCTTGGGCCACGACCAGTCGCGGTAGCGGGGGCGGTGCACCAGGGCGACCTGGACCGTTCCCTTGTGCTCGCGCCAGACGACGGCCCCCGCCGCCTCGACAGGACCGGGTTGCCCCGAGCTCGGCGTGCTCACCGGCTCATGCCCAACCGACGCCGCTGCCGCTGGATCAGCGTCGACTGAAGGTCCTTGAGCGGCCCGTCCGGACCCAGGTGATGACGTTCCCAGCTGCCGTCCTCGTGCAGCCGCCAGCTCGACGTCCCGTCGTCCATCGACTCGTCCAGCAGCTCGACCAGCTCGGCCACCTGGTCCGGGTCGGAGATCCGGACCAGCGCCTCGACCCGGCGGTCCAGGTTGCGGTGCATGAGGTCGGCCGAGCCGATGTAGACCTCGGCGCCGGCGTCCGAGATCCCGTTCGCGAACGCGAAGACGCGTGAGTGCTCGAGGAAGCGACCCAGGATCGACCGCACCCGGATCGTCTCGCTCAGACCCGGGACGCCGGGGCGCAACGCGCAGATCCCGCGCACGAGCAGGTCGATCGGCACCCCGGCCTGGGAGGCGCGGTACAGCGCGTCCATGGTGTCCTCGTCGACCATCGAGTTCACCTTGATCTTGATGCCGGACGGCAGGCCGGCACGGGCGGCGGCGGCCTCGCGGTCGATCCGCTCGATCAGACCGGTCCGCACCGACCGCGGCGCCACGAGCAGCCGGTGGAAGCGCGACTTCGGCGCGTACCCGCTGAGCTGGTTGAACAGCCGCGTGAGGTCCTGGCCGACCTCGGGGTCGGCCGTCAGGAGGCCCAGGTCCGTGTACAGGCGCGCGGTCTTCGGGTTGTAGTTGCCGGTCCCGATGTGGCAGTAGCGGCGCAGCCCGTCGGGCTCCTGGCGGACCACGAGCGAGAGCTTGCAGTGCGTCTTGAGCCCGACGATGCCGTACACGACGTGCACGCCGGCCTGCTCGAGCTTGCGTGCCCAGGTGATGTTGGCCTGCTCGTCGAAGCGGGCCTTGATCTCGACGAGGGCGAGCACCTGCTTGCCGGCCTCCGCGGCGTCGATCAGGGCGTCGACGACGGGTGAGTCGCCCGAGGTGCGGTACAGGGTCTGCTTGATCGCCAGCACCTGCGGGTCCGCGGCAGCCTGCTGCAGGAACGTCTGCACCGAGGTCGAGAACGAGTCGTACGGGTGGTGCAGCAGGATGTCCCGGGTGCGGATCGCCGCGAACACGTCGGTCGGAGTCGCGGACTCGACCTCGGCGAGCTGACGGTGGGTGGTCGGGACGAACCGGGGGTACTGCAGGCTCGGCCGGTCGAGGTCGGCGATGAGGTTCAGACCGGTGAGGTCGAGCGGGGCCGGGACCTCGTAGACCTCCTCGTCCGCGACACCGAGCTCACGCACGAGGAGCTCACGCGTGCGCGGGGTGATCCCGGCGGCGAGCTCGAGCCGCACCGGGGGTCCGAACCGGCGCCGGAGCAGCTCCTTCTCCATCGCCTGCAGGAGGTTCTCGGCGTCGTCCTCCTCGACCTCGACGTCCTCGTTGCGGGTGACCCGGAACGTGTGGTGCTCGAGGACGTCCATCCCGGGGAAGAGGTGGTCGAGGTGCTCGGAGATGACGTCCTCGAGGGGGACGAACGACATCGGGCCGGCGTCGAGGGACGGGGCGCCGCGCTCGGGCTCGCTCGGGCGGCCGCTCGCGTCGACGGCGATGAACCGGGGCAGCAGCGGCGGCACCTTGACCCGGGCGAAGTGCTCCTTGCCCGTGGCCGGGTTCATCACGACGACGGCCAGGTTGAGCGAGAGCCCGGAGATGTACGGGAACGGGTGCGCCGGGTCGACCGCCAACGGGGTGAGCACGGGGAAGATGCGCCGACGGAAGTACTTGTGCAGGCGCTCCTGCTCCTCGGGGCCGAGGTCGTCCCACCGCACGAGGGTGATCCCCTCGGCGGCGAGGCCGGGTTGCACCTGGTCCGAGAACACCGCGGCGTGCCGCACCGTGAGCTCGTGCGCTCGCTCGCTGATCGCCTCGAGCACCTGACGCGGGCTGCGGCCCGACGCGGACGTGACGGCCAGACCTGTCGCGATCCGGCGCTTGAGGCCGGCGACACGCACCATGAAGAACTCGTCCAGGTTCGACGCGAAGATCGCCAGGTACCGCAGCCGTTCGAGCAGCGGCTGGGTGCCGTCCTCCGCGAGCTCGAGCACGCGCTGGTTGAACGCCAACCAGCTCAGCTCACGGTCGAGGAACCGGTTCTCGGGAAGGGGCTCGTTCGCCTCGGCGGCCGCGTCGAACGACGGGTCCTGCTCCTCGGCGGCGATGTGCTCGGCGATGCGCTGGGCGAGCTCCCGGGCAAGCGGGGGCCTCGACGACGATGCGGTGGTCATTCGCCCATGGTGTCACCTGGCGGCGCACCGGTGGCGGACGACCCGTACATCACGTCGACGGCTGACCGCGTGAAGCCTGCGCGGCGGTATGTCCGGACCGCGGGGGTGTTGTCGGCCTCGGTGTAGAGCACGACGCTGCGCAGCCCACGGGCCCGCAGGTGCGTGAGGGCGAGTCCCGTGAGGGCGGCGCCGAGGCCCTGTCCCTGGGCATCCGGGTCGATGCCGAGGGCGTACAGCTCGCCGACGGGCCCGGCGTCGAGCTCGCCTGCCGGGTGCACCTTGGTCCACGCCGATCCGACGAGGACCCCGTCGCGCTCCGCGAGCAGGAAGCCCGCCGGGTCGAACCACGGCTCGTGCTCGCGTGCGTCGACGTCGGCGGGGGTCAGCCGTCCTTGCTCGGGGTGCGACGCGAACGCGCGCGCGTTGACCCGGCACCACGCGTCCTCGTCCGCGCCGGGGACGAACGCACGGATCGTGACCCCGGGGGGAGTGGTGGCTCGGCGTGTGCACCGGCGGTCAGGTCGAGCCGCATCTGCCACAGCTCGCGGATCACGGCGAGGCCCGACGCAGCGGCGAGGTGACGAGCGGCCGGGAGGTCGCCGTGCGCCCAGACGTGGACCGCGCGTCGGGACGGTGCGGTGCCGGGGGCGAGCCCGGTCGGCACCGGCTCCGGGTCGCCTTCACGCAGCACCGCGCCGAGCAGCGCCGAGCCGATCCCGCGACCGCGGGCCGCCGGGGCCACCACGAGCTCGGCCGACGCCGTGCCGGGGACGGCGAGGTCCACCTGCGCGTAGCCGAGCAGCAGGTCGCCGGTCGTCGTGCGGTGCGCCGCCGTGGGATCCGCGCCCGTCTCGCTCACGAGCAGGTGCGCGACAAGCGCCCGCGGGTCGGTCAGCCAGAGCAGCGGCTGCTCGGAGAGCGGGGCGACGCCGTCGTGCCGGGTCGCGTCGTCCGCGAGCGCGCGGATCGCCTCGACGGTCGTCGGGGGAGCGGTCCGCGCAGGCGGAGGGGCGTGGGCATGCTCTGATCATCTCCTGCGACGGCCCGTCCCACGCCCGTGAGCTGCCCGCCCCGGACGTACGCTGAGCCATGGAGCTGCGCCGGGTCGACGTCGTCGTCATCGGAGCCGGTCAGGCGGGCCTGTCCACCGGCTATCACCTGCAGCGGGTGGGTCTGCGACCGCCGGGGACGCCGACCGCGACCGGTCGGTTCGTGGTGCTCGACGACAGCCCGGGCCCGGGTGGCGCGTGGCAGCACCGGTGGCCGAGCCTGACGATGGCGCACGCGCATGCGATCCACGACCTGCCGGGGCTCCCGCGCCTCGTGGGGGACCCGGACGAGCCGGCGTCGGTCGGGGTCGCTCGGTACTTCGCCGAGCACGAGGAGCTGTTCGGTCTCGAGGTGCGCCGTCCGGTGCGGGTCCGGTCGGTGCGGGACCTGGGTGGTCGCGACGGCCTGCTCGCGGTCGAGACGGATGACGGCGAGTGGCTCACGCGTGCCGTGGTCAACGCGACCGGGACGTGGCAGAAGCCGTTCTGGCCGGCCTACCCGGGGCAGCAGTCGTTCCGGGGCCGGCAGCTGCACACGCACGACTTCCGGTCCGCTGCCGAGCTCGCGGGCGCGCACGTGGTCGTGGTGGGTGCCGGCACGTCCGGCGTCCAGCTCCTGCTGCAGATCGCGGAGGTCGCGACGACGACGTGGGTCACGCGTCGGCCACCGCAGTGGACGCGCCGGCCGTTCGACCCCGAGTGGGGGCGGGACGTCGTGGCACGGGTGGATGCCCGGACCCGGGCCGGCCTGGTCCCGCTCAGCGTCGTGGCGGAGACGGGTCTGCCGTTGACGCCGGAGTACCAGGCCGGCATCGAGGCGGGGGTCCTGGTCGCGCGACCGATGTTCGACCGGATCGTGCCCGACGGCGTGGAGTGGCTCACGGGCCGGGTGCCGACGGGGGACGAGCACGTGCCGGCGGACGTGATCCTGTGGGCGACGGGGTTCCGGCCCGCGCTCGACCATCTCGCGCCCCTGCACCTGCGTGCGCCCGGCGGCGGGATCGTGATGAGGGGCACCGAGGTGGCGGCGGACCCGCGCATCCAGCTCGTGGGGTACGGACCGAGCGCGTCGACGATCGGTGCGAACCGGGCCGGTCGCGAGGCCGTGCGGAACCTGCGGCGGCTGCTCGGTCTGTGACGTCGGCCCGCCGGGCGGTGGGCCGACGCCTGGTGGGCCGCCGACCGCCTGGATCCTGGGGTGAGGTGACTTTCGGACATGCTGTTGGTATCTTTACCGACAGTGCGTCGGAAAGCGGCGCAGACGAGAGGACCCCCCATGTTCCTGGCCTGGCGCGAGCTCCGCTTCGCGCGCTCACGATTCACCCTGATGGGAGGTGTCGTGGCCCTGATCGCCGTCCTGGTCGTCCTGCTCAGCGGGTTGTCCACCGGTCTCGTGAACGACGGCGTCTCCGGACTGCAGCGGCTCCCCGTCACGGCGTTCGCGTTCGCCGGTGGCACCAAGACCGACTCGGCGTTCTCCCGCAGCATCATCGACCTGTCGCAGGTGACCGCCTGGCGCACGCGACCCGGCGTCGCCGACGCGGCACCGTTCGGGAACCAGCTCGTCAACGGCAAGACGAACGCCGGCCTCCCCGTCGACCTCGCCCTGTTCGGTGTCGAGCCCGACTCGTTCCTCGCCCCGAAGGTCGCCACCGGCGCCGCGCTCGGCACCACGGCCGACGGCATCGTCATCAGCTCGACCCTGAAGGCCGCGGGCCTGGCGATCGGGGACGTCGTCACCCTCGACCGCATCGGGACCAGGCTCACCGTGATCGGGGTGCTGCCGAACCAGCACACCTTCGGCCACGTCGACGTCGCCTACGTACCGCTCCGGACCTGGCAGCAGGTGCACGCCGGCGCCGGACCGGGCGACACCGCCCGGCCCCAGGCCTACCAGGAGGCGACCGCCGTCGCGTTGCGCGCCTCCCCCGGGCGCACGATCGACCTCGCCGCCGGCGACGCCGCCGCCGGGACCACGAGCATGACGCGGGACGCGTCGTTCGCCGCCTCGCCCGGGTACACCGCCGAGACGTCGACGCTGGACCTCATCCAGGTGTTCCTCTACGCGATCTCCGCCCTGGTCGTCGGAGCGTTCTTCACGGTGTGGACCATCCAGCGCAGCCACGAGCTCGCGGTCATGCGCGCGATGGGTGCCTCGACCCGCTACCTGCTGCGCGACGGGCTCTCGCAGGCGTTCGTGGTCCTCCTCGCCTCGACCCTCGTCGGCGTCGGTATCGGCGTCGCCGGAGGTGGTCTGCTCAGCGGCACGAGCATGCCGTTCGCCCTCGCGGCACCCGACATCACGCTCGGCGCCGCCCTGCTCGTCGTGCTCGGGATGGTCGGCGCCACCGCCGCTGTCGTCCGCGTCACCCGCATCGACCCGCTCGCCGCCCTCGGAGGCCAACGATGACCGCTACCACCGAGGCCGCCGCCGGCCTCACGCTCAGCGGGGTCACCCTGCGACTCGGCGACGGCGACAGCATCGTCACCGCGCTCGACGCCGTCGACCTCCGCGTCCGACCCGGCGAGCTGGTCGCCGTCGTCGGCCCCTCCGGAGCGGGCAAGTCCAGCCTCCTCGCCGTCGCCGGTGCCCTCACGACGCCCGACGAGGGCGACGTCATGGTCGACGGCATCCCGATCGGCACGCTCGGCCGGTCCGCGAAGGCGAGGTTCCGCCGCTCGCGCATCGGGTTCGTGTTCCAGTCGGGCAACCTGATCCCGGCGCTCACGGCGGTGGACCAGCTGCGCCTCGCGGTCGACATCGCCGGCCGCGGCCTGGGCAGCCGCGACCCGCTGGAGCTGCTCGCCGAGGTCGGCATGGCGGAGAAGGCCCGACGACGCCCGCACGAGCTCTCCGGCGGCGAGCGTCAGCGTGTCGGCATCGCCCGTGCGCTCATGACCTCCCCGACACTCCTGCTCGTCGACGAGCCGACCGCCGCTCTCGACCGGGCCCGGAGCCAGGAGGTCGTCGCGCTGCTCGCCCGGGAGACCGCCCACGCGGGCGTCGCGACCGTCATGGTCACCCACGACCACGACGTGCTGCACCACTGCGACCGCGTCGTGGAGATGGTGGATGGGAGACTGTCTCCGCAGGACGACTGAGACAGTCGACATCGGGGAGGGGTCGTGCCGCGGATCAAGGCAGCCACGGTCGTCGAGCACCGCGCGGCTCAGCGGCGGGTGCTCCTCGACGCCGCCCGGGCGATCCTCGCCGAGACGGGCGACGTCCCGTCCCTCGCCGCGATCGCGGCGAGGGCGGAGCTCGCCCGGCCGAGCGTCTACCAGTACTTCCGGTCGCGTCAGGACCTGCTGGCCGCCGTCGTCGAGGACACGTTCCCCCGGTGGTCGCACCGCATCACCGCGGCCATGGACGGCGCGGGCAACCCCGGCGAACAGGTCCTGGCGTACGTGGAGGAGAACCTGCAGCTCGTCGCCGACGGTGAGCACGCCGTCGCCCGCGCCCTCACCGCGGCGGCCCCGGGGGACGTGATCCTCGAGCGCAGCCGGATCATGCACGACCAGCTCCGCACCCCGGTCGTCGAGGCGCTCCGGGCGCACGGCGCCGTCGACCCGGAGGCCACCGCGGACCTCGTCAACGCTCTCGTCATGACCGGCTCGCGGATGATCGAGGCCGGTACCGACGTGGTCGAGGTGCGACGCCGCGTGACGGAGCTCCTCGCGCCGTACCTGCGTTCCCCGGTTCGCGGGTGAACCGGCGCCCGACGTGACACAGTGCTCCGCGTGACATCGGTGCAGCGACCTCACCAGGAGGCCACGAGACGGGTGGCGACGGCCGGCTCGGCCGCACCCGAGAGCTGGCGACGCCGCGACCGGGTGCGCACCATCTCCGCGTGGGGCGTCGCGGCCATCGGCCTCATCGGCATCGTCTCGGCCGTCTCGCCGCCGCTCCGCGACCGGCTCGTCGCCCTGCTCGACTTCCTGCCGTTCCACGTCGCCCGGGTCGCGGCGACGACGCTCGTCCTCGGCTCCTTCGCGCTCGTGCTCACGGCACGGGGGCTGCGCCGCGGACAGCAGCTCGCCTGGGGCGCGACCATGGTGCTCCTCGTCCTCACCGCCGTCCTGCACGTGATCAAGGGCCTCGACCTCGAGGAGGCCCTGCTCACCGCGGGGATGGCGGCCTGGCTCCTGCGCCACCGTGACGCGTTCCCGGTGCTGCCGACCCGCGCGGCGGTACGGACCACGGTGATCGTCGGCCTCGGGGGAGGGGTGAGTGCGCTGCTGGTCGGGACCGTGCTCACGTACACCCTCGACCGCCGGCACCACCCGAAGGTCGGCGAGTCGCTGCGTGCGGTCGCCGACCGGCTGAGCGGCGGGTCGACCCTCCCGCTGCCCGGGGTCGGGAGGTTCGTCACCCCGATGCTCGTCGCCACCGGCATCGGTCTCGTCTGGACGGTGCTGTGGGTGCTGATGTCGCCCCGTGCCGGCCGGCACCTCACCGGCGCCGCGCACCTCGCCGAGCGTGAACGCGCGCGCGCCCTCCTCGCGGCGAACCCCGGCCGCACCCTCGACTACTTCGCCCTGCGGGACGACAAGGACTGGTTCTTCTCCGAGCACTCCATGGTCGCCCACTCGGTCCGCCGCGGGGTGTGCCTGGTCTCCCCCGACCCGATCGGCCCCGAGGCCGAGCGCGAGGAGGTCTGGGCGGACTTCATGGGCTATGTCGAGCGCAACGGGTGGTCCGTCGCGGTGGTCGGGGCTGCCGAGGACTGGCTCCCGATCTACGAGGCCACCGGGCTGCGCTCGGTGTACCTCGGGGACGAGGCCGTCGTGGACTGCCCGGCGTTCAGCCTCGAGGGCCGCGCGCGCAAGAGCCTGCGCGGCGCGTACGGACGCGTGCAGCGTGCCGGCTTCACCGCCGAGTTCGTCGATATCGCGCACCTCGACCAGGACACCCGCACGGTCCTCGAGCAGATCGCGGTGTCCAGCAGGCGCGGCGAGGTGGAGCGCGGGTTCTCGATGACCCTCTCGCGGATCCTCGACCCGGCCGACGTCGAGATCATGGTGACGGTCGTGCGCGACGGCGCCGGGGTGCCGCAGGCCTTCCTCCAGTGGGCGCCGGCGACCGCGGTGAACGGGTGGTCCCTCGACGTGATGCGCCACCACCACGGTGCGGACCTGCCGAACGGGCTCACGGACTTCGCGATCATCGAGACGATCCGGCACGTCGCGGCCACGGGCGGTCGCAGCCTCAGCCTGAACTTCGCCGTCCTGCGCGGGGTCGTCGCCGGGGACGACATGTCGCCGCTCGCCCGCGCGTCGCGTGCCGCGCTCCACCGGCTCTCCGACCGCATGCAGATCGTGTCGCTGTGGCGGTTCAACGCCAAGTACGACCCGATCTGGGTCCCGCGGTACATCGTCATGGACTCCGTCGAGTTCGCCGCCGCCCAGGGCCTCGTCCTCGTCGACGCCGAGGGGGTCACCGAGCTGCCCGTCGTCGGGCGCTTCCTCGGTCGCACGACGTGACCCTCGGCCTGGTCGCGGCCATCGTGGCGGCCGTCGCGTACGGCTCGGGATCCGTGCTGCAGGCCGCGGCGACCCGGCGTGCGCACGGCCTGCGGGTGGTGCGACAGCCGCTCTACGTGGCGGGCCTCGTGCTGGACCTGCTCGGCTGGCTGCTGTCGCTGGTCGCGCTCCGCAGCCTGCCGCTGTTCGCGGTGCAGAGCCTGCTCGCCGGATCGCTCGTCGTGACGGTCGTGCTCGCGCGGATGGTGCTGGGCACCCGGCTGCGCGTCGTGGACCGGGCCGCGGTCGGCGCCGTCGTCCTCGCCCTCGCCGTGCTCGCGGTCGCCGCAGGGGAGCAGCCGGCGACCGCCCCGCCGAGCGGTTTCACCCCGGTCGTCCTCGCGGTGGCGGTCGCGCTGGCCGTCGCGGTCGCGGTGGCCCACCGGGGCGGCGGCGCCGTCCTGCTCGCGACCCTCGGGGGGCTCGGGTACTCGGGGGCCGCACTGGCCGCCCGCGGTGCGCACGGTGGCACGACCGGGTGGCAGGTCCTGCTCCAGCCGCTCGCGGTCGCGATCGTCCTGTTCGGCGTGGTGGGCGCACTCGCGTTCGTCCGCGCGCTCGAGACGGGTGCGGTCGGACCTGCGATGGCCCTGATCTCGGTCGTCGAGGTCGTGGTGCCCGGCGCGGTCGGGCTCGCGGTGCTCGGCGACACCGTCCGTGCCGGCTGGGCGGGACCCGCCGTCGGGGCGATCGTCGTCGCACTGACCGGCTGCGTCGTGCTCGCCGGGAGCCCGGGGCAACGAGCGACGGCCTGACCGCACCCTCACGAGGTGCCGTCAGGCCGTCGTCGTCCTTCGCGTGCCGACGGGGGCTCACGCGTCGCGCGTGCTCACCCGCAGGCGCTGGTCACCCGTCGCTCGGTGCCCGGAGGCCGGCGGCGATGAGGTCCATCACCGAGGAGTCGGCGAGCGTCGTCGCGTCGCCCACTGCCCGGTTCTCGGCGACGTCCCGCAGCAACCGGCGCATGATCTTGCCCGAGCGGGTCTTGGGCAGCTCCGCGACGACGAGGATCGTGCGGGGCTTCGCGATCGGGCCGATCTCCTTGGCGACGTGCGCGCGGAGCTCGGTCGAGACGTCCTCGGCGGACTTCCCTTCAGCGGTCGCGGTCGCTCGGAGGATCACGAACGCCACGACGGCCTGCCCGGTCATCTCGTCCGCCGCACCGACGACGGCGGCCTCGGCGACGGACGGGTGCGAGACCAGCGCCGACTCGATCTCCGTGGTCGACAACCGGTGCCCCGACACGTTCATGACGTCGTCGACACGGCCCAGCAGCCAGATGTCGCCGTCGTCGTCCTTCTTGGCGCCGTCGCCCGCGAAGTACAGGCCCGGGAACCGCGACCAGTACGTGTCCTGGAAGCGCTGGGGGTCACCCCAGATGCCGCGAAGCATCGACGGCCAGGGCTCGGTGAGCACGAGGTAGCCGCCGTGGCCGTCGGGGACCGAGTGGGCCTCGTCGTCGACCACGTCGGCACCGATGCCGGGCAGCGCCTTCTGGGCCGAGCCGGGCTTGGCCGTCGTGACACCGGGGAGCGGGCTGATCATCATCGCGCCCGTCTCCGTCTGCCACCACGTGTCGACGATCGGCGTGCGGTCGCCGCCGATCACGCGCCGGTACCAGATCCAGGCCTCGGGGTTGATCGACTCCCCGACGCTGCCGAGGATCCGCAGCGACGAGAGGTCGTGCGCCGCGGGGTACTCCTCGCCCCACTTCATGCAGGTGCGGATCGCCGTCGGTGCCGTGTAGAGGATCGAGACGCCGTACTTGGCGATGATCTCCCACCAGCGGCCGCGGTGCGGGGTGTCGGGGGTGCCCTCGTAGATGACCTGGGTCGCGCCGTTGACCAGGGGTCCGTACACGATGTACGAGTGCCCGGTGATCCAGCCGACGTCGGCCGTGCACCAGTACACGTCGGTCTCGGGCTTGAGGTCGAAGACGTTGAGGTGCGTGAACGCGGCCTGCGTCAGGTAGCCGCCGGTCGTGTGGAAGATGCCCTTCGGCTTCCCCGTCGTCCCGGACGTGTAGAGGATGAACAGCGGGTGCTCGGCCTCGACGACCACGGGCGCGTGCTGGTCGCTCGCGGCCTCGAGGGCCTCGTGCCACCAGACGTCGCGTCCGTCCTGCCACGCGACGTCCTGCCCGGTCCGGCGCACGACGAGCACCTTCTGGACGATCGAGCCGGCCTCCTTGGTGAGCGCCTCGTCGACCGCGGGCTTGAGCGCGCTCGGTGCGCCCCGGCGGTACCCGCCGTCGGCGGTGATCACCGTGGTGGCCTGCGCGTCGACGATCCGGGAGTTGAGCGCCTCCGCCGAGAACCCACCGAAGACGACCGAGTGCGGCGCACCGATGCGCGCGCACGCCAGCATCGCGATGACGGCCTCCGGGATCATCGGCAGGTAGATCGCGACGCGGTCACCGGTCCGGACCCCGAGGGCGACCAGCGCGTTGGCCGCGCGGGAGACCTCTCGCTGGAGCTCGGCGTACGTCAGGGTGCGGGTGTCGCCCGGTTCCCCCTCGAAGTGGATCGCGACGCGGTCGCCGAGACCGGCCTCGACGTGGCGGTCGACGGCGTTGTAGCAGGCGTTGAGCCGGCCGTCGCCGAACCACCGGGCGACTGGTGCCTTCGACCAGTCCAGGACCTCGGTGAACGGCGTCGACCAGGACACCAGGTTCCGGGCCTGCTCGGCCCAGAAGCCCAGGCGGTCGGCGGACGCCCGGGCATACACATCGGCTTGAACATTGGCCTGGGCCGCGAACTCGGCGGACGGCGGGAAACGCCGCTCCTCCGTGAGCAGGTTCTCCAGGTCGCGGGACGACTCCTCGGTCACAGATACCTCCGGCGCAGCGACGGCGATGCGAATGGGGTGACACGTGTAGGACGAAGGTCCTTGCCTCACTCTAGCCGCGCGTCGGGGGTGCCCGGTCCCGGATACGGGACCGGATTCGCCGGGTGGGCCCGGATCAGGCGGGTGGTGTGGCCGCCGCAAGGAGCCGGCCGTACCGCCGCCCGCCCCGACGCGCGACCGCGATCGCGATGCCCGCAGCGAGCAGCAGCACCCCGAGGAGCAGGACGACGCCGCTGACCCCCTGCAGGTCGAGCTGCCCCACCGTCAGTGCGTTCGCGTCCGTCCGGAACAGGCGCAAGACCTCCGTGTACGCCCGTTCCGGGATGATGAGGAAGGTCAGGCCCGCCGTCGTGACGACTGCCCCGGCCGTGATCGGCACGGTTGCCGTCCACAGCCCGAGGAGCACGACGACGATCAGCAGGAGAGCGCCGAGGGCCACGAGGGTCGTGCCGAGCGCGTCGATCCAGGCGGTCTGCGGGGGTGTGTAGGCGAGGACGATCCGAGACTCCCCCAGTCCGGCCACGAGCACGGCGACGGGTCCGGCGACCAGCCCGACGAGGATGCCGAGCAGGTGTGCGCCGATGCCGGCGCGGCGCGGGGGCTCCGCGGCGGGGAAGACGTCGGCCTCCGGCTCGGCCGCGTCCGGGAGCGTCGGGGGTGTGTCGGTCGCAGGAGCCGGTCCGGCTGCGGGCGCAGCGGCGGGTGCCGGCCCGGCGCCGGTCACGCCGACCACCACGTGGTGCCGCGGGGCGTCGGCGGGGTCCAGCGCGGCGTCGGGCGGCGGAGGAGGGACCGCGCCGGGCGCGAGCGGCGCCGGGGGAGTCGGGTGGGCGCGCTCGGCCAGGTGAGCGGCTCGCGCGGCGCGCGCCTCGGCTCCGAGGGTGGCGCCCGGCGGGGTGACGACGGGCGTCGCGCGCGGAGGTGCGGCGACGGGCGGCGCGGTGACGGGTGGTGTGGCGACAGGCGGTGCTGCGACCTCGGGTGCCTCACCCGGCGTCGCGTCGGCCGGGGTCGACGTGGTCGGCGGTGCCGCGGAGGTCTCGGGAGTCGGGTCGCCGGGGCCGGGGACTGCCAGGTCGTCGGTGCTCATCGTGGCTCCTCTGGTGGGCGGTGCAGGGCAGCCGCCACGGTCGAAGCGCGGCCGCTCACCCCACCGTAGAGCCCTGACGGTGTCGATGCGCGCACGTCGACACGCCGGCCGTCGACCTCAGGCGACGGGGGCGGGGACCGCGGCGTCGTCCAGGTCGTCCGTCACGGGGATCGCGGCGACGGCGGCGGGGGTGCTGCTGAACCAGCCGGAGGCGACGGCGAACGCCACCCCGACGAAGATCGCGCCGCCGACCAGGTTGCCGGTGCCGACCACGAACATGTTCCGGCCGAACTGCGCCCAGCTCGTCTGCGGGAGCCCCCCGATGAGGCCGAGCCCGAAGGTCGTCATGTTCGCGACGACGTGCTCGAACCCCGAGGTGATGAACGCGAGCAGGCACCAGAAGATGACGGCGAGCTTCGCGCCCTCGCTCGTCAGCCGGGCTGCGGCCCAGATCGCCAGGCACACGAGCATGTTGCAGAGGACCCCGCGCCAGAACAGCTGGCTCACGCTCTCGGCGGCCTTGTGCTCGAGCATCGACGCGATCATCCTCCCGGCGGGGCTGCCCGGTGCCACGACGCCGCTGGCGTGGACCATCGCGGCGAAGACGAAGGCGCCGAGCATGTTCCCGACGAACGAGAAGCCGAGCGTCCCGCCTGCGCGGCCCCAGGAGATCGAGCGGCCGAGCGCACCCTGCGTGAGCGTCATCATGTTGGAGGTCGCGAGCTCGCCACCGGCGGCGACGACGAGCGTGAGGGCGACACCGAAGACGAGACCGGAGACGAGCTTGGTCCATGCCGACCCGGCGGCCTCGAGCGGACCGGCGGCGCTGACCATGAGCACCACCGCGATACCGATGAAGGACCCGGCGAGCATCGCCTGGACGAGGTAGGGGATCGGGCGTGAGGTGGAGCCGGCCTTCTTCTGGGCGGTCGCCACCTGCGAGGTCATCGTCTCGGGGAGTGTCAGCACGTGGCCCATGGTGGCGTGCGCCCGACCGACCCCCGTGGGACCAAGGGCGGCGCCCGACGGGCCCCCCGTGTGACCCTCACCACCCACCCGGTCAAGTGGAGCGATGTGCGCGAGACACGCGGGCGTGTCCGCGCACATCGCTCCACTTGACCGGGGTGGGGCGGGTGCTCGTGGGAGGGGTGGCTACGCGGGGGGATGGTGCTGCGTGGCGACGGGGTGTGCTGCGCCGGTCTCCACAGGAAGCTGCGGGTTGGCGCCGTAGGCGGACCAGCCACCGACGAAGAGCCGTCCCCGGCCCAGGCCGAGGTGCTCGAGGGAGAGCAGCACGTGACAGGCCCCGATGCCCGAGCCGCAGTAGGCCACGACGTCCTGCGCGGAGCGCACCCCGGCGTCGGCGAAGCGGGCTCGGACGTGGTCGGGCGGCAGGAGTCGGCCGTCCGGAGCCACGGTGGCCTGGCACGGGACGTTGACGGCGCCGGGGACGTGCCCGGCGCGCAGGTCCGCCTGGCCGACACGTCCCTCGAAGCGTTCTCGGTCGCGTGCGTCCACGACCAGCGACGTGCTCGCGTCCAGGTCGCTCAGCTCGGCCAGGTGCTCCGGGGGCCAGGGGCGGACGGAGAAGTCCCCGCGTGCGACGTGCGGCTCCTCGGTCGTCAGGTCCCCCGGGTGGGCGGACAGGCCACCGTCGAGGACCGCCGCACGGCGGCCCGTCGCCCGAAGCATCCACACCAGTCGGGCGGCGATCACCCCACCGGCGTCGTCGTAGGCCACCACCGTGTCGGTGTCCCCGATGCCGAGCGCGGCCATGCCCTCGCTGAAGACGTCCGGGGAGGCAACGGGTGGCGACCGCCCTCCGGCGTGGAGGCGCCCGTGAGCCAGCGGTCCAGATCGACGAAGGCCGCGCCGGGCAGATGGCCGTCCCGGTACGCCGCCTGACCGGAGCGTCCGTCGAGGTACCACCGCACGTCGGCAAGGACGGTGCGCCCGGGGAGCTGCCCGATTGCGTCGAACCGGATGAAAGGAGGGACGTCCATCGCGCCACGATAACGACGCGGTCCATCAATCGAGAAGATTCGTACCGCATGACGAGACGGCAACGCGTCGCCGTTTCCCGCTCCCTCGCCGCGCCGCCACCCCGGGACGTCGAGTGGAGCGATGTGCGAGGGACACGCCCGCGTGTCCCTCGCACATCGCTCCACTCGACGTCAGGGGAAAGGGTGGGAATGAGGGAGGGAGCGACGCGGTTCGGAACGTGCGTGAGCCGACTCTTCGAACCCTTGACCCTGCGCGGTACGACCATCCCGAACAGGGTCTGGCTCGCACCGATGTGCCAGTACTCCGCGATCGACGGCATGCCGAACGACTGGCACCTGGTCCACCTCGGTTCGCACGCGATCGGCGGCTTCGGGCTGCTGCTCACCGAGGCCACGGCCGTGGTGCCCGAGGGTCGGATCACCCCGTACGACGTCGGCCTCTGGACCGACGAGCAGACGCAGGCCTGGTCACGGATCGTGGAGTTCGTGCACGAGCGCGGGGCGCTGATCGGCGTCCAGCTCGCGCACGCCGGACGCAAGGCGTCGACCCACCGCCCGTGGGACGGCCGGCACGGGACGCTCCGCGCCGACGGCACCCCGGTGGGCGGCTGGACGCCCGTCGGCCCGTCCCCCGTCGCGTTCGCGGGCTACGACGTCCCTGCCGAGCTCACTCCCGCGCAGATCACCGACGTCCCGCGGGCGTTCGCCGCAGCCGCACGTCGCGCCGAGCAGGCGGGCTTCGACGTCGTCGAGGTGCACGCGGCTCACGGCTACCTGCTGCACCAGTTCCTCTCGCCGTTGTCGAACACCCGCACCGACGCGTACGGCGGTCCCCTCGAGAACCGTGCGCGGCTCCTCGTGGAGACCGTGGACGCCGTCCGTGCCGCCTGGCCGGAGGATCGGCCCGTCCTCGTCCGCGTGTCGGCGACCGACTGGGTCGACGGAGGGCTCACGACCGAGGAGACGGTCGCCGTCGCCGGTGTGCTGCGTGAGCACGGCGTCGACCTCGTCGACGTCTCGAGCGGCGGGAACGTCCCCGCGGACATCCCGCTCGCGCCGGGGTACCAGGTGCCCCTGGCGCGTGCGGTGCGCGAGGGGGCCGGGCTCCCGGTGTCGGCGGTCGGGCTGATCACGACGCCCGAGCAGGCCGAGGCCGTGCTCGTCGACGGGGCCGCCGACGCCGTCATGCTCGCACGCGTCGCACTCCGCGAGCCCGGGTGGCCGCTGCGTGCCGCGCGCGAGCTCGGGGTGCCGGTGGCGGAGGCCGGCTGGCAGCCGCAGTACGCGCGCGCCGCCCTGGGGTGACCGCGACCCTCGCGACATCCGGGCGGCCGGGCACGGGGCGCGACCGGACGAGCACGGTCAGGCCGAGGCGAGCGCCTCCCAGCGTGCGTCGGCGAGCCGCACGGCCGTGAGGTACGCCTCGACGGTGGCGTCGTCATGGGCGTCGTCGTCGACGCCGGTCTCGTAGGCCAGCGTGGTCGCGAGCGCGTGCCCGAGCGGTCCGGCGTGGTGCACCAGCGCGTCGTAGAGGCGGTCGTCGAGGGACAGCCGCGCGGCGACGTCGGCGAGCGGCAGGTCGGTGAACGCGTCGAGGGTCGACATCAACCCGATGGTGAACGCGGCCTCGCGGTCTGCGCGGCCGACGCCGCCACCGGCCGCGACGAGCTCGGCCGTCATCTCCGCGCGGACGAGCGCCTGCCGGCTCAGCTCGGGCGGCTTGCCGGTGGCATCCGCGAGGACCAGCAGCATGACGAGCTGGCGCAGCCGCTCGGCCCCGAGGAGGACGACGGCCTGGTGCAGCGAGCTCACCCGGTGCTGGAGCGCCGCGAAGCCCGAGTTGACCGACTGCAGCACCTTCTGGGCGAGAACGACGTCGGTCCCGACCAGCGCGGTGAGGTCGGCGAGCTCGGCGTCCGGGTCGTTGAGCCGGGCGAGGAGCGCGAGGACGGCGTGCAGCCCGGCGGGGACCGTCCGGCTGGAGAGGATCTGCGGCCGCGCGAAGAAGTACCCCTGGAACAGGTCGGCCCCGGCGGTCAGTGCCTCGGCGAGCTGCTCGGCCGTCTCGACCTTCTCGACCAGGACGGTCAGACCCGGGCGTCGGACCGCCGCGACGTGCGCGCCCAGCCTGCCGGCCGGGATCGACGGTAGGTCGAGCTTGACGACGTCGACCTGATCCAGCAGGGCGTCGTGCGGCCCGTCCAGCACGAAGTCGTCGAGGGCCACCGCATACCCCTCGTCCCGCACGGCCGTCAGGATCCGCGTCACCTCAGGGGACGGGACGGTGCTCTCGAGGACCTCGAGCACGACCCGGTCCGGGCCGATGAGGCGGTGCTGACCGCCGGCGAGCAGCGTCGGGGTCACGTTGATCCACGCGCGCGTGTGCTGGACGGTGGACTCGAGACCGAGGTCGACGAGCGCGCCGTAGAGGACGCTGAGCGTCGCGAGGTCGTCATCGGCGATCTCCGCCGGGCCGCTCGGTCGCGTGCGGTGGAGCAGCTCGTACCCGACGACTGTGAGCGTCCGGTCGAAGATCGGCTGTCGTGCCACGTAGCGCAGTGCCATGAGGCTCCCCTGGTGACCTCGGTGTCCTCCGCAGGTGGCGTCGGTCGCGCCTCCCCCGGTGGACGGATCTGCAGGCCGTCGATGTGTCCGGTCGCGTCCAGCCGTGCTTACGGCGCGACGGCGACCTGCGCGCGTGCGACCCGCTCCACCGCGGCGGCGACGACGGTCGTCACCTCGGGGTTGAACACGCTCGGCACGATGTAGGTCGGGTTCAGCTGGTCGTCGGAGACCACGGAGGCGAGTGCCTGGGCGGCTGCGAGCAGCATCGCGTCGGTGATCGTGTTCGACTGCGCGTTGAGCAGCCCGCGGAAGACGCCGGGGAACGCGAGGACGTTGTTGATCTGGTTCGCGAAGTCGCTCCGGCCGGTGCCGACGACGGCGGCATGCTTCGCCGCGTCCACGGGGTCGACCTCCGGCCGGGGGTTCGCCATCGCGAAGACGATCGACCGGTCGGCCATCGTGGCGACGTCGTCCCCGGTGAGGATGTCCGGTGCGGAGACGCCGATGAACACGTCGGCGTCCGCGAGCGCCTCGCGGAGGGTCCCCGTGACGCCGCGCGGGTTCGTGATGGCGGCGGTGCGTGCGAGCTGGTCCGTGAGTCCCGGACGGCCGGGGTAGATCACGCCGTCGATGTCCGCGACGACGACGTCCGTCGCACCGGCCGCGAGCAGCAGGGTCAGGACGGCGGTTCCCGCGGCGCCGGCGCCGGACATCACGATCCGGACGTCCGGGAGGGCCTTGTCGACGACCTTGAGCGCGTTGGTCAGGGCGGCGAGGGCGACGATCGCGGTGCCGTGCTGGTCGTCGTGGAACACCGGGATGTCGAGACGCTCGCGCAGCCGCCTCTCGATCTCGAAGCAGCGCGGTGCGGAGATGTCCTCGAGGTTGATCCCGGCGAAGACCGGCGCGATCGCGCAGACGGTCTCGACGATCTGGTCGACGTCGGTCGTGTCGAGCGCGATCGGGAAGGCGTCGATGTCGGCGAAGCGCTTGAAGAGCACGGCCTTGCCCTCCATGACCGGCAGCGCGGCCAGCGGGCCGAGGTCGCCGAGGCCCAGCACGGCGGTGCCGTCGGTGACGACGGCGATCGTGTTCCGCTTGATGGTGAGCCGGCGGGCGTCCTCCGGGCGGGCGGCGATGGCCTCGCAGACCCGCGCGACGCCGGGCGTGTAGACCATCGAGAGGTCGTCGCGGTTGCGCAACGGCACCTTCGACTCGATCGACAGCTTGCCGCCGAGGTGCAGGAGGAACGTGCGGTCGCTGACGCGGTCGACGACGACGCCGGGAAGCGTGCGGAGCCCGGCGACGATCTCGTTCGCGTGGTCCTCGCCGCGGGTCGCGCAGGTGAGGTCGACCGTGATCCGCTCGTGGCCGGAGGCCGTGACGTCGAGCGCGGTGACGATCCCTCCGCTCTGCTCGATCGAGGTCGTGAGCTCCGACACGGCGGTGGGCCGGGCCTCGACCTGCATGCGGACAGTGATCGACGACGACACGCTCGGCGCAGAGGGCATGCGCCCATTGTCATGCACCAGAGCCGGAAGTCCCGACCATGCGGCTCCGGCGTGCTGCGCGACCCGTCGAGCGGATCGCCCGACGCACCGTACGCTCGGCCGGGTGACCGTCGACCCGCTCCTCGCGCTCGCGGATCTTCCCGGGGTGCGTGCCGCCGTCGACGACGCCCGGTCCGCGTGCGAGCAGCTGCGCTGGCACGAGGCGTTCCGCAGGCGCTGGCGCGAGGTTCGCGCCGAGTCGGGGATCCGCGCGGCCGGGGCGAGCGCGCGGCTCGAGGGGGCGCAGGTCCAGCTGGACCGCGTGCGCGAGCTGGCCGTCGGTGCCGCACCGTCGGGCGGTGCCGAGGCGCTCGTGCGCGGGACGCTGCGGGCGCACGTGGTCGTCGAGACGCTGATGCCGGACCTCGGGGCCAGGTCCGCGCCGCCGCTGCCTCCGTTCCCGCAGCTCCTGGCGACGCTTCACCGCGCCGCCACCGCCGGGTGGCTCGACCCGGACGCGGTCGGGCGCCTCCGGTCCCGTGGCGCCCCCGAGGACCTCCACGGTCTCGGGGCGGCGCCGGCGGCGTCCGACGTGGCCGCCCGGCTGGACCTGCTCGGCAGGACCGTCGACGGATCCCTGGCCCCGGCCCTCGTGATCGCCGCCGTCGCGCACGGGGAGCTGATGATGCTGCGCCCGTTCGTCGCCGGGAACGGCACGGTCGCACGTGCGCTGTTCCGGTTGCTGCTCACGCGCGGCGGGCTCGACCCGACGGGGTGCGCGGTCGCGGATGAGGAGTGGTCCTCGGCCCCGCATCCGTACCTGGCCGCCGCGGCGCAGTTCGCGACCGGGTCACCGGACGGTGTGGCCACCTGGCTCCGGGCCTGCGCCGGTGCGGTCGGGGCCGGTGCGGTGCGGGCGACGTCGGTCGCGGACGCGGTGCGGGCGGGGCGGTTCGGCTGACGAGGGCGCTGTCGCCCCGGTCGGCGTGGCGGCGCTGTCGCCTCGGCCGGTGCGGTGGCCCGGGCGGCGCAGAACAACGGCGCCCGGGTGGACGCCGTTGTTCTGACGAAGGGTCGAGGGGTATCAGGCGTGCACCTGCGCTGTCGCGACGGGACGAGCCCGGTCGACAGGTCCTATGCGTGGACCGTTCGCGCGTGGGTTCCCTCGACACATTCAGTTGTGACTCCTTGGTACTCCGATTGCGATCGAAAGGAAAGAGCCAGACGCGTGTCGTCGCGTGAAGGTCCTCTCATGCGAAACGCGACCGGCTGGTGTGCCGTGCCGGTCAGGCGCGGCCGGCCCGCGCGCCTGCGCCTGGCGGTCGGGTCCTCGGGTCCTCAGAGTCGTCAGGCCAGACGCTGCCGGTACCGCCGTGTGAGCCGCCAGACGACCACAGCGGCCAGCGCGAGCACCGTGGCGGTGCCGACCGTGAGGACCGGCGCCGTGGGGCGGAGCCTGGTGCGCAGCGAGACCGGTCGGGTGAAGGTGAGGACGGTCCACCCGTTCTCGGCGGCCGCGCGGCGAAGCCCACGGTCGGGGTTGACCGCGAAGCCGTGGCCGACGGCCGAGAGCATCGGCACATCGGTGATCGAGTCCGAGTACGCGTAGCTCGCGCCGAGGTCGTAGCCGCGCTCGGCGGCGATCGTCCGGACGGCCTCGGCCTTCTGCTCCCCGTAGGCGTAGAAGTCGATCTCGCCGGTGTACCGCCCGTCCTCGACCGCCATGCGGGTCGCGATCACGTGGTCGGCGCCGAGCATCGCGGCGATCGGGGCGACGACCTCCCCGCCCGAGGCCGACACGATGACGACGTCGTGGCCCGCGGCGTGGTGGTCCTCGATGAGCGTCACGGCCTCGGCGTACACGACGGGGTCGATGTACTGGTGCAGGGTCTCGGCGACGATCGACGAGACCTGGGCGACGTCCCACCCGGTGACCATCGACGACAGGTGGGCTCTCATCCGCTCGGTCTGGTCGGCATCGGCGCCGCCGACCAGGTACAGGAACTGCGCGTAGGCGGTGCGGAGCACGTCGCGGCGAGAGATGAGCCCGCCCGCGAAGAACGGCCGGGAGAACGCGGCTGCCGACGACGTCGCGATGATCGTCTTGTCGAGGTCGAAGAACGCGGCCGCCGTCGGGCGTCGAACCGTGCTGCTGCTCACCGGGCCTCCTGGGACGGTGTCGAATGTGCCGAGCCTAACCACGACGTGCGCGGTGGCCCGTGCACGGCGGCGCGTGCACGGCGTATGCACGGCGCGTGCACTGCGCGATCCGCTGTGCGATCCGCTGCGCGAGAAGACCACACGCGCCTGTGCCACCGGGGCGTGCACAGCAGGGGCGCTGCCGAACCTGCTGGGGCGTGGGACGCCGCGAGCATCGGTGGCATGGGTGAGGTCATCGGCGTCGTGGGCGCCCGCGGTGGAGCCGGCGCATCGTCACTCGCGGCGTCGCTGGCGGCCGAGTGCGGGTCGGTCGGCGACCTGACGGGGCACGGGGCAGAGGCGGTCGTCGACCTCTCGCGCGGCGCCGGCATCGACGTGCTGCTCGGCATCGAGGAGCAGCCGGGTGCCCGATGGCCCGACCTCCACCAGGCGCGCGGCGCGGTCGACGGCACCGAGCTGCGCGCGGTCCTGCCGACCTGGCGCGGCGTCGGGGTTCTCAGCGCGGACCGTCAGCGACCCCGACCGACACCGACGGAGGTCGTCGACGACGTCCTCGACGCCCTGACGGACGTGCACGACGTCGTCGTGCTCGACCTCGACCGCACCGACGTCCTCGGTCCGGACGGGTGCCGCTCCGTCCGGCGCTGCTCGACGGTGCTCCTCGTCGTCCCGCTGGACCTCCGATCGGTCGCCGGTGGGGTCGCGCTCCGCGCGGAGCTCCGCGGACAGGTGCCCGACGTCCGCCTCGTCCTGCGGGGTCCGTCGCCCGGAGGGCTCGGCGCCGCAGAGGTCTCCCACGTGCTCGGACTCCCGATCGCCGGGAGGCTCCCGTACCGCCGCCGACTGGACGGCGTGATCGAGTCCGGTCTCGGTCCGCCACCTCGCGGCGCCTACGCGAGAGCGGTGCGCCGGCTCGCCCAGGGGCTGCGGTGAGCACCGCGACGGCACCACCACCTGCGCCGCACGTCGTGTCCCCGTCATCTGCCCTGCTCGTCGACGAGGTCCGCGCGAGGCTCGCCACGCGGACGACCGCACCGACCGACGCCGACGTCCGCGCCGTCGCGCGCGAGTGCGGAGCGCTCCTCGGCAGCACGGCGCTCGCCGAGGTGACCCGCTCGGTGCGAGCCGAGATCCTCGGTGCCGGTCCGCTGCAGAGGCTGCTCGATGACCCCGATGTCACCGACGTGCTGGTGAACGCGCCACACGAGGTCTGGGTCGATCGTGGGCGCGGTCTCGAGCGGGCATCGATCGACCTCGGCACGACGGCCCTGGTCCGTGCCCTGGCGGTGCGGCTCGCCGCAGCGGGCGGGCAGCGGCTCGACGACGCGAGCCCGCTCGTGGACGCCCGTCTCCCCGACGGCACGCGGTTGCACGCGGTGCTGCCGCCGATCGCGGGAAGCTGCACGCTGCTGTCGCTGCGCGTCGTGCGAACGCGAGCGCTCACGCTGTCCGACTGGGTGCTCGGTGGCGCGTTCACGCCGCCGGTCGCCGCGCTGCTCGAGTCGCTCGTCCGGGCACGGGCGAACCTGCTCGTCACCGGTGCGACGGGCAGCGGGAAGACGACCCTCCTGTCGACGTTGCTCTCCTCGGTCCCGGTGGATGAGCGCATCGTGTGCATCGAGGAGTCCGGCGAGCTCGCGCCGGACCACCCGCACGTCGTGCGGCTCGTGGTGCGCCGGGCGAACGTCGAGGGCGCCGGCGAGGTGGGGCTGAGCGACCTGGTGCGTCACGCGATGCGGATGCGACCCGATCGCCTGGTGCTCGGGGAGTGCCGTGGCGCCGAGGTCACCGACGTGCTGGCTGCGCTGAACACGGGGCACGACGGCGGGTGCGCGACGATGCACGTGAACCGGCCGCGCGACGTCCCGGCCCGGTTGGCCGCGCTGGCCGCCCTCGCCGGCATGGACGGGCACGCGGTCGCCGCACAGGCGGCCAGTGCCCTGCACGCGGTGGTCCATCTGCGGCGGGACGGCAGGCGACGTGTCCTCACCGAGATCGCGGTCGTCGGGCGGGGCGCGGACGGAGAGCTGAGCGTCGTCCCGGCGCTCGACCGGGATGCGAGCGGGCAGCTCGTCCGCGGTCCCGGATGGCGCGAGCTGGTCGCGAGGTCCGGCGTGGAGGGCGTGACAGGGCTGTTCGGAGGGTCCGGCGTGGAAGGCGTGACCGGGCTGTTCGGAGGGTCCGGCGTGGATGGCGTGCCGGAGCGGCTCGGTAGGTCCCGGGTCGATGGCGTGCCAGAGCGGCTCGGCGGGCCATGAGCGCCGCAGGTGTGCTCGCCGGTGTCCTGGCCGCGGCCGCGCTCAGGATGATCGCCGGCCGATGGACGGTCGGCGGACGGCTCGGTGTCGTCGCATGCTGCGGCGTGCCCGTCGGTGCACGCCCCAGCCCGGCCGAGGCCGGTGCCGACAGGGGGTCCGGCGTGCCGATCCCGTCGCGAGGGGGGTCGTGGTCGCGTCGCGCTCGCGGTGCGGCAGGCGGGTTCGGTGCCCTGGGCCGATGGTCGGCGTCCGCCGGCGGCGTCGCCGGTCGTGGTGGATCCCGCGGCGCGGCCGGGGCGGGTCTCGTGATCGATGTCGCGACGACCGTCCGGGCAGGGGTGCCACCCGACCTGGCGTGGACCACCGCCGGGATCCGCTGCGGCGCGACCGGGGTGCCGGAGCGCGCGGTGCTGACCGGTGCCGGGCTCGAGGCGTCGGACGCCCGCGCGGTCGTCGCCGGGTGTCGACTCGCTCTCGAGCTCGGTGCCCCGCTCGCACCGGTCCTCGAGGGGATCGCCGAGCTGATCGACGAGCAGGCCGAGCTGGCCGGCGAGCGTGCCGCGGCGGCGGCCGGACCGCGGAGCAGCATCCGGGTGATGACAGGGCTCCCACTGGTGTGCGTCGGCGTGGGGGCGGCGATGGGCGCCGACCCGGTGCACGTGCTGCTGGACGACGGTCCCGGTCGCGTGGCGTTCGCCGTGGGTGCCGCGCTCCTGTGGGGCGGGCGTCGGTGGGCACGCGCGCTGGTCAGGTCGGCGGAACGAGCGGGGCAGTCGTGACGCACGACTGGCCGACCCTCGTGCAGGTCGTGGCAGGGCTCCTGGCATGCGCCCTGGTGGCGGGTTCGCCGTGGTGGCTCGGTGGTGCGGCCGTGCGTCGTCACCTCCTGGCGGCGCACCTGCCCGGGAGCAGGCGCTCCCGCGGGGCAGGTCCGAACACCCCGGGCGCGGCGCCGTCGGGCGCGGTCGCAGCGGCTCGGGGCCGCCGCGGACGGGCTCGCCCGCAGGCGGGTACCGACGTCCTCGTCGTGCTCGCCCTGCTGAATGCCGCACTCGCCTCGGGGACGAGCGTGACGCGAGGGCTGGTGGGGGGTGGGGGACGCGCTGGGCACCGACGACGGCCGGGCGCTCCGCACCGTCGGTGTGGCGCTGGAGCTCGGATCCGCCTGGCAGCGCGCCTGGATCGGCTTGCCGGCGCACCTGGCGGAGGTACGTGACTGCCTGCACGGCAGCTGGGTCAGCGGGTCCGCCGCCGGACCGGCCATCCGGGCAGCCGCAGCTCAGGTCCGCCGTCGGCGACGGTGGGGTGCGCGCGAGGCGTCCGGTCGGCTCGCCGTCCGGCTCGTGCTCCCGCTCGGCCTGTGCTTCCTCCCGGCATGCCTGCTCCTCGGACTCGTCCCGATCGTGCTCTCGCTCGCGAGGGACCTCTGGTGACGGGCGAACCGACCCGCTCGGTCGAGGACGCGTCGGTGTCCACAAGACGAGGTGCCGAGACGCCGACGACGCGCCGTAGCGGAGAAGCGTGGACGTCCCACGCCGGCGTCGACAGGTCGCCGCGAGAAGCCGAGTCCTGATCGGACGTTCGCGTCGATCGGATCACGAAGGAGTACCGATGCCGTCATCTCTCACCGTCATGCTCGCCGGAGTCGCTGGGGTCGCCGCGATGATCGCCTTCCCTGGTGGCGGGGTCCCGCCGTTGCGGGCGTGGTCCGGTGCCCGTCGTCGCCTCGCCGGGCCGGACGACGGCATGGCCACCACCGAGTACGCCATCGCGACGATCGCCGCTGCCGGGTTCGCCGGGCTCCTCGTCGCCGTCCTGCGGTCGGACGAGGTCCGTGGGCTGCTGGCGGGCCTCGTCCGGTCCGCGCTGACGCTGTGACCGCGCCGGGTGACGGGGCGACCAAGCCGGCTGACGCTGTGACCGCGCCGGGTGGTGGGGCGGTAGCGGTGCGGGACCGCGGGAGCGCGACGGTCGAGCTCGCGATCGCCCTCCCCGCCGTCGTCGCCGTGCTCGGGGCCGTGCTCGCCGTCGGCGCGGCCGCCACGGCCCACCTGGCGTGCGCCGACGGGGCGCGGGCCGCTGCCAGGCAGGCGGCGCTGGGGTCGTCGGACGCCGAGGTCGTCACCGTGGCGCAGCACGTCGCCGGGGCCGGGGCTGCGGTCACCGTCGACCGCGACGGGGTCTGGGTGCGGGTCGAGGTCCGCCGGTCGGCGGTCGGACAGCTCGGCGGTGCCGGGGGCGCCCTCACCGCGACGGCGTCCGCGACCGCGCGGGTGGAACCGTGACCCCGGCGGCGAACGAGAGTCCGGACCCGGAGCGCGGTGCGGGAACCGTGCTCGTCCTCGCCCTGGTCGCGGCGGCGGCCACCGGGCTGCTGACCGTCTCGCTCCTCGCAGCCGCGCACAGCGGGCGGTCGGCTGCTCAGACTGCAGCCGACCTCGCGGCGATCGCGGTCGCCGACCAGGTCGCCAGGGGGATCACAGGTGCTGGCGGCTCCGCATCCGCAGGGCTCGACGACGCGTCTGTCGCAGGCGAGACACCTCCGACGGCCTCGGCAGCCGACGGCGCAACGCTCGCGGCGGCGTGCGCCGTCGGGCAGGCGACGGCCGAGGCGAACGGTTGCCACCTGACGTCGTGCGACGACCTCGGCGCCGGGGTGGTCGAGGTGAGGACCTCACGCCGGACGGCGGCCGGTGTCGCGCGAGCCGTCGCACGCGCCGGCCCCGAGGAGGCGCGGTGAGAGGGCGGTCCGTCGCGTCACCGGGGTGCGCGTTCGAGCACGGCGTCGAGCAGCCGGACCGCGGCGTCCTTCTCGAGCGGGTTGTTCTGGTTACCGCACTTCGGCGACTGCACGCACGCCGGGCACCCGTGCGAGCAGGGGCACCCGGCGATCGCGTCCCGGGTGGCACGCAGCCACGTCGCACCGAGGTGGAAGCCGCGCTCGGAGAACCCCGCTCCGCCCGGGAACGCGTCGTACACGAACACCGTCGCCCGCTCGGTGTCCACGTGGAGGGCCGTCGAGACCCCGCCGAGGTCCCAGCGGTCGCATGTTGCGAGCAACGGGAGGAGCCCGATCGATGCATGCTCGGCCGCGTGCAGCGCGCCGGGGGCGAGGTCGTCGGAGACCTGCGCCTCCGCGAGGACCTCGGCGGGCACGGTCCACCACACGGCGGTCGTGCCCAGGGTCCTCGCGGGGAGGTCGAGCGTCTCCTGGCCGAGCACCTGCAGGTCAGGGATGTGCCGACGCTGGAAGCTGACGACCTGCGTCGTGACCTCGACGGCGCCGAACCCCCATGTGACGTCGCCCCACGACTCCTCGGCGCGCACGTCGCGGATCTCGATCGACGTGTGCCAGCGGGACCACGTCCCGTAGTCGACCGATCGTCGGGTGACGAGTGCGACGGAGTCGGCCAGCACGAGGTCCTCGACCACGTACGTCGACCCCTGGTGCACGTACACCGCTCCGGTGTGGACGGTCGCGTCGGACGACGCCGCGTCGACCGTGCCGAGCATGCGACCCGTCGCGGACTCGACCACACGCACCGGGTCGCCGCCCGTCCCGCGGAGGTCCGTGAGCCGCGCGGCGCTCTCCGGGTGCGTCCAGTACCACCCGGACGCACGCCGGCGCAGCGCCCCGCGATCGACCAGCACGCCCAGCAGCTCGAGCGTCCCGGGCCCGAACAGGTCGAGGTCCTCGGTCCGCAGCGGGAGCTCCGACGCCGCCGCGCACAGGTGGGGCGCGAGCACGTACGGGTTCGTCGGGTCGAACACGGTGGCCTCGACCGGGACGTCGAAGATCGCCTCCGGGTGGTGCACCAGGAAGGTGTCCAGCGGGTCCTCGCGTGCGACGAGCACGACGATCCCGTCGGCGCCGGCGCGGCCCGACCGTCCGGCCTGCTGCCACAGGGACACCCGGGTCCCCGGCCACCCGGCGATCAGCACCGCGTCGAGGCCCGAGATGTCGACGCCGAGCTCGAGCGCGTTGGTCGTCGCGAGCGCGCGCAGCCGACCGTCGCGGATCGCGGACTCGAGCGCGCGCCGCTCCTCGGGGAGATACCCGCCGCGGTAGGCCGCGACCTGGGTCCCGAGGGCCGGGTCGACCGCACGCAGGTGCTCCTGGGCGACGGTCGCGACCGTCTCCGCTGCCCGGCGGGATCGCGTGAAGGCCAGCGTGCGGGCGCCCGCGGCGGTGAGGTCGGCGAGGAGATCGGCGACCTCGGCGGTCGCCGAGCGCCTGGGTGCGACGTCGTCGACGACCGTGCCGTCCGGGTCGGGCAGGAGCCAGGGGTCGTCCTCGGGCTCCGGCTGCAGGCGGGGGAGCTCGGGCGGCTGCCAGAGGGCGAACGTCTTGCGCCCTGCGGGGGACCCGTCGTCGGTGACGGCGACGACGTCGGCCGGGTCGACCCCGAGCAGCCGTGCCGCGCTCACCGCCGGGTCCGCAGTGGTCGCGGACGCGAGGAGGAACGTCGGGTGCGCCCCGTACGACCAGGCGAGCCGCTGGAGCCGCCGGAGGACGGCGGCGACGTGGGCGCCGAACACGCCGCGGAACGCGTGGCACTCGTCGACGACGACGTAGCGCAGCCCGCGCAGGAGCCGCACCCAGCGTCGGTGGTTCGGGAGGAGTCCGACGTGCAGGTAGTCGGGGTTCGTGAGGACCACGTCGGCGTGGTCCTGCACCCACCTCCGGGCCTCGAACGGGGTGTCGCCGTCGCACGTGGCGACCTTCACGTCGCGCGACCGGGCTGCCGTGAGCAGACGGTCCAGGCCGGCCAGCTGGTCGGCGGCGAGGGCCTTGGTGGGGCACAGGTACAGGACGGTCCCACGGCGCGTGGCGGTCTCGATCCGCCCGGGGTCGAGGGTCGCGGACGCGACGTCCGCCCGCACGCCGGTCAGGGCGGGCAACCAGAACGCGAGGGACTTCCCCGAGCCGGTCGACGTCGCGAGCACCGTGTGGCGTCCGGACCACGCGGCGTCGGCGGCCTCGACCTGATGGCTCCAGGGGCGGTCGACCCCGAGGGCCCGGTAGCCGGCGACGATGTCCGTGTCGGCCCAGGCCGGCCACGGCGCGGTCCGGCCGTCGCGCGCGGGAAGGTTCTCCACATGCGTCAGACGGTCCGATCGCCGGCCTCCGGCGGTGAGGATCGCCAGCAGATCGTCGGGTGCCGGCACAGGATCCAGTCTCCCATCCCAGATGTCCGTTCTTGGCGGGGCGATTCTCGAACCGAAGGACCAAGGTCCTACGCCGCGGAGCGCATTCGAGGACTAGACATGGCACATATAGCGCCGACGATCGCCCATGACCACCAGATGTTGTGTTCAACGATCGGTCAGCCCCACTCGACCAGGAGGACACACCGCCGTGAGCCAGCACGCGATCCCGACCGGCGTCATCAAGCGCAGCGGTGCCACCGCCGCCTTCGAGGGCCACCGCATCCGTTCCGCGATCGAGCGCGCGGGTGCGGCGACCGGCGAGTTCGACGCGCCTGCGGCCGCGGACCTCAACAACCTGGTGATCGGTCGGCTGCAGGTCGAGGGCGTCCCCTACCCGCACGTCGAGCACGTCCAGGACGTCGTCGAGCAGGCGCTCCTCGAAGCCGGTCACACCGCGACGGCACGCGCGTTCATCGCCTACCGCGAGCAGCACGCCCGTCTGCGTGAGGACGCCCGGACCGTCGTCGACGTCGGCGCGTCGATCAACGAGTACCTCGACCGCTCCGACTGGCGCGTGAACGCGAACGCCAACCAGGGCTACTCCCTCGGTGGGTTGATCCTCAACACCTCCGGCAAGGTCATCGCGAACTACTGGCTCTCGCACGTCTACTCCCCGGAGATCGGCCGCGCCCACCGCGAGGGCGACCTCCACATCCACGACCTCGACATGCTGGCCGGCTACTGCGCCGGGTGGTCGCTGCGCACGCTGCTCGAGCAGGGCCTCAACGGCGTCCCCGGCAAGGTCGAGGCGCGGGCCCCGAAGCACTTCAGCTCGGCGGTCGGGCAGATCGTGAACTTCCTCGGCACGATGCAGAACGAGTGGGCCGGCGCGCAGGCCTTCAGCTCGTTCGACACGTACATGGCGCCGTTCGTGCGGCTCGACAAGCTCAGCTACACGGAGGTGCTGCAGGGGATCCAGGAACTCGTCTACAACCTCAACGTCCCCTCGCGCTGGGGCACCCAGACGCCGTTCACGAACCTCACGTTCGACTGGAGCTGCCCGGAGGACCTCCGCGCGGACGTCCCGGTGATCAACGGCCAGGAGGTCGACTTCACCTACGGCGACCTCCAGGTCGAGATGGACATGATCAACAAGGCGTACATCGAGGTGATGACCGCGGGCGACGCGTCCGGGCGTGTCTTCACCTTCCCGATCCCGACGTACAACATCACCGAGGACTTCCCCTGGGAGTCCGAGAACGCGAATCTGCTCTTCGAGATGACCGCCAAGTACGGCCTGCCGTACTTCCAGAACTTCATCAACTCCGAGCTCAAGCCGAACCAGATCCGCTCGATGTGCTGCCGTCTGCAGCTCGACCTGCGCGAGCTGCTCAGGCGCGGCAACGGGCTGTTCGGGTCGGCGGAGCAGACCGGGTCCCTCGGCGTCGTGACGATCAACTGCGCGCGGCTCGGCTACACCCACCGAGGCGACGAGGTCGGCATGCTCGACGCGCTGGACCGCCTGATGGTCCTCGCGAAGGAGTCCTTGGAGCTCAAGCGCAAGGTGATCCAGCGGTACATGGACGAGGGCCTGTTCCCGTACACCAAGCGCTACCTGGGCTCCCTGCGGAACCACTTCTCGACGATCGGCGTCAACGGCATCAACGAGATGATCCGGAACTTCACCGCCGACCGCGAGGACATCTCGACCGACGAGGGGCACGCGCTCGCCGTCCGGCTCCTCGACCACGTCCGCGGGCGCATGGTCGAGTTCCAGGAGGCCACCGGCCACATGTACAACCTCGAGGCCACGCCGGCCGAGGGCACCACGTACCGGTTCGCCAAGGAGGACCTCAAGCGGTACCCGGACATCCTGCAGGCCGGGTCGCAGGAGAACCCGTACTACACGAACTCCTCGCAGCTCCCGGTCGGCTTCACCGAGGACCCGTTCGAGGCGCTCGAGCGCCAGGACGACCTGCAGACCAAGTACACCGGCGGCACGGTGCTGCACCTGTACATGGCCGAGAAGGTCTCGTCCGCCGAGGCCTGCCGTGAGCTCGTCAAGCGGTCGCTGTCGACGTTCCGCCTCCCCTACATCACGGTCACCCCGACGTTCTCGATCTGCCCGAACCACGGGTACCTCGCGGGCGAGCAGATGACGTGCCCGCGCTGTGCGGAGGAGCACCCGGACGCGGAGCCGGTGGTGTGCGAGGTCTGGACCCGGGTGATGGGCTACCACCGCCCCGTGAGCTCGTTCAACGTCGGCAAGAAGGGCGAGCACGCCGAGCGCGTCCACTTCACCGAGGCAGCCGTCGCCCGTTCTGCGCCCGCATCGGTCCCCGTCGCATGACCACAAACGACTCGTCCGACCTGGCGCGGGTGGCCGCTCGCGCCAGGTCGGGGGCGCTCGGTCCCGGGCGCGCGCCGTCGAGCGCCGGACGCGGGGGTGCCGTCCTGAGCGATGACCCGGAGGGGCTCCAGATCGCCGGCCTCACGAGCCTGTCGACGTGCGACTGGCCCGGACGGCTCGTCGCCACCGTGTTCCTCCAGGGGTGCCCGTGGTCGTGCACGTACTGCCACAACCCTGAGCTGATCGACCCGCGTGTCCCGGGCGAGGTCCCGTGGGCCCAGGTGCGCAGCCTGCTCGCGCGTCGCGTCGGGCTGCTCGACGGTCTGGTGTTCTCGGGCGGGGAGCCCACCCGCCAGCCGATGCTCGGAGCGGCGATGCGGGAGGTCAAGGAGGCCGGCTTCGGCGTCGGCCTCCACACCTCGGGTGCCTACCCGCGGCGGCTCGCGTCGGTGCTCGGGCTCGTCGACTGGGTCGGCCTGGACATCAAGGCCCCGGCGGAGCTGTACGAGGCGATCACCGGTGTGGGCCGTAGCGCGCACGCCGCGTTCGAGAGCCTGCGCCTGGTGCTCGACTCCGGGGTCCCGGTGCAGGTCCGGACCACGGTGGACCCGACCGTCCTCGACGAGGAGGACGTGGCTCGCCTCGTCCGGGTGCTCCGGCACCTCGGCGTCCAGGACCACGTGCGCCAGGAGGTCCGGACCCTCGGGACGCGGCAGGAGTACCAGGACGCGCTCGCGGCGGTGCGCGCCTGAGCTGTCTCCGGACCGGGGCATTTCGGACTCGTCACACTGCCTGGCCCGGTGCGCCCTCGGTGCACGTCGTGCCCCTGGTTGAATGGCCTCCTCGGCGCGAGTGGAAAGAGGGCAGTCGTGGACGTGCAAGTGACCAGCCGCGACGTCGGCGACCGGACGGTCGTCTCTGTCTCCGGTGAGATCGACGTCTACACGGCGGCCGTCCTCAGGGAGCAGATCGGCACCTTGATCGAGGACGGGCACCACGACGTGGTCGTGGACCTGACCGAGGTCCGGTTCATGGACTCGACCGGCCTCGGCGTGCTCGTGGGTGCCCTGAAGAAGGTGCGGGGTTTCGGCGGACGCCTCCAGCTCGTGATCGACTCCGAACGCCTGCTCAAGGTCTTCCGCATCACCGCGCTCACCCAGGTCTTCACGATCCACGAGACCCTCGACGAGGCCCTCGCCACCTGACCCCTCTCCGCGAGATCGTGACTGCGCGCCGAGATCGCACAGTCCGATGTGCGATCTCGGCGCGCAGTCACGATCTCGGCGGGGTGTGGGGGCGGGAGTGATACCCGTTGGGGTATTTCGGGGCGGGGGCCGACACCGACACGTCTGCTGCGTAGACTTCGGCGGACCGGGCGGCAACGGAGCCTCCCGGGGTGGCGTGCTCGGGGGTCCGCAGCCGTCGTCGAGGAGGATGCATGCTCACGCTCGGGACCACGAGCCTCACCATCGTCGGCGTGATCGCCGCCGTCGCCGTCGCCGCACTCGTGTTCGCGGTCGTGCTGCGCCGGCAGGTGCTCGCAGCAGGCGAGGGCACAGCGAAGATGCAGGAGATCGCCACAGCGGTCCAGGAAGGCGCCGCGGCGTACCTCAACCGTCAGTTCCGTACTCTCGTCCTGTTCGCCGTCGTCGTGTGCGGGCTGTTGTTCCTGCTCCCGGGAGACGGCGCCATCAAGCTCGGACGCTCCCTGTTCTTCCTGATCGGCGCGGGTTTCTCGGCCTCGATCGGGTACCTCGGCATGTGGCTCGCGACCCGCGCGAACGTGCGCGTCGCAGCAGCGGCGACCCGGCCGAACGGGCGCGCGGAGGGAGCGCGCATCGCGTTCCGGACCGGCGGTGTCGTCGGCATGAGCGTGGTCGGACTGGGTCTTCTCGGTGCCGCGACCGTCGTGCTCGTGTACCGGGCCGACGCGCCGGCTGTGCTCGAGGGCTTCGGCTTCGGCGCCGCGCTGCTGGCGATGTTCATGCGCGTCGGCGGCGGGATCTTCACCAAGGCCGCCGACGTCGGGGCCGACCTGGTCGGCAAGGTCGAGCAGGGCATCCCCGAGGACGACGCGCGCAACGCGGCGACGATCGCCGACAACGTCGGGGACAACGTCGGTGACTGCGCCGGCATGGCGGCGGACCTGTTCGAGTCCTACGCGGTCACGCTGGTCGCCGCACTCATCCTCGGCAAGGCGGCCTTCGGCGAGCGCGGTCTCGTGTTCCCGCTCATCGTCACCGCCATCGGCGCGGTGGTCGCCGTGCTCGGCGTCGTCATCACGAAGGTCCGCGGGACGGAGAGCGGGCTCGCGGCGATCAACCGGGGGTTCTACATCTCGGCGCTGGTCGGGGTGCTCCTCGCCGCCGTCGCGGCGTTCATCTACCTGCCGTCGAGCTTCGCCGACCTGACCAACTCGACCGCCGGCCTCGCAACCCACTCCGGCGACCCGCGCTTCGTCGCCGCCGCCGCCGTGGCGATCGGCGTCCTGCTCGCCGGCGTGATCCTCTGGGTGACCGGGTACTTCACCGGGACGACGTCCAAGCCGACGCTGCACGTCGCACGGACGTCGCTGACGGGCGCGGCCACCGTGGTGCTGTCCGGCATCGGTGTCGGGTTCGAGTCCGCGGTCTACACCGCGGGCATCATCGCCGCGGCGATCTGCGGGGTGTTCCTCATCGCGGGTGGCTCGGTGTGGCTCACGCTCTTCCTCATCGCCCTCGCCGGCTGCGGGCTCCTCACGACCGTCGGCGTGATCGTCGCGATGGACACGTTCGGACCGGTGAGCGACAACGCGCAGGGCATCGCCGAGATGTCCGGGGACGTCGACGAGGCAGGTGCGCGGATCCTCACGGACCTCGACGCTGTGGGCAACACCACCAAGGCCATCACCAAGGGCATCGCGATCGCGACGGCCGTGCTTGCGGCGACCGCGCTGTTCGGCTCCTACGCCGACGCCGTCCGCACGGCACTCAGCGCCGCCGGCGGAAGCGCCGTCGGGGACATCCAGTCCGCGATGACCAGCTACGAGATCATCTCGCCCATCACCCTGGTCGGCGTGATCCTCGGCGGCGCCACCGTGTTCCTGTTCTCCGGTCTCGCGATCGACGCGGTGACCCGCGCGGCCGGCGCGATCGTGTTCGAGGTGCGGCGCCAGTTCCGCGAGAACCCCGGGATCATGACGGGTGAGACGCGGCCGGAGTACGGGCGGGTCGTCGACATCTGCACGCGGGACTCGCTGCGCGAGCTCGCGACGCCCGGGCTCCTCGCGGCGTTCGCGCCGATCGCGGTCGGGTTCGGGCTCGGCGTCGGCCCGCTGGCCGGGTTCCTTGCCGGTGCGATCGCCACCGGGGTCCTGATGGCCGTGTTCCTCGCGAACTCCGGCGGTACCTGGGACAACGCGAAGAAGATCGTCGAGGACGGCAACCACGGCGGCAAGTACTCCGACGCCCACGCGGCCGTCGTCATCGGTGACACCGTCGGTGACCCGTTCAAGGACACCGCCGGACCGGCGATCAACCCGCTCATCAAGGTGATGAACCTCGTCGCCGTCCTGGTGGCACCGGCGGTCGTGCAGGTGAGCATCGGCACGGGGGCGAACGTATGGGTGCGGCTCTCGATCGCGACCGGTGCGGCGGCGATCGCGTTCGGCGCGGTGATCGTCTCGCGCTTCCGGGCCGCCAAGGTCGACCGGGAGAGCCAGCTCGAGCGCGAGCTGGAGCTGGTCTGACCGACCAGGACGTCTGGTACCTGGCTCCCCGGACAGCCCGGGCGACGTGCACGACGCGTCGCCCGGGCTGTCCCGTGTCCGGGGGGCGAACGAGATCCGACGCCTGGCGTCGTGTCGCGTCGGCAGGCGGTCGCGTCAGACGGTGCGCTCGCGTGGACTGGCAGTCGTGCCGGCCGGCGGTCGAGTCAACCGGCGGCCGGCACGACCGCGGGTCCTGTCAGAGCCCGAGCTGCGAGGCGGGGACGACGTCCGCGGGCGCCGGTGCGGTGATCGGCTCCTGGGTGCCGAAGCCGCTGTAGTGCAGCTCCTGCGTCATGAACGTGCCCATGGTGATCGTCGTGCTGATCGGGCGGTCGTTCGCGTCCAGGTAGTACACGACGTCCATCGAGGTGGTGCCGGCGGTGGCCTTGAACTGGTCGAGCTCCTCAGAGGTCATCTCCCGCCCGAGGACCTGCGTCATCGCCGCCAGGTCCATCGTGAGCCTGTAGGCGGTCGCCTCGGTGCCGTCGACGGTCGTGGTGTCGCCCTTCGTGACGGTGAGGGCGTCACCGCTGAGCCCGGCGAACATCGCCGACGGCTCGATCGAGTCCTTCATCTGCGTCACGACGTCGGTGAGGCCGGAGCTGGTCGCGTCGGTGAGGTCGATCCACGTGCCGGTGGCGCCGACGAGCGCGCCGTCCATGTAGGCGTGACCGTCGGCCACGAGCATCCGCACGATCGAGCCGCCCGTGTCGACCGAGAAGTCCATGCCGAGATCGGCTGCCGAGGTCCCGACGAACCGGCCCGACCCGTTGACGGTGACCCCTGAGGTCGTCGCGGTGTACGTGAAGGCGTAGGAGCCGGCGGCCAGCAAGGCCGCACTGGTGCGGCTGATGAACGACGCGCCGGTGAGCTCTGCCGTCGGGGTGGCGGATGTCGACGCCTGCGTGCGGGTGGCGCCGTTCGCGGTGCTCTCGACGGTCGAGGTTCCGCCTCCGCATGCGGCCAGGAGCAGGGCGAGAGCTCCGGCCAGAGCAGCCGGGACGAGTGGACGGCGCATGATTCCCCCAGAGATGGCGTGCTGGTGTCGGCGGCCAGCGTAGGAGCGGGCCATAGCAGCAGCACAGCGAAAGCACAACGATTCGGTGACGGTCTCGGCGCCGTGGCAGGTCTGCCGCGCGGCACGCGCCCGACATCTGCGGAAGGATGCGGCAGGTGAACGACCTCCTGCACGACCGCGACCTGCTCGGACGCCTCCATGACGATCTCGCCGGTGCCGGGTACACGGTCGCCGGGGTCGACGGGTTGCTCGGCCCGCTCGCCTCGGCCGCGCTGCACCGTGAGGAAGCGGTCCCCGCTCTCCGGGCCACGGATCCGTCGGGCCCGGCCGGCGCGGATCCGGGCAGCACCCTCGTGCGCGCGTTCGTCCTCGGCCGCGCGGTGACCCGCCGGGCGCTGGACGCCGCGCTCCCGACCGTCGGCACCGCCGGCGCCGAGCGGCTCGGGCTCGTGGTCGCGGCCGGCGCAGCACCCGACGATGCTGTCCGCGCGGAGGTCGACCTGCGCCCCTACTCCGCCGCCGACGCGGCCGGGACGGTCGACTGGTGGATCGCGTCGGACCTCGGCGAGCTCGCGACGGGACGGAGTCTGCGGACCGACCACGTGCTCGGCGTCGGGGGTGCGTCGACGACGCTCGCCCAGGTCACGGTGCGCACACCCCGCGACCGGGTCCTCGACCTCGGGACCGGTTGCGGCATCCAGGCCCTGCACGCGACCCGGCACGCAGGCGCCGTCGTCGGCACCGACATCTCGGACCGGGCGCTCGGCCTCGCCCGGTTCAACGCGCTGCTCGCGGGGGTCTCCGACCGTGTGGACCTGCGACGGGGGTCGATGCTCGCGCCCGTCACCGGGGAGCTGTTCGACCTGGTCGTGTCCAACCCGCCGTTCGTCATCACGCCGCGGGCGCCGGGCGTCCCCGCCTACGACTACCGTGACGGCGGGCGTGCGGGCGACGCGATCGTCGAGGAGCTCGTGACGGGGGTCGGCGCGGTGCTGGCGCCCGGTGGCGTCGCCCAGCTGCTCGGCAACTGGGAGGTCCGGCGCGGCGAGGACTGGCACGAGCGGGTCGGGTCGTGGCTCGACAGGTCGGGCCTGGACGGCTGGGTGGTCCAGCGTGAGTGGCAGGACCCGGCCCAGTACGCCGAGACCTGGATCCGGGACGGGGGGACGACGCCGGAACGGGACCGTGCCGCATGGGACCGCCTGTACACCGCCTGGCTCGACGACTTCGCGAGCCGGGACGTGGACGGCATCGGGTTCGGCATCGTCACGTTGCGACGACCGGTCGCGGGGGGCCCCACGATGCGGCGCCTCGAGGAGCAGACGGGGACGGTGCACCAGCCGCTCGGTGCGGTGATCGCGGCCGGGCTGGCGGCCCACGACTGGCTTGCGGTCCGCGACGACGCGGCGCTCGCGGCCGAGCGGCTCGTGGTGTCCGCCGACGTCACCGAGGAGCGGTACCTGGTCCCGGGCGCGAGCGACCCGAGCGTGGTCCTGCTGCGTCAGGGCGGCGGCTTCGGCCGGGCGGTGCGCGCAGGGACGGCGCTGGCCGGGTTCGTCGGGGCGTGCGACGGTTCGCTCACGGTCGGCAGCCTGGTGGCGGCGCTCGGTGACGTGCTCGGTGCGCCTGCCGGTGACGTCGCGGCGGACGTGCTGCCGTCCGTCCGCGGGCTCGTCCGGGACGGGTTGCTGCTCGCGGTCTGAGCCCCGACGCGGGGGCGCGGTGCCTCACAGGAGGGTCACAGGGTTACCTGGCGGTAGGCATAGACCACCTGGCCAGGGTGAGGTGCATGACCCGACGTCGACGTCTCATGATCAACAGCGCGCTGGTGGGGGTGCTCGCCCTGATGGGCGGGGGCACCTGGTATGCGCTCCATCCCTCGAGTGCCTCCGCGGACTCCGCGACCACGGCCCGGACGGCGACGGTCGCCACGGGTGACGTCAAGGCGACGATCTCGGCCTCGGGCAACCTGGCCGCCGCGACGACAGCGAACGAGAAGTTCTCGACGTCGGGGACGATCGCGACGATCGCGGTGTCCGTGGGCGACGTGGTGACCGCCGGTCAGGTGCTCGCGACGCTCGATCCCACCGACGCGCAGAACGCGGTGACCCAGGCCGAGGCGTCGGTGAGCGCGGCCGAGCAGCAGCGCACGACGGCGAACCTCCAGCTGACGGCGGCGAAGCAGTCGCTCGCCGAGGCGCAGACCGCGCTCGCGACGACCGTGACGAGCACCGACCCGACCACCGGGACGACGACCACGACCACCAAGGGCTCCGAGTCGCAGGTGACGAGTGCCAAGGCGCAGGTCTCGAGCGCGACCAGCCAGGTCACGCAGGCGAACGCGCAGGTGACGTCCGCGGAGGCGACGCTCGCGACGGCGAAGGCGAACCTGGCCGGCACGACGCTCACCGCGTCGATGCCCGGGACCGTCACCGCGGTGAACGGAGCGGTGGGCGACTCGAGCGGCGGCTCGTCCAGCGGGTCGACGGGGACGTCGTCCAGCACGTCCTCCAGCACGACAACCACCGGGCTGATCACGATCGCCGACACGTCGGTGTTCACCGTCAGTGCGGCGTTCGCGGAGGCGGATGCGGCTCAGCTGTCGGTGGGTCAGGTGGCGGACGTGACGTTCCCGGCGGTGTCGGGCGTGACCGCGACGGCCAAGGTCACGGCGATCTCCCCGAGCGGGACGACGACCAACAGCGTCGTCACCTATGCGGCCACGATCACGCTCGACAGCGCACCGACCGGTGTGCGCCTGGGTCAGACGGCGGATGTGTCGGTGACGACGGCGAGTGCGAGCGGGGTGCTGTATCTGCCGAGTCAGGCGGTGACGGTGGGGGGCGACGGATGCGGCGTCGGGGACGACGTCGGGCACGGTGACGTTGGTGGGGACGGATGGGTCGAGGACGGTCACGCAGGTCGTGGTCGGGGTGCAGGGTGACTCCACGACGCAGATCGTCTCGGGGGTCAAGGCCGGCGACAAGGCCCTGATCTCCCTCGACACCGCGATCGGCACCACCACGTCCACGACGACGACCGGTGGACTGAGCGGGCTGTCGGGCGGGGGCATGCCGGCCGGCGGCTTCCCCGGCGGAGCACCGGGGGGTAACGGATGACCGCGGTGCTGGATGTGCGGGGTGTGCACAAGGTGTATGGCGAGGGGGAGCGTGAGGTTCGGGCGGTCGATGGGGTGGATCTGGTGGTCCAGCCTGGGGAGTATGTGGCTCTGATGGGGGCGTCGGGGTCGGGTAAGTCGACGATGATGCACATTCTGGGGTGTTTGGACGTGCCGTCGGCGGGGTCGTATCTGTTGGACGGGACCGATGTGGCGTCGTTGAGTGAGCGTCAGCTGTCGGTGGTGCGTAATCAGCAGATCGGTTTTGTGTTCCAGTCGTTCAATCTGGTGCCGCGGATGTCGGCGCGGGCGAATGTGGAGCTGCCGATGTTGTATGCGGGGGTGGGGCTCTCGGAGCGGCGGGCGCGGTCGGCTGCGGCGTTGGAGATGGTGGGGTTGGCTGATCGTGCTGATCATGAGCCGAATCAGCTCTCGGGTGGTCAGCAGCAGCGGGTGGCGGTGGCGCGGGCGTTGGTGAATGCGCCGGCGTTGATCCTGGCGGATGAGCCGACGGGGAATCTGGATACGCATGCGACCGAGGAGATTCTGGAGATCTTCGGGCGGTTGAATGCGATGGGTCGCACGATCGTGCTGATCACTCATGAGGATGAGGTGGCGGCGCACACGGGTCGGGTGGTGCGGATGCGTGATGGGCGGATCGTGTCCGATGAGCCGCGTGATCCGGCGCGTCATGCGGCGGTTCCGGTGGGTGTGCGGTGAACGGGTGGGAGATTCTGCGGTCCTCGTTGCGGGGGATGACGTCGAACAAGATGCGGTCGGCGTTGACGTTGCTGGGGGTGTTGATCGGGGTCGGGTCGGTGATCTTGTTGGTGGGGGTCGGGTCGGGGTCGGCCAAGGCCGTGGCTGATCAGATCGATTCCTTGGGCACCTCGACCCTGACCGTGCGTGCGTCGGGTGGAGGCGGGGGCATCCGCTTCCAGAACCTCACGACGGACGTCTCGGATGCTCTCGCCGACCAGGAGTCCGCTCCGGACATCGCAGCCGTGGTGCCGGAGGTGACGACGTCGCAGACGATCACCGCCGGGACGGTGTCCACGACAGCGCAGATCGTCGGGACGACGGCCGACTACTTCGCCGTCACGAACTCGACCATCGCCCAGGGGACCTCGTTCTCGGCGAACGACTACACGACCGCGCGCCGCGTGGTGGTGATCGGCGCTGAGCTGGCGACCACGCTCTTCCCGGACGTCGATCCGGTGGGCCAGACGGTGATCATCGGGTCGACGCCGTACGTGGTGAACGGGGTGATGGCGGCCAAGGACTCGACCGGGTTCGAGAACACGAACACGGTGCTGGTCGCGCCGTTGACGCGGGTCCAGCAGTCGATCTCCGGCTACGGCGACCTCAGCTCGATCGTGCTGCAGGCCACCGGGTCCGACACGGTCGACGCGGCGAGCGCCGAGGCGTCCACGATCATCAACTCGGTCCTGAAGATCACCGACTCGTCGGATGCGACGTACTCGATCTCGAACCAGAGCCAGCTGTTGTCGGCGCGCACGTCCACGACGTCGACGTTCACCGCGATGCTCGCGGCGGTGGCGGGGATCTCGCTGCTGGTCGGGGGGATCGGGGTCACGAACATCATGCTCGTGACGGTGACCGAGCGGACCCGGGAGATCGGGATCCGCAAGGCGTTGGGCGCGACCCGTGGGGCGATCCTGGGCCAGTTCCTCACCGAGGCGACCCTGCTGTCCCTCATGGGTGGCGTGCTCGGGGTAGCCGCCGCGGTGATCGGGTCGCAGTTCTCGATCATGGGCGTCAAACCCTCGATCGTCACGTCCTCGGTCGCGCTCGCCCTGGGCGTGTCGATGGCGATCGGGATCTTCTTCGGCGGCTACCCCGCTGCCCGCGCCGCCGCCATGAGACCCGTCGACGCCCTCCGGCACGACTGACCCGCCGGCCGGTCCACCCGGACCCTCCGACCAGCACCACCCCAGCGGGCCGGCCACCGGCCCCCGCACCCTCGAGCACCGGTCGACCATCCGGTGCCTGACGAAAGGAACGACGATGACCAGCAGCACTCCGGCCGGGGACCCCGGCGCCACTCCCGAGGACCTCCTGAGCCAGCGCCCCGCGGCGCTCGAGCAGCGGGCGGTCGAGCGCCAGGTCCCGCGCAAGAAGCCCGGTCTGACGGCCGTGCTCGGCAGCGTCGTCGCTGCCGGCGCCCTGTTCGCCGGCGGGCTCCTCGTCGGTCACGCGACCGGGTCGAGTGCGACGACGAGCCAGGCCGCAGGGGTCTTCGGTGACCCGGCGAGCCGGCCGAGCGGCGACTCCGCGTTCGGCGGCGGCGGGCTCGGCGGCGGCTTCACCTCGGGTGAGATCACGGCGATCGACGGGAACACCGTGACGCTCAAGGCGAGCGACGGCAGCACCGTGACGGTCAGCACGACCGACGGCACGACGGTCACGACGACGACCGACGCGAGCGTCGCGGACCTCGGCGTCGGAGACACCGTGACCGTGATCGGCTCGACCGACTCGAGCGGGACCGTGACGGCGCAGGCGATCACCGAAGGGGCGAGCGGTATCGGCGGCGGACAGATGCCCGGCCAGGTGCCGGCGAGCTGAACCCGAACGGCGCCGGGACCGGTCGACGCACCGACCGAACCCGGCGCGGGCGGGCACGGGTCGACCTGGCCGATGTCCCTGGTAGAACGACCGGAGCGGAGGTGAGGCGCGGAGCTGACCTGTTCACAGGTCAGCCACAGACGTGTCCTACAGATGTTCCATCTTGAGGGTCGACTCTCCACGTTGTGACTAGACGCAGACGCCTCATGATCAACAGCGCGCTGGTGGGGGGTGCTCGCCCTGACCGGTGGTGGCACATGGATAGCGCTCCATCCCACCAGCGCCTCGGCAGGGTCCTCTGCGACCACGGTCCGGACGGCGACGGTCGCCACGGGTGACGTCAAGGCGACGATCTCGGCCTCGGGCAACCTGGCCGCCGCGACCGTCGCGAACGAGAAGTTCTCGACGTCGGGGACGATCGCGACGATCGCGGTGTCCGTCGGCCAGGTGGTGACCGCCGGTCAGGTGCTCGCGACCCTCGACACCACCAGTGCCCAGAACGCGGTCACCCAGGCCGAGGCCGCGGTGAGCACGGCCGAGCAGCAGCGCACCACGGCGAACCTCCAGCTGACGGCGGCGAAGCAGTCGCTCGCCGAGGCGCAGACCGCCCTCGCGACCACCGTGACGACCACCGACCCGGTGACCAAGGCCGTCACGACCAGCACCAAGGGCTCCGAGTCGCAGGTGACGAGTGCCAAGGCGCAGGTCTCGAGCGCGACGGGTCAGATCGACCAGGCGAACGCGCAGGTGACGTCCGCGGAGGCGACACTCGCGTCCGCGAAGGCTGCCCTGGCTGCCACGACCCTGACAGCCTCGATCCCGGGAACCGTGACGGCCGTCAACGGTGCGGTGGGCGACGCGAGCGGCGGCTCTTCGGCCGGCTCGTCGAGCGGGTCGACGGGCGGCTCGGCAGGCGGGACGTCGTCCAGCGCGTCATCGAGCTCGAGCGGGTCCGGGCTGATCACGATCGCCGACCTGTCCACGATGACGGTCAGTGCGGCGTTCGCGGAGGCGGATGCGGCTCAGCTGTCGGTGGGTCAGGTGGCGGACGTGACGTTCCCGGCGGTGCCGGGCGTGACCGCGACGGCCAAGGTCACCGCGATCTCCCCCACCGGCGTCACGACGAACAACGTCGTGACCTACCCGGCGACGATCACGCTCGACTCGGTGCCCGCGAAGGTCAGGCTGGGTCAGACGGCGGATGTGTCGGTGACGACGGCGAGTGCGAGCGGGGTGCTGTATCTGCCGAGTCAGGCGGTGACGGTGGGGGCGACGGATGCGGCGTCGGGGACGACGTCGGGCACGGTGACGTTGGTGGGGACCGATGGGTCGCGGACGGTCACGCAGGTCGTGGTCGGGGTGCAGGGTGACTCCACCACGCAGATCGTCTCCGGGGTCAAGACCGGCGACAAGGCCCTGATCTCCCTCGACACCGCGATCGGCACCACCACGAGCACCACCACGCTCGGTGGGTTCCCGGGCGGTGGGTTCCCCGGCGGTGGGTTCTCCGGTCGGACCGGTGGGTTCAGCGGAGCGCGGGGTAACGGATGACCGCGGTGCTGGATGTGCGGGGTGTGCACAAGGTGTATGGCGAGGGGGAGCGTGAGGTTCGGGCGGTCGATGGGGTGGATCTGGTGGTCCAGCCTGGGGAGTATGTGGCTCTGATGGGGGCGTCGGGGTCGGGTAAGTCGACGATGATGCACATTCTGGGGTGTTTGGACGTGCCGTCGGCGGGGTCGTATCTGTTGGACGGGACCGATGTGGCGTCGTTGAGTGAGCGTCAGCTGTCGGTGGTGCGTAATCAGCAGATCGGTTTTGTGTTCCAGTCGTTCAATCTGGTGCCGCGGATGTCGGCGCGGGCGAATGTGGAGCTGCCGATGTTGTATGCGGGGGTGGGGCTCTCGGAGCGGCGGGCGCGGTCGGCTGCGGCGTTGGAGATGGTGGGGTTGGCTGATCGTGCTGATCATGAGCCGAATCAGCTCTCGGGTGGTCAGCAGCAGCGGGTGGCGGTGGCGCGGGCGTTGGTGAATGCGCCGGCGTTGATCCTGGCGGATGAGCCGACGGGGAATCTGGATACGCATGCGACCGAGGAGATTCTGGAGATCTTCGGGCGGTTGAATGCGATGGGTCGCACGATCGTGCTGATCACTCATGAGGATGAGGTGGCGGCGCACACGGGTCGGGTGGTGCGGATGCGTGATGGGCGGATCGTGTCCGATGAGCCGCGTGATCCGGCGCGTCATGCGGCGGTTCCGGTGGGTGTGCGGTGAACGGGTGGGAGATTCTGCGGTCCTCGTTGCGGGGGATGACGTCGAACAAGATGCGGTCGGCGTTGACGTTGCTGGGGGTGTTGATCGGGGTCGGGTCGGTGATCTTGTTGGTGGGGGTCGGGTCGGGGTCGGCCAAGGCCGTCGCCGCCCAGATCGACTCCCTGGGCACCTCCACCCTCACCGTCCGCGCCGGCGGCGGCGGGAGCAGCTCTGGTGGGATCCGCTTCCAGAACCTCACGCTCAAGGTCGCCGACGCCCTCGCCGTGAAGTCCGAGGCGCCGGACATCAAGGCCGTCGTCCCCGAGGTCACCACCTCCCAGACGGTCACTGCCGGGAGCGTGTCGACCACCGCGCAGATCGTCGGGACGACCGCCGACTACTTCACCGTGACCAACTCACCGGTGGCCCACGGCACGTCCTTCACCGTGAACGACTACACGACCGCGCGCCGCGTCGTCGTCATCGGGGCGCAGCTCGCCACGACCTTGTTCCCCGGTGAGGACGCCGTCGGGAAGACGGTGATCATCGGGTCGACGCCGTACGTGGTGAACGGGGTGATGGCGGCCAAGGACTCGACCGGGTTCGAGAACACGAACACGGTGCTGGTCGCGCCGTTGACGCGGGTCCAGCAGTCGATCTCCGGCTACGGGAACCTCAGCTCGATCGTGCTGCAGGCCACCGGCTCCGGAACCGTCACGGCCGCCCAGACGGAGGCCGCGACCGTCATCGACAGCACGCTCAAGATCACGAACCCGTCGGATGCGACGTACTCGATCTCGAACCAGAGCCAGCTGTTGTCGGCGCGCACGTCCACGACGTCGACGTTCACGGCGATGCTCGCGGCGGTGGCGGGGATCTCGCTGCTGGTCGGGGGGATCGGGGTCACGAACATCATGCTCGTGACGGTGACCGAGCGGACCCGGGAGATCGGGATCCGCAAGGCGTTGGGCGCGACCCGTGGGGCGATCCTGGGCCAGTTCCTCACCGAGGCGACCCTGCTGTCCCTGATCGGTGGGCTGCTGGGCGTCGCAGGAGCGGTGATCGGGTCGCAGTTCTCGATCATGGGCGTCAAACCCTCGATCGTCACGTCCTCGGTCGTGCTCGCCCTGGGCGTGTCGATGGCGATCGGGATCTTCTTCGGCGGCTACCCCGCCGCCCGCGCCGCCGCCATGAGACCCGTCGACGCCCTCCGGCACGACTGACCCCGCGTCCGCCGCTCGCGCCACCGACCGACCTGAACCGACCAGCTCCAGCCGACCAGCTCCAGCCGACCATCTCGACCCGACCAGTTCCACCCGACCACGAACCACGAGAACTCGGGGCGACCTGCCGCTCCGGCGGAGCCCGCCGGTCGCCCTCGCTCGATCCAGACGAAAGGACCCACCATGACCAGCTCGATCCCCGCCCCCGAGGGCTCGCCGGAGGACCTGCTCGCCCAGCGCCCCAGCGGGATCCAGACCCCTCCGGCCGGGCCGGCGCCACGGACCAGGCCCGGGCTGACGGTCGTGCTCGGGACCGTCGTCGTCGCCGCGCTGCTCTTCGCCGGCGGGCTCGTCGTCGGGCATGCGACGAGCGCGTCGGCGGCCACGGCCACCGGACGCGGGGGTGCCGGCCTCGCCGCCGGCAGGTTCGCCCCCGGAGGTGCACGGGAAGGATTCCCGGGCGGCGCCCAAGGGGGCTTCGCCGGCGGCGGGTTCACGTCCGGTGACATCACGGCGATCAGCGGGACGACCGTCACGATCAAGGCCGCCGACGGCACCACGACCACTGTCACGACCACGCCGAGCACGACGGTCTCGAAGACCGTCACGACGGATCTCTCGGGCCTCAAGGTCGGTGACCGCGTCACGGTGATCGGCCAGAAGGACGCGAGCGGGAACGTCGCGGCCCGCGCGATCAGCGAGGGCAACGGCGCGTTCGGCGGAGCGCGCGGCGGTTCGGCCCCCGCACCGACCAGCTGACCCGAGGTCCCGGCACCTCCATCCCCTGCGCGCAGGACTCGTCATGACTCCGGTGCTCTCCCGGACGTGCGGCGCCCCGGGGAGCCCGTGGTCGCTGCGCCCACGGAAGGAACCACCATGACCGAGAACAACGAGCCCGCTCCGGCGGTACCCACCCCCGCCCCCAGCTCCTGATCGCGACGAACGACGGCGGTGCGGGGCTGTCGCGCCCCGCACCGCCGTCGTCGTGCTCGGCGAGCTCGTGCCCGACCGGTCAGGCCGATGTCGTGTCGGTCGACGTCGTGGACGTGGACGCGGTCGCCGTCAGGTCGTACAGCGTCGTCCCGTCCACGGTCTGGGCGGTGAAGGTCGCCTCGACCCACGCCGTGATCTCGCTCGAGGTCGACGAGCCGCCCCGCGACTGACCGAAGCTGCCCCCGGCGATGAAGTAGTGGATCTTCCCCGCCGCCACGTCGGCCTGGAACTCCGCGAGCGTCGGCGACGGGTCGGACCCGTTGAAGCCGCCGATCGGCATGACCGACCTCTCGGTCGCGAGCTGGTAGCCCGCAGCGTTGTTGGCGCCGACGGTGGCCGCGACCCACGTGTACGCGTCGGCGTTCTCGAGGAGCAGCGAGGTCAGGGCCGCGCTCGGCGACGAGCCGTTGAGCAGGCCACCCATACCGGTGCCGCCCGCCTGGCCACCGCCAGGGAACGCGCCGGTCGTCCCACCCTGCGGCAGGCCGCCAGGTGCCGTACCGCCCGGTGCCATTCCTCCCGCCGTCCGGCCGCCCGGAGCCTGACCACCACCCGGGAACCCGCCGCCGAACCCGCCGACGCTGCCGGTGACCGTCGGTCCCGCGGTCACGATCGACCCGGTGTGCCCGGTGGAGACCGTCTGCAGCGTGTAGGCCGTCGGCCCGGCGAGGCCGGCGACGAGGGACAGGACGAGGCCGGTCCGCAGCACGGTCGGCCCGTACCACCGGCCGATCACCAGGGTCGCGGCGCCGACGAACCCGACGACCAGCACCGCGTACCGCAGCCACGGCAGCCAGTCGGCGGACCGTGAGAGCAGGACGAACGCCCAGACGGACGTCAGCAGCGTCAGCCCGGCGGCCAGGGGCAGGGCCCAGAGCTCCGCCCGGCGCTCCCAGAGCAGCCCGCCACCGATACCGATCAGAGCCGCGATCGCCGGCGCGAGCGCCACGGTGTAGTACGCGTGGAAGATCCCGGCCATGAAGCTGAAGGTCAGGGCGGTGACGACGAGCCAGCTGCCCCACACGAGCAGAGCGGCACGCGTGCGATCGGTCCGTGGGGTGCGTCGACGCAGCCACAGGCCGACGCCGAGCAGCACGAGGGCGGCCGGGACGAGCCAGGTGATCTGCCCGCCGAACTCGCCGTCGAAGAGACGCGTCAGCCCGGTGCTGCCCCACATGCCGCCGGCGGTGCCACCACCGCCGACGGATCCCGTCTCGCTGCCGGTGAGGCGGCCGAACCCGTTGTACCCGAACGTCAGCTCGAGGAACGAGTTGGTCTGCGACCCCCGACGTACGGCCGCATCGAGGCCGGGACGAGCTCGACGAGCGCGACCCACCAGCCGGCCGCCAGCACGAGGGCCCCGACGGCCAGGAAGCCGTCGCGGATGCGTCGACCGAGGGACACCGGTGCGGCGACGAGGTAGGCGAGCGCGAACCCGGGCAGGACGAGGAACGCCTGCAGCTGCTTGGTCAGGAAGCCGAGACCGACCAGCGCACCGGCGAGCACCATCCAGCGGGTGCGGCCGTCCTCGATCGCGCGGAGCGTCGCCCAGGCCGCCAGGGTGAGGAGCAGGACGAGGAGCGCGTCCGGGTTGTTGAACCGGAACATCAGCGCCGCGACCGGCGTCAGGGCGAGCACGGCGCCGGCGAGCAGGGCCGCACCGGCCGACGCGTGCCGACGGACGCTCGCGTAGAGGACGCCGACGGTCGCGACCCCCATCAGTGCCTGCGGCACCAGGATCGACCACGACGAGAGGCCGAAGACCCGTACGGACAACGCCATGATCCACAGGCTCGCCGGCGGCTTGTCGACGGTGATCGAACCGGCGGCGTCGGAGGCCCCGTACAGGAAGGCCGTCCAGCTCGTCGAGCCGGCCTGCACGGCCGCCGAGTAGAAGCTGTTCGCCCACCCGGACGCCGAGAGGTCCCATAGGTACAGGACCGCGGTCAGCAGCAGGAGCCCCACGAGAGCGGGTCGCTCCCATCGAGGGCGGGCGGGGCTGCCAGGGGTCGCGACGGCGTCGCGGGGCCCGGCGAGCGGGGCACCCGGCAGCCCGGGGATATCGTTCCCGGTGGGGCCGGGTGATGCGGGGTGGTCCACGAGGTGCGTGCTCATCGGACAGGTCCTTCCATGGGGGCCCCGGTCGGGGCAGGGGACGACGCGCGGTGCGAGCGGAAGACCCAGCCGCGCAGCAGGACGAATCGCAGGACGGTCGCGCCGAGGTTGGCGACGACGACCACCGCGAGCTCGACGGCCCGCGGGGCCGACGGGGCGGTCGTCTGCAGGATCCACAGCGAACCCGCGCTGAGCGCCCAGCCGAGGGCGAACACCACGAGCCCCTGCCCTTGGTGACGCAGGGCGGCACCCGGGCCGCGGATCCCGAACGTCAGGCGACGGTTGGCGGCCGTGTTGGCCACGGCGGTGACGAGCAGCGCAGCGAAGTTCGCTCCTTGGGGGCCGAGAGGCCCGCGCCACCACCAGAACAGCACTGCGTACGCGACGGTGGACAGGCCACCGACGATCGCGAAACGGACGAGCTGGTGCAGCAGGCTCGTGCCCGGCGCGGGGCGCTGACGGTCGCCGATCAACGGCAGGTGCCCGCGGATCTCGCTCAGCGGGAGCCGACCGGACGTGAGTTCGCGCAGCAGCCGTGCCACCCCGCGCAGGTCCGCTGCAGCGGTCGCGACGATGTCGACGCGGGAGTCGGGGTCGTCGACCCAGTCGACCGGGACCTCGTGGATCCGCAGCCCGGCGCGTTCGGCGAGGACGAGCAGCTCGGTGTCGAAGAACCAGCCGGTGTCCTCGACGAGCGGCAGCAGCTCGCGCGCGGCATCCGCCCGGATCGCCTTGAAGCCGCACTGCGCGTCGGAGAACCGGGCCGAGAGGGCGCCGCGGAGGATCAGGTTGTACGTCCGGGAGATGAGCTCACGCTTGGGTCCGCGGACGACGCGGGACGTGCGGCTGAGCCGTGAGCCGATCGCCAGGTGCGAGTGACCGGAGACCAGCGGCGCGACGAGCGGCAGCAGCGCGGCGAGATCGGTGGACAGGTCGACGTCCATGTAGGCGAGGACCTGCGCGTCGGACGCGAGCCACACGGTGTGCAGCGCGCGACCGCGGCCCTTCGCGTCCAGGTGCTCGACGCGGACCCCGGGGAGCTCGGTGGCGAGCCGCCGAGCGATCGCGAGGGTCCCGTCGGTGCTGGCGTTGTCGGCGATGGTCACCCGTGCCGGGTAGGGGAAGGACCGGTCGAGGAACGCGCGCGTCGTCCGCACGGCACGCTCGAGGCCCGTCTCCTCGTTGAAGACCGGGATCACCAGGTCCAGGACGGGTGACGCGGTCGCGCCGGGCGAGTCTGTGGCCGGAGAGGGCACGGCCCGGTCCGCGCCCGCGGGTTCCTGCGTCGTCGTGGTCTGCATGGTCACCACGCTCCCCGCTGGTGCTTCGACGCCGCCGAGGACCGGCTGTGACCGGTCTGTGCGAGGCGCGCCGCCGCGCGCCAGGGCGCCCCTGCGGGCGCGGGGGTCAGGCGGCGGGGAGCCGCACCGTGAACAGCGTGTCCCCCGGGGTGCTGGCCGCGGTGATCGTGCCGTGATGGGCCTGCACGACGGCGTGGGCGATCGCGAGCCCGAGACCCGTCGACCCACCGACCCGGTTGCGGGACGAGTCGCCGCGCGTGAAGCGCTGGAAGAGGTTCGGGAGCAGGTCGGCCGGTATCCCCGGTCCGTCGTCCGCGACCTCGATCACGACCTCGTCGTCGTCGCGGCGGACCGAGACGGTGACCGTGGTGCCGGCGGGCGTGTGGACCCGCGCGTTGGAGAGCAGGTTGACGAGGACCTGCCGCAGGCGGTTGTCGTCGCCGTGGACCAGGGCGGGCAGGGCGTCGTCCCCCGCCTCGTTGCCGAGGTCGACGTCGTCCGGGACGTCCTCGCCGACGACGACCCCGGGGATCGCCCCCTCGACCGTCTCGTCCTCCGCACCGGGAAGCTCGAGCCGCCAGGCGTGGTCCGGCCCGGCGGCGTGCGCGTCGGCCACCGCGTCGAGCGCGAGGGCGACCAGGTCGACGTCGCCGTGCTCGAGCTCGCGCCCCGCGTCGAGGCGGGCGAGGAGCAGCATGTCCTCGACCAGGGCGCTCATCCGGAGGGACTCGGCCTGGACCCGTTCGAGCGCGTGCACCGCACTCTCGGGAAGGTCGTCGGGCAGCCGTCGGACGAGCTCGGTGTACCCGCGGATCGAGGCCAGCGGCGTGCGGAGCTCGTGGCTCGCGTCGGCGAGGAACTGCCGGAGCTGCGTCTCGCTCTCGTGCCGCGCGCGGAGCGCGTTCTCGACGTGGCCGAGCATCAGGTTGAGCGCCGACCCGACCCGGCCGACCTCGGTGCGAGGGTCCGTGTCGGCGTCCTCGACGCGTTCGCCGATCGCGACCGCACCGCGCGACAGCGGGAGCTCGGACACCCGGGTGGCCGTCGCGGCGACCCGGTCGAGCGGGCGCAGCGAGCGCCGGACGAGTGCCATGCCACCGACGACGGCGAGCAGGACCCCGAGCGCGGCGACGACGAGCTCGGTCAGGACGTAGCTCTGCACCGTCGACGCGGTCGACGCGAGGGAGGCGGCGGAGACGAGCGTGTCACCGCGCGACGTCTCGGTCCCCAGGACGCGGTACGAGCCGAGCGACCCGAGCGAGACCGTCCGCAACGTGCCGTCGGCCGGGATGGACGTCAGCACGGACCGCTGGTCGGCGGTCAGCTCGACCCGGCTGCCGTTCTCGTCGATGTAGCCGGCGAAGACGACCCGCCCGTCCCGGATCACGGCGGAGATGGTCCCGGCTGCCAGTCCCGGTGCATCGAGCGGGCCACGGGAGGCCTCCGGCGTGGTCGCGATCGTCGGGCCCGTCACGCCTGACGACGGTGACGGGTTCTGGAGGGCGGACGGCAGAGGCGCCGGGGCCTGACCCTGGACGGCTTCCCCTCCGTGGAAGAGGGCGGACCGTCGGCTCTGCTCGAGCAGCTGGGTGTCGAGCTTGCTCACCAGCTCGGAACGGAGCGCGATCGCGGACGTCACCGCGAGCACCGCGCACACCGTCACGACGAGGAAGGCCACCACACTGACGAGCTGACGCCGGAGCGTCCAGGGCCGACGATCGGCCGACCGTGATCTCACGCCGCGCTGGGACCTGTTCCCGACGCACGCGAGGCCGACGGGGCCGGCTTGAGGACGTAGCCGACGCCTCGCAGCGTGTGGATCATCGGCTCGCGTCCTGCGTCGATCTTGCGCCGCAGGTAGGAGACGTACAGCTCGACGATGTTCGCCTGGCCGCCGAAGTCGTAGTTCCAGACCCGGTCGAGGATCTGGGCCTTCGACAGGGCCCGGCGCGGGTTGCGCATCAGGTAGCGCAGGAGCTCGAACTCGGTCGCGGTGAGGGTGATCTCGTCGCCGTCGCGCTCGACCTCGTGCGAGTCCTCGTTGAGGATGAGGTCCCCGACCACCAGGAGCGCCTCGTCCTGGGCGGTGACCGCACCGGTGCGCCGCAGCAGCGCGCGCAGCCGCGCCACGACCTCCTCGAGGCTGAACGGCTTGGTGACGTAGTCGTCGCCACCGGCGGTGAGCCCGGCGACACGGTCCTCGACGGCGTCGCGGGCCGTGAGGAACAGCACGGGGACGTGCGGGGTGTTCGCGCGGATGCGGCGCAGCACCTGCAGGCCGTCGATGTCCGGGAGCATCATGTCGAGCACGACGACGTCCGGCTGCAGCGCCTTGGCGGTCCGGGTGGCACTGTTCCCCGTCAGGGCGATCTCGACCTGCCAGCCCTCGTAGCGCAGGGCCGTGGCGAGCAGCTCGGCGAGGTTCGGCTCGTCGTCGACGACGAGCGCGCGGATCGGGCTGCCGTCGGGGCGCGTGAGCTTGCCACGGTCAGCTGCGGTGCTGGTGGAGGCTGTTGTCATGGTCATCACCCCAGTGTTCCGGCGGAGGCTGTGGCATGCCTGACGTCTGCCTGTGAGAAGCCTGAGATCGCCAGTCTACGTCGTGGCGCACTTCCCAGCGTGCTGACGTGCTCCCCTCAGGGCCGTCACAGTCGGCAGCGGAAGCGTCGGTGTCGCAGCGAGATCTGCTGCTCGTTCCCGGGGTCGCCCCGGGGACGAGTTCCATCCCCTCTCGGAAGGACACCCCATGTCAACGATGATCGCGGCGGCACGACCCCACGACGTCGACGTCGAGTCGTGGGTCACTGCGACGATCCGTCCGGCAGGGAGCTTCGGGCGGGACGACGTCCCTCGGCTGCACCAGATGCTCGAGGGGTTGTGCGGGTGCGCGTCGCTCGTCGTGCTCGATCTCGAGGCCACCCGGCTGCGCAGCGCACGTGCCGCCCGGGTGATCGAGGAGGCGGCGGACGGCCTCGAGCAGCGCGGGGGCTGTCTGCTGTGCATCAACGTCGACGGCGACACGCGGGCGCGCCTCGTGCTGGCCGGCCACCACGCCGTGCTCGTCGACAGGGGAGCGCCTGCCGATCCGCGGCTCGGGTTCGTCGGCGGTGGGGCCGTCCCGGCTCCGCGGGGCGACGGCTGGTCGCCTACCGTGGTGGGGTGACCGCCACCGACCAACGGACCACCGCCGCGCGCGGGTACCGCCGTGCCTCGCACGCCGGCGTGCGCCTCGGCCTGCTGACGGCGATCGTCTCCGCGATCGGCGTCTGGGGCTGCTGGCAGGTGTTCGTCAACTCGTCCGCAGGGCAGCGGGTGGACCAGGCCGCGCTCACGGGGGCGCTGTACGGACGCAGCCACCTGTGGCCCGTCGCGCAGCAGGTGCTCGACGTCGTCTCGGTGGCGTTCATCGCGATCGTGCTCCTCACCGTCGTGCTGATCGCGGCGATGCGCCGCCGGTGGATGCTCGCGATCCAGGTGACCGTGCTCCTCGCCGGGGCCAACGCGACGACGCAGCTGCTGAAGGTGGACGTCTTCCCGCGGCCCGACCTCGGGCAGGCTCCTTCCTACGGCAACACGCTCCCGAGCGGCCACACGACGGCAGCGGCCTCGGTCTCCGCGGCCCTCCTGTTCGTCGTGCCGCCCCGGATGCGCCCGTGGGTCGCGATCGTCGGTGCGTCCTACACCGCGGCGACCGGGGTGTCGACGCTCATCGGGCAGTGGCACCGGCCGAGCGACGTCCTGGCGGCGCTGCTCGTCGTGCTCGCGTGGAGCGGGCTGGCGTCGGCGCTCGTCGCGACCGGGATCGACGCGCCGCTCAGGGGAACGCCGACCGGATCGGTGCGCCGGGTCGCGGCCGGTCGACGCGCGGAGTCGACGCCGGTGGTCCTCCTCGGTGCGGTCGCCGCGCTCGCCGGGGTGCCGGCCGTCGTCGCGCTGCGCCGGACCTGGGACTCGACCGGGCCCGTCGAGTCCGGGACCGCGCTCGTGACGGCCTACGCAGGAGGCGCCCTCGGGGTGGTCGCCGCGACCTTCGCCGCGTTCGCTCTGCTGCTCGTCGTCCGTCGGACCGCAGGCCGTCCGACGGCGCCCGACACCCCACAGCGCACGTCCAGTGTTCTTCCCGCTTGACGGAAGGTCGTAGGCTCCCCCCTCGACGGCGCTCTCTGCGGTGGGCGGCCCTGGCTGCTCGGCGGTCGAGGCGGTCGGCCGCGCAGAGCATCGTGCGCACGACCCCGCACACCTCGGTACCCCCACCGCTCAGAACACGGTTCACGGAAGCAGGTCCCCATGTCCGCTCCTCGCAAGCTGGTCATCGTGGAGTCCCCCGCGAAGGCACGCACCATCGCGGGCTACCTCGGTGCGGGCTTCGAGGTGGAGGCGAGCGTCGGGCACATCCGCGACCTCCCGCAGCCGTCGGAGATGCCGGCGGACATGAAGAAGGGCCCGTACGGCAAGTTCGCGGTCGACGTCGACAACGGCTTCGATCCGTACTACGTGGTGGACGCCGACAAGAAGAAGAAGGTCGCCGAGCTCAAGCGCCTGCTCAAGGACTCGGACGAGCTCTACCTCGCGACCGATGAGGACCGCGAGGGCGAGGCGATCGCCTGGCACCTGCTGCAGGAGCTCAAGCCGAAGGTCCCCGTCAAGCGGATGGTGTTCCACGAGATCACCCGGGAGGCGATCCACCGGGCCCTGGAGAACACGCGCGACCTCGACACCCGGCTGGTCGACGCCCAGGAGACGCGTCGCATCCTGGACCGCCTCTACGGCTACGAGGTCTCCCCGGTGCTGTGGCGCAAGGTCCGCCAGGGTCTGTCCGCCGGCCGCGTCCAGTCGGTCGCGACGCGCCTCGTCGTCGAGCGCGAGCGCGAGCGGATGGCGTTCTGCGCGGCCGACTACTGGGACGTGTCGGGCGAGTTCGCCGCCACGGTCGGGCCCGACGCGGGTGACGCGTTCCGCGCGCGGCTGACGAGCCTGGACGGGCGTCGTGTGGCGAGCGGCCGCGACTTCGACGACCGGGGTGCGCTCCGGTCGGCCGACGCCGTCCACCTGGACGAGGCTGCTGCCGGCGCGCTGGTCGCCGCCCTCGACGGTGCGGACGTCACGGTCCGCAGCCTGGAGACCAAGCCGTACACGCGTCGTCCCGCCGCGCCCTTCACGACGTCGACCCTCCAGCAGGAGGCGTCCCGCAAGCTGCGCTTCGGCTCCCGGCAGACGATGCGGACCGCGCAGACGCTGTACGAGAACGGCTACATCACCTACATGCGTACCGACTCGCCGGTGCTGAGCGCGCAGGCGATCGAGGCCGCGCGCCGCCAGGCCGCCGAGCTGTACGGGCCCGAGTACGTCCCGGACGCGCCGCGGGTGTACACCGCGAAGAACAAGGGGGCGCAGGAGGCCCACGAGGCGATCCGTCCGGCCGGTGACGCGTTCCGCACCCCGGCCGAGGTGTCCCGTGAGATCTCCGGGGACCAGTTCCGCCTGTACGAGCTGATCTGGAAGCGGACGGTCGCCTCGCAGATGGCCGACTCGCGCGGGTCCACGGCGTCGGTGAGGCTCGCTGCTCTCGCGCCCGGCCTGGGTGCGGGCGGTGCCGCGCAGGAGGCGGTGTTCTCCGCCTCCGGCACGGTCATCACGTTCCGCGGCTTCATGGCGGCGTACGAGGAGGGGCGTGACGTCGACCGCTACACCGACGGCACCGAGGACGCGAACACCAAGGACAAGGACGACACGCAGACCCGCCTGCCGCAGCTCGCCGAGGGGGATGCGGTCGACTCGCGGGGTCTCGAGTCCGACGGGCACCACACGTCACCCCCGCCCCGGTACACCGAGGCGAGCCTGATCAAGGCTCTCGAGGAGCGTGGCATCGGCCGGCCCTCGACGTACGCCGCGACGATCTCGGTGATCCAGGACCGCGGGTACGTGACGTCACGTGGCCAGGCACTGGTGCCGAGCTGGCTGGCGTTCGCCGTCACCCGACTGCTCGAGGAGCACTTCGACTGGCTCGTCGACTACGACTTCACGGCCGAGATGGAGAACGACCTCGACGCGATCGCCGCCGGGGAGAAGGAGCGCGTCGCCTGGTTGACCCGTTTCTACTTCGGTGACGGCACCGGCCGCACCGAGGGCGAGGGCCTGCGTCACCTGGTCGACGACCTCGGCGAGATCGATGCGCGGGAGATCAACTCCATCCCGATCGGCGAGGGCATCACCCTGCGTGTCGGTCGCTACGGGCCATACCTCGAGGGTCCCCCGGAGACCGCCGACGGCGAGCCCCGACGTGCGTCGGTGCCGCAGGAGCTCGCCCCCGACGAGCTCACCGTCGAGAAGGCCCTCGAGCTGTTCGAGACCCAGGTGGACGGTGACCTGGTGCTCGGCGACGACCCGTCGACGGGGACGACGATCGTGGCACGGTCCGGCCGCTTCGGTCCGTACGTGACCGAGCTGCTGCCCGAGCCCGAGCTCGACCCGGGCCTGTCGGCAGCCGCGAAGAAGAAGGCCCTCGCAGCCGCACCCAAGCCGCGCACCGCCTCGTTGCTCAAGTCCATGCAGCTCCAGACGATCACGCTCGAGGACGCCCTGCGGCTCCTGTCGCTGCCGCGGGTCGTCGGGATCGACCCGGAGTCCGGCGAGCCGATCACGGCGCAGAACGGTCGCTACGGGCCGTACCTGAAGAAGGGCACGGACTCGCGGACGCTCGCGTCCGAGGAGGCGATGTTCGACGTCACTCTCGAGGAGGCGCTCGCGATCTACGCGCAGCCCAAGCGCGGACGTGGTGCGACCACGACCCCGCCGCTGCGCGAGCTCGGCACCGACCCGACCTCCGAGCGCCCGATCGTCGTCAAGGAGGGCCGCTTCGGCGCCTACGTGACCGACGGGGTGACGAACAGGACCCTGCCGCGCGACGTCACCCCGGAGTCGATCACGCCGGAGCAGGCCGTCGAGCTCCTCGCCGAGAAGCGCGCCCAGGCCCCGACCAAGAAGAAGCCGCCAGCCCGCAAGCCCGCCGCGAAGAAGCCCGCCGCGAAGAAGCCGGCCGCCGCCAAGAAGTAGCGGCGCCCCCTCCGACGCCTTCCCGACCGGGTGTTCCTGTCACCCGGTCGGTCGGGTTGTGTGTTGTCGAGTGGAGCGTTCTGTCAGCGACACGCGGGCGTGTCGTGGCAGAACGCTCCACTTGACGACGCACGGCGGGTGCGTGGGCACGTGGAGGTGGGATGTGTGGGTTGGTGCAGGGGGTCGGCGACGAGGTGGGATCGGGCGGTGTAGACCGTCAGTGGGTTGGCGGTGGTGGTTGTGGTGGCGGTGCCGGGGACGGGTTCCCAGGTGGTGGTGCCGGTGAGCTGGTAGTCGGCGACCCAGGTGGTGGTCAGGGTGATCGTGTAGGTCCCGCCGTGGGGGTACTGGTAGGCGACGGTCTGGTGGGGGAAGGGGCGGCCGGGGTCGGTGGTGGTCAGGGGCGTGGAGCCGTCGGCGAAGTCCCAGGTGAACCGGATGGGGCGGGCGGTGATGGTCACGGGTTGGCCCAGGACGGTGGTGTGCAGGGTCTGTGGGTCGGGTGTGGTGTAGACGACGGTGTCCATGTTGACCATGACCCATCCGTTGGGGGGGATGGAGACCGGTGAGGGGGTCAGGGGCAGGTTCTGCAGCTCGGTGGCCAGGGTGGCGGTGAGGTCGGGGTCGGTCACGCAGGTGGGGTCGGCCACGCGTGCCCATGCGGACCAGCCGGTGGGTCGGGTGGGGTCGCGTTCTTGGCGGTACAGGGCGTCGAGGGGGTGCTGGCCGTCGGGGCAGGTGTGTGGTGCGGGGAACGTCGGTCCGTCCTCGCAGGTGAAGTCCGCGTCGTGCAGGGGGACGTCGGTGCCCTGGTTGTCGGTGCACACGACCATCGCCGCCCGCCGCCACCGCACATCACCCTCCGGAGCAGTCGCCTTGCGCGGGGTGGCGGCTGCCGTTCCCGCGGTGGCCGCGACATCAACCGACGAGGAGCGTGCATAGGCGCCGATCGAGGGATCGACTTCGGGGCCGACATCTGCCCGGGCGGCTGGTGACATGCACAGGAGCGCGACCACGGCAACCGTCGTGCGGCTCGTCCGGTGGCGGGTCATGAGGCACCGACGAGGCGCACGACCGTGGCGATCGTCCACGAACCCTTGTAGTAGACGGTCGCGAATCTCGCCGTGTCCGTCTGCTTGTCGAGCCAGCCTGCTGTCTCACCGGTCGCGTCGAGTCTCCTAGCTGGGGCTTGGGTCGTCCGCAGGTCGACCGGGTATCCGCCGATGAAGTCGTCGAGCTCGTGGACGGTGACGACCTCGGCGGTGATGTCGCCGCCGGTGAAGGACCCTCCGGCCGAGTAGACGGACTGGACGTACTCGGCGGTCGAGGTGCAGAACTGGCAGTCCGGGTAGCTCATGGCGTTCCACTCGGTGAGGTCGCCGGTCTGGAGCACGTAGCCGTAGAGCTCGATGAAGTAGACGGCTGCGGCGGCGGCGCCGTTGGCGTCCATCGTGGACATCGCGGCCGGTCGGGTGGGGGGCGGGGCGGGCGGGTGGTGTCGGGGTCGGTGTGCTCGTCTGGCTCGGTGCGGGGGTCGTGGGTGTGGTGGGCGGCGGTGGTGTCCCGGTCGTGCACCCGGTCAGGGCGAGGCTCACCCCGAGAGTCACCGCGGCGGCGAGGGTTCTGGCCGGTCGGATGTGCCGTCGGGCCCGGTCGTGCCGTCTGGTCTGGTCGTGTCGTCCTCGCGCGATAAGTCCCACGTCGCCCCCTGCACCTGTACCCGCACCTGCGCCGGTGTCCGTTTTGTCCGCTCGGAACCTACCAACCACGCAGCCCCGCACATCGGCCCAATGTCCCGGTCTGTGGACAACCCGCCCGACCCGCCCGGTCGAGTGGAGCGTTCTGTCGCGACACGCCCGCGTGTCGCTGACAGAACGCTCCACTCGACAGCAGGGGGCGGGGCGGGAGGGGCGCGCTCAGGGGACGGGTGGGCGATAGGTTGGGGGCCATGGCACACGTCGAGGACCCGCGCACCGCTCCGCCCATCCGCTGGGGAATCCTGGGGGCCGGCAGCATCGCCGGCACGTTCGCCGACGCGGTCAACCGGCACACACGGGCCCAGCTCGCCGCCGTCGGGTCGCGCAACAAGGACCGTTGCGAGCGGTTCGCCACCGCGCACGGCATCCCGACCACGCACATCGGCTACCGCGACCTCGTCGAGGACGACCGCGTCGACGCCGTGTACGTCGCGACCCCGCACTCGGAGCACCGGGAGCACGCGCTGCTGGCGATCGCCGCCGGCAAGCACGTCCTGGTCGAGAAGTCCTTCGCGCGCAACACCGGTGAGGCCGAGGAGGTGCTGGCCGCCGCACGGGCCGCCGGGGTGTTCGTCATGGAGGCGATGTGGACGCGGTTCCTCCCGCACATCGCCAAGGTGCACCAGCTCGTCGACGCGGGCGAGATCGGGGAGATCATCAACATCTCCGCGGACTTCGGGCACGCGTTCACGTTCAACCCGGCCGGACGGCTGTTCGACCCGGCGCTCGCCGGCGGCGCGCTGCTCGACCTCGGCGTGTACCCGGTGTCGTTCGCGCACGACTTCCTCGGGGCACCCGACGCGGTGCGCGCCGTGGGCACCCTGACGGAGACAGGCGTCGACGGGCAGGCGTCGATCGTGCTGTCCTACGGCGACCGCGTCCAGGCCACGCTGTCGACCACGCTGTGGTCGTCCACCCCGACGACCGCCTCGATCTCCGGGACCGAGGGGTCGGTGACGATCGCGGGTGAGTTCTACCGTCCGACGTCGTTCGTCGCGACCCGGAACGACGGTGCCCGCTGGCAGTTCGACCAGCACGCGGACGGCGGCATGCAGTACGAGGCTGCCGAGGTCGCACGTCGCGTGGCCGCCGGCGACACCGAGAGCCCGCGGATGTCCTGGCAGGGCACCCTCGACGTGATGCGCACCCTCGACACCGTCCGCGAGCAGATCGGGGTCGTGTACCCGGGGGAGTGAGTGACACCGGCGCCGGATACCCTGGGCGCCGTGACGATCCACGTGCCGGCCGCCCCGTCCGCACCGGACGGCCCGGGCTTCTTCCTCTCGTTCGAGGGCGGTGACGGGGCCGGCAAGTCGACGCAGCTCCACCTGCTCGCGCGGTGGCTGCGCGACACCCTCGGTCGCGAGGTGGTCACGACGCGTGAGCCCGGCGGGACCACCCTGGGCGTCGAGCTGCGCAATGCCGTGCTGCACGGCGAGGACGTCGACCCCCGCACCGAGGCGCTGCTGTACGCGACGGACCGCGCGCACCACGTGCACACCGTGATCCGGCCCGCCCTCGAGCGCGGGGCGGTCGTCCTGACCGACCGCTACCTGGACTCGTCGGTCGCCTACCAGGCAGGTGGGCGTGAGCTCTCGGCCGCGGAGGTCGAGGACCTCTCGCTGTGGGCCACCGGTGGCCTGCGCCCGCAGCTCACTGTGCTGCTCGACCTCGACCCGGACATCGGGCGCGGGCGGCTGACGGGTGCGCCCGACCGCCTGGAGCGGGCGGGGGACGACTTCCACTCCCGCACGCGTCAGGCCTACCTCGAGCGGGCCCGGACCGCGGCAGCCGACGGACGCCAGCCGTGGCTCGTCGTCGACGCGTCCCGCCCGGTCGACGAGATCCAGTCGGAGATCCGCGCGCACGTCGCCGTGGCTCTCGGCCTCGCACCGTGACCGGGACCGTCTGGGACGACCTCGTCGGCCAGGAGCCCGCCGTCCAGGTGCTGCGTCGCGCGGTCGAGGACCCGACGGCGATGACGCACGCCTGGCTGATCACCGGTCCGCCCGGCTCGGGTCGGTCCAACGCCGCCCGTGCCTTCGCCGCCGCCCTGCAGGACCCGAGCGGTGCGCTCTCGTCGCACGCGTGCGCGACGGCGCTGGCCGGGACGCACCCCGACGTGACCGTCGTCGCGACCGAAGGCGTGGTGATCCGCGCCGACGTCGCCCGACCGCTGGTCGAGCTCGCCCAGCGCTCGCCCTCCGAGGGTCGGTGGAGGGTGATCATCGTCGAGGACGCCGACCGCCTGAACGAGACGTCGGGCAACGTGCTCCTCAAGGCGATCGAGGAGCCGCCGCCGCGGACGGTGTGGGTGCTGTGCGCCCCGAGCCCGCAGGACGTCCTCGTGACGCTCCGCTCCCGCAGCCGATCCGTCGCGCTCCGGGTCCCGCCGGTCGAGGCCGTCGCGGACCTGCTCGTGCGCCGCGACGGGGTCGAGCCCGGGCTCGCGCTGGTCGCCGCGCGCGCGGCGCAGAGCCACATCGGCATCGCGCGTCGTCTCGCGCGTGACCCGGAGGCCCGGGCGAGGCGCTCGCGCGTGCTCGCGCTGGCGGCATCGGTCCGTGGTGTCGGTGACGCGGTGCTCGCCGCCGGTGAGCTGGTCGACGTCGCCCAGACCGAGGCGAAGGCGGCGACCGAGCACCGGGACGCGGCGGAACGGACCGAGCTGCTGAGATCGATGGGGGCCGAGGCGTCGGCCACCCTGCCGCCGGCGCTGCGGTCGCAGGTGCGCCAGCTCGAGGAGGAGCAGAAGCGCCGGGCCACCCGGTCGCAGCGCGACGTCCTCGACCGCGCGATGCTCGATCTCCTGTCGTTCTACCGGGACGTGCTCGTCGTCCAGCTCGGTGCCGAGGTGGACGTCGTCAACGCCGAGCACGAGGACCAGGTCCGGGCCGTCGCTGCGAGCAGCAGGCCCGAGCAGACGGTGCACCGGATGGACGCGATCGGCCTGGCGCGCACCCGGCTGTCGGGCAACGTCGCTCCGCTCCTCGCGGTCGAGGCGATGATGATCGCCCTGCGCCCGCAGGTCTAGGCGGAGGCGCGGGCGCGACCCGGGACCTGGTCGGCGATGTCGATCACCTCAGGGCGCGTCGGCGAGGTCGATCGCTTCAGGGTGCGTCGCCGAGGTAGACCGTGAACGCCGCGCCCCCCTCCGGCGCTGGGCCGGCGACGATCGCTCCGCCGAGGCGCTGCACGAGCCCGTGCACGAGCGACAGCCCGATGCCGACACCTCCGGGGCGGTCGTCGCGGTACCGCTCGCCGAGCACGCCCGGCTCGAACGCGACCGCGTAGTCCTCGGCGGCGAGTCCGGGGCCGCCGTCGCGGACCTGGAGAACGGCCCGCGTGCGCTCGGGGTCCGCCGGGCTCGGGTCGCGGAGCGAGAGCACGACGGGGGCGCCCCGCGGGGCCAGTCGCAGCGCGTTCTCGGCGAGACCGTCGATCACCTGCCGGAGGCGTGCGGGGTCGGTGCGCAGCACGATCGCGTGCCCGGGCCGCTCGACCCGGAGGTCGACGTCGCTGCCGGCCCGCGTGCGCCACACGGTCTCGGCGTGCCCGAGGAGGGCATCGAGGTCGACCGCTGCGAGGTCCAGCCGGAAGTCGTCCGCGCCGAGACGGGCAAGGTCGAGCAGGTCGCGCACGAGCCCCTCGAGCCGCTGGGACTCGGCGAGGATCACTCGTCCCGCCTGCCCGGCGTCCGCACCGGTGACGACCCCGTCCGCGATCGACTCCGCGAAGCCGCGGACGGCGGTCAGCGGGGTGCGCAGCTCGTGGGACACCGACAGGAGGAACCGGCGCTGGCGGTCCTCGCTGTGCTGCAGGGCGTCGGCGAGCTCGTTGATGCTCACGGCGACGTCCGCGATCTCGGGCGGGCCCTCGACGGGCACCCGGAGGTCGCGGCGTCCGGCACCCATCGCACGCGCGGTCTCGGTCGTCCGCCGGAGCGGGCGCGTGAGGACGCGCGCCAGCGAGCCGCCGGCGGCCGCCCCGACCGCGAGGCCCACACCCATGGACAGCAGCAGGGACTGGACGACGATCGGGCGACGCTCGACGGTGCGGGCGGCGCGGTTGAGGGCCGCGTCGGGGGTACGCAGGTCCTGCACCGCCTGCCGCAACGTCACCGGCTCGCTCGCGCGCTCGGCGGCAACCAGGGCGCGTGCGGTCGCGGCGCTCGCGAGCACGGCGGCGACGAGGGCGACACCGACGCACAGGAGCGTGATCCGCGTCGTCACGGACATCGCGTGCGCGTGCGGCACGTGGGCGTCCGGGGCCGGGCCGAGCGTGCTCATCGGCCGTCTCCGCGAGCATCGGCGGCGTACCCGACGCCTCGCACCGTCCGGATCGGGCACCCGGCACCGAGCTTCGTCCGGAGCTGGGACACGTGGACGTCGACGGTGCGGCTGCCCGCAGCGGCGCTGTACCCCCACACCGTGGCGAGGAGCTCGTCCCGCTGCCAGACCCGACCCGGGTGCCGCATGAGGTGCGCGAGCAGGTCGAACTCGGTCGCGGTGAGGTCGACCTCGTCCCCGTGGTTCCACACGCGGTGCTGGGCGACGTCGAGGGTGACGTCGCCCAGCACGACGCGCGGGTCGTCCATGCCGTCGGGTCGGGCGCGACGCAGGACGGCCCGCACGCGTGCGACGAGCTCGCGGGGGCTGAACGGCTTGGTGATGTAGTCGTCCGCCCCGAGCTCGAGGCCGAGCACGCGGTCGACCTCGTCGTCGCGTGCCGTGACGAACAGCACCGGCGTGTGGTCGCCGCTCGCGCGCAGTCGACGGCACACCTCGATGCCGTCGATGCCCTGCAGGCCGATGTCGAGCACGACGGCGACCGGGTGGTGCGACTGGATCGCCTGCAGGGCGACGGAGCCGTCGGCGTAGGTCTCGACGCCGAAGCCGTCGCGACCCAGGTAGAGCCGGAGCAGGCTGGCGACGGCCGGGTCGTCCTCGGCGACGACGACGAGCCCGGTCGTCGCGGTCACTTGGCGGGGTCCTGGGCCATGTCGCTCTCCACGTCCTTCGTGAGCGACTCGGCGTCGCTGAGGGCTGCCTGCAGCTCGTTCACGTCATCTTGACCGATCGTGGCCGTCGACGGGGAGACCTGCGCCTCGGAGGACGTCGTGCCGGGCGCGCCGGTGTCCGCCGATCCACCGGTGGTGGCGCTCCCCGTCACCGCAGCGGGCACGGCGAGGTGCGGGGAGCGTGCGTGGTCGCCGCAGGCGCTCAGCGTGGTGGCGAGGGTGACGGCGACGACCACCACCCCGACCGTGCGCACGCGGGTGGCGGCGACGTCGCGTCGGTTCCCGGTCCTCACGAGCTCGTCCCGGTGCCGGTCTGGGCCGCGACCGGCGCGCAGATGTTCCGCTCGACCACGGTGAGGCGATCGGCGCGCTTGGTCAGCTCCGCGACGCGGTCGGAGCGCAGCGTCGCGCGGTCGTCGAGCCGCTTCGCCGCGTCAGCGTGACCAGCCGCCCGCTGGTCGGCGGCGCGGGCCTGCAACCACGCGACGGACCCGTGGACGTCGCTGCCGCCCTGGATCCGGGCCAGGGCCGCAGCGATGCGCTTCTGGACGTCCGGGACGCGGGCGCACATCGCCTGCACCTGCGCGAGCTCGCGGGTGATCGTGACCGTGCTCCCGTTCACGACCACGCTCGGCGTCGAGGTCGAGGTCGAGGTCGAGGTCGAGGTCGGGGCCGGGGTGCCGGTGGTGTCGGCGACGACGGTGCGAGCGGCGTCGGTGGCCGTCGTGACCGGTGCAGCCCACGTGGACGAGGCGGTCGCCGTCAGCAGCGCCCCGATGCCGAGTGCGGCTGCGGCCGTCGCCGCGGTGCGGCGTCCTGCCCGGAAGCTCTTCAGTGCCGTCATGGTGATGCTCCCTGTCTCCTGCGCGCCGGTCCGTCCGGCACGCTCCTCACGGTGGCCGAGCGTGATCAGCGGCGGGTTCGGCGAATGTTCGGGTCGTGCAAGGCGTTCCTGTGCGTGCGCCGTGAATCCGGGTCGCCGGCCGCATCCGCGACGGCGGGCGAGGCGTTGAGGGCGTGTCGCTCAGGACAGTTCGTTAGCGTGTCCTCCGTGCGTCCACCCTTCGCCCTCGCTCGGGCTGTTGCTCTCGTCTCCGTCGGTGTCGTCGTCCTGGCAGGGTGCACCGCCCCCAAGCACCAGGTGACGTTGCCGACCTCGGGGAGGACGTCGTCGAGCGGACCGTCCGCGCAGGCGAGCAGCGGTCCCGCAGGGTTCGACAAGTACTACGGCCAGACGATCGACTGGACGACGTGCGGCAGCCTGCAGTGCGCGACGATCGAGGCGCCGATGGACTGGTCCGACCCGTCGAGCCCCTCGATCTCCCTGGCGATGATCCGTTCGGTGGCCACCGGCAAGACGGTGCTCGGCTCGCTGCTCGTCAACCCGGGCGGACCGGGAGGGTCGGGCGTGGACCTCCTCTCGAGCGGCAACTTCCTGCCGACCGTCGGCGCGGACCTCAAGGCGGCGTACGACATCGTCAGCTTCGACCCGCGCGGCGTCGGGCGGTCGTCGGCGGTGAAGTGCCTGGACGCCTCCGGGATGGACCAGCTCAACGCGGCGACGTTCGACTTCTCGAAGGACTCCCAGGTGGCCGCCGCGGAGGCGCTCTACGGGAAGTTCGCTGCGGCGTGCAAGGAGAACACCGGCCCGCTGCTCGCGCACGTGGACACCGTGAGCGCCGCACGCGACATGGACCTCATGCGGGCGGTGCTCGGCGATGCGAAGCTGACGTACCTCGGGTACTCCTACGGGACCCAGCTCGGGGCGACGTACGCGGAGCTCTTCCCGACCAAGGTCGGCCGGATGGTGCTCGACGGCGCGATCGACCCGACGCAGACCTCGACCGAGATGGCGATCGGGCAGGCGAAGGGCTTCGAGGGTGCCCTCCGGGCTTACGTGAAGGACTGCGAGGCCGGCGCGGACTGCCCGTTGACGGGCACGGTCGACCACGGGCTGCAGCAGATCCATGACCTCACCGAGCGGGCCAAGAGCACCCCGCTGCCGACCGGGACGTCACGCCCGCTGACGGGCTCGCTCGCGTTCTACGGCATCGCCGTGACGCTGTACACGCAGGAGAACTGGAAGTACCTCACCCAGGCGCTCCAGCTCGCGCTGCAGAAGAACGACGGCTCCGGGCTGCTGTCCCTCGCGGACTACTACTTCGACCGCAACAAGGACGGCACGTACTCCTCGAACACGACCGAGGCGTTCCTGGCGATCAACTGCCTCGACGAGCCGTCCGACTCGAACCTCGCCGCGATGCGCGCCGAGGACGCCCAGATCGTCGCCGCGGCACCGACCCTGGGGTCGTTCTTCGCGTACAGCGGCACGATCTGCAAGGACTGGCCGTACCCGAAGGTCCAGTCGCCGACGTCCTACCACGCGGCCGGCGCCCCGCCGATCGTCGTCATCGGGACGACGAACGACCCGGCGACGCCGTACGCGTCGGCGCAGGCGCTCGCCAAGGAGCTCGACTCGGGTGTGCTGCTGACGTACCAGGGTGAGGGACACACCGCGTACGGGCGCTCCAACAGCTGCATCCTCAACGCCGTCGACGAGTACTTCGTCTCGGGGACGGTGCCGCCGGACGGCAAGACCTGCTGAGGAGCAGCGCACGCGGGTGTGGTGCGCCCGGCGCTGAGGCCAGGTCGCGACGTCCGGTCCGGTGCGGCCCAGTCGGTCAGTCGCTGCCGTCCGGGGTTTCGACCGGTCAGTCGCCGCCCTCGCCGGTCTCGGTCGCGTCCGACATTCCCATCAGGGCGAACGTCTCTCCGGTGGGGCCGGTGACGACCGCCATCCGACCGTAGGGCGAGTCCCACGGCTCCCGGACCAGGCTCCCGCCGTGCTCGGTGACGAGCGCGACCGAGGCGTCGGTGTCGCCGGTCGCGAAGTACGTGAGCCAGTGCGAGGGCAACGGACCCGTCTCCGCGCCGATCGCGCCGATGCCGCCCCGGGTCACGCCGTCGACCTCGAACGTCGCATAGACGAAGTCGCCGCCGCTCATGTCGGTGTACGTGTAGCCGAACACCGCGGCGTAGAAGGCCGTCGCGGCCGCGAAGTCGGTGGTCATGACCTCGTTCCAGATCACCGCGCCGGGTTCGTTGGCGATGGTCGCACCCGTGTGGGTCCCGGACTGCCAGATGCCGAACACCGCACCGGTCGGGTCGGCGAACACGCCCATCGACCCGAAGTCCATGACCGCCATCACGGGGGCGAGCACGGTACCGCCGGCGGCCGTCACGGCCGCAGACGTGGCCTCGGCGTCGTCCGTCGCGAGGTAGGTCAGCCAGGCCGGCGGCATGCCCTGCTGCTCCGGCATCTGCTGGGCGATGCCGGCGACCTTCTCGCCGCGCAGCTCGGCGTTGGCGTAGTACCCCATCTCGGCCGGGCCATCGGCGACCGACCAGCCGAACAGGGTGCGGTAGAAGTTCTGCGCGGTCACCCGGTCGGGGACCGAGAGATCGGTCCAGGCGGGGGTTCCGGCGGGCCAGGCCTCGTGTCGAATGCTCATCGCTGTGCTCCGTCCATGGGGTGGGCGCGGTCGATCTCCGACGATGCGCCTGCCCGTGCGGACTCGCAACAGGTGGCTCGGTGTCGCCGCTTTGGAGGCAGCCGACTTGATCGGTACAGTAAGCGACGGTTCATCGGGAGCGGCGCTTCCGGGGTGCTGGCCGCCTTAGCTCAGTCGGTAGAGCGTCTCACTCGTAATGAGAAGGTCATCAGTTCGATTCTGATAGGCGGCTCCGTGAGGAGAGGCCCTGTCACCTGCAGGTATGCAGGCGGCGGGGCCTTCGTCGTGTCGCGGTGCCTGCCCGTGGGTGCGACCGGGTCGGCGGAGCCTGTGGCCCCGTCGATCGATCTCGTCCGCGCGTCGTTGCGCACGGCTGACCGGGCCGGCGCGCGCCCACTCACGGGGACTTGCTAGATTCGCCACCATGTTCCGTAGGGCAGACGGACGACGATTCCGCGCGACCGCACTCTCGCTGGCAGTGGCAGCGAGCGTCGCGGGCTGCAGCCAACCGGCTCCTCGGGCGTACGACGAGGTGAACGCCGTCGCGGAGCAGCTGAGCCTGCGGACCGTCGGACAAGCCATGTACACCGGTGAGTACGGCGGTGACGCGGCCGGCGGCACCCCGACCGAGGTCATGGTGTTCAACGGCGCCGGGGCGCGCGCGACGGTCGAGGCCCGGATGCACAACCTGGGCTACACGGCGCCGACGTCCGCCGACGGGTGGTGGGTCCCGCCGGCGCCGTCACCTGTCGTCGTGATCGTCGTCGACCTGCCGCCCGGCGCGACCTACCCGGTGGGTCCGCGGTCCTCCAAGGTCGTCCATCGACACGCCACGGAGGTCCTGATCCAGGACCGGGGTGCTCGAGGGACGACGCCGGCGCCGACCCAGACACCGACCGCGACGGCGACGGGCTGACCGGAAGCTGCGCTCCCGTGCCGGGACGTGTGGGCGGGACCAGGGATGATGACCGCATGGCGACGCACGACCTGGACCATCTCGACGAGCTGATCAGCGCCCAGGCGCAGTTCCTGGCGACGATCGGCGAAGTCGATCCGGCGACGCCCGTGCCCTGGTGCGGGGGCTGGCTCGCGCGCGACCTCGTCGTCCACCTGGCGAGCGTCCACCACTGGGCGGCCGCGCAGGCGCGCGGCACTGACGAAGCGCCTCTTGCGCAGGGGACGCGCGCGCTCGAGGACTTCTACCGCGCGTGCGCCGACGAGCTGCGGGACACGCTGGTCGAGCTGGGTCCGGATGCCGTCGGGATGACGTTGCTCGGCCCGGGTCCGGCGTCGTTCTGGCGCCGTCGGCAGCTCCACGAGACGGTCGTGCACCTCTGGGACCTGCGGACCGCCGGTGGACTCGGGATCGACGTGCGCCCCGAGGTGTGGGCGGACACCGTGGACGAGGTCGTGACCGTGATGCAGCCCCGTCAGGTGCGTCTGGACCGGATGCCGCGGCTGCCGTCGCCGATCGAGCTCGTGGCCACCGACATCGATCGCGTCTGGCGGCTCGACACCGCTGACGACGGACCAGCCGTCGCCCGGGTGCACGCTGCGGCATCGGTCCTGGCCCTGATCCTGTGGGGGCGGCGGTCGCCGGAGGACGCGGACGTCGAGGTCGCGGGGGACGGTGCAGCGCTGCGCGCGGCGCTGGTCGGACCGCTCACGCCCTGACGGTCGGATCGCCTTCCCTCTCCCTTCCGTCTTGCCGGCCGCCACGACTCTCGGCGGCGATCACGCGCGCGCGTGCGCTCGACCCTTGACTCGGCGACCGGCAGCGTACCTACGGTGAGGCCGTGGATCTCCCGAGAGCGCGACCTGTCGACGTGCGCGTCTACGTCGGGCCGAGCGAGGTGGAGCTTCGGCAACGTGCCCGAGAGCGTGTCCTCTACCTGCTCTCGTGGGTGGCCTGGCTCGCGGTCGGAGCTGCAGCGCTCAGGTGGCACATCTCGCTCTGGTGGCCCTTCTCCGTCGGGCTCGCGCTGATCGTCGTGCGCTCCGTCGTCGACTGGCGCAGGCGCCGGAGAGTGCGCGGCGACCGCGACGCGTGAGCATCGCCCGGGCCCGCCGCGATCGGGAGGAGGCTCCCGACCGCGCCCACCCTCGACGTGAGGTCGCTCTCGGCCGGCACGTCGTCGCGCCCGGTGTCTCACCTGATGCGAGCAGGGTCCGGCGAGGACCGGCGCCGATCCGTGAAGTACGCGTTCGCCTGGTTGATCTTCAGGGCGAGGTCATGGGCCTGACGCAGTCTCTTGGCCGGGGCCTCGACGAGGATCCGGGTGTCGTCGGCCGTCGTGATCTGCAGGACGACCGGCGTGGAGATCTCCGGCGTCGTTCGGGGGGTCTCCGTGCCATCGGGCGACGCGCGACCGGTCGTCACGCGGCCGACGGATCCCTCCACGACCTCGGCTCGCATCCCGAGCACGGACCACGTGCTCGACCCGTGATGGAGCGTGTCACCGGTGAGCGCGTAACCGGCGAGGGACGCGACAAATCTGCCCTCCTCGATCCATTCGCGCATCCCCATGACATCCACGGTAGGCACGAGCCCCCAGGGGAAGACGAATCGCGAGCGGGTGAACCGCTCCACAGCGGAGGCATAGCACCACGAATCGACCGTGCCCGGGCGGGTGAGGGTGTCGATCGAGTCGACGAGCACCCGCACGGTCGACGACGGCTCTCGCTCAGGCGCCCGCTCCTGACGACGGCACGTGGGTGAGCGGGACCGCCGGCGGGACGAGGCATGTGCTCGAGACCTCCAGGCGCGCGTGCTCGACCACCGAGCGGAGCACGGTCTCCATCGTGTCCAGGACGTGGAGCCCGAGCTCGGCGGTGGCGCGCCCCGTGCGGCGGTCGTGGCTGCGGGCCACGTCGATCAACCCGCAACCGCGCCCGGCCCCGACGTACCCGGCCGACGGTGCCACCGGCTGCCACGTGCCGCCGACGGCGTGCACCAGCACGTCGCCGTCGAACCGGTTGGGGTCCGGTACCACCATCGACCCGGCCTCGCCGTGGACCTCGATGCGGGGGGCGGTCGACGCCGGTGCGTCGAAGCTCATGACGATCGTCGAGAGCACGCCGGAGTCGTGCTCGAGGATCGCCGTGACGTGGCTGTCCACCGTGACGCCGATCCGTGCACCGGCTCGCGGTCCGGAGGCGATGATGCGCTCGTCGCGCGTCCGGCTGCCGGCGCCGTACACCGCCGCAACCGGTCCGAGCAGCGTGATCAGGGCCGAGAGGTAGTACGGGCCCATGTCCAGCAGCGGGCCGCCCCCGGGCGCGTAGTAGAAGTCCGGGGCGGGATGCCAGCGTTCGTGCCCGGCGGCCGCCATCGTGGCGGTGGCGAAGACCGGGCGGCCGAGCACCCCTGCGTCGAGCACCGACCGCGCGGTCTGCAGGCCGGTGCCGAGCACGGTGTCGGGGGCGACACCGAGGGCCACCCCGGCGTCCCGGGCCGCGGCGGCCACCCGTTCGGCGGCGGCGAGGCTCGCGCACAGCGGCTTCTCCGTGTACACGGAGCGACCGTTCGCGATCGCGGTGAGCGCGACCTCCTCGTGCAGCGCAGGCGTGGTGAGGTTGAGGATCCACTCGACCTCGTCCATCGCGTAGATGTCGGTGATGCCGACCGCGCGGGTCCCGTAGGTCTGCGCGGCAGCCTCCGCGCGCGCCGCGTCGAGGTCCGTGACCGCCACGACGGTGAGGTCGTCGGCGGCGGTGAGCGTGGTCAGGTACTGCGTGCTGATGTTGCCGCAGCCGACGACGCCGACTCTCAGCGGCTCGCCCACGTCATCCCTCTCTCGATCAGGGTGCGGACGGTCGGGTGCTCCAGCACGTCGATGCTGTGCCCGGGGGTGACGACGCAGATCCGGCCCTCTCCCCACTGGCGGGTCCACACGGACGGGCAGGTGACCTCGCGATGCCAGGGGTGCCAGGCCGGCGCGGGGTGGGTCGTGGTGGCGAGCACGTCGCAGAGACCATCGGTCAGCACCCAGTACTGCTCGGTGGTGAGCTCGAAGGACTCGAGGCCGGCGACGACGGGGTGGTCGGACCGTTCGGGGACGAGGTCCACCCGGTACGGCAGGAAGTTGTCGGTCTCGTCGCCGTGCAGATCCTCCGGCGCCTTGCTCGGGTGCGTGGCGAACTGCCCGCCGATGAGGTGCAGGTAGTCGGAGCTGGCCCGGAAGGAGTCGGCGATCCCCCCGTGCCACCCCATCATCCCGGTGCCGGCTGCGATGGCGGCGCGCAGTCCGGCAACGGCCTCCCGGGATGCGGTGCCCATCGTGTAGCACTGGACGATGAGATCGACCTCGGGCATCCGCTCGTCGGCGTAGACCTCCGGGGTGGACTCGATCCGAACCGCATACCCGGCGGCCTCGAGGAACGGGATGAACAGGTCCGTCGCCTGGACGGGCGCATGCCCCTCCCAGCCGCCGCGAACCACGAGAGCCTGCCGCATGTGGTGCCTCCTTCGGGTGCTCCGACCTCGTCGTGTGAGCGTTCACCGAGACTACGTCCGCCGCACCCGCCCGCCGCCTCGTCCGCGCCGACGCCGCCCGCCGCTGCGGGCCGAACCTGCTGGTCGAGCGTCGGTGCCCCGCGCGCTTGACCCTCTGCGCGCCGCGAGGCAGTGTGGGACCACTTCCTCCCGCCACGACGCCTGGACTTGGGCCGAGCGAACCGGTTTGTGACACGTCCATCCGCGCGCGCCCGTGCTGCGCGCCCCCGGCCCCGTGAGGTCCCATGTCCGTCGAGCAGTCGTTCGTGCCGTCGTCCTCCGCCCTCCGCCGTGCGCTGCGCCGCGCCGACGACGGGGTCACCCTGGACCGCACCGAGGCGGAGACCCTGTTGCATGCCCGTGGCGCCGACCTCGACCGGCTGCTCACCGCCGCCGGTCGGGTGCGTGACGCGGGCCTGGACCGCGCCGGTCGCCCCGGGGTGATCACGTACTCGCGCAAGGTCTTCATCCCGTTGACCCACCTGTGCCGGGACCGCTGTCACTACTGCGCGTTCGTCCAGACCCCGACCCAGCTCGCGCGTGAGGGCAAGGCGCCGTACCTCTCGCCGGACGAGGTGCTCGCGATCGCATCCGAAGGAGCGGCCCTCGGCTGCAAGGAGGCGCTGTTCACGCTCGGCGACCGGCCGGAGGACCGCTGGCCGGCGGCACGCGAGTGGCTCGACGCGCACGGCTACGACTCGACGCTCGCATACCTGCGGGCGATGGCGATCCGGGTGCTCGAGGAGACCGGCCTGCTCCCGCACCTCAACCCCGGGGTGATGTCCTGGGAGGAGATCCAGCGGCTCAAGCCCGTCGCGCCGTCGATGGGCATGATGCTCGAGACGACGAGCAGCCGGCTCTGGACCACGCCGGGCCAGGCGCACCACGGCTCTCCGGACAAGGACCCGGAGCTGCGGCTGCGGGTCCTCGAGGACGCCGGGCGCTCGGGCGTCCCGTTCACCACCGGTGTACTGCTCGGCATCGGCGAGACGTACGCCGAGCGGGTCGACGCGATGTTCGCGATCCGCGCCTCGGACCGGCGCCACGGGCACGTGCAGGAGACGATCGTCCAGAACTTCCGTGCGAAGGATCGCACCGTCATGCGGGCTGCCGACGACCTCGCCACCGAGGAGTACGCCGCGGCCGTCGCGGTCACCCGGCTCGTGCTCGGACCGAGGGCGCGCGTGCAGGCCCCGCCCAACCTGACCGACCCGACCGAGCTCGGTCTGCTGGTGCGCGCGGGGATCGACGACTGGGGTGGGGTGAGCCCGCTGACCCCGGACCACGTCAACCCCGAGCGACCGTGGCCGCACGTCGACGACCTCGCACGGCTCACGGCCGAGGCCGGCTTCACGCTGCGCGAGCGGTTGACGGCGCACCCGCACTACGTCCGGGCCGGTGAGCCCTGGATCGACCCGCGGGTCCTGCCGCACGTGCGCGCGCTCGCGGACGGTGACGGGCTCGCGGTCGAGGGCCGGGTCCCGGTCGGGCGCCCGTGGCAGGAGCCCGACCCGCAGTGGGGGTCGTCCGGGCGCGTCGACCTGAACGTCGAGATCGACACGATCGGTCGCACCGGGGACCGCCGGGGAGACTTCGACGCGGTCTATGGCGACTGGGAGGCGCTCCGCGAGGAGGTCCTCGGCGCAGACGAGGCACGTGCAACGGCCGCGGACGGCGACGGTGCCGCACCGGCGTCCGACGACGACGCGGCCCCGGGGCGGTCGACTCCCGCCCGTCGCGCCGCCGGTCCGGTCCCGCTCACGTCCGGTTCCGACCCGGCGGTCCGTGCCGCGCTCCTGCGCGCCGAGTCCGACCCGGCGGGTCTCACCGACGCCGAGTACCTCACCCTCTTCTCCGCTCAGGGTCCCGATCTCGAGGCGCTCGCCGGTCTCGCCGACCGCATCCGCGCGGACGTCAACGGCGACGTCGTGTCCTACGTCGTCAACCGGAACATCAACTTCACCAACGTCTGCTACACGGGCTGCCGGTTCTGCGCGTTCGCCCAGCGGCGCACCGACGCGGACGCGTTCACGTTGTCGATCGCGCAGGTCGGGGACCGGGTCGACGAGGCCTGGTCGATCGGGGCGACGGAGATCTGCATGCAGGGCGGCATCCACCCGGACCTGCCCGGCACCGCGTACTTCGACCTCGCGCGCGAGGTCAAGGCGCGCCGCCCGGACATCCACCTGCACGCCTTCAGCCCGATGGAGATCGTCAACGGTGCGTCGCGCACCGGTCTGTCGTTCCGCGACTTCCTCACGGCTGCGCGTGAGGCGGGCGTCGACACGATCCCCGGGACGGCCGCCGAGATCCTCGACGACGACGTCCGCTGGGTGCTCACCAAGGGCAAGCTGCCGGCCGCCACGTGGGTCGAGATCGTCACCGCCGCGCACGAGGTCGGGCTGCGGTCCTCGGCGACGATGATGTACGGCCACGTGGACAACCCGACGCACTGGGTCGGCCACCTGCGCACCCTCGCCGCGATCCAGGACCGGACCGGCGGCTTCACCGAGTTCGTCCCGCTGCCGTTCGTGCACATGAACGCGCCGGTCTACCTCGCCGGTGTCGCCCGGCCCGGTCCGACCGTCCAGGAGAACCGTGCGGTCCACGCGATCGCCCGGCTCATGCTGCACGGCCGGATCGACCACGTGCAGACGTCCTGGGTCAAGCTCGGCGTCGAGGGCACGCACGCGATGCTCCGGGGTGGCGCCGACGACCTCGGCGGCACGCTCATGGAGGAGACGATCAGCCGGATGGCCGGCGCCGACAACGGCTCCGAGAAGACCATCGCGGAGCTCGAGCAGATGGTCGGCGAGATCGGTCGCACCCCGCAGCAGCGCACGACCGAGTACGGCGTGCCGAGCGCCGAGCGCGTCGAGACGGCCCGGAAGTTCGCGGACATCGGGTTCGCGGCGACCGGCCGGTCGCTCAAGGTGCTGCCGATGGCGCTCTGACCGCAACCTGACCGTGCCGGTGCTGACCTGGCGCTGCGTCGGCGGCGCCGTGAGAGCGCCGTAACGGCGCTCCGGCCGCGCGCCCCTGACGGCCCGAGCCTCGTCGTCCCGTCAGGTCACCCGGCGCTGCAGGCGCCCGTCGCCACGGGTGCCGTCGACGCGAGCGACGCCTCCACCTGAGGTGCCACCTCACCCCAGACGAGCGCGTAGCCGACGTTCTCCTGGCTGACGGACTTCGCGAACACGATGCCGATCACGCGCCCGTCCGTGCCGATCAGCGGTCCGCCCGAGTTGCCCGGCTCGATCGTCGCGGCGACCTCGTAGATGTGCCGGCGGACCGTGCCCTGGTCGTAGATGTTCTGCCCGATCGCCGTCATCTCGGACAGGATGACGGCGTCGTTCGCCCGGAGCGATCCGCCGCCCGGGTGGCCGAGGACCGCAGCGGAGGAGCCCGAGGCGACGAGGTCGGGGTCGGTGGCGATCGCCGGGTCCCGGAGCGACGGGACGTGGAGTACGGCGACGTCCTCATCCGGGTCGAAGTGCACGACCGTCGCCTCGTGCTTCCCGGTCGGGTCCTCGACGACGAGTCCGTGCACGCCGGCGACGACGTGCGCGTTGGTGACCACCACGCCGGGGGAGACCACGAACCCGGACCCCTCGACCAGCCCGCCGCAGCCGATGCCGACGACCTTCACGACCGACCGCTCGGCCGTCAGGACCACGGCGGGGTCGACGGGTGCGCCTGGGGTGACCGGCGTCGGCTGCGGCTCGCCGGCGAGGAAGACGTTCGGGAACCCGTTCGGACGGATCAGGGCGCGCAACCGCGAGACGATGTCGGGCGGCGCGGGGAGCGTCGCGTTGAGCGCCTGGATGATCGGCGACGACTGGACCTGCTTGCCGAGGTCGTAGGCCGTGACGTTGGTGAGCCCGGAGGCCAGCAGCCAGGCGAGGACGAGCACCATCGCGGCCTGCAGCGCGGCGCCGAGGGTCCGGGTGATCGGGCCGAGGTGCAGCCGGTCGCTCGCGTGGTCGAACCGGCGTGCCACGGCGCTGCCGATCGCGGCGCCGAGCGTGGCGAGCGCAGCGGTGCCGAGGATCGCGACGGCGAGCTTCGCGAGGGGCTGGTCCACCAGCTGCATCCCGTACGGCACGAGCCTGACACCGAGCAGGAAGCCGCCGACCAGACCGGCCGTCGGCAGCACGACCTGCCCGAGGCCGAGCTGGTACCCCCGGACGGCGCCGATGATCAGGGCGACGACGATGAGCAGCGTGACGAGGTTCATGTCCTCTTCCGTCGAGTCGTGGACCACGCGGCACGACCCGAGCATCCTGTGCCGCCGGCGGACCGGGCTCGGTACGGGGTCGGGCGCGCGGCCGAGATCGAGCGGGGCCGTCATGGTGGGCTGATGTGCGGACCCTGGGCGTCACGATACCGAGTCATCCTGGCGTCTGGCTCGGCACCGGGTGGGCCGACGGGGGGCTCGGACGTGAAGGTTGATCCGGAGGGCCCGGACGTCGTGGTGCTACGCTCGAACGACCACGACGACCTCGGCGCTCTGCTGGGGATCCCCGGCGATGGCGCGACAGATCGCGACCGGTTGGGGAGCGTGCAGCGGTTGCCCGAGCATCAGGTCCGGGCACAGGCGCTACGGCCATTCCGCCCAGGAACTTCCTTTCCGTTCGTGCGCCCGGCATTCGGTCGATGCGTGTGAACCTTCGGCACACCCGTCAGCTCGACGGGCCGTTCGTCGCCTCTCCGAGGCCGACCAATGAAGGATCCACCATGACTCCTGTCCACGGACTCTCCCGCATCGCACACACTCGTCTGGGTGCCTCGGCACTGATGGCGGTCGGGCTGGTGGTGGCGCTTCCCGGCGTCGCGCATGCGGCCGCGCTCCCGGTCCCTCTCGGCACGGCCGACCCGTTCGTCGTGCTCGCAGGATCGGCGATCACGAACACGGGCGCGACGACGCTCAACGGTGACGTGGGGCTGTCGCCGGCCGACGGGTCCTTCGTGACCGGCTTCACCCCGGGGGTGACCCTGAACGGCACCCTTCACGCTGCCGATGCGGTCGCGCTCGGTGCCCAGAACGACCTCACGGCGGCGTACCTCAACGCCGCCACGCAGTCGCCGGCCACGGCGATCCCGACCGAGCTCGGCGGCACGACGCTCCAGCCCGGCGTCTACAGCGCGGGCACGTACGGGCTGACCGGCACGCTCACGCTCGACGCAGGCGGCGACCCGGACGCGGTCTTCGTGTTCACGGCGGCGTCGACGCTGATCACCGCATCAGCGAGCTCGGTCGCGCTGATCAACGACGCGCAGGCGTGCCACGTCTTCTGGCAGGTCACGAGCTCGGCAACGCTGGGCAGCGGCTCCCACTTCCAGGGGACCATCCTGGCGTTGACCAGTGTCTCTCTCGGTACCGGGGCGACGGTCGACGGCAGGGTCTTGGCGCGCAACGGCGCGGTCACGCTGCAGGGGAACACGATCACCCGGCCTGTCTGCGCGGCCCCGGCAACCACGCCGGCAACCACACCGGCAACCACGCCGGCAGCATCGGGCTCGGTCAGCCCGAGCCAGGTCACTGCGGTCCCGGTCGGTGCGGTCTCGACCGGTGACGGCAGCACGAGTGGTGGCTCGGGCCCCGTCGGGCTCGCGGTGATCGGCGCGCTCGCGGTCGCCGGGGCAGGCGGAGTGTCATGGTTCGCCGTGCGCCGCCGGTCGAACGCCTGAACGCGCGGCGCGGTCCCGGCCCATCGGGTGCGCGACCGCGCCGGGGCGTCGGCGCACGAGCAGCGCGACTCGCGCTGCTCGTGCTCGTGGGTCTGAGCACGGGCGCGTGCTCGACCCTGTCCGCTCCTGGGCCGACGGAGCCGGCCGTCGTGCCGGTCGCGAGCGCGCCGAGCTCGGCCCCACCGGTCGCGAGCGTGCCCCGCTCGTCGTCGAGTCCCGTCGAGCCCGTGCACCTGAGCAGATCAGCGCCGGTCCGTCTCCAGATTCCGGCGATCGGGGTGGACTCGACCCTCATGCCGCTCGGGCTGAATCCGGACGGGACGATGCAGGTGCCGCCGAGCGGCTTCCCGGCGGGCTGGTACACCGGTGCGCCGACTCCGGGTGAGCTCGGCCCGGCCATCATCGCGGGCCACGTCGACTGGAACGGTCCGGGCGTCTTCTTCGAGCTCCGACGCATCGTGCCCGGCGACAGGATCTCGGTCACTCGCGCCGACGCGGGTGTCGCCGTGTTCCGCGTGACCCGAGTCGCGGAGTATCCGAAGGACGCGTTCCCCACCGCGCTCGTCTACGGGGACATCGACCACGCCGGGTTGCGTCTGATCACCTGCGGCGGCTCGTGGGACGCGACGACGCACCACTACGAGGACAACACCGTCGTCTTCGCCGAGCTCGTCCCGCCGGCGTGACGGTCGTGGCACGGGCGCGACGTGGTGGCTCTCGAGCGGTGCGCGGCGCGACGGCTCACCGTCGGCGTCCGGTCAGGAGGTCTCCAGCTCCGCCGAGTACGTCCCGTGGCGAGCAGCGCCGTTGAGGGCGGCCCGGTGCAGCAGCGCCTCCTGCGCCGCACGCCGGTTCGCGGGATCGCCCCGCCACGCCCGCAGGACCGGGCCCTGGAGCGCGCGTCCGAACGAGAAGCTCAGCTCCCACGGGTGCGGCCCACGCCGGTTCATTGCGTTCAGCCGCGCGGTCGCCTGTGCGTCGGTCTGCCCGCCGGAGAGGAACACGAGCCCCGGTACCGCGGCGGGGACCGTGCGCCGCATGGTGTCGATCGTCGCCACGGCGATCTCGTCGTCGGTCGCCTGGACCGGGCAGTCCTGGCCCGGGAGGACCATGTTCGGCTTGAGCAGGGTCGCCTCGAGCACGACGCGGTGCCGCGCGAGCTGGGCGTAGACCTCGCGGAGCGTCGCCTCGGTGACCTCGGCGCACCGGGCGAGCGTGTGGTCGCCGTCCATGAGGACCTCGGGCTCGACGATCGGGACGAGCCCGGCCTCCTGGGCGAGGGCTGCGTACCGGGCCAGGGCGTGCGCGTTCGCCTCGAGGCACGTGCTCGACGGCCGACCATCGCCGATCCGGATCACGGCACGCCACTTGGCGAAGCGGGCGCCGAGGGTCACGTAGTCGGCGAGCCGACCGCGGAGACCGTCGAGCCCGGCCGTGACGACCTCGTCGGGGAAACCGGCGAGGGGCTTCGTGCCGCCGTCGACCTTGATGCCCGGGACGACGCCCTGGTGGAGCAGGAGCTCGGCGGTCGGCGTGCCGTCGTCGGTCTGGTGACGGATCGTCTCGTCGAAGAGGATCACGCCGCTGATGTGGTCGCCCAGCCCGGGGGTCGTGAACAGGATCTCGCGGTAGGCGCTGCGCGACGTCTCGGTCGACTCGACGCCGATCCCGGCGAAGCGCTTGGCGATCGTCGGTGTGCTCTCGTCGGCGGCAAGGATCCCCTTCCCCGAGCTGACCAGCACGTGCGCGGTCAAGACCATGGCATCGAGGTCCATCGTGGCCACCTTCTTCGGGAGCTGTCCCTCCACCGTCGAACCTGCTCCCTGACGCGCGCGAGAGACCTTCGTCCTCCACGACCCCGGTCGTGGTCAGCGGTGTCGCGCGACCTCGATGATGCTGCTCTCGTTGAGCTCGCCGAGCCCGGACGCGACCAACCGGTCCAGGCCGGCCAGTGCCGTCCGCCCGAGCGCCGCGGGCAGCCCGAGCGCCTCGGCGAGAGCGACGCCGTACGCCGCATCCTTGCGGCGGAGCGCGCCGGAGAACGTGACCTCGCGGTCGTGGTCGCCGCTCACCATGCGGAGCGCGTTGCGCACGACCTGGGGGCTCGCCGCCTGGCCGCTCGCGATCGCCCGGGCGACCTGGTCGAGATCCAGCCCGGCACGCTCGGCCAGCGCGATGCCCTCGGCCGCGGCGGCGATCTGGACCGCCCCCATGAGGTTGATCATCAGCTTGTAGACGGTCCCCGTACCGACGGGCCCGAAGTGCAGGACCTCGGTCGCGAGCGCGGCGAGCAGCGGCTCGGCCGCACGCAGGTCGGCCGGGTCGGACCCCACCAGGAGCGTCAACCGTCCGCCGGCGGCGGCGTCCGGGAGGCCGGTCACCGGACAGTCGACGTAGCGGCGACCCGTCGCGCGGACGGCCGCTGCGAGCTCGAGGACCCACCCCCAGGACAGCGTCGAGCACTCGATCGCCAGCGCGTCCCCGGCCGGGTCCGCCGCGAGGACGCCGTCCGGTCCCAGCCAGGCCGCGCGCGACGCGTCGTCGTCGCTGACCATGCACACGACCGCGTCGACGCCCTCCGCCGCCGCGCGTGGGCTCGGTGCGAGCCGCGCGCCGGCCCGCACGAGATCGGCGGCCTTCTCCGGGGTGCGGTTGTGCACGACGACGTCGTGACCGGCGGCCAGGAGCCGGCCCGCCATCCCGTGCCCCATCCGACCGAGACCGATGAACGCGACGCGTGACATCCCGCCACTGTAGGTCGGCCGACCACGGCCGCGGCGAGTCGTCCGCTCGGCTGTCGCAGCCGCCCGGACGGGCCTACCGTCAGGAGTAAGGACCCACGTCCGCACCATGGGCGAATGGCGCGGACCACCTCGGGAGGAGCTCGCCATGGTCCACACCTGGAACGTGAAGATCCATCTCTTCGACGCCGATGAGGTCCGCTCCGACGACGAGATCACGACCGCCCACGCGGTTCTGACGACGTCATCCGGGACGACGCTCGAAGGGTATGGTCGCGCCCGCCGGAACCCGGTCGACCGCGACATCCCCGAGATCGGTGAGGAGCTCGCGGCAGCCCGCGCCCTGCGCCACCTGGCCGACCGGCTCCTCAAGGCGACGACGGACGACATCGAGCAGATCGAGCACCACAAGGTCCACCTGCACATCTGACCTCCGCTGTCGCCGCCCGCGCCTCGCTCTCCTCTGGACAGGGTGCCTGCGCGGGAGGATCGTCGAGTGATGGGCGAGGTCGTGGCACTGGCGCGGACAGGGACCACCGCTGTGCCCGACGTGCGTCGTGACCGCCGCGAGCTTCAGATCAGCTGGCACGAGGTCGACGACGTGTTCGTCATCAGCCTGTGGCGCGCGGGGCGCTGCACGGGCACCGTCCGCATCGGGCCGGAGGCCGCCGCCGAGGTGATCGGTGCGCTCGCGGACGGTCTCGCGGAGAGAGGCTGACGTCGTCGTCGGCGGACCGAGGCCCCGGCACCGACCGTGCAGGCGCGGCATCGGACGTGAAGGCGCTCCCGAGCATGCCAGCCACGCAGGGGGGCAGGGGCCGACTCGCTCGGGAGCGCTGAGTACAAGTATCGGTCATCCAGGTGGGTGCCTTGAGCCATTCGAGGGATTCACAGCAAACTCTCACGAAGTCCGGCTGCGGGGCGCGTGCCGTCAGCGGCGCGCGGGTGCGCGCGGTCACCTCTGCGTGATCGAGATGTGCGCCTCGAGCTCCTCGGCGGGGACCGGTCGCCCGACGAGGAACCCCTGCCCGCGCCGGCACCCGATCGCGCGCAAGGCGTCGAGCTGCCCACGGGTCTCGATGCCCTCGGCGACCAGGGAGGTCCCCATCGCGTGCGCGAGCATCGCGATCCCGGAGATCACTGCTGCGCTGCGGGAGTCCGTGTCGACCTCCTTCACGAACGATCGGTCGATCTTCACGATGTCGATCGGCAGCTTCTGCAGGTAGGCCAGCGACGACAACCCGGTGCCGAAGTCGTCGAGGGCGATCCGCACCCCCAGGTCACGGAGCTCGACGACCCGGTCGAGCGCGCTGCTGAAGTCGCGGATGATCGCGGTCTCGGTGATCTCCACGCAGAGGTGCTCGGCCTTGAGCCCCGAGTTCGTGAGAGCGGAGGCGACGTGGGTGACGACACCGGGGTCGTCGAGGTGCGTCGCCGAGATGTTGACCGCGACCGTGAGGGTCCGGCAGGCCGACCCCTCCGCGCGCCACCGCGCCGTCTGGCGCGTGGCCTCGCCGAGGACGAACACCTCGAGCGGCACGATCAGGCCGGTGCGCTCGGCGAGCGGGATGAAGTCCGCCGGCGGGACCAGTCCCCGATGCGGGTGCTGCCACCTGACGAGGGCCTCGACCCCGACGACCTCCTCGCTGTCGAGCTCGAAGATCGGCTGGTAGTGCACCACGAGCTCGTGGTGGTTGAGGGCGGCGCGCAGCTCGCGGGCGTCGTGCGCGTCGCGGACCTTGGTGAGGATCGCGACGCGTGACTCGTGCGACAGCCACGAGACGAGCAGGGCGATCGCGACGAAGATGAGCAGTCGTCCCATCCAGTTGCCGGTGGACTGCTCGACGGCGCCCTCGACGTCGAGCAGGCTCAGCGGACCCGAGACGATCCCTGCGGCGATCGCGGTGAGCAGGGCCGTGTGCCAGCGGAACCGGGTCGCGGCGATGAGGATCGGGAGGTAGAAGGCCTGGGGCGCGACGGACTCGGTGCCACCGGCGAGATACGTGACGAGCCACGCACCGGCGAGCGTGATCAGGATGATGACGGCCGCGAAGAACGACCGGGCCCGGTGCGAGGCGTAGAAGGCACCCGTCAACCGGCTCTCGATCGCGGAGGGGAACCCGTCGTGCGTGGTGCGGTCGTCGTGGGCGCGATGCCCGTCCGCGGCGTCCTGTGCCGGGCCAGCCGTCATCGCGCCCCCTCCCAGACACCGCAGCGCATGACCTACCGGCCACCAGCATGTTCCCGCGCCCGGCCCGGCGCAAGGTCAGGGCCATGCGGACGAGACGCTGACGGCCCGTCGACCAGGGGCTACCGCGCGGCAGGCCCGACGTGGTCGCGCCACGAGTGGGCCGGCTCGAACCCGAGCAGACGTCGGGCGCCGTCGATCGCGAGCAGCGTCTCGAACTCTCCGAGCGGGCGCGTGATCTCGACGTCCGGGAACACCTCGGCGAGCAGGTCGGCCGACGGGCGGTCCATGATCGTGTCCGCCGCCGCGATGATGACGTTGCTCGACCCGGTGACGTCGGCCTCGAGAGCGAGCCGGAACGCCGCCGCGACGTCGCGGGAGTCGATGTACCCCCACAGGTTCCACGACCGGAGCCGCGCGTCGCCCCAGTACCCGGGAACCGCCGCGTAGTCCTCCGGCCGGAAGATGTTCGACAGCCGCAGCCCGACGAACGGGATGCCGGACCACGCGGAGATGTGCTCGGCCATCTGCTCGCCGACCACCTTCGACAGGGCGTAGGTGGACGTCGGCACCGGGAAGTGGTCCTCGTCGACCGGGGCGTAGCGCGGAGGCACGTCGAACGGCAGCCCGAGGGTCGTCTCGCTCGAGGCCCAGACGACCCGCTCGAGCCCGAGGCGCTGCGCGGCGAGGAAGACGTTCGCGTTCGCGGCGTTGTTCGCGTTCAGGGTGTGCGGTGCGGGCGCGTGGCCCGGGGCCGGGATGTTCCCCAGGTGCACCACCGCGTCGGCCCCGGCGAGGACCTCGAGCGCCTGCCCGTAGTCGGTCAGCTCGGCCCGCAGCAGGGGCACGCCCAGCAGCCCGGGGTCGCCGGTGGGTCCGACGGCATCGGTCGCGACCACGTGGTAGCCGTGGGCGAGGAGGTCGGCGACGACGGCGCGTCCCGCCTTCCCGAATGCTCCGGTGACGGCAACGGTGGTCATCGATCCTCCTGGTGGCGGGGTGGCGGGGTGGCGGGGTGGCGGGGTGGCGGGGTGGCGACGGACGTGCGGCAGGAGTGGGGAGCCTCGGTCGTCCGAGGCTCCCCACGGTAGTACGTGAGCGGGACCCTGGCCGCTCGCCCTGCACGGACGCCCGAGCGCCCGGCCCGGGTCGCTACCCGACGGTCACCAGGGTCTTGACCACCCCGGGGGCACGGTTCGCCATGTCCGCGAACGCGAGCTCGATCTCGTCGAACGGACGCTGGGAGGTGAACATCGGCGTGGGGTCGAGCCGGCCCTGCGCGATCATCGCCAGCAGCATGTCCATGTGCCTGAGGTCGCCCAGACCGCTCCACCAGGAGACGTTCTTGAAGAGGAGGTCGGCGAACGGCAGCTGGATCGGACCGGCCGGGATGCCGACGACGCTGATGCGGCCTCCGACGACGACGACCTGCCCGGCGAGGGTGATCGTGCCCTGGAGCCCGACCGCCTCGACGACCGCCTCCGCGCCGCGACCCGACGTGAGCTCGGCGACCTGGGCCGCGACGTCGCCGTCGGCCGCGAGCGTGTGGGTCGCACCGAGGGCACGCGCCACCTCGAGGCGGTCCGGGAGCGCGTCGACCGCGATCACCGCACGCGGTCCGTACAGGCTCGCGGTGTGCACGGCCGAGAGTCCCACGGGCCCGCAACCGAGCACGAGCACGGTGGCACCGGGTGCGGTGACCGCGTGCGAGACGGCCGTCCACCCGGTCGACAGCACGTCGCCGACGGTCAACGCCTGCGCGTCGGTGACCGGCTCGGGGACGATGCTGAGGTCACGGTCCGCCCACGGGACCCGGATCAGCTCGGCCTGCGCGCCGCCCCACCCGCCCCACGCGTCACCGGAGCCGAGGACGCCGCCCCGGTCGCACCGTTGCGTCTGCTCGGCGCGGCAGGACGCGCACGTCCCGCACCAGGGTGCGGCAGGGCCGACGACGCGGTCGCCGACCTTCACCTGGGAGACCGCCGCCCCGACCTCGACGACGCGTCCGACGTACTCGTGCCCGAGGGCGAACCCCCAGGGGGTCGGGAGGTGGCCGTGGACGAGATGGACGTCGGAGCCGCAGATCGTCGTGGCGGAGACCTGGACGATCACGTCGGTCGGCGCCTGGATCTCGGGGTCCGGGGCCTCGATCAGACGGACGGATCCCTGGGCGTCGCAGTACATCTCGCGCATGGTGCACACCTTCCCTGGTTGGCCCCTGCTCTCCTCACGCTAGGCAGGGGGCGCCGACCGGCGAGGGACGAAGGTCCATGCGGTGCGTGCGTACGGCAGGGTCAGCGCGGGAGGGTGAGCGGATCCCGTCCGAACAGGTCGGCCATCGGCCCGGTCATGAGGTCGGACCCCTTGATGGCGCTGGTCTCCTGCGGGCCGCGCATCACCCGTGCCCCGGACTCGTCGACGAGCTGCGACGCGCCGCCGGCAGGGCCGAGCGGCAGCACGATCAGCTCCGGCGCCGGGGTGTAGGTCGCGGTGGCCGGACGGCCGGCGATGAGCGAGGCGATGTTCTCCGCGACGACGGCGGCATGCGCTCGGGCGGCGCTGGCCCGCTTGCTCTCGGGGACGTCCGTGATGTCGCCGATCGCGAAGACCGACTCGTACCCGACGACGTTGAGCGTGTTGGTCACCTGGACGCGCCCGCCGCCGATCACCCGGCGGGAGAGCTCGGTGCCGAGGTAGTCCGTGGTGACCGATGCGTCGTGGCACCGGAACCAGACCTGCGCGCTGATCTCCTGGCCGGCCGTGGTCGCGACCGTGAACGGCTCGAACGTCCCGACGTCCGACGGGGGCAGGTACCCGAGGGCGGCCCCGAGCTCGAACACCACGCCCCGCGCCTCGAGCTGGCTCCGGATCGACTCACGCACCTCCGGCAGGAAGTCCCCGTTCGTGAGGATGTCGTCCTCCTGGTCGACGACGGTCACCCCGACGTTCCGGAACGACGAGGTGAGCTCGCCGGCGAGCTCGAGCCCGACGGGCCCGGCCCCCACGATCAGGACACGGTCGGCCACCGCCAGCGCCTCGCGCAGCCGCGCCAGCCGAGCCGCGGCCACGGACGTCTGGTTCTCGAGGAACTTCGCGGGGAACGGGTACCCGGTGCCGGTCGCGAGGACGAGGTAGTCGGTGTCGATCGCCTCGTCGGCCGAGAGCCGCACCTGGGTCGGGGTCGCGGTCCGTACCCAGTCGTGCACGATCCGGCCGTGGGTCAGCAGGCGGTCGTAGGGGATGAAGATGCGGTCCTGCCAGTCCGGGTCCACCGCGGCGCGCAGGGCGCCGACCGCGTGCACGAACGCGTCCTTCGGCTCGATCAGCACCACGTCGGCGACGTCGTCGAGGGCCTTCGCCACGGCGGCCCCGCCGTAGCCGCCGCCCACCACCACCACACGCTGCTGCATCGACAGTCTCCCCTCGGGTGACACCGCGGACCACGGGTGCGGGCGCGTCCTCCGATGATCGTACGAACAGCCACGTCAGGAGCGGGACGTACGGCCGCCGCGTCCGAGGACCCCGAGGTCGGCCGGTCGACGGACCGGGGTCGGATCAGGGCGTTCCCGGATGGTGCCGCACCCGTGCCGTTGAGAGCCTGGAGGGGTCAGAGCACCACGAGCACGAGAAGGGCGACGTCAGTGAACTCCATCCATGAGGCGATGGGCCGTGAAGGCCTCTACCGGCCGCGCGAGGGCCGTGTCCTGGGAGGGGTGTGCGCCGGCCTGGGCCGTCGGTTCGGTCTGGACCCGTGGCCCGCGCGACTCCTGTTCATCCTGCTGCTGATGATCATCCCCGGCAGCCAGATCCTCATCTACCCCGTCCTGTGGATCCTCATGCCGTCGGACTGATTCCCGCACCTTCGTCCTGCGCCAAGCTGCCCCGGGGCGGGGCCGCCCCAGCCGCCAGCCGCCCCAAGTCACCCCAGCCGTCCCGCGAGATCACACAGGAGGGCCGAGATCGCACCGTGCATGGTGCGATCTCGGCCCTCCTGTGCGATCTCGGCGAGGTGTGGTGGGTGGGTCAGTCGTAGGTGACGGCGTCGAGGACGGGGAGCCGGGCGGCACGGGTCGCGGGCCAGGCGGCGGCGAGGACGCCGACCACGGCCGCGAGCACGAGCATCCACGCCAGCTGCGCCCACGGGATCACCAGTGTCGTGAGGCCCGAGTCGGCGAGGACGGTCGGGAGCGCCGCGGCCAGAACGACGCCGATCGTCACGCCGATCGACGTCCCGAACAGCGCGGTCAGCACCGACTCGATCGTGACGACGCCCGCGAGCTGGAGCCGGCCGAGGCCGACCGCCCGCATGAGCCCGATCTCCCGCGTGCGTTCGATCACCGACAGGGCGAGCGTGTTGACGATCCCGAGGATCGCGATCACGACCGACAGTCCCAGCAGCGCGTAGAGGATCACGAGCACCTGGTTGACCTGGTCGGCGAGCTGCGACGCGAAGTCCTTCTGGTCGAGCACGGACAGGACGACGTAGGGCTTGGCGACCTCGACCAGATCGGCCCGGAGCCGGTCCGCCGTGACCCCGGCAGCCGGGGTGACGAAGACCGTGTTGATCTGCTGCTTCGCCGTCGGGACGAGCGTGGCCGAGAGCGAGTCCGGCACGACCACCTCGACGCCGAGAGCCTTCGAGTCGATCACCGCACCGACCGTGGCGGTCGTGGCACCGGTGTCCGTCGTGAACGTCAACGTGTCGCCGACGGCCCAGCCGTGGTCCTTCGCCGCGGTCTTCTGGACGGCGACCTCACCGGCCGCCAGCGAGTCGAGCGACCCGTCGACGGTCGTGACGTCGAGAGACCGACCGAACGCCGCGGCCGGTGCACCGACGAACATCGTGGCGTCCTTCTCGGACGGCGTCGCCCCACCCGTGGTGACCAGGGCGGACGCGAACGACAGCGCATCCGCGTGGGAGACCGAGGGGAGCCGGTCGATCGCGGCGACCGCACCGGACGGGATCGCCCCGGTCGCCGACTGGACCAGGAGGTCCGCCCGCATCTCGTTCGCGACGACCGCGCGGGTCGACTCCTGGGTCGAGGCCGCGAGGGTCGACGCCGCCCCCACGAGGGCCATGCCGATCATGAGGGCGCCGGCCGTGTTGGCGGTGCGTCGGGGGTTGCGCGTGACGTTGCCGCGCGCGAGCCGGCCGAGCGGCTTCACGGTCACGACGAACACCGCCGCGAGCACCCCGAGCACGCTGCGCGCGATCACCGGGGACAGCAGCAGCATCCCGAGCACGAGGCCGACGGCCGCGTACCCGACGAGCGCACCACCGTTCGCGTCGGCGACGGTCACCGACGCCGCGAGTGCGGCGAGCCCCCCGATGACGAGGACACCCCCGACGAGGGCCCGGACGCGGAGCGAGCGCTCGTGGACGACGACGTCGTCACGCATGGCCTCGACCGGAGGTGTGAGTGCCGCGCGACGAGCCGGCAGGGCTGCGGCGGCGACGCTGACGAGGGTCCCGACCGCGAGCGAGATCAGGACGGTCGAGCGGTCGAGCGGGATCGACCCCGACAGGTCCATCCCCATGCTCTCGAACAGGATCCGGAGCAGCGAGACGAGCCCGAGCCCCGCACCGACGCCCAGGACCGAGCCGAGCACGCCGACGACGGCCGCCTGCGTGAGGATCGAGCTGAACACCTGCAGCGGGGACGCGCCCACCGCGCGCAGCAGCGCGAACTCGCGCATCCGCTGCCGCACCGACATCGAGAACGTGTTGGCGATGATGAAGGCGCCGACGAACAACGAGATCGCAGCGAAGATCATGAGGAACGTCGTGACGAAGCCGAGCATCGTCTCGATGCTCGCCCGCGACTCCGCGCGCATCGCGTCGCCGGTCACCGCCTCGGCCGTCGGGCCGATCACCGGGGCGATCCGGTCGACCAGCGTGCGCTCCGGGATGCCGGGGTCGCCGAGCACGGTGATCGTCGAGACCTGCCCGTCGGGTGCGTAGGCGGCGGTCGCGGTCGGGACGTCGACGAACGTGATCGTGGCGCCGGCCATCGGTGCCCCCATCGAGATCTCGCCGACCACGGTGACCTCGCGCAGCTCTCCGCCGATGACGACGCTCGTGCGGTCGCCGACGTGCAGCCCGGACGCGGCCAGGGTGGCGGACTCGATCGCGATCTCGTCGGGCCCGTGAGGTGCGCGACCGTCGGTGATCGCGAGGGTGTCGTCCTGGGGGTACAGCGCGGTCGCGAAGCTCGGGGCCTGGGTGCTGGTCACCGCGGTCCCGTCGGCGCCGACCAGGACGATCGGGCCGCTGATGTCGGGCAGTGCCATGCGGACGCCAGGGACGGCGTCGATCGCCGACGCGAGGTCCATCGGGACCCTGGTGCGGACCTCGCCGACCTGGGTGCCGGTGGCCGTGTCGGCGGATGCCGGCTGGCTCCCGCGGACGTAGGCGTCACCGACCATGGCCGAGTCGATGATCCCGCTGAACGTCGACGAGAGCATCGTCCGCAGCGAGAACGTGCCCGCCACGAAGGCCACCCCGAGCGTCACGGCGAGGACGGAGAGCAGGAACCGGACCAGGTGGGCCCGGATCCCGCGTAGCGCGACCCGGCCCATCAGACGTCCGTCCCGGTCGTCCCGACGCCGAGCACCTCGGCGTCGGCGCTGTGGTGGAGGGCCGCCCGGTGGTCTCCGCGGACGTCGTCGGCCCCGAGCGAGCGGAGCGCGCTCAGGACGGAGTCGGGCGTCGGGTCGGTGATCTCGCCGACGAGTCGTCCGTCGGCCAGGAACAGGACCCGGTGGGCGTACGACGCCGCTGTCGGGTCGTGGGTCACCATGACGACGGTCTGCCCGAGCTCGTCCACCGAGCGGCGGAGGAACCCGAGGACCTCGTGCGCCGACCTCGAGTCGAGGTTCCCGGTCGGCTCGTCGGCGAACACGACCGCGGGCCGTGACACCAGGGCGCGGGCGCAGGCCACGCGCTGCTGCTGGCCGCCGGACAGCTCACTCGGACGGTGGCCGAGCCGGTTGCGGAGCCCGACGGCGTCGACGACCGCGTCGAACTGCGCGCGGTCGACCGGTCGTCGCGCGATGTCGAGCGGGAGGGTGATGTTCTCGGCGGCCGTGAGCGTCGGCACGAGGTTGAACGCCTGGAAGATGAACCCGAGCCGGGTGCGGCGCAGCCTGGTGAGCTGGCGCTGGTTCATGCGGCCGACGTCCTCGCCGTCGACGACGACGGTCCCGGCGGTCGGTGTGTCCAGGCCGGCCATGCAGTGCATCAGCGTCGACTTGCCGGAGCCGGACGGCCCCATGATCGCGGTGAGCTCTCCTCGGGTGAAGTCGACGTCGATCCCGGCGAGCGCGTGCACCGCGGTGTCGCCCGACCCGTAGGTCTTGACGAGGTCGCGTGCCGTCGCCACGGCGCGAGCCGTGTGCGCGGGGTCGAGCAGGGAGGTCGCGGCGGTGAGGTCCGGTGTACGCGTGGGCATGACGCTCTTCTCGCTGTGATGGAGGGGTGGCGCGGGTACAGGGACGATGCTTCCGAGCCGCGGCGCCCGTGGCGATCCGGGAGCGCCCTGAGTCGTCCCTGAGAGCACCCTGAGCGTGTGCCGACGGCGATCGGGGTCGTCACTCCTCGCCGAGGGTCGAACGACCAGGCCAGGCCCTCTGCCGGGGCCGCGCACGGCGTGCGGCCGCGGACGCCGCCGGGCGGGTGAATACGTGGTCCGGGTGTGGACGCCCGCGCCGCGGGCCGCGAGGATGAGGCCATGCACGAGGAGCGGGAGCTGCGGGTCGAGGTGTCGGACGCCGACATCCACCTGGCCAAGGCCGACTGGTTGGCGGCCCGCGACGGGGGTTTCCCCGAGATCGTCGTGGCCGACGCCTTCGAGGTGTACCGGCGTCTGATCTCCGCTCAGGCGCAGCAGCTTGCGGATGAGTTCCGACGACTTCGGTCGTAGTCTTGTGCTCTTTGGCACTTGGTGGGTTAGGGTGATACCTGAAGTTGCTGTGCCTCGCACGTCATGATCGCTCTCGACCTCGGTCGGGGCGCAGAGTTCCTTACCCGGAGCGGACGACGAACACCGTGACGAGCGTTTCCGACAGTCGGATCCGCACGAACGCTCCAGGAGGAGAATCATCATGACAACAGGAACCGTGAAGTGGTTCAACGCGGAAAAGGGCTTCGGCTTCATCGCTCCCGACGACGGTGGTGCTGACGTCTTCGCGCACTACTCCGCCATCGCGACGAGCGGCTACCGCTCGCTCGACGAGAACCAGAAGGTCGAGTTCGACGTCACGCAGGGCCCCAAGGGCCCGCAGGCCGAGAACATCCGTCCCCTCTGAGGACGCTCTGAGGCCCTGCGCCTCACGTACCACCACGAATGCCCCGGCCTCGGCCGGGGCATTCGTGCGTCCTGGGGCGACAGCCGGGCGGATGACTCGCAGCCGGGTGAGGTGGTGACGGCCTCGCGGGAGCCGTGGGCGGCGCAACCGTGAGGGGTGTACCCCGGCGGAGGTCAGCTCCAGACGGAGGAACCCTCGGGCAGGTCGACGGGCGGGTGGAAGGCCCGGATGGCCGGGAGGTCGTCGACGGAGACCGTCGGCGGAGCGAACTCCGGGGCCGGACCGCCGAAGAAGCAGCGGCACGTGCCGTCGAAGTGCATGAGCCCGGAGTGCGGATGTGCGGCGCACGGGGCAGGCTGCGGGCTCCTGCGTCCACCTGCCCGGGTGCTCTCGTCGACCATGACCATGAGGAGATGATCGACCGATTCGACCGGAAGATCAGGTACGTCGCGGGTGAATCGCCGCATATGAAGGAATGTGCACACGTTCGGGCGAGCAACCGTGCTCGTGAGCGCGCGATGACCGCGGCGTGCCTCGACTGTGCAAGAACGGTCCGTCACGCGACAGTGGTCAGGTGAGGGGCATCGCCCCACGACCACCTGAGGCTCTGGAGACACCGTGACGAACCGTGACGACGCGTGGTTCGCCGAGCTCGTCCGTGCCCACGCCGGTCCGGTCTTCCGGTACGTCGTCCGGCGTGCCGCGCGTGACGACGCGGAGGACCTCACGGCGGACGTGCTCACCGTTGCGTGGCGGCGGCGCGACGACATCCCGGCGGGTGCTGAGCTCCCGTGGCTCTACCGCACCGCCGGGTTCGTGATCGCGAACCACCGGCGCAAGGGCCGGCCCATCCCCGTCGGCGACCTCCCTGACGAGGTCGAGGCCGCGGACCCGGAGAGCATCGTGATCGCGGACGAGGAGGTGCGTGACGCGCTCGCGGCGTTGAGCCCCCGGGACCGGCGCATCCTCCTGCTGAACGCGTGGGAGGGGCTCGACGGCAACGAGCTCGCCGCGGTGCTCGGCCTCTCGCGCGGCGGCGCGGATGCGGCACTCTCGCGGGCGAGGTCCCGGCTGCGAGAGGCGTGGTCTGAGCGGCTGAGCGGCTGAGCGGCTGAGCGGCTGAGCGGCTGAGCGGCTGAGCGGCTGAGCGGCTGAGCGGCTGAGCGGCTGAGCGTCGGGCAACCGTCTGCCCGGTGCAGGCGACCGGCGTGCTGCGCGGGTCGGGTCGTCGGCGGCCCGGTGCAAGATGCGGACGACGCGCGACACATACGAGACAGCAGCACACCGAGCGGCAGCACATCAGCGAGTCGGGACGTCGTTCTCGGACGGCTCGCCACGAGGTTCACCCCGGTCGGCCCGCCGCGGCCGGTCACCATGTCCTGGAGGTCGTCGTGAACACCCAGCTCCCCCCCGACGGTGGTATCCACGAGGACCCCGTCGAGCGCCTGCGCGCCGCTGACCCCGCTGCGGGGATCGAGGTGGACGTGGCGGCGATCGAGGCGGCCGTCCACGCCAGGATCGCCGACGGCGGTGCTGCCGACCGCGAGGGCGACACCGACGGCGGGCGCAGTGCCGACGCGACGCACAGTGCGGACCACGACGACAGTGCAGACCACGGCGACAGTGCGGACCACGACGGGCGCGACACCGACGCGACGGTGACCGAGCTCGATCCGACGCGGCGCCAGCGGCGGCCGGCGCGCTGGCTCCAGATCGCCGCGACGGTGGCCGGTGTCGCACTGGTCGGCTCCGGGGCGTTCGCGCTCGGACGCCAGACCGGGACACCGTCCTCGACGTCGAAGGCGGCGCCGGCGATCTCCCTGGTGGGCCCGGAGGTCGCGGCGGGCTCGGCCCAGCGTGACACGGTCGGCTCAGCGATGTCGTCGCCGTCATTCGCCCCCTACGGGGTGGCCCGGACGGTCTTCAGCTCCGACGGGCTCTCGGCCGCGGCCGGCACCGCTCAGGCGTGGACCTACGACTCCGCGGCCGCTTTCACCCGGGACAAGGCCGCGGCGGTGGCCAAGGCCCTCGGCCTGGCCGGGACCCCGACGCTCGTGTCCGGCGCCTGGATCGTCGGCGCGACGGACGGCACTGGTCCGCGCCTCCAGCTGCAGCCGGACGCGACCGTGGACGTGTCGTACTACGACCCGACCAACGATCCGTACGCATGCGTGGACGGCAGCGTGAAGGGTGCGACCAGCGGATCTGGCGCGGCCGGCATGCCGGTCGCCCCGACACCTGCCGACGATCCGGAGCGGTGCGCCGGATCGTCGGCCGGGCCGGCGCCGTCCGCCGCCGAGGCGACCGCGCGGACCCGGGACCTGATCGCTGCGGCCGGGCTCGACCCGTCGGCATTCGAGTACGAGGCGAGCGCGACGGGCAGCTCGACGATCGCGGCGGTCACCGCGTGGGCGGTCGTCGACGGGCAGCGGACGGGGCAGGCCTGGAACCTGAGCCTGACGGCGCGTGGGGTGCAGAGCCTGTGGGGTCAGCTCGCACCGGTGGTCCCGCTCGGGTCGTACCCCGTCGTGAGCCCGCAGGAGGCGGTCACCCGGCTCGGTGACGCACGGTTCGGCGGCGGTCAGACCGGGGTCTACACGGCGATCGGCCTCGAGGGCACCGCGACGGATCGTGCGTCGTCGGGGTCGGCCGTCGGAGGTGCTGCGGCGACGGCGCCGCAACCGTTGGTGACCGCACCTGGTGACACCGGGACCGGCGTGACGCCGACGCTCCCACCGGTCCCCGCAGCAGGGGCGCCCGTGTCGTGGCCCGTCCAGCACGTGACCCTCACGCAGGCGCGCCTCGGGCTGTCCGCGGTCCAGCAGCCCGACGGCTCGGTCGTGCTGGCGCCGGCCTACGAGCTGTCCGACGGGTCGGGCCGGACCTGGTCCGTGATCGCCGTCGCCGAGAGCGCCCTGGACCTGACACCCGCTGGATGACCGTCATGCGCGTGTGGGTCGGGGTGTGCGCGGGCCACGGTGGTGGCCGGACGGGCGCGCGAGGGGCAACCCGGAATTGGTCGCGCGAGTTCGCGTCATCGTCGCCGGGGTGAACGCTCTCATCGAGTGTGACCGTCCGCCCGCGCGTCGGCGTGTGCGAGGCGGCTCCGCACTGGATGATCGTCGACCATGAGGTCAGGCGTGTACTCGGAAGAGGTGGCAGGGTGATGTCGCTGCGACTGACAGCACACCCGTCCTCGGTGCCGACCGGCCGGAGCTGGGTCATGTCGGTCTTCGAGCAGCGCTCCGAGAGCCCGGCCGACCTCGTCGACGAGGACGCCTCACGGCGGGTCGTCGAGCTCCTGACGTCCGAGCTCCTGACCAACGCGGTCACGCACGGACCCGAGGACGGCACCGTCGAGATCCGGGCGACCCGGACCGCGCGCGCACTGCGGGTCGAGGTCCGTGACGAGAGCATGGAGCTGCCGGTCGTCCAGGACATCGACGTCGACGCCACCGGCGGCCGGGGTGTCGGGTTCGTCGACATGCTGTCGTCCGAGTGGGGCGTGATCGTCGACGACTCCGGCAAGACCGTCTGGTTCGCGGTCGACCTCGACGACCCGAGCCCGCTCTACTGAGCCCCGCTGCGGTCAGGCCGATCGCACGACGCGGACCGCCCCTGCGGCGAGCGTGAACGACGACGTGCTGGTCTCGCCGGTGAGCAGGTCGGTCCCGGTCAGCGGGACGTCAGCGGCCTCGTCGGTGTGGTTGATCGCCACGACGTAGGAGTGCGTCGTGCCGTGCCGGGTCACGATCTCGAGGTCCTGGGGCAGGTCGACCACCGGGCTCAGGCCCGCGTCGGCGTACACCGGGGCGAGCAGGGCGGCGAGGGCGTCGACGTCGAGGCGTGTCGAGACGTACCAGCCGGTGCCGGCACCGTGCTCGTGGCGGGTCACCGCGGGCCCGCCGGCGGCAGGTCCGTCGGCGAAGACCGCGACCGGCGTCGCGCCGGCGAGCGCCAGGTCCTCGCACCAGACGTCGGCGGTGATGGCGTCGAGAGCACGCGCGACCGGTCCCGAGGCGGCGAGGTGCACCTGGTCGCCCTGCCGCAGCGGGAGGAGCTCGTCGACCTCCACGCCGAGCGCGGTGCGGAGCGGGGCGAGGTAGCCGCCCTCGGGCACGGCGTCGTTCTCGTCGACGGTCGCGGAGAAGCAGGACACGAGCAGCGTGCCGCCCGCCTCGACGTAGCGGGTGAGGTTCGCCGCGCCCTGGCTCGTCAGGAGGTAGGAGGCCGGGGCGACCACGAGGCGGTAGCCGGACAGGTCGTGCTCGGGGTGGGCGAAGTCGACCGTGAGCTTGTCCCGCCAGAGCCGGTCGTAGAACGCGTCGATCCGCTCGCGGTGGCCGAGGTCGACGCTCGGGCGCCACTCGAGGTCCTGGGCCCAGAACGACTGCCAGTCCCAGAGGATCGCGACGTCGGCGTGGACGGTCGAGCCGCGGACCTCGGTGAGGGCGGCGAGGTCGTGGCCCAGGGCACAGACCTCGGTCCAGACCCGGCTCCGGGTGCCGGCGTGGGGGAGCATCGCCGAGTGGAACTTCTCGGCGCCCGATCGGGAGGCACGCCACTGGAAGAACAGGATGCCGTCGGCACCACGGCCGAGGTGGGCGAGCGAGTTGCGGGCCATCTCGCCCGGCCGCTTCGCGACGTTCCGGGGCTGCCAGTTGACCGCGGACGTCGAGTGCTCCATGAGGAGCCACGGCCGTCCGCCGGCGAGTGACCGGGTGAGGTCCGCCGACAGGGCGAGGCCGACCTGGTTGCGGTCGTCCGCAGCGGTCAGGTAGTGGTCGTTCGAGACGATGTCGACCTCGCGCGCCCAGGCCCAGAGGTCGACGCTCTGGCACGAGCCGGCCATGAAGTTCGTGGTGACCGGGATGCCGGGCGCCTCCGCGTGGATCACGTCGCGCTCGGCCACGAAGCACTCGAGGAGCGCGTCCGACGTGAAGCGGGCGAAGTCGAGACGTTGTGCCGGGTTGACGACGCTCGGCGCGATCGAGGGCGGCGAGACGTGCGCCCACTCGGCGTAGTGCTGGCCCCAGAAGGCCGTGCCCCAGGCCTCGTTGAGGGCGTCGAGGCTGCCGTACCGTCGCTGCACCCAGGCGCGGAACGCGCGGGCGCTGTGCTCGGAGTAGCACTCCGAGACAGGGGTCCCGTACTCGTTGTGCACGTGCCACAGCACGACGGCAGGGTGCGACCCGTACCGTCGGGCGAGCTCGCGGGTGATCCGCACGCTCGCGCGGCGGTAGTCGGGTGAGCTCGGGCTCGCCATGCCGCGTGAGCCGAACCCGAGCGTGGTGCCGTCCCGCGTGACGACGCGTGCATCGGGGTGGGCGTGGAAGAACCACGCCGGCGGTGATGCGGTGGGTGTTCCCAGGTCCACCTGGATCCCGGCCTCGTGCAGGAGGTCGAGCACCCGGTCGAGCCAGCCGAAGTCGAACTCGCCCTCGCGCGGCTCGAGCAGACCCCAGGAGAAGATCCCGACGCTCACGAGGGTGACGCCGGCCTCACGCATGAGCGCGACGTCGCGGGCCCACACCTCCTCCGGCCACTGCTCGGGGTTGTAGTCGCCCCCGTAGCAGAGGGTCTCGACACCGGGGAGCCAGACGGGCAGGCCGGTCGGAGGGGTGGTGCTCGGGCTCATGGGGCTCCTCGTCCAGGGCCGGGGTGCTCTCCCAGGCCGATCGCAGGGCGACAGAACTGTGCGCGCTCCCAGGAGGAGCTGCCCTTCGCTGCACAGGTAACACCAGGAGATGCCCTGTTGACAAGCGACCGTGGTGTGCACGTACTGTGACCGCGCACAGGTTCACCGCGGCGTCTGGCGTCACGGTGCACCTCCCCACCGCGACGGAGCGGTGGACCACGACGAGGAGGAACCATGCGCCTGACCACAGGCACCCGGATCGCGGCAGTCGCCGCAGCCGTCGCGCTGCTCGCGAGCGCGTGCTCGAGCACGGGAGGATCGACCGGGACGACCGCAGCGTCCACCGGTGGTGAGACCGTCAACCTGAACTTCTGGACCTGGGCCCCGAACATGGACAAGGTCGTCGCCATCTGGAACGCGTCGCACCCGAAGATCCAGGTGACGGTCAACAAGCAGGACGGCGGCGACCCCGCCGTCACCAAGCTGCTGACCGCGATCAAGGCCGGCAGCGGCGCGCCGGACATCATGCAGGCCGAGTACCAGAAGATCCCGACACTGGTCTCCGCGGACGCGCTCGCGGACATCTCCGCGGACCTGCCCGCGGGCATCGCCAGCCAGTTCCCCGCCGGGGTGTGGAACTCGGTCACCCTCGGCAGCAAGGCCGTGTACGCCGTCCCGCAGGACTCCGGACCGATGGAGTTCTACTACCGGGCGGACATCTTCGACAAGCTCGGGCTCAAGGTCCCGACCACCTGGGCGGAGTACGCCGACGTCGCCGCCGCGCTGCACAAGGCCGACCCGACCAAGTACCTCGGCACGTTCTCCGCGACCGACGCCGGCTGGTTCACCGGTCTCGCGCAGCAGGCCGGGGCCTCGTGGTGGGGCGTCGACGGGAGCTCGTGGACGGTCTCGATCGACGACGCCGCCACCCTCAAGGTCGCGAAGTACTGGGGCGACCTGGTGCAGTCCGGCGTGATCGACAACAAGCCGATGTACACGCCGGAGTGGAACGCCGCGCTCAACGACGGCACGCAGGTCGGGTGGCTCTCCGCGATCTGGGCGCCGGGCGTCCTCGCCGGTAACGCACCCGACACCGCGGGCAAGTGGAAGATGGCGCCGATGCCGCAGTGGGACAGTGCGAAGCCGGCCACCGGCAACTGGGGCGGCTCCGCGATGGCCGTCACCACCCAGTCGAAGCACGCCAAGGAGGCTGCGGAGTTCGTCACCTGGCTCAACACCGACCAGAAGGCCGTCGACGCCCTGGTCAGCATCAGCGGCCTCTACCCCGCGGACATCCCCGCGCAGAAGGAGGCCCTCGCCTCGCCGCCGAAGTTCTTCTCCAACCAGCCGGACTTCTACACGCTCGCCGGTGACATCGCGAAGACGGCCGGCAGCTTCACGTTCGGCCCGAACGTGAACGTCGCCTACTCGTCGTACAACGACGAGTTCGGCAAGGCGACCGAGGCCAAGAGCGCGTCCGCGTTCGTCGACGCCGTCAAGGCCATGCAGACCACGACGCTCGCGGACCTCAAGAACTCCGGGTTCTCGGTCAAGGGCTGACGCCGCCACCGGGGTGGCCGTCCACACGGCCACCCCGGTCACCCGACCGCCGACCCGCACCCCCGGAGGACCCCCATGACCGCCCTCGGCCGAACCGCCCCCGTCCGCGCGCGCGCGCGTCGGCGAACCCTCGCTCCGTACCTGTTCCTCACACCGGCGATCACGCTGTTCGTCGCGTTCCTCGCGCTGCCGATCGGCTACTCGCTCTACCTCAGCCTGCGCACCGTCAAGGTCAGCGGGCTCGGCCTCGGCGCGGGTGCCCGGACCGAGGTCTGGGCCGGGCTCGAGAACTACGTACGATCGCTGTCCGACCCGGAGTTCGCCGCGAGCGTCGGCCGCGTCGCGCTGTACGGGCTGCTCCTGGTCCCGACGATGATCGCGCTCGCGCTGGTCTTCGCGCTCATGCTCGACTCGCGGCGGACCCGTGCCCGCAGCGTGTCGCGGGTCTCGATCTTCCTCCCGTACGCCGTCCCGGCCGTGATCTCGTCCCTGTTGTGGGGGTTCCTCTACCTCCCGGCGGTCAGCCCGTTCTACTTCGTCTTCCACGCGCTCGGTTGGCAGGTGCCGACCGTCCTGTCCAGCCGGCTCGTGATGTTCGCCGTCGCGAACATCGCCCTCTGGGGTGGCGTGGGGTTCAACATGATCGTCATCTACACGGCGCTCAAGGCGATCCCCAGCGAGCTCTACGAGGCCGCCCGGATCGACGGCTGCACCGAGGTCGCCGTCGCCTGGCGCATCAAGGTCCCGATCGTGCTGCCGTCGCTGATCATGACGTTCGTCTTCTCGATGATCGCGACCCTCCAGGTCTTCGCCGAGCCGATGACCCTGCGACCGCTCACCAACACGATCTCGAGCACGTGGACGCCGCTGATGAAGGTCTACCGCGACGCGTTCACCCGCAACGACATCTACTCGGCCGCCGCCACCTCCGTGGTCATCGCAGCCGCCACGTTCGTCCTCTCGTTCGGGTTCCTGCGCCTCCTGCAGAACCGTGCCTTCAGCCAGGAGAAGTGACCATGGCCACGACCCTTCCGGTCCCCTCCCCGGGTGCCGCTCCCGACGTCGCGGGGGCCGGTCGTCGGACGGCGCCGCCGCAGCTGCGCCAGGTCCGGCGCGAGCGCCCGAGCTACACGAGCACCACGATCCTGCTGCTCGGGGCCGCCTACTGCCTCCTGCCGGTCGTGTGGGTGCTCGTGGCGTCGAGCAAGAGCGCGGGCGAGCTGTTCTCGACCTTCACGTTCGCGCCGTCGTCGCACCTGATCGACAACATCAGGACCCTCTCGGCCTATCGTGACGGCGTGTACTGGCGGTGGATGGCCAACACGGCGCTCTACGCCGGTGTCGGCGGGCTGCTCTCGGTGATCGTCTCGGCGGCAGCGGGCTACGGGCTCGCGATGTACTCGTTCGTCGGGAAGAGGTCGATCTTCAACGCCCTCCTGGCCGGTGTGCTCGTTCCCGGCGTCGTCCTCGCTATCCCGCAGTACCTCCTGCTCGCCAAGGTCGGGCTCACGAACACGTACTGGTCGGTGCTGCTCCCGAGCATCATCAGCCCCTACGGCATCTACCTCGCCCGCATCTACGCCGCCGCGTCGGTGCCGACGGACGTCGTCGAGGCCGCGCGGACCGACGGCGCGCGCGAGCTCACGATCTTCCGGAAGATCGCCGTCCCGATGATGATGCCGGGCCTGGTGACGGTGTTCCTGTTCCAGTTCGTCGCGATCTGGAACAACTTCATGCTGCCGTACATCATGCTCGGCAGCGATCAGCTCTTCCCGATCACGGTCGGGCTCTCCGGCCTCCTCAACCAGGGTGCGTCGGTGCCGGCGATGTACACGTCGGTCCTCACCGGCGCGCTGCTGTCGATCATCCCGCTCATCGCGCTGTTCCTCACGCTGCAGCGCTACTGGCAGGTCGACCTCGCGGCAGGCGCGGTCAAGAGCTGACATGGCCCTAGAGTCACGAACTGTGGACAGACCCGCAGCCAAGAGGCGACCGACGATCCGCGACGTGGCGGCGGTGGCCGGCGTCTCGCGCGGGACGGTCTCGCGCGTCATCAACGGAGGCCACTGGGTGTCGCCCGAGGCCCTGGCCGCGGTCAACGAGGCGATCAGGACCACCGGCTACGCGGCCAACCAGCATGCGCGCAGCCTCGCGACCGGGCGGTCCAACTCGATCGCCTTCCTGCTCACCGAGCCCCAGCACCTGCTCTTCGAGGACCCGAACTTCTCGATCCTGCTGCGAGGCGCGGCCGAGGCGCTCGCGCGACGCGAGCTGCCGCTCCTGCTGATGGTGGCGAGCACCCCCGAGGAGCGGCGCCGGATCACCGCGTACGTCAGTGCAGGGCACGTCGACGGGGTGCTGCTGATCTCGTCGCACGCCGGGAACCCCATCGTGGCCTCGCTGCTGCGCCGCGAGATCCCGCTGATCGCGTGCGGCGTCCCGCTCGGCTTCGAGCAGCAGGTGGGTTACGTGACCGCGGACGACGCGGCCGGCGCGCGCACCATGACCAGGCACCTCGTCGACCGGGGCTGTCGCCGGATCGCGACCGTCACCGGCCCCCTGGACACCCCGGGCGGCACGATGAGGCTCGCCGGCTTCACGGCGGAGCTCGGCGACGCGTTCGACGAACGCCTCGTGGCGCACGGCGACTACACACGCGCGGGGGGTGAGCGCGCGATGCGCGAGCTGCTCGAGCGTGCCCCCGACCTCGACGGGGTCTTCGTCGCCTCGGACCTCATGGCGGCCGGGGCGCTGACGGTGCTGCGCGAGGCCGGTCGACGGGTTCCCGAGGACGTCGCCGTCGGCGGTTTCGACGACTCGGGCCTCGCCGCGACCCTCGTGCCACCGCTCACGACGATCCGGCAGCCGCTCGAACGGATCAGCGAGGAGATGGTGCGGCTCCTGCTCGAGGTGATCGACGGTCAGGAGCCTGCGGCCATCACGCTGCCGACGACCCTCGTGGTGCGCGAGTCGGCCTGAGCGTGCGGGTGTCCCCGCCCCGCGACCGGCGGAGCGGGGACACCTGACCGATCACCGGCTGATCAGGACCTTCAGGGCCTTGGTCTGCGCGGCGTTCCCGAACGTCTCGTACGCCGACATCATGTCGGCGAGCCCGAAGCGGTGCGTGACGAACGTGGCGACCGGCAGCTTGCCCTGGGCGACGAGCTTCAGCAGCATGCCGAGCGTCGTCGTGTTCACCAGGCCCATGCTGATCGTGATGTTCTGGATCCACAGCCGGTCCAGCTCGAGCTCGACCGACCGGCCGTGCACCCCGACGTTCGCGATCGAGCCACCCGGCCGGACCAGCCGTGTGCACATGTCGAACGTGGCCGGGACCCCGACGGCCTCGATGGCGACGTCCACCCCGTACCCGTCGGTCAGGGCGCGCACCTGCTCCGCCCAGTCCGCCTCACCCGAGTTGACCACGTGCGTGGCGCCGACCTGCCGCGCCAGCTCGAGGCGGCTCGGGTCCAGGTCGATCGAGATGATCCGGGCGGCGCCGTAGAGACCGGCGGTGGCGATGACCGCGAGCCCCACCGGGCCGGCGCCGACGACGGCCACCGTGTCACCGGGCTTGACCCGCCCGTACTGGACGCCGATCTCGAAGCCCGTCGGGAGGATGTCCGAGAGGAGGATCGCCGCGTCGTCGGGGACGCCGTCGGGCAGGGCGTAGAGCGAGGTGTCCGCGAACGGGATGCGGACCTTCTCGGCCTGCGTGCCGTCGATCAGATGGCCCAGGATCCACCCGATCCCGGACGCGCCCTCGTCGGAGAGGCAGTGCGACGGGTTCCCGCTACGGCAGTAGGTGCACGTGCCGCACGCACTGATGCAGGACACGATCACCCGGTCGCCGACGGACACCTGGGTGACCGACTCGCCGACCTCGAGCACCGTGCCGACGGCCTCGTGCCCGAGGATCCTGCCGGGGGTGACGGCAGGGACGTCGCCCTTGAGGATGTGCAGGTCGGTCCCGCAGATCGTGGTGGTGTCGACCTGGACGATCGCATCGGTCGGATGGATCAGGACCGGGTCCGGTACCTCGTCCCAGCTCTTGTTTCCCGGACCGTGGTAGACGAGCGCCTTCATGGGTCCTCCCGGATCTCTCAGCCGGGCGAACGGCGGTGTTCGCCCGCACTCCCAGGTCTACGCCGTGCGGACCGGGGCGCAACAGGGGAGACCCCTGGGGGTTCGCCGACGGACGGGCACACCCTCAGAACGGCCAGGCACGCCCTCAGAACGGCCAGGCACGCCCTCAGAACAGGGTGTCGGACACCGGCGCGAAGCGGTCTCCCACGGCCATCGCGGGCTCCGCGGTCGCATGCGACACAGCGTGCGCCGCCGCCCCGGCGAGGAGATCGGCCTGCTCGTTGTAGTAGTTGCCCACGTGGCCGCGGACCCAGACGAACCGGACCGGCCCGCTTCGCGTCGTGATGGCTCGCTCGATGCCCTGCACGAGGGCGAGGTTCTGCACGGGCGAGCCGCTCGCGGTGCGCCACCCCTTGCGTTTCCAGCCGACCACCCACTCGGAGGCGCACTTGATCGCGTACTGGGAGTCGGACTCGATCACGAGCGGCTCGTCACCCGGGTGCGCCTCGATCGCGCGGAGGACCGCGGTGAGCTCGGCGACCTGGTTGGTCCCGGAGGGGATCCCTCCGGAGCCCGTGGGGCCCTGGTGGTTCACCCAGGCCCACCCGCTGGGACCACCGGGGTTGCGCAGGCAGGAACCGTCCGTGCTGACCGTGATCACGGCGGTCAGCCTCCCACATCGACGCGTGCACGCTGGTGAGGAGACCACGCGGCGCGGCGTCCGGTGGCCCGTGCGCTCTACGATCAGCACATGGACGCTGAGAGCGGTGGGGTCGACCGCTCGGGTCTGATCGGTCGCTCGGTCGAGCTCGAGGAGCTCGAGGCGCGGCTCGCCGCCGTGGTCGGGGGCGCCGGGAGCGTCGTGCTCATCGAGGGCGAGGCCGGGATCGGCAAGTCGGCCCTGGCGAACGAGGTCGCCGCGATCGCGGCCAGACGCGGACTGCGCGTCTTCGCCGCCGGGACGGCGACCGACCGGGGACCGGTCCAGCCGTTCACGCTCCTGGTCCGGACGCTGCTGTCGCTCGGCCCTCCTGCGACGGACGTCGAACGTGAGCTCGCGGGCCTGATCGGCAAGTACCGCGAGGACTGGGCCTTGTGGTCGAGCCCGGACCAGACGGACGAGCGCACGCAGATCGAGGAGCTCTTCGCCGACCTGCTGATCGAGCGCGCGGCAGGCGGGCCGTCGGTGGTGCTGCTCGAGGACCTCCACCTGGTCGACGACGCGTCGCTGCGTGTGCTCGAGCGTCTGGCGGCAGGTGGCGCGGTCCCGTCGACGATGCTCGTCGCGACGACGCGCACCGTGCCGCGGCGCCCCGAGCTGGTCACGGCCGTCGCGGCGTGGACGCGGGCGGGTGCCGCACCTCTGGAGGTGCCCGCGCTGACCCCGCAGGCGGCGATCGAGCTCGGCGAGCGGCTCCTCGGGCACCGGGCCGGGCCGGTGCTCCGTGCGCGGCTGTCCGCCGCGGGCGGCAACCCGCAGTTCATCGTGGACCTGGTCACCGCGGTGCAGGAGTCCGACGCCCTCGTGGACGGCGCCGACGGTGTCGTCGAGCTGGCCGGCAACGTCGTCCTGCGTGACCTCAACCAGCAGCTGTCCGCACGGGTCGCTCACGTCGGGAACGAGGCGCTGGCCCTTCTCTCGGTCGCGGCGGTGCTCGGCAGCTCGTTCATGGAGGCCGACCTCGCCGCTGTCGCGGAGATGCCCGAGGAGGAGACGTGGCGGGTCCTGCGGCACTGCTCGGCCGCCGGCCTCGTGCAGGCGCGCGGCGGGCGGCTCACCTTCCGGCACGACCTGGTCCGCGACGCCCTCTACGCGGGACTGACCCTGGCGGTGCGTCGCGACCTGCACCGCAGGGCGTCGCTGGTCCTGTTCGAGGCGGGTGCGCCGGCCGCGGTCGTGCAGGAGCACCTCGCCCGCGCGGAGGACCCCCACGGGGACCGCGAGTGAGCTGACGTCGCGCAGGATGGGTACGGTCGTCCTACCGTGGACCTGCCCGGGCGACATGACCCGGTGCCGCGGCCGCCGCGACACCGACGCCTCTCCCGGCTGACCATGCCCTGTCACCGCACGATCGAAGGAGCACCATGCCCACTCGTACCGCACGCACGGCCTGGAACGGCGGACTCAACGACGGGAGCGGCCAGGTCGAGCTCTCCAGCTCGGGCGTGGGGACGTTCGACGTCTCGTTCCCCAAGCGGGCTGCGGAGGACGCGGGCGGCACCACGAGCCCCGAGGAGCTGATCGCCGCCGCGCACACCTCGTGCTACGCGATGCAGCTCTCCGCACTTGTCGCCGAGGCGGGCGGCACGCCGATCGCCCTGCAGGTCAGTGCCGACGTGACGCTCGCGCCGGACCCGGCCGGGGGCTTCCACCTGACCGGGATCCTGCTGACCGTGCGGGGTGAGGTCGCCGGCCTCGACGCCGCCGGGTTCGCCGCTGCCGCCGAGGCGGCGAAGGAGACGTGCCCGATCAGCAAGGCCCTGACCGGGGTGCCGATCACCCTGGACGCGGCACTCGACTGACAGGTCAGGACCGACGGCAGGTTCGGCCGCCGGCCCGGGCGCGTCCGTAGGGCGGTGGTCCCCGCGGCGGGGCTGCACGGAGGTGGGACACTGCCCCCGTGCCGACCGTGACCACGACCTCCGACTGGGCCGAACCCGCCGAGCCTGCCGAACCTGACGGGTCCGCCGGACGCGCCGCTGCCGCCGACCTGCTCGCGGCGCTCAGCGCGCGCGTCCGCGGTTCCGTCGACGCGTCGACGCGGCGGCGCGCGGAGTACTCGACCGACGCGTCGAACTACCGGGTCGTGCCCGAGGTCGTCGTGTTCCCCCTCGACGTCGACGACGCGGTGGCCGCGCTCGACGCGGCCCGTGAGGCGGGCGCCCCGGTGACCGCGCGCGGAGGCGGCACGTCCGTCGCGGGCAACGCCGTCGGCCCGGGTGTCGTGATCGACTTCTCGCGGCACGTCAACCGGGTGCTCGCCATCGACGCGGACGCGCGCACGGCCCGGGTCGAGCCGGGGGTGATCCTGGCGGACCTGCAGCGGCAGGCCGCCCCGCTCGGGCTGCGGTTCGGCCCGGACCCGTCGACGCAGGCGCGCGCGACGCTCGGCGGGATGATCGGCAACAACGCGTGCGGCCCACGCGCCGTGGCGTACGGGCGCACCGCCGACAACGTCGTGGAGCTCGACGTCGTCGACGGCACCGGGCGGCGCTTCGTCGCCGGACGCGGCCTGGACCCCGTGCCCGGGCTCGACGCCCTGGTGCGCGCGAACCTCGACATGATCCGCACCGAGCTCGGGAGGTTCGGACGCCAGGTCTCCGGCTATTCCCTGGAGCACCTGCTGCCGGAGAACGGCGCCGATCTCGCCAAGGCCCTGGTCGGGACCGAGGGCACGGTGACGACGCTGCTCGGCGCCACCGTGACGCTCGTCCCGGTGTCCGCCGCACCGGTGCTCGTGGTGCTGGGCTACCCCGACATGGCGACCGCCGCCGACGCGGTGCCGGCGCTGCTCGCGCACCACCCGCTCGCGATCGAGGGCATGGACGCCCGTCTGATCGACGTCGTGCGGCGCGTCAAGGGCGCCGGAGCGGTGCCAGACCTGCCCCCCGGCGCCGGCTGGATGATGGTCGAGGTCGGCGGTGCGGACCTCGACGAGGCGATGACCCGGGCGCATGCGCTCGCGGCGGATGCGGGTACGACGGCCGTCGGCATCTTCCCTCCCGGCCCGGAGGCCGCCGCGATGTGGCGCATCCGTGAGGACGGCGCCGGCCTCGGCGGCCGCACGCCGTCGCGCGAGCAGGCGTGGCCCGGCTTCGAGGACTCGGCGGTGCCACCGGAGCGGCTCGGCGCGTACCTGCGTGAGCTCGAGGCCCTGATGGCGCAGCACCGGGTCGACGGTCTGGCCTACGGCCACTTCGGGGACGGGTGCGTGCACCTGAGGCTCGACATCCCGCTCGAGCGCTCCGGCGACCCGCTGCGTGCCTTCATGACCGACGCCGCGCACCTGGTGGCCGCGCACGGCGGGTCGCTCTCCGGCGAGCACGGGGACGGACGCGCCCGGAGCGAGCTCCTCCCCGTGATGTACTCCCCGACGGCGATCGCCGCGTTCGAGGCGTTCAAGGACCTCCTCGACCCGCGGGACCTGCTCAACCCCGGGGTGCTGGTCCGTCCGCGTCCGCTCGACGCGGACCTGCGCCGCCCGCACGCGCGTCCGCTCCCGGCCGTGCCGACCGGCTTCGCGTTCCCGCACGACGCCGGTGACCTCACGACCGCGGTGCACCGGTGCGTCGGCGTCGGCAAGTGTCGCGCGGACACGTCGGCCGCAGGCGGCTTCATGTGCCCGTCCTACCTGGCCACGCACGACGAGAAGGACTCCACCCGGGGCCGTGCGCGCGTGCTCCAGGAGATGGCCAACGGCACGCTGGTCACGCGCGGCTGGTCCTCGCCGGAGGTGGCGGAGGCCCTCGACCTGTGCCTCGGCTGCAAGGCGTGCTCGAGCGACTGCCCGGCCGGCGTCGACATGGCGCAGTACAAGTCCGAGGTGCTCCACCGGCGGTACGGCGGGCGGCTGCGGCCCGTCGGCCACTACGTGCTCGGCTGGTTGCCGCGGTGGATCCGCCTGGTCACGAGCGTCCCGGGCCTCGCGCGGGTGGCCAACGCGGCGCTCCGGGTCCGGCCGCTCGCCCGGCTCGTGCTCGCGGCGGGCGGCATGGACACCCGCCGGAAGATGGTCACGTTCGCCGAGACGCCGTTCCGCACCTGGTGGGCGCGTGAGGGTGCGGCCTCGGCTCGCGCCGGGGCAGCACCGGCCACCTCGGGTGCGGGCGCCGGCACCCGCCCCCGGGTCCTGCTGTGGACCGACTCGTTCAGCGACTCGCTCGCACCGTCGGTCCCGCGGGCGGCGGTCGCGGTGCTCCGGGACGCCGGGTACGAGGTCCTCGTCCCGGACGAGCAGGCCTGCTGCGGCCTGACCTGGATCACGACCGGGCAGCTCGACGGCGCTCGGCACCGGCTCTCCGACCTGCTCGAGGTGCTCGGTCCGTTCGCGGTGAACGGGATCCCGATCGTCGGTCTCGAGCCGTCGTGCACCGCGGTGCTGCGCTCGGACCTGCTCGACCTGTTCCCCGAGGACCCGCGCGCCGTCGCCGTCGCCGGAGCCACCCGCACCCTGGCGGAGCTCCTGACGTCCCCCGCCCCGGTCGGGCCCGTGGACTGGACGCCCCCGGACCTGACCGGCGTGACCGCGGTCGTTCAGCCGCACTGCCACCAGCACGCGGTCATGGGCTTCACCCCCGACCAGGCTCTGCTGCGACAGGCGGGGGCCGAGTTCTCGACGCTGGCGGGGTGCTGCGGGCTCGCGGGGAACTTCGGCATGGAGAAGGGGCACTACGAGGTCTCGGTCGCGGTCGCGGAGCACGCGCTGCTGCCGGCCCTGCGGGAGGCGGCGCCTGGAGACGTGTACCTGGCCGACGGGTTCTCGTGCCGCACCCAGGCCGAGCAGCTCGCCGGCGTGCACGGGGTGCACCTCGCCGAGCTCCTCGCGTCCCGGCTGCCGCGCGGCGGGCACGCCTGACGTGCCGCGCCGCGACCTGGCAGGATCGGGACCATGCTGATCGCCTTCTCCGTCGCGCCCTCGGGCATCGGCGACTCCGTGACCGCGGCCGTGGCCGACGCCGTCCGGGTCGTCCGTGAGTCCGGCCTGCCGAACCACACCGATGCGATGTTCACCACGATCGAGGGGTCGTGGGACGAGTGCATGGACGTCGTCAGGCGGGCGACCGAGGCCGTCGGACGCCACGGCACCCGCGTGAGCCTGGTCCTGAAGGCCGACATCCGGCCGGGGCACGTCGGTGAGCTCACGGGCAAGGTCGAGCGGCTCGAGGCGCGCCTCGCCGAGGGGTGACGCCAAGCGCGCCCGTGCACCGGGTGCAGGGGGTCACCCAGGTGGCCCGCGCTCGTTCGTGGCACCACCGGCACGGTCCCTGGGAATCCTCAGCGGTCCGTGGCACAGTGTCCCGAGACGCAGCGGGGCGGTGGGTCACCGCCGATCGCCGCACGCAGGTCGCGGGGCGTCGTCGGCTGCGACAACCTGCGACAACCTGTGACGACTGTGACGACTGTGACGACACAGGAGAGACGATGCCCATCTTCGAGCTCGACGCTGGACGCCCTGTCCTCGTCCAGCCGATGCAACCGGCCGCCGGCGCGTTCGAGGCGGAGACCCAGGCGCTCGTCAGCGACCACCTGAGCGCCCTGCTCAACGAGCACGTGTTCCCGGTCGTCCGCAGTCACGGGGCGCCCGGTGAGCCGCAGGTGCTCGCTCTCGACGCGCACGGTCAGCCGGTCGTCGCCGAGGTCGTTCGGGTGCTCGACGGCGAGAGCCTCGTGCGGGCCCTCCAGCACGCGGGTGCGACGTCGCGGCTCAGCACGGACGACCTCGCGCGGGCGTACACGGGGGGCGCCCACGCGTTCGCGGACGACCTCGTCGCGTTCCGGGAGTCGCTGCCGATCGCGGTGCGGAACGCGCCGAGCCGGTCCTCCGGGGCGCGGGTCGTCGTGTTCTGCGCCGAGGTCGCGGAGAGCGTGCACGACGCGGTCGAGTTCCTCCGTCAGTCAGGTCGGCAGGTCGAGGTCCTCGTCGTCGGTGTGGTGCGCGGTCACGACGGTCGTCGCCTGCTCGAGGTGTCGCCGCTCGGCGCACCCGCGCTGGTGCGACGCCCGACCGAGCCCGCCTCGCGGTGGGTAGGCCCCGGCGACGCGTTCACCGACGCGATCGCGTACGACCCGGCACGTGCGGGTGCCCGCGAGCGTCGGCTCCCGCGCCCGCGTCCGGACATCGTCTCGACCGGTCCCTACCTCGGCGACTACCAGGGGGCCGGGGTCCCGACAGGTCAGCACCTCATCGTCACGGGCCAGCACCCCCTGGTCCCCGACGCCGCGTCCACCGGTGGGCCGCCGGTGGCCGAGCCGCCGGGTGCACCGTTCGTCCTGCCGCAGCCGATGCCGGGCGGAGCGCCGGTCCGGGTGCCGGCGGCCGAGCGCGTGCCGACAGCCGAGCGCGTACCTGTGGCCGAGCGCGTGCCGACAGCCGAGCGGATGGCCTCGACCGGTGCGCACCGTGAGCGGGCGGGCGACGACCGGGGTGCCGCACGTGAGCGGCCTCCCCGGGCGGACGTCCCGGGCTCTCCGCTGAGCGCGATCGCGCGCGAGCTCGGTGGTGCGACGCTCGTCTGGGTCCGGGAGCGCCGCGGCGAGCGGTTCGAGGCTCACCTGCGCTCCGACGGGACGCTGCAGCTCGCGGACGGGAAGATCTACCTCGACCCCGATGCTGCGGCGCGCGCCGCGATCGGCGTCGAGCGCGACGTCGACGGCTGGCGCACGTGGCGCGTCGGTGAGCACGGTCCCACGCTCGCCGAGGCTGCTGCCGCCGCTGGCTGAGGCCTCACGCCCAGCCGTACGCGGCGGTCCACCTGCTGATCTCGAGGAAGTACTGGGTGCGCGCCGATGCGTGCGAGAGCGAGAGGTCGTGGAGCCCGCCGGCGATCCGGACGACGGTCACGACCGGCCCGAGCTGCACCGCCCGCCGCACGATGAGCTCGACGTCCAGGACGACGTCGGCCTGGCGCATGTCTTCGTGCCACCGCGGGCTGATGATGGTCCGCGCCGAGGCGAGCACCAGCACAGGTGAGGTCACGCGCAGGCCGCGGGCGACCTGGGCGTGACCGTCGAGGATCGCGCGGAGCCAGCCCGCGCGCACCGGGAACGACGGCGTCGGTCGCCACGTCCGGTCGTACTCCCACTCGCCGCCCTCGTCGGCCCGCACCGTCCGGGCGTTGTACCCGGGATCGATGTTCGGCATCGGGGAGCGTGGCTGGTACCGCGCGAGCTGGCGGACCGCCGGGGCGCTGACGTGGCGGGCGACGGCCGAGCCCTGCAGCTCGAGCCACGGGCTGTTGAGGATCAGCCCGGAGGCCTCGCCCGGGTGCCGGTCCGCCCAGAGCGACAGGATCAGGCCGCCCGTGGAGTGCCCCATGAGCATCACGCGCGACCGGGCACCGTGCTCGGTGCGGATCACGTCGAGGGCGGCCTCGAGCTCCTCGTCGTAGGTCCGCAGGTCCTCGACGTAGCCCGGTGTCTGGTGCGGACGCAGGCTCCGCCCGTACTTGCGCAGGTCCAGCGCGTAGAAGGCGACGCCGCGGCTGTGCCAGTACTCGGCGGTGCCGGTCTGGAAGAAGTAGTCGGACCATCCGTGCACGTAGAGGACGACGAGCGTCGCACGCTGCGGCTCGGGTGCGGGCGGGGCGTGACGCACGAGCGTGGCGACGACGTCGCCCTCGTCGTCCGGCTCGAGCGGGAGGGTCAGCGCGCGGTAGTCGGGTCCGAGCACGTCCTCGACCCACTCGGGGCTCATCGCGGGCTCCTTCGTCTCTGGCGTCGGGACGGTGCTGGCGTCGGGACGGTGCTGTCGTCGTGCGGGGGCCCGGCCTGACCTCCGGTCAGGGGCGGAGCACGACCTTGCCGAGCTGACCGCCGGAGGCCAGCCGAGCCATCCCCCGCGCGGCGTCGGCGAGGGGCAGCTCGGTGTCGATCAGGGGTCGCAGCCCGGTGCGGGCCATGAGGGAGAGGACGCCCTCGAGGTCGGACCGGGTGCCCATCGTCGCACCGACCACGGAGAGCTCGAGGAAGAAGATCCGCTGGAGCTCGGCCGGGTTCGCGTCGCCGGTCGTGGCCCCTGCGACCACGATCGTGCCGCCGGGCCGCAGCGACCGCACCGAGTGGGACCACGTGGCCGCGCCGACCGTCTCGATCACGGCGTCGACGCGGTGCGGGAGGCGGGCGCCCGGCTCGACGGCGGCCGTCGCGCCGAGGGCGAGCGCGCGGCCGCGCTTGGCGGCGTCCCGGCTCGTCGCGAACACCTCGAGACCGGTGGCCGCGGCGAGGGCGATGGCTGCCGAGGCGACCCCGCCGCCGACGCCCTGGACCAGGACGCTGTCGCCGGGGGCCACGTGCGCGCTCGTGAACAGCATCCGGTAGGCCGTCAACCACGCGGTCGGCACGCAGGCCGCCTCGGCGAACGTGAGGGCGGGCGGCTTGTCGACGAGGTTCCAGGTGGGGACGGCGACCTGCTCGGCGAGCGTCCCCGGGTACCGCTCCGAGAGGATCGTCCGGCCTTCCGTCGGGCCGACGCCGTGGCCCGTCGCCCCGATGACCGCGTGGACGACGACCTCGCGCCCGTCGGCGGTGACCCCGGCGGCGTCGGTGCCGAGGATCATCGGGAGCTGGTCCGCGCGCAGCCCGACGCCGCGCAGCGACCAGAGGTCGTGGTGGTTCAGCGATGCGGCCCGGACGTCGATCGTCGACCACCCGTCGCGCGGCTCGGGTGACGGGAGGTCCCCGACCTCGAGCCCGGTCAGCGGGTCCTCGGGGTCGAACCGGGCGGCGTACGCGGCGAGCATGGGACCAACCTATGCCGCAGTCGCTCCGGGGTGAGCCGGCTCGCGTCGATCGTCGCCCGGTCGGGTGCGTCCTACAGGACCGGGAGCACGCGCCCGAGGTCGGGGACCCCGTCGGACGTGTAGGCGGGGCGCAGGGCGCGGGAGAGCACGTCGACGTCGTACGGGGTCCGTCCGGCGGCCAGACGCAGCCACAGGCGCGGGTCGGCCACCTCGAGGTCCCACCCGCCTCGCGCGACGACGATGTCGAGCAGGGTCTGGGCGACGAGGTCGAGGGCGCCCCGGTCGACCGGCTGGGCGACGACGTGCGGGAGGGAGCGGGCGAGGTCGTCGGCGTGCACCACGAGCTCGATCACCCGTGAGACGACCATGTCGACGAGCCGGACGGGGCCGCGGCGGGCCTGCACGACCTGGTCCACGCCGAGCTCGTCGAGCCGGCGGAAGGCCTTCTCGGCACGTCTGTCGACCTCGCCGAGCGGGTCGTGGGAGATCTCGACGGCGAGCTGCTGGGTGACCTCGCTGATCTCCGCCGCGCGGCCCGCGTACGTGCCGAGGTACTCCGCGAGGGTGAGCGGGACGGTGCCCGCCGGTGCGACCTCGACGACGGCGAGCGTCTCCATGGCGCGGCCGAGGTGCGCGACGAGCTCGGCGACGTTCCAGCCGCCCAGCACCGAGTCGCGGTCACCGACGTCGGGGTCGAGATCCTCGATCCATCCGCGCAGCAGGTCCCACTGGCGGTGCAGGGCGTCGGTCGCGGTGCTCAGGTCCGTCGGCATCGCCCCATCATGGCAAACGGGTCCGGCGCTGATCGGATCTGAGGCGCGGGTCAGGACCCGATCGACCCCGTGCCGGTTCCGGTTCCGGTGCCACCGGTGGTGTCGAGGGCCAGGAAGTCGGCGACGAGCGGGCCGACCTGGTCCTCCTCGATGAGGAAGCCGTCGTGGCCGAAGTCCGAGTGGACCATGCGCACCGGGCCGGCACCCGGGATGCCCCGGGCGATCCGTTCCGACTGGGCCGGCGGGAACAGGCGGTCCGAGTCGACAGCGACGACGAGCGTGCGTGCGGTGATCGTCTCGAGCGCGGCCTCGACCCCACCGCGGTCGCGGCCGAGGTCGTGCGTGAGCATCGACCGCGTGAGCACCAGGTACGTGTTGGCGTCGAACCGCCGCGCGAGCTTGTCGCCGTGGTGGTCGAGGTACGACTGGACCGCGAACCGTCCTCCGGTCATCGGGTCCTCGGCGCCCTGCGGGATGCGGCCGAACCGCTCGTCGAGCTCGCGGGCGCTGCGGTACGTGGCGTGGGCGATCTGGCGGGCGAGGCCGAGACCGAGGTGCGGACCGAGCCCGTCCGGGGCGTCGTAGTAGTCGCCGCCGTTGAAGTTCGGGTCGGCGGTGATCGCCGCGAGCTGGGTGTGGAACGACGCGATCTGGTCGCCGGAGATCTGGGCGGCGGTCGCGATCGGGGCGATCGCCCGGACCCGCTCGGGCGCCGAGACGGCCCACTCGAGCACGCGCAGCCCGCCCATCGACGCCCCGATCACGAGTGCCCAGCTGGACACGCCGAGGCGGTCGGTGAGGGCGAGCTCGGCGGCGACCTGGTCGCGCACCGTCACGTGCGGGAACCGGCTGCCCCACGGCTGGCCGTCGGGAGCGATCGAGGACGGACCGGTCGTGCCCTGACAACCGCCGAGCACGTTCGGTGCGACGACGAACCACCGGTCGGTGTCGATCGGTGCCCCGGGACCGACGAGTGACGACCACCAGCCGGGGGTGGGCTGCCCGGGGCCTGCGTCGCCGGTGACGTGCGCGTCGCCGGTCAGGGCGTGCAGGACGAGCACCGCGTTGTCGCCGGCCGCGTTGAGCGTGCCCCAGGTCTCGTAGGCGACCCGGACCTGCGGCAGCCGACCGCCGGCCTCGAGCTCGAGGGGACCGAGGTCCGCGAACTGCCGACCGGCCACGGGGTCTCCTTCGTGCCAGGCGGCGCTGGCAGGCGGGGGCGAGCTCAGGACACGTCGTGCGTGCCGCCGGCGCGGGGGGAGGTCGTTGCCCGTGCTCCGGTCGTGCGGGTGCGGTGACATGGTGTCCCCATCTGCAGCGGCAGGGCCGGCCGCGCCGGGGGAGCCGGCCACCGTGGCGGTCGGTTCCCCCGGCACCGGACCGGGTCCTGCGGGTCGCGGAGTCATGCGGGTTCAGGCGCCCTTGGCGGCGCGGAAGCCGGCCTCGAGGTCGGCCAGGATGTCCGTGATGTTCTCGATGCCGACGCTGAGGCGGACGAGACCGGGGGTGATGCCGGACTTGAGCTGGTCCTCGGGGGTGAGCTGGGCGTGCGTCGTCGAGGCGGGGTGGATCACGAGCGAGCGGACGTCGCCGATGTTGGCGACGTTCGAGTGCAGCTCGAGGGCCGAGACGAAGGCCTGGCCGGCCTCGGCGCCGCCGACCACCTCGAACGCGACGATGGCCCCGGCGCCGCGCGGCGCGTACTTCAGGGCGTTCGCGTGCCAGGGGCTCGACTCGAGCCCGGCGTAGTGGACGGTGGTGACGTCGTCGCGGGCCTCGAGCCACGCGGCGACCTTCTCGGCGTTCTCGACGTGACGCTCGACCCGGAGCGACAGCGTCTCGATGCCCTGCGCGATGAGGAACGCGTTGAACGGGGAGATCGCGGAGCCGAGGTCGCGCAGCAGCTGGACGCGCGCCTTGAGGATGAACGCGAGGTTGGCGCCGAGGATGCCGTTGACGCCGAGGTCGCGGGCGTAGACGAGGCCGTTGTAGCTCGGGTCGGGCGTGTTGTAGTTCGGGAAGCGTGCCGGGTCCTGCGCGAAGTCGAAGTTGCCGGAGTCCACGATCACCCCGCCGATCGCCGACCCGTGACCGCCGAGGTACTTGGTCGCCGAGTGCAGGACGATGTCGGCACCGAACTCGATCGGGCGGATCAGGTAGGGCGTCGCGACGGTGTTGTCGACGATCAGGGGGACGCCGACCTCGTGCGCGATGCCGGCGACGGTCTCGATGTCGAGGATGTCGGCCTGCGGGTTGGGGATCGTCTCGCCGAAGAACAGCTTGGTGTTCGGCTGCACGGCGTCGCGCCAGGCCTGCGGGTCGTGCGGGTCGGTCACGAAGGTCGTCGTGACCCCCAGCTTGGCGAGCGAGTACTGGAGCAGGTTGTAGGTGCCGCCGTAGAGGCTCGGGCTCGCGACGACGTGGTCGCCGGCCTCGGCGATGTTGAGGATCGCGAAGGTCGTCGCCGCCTGGCCCGAGGACAGCAGCAGGGCCCCGACGCCGCCCTCGAGGCTCGCGATGCGGTTCTCGACGACCTCCTGCGTGGGGTTGCCGATGCGGGTGTAGATCGGGCCGAGGTCCTTGAGCGCGAACCTGTCGGCGGCGACGCCGGCGTCCGGGAACACGAAGGACGTGGTCTGGTAGATGGGCAGCGCGCGGGCGCCCGTGGTCGGGTCGGGCGTCTGACCGGCATGGATCTGTCGGGTCTCGAAGGACCAGGCGTTGTTCATGGGGTGCCTCTCGGTTCAGGTCGCGGGGACGGTGGCCGACGTGGCGGTCCATCCGCCCCGATGCGGGGTGGGTGGGTGGCGCACGTGGTCGTCGTGCCGAGACTGGTGGAACCTGGCGGGGCGGTAAGAGCGGTCGAACGACGCCAGATCACCGGTACGAGGGCACAGCCGAAGGTGCGCGGTCAGCGACACATTCGGCGGGACATGAGGTGACAGTACGAGGTGTCGTGGCCCCTGCGGAACAGGTGTCTCATGATGTGGGATGGGTGTCCAGATGGCGGCACGCCTCTGTCCCGACGCTCCACCGGGGCCGTCGGGATGTCCGCCGGGGCGCTCTCGCGTCCCGATGATCCTGGAATGCCCGGATTCACAGCGATGTGACTCGTGTGACTGGTGTGACTGGTGTTCACTTCCGTGATCCAGAGGGCTAGCGTTCACCACGCGGTGAGGTGATCGTCCTGGTCACCTCGACGTCGCGGCCCGACGGACGGCCACCCGGCCGGACGACGGGCGACGGCGCACCACGGTGCGACGTCGCCGCGGTCCGCCGGCACAGCACGGGTCGACATCGGTGAGGAACACGTGGCACGCGAGACACGCACGACCGGACGCGGCCGATCGCGCGCACTGAACGCCGCGCTCGCGCTTGCCATCGGGGTCGCCGTCGGACTGGCGCCGGTGTCCACCGCCGTCGCGGACCCGACCAACCCCTCCGCGCAGGACGTCCAGGCCGCCCAGCAGGCCGTCACCGCCAAGGCCGCCGAGATCGCGCAGATCGAGCTCCGACTCGCCGAGGTCTCGGCGGTGAGCGACACGGCGTGGCAGAAGGTCCAGATCGCCGGCGAGGCGTACACGCAGGCGCTCGTCGACCGTGACGCAGCGGCCGCCACGGCGGCCGAGACCACGGCCCGGCTCGCCGAGGCCAACGCCGCGATGGACAAGGCCCGGAAGCTCCTCGTCGGGATAGCCCTGCAGTCGGCCCGCAACGGCGGGTCCTTCGACATGGCCGAGGCGGTCCTCGTCGCCGGTGGGTTCCAGGAGGTCGTCGCGCGGACCACCGCGCTCCAGCGTCTCGGCACCAAGGCGGACGACGCCGCACAGAGCTTCCAGGCCGCCAAGATCGTGGCGGACACGCTCAAGCAGCGTGCCGCCGCGGCCCTGGCGACCAAGGACGCGACCGCGACCGCGGCCAAGCAGGCGCTCGCGGCGGCGCAGCAGGCGCAGTCCGACGCCGAGGCCGCCGTCGCTGCGGCCGCGACCCAGCGCGACACGCTCATCGCCCAGCTCGCCGTGGTGCAGCAGACGAGCGTCGCGATCGAGAAGGCACGGCAGGACCAGCTCGACGCGGAACGAGCCGCCCGCGCGGAGGCCGCGGCCAAGGCCGCTCGCCTCGCGCCGCCGACCGCCACGCCGGTGTCCACGGCCCCGGTCGCGACGACGCCGCCCACGGCGACCCCGCCGCCGACGACCACGCAGCCGCCGACGACCACGCAGCCGCCGACCACCACCGTGACGCCGCCGCCCACCACCGTGACGCCGCCGCCCGTGACGACGCCGGTGACGACGCCGGTGTCGTCCGACCCGTACGGGCTCGGCACCGGCGTGAGCCGTGGCAGCGCCGCTGCCGGGGAGGCAGCGGTGGCCTGGGCCAAGACCCAGCTCGGGCTGCCGTACGGCTGGGGCGCGACCGGGCCGGGCGCCTACGACTGCTCAGGGCTCGTGATGCGTGCCTGGCAGAACGCGGGCGTCTCGCTCAACCGGACGACGATGGATCAGTACCGGCAGGTCAAGAAGATCAGCTACGACTCCCTGCGCGTCGGCGATCTCATCTTCTGGGGCTGGGATGCGAACAACCCCGACTCGGTCACGCACGTCGCCCTGTGGCTCGGCAACGGCCAGATCCTCGAAGCGCCACGGACCGGCCTCGACGTGCGCATCACGAGCATGCGGTGGTCAGGCACGATGCCGTTCGCCGGTCGTCCCTGAGCCGGAGCGAGCCCGCACGGACGACGACGCCGGCACGGAGGGAGCCCTCCGTACCGGCGTCGTCGTGGTCTCAGTGACCGGTCGTGTAGCCCGCGTCGATCGCGCGCTGGCGTGACCGGTCGATCTCGGCCTCCGCCTCGGCCTTGCCGGTCCAGTGCGCGCCCTCGACCGACTTGCCGGGCTCGAGGTCCTTGTAGACCTCGAAGAAGTGCTGGATCTCCAAGCGGTGGAAGTCGGAGACGTCGTCGATGTCCTGGCGCCACGCCGCGCGCTGGTCACCGGTCGGGACGCACAGCACCTTGTCGTCGCCGCCCGCCTCGTCGCGCATGCGGAACATGCCGAGGGCGCGGCAGCGGATCAGGCAGCCGGGGAACGTGGGCTCCTCGAGCAGCACGAGAGCGTCGAGCGGGTCGCCGTCCTCACCCAGGGTGCCCTCGATGAAGCCGTAGTCGTCCGGGTAGCGCGTCGAGGTGAAGAGCATCCGATCCAGGCGGATCCGCCCGGTGGCGTGGTCCACCTCGTACTTGTTGCGCTGGCCCTTCGGGATCTCGATCGTGACGTCGAACTCCACAGCTCTCCTTCGCAGGCACGTCAGGCCCCGCCGGGTGGGCGTGGGCGCTCGCAGCACAGGATCGTCGACGTGCCGCAGCGCCGCACGCCGACTCCTGGGAACTAGTGTGACGCACCGAGGCGCCTCCGCGCGCAGCCGGGTGCGCGCAGCAGCACCCAGGAGACCCACGGGGAAGGGAGGTGGCCGTGCGACGATCGCGAGTGCTCGGCGTGTCCGTCCTGGTCGTCATGGCGGTCGTCGGCGCCTACGTCACAGCGGACGCGTACGACGTCGTCCCCGGTCTCGTCACCCTCGCGCCCGCCCCCGCCCCCGCCCGGCCGTTCCCGACCGCGCCGGGTGCGGTCGCCCCGGCGCCGGTCGCCGCACCGCTCGCCGCCCTCCCGGCCGCTGCTCCCGTGCCGTCGGACGCACGCCTCGGCGCGTTGGCGCAGGCGCTCGCCGCCGACCCCCGCACCGGCGGCTCGGTCGGCGTGCTCGTGGCGGACCAGCTCACCGGTGCGGTCGAGGCGGCGATCGAGCCGGACGTCGCGCGCACCGCGGCCTCGACCACCAAGCTCCTCACCGCGACGGCCGCCCTGGGGCGTCTCGACCATGCGCGCACGCTCGAGACGCGAGTCGTCCGGGAGAGCGCCGACCAGATCGTCCTGGTCGGTGGCGGGGACATGATGCTTGCCGCGGGCGCGGGGCGACCGGACGCCGTCAACGGCCGTGCCGGGCTCGGCGACCTGGCGCAGCAGGTCGCCCGCGCGCTCACCCTGGCCGGGACCACGACGGTGCGGCTCGCGTACGACGACCACCTGTTCACCGGGAACGCCGTGAACCCGGGGTGGGCGAGCAGCGACGTGACGAACGGCTACGTCGCACCCGTCACCGGCCTCGCGGTGGACATCGGCAGGACGCGCGACGCCGAGGACGCCCCGAGGTCGACCACGCCGTCCCTCGATGCTGCCCGCACGCTGGCGAAGGAGCTCGAGGCCGACGGCATCACGGTCACCGGCACGCCTGCGCGGGTCGTCGCGACGAGCGGGGCGACGACGCTCGGGACGGTGCGGTCCGCGTCGATCGCCGAGATCGTCGACTACGTCCTGCACGAGTCCGACAACACGATCACCGAGGTCCTCGGTCGTCTGGTCGCCCTCGACGAGGGGCTGCCGGCGAGCTTCGGCGGCGCGGCGGCAGCGGTGCTCGAGGCGCTGCGCGAGGACGGGCTCGACATCACCGGGACCCACCTGGACGGCGCGAGCGGGCTGTCCCACGGCACCCACGTGGCGCCGGCGCTGCTCGTCGCAACCCTGCGGCTCGTCACGGACCCGTCGCACCCCCGGCTGCGCGGCGTCGCCGTCGACCTGCCGATCTCGGGGCTGAGCGGCACCCTCGCCGACCGGTTCACGACGTCCTCGGCACGCGGTTTCGTCCGCGCGAAGACCGGCAGCCTGACGTCCGTGACCTCGCTCGCCGGGACCGTCCAGGACGCTGACGGACGCCTGCTCGTCTTCGCGGTGATCGCCGACCACGTGCCCGTGACGGGCGAGGACGCCGCACGGCAGGCCGTCGACGAGTTCGTCACCCAGCTCACCGGTTGCGGCTGCCGCGACTGACCGCCCCCTGGCGGTTCCGGCGCGAGGGGAGCGGCGGACCGCTCGACCGAGCGGTGGGCGGGTCCGGTCCCGTGGGCGGCTACGGTGGCGTGATGGAGCACGACGAGGGGCACGCCCCGGCGGTCGACTGGGACGTCGCGGCCGACGTCGCCGCACGGTTCGTGCGGCCGGGGCCACCGGCCACCCGGTCAGAGCTCGCCGAGCTGGTCGCCGGCCTCAGGGCTGCCGCGACCGACGCCGTCGCGCACGTCGAACGGATCACCGAGCTCGGTCCGGTGGGGGAGCCACCCACCGCTCGGTCGAGCGGTCCGGCGCGCACCCCGGACGTGCGGCCACCGCTCTCGCGCACGCTCGTCGTCGACCGGGCCTCCTGGGCGCGGGCGAACGCACGGATGCTCGCGGTGATGACCTCGGGCGTGCGTACCGGCGGACGTGACCGGCCGACCGCGCGGTGGTCCGGAGGTGCGCAGGTCGGCACGGTCCTGTCCGTCGTCTCGAGCCGGGTCCTGGGGCAGTTCGACCCGTTCACGGCCTCGCTGGACCCGCGCACGGGTCGGCCCGGTCCGGGCACGCTGCTCCTGGTCGCCCCGAACGTGCTCCGCATGGAGCGCACGCTCGACGTCGTGCCCGGCGACTTCCGTCTCTGGGTGGCGCTGCACGAGCAGACCCACGCACGGCAGTTCGCGGCGGCCCCGTGGCTCGCGGCGCACCTGCGCGACCGTGCGACGGCGCTGCTCACCGATCTCGTCGGGGACGACGGCGCACCCGGCGAACCCGGCGCACGTGCCGTGCTCGCACGAGTGGTCGGAGCGATCACCGGCCGTGCGTCGGACGGCGTCGAGGCGGTCCTCTCGCCGCGTCAGCGCGAGGCGTTCGACGAGCTCGGCGCCGTCATGGCGCTCCTCGAAGGGCACGCGGACGTGATGATGGACGCGGTCGGGCCGGACGTCGTCCCGACGGTCCGCGTGATCCGGGAGCGGTTCGACGCACGCCGCCAGGGCACCGGGCGCTGGGACGCGGTCGTCCGCAGCCTGCTCGGCGTCGACCAGAAGCTGGCGCAGTACCGGGACGGCGCGGTCTTCGTCCGCTCGGTGACCTCCGCGGTCGGCACGTCCGGGCTGAACGCCGTCTGGTCCGAGCCGGGCACGCTGCCGAGCGCCCGCGAGATCGCCGACCCGCGCGCGTGGGTGCGCCGTGTGCACGGCTGACCGGAACCGTTCCGCGGCGGCCCCACGATGAGCGGGCCGGCTCCCGCAGTCGCACGTGCGCGGCTCGCGGTCCGCGCCGACCTCGCCGACCTCCCGGTCGGCAGTCTCGTGCTCGTCGCGTGCTCGGGGGGACCCGACTCGCTCGCGCTCGCGGCCGCGACGGCCTTCGTCGCGCCGCGGGCCGGTGTGCGTGCGGGTGCCGTCGTCGTCGACCACGGGCTGCAGCCGGGCAGTGACGCGGTGGCCGCGGAGGCCGCCCGCGCGTGCCGGGAGCTCGGGCTCGCGCCGGTCGTCGTCGTCCGCGTGGACGTCGGCCGGTCGAGCGGTCCGGAGGCCGACGCTCGCGAGGCGCGCCACGCGGCGTTCGACGCGACGGCCGCCGAGCTCGGGGCGCAGGCGGTCCTGCTCGGCCACACGCTCGACGACCAGGCGGAGCAGGTGCTGCTCGGCCTCGCCCGGGGGTCGGGCGCGCGCTCGCTGTCGGGGATGCCCGCCCGCCGGGGGCTCCTCCGCCGCCCCCTGCTCGGGCTGCCGCGGGAGGACACGGTCGCGGTCTGCGCCGCGTCCGGTCTCGTCCCGTGGGACGACCCGACCAACGCCGTCCCGTGGGACGACCCGACCAACGCCGTCCCGTGGGACGACCCGACCAACGCCGTCCCGTGGGACGACCGGGCGAGTGCCGTCCCGCTCCGCTCGCGGGTGCGTCACCAGGTGCTCCCCGTGCTCGAGCAGGTCCTCGGCCCGGGTGTCGTGGGCGCCCTGGCGCGTACGGCCGACCAGCTCCGGGAGGACGTGGACACGCTCGAGCTCCTCGGGGCGGAGCTGTTCGCCGCCGCGCGCGTCGAGGGGGCACCCACGATCGCGCTCGACGTCGCGGTGGTTGCTGCCGCGCCGCTCGCGGTCCGCCGGCGTGCGCTGCGTGCGGCCCTGGTGGCGGCCGGCTGTCCGTCCGGTTCGGTGAGCCGGACGCACGTCCTCGCGGTGGACCGCCTGCTGACGGACTGGCACGGTCAGGGGCCCGTCGCGCTCCCGGGCCGGGTCGTCGCCCGTCGACGATGTGGCAGGCTTGAGGTCGAGCCGGACGCTCCGATCGAGGCACCGGCTGCCCCGACCCGAGGAGAGCTGTAGCGGTGGACCCTGTTGACATGGGCGACGACCTCGCCGGCGTGCTGCTGACCGAGGCGCAGATCGCCGCGCGGCTCGACGAGCTCGCGGCGCAGATCGACCAGGACTACGCCGACAAGGCGGTCCTGGTCGTCGGTGTCCTCAAGGGTGCGGTCATGGTCATGGCCGACCTGGTGCGGAGGCTGCACACCCCGGTCCAGATGGACTGGATGGCCGTGTCGTCGTACGGCTCCGGGACCAAGTCGTCGGGCGTCGTGCGGATCCTCAAGGACCTGGACACGGACCTGACCGGTCGGCACGTGCTGATCGTCGAGGACATCATCGACTCCGGCCTCACCCTGTCGTGGTTGCTGGCGAACCTCCGGAGCCGTGGCCCGGAGAGCGTCGAGATCGCCACGATGCTCCGCAAGCCCGATGCGGCGAAGGTCGAGGTCGACGTGCGGTACGTCGGTTTCGACATCCCCAACGAGTTCGTCGTCGGCTACGGGCTGGACTACGCGGAGAAGTACCGGAACCTGCCGTTCGTCGGGACCCTGGCCCCGCACGTCTACAGCCACTGACGGGCCTGCGGTGCCGTCGCCGATCCTGCCCTGGGCGAACACGCACAGGTTCTGACAGACCCAGCGTGTACGTTCGAGCCGTTCTGCCATGCCGACCGGAGGGATGAGGGGACATTCCCCGTCGCCGATGAATGTCAAGCGCCTGACCCGAGGGCCCATCCTGTGGATCGTCCTCGCCGTCGTGATCCTCTGGACCGCCGCCAGCATGCTCGTGGGGACGGGGGTGCAGCGCATCGACACCTCCGACGGCCTCAAGCTGCTGTCCGAGGGCAAGGTCGAGCAGGCGCAGCTCGTCGACATCGAGCAGCGGGTGTCCCTCACGCTCACCTCGGACTTCACGTCGAACGGCGTCGACAAGGGCAAGAACGTCGAGTTCTACTACATCGCCCCGCAGGGCCCGGACGTGGTCGCCGCCGTCACGAACGCCAACCTGCCGAAGGGCTTCAACTCGACGGTCCCGACCACCCCGTGGTGGAGCAGCCTGTTCGGGATCGTCTTCCCGATGCTGCTCATCCTCGGGCTGTTCTGGTTCCTGATGTCGAACATGCAGGGCGGCGGCTCGCGGGTCATGAGCTTCGGCAAGTCCAAGGCGAAGCTCGTCAACAAGGAGTCCCCGCAGGTCACGTTCGCCGACGTCGCCGGTGTCGACGAGGCCGTGGAGGAGCTCCGCGAGATCAAGGACTTCCTCGCCGAGCCGGCGAAGTTCCAGGCCGTGGGGGCCAAGATCCCCAAGGGTGTGCTGCTCTACGGCCAGCCGGGTACCGGCAAGACGCTGCTGGCCCGGGCGGTCGCCGGTGAGGCCGGGGTGCCGTTCTACTCGATCTCCGGGTCGGACTTCGTCGAGATGTTCGTCGGTGTCGGTGCGTCCCGCGTGCGGGACCTGTTCGACCAGGCCAAGCAGAACGCCCCGGCGATCATCTTCATCGACGAGATCGACGCGGTCGGGCGTCACCGCGGTGCGGGCATGGGGGGTGGCCACGACGAGCGCGAGCAGACCCTCAACCAGATGCTGGTCGAGATGGACGGGTTCGATGTCAACGCGAACGTCATCCTGATCGCCGCGACCAACCGTCCGGACATCCTGGACCCCGCGCTCCTGCGCCCGGGCCGTTTCGACCGCCAGGTGGCCGTCGACCCGCCGGACCTCAAGGGACGGCACCGGATCCTGACCGTGCACGCCAAGGGCAAGCCGATGGCCGACCACGTGGACCTCGAGGCGGTCGCCCGCCGTACCCCCGGGTTCACCGGCGCGGACCTGGCCAACGTGCTCAACGAGGCTGCGCTGCTGACCGCGCGGCTCGGCAAGCAGCAGATCGACGACGTCGCCCTCGACGAGGCGATCGACCGCGTCGTGGCCGGTCCGCAGAAGCGGACCCGGATCATGAAGGTCTCGGAGCAGAAGATCACCGCGTACCACGAGGGTGGCCACGCGCTGGTGGCGACCGCGCTCCGGTACACCGACCCGGTGACGAAGGTGACGATCCTGCCGCGGGGTCGTGCGCTCGGCTACACGATGGTCATGCCGCTCGAGGACAAGTACTCCACGACGCGCAACGAGCTCCTCGACACGCTCGCGTACGCGATGGGGGGCCGGGTCGCCGAGGAGCTCGTGTTCCACGACCCGACCACCGGGGCGTCGAACGACATCGAGAAGGCCACCGCGACCGCACGCAAGATGGTCACGCAGTACGGCATGAGCGAGAAGATCGGTGCCGTGAAGCTCGGGCAGGACTCGGGCGAGGTCTTCATGGGCCGCGACATGGGCCACGGTCGCGACTACTCGGAGACCGTGGCGGCGATGGTCGACGTCGAGGTGCGTCGCCTCGTGGACGCCGCGCACGACGAGGCGTGGGAGATCCTGGTCCAGTACCGGGACGTCCTCGACGCCCTGGTGCTCGAGCTGCTCGACAAGGAGACGCTCAACCAGGCGCAGCTCGCCGAGATCTTCGCCCCGGTCGTGAAGCGACCCGCACGCGAGGTCTGGCTGTCGAGCGACGACCGCGCCGTCTCGGAGCGCCCGCCGGTGCTGACCCCCGACGAGAACGCCGCCGCTGCTGCGGCGTCCGCGCCGACCACGGACCCGGAGGGCTGATCGTGGCGCCCGACGCCCCGGCGGGGTACGACGCCGCGCGCGTCGAGGCCGCGGTCCGCGAGCTGTTGGTGGCGGTCGGTGAGGACCCGGACCGAGAGGGCCTGCGCGACACCCCCGCTCGGGTCGCGCGCGCCTACGCGGAGACCTTCGCCGGTCTGCGGCAGGACCCGGCCGACGTGCTCAGCACGGTGTTCGACATCGGCCATCAGGAGATGGTCCTCGTCAAGGACATCGAGGTGTACTCGACGTGCGAGCACCACCTGGTGCCGTTCCACGGGGTCGCGCACGTCGGGTACATCCCGTCGTCCGACGGGCGCATCACCGGGCTCAGCAAGCTCGCACGACTGGTGGACGTCTTCGCGCGTCGCCCGCAGGTGCAGGAGCGGCTGACGAGCCAGGTCGCCGACGCGCTCGTCGAGCACCTCAACCCGCGGGGGGTGATCGTCGTGATCGAGTGCGAGCACCTGTGCATGTCGATGCGCGGGGTCCGCAAGCCCGGTTCCCGCACCGTGACCTCGGCCGTGCGCGGACAGATGCGTGACGGGACGACGCGGGCCGAGGCGATGAGCCTCATCCTCAGTCGGTGAGCCTGCGCCCCTAGGCTGGCTCACGTGACCGCAGGACGACTCCTCCTCTCGCCGCACCCGTTGCCGGCTCCGCTGGCGAACCTGCAGCGGTCCCTCGTGATGGGCATCGTGAACGTCACCCCGGACTCGTTCTCGGACGGCGGCCGGTGGCTGAACCCCGACGCGGCGGTACGGCACGGGATCGACCTGATCGCCGACGGCGCCGACCTCCTCGACGTCGGCGGCGAGTCGACACGTCCCGGGGCGGTGCGCGTCAGCGTCGAGGAGGAGCTGGCCCGGGTCCTCCCTGTGGTGCGTGCGCTCGCGTCCGAGGGCGTCGCCGTGAGCATCGACACGACACGCTCCGAGGTCGCCGAGCGCGCCGTGGACGCCGGTGCCGTGATCGTCAACGACGTCTCCGGCGGTCTCGCCGACCCGAGGATCAGAACCGTGGTCGCCGAGACCGGTGTCGTGTACGTCGCGATGCACTGGCGTGGTCACTCCGACGTCATGCAGGACCTCACCCACTACGACGACGTCGTCGCCGACGTGCGGGCCGAGCTCGCGCAGCGGCTCGTCGAGCTCCGGGACGCCGGCGTGCGGGACGAGCAGGTCGTCGTCGACCCCGGACTGGGGTTCGCGAAGGAGCCGGCGGACAACTGGCCGCTCCTCGCGCACCTGGACGCGCTGGCGTCGCTGGGTCGGCCGGTGCTCGTCGGTGCGTCACGCAAGCGGTTCCTCGGTGCGCTCCTCACCGGTCCGGACGGCCGACCGGTCCCGCCGGACCGGCGCGACGAGGCGACCACAGCGGTCTCCGCGCTGGCGGCCGCGAACGGTGCATGGTGCGTTCGGGTCCACGAGGTGGGAGGCTCGGCGGACGCCGTCCGTGTGGCCGCCGCCTGGCGGGAGGCGTCGGAGCAGTGGGCATGACGTCAGGTATGGCACGAGAGGCACACGCATGAACGCGGCGTCGGCAGGACACACGGGATCAGCGCTCGACAGCGCCGGTCGTCAGCTCGACCAGATCCGCCTCGTCGGGATCTCCGCAGTCGGCCACCACGGGGTGTTCGAGCACGAGCGTCGCGAGGGGCAGGTCTTCCGGGCCGACGTGGTCGCCCACCTCGACACCCGGCGCGCCGCGGCGACCGACGACCTCGCGCACACCCTGCACTACGGCGTGCTGGCCGAGCAGATCGCGGGCGTCCTCTCGGGAGAGCCTGCCGACCTGATCGAGACGGTCGCCGAGCGGATCGCCGCGACCGTGCTCGCGCACACCCAGGTCGTGGCGGTGGACGTCGCGGTGCACAAGCCGCAGGCGCCGTTGACCGTCCCGTTCGACGACGTCGTGGTGAGCATCCGGCGTGATCGCAGCAAGCTCCCGGCCGCGGAGCCGTGGGCCCCGGCGCCGATCACCACCGGCTCGACCGCACGCGTCTCGACCGCACCGACGCCGACCGCGGTGCTCCCGGTCGTCGAGGCCGCGTCCGAGCGGGTGGCGGCCGCGCCGGTCGTCGTGGCCGCCCAGGCTCTCGGCACGGTGCCGTTCGCGGAGGTCCCGACCTCGGCGTCGACGCCGGAACCGACCCGGGAGCCGAACCCGGAACCGATGCCGGTGCCGACCCCGGAACCTGCTCCGGAACCGGCCACGCACGTGTCGGTCGCCGACGTCCTCGACGAGCTCCCGGCGGCCCCGACGGAGGTCGTCCTCGCCCTCGGCTCCAACCTCGGGACGCCGCAGGAGACCCTGCGGCAGGCGGTCGCGGCGCTCGCGGAGGTCCCCGGTCTCGAGGTGGTCAAGGTGTCGCCGCTCGCGCGCTCGGCGCCGGTCGGTGGCCCCGAGCAGCCGGACTTCCTCAACGCGGTCGTGATCGCGCGGACGACCCTCGCCCCTCGGGCGCTGCTGCGGGCCACGCAGGCCATCGAGGCGGCCCACGACCGGCGACGGGACGAGCACTGGGGCCCGCGGACCCTCGACATCGACCTCATCGTGTACGGGTCGATCCTCGCCGTGACGGACGACCTCGAGCTCCCGCACCCGCGCGCCCACGAGCGTGCGTTCGTGCTCCAGCCGTGGGCGCAGATCGCGCCCGACGCCGTGCTCCCCGGTCTCGGCGGCGGACCGGTCGCCGCGCTGGCGGCCACCGCGCCGGACCTCAGCGGCATCCGATGGCTCGCACTCGACTGGCTCGTCCCGCCGGCCGAGCACCCGGCTCCCGAGGCGCAGGAGCCCGAGCCGCCCGCAGAGAGCCGCCCGGGGCCCCCGGCACCGGTGTGGGTCCCGCGAACGCCCCCGACGTCGAACGGCGGCTCGCCGACGTCCTGGATCCCGTGATGCAGCGCACGCGTTGGCAGACGCTGCTGACCGTCGCGGCGACCACGGCGGCGCTGGGCTGGCTGGTGCTCAGGCTGCTGGACCGGGTGGCGGTCGAGCCCCCGCCTGTCCCCTGGCTCGTGTGCCTCGTCATGCTCGTGATCGCCGGTGTGGTGTTCACGATGGGCTGGCAGGTGCGGCAGTTCCTCGGCGGCAAGCGACCGCAGCTGAACCCGATCCGTGCCGCACGGACGGCCGTCCTGGCGAAGGCCTCCTGCTACACGGGCGCGCTGCTCGCCGGCTGGTACCTCTCGCAGGTGCTCGCGGTGCTCGGAGACCTCTCGATCACCTCGCAGCGTGAGCGTGCCCAGGCGGCCGGTCTCGCTGCTCTGACGGCGATCCTGATGGCGGTCGTCGGGCTCGTCGTGGAGTGGTTCTGCCGGGTCCCGCCGCCCGAGGAGCCCGAGAAGGAGCCACCCGGACCGGAGCAGGCGGCCCGTTGAGCGATGGGAGACTAGGGGACATGTCCCTCCCGCCACGTGGCCCGTTCGACCCCGACGACGTCGTCTGGAACCCGGTCTCGACCAGGCTCGCGTCGGCGCGGCTCGTGGTCGCCTGGATCATCGTGCTCGTGGCGCTCGTCCCGACGATCGTGCTGGGGTTCGCGGTCGGTGCCGTGTGGTCGTGGATCCCGGCGGTCGTCGTGCTCCTGGCCGCCGTCTGGGTCACGCTCCTCATCCCGCGTCAGGTCCGGGCGATCGGTTACGCGGAACGGGCCGACGACCTCCTCGTGCGTCGCGGGATCATGCTGCGCCGGCTCGTCGTCGTGCCCTACGGGCGGATGCAGTACGTGGACGTGCAGGCCGGCCCGATCGCCCGCCGGTTCGGGGTGGCGTCCGTGCAGCTGCACACCGCGTCGGTCGCGACCGAGGCCTCGATCCCGGGCCTGCGACCCGACGAGGCGGACCGGCTTCGCGACCAGCTCGCGTCGCGCGGCGAGGCGAGGCTGGCCGGGCTGTGACCCCTGCACCCCGCTCCCCGGGCGCCGGGGCGGTGTCATCGGACCAGGCCGACGTCGTCGCGCCGACGGATGAGGCCGTCTGGCGTCGGATGCACCCGATCACGCCCGTGCTCAAGGGCTGGCAGGTCATCGCGGTCCTCCTGGTGATCGGGACCAACCAGGTCGGTGACAACGTCGTGAACGCCCAGCGCTTCCTCACCGACGGGGGATGGCGGTGGGCCCTGCTGGTGCTTGCGGCGACGGCCGTGGTCGGTGGGGCATGGGCGTCGCTCGCGTGGCGGATGACCAGCTACGCGGTCGACGACCGGGCGGTCCACCTGCGCACCGGGATCCTCGTGCGTCAGCGGCGCCAGGCGCGTCTCGACCGCCTGCAGGCCGTCGACGTGGTCAAGCCGTTCCTCGGCAGGATCTTCGGTCTGGCGAAGCTGACCCTCGAGGTCGCCGGTGGAGCCGGGTCGGCCGTCGAGCTCGCCTTCCTCAAGGAGAGCGAGGCCGAGGCCCTGCGGGCCGAGCTGCTGGCCCGGGCCGCGGGCCTGCACCAGGAGGTGGGGGACGACCCGGCCCCGGTCGCGCCGGAGCAGCAGGTGTTCGAGCTCGCGCCGACCCGGCTCATCGGGTCGCTGCTGCTGTCGGGCACGACGTTCGTGCTGGTGCCGGCGCTGATCGGGCTGACGATCTGGGCAGCGAGCGTCCACGAGGTCGGGCCGGTGGTCGCGATGCTCCCGGCCGTCCTCGGCGTGGGCTCGGCCCTGTGGTCGCGCTTCGCCCGCGAGTTCGGTTTTCGCGCCGCGATCTCCCCGGACGGCATCCGGCTGCGTCACGGGCTGCTCGAGCAGCGCGCCCAGACGGTCCCGCCGGGGCGGGTGCAGGCTGTCCGCGTCACGCAGGGGCCGTTGTGGCGGACGCGGGACTGGTGGCGGGTGCAGATCAACGTCGCGGGCTACGGGATCGGCCAGGGGGCGGAGAACGCGAACGTGCTGCTTCCGGTCGGGAGCCGGTCCGAGGCGTTGCATGCGATCTGGCTCGTGCTGCCGGACCTCGGGGTGCCCGACCCGCGGGAGACGCTGGACGCCGGGCTCTCCGGCTCGGGGACGGACCGCGGCTTCCTCACGATGCCGCGTCGCTCGCGGTGGCTCGACCCGTGGGGCTGGCGGCGTCGTGGTGTCCTGGTGACGGACCGCGCCCTGCTGATCAGGTCGGGGTGGTTCGTGCGTCACCTGGTGCTCGTCCCGCACGAGCGGACGCAGTCGCTGGCACTCCAGCAGGGGCCGTGGCAACGTGCGCTCGGGGTCTCCTCGCTGACCGTCCACTCGACGCCGGGCCCGGTCACGCCGGTGATCGCCCACCTGGACGCGGCCGACGCGACGCGCCTGCTCACCGAGCAGGCGGACCGCGCGCGGGCCGCCCGGGCGACCGCCGGTCCCGAGCAGTGGATGTCCCGGCCGACGGGCGGGGCGGTCGAGCATGGCTGAACCGGCACGTGCACCGTCGCGGCCCGGTCGGCTCGACGTCGGGGTGGTCGGCGCGGGGCGCGTGGGTGCGGTGATCGGCAACGCCCTTCGGGGCGCCGGCCACGTCGTCGTCGGGGCGAGCGGCATCTCGGCGAGCTCCCGTGAACGGATCGACACGCTGCTGCCCGGTGTCCCGGCCCTCGAGGTGCCTGACGTCGTGGCGCGCGCGGACCTGGTGCTGCTCGCGGTCCCCGACGACGCGCTGGCCCCCCCTCGTCGCGGGCCTCGCGGAGGTCGGGGCCTGGCAGGCGGGGCAGATCGTCGTGCACACGTCGGGCCGCTACGGCACGGACGTCCTCGAGCCGGCTCGGCGATCGGGGGCGATCCCGCTCGCGATCCACCCGGCGATGACCTTCACCGGGACCTCGCTCGACCTCGCCCGGCTGGTCGGGTGCACCTTCGCGGTGACCGGGCCGGCACCGGTGCTGCCGATCGGGCAGGCGCTGGTCGTCGAGATCGGCGGTGAGCCCGTCGTGGTGGCCGAGCAGCATCGACCGCTGTACCACGCGGCCCTCGCACACGGTGCGAACCACCTGGTCGTGCTCGTGTCGCAGGCCGCCCAGGCTCTCGCCGCCGCGGGCATCGACGAGCCCGGGCGGGTCCTCGCACCGCTGCTGACCGCGGCGCTCGACGGAGCGCTCCGCTCCGGTGACCAGGCGGTGCGGACGATGACCGGTCCGGTCCCTCGCGGTGACGCCGGCACCGTCCGCGACCACGTCCGCGTGCTCACGGAGTTCGGGGTGCACGAGGGTGCCCTCGACGTCGTGGAGACGTACCGGGTCCTGGCCCGGTCCGGGACGCGGCGCGTGCTCGCAGCGGGCCTGCTCGGACCCGAGGCCGCCGTTGCCCTGCTCGACGCCGTGTCGGGCGTCGCAGATCCGCACGACACGAAGGACGACGACTCATGACGCAGACCGGACGCACCGGTCGACCGGTGCTCGCCACGACCCGTGACGAGCTCGCCGCAGCTCTCACCCCCGCCACGGCGACTCCTGCCTCCGGCGGGCTCGTGCCCGCCGGTCCGAGGCGCGCGGTGGTCATGACGATGGGCGCGTTGCACGCGGGCCACCTCGCCCTGGTGAACCGTGCACGGGAGCTCGCCGACCAGGTCGTCGTGACGATCTTCGTGAACCCCCTGCAGTTCGGGCCGACCGAGGACCTGGACCGCTACCCGCGCGACCTCGACGGAGACCTCGAGCTGCTCGCGGCGGCCGGGGTCGACGTGGTGTTCGCCCCGACGGTCGACGTCATGTACCCGGACGGTGACCCGCTGGTCACGGTGGGGGCCGGGATCTTCGGCGAGGTCCTCGAGGGTGCGGCGCGCCCGGGCCACCTCGACGGTGTCCTGACCGTCGTGCTGAAGCTGCTGCACCTGGTCCGTCCGGACGTCGCGCTGTTCGGCCAGAAGGACGCCCAGCAGCTCATGGCCGTCCGGCGCATGGTGCACGACCTCGACGTCCCGGTGCGGATCGAGGCCGTGCCCACGGTGCGTGACACCGACGGGCTGGCGCTCTCGTCGCGGAACGCGTTCCTCAGCCCCGAGGACAGACGGCGGGCGTGCGGCCTGTCCGCCGCGCTGTTCGCCGGGGCGGCCCGCGCGGGGAACGGTGCCGGCGCGGTGCGGGACGCCGCTGCCGACGTCCTCCGGGAGCGCGGTCTGGAGGTCGAGTACCTGGCCCTCGTCGACCCCGAGACGGTGGCCGAGGTGGGTGACCACCACACGGGCGCAGCGGTGCTCGCACTGGCGGCGCGAGTAGGGTCCACCAGGTTGATCGACAACGTGCCGTTGACCCTCGGATGACGGGGCCGCGCACGAGGCGGCCGGAGAGGCCACGAGGCGGCCGGAGCGGCCGGGGAGCGAGGGACACCGGATGACCACGCTGCAACGTCCGATGATGATCGGCAAGATCCACCGGGCCACGGTGACCCGGTCGGACCTGCACTACGTCGGCTCCGTGACGGTCGACGCCGACCTCCTCGACGCGGCGGACCTGCTGCCGGGGCAGCAGGTCGACATCGTCGACGTCACCAACGGTGCCCGGCTGACGACCTACGCGATCGCGGGCGAGCGCGGTGCAGGGCAGATCTGCGTGAACGGCGCCGCGGCGCACCTCGTCCACCCGGGCGACGTCGTGATCCTCATCGCGTACGGGCTCCTCGCCGACGCCGAGGCGCGCACCTACGAGCCGCGGGTGGTCTTCGTCGATCGCGCCAACCGGATCGTGGACGTCTCCGCCGAGGCCGGACAGGTCCCGGACGCGGCCGAGGGACTCCTGCCCAGCGGTCTCCCGCTCGCGGCGTCGCGCGCGTGACCGGCATCGCGGGGATGCCGGCCGCCCGCACGGTCGATGCGGCGATCGACGCGGCCTGGGGCGGGACCATGTCGCCGCCGCCGCCGCCGTCGGCCCCACGGCTCCACCTCGCGACCCGCCTCGCGGCGCCCGAGCCGGGCTGGACGGTGGAGGCGGACGTCGTGGTCGTCGGGTCGGGTGTCGCGGGCCTGACGGCCGCCCTCGAGCTGCGGACCCGCGTCCCACGGGTGCTCCTCGTGACCAAGGGCGAGCTGTCGTCCGGGTCGACGGTCTGGGCCCAGGGGGGGATCGCCGCGGCGCTGGACCCGTCGGACTCGCCCGCCGCGCACCTCGCCGACACGCTCGTGGCCGGCGCCGGCCTGTGCGACCCGCGCGCGGTCGAGGTCCTCGTCACGGAGGGGCCGGCCCGCGTGCGCGAGCTCGTGGCACGTGGGGCGAACTTCGACCTGGACGTGGAGGGCGAGATCGCCCTGACCCGCGAGGGCGGTCACCACGCCGACCGGATCGCCCACGCGGGCGGCGACGCGACCGGTGCGGAGATCTCCCGGGCGCTGGTCGCCCAGCTCGAGGCGGTCCGCAACGACCCGGGGATCGAGATCATCGAGCACGCCCTCGTGCTCGACATCCTCACGTCCGCGCCCGACGAGGACGGCCGACCGGGTGCCGCCTGCGGCGTGACGCTGCACGTCATCGGAGCGGGATCGCGCGACGGGGTCGGCGCGGCGCTCGGACGAGCGGTCGTGCTCGCGACGGGGGGCATCGGGCAGGTCTTCCGCTCGTCGACCAACCCCGTCCAGGCGACCGGTGACGGGATCGCGGCTGCGCTCCGCGCCGGGGCGACGGTGGCGGACCTCGAGTTCGTGCAGTTCCACCCGACGGTGCTGTGGCTCGGGTCCGGGGTGCGGGGCCAGCTGACGCTGGTCTCCGAGGCGGTGCGGGGCGAGGGCGCGTACCTCCTGGACACCGACGGCGCCAGGTTCATGCCGGCCGTGCACCCGATGGCGGAGCTCGCCCCCCGGGACGTCGTCGCGCATGCGATCGTCCGGCAGATGGCACGGACGGGTTCGGACCACGTCTGGCTCGATGCCCGTCACCTGGGTGCGGACTTCCTGCGTCGACGGTTCCCGACGATCACCGAGAGGCTCGCGGACAACGGCATCGACTGGACCACGGACCTGGTCCCGGTCGCACCGGCGCAGCACTACCACTCCGGGGGAGTCGTCACCGACCTGGCAGGCCGGTCGAGCCTGCGAGGTCTGTACGCCGCGGGAGAGGTCGCCTGCACCGGGGTGCACGGCGCCAACCGGCTGGCGTCGAACTCTCTCGTCGAAGGTCTGGTCTTCGCGCACCGGGCTGCACGCGACATCGTGGCGAGGGTCGCCTCCGGCGAGCTCGTGAGCCGGGATGCGGTGACGCGCCCGGGGCCGAGCGCGTTGGTGGCTGCGGCGTCGCGTTCACGGGTGCAGCGGATCGCGTCGGAGGGACCCGGCGTGATCCGGTCCGCGGAAGGTCTGACGGCGGCTGCGGAGAAGCTCGCCGCGGTGCGTACCGATGCCGACCTGGCGCTCGACGTCGTCGCGGTCCCGCAGACGGCGGAGTGGGAGACCACCAACGTCCACCAGGTCGCCTCGGTCCTCACGCAGGCCGCTCTCGCGCGGGAGGAGAGCCGCGGGGGCCACTTCCGTGTCGACTTCCCCGAGCCCGACGAGGCGTGGCGGCTCCGGCTGAACGTGCGGCTCGATCCCGACGGGCGGCTCGAGGTCGTTCCGGCTCCGCTCGACTGAGGGCACGGTGCGTCGTCGGTCGCACCCGGTCGGGTGCGGAAGGTGAGCGGCGACCGTCGGGCGACGTACGGTGCTGGGGTGACCGAGCACCTCGCGGACCCCACCGATCCGTCCACCGCCGCCGATCCGTCCTCCTCAGCGGCACCCGGAGCCGTCGCCGACGGGCTCGACCCGGCCTGGCTCGCCCGGGTCGTCGCCGTCGCGCTCGACGAGGACCTCGGCCCGGCGCCCGGTCGTGACGTGACGACGCAGGCGACCGTGAGCCCGCACGAGCCCGGTACCGCCCACCTGGTCGCGCGTGCGGGGGGCGTCGTCGCCGGGCTGGTCGTGGTGCAGGAGGTCGTCGACCAGGTGGCGCGCCGGTTCCATCTCGATCCGGTGACGGTGGACCTCCTGGTGCCCGATGGTGCGGCGGTGAGCGCCGGCCAGGTGCTGGCCGTGCTGAGAGGCCCGGTCCAGGTGCTCCTGATCGCGGAGCGCACGGTGCTGAACCTTGCCTCGCGGGCGTCGGGCGTCGCGACCCACACGCGTCGGTGGGCGGATGCTCTCGACGGGACCGGGGCGCAGGTGCTCGACACCCGGAAGACCACTCCCGGGCTGCGCGCGCTGGAGAAGTACGCGGTGCGGTGCGGCGGTGGCACGAACAAGCGCATGGGTCTGTACGACGTCGCGATGGTCAAGGACAACCACGTGGTGGCCGCGGGCTCGGTCTCGGCCGCCGTGGCGGCGGTGCGGTCCCGCTTCCCCGAGGTCGCCATCCAGGTCGAGGCCGACACCCGGGACCAGGCCGTGGAGGCGCTGGACGCCGGCGCGCGGTTCCTGCTGCTCGACAACATGCCGACCACGGTGCTCGCGGACGTCGTCGCGGCGGTGCGCTCCCGCGAGCCGGAGATCGGGCGGGTCGAGCTCGAGGCGACCGGCAACCTCACCCTGGACCGCGCGCGCGAGGTCGCGGCGACGGGGGTCGACTACCTCTCCGTCGGCGGGCTCACGCACTCGTCGCCGATCCTGGACCTCGCGCTCGACCTGGTCGCGCGAGGCCGAGGTGCGGGCCGCCGGTAGGATCGCGGGGTGACCGAGACGGACATCCCCCAGCCCGATGACGACCTTCCGGAGCAGATGCGGGTCCGTCGCGAGAAGCGTGAACGGATCCTGTCGCGGGGCGAGGACGCCTATCCGGTGTCCGTCCCGCGCACCCACACCGTCGCCGAGGTCCGGGACGGCTGGTCGCACCTGCAGGCGGGCGAGGAGAGCAGCGACGTCGTCGGCGTCGCCGCTCGGGTGGTCTACCTGAGGAACACCGGCAAGCTCTGCTTCGCCACCGTCCAGGACGGCGAGGGCAACCGTCTGCAGGTCATGCTCAGCCAGGCCGTCGTCGGTGAGGAGTCGCTGTCGCGGTTCAAGGCCGACGTCGATCTCGGTGACCACCTGTTCGCGCACGGCGCGGTCATCAGCTCGCGCCGGGGTGAGCTCTCGGTGTTCGCGGACGACTGGCAGATCGCCGCCAAGGCGCTGCGGCCGCTCCCGGTGCTGCACAAGGAGCTCTCGGAGGAAGCGCGCGTCCGTCAGCGCTACGTCGACCTGATTGCGCGACCGGCCGCACGGGACATGGTGCGGGTGCGCGCAGGCGCCGTCCGCTCGTTGCGCGAGAACTTCCACCGGCGCGGATTCCTGGAGATCGAGACACCGATGCTCCAGACGATCCACGGCGGCGCCGCGGCTCGGCCGTTCACCACGCACATGAATGCGTTCGACATCGATCTCTTCCTCCGGATCGCACCGGAGCTATTCCTGAAGCGTGCCGTGGTGGGTGGCGTCGAGCGAGTCTTCGAGATCAACAGGAACTTCCGCAACGAGGGTGCGGACTCCACGCACTCCCCGGAGTTCGCGATGCTCGAGGCGTATGAGGCGTACGGCGACTACGACACCATGGCGACATTGACCCAGGACCTCGTGCAGACAGCGGCGATGGATGTGCTGGGAACGACCGTGGTCACGCTTCCGGACGGCGAGGAGTACGAGCTGGGGGGTCAGTGGACACAGCTGTCGCTGTACGACTCGCTCTCCGAGGCCATCGGCGAGCAGATCACGCACGACACCCCGGACTCGCGGCTGCTCGAGCTCGTCGAGAAGTTCGACCTGCAGATCGACACGCGCCGCTCGAACCACGGGAAGCTCGTCGAGGAGCTGTGGGAGCACCACGTCGGTGACCACCTGTACGCCCCGACGTTCGTCCGTGACTTCCCGGTCGAGACCAGCCCGCTCACCCGCGACCACCGCACCGCGCGCGGACTGGTGGAGAAGTGGGACCTGTACGTGCGCGGCTTCGAGCTGGCGACGGCGTACTCGGAGCTCGTCGACCCCGTCATCCAGCGTCAACGGTTCGAGGCGCAGGCGCTTCTCGCAGCGGCCGGCGACGACGAGGCGATGGTGCTCGACGAGGACTTCCTCGCAGCGATGGAGTTCGCGATGCCGCCGGCCGGAGGCATGGGGATGGGTATCGACCGGCTGCTGATGGCGCTGACGGGTCTGGGCATTCGCGAGACGATCACGTTCCCGCTCGTGAAACCTCAGGCGTGACGCGCGGCCGCGCGTCGTAGACTCGTCCGGTGAACGCCTTTCTGCTGGCCCTCGCGGCTCTCCTCCCGTCGATCGGTGTCGGCTTCCTGTTCTACCTCGCCATTCGCGCGTTGGTGAATGCCGATCGGACGGAGCGCGCTGCGCTCGCGAAGCTGGACGCAGAAGAGCGTGCATCAGCCATGCAATCGGAGGATCAGGCCGCGTCCTGAACCCCGTTTTGTCGTCTGATTTGGTGAAGGTGACCGGGTTCGGGCGCGTTTCGCTTTGACGGTGCAATCCACGGGTGCAATCCTTTACGCACCACCCGGGTACCATCGAGCAGCATGAGGTAACGAAATGGCACAGAAGGTACAGGTCCTGCTCGTCGACGACGTCGACGGCAGCACCGCAGACGAGACCGTCACATTCGCCCTGGACGGCGTTTCCTACGAGATTGACCTCACGACCGCGCACGCGGCAGAGCTGCGCGACGCATTCGGCTCGTGGGTCGGTCACGCACGCAAGGTCGGCGGTCGCGCCACGGCCCGCTCCGCGGCTCGTGGCCGTCGGGCGTCGGGCGGTGCGAGCGGCGAGGCGACGGCGATCCGCGAGTGGGCACGGGCCAACGGGCACGAGGTGTCCGAGCGCGGGCGCATCTCCGCCGAGGTGCGTGCGGCCTACGCCGCGGCGCACTGAGGTCGCGTCCCGCTCGCATCACCCGCGGCGCGTCTTCGGCGCGCTGACTCCCGGGGGCGGAGTCATGCGAACGGGTCAGTGAGGTTGGCGAACGACGACAGCGCCCGCCCGGTCCAGGGGTTCTCCCGCCGGACGGCGGGCGCTGTCGTCGTGACGACCGGGCGTCAGCGGTTGGTCGTGAGCTCGCGAACAGCCGCGTACTGCTCGCGGACGGCCGGCACGAGGTCGCCGGTGTAGACCGAGACCGCGGAGGTCGTCCACACGGGCGGGCGTGCGCCGCCGCTCAGCACCCATGCCGCCTGCCGGGCTGCGCCGTCCGCGACGTACTCGCCCGGCGCGGGAACGGTGATGTCGAGCCCCAGGACGCTCGGGGCGATCCGCCGGACCGCCTCCGACTGGGCACCGCCGCCGATCAGCGAGATGCGCCCGACGGGGACGCCCTGGGCGCGTAGCGCGTCGAGGCCGTCGGCGAGGGCGCAGAGCATGCCTTCGACCGCGGCACGTGCCAGATGGGCTGCCGTGGTGTTCTGCAGCCGCAGTCCGTGCAGGGCGCCGGTGGCGTCGGGCTTGTTCGGGGTTCGTTCGCCCTCGAGGTACGGGACCATGACGAGCCCGTCGGAGCCGGCCGGTGCGGAGAGCGCCAGGCGGCTGAGCTCGGCGTGATCGACCCCGAGCATCCGGCAGGCGGCGTCGAGGACCCGGGAGGCGTTGAGCGTGCAGGCGAGCGGCAGGAAGGCGCCGGTGGCATCGGCGAAGCCGCTCACGAGCCCGCTGGCGTCCGCGGTGGGTCGTGCCGAGACCGCCGAGACGACGCCGGAGGTGCCGATCGAGATCGCGACGTCCCCTTCGGCGAGGCCGAGGCCCAGAGCCGCGGCGGCGTTGTCGCCTGCGCCCGGTCCGAGCACAAGCCCGGACCCGAGGAGGCTGTTCGCGGTCCCGGCCTGCTCCGACGGCCCGGCGACGCGGGGGAGGACAGCGTCGTGGCCGAGGGCGAGCTCGAGCAGGTCGCGGCGGTAGGCACCCGTGGACGGGTCCCAGTAGCCGGTGCCCGAGGCGTCGGAACGATCGGTGACGAGGTGGGCGAGACCGTCGGGGGTGCCCGGTCCGTGGCCGGCGAGGCGCCAGGTCAGCCAGTCGTGCGGGAGGGCGACGGCGGCGGTGCGGGCGGCGTTGGCCGGCTCGACGCGCGCGAGCCAGCGCAGCTTCGTGACGGTGTAGGACGCCACCGGGACGGACCCGGTCGCGCGGGCCCACGCCTCGCTGCCGGTCTCCGGCCCGCCGAGGTCGTCGATGAGGTCGAGCGCCGCCTGGGCGGAGCGGGTGTCGTTCCAGAGCAGGGCGTCGCGGACGACGGCGCCGTCGGCGTCGAGGGCCACCATGCCGTGCTGCTGCCCGCCGACGGACAGGGCTGCGACGTCGTCGAGCCCTCCGGCATCGGCGACGGCGGTCTGGAGGGCGTCCCACCAGGCGTCGGGGGAGACCTCGGTCCCGTCAGGATGGCTGGCACGGCCGCTCCGCACGAGTGCGCCGGTCTCGGCGTCGCGGATGACGACCTTGCAGGACTGGGTGGACGAGTCCACCCCGGCGACCAGCGTCATCGCTCGGTCCTTCCGTGTGTCGGTCCCCCGACGCACGGGGGCTGGTCGACTGGAGCGTTCTGCGCGCGACACGCGGGCGTGTCGCGGCAGAACGCTCCAGTCGACCGGGGGTGGGGTGGGATCAGCGGGCGCCGAGCGCGTGCTCGAGGGCCAGCTGGTTGAGCCGCACGAAGGCGTACCCGCGGGCGGCGACGGCCTCGATGTCGAGCTCCTCGAAGGCCGCGGGGTTGGCGAGCAGGTCTGCCAGGGTCTCGCCCTCGGCGAGCGTGGGCTCGGCGAGCTCGTAGACGCCTGCGGCCTGGAGCGCCTCCTGCACCTCGGGGTCGGCGCGGAACGCCTGTGCCCGCTCCTTCAGGAGGATGTAGGTGCTCATGTTGGCGGCGGCCGAGGCCCACACGCCCTCGAAGTCCTCGGTACGCGAGGGCTTGTAGTCGAAGTGGACCGGTCCGTCGTAGCGCGGGCCGCCGCTGGGGAAGCCGTTCACGAGCAGGTCGACCGTGCCGAAGGCCGAGAACAGGTCACCGTGGCCGAACACCAGGTCCTGGTCGTACTTGATGGACTTCTGGCCGTTGAGGTCGATGTGGAACAGCTTCTCGGCCCACAGCGCCTGGGCGAGGCCACCGGTGTAGTTGAGGCCGGCCATCTGCTCGTGACCCGTCTCCGGGTTCAGGCCGACGATGTCGCCGTTCTCGAGCTGGGCGATGAAGGCCAGGGCGTGGCCGACGGTCGGCAGGAGGATGTCGCCGCGGGGCTCGTTCGGCTTGGGCTCGATGGCGATCTTCAGCCCGTAGCCCTTCTCCTTGATGTACCCCGCGACGGTGTCGATGCCCTCGCGGTAGCGGTCATGAGCGGCCTTGAGGTCCTTGGCCGAGTCGTACTCGGCGCCCTCGCGACCGCCCCACATGACGAACGTCTCGGCACCGAGCTCGGCCGCGAGGTCGACGTTGCGCACGACCTTGCGCAGGCCGTAGCGACGCACCGTGCGGTCGTTCGACGTGAAGGCGCCGTCCTTGAAGATCGGGTGGCTGAACGTGTTGGTCGTGACCATCTCGACCTTGATGCCGGTCTCGTCCAGGGCGCCCTTGAAGCGGGCGAGGATCGAGTCGCGGGTTGCGGCGTCCGAGCCGAACGGCACGACGTCGTCGTCGTGGAACGTGACGTACGAGGCGCCGAGCTCTGCGAGCTTGTGCACCGACTCGACCGGGTCGAGCCAGGCGCGCGACGCGCTGCCGAACTGGTCCTGGGCGTTCCATCCGACGGTCCACAGACCGAACGAGAACTTGTCCTGCGGGGTGGGCTTGCGCACCATCGTGAGCTCTCCTCGTCGAGATTAGTTGGTTGAATGAACTTATCCACGAACGGCGCTATGGTCAAGCCATGACGGACGACGACGCCCAGCAGGAGAGCGGGAGCGCGACGCCCCTGACGTCCCACACGCCTGCCGGTGGACGGTCCGGGAGGCGCGCCGGCCCGGCGCGCCAGGGCACGTTGCGGGAGCACAACCTCCGGCTCGTCCTCGGGCACGTCCTCGACGCGATCGAGCCGCCGTCGCGCGCCGACATCGCGGCGTCGACCCACCTCACGCGCGGGACGGTGTCCGCCCTGGTGGACCAGCTCGTGCAGTCCGGCCTGGTCGAGGAGCTCGCGCCGGTGGCCGCCCGACGTGCCGGCCGACCCGCGGTCCCGCTCGCGCCCGCACGGCGCACGCTCGCGGCGATCGGTGCCGAGGTCAACCTGGACTACATGGGGTACCGGGTCCTCGACCTCGCGGGTGACGTCCTCGCGGAACGCATCGAGCGCGGCGACTTCCGGGGGAGCGACCCCGAGCAGGCACTGCGCCGTCTGGGTGACATGCTCGCGGAGGTGACCCTCCGGCTCGGGCGGGAGAGGGTGCCGATCGTCGGGTGCTGCCTGGCCCTGCCGGGGCTCGTCGACCGGGTGACGGGCCCGCTGCGGGTCGCCCCGAACCTCGGGTGGCGGGACGTCGACGTGCTCGGTCTGCTCGCCGACCACCCGGCGCTGACCGGCGCGAGCCTGCTGCTCGGGAACGACGCGAATCTCGCTGCCCGAGCGGAGTCCCGGGCCCAGGGGGTCGCCGGGAACTTCCTCCTGATCGTCGGTGAGGTCGGTATCGGCGGTGCGATCGTGCTGGACGGCGAGGTCTTCGCGGGGCGCCACGGCTGGAGCGGTGAGATCGGGCACACGACCGTCGACATGAGTGGCCCGCCGTGCTCGTGCGGTGCGTCCGGATGTCTCGAGCAGTACGCCGGCAAGGACTCGTTGATGCGTGCTGCGGGCCTCGATCTCGATCTCCCGATCGAGGCGTTGCGCGACGCGGCCGACGCGGGAGACCCCGCGGCGCTCGCCAGTCTCGACCGGGGCGGCAACGCGCTCGGGGTCGCGATCGCGAGCTTCGTGAACCTGATCGACGTCGAGCAGGTCGTGCTCGGGGGACGTACGCGCTGCTCGGCGACCACCTGCTGTCCCGGGTCCGCGAGAAGGTCCGCGCCCGGGTGATCTCGGCGCCGTGGGGGCACGTCGACGTGCGGCTGACGGCGTCCGACGAGCACGCGACGCTGACCGGGGCGGCGCTCGCGGTGCTGCACCGGCTCACGTCGGACCCCTCGGCCTGGGTCTCCGCCGAGCTCGAGCTCGGCGAGGTGGCCGACGCGGCGAGCCCGCGGACGCGAGGTCATGCGGTCGGTGGACCGGTCGCAGCCACCGAGGTCGTCACGGTCACGGCCTAGTTGCAGACGCGTTAGCAAATCGTTACGTTCAGGACTTGAACACAGGGCCTTCGGCGCAATAAGTTCACTCGCACAACAAAACGTGAGGCCTCGGTGGCCGATCGGGACAGGTCCAGAGTGGGACCTGCGACGAGGAGTACCGGGGGGCGCGAGGCTGCGCCAGCGCGAGTTCCGGGCGGTCCGGGCCGTGCAACCACAGGAGGGTCGACGAAGATGTCTCTCAAGAAGACCAAGCTTGTCGCGGCGATCGCAGGTGCCGCGCTGCTCGTAGGTGGCCTTGCCGCCTGCAGCTCGACGAAGACGGAGACACCCGCAGCGACGGGATCTGCCGCTTCCGCTGGGGGCCTGATCGGCATCGCGATGCCGACCAAGAGCCTGCAGCGTTGGAACAACGACGGCGCGCACCTCGACGAGCTGCTCAAGGCCGCCGGGTACACGACGAGCCTGCAGTACGCCGACAACAAGGTCGACCAGCAGATCACGCAGATCCAGAACATGATCAACCAGGACCCCAAGGTCCTGATCATCGCGTCGATCGACGGCACCGCGCTCGGCCCGGTACTGGCCCAGGCCAAGGCCAAGAAGATCTCGGTCATCGCCTATGACCGTCTGATCAACGGCACGAACGACGTCGACTACTACGCGACGTTCGACAACTACAAGGTCGGCCAGCTCCAGGGCGAGTACATCGTCGACACGCTGGGCCTCAAGGACGGCAAGGGCCCGTTCAACCTCGAGCCCTTCGCCGGTTCGCCCGACGACAACAACGCGAAGTTCTTCTTCGCCGGTGCGTGGGACGTCCTGAAGCCGTACGTCGACAGCGGCAAGCTCGTCGTCCCCTCGGGCAAGGCCCCGGCCTCGGATGACGCCTGGACCTCGATCGGCATCCAGGGCTGGAAGTCGGAGACGGCCCAGTCCGAGATGGACAACCGCCTGAACTCGTACTACACGGGCGGCAAGAAGGTCGACGTCGTGCTCTCCCCGAACGACTCGCTGGCGCTGGGCATCGAGCAGTCGCTCGACTCCCACGGCTACAAGGTGGGTTCGGACTGGCCGCTCGTGACCGGTCAGGACGCCGACCAGGCGAACGTCAAGAACATGCTCGCGGGCATGCAGGCGATGACGGTCTGGAAGGACACCCGCACGCTGGGTGACCAGGTCGCCAAGATGGTCGACCAGATCGTCAAGGGCGAGAAGGTCACGGTCAACGACGAGAAGACCTACAACAACGGCAAGAAGATCGTCCCGTCCTTCCTGCTCCCGCCGCAGGTCGTGACCAAGGCGGACGTGAAGACCGCTCTCGTGGACTCGGGCTTCTACACGGCCAGCGACCTCGGTCTCTGACCCGCCCTCCCGCGTGACGACGCCGGGGCCGGTTCTGCAGGGTGACCACCCTGCAGAACCGGCCCCGGCCGGGACGCGCCCCTCCCGATCGAGCAGACAGCAGGCAGAAATGTCGACCGACAACATCATTCTCGAGATGCGCGGGATCACGAAGACCTTCCCGGGCGTCAAGGCACTCCAGGACGTCACCCTCAACGTCACGCGCGGTGAGGTGCACGGCATCTGCGGCGAGAACGGCGCGGGCAAGTCCACCCTCATGAACGTGCTCTCGGGTGTGTACCCGCACGGGACCTACGAGGGCGATATCGTCTTCGAGTCCGAGACGTGCGAGTTCAAGGGCATCCGCGACAGCGAGCACCGTGGCATCGTCATCATCCACCAGGAGCTCGCGCTCAGCCCGTACCTCTCCATCGCGGAGAACATCTTCCTCGGGAACGAGCAGGCCACCCGTGGCGTGATCGACTGGACCAAGACCAACGCGGAGGCAGCCAAGCTGCTGGCGCGCGTGGGTCTCTCCGAGTCCCCGGACACCAAGATCATGGACATCGGCGTCGGCAAGCAGCAGCTGGTCGAGATCGCCAAGGCACTGTCCAAGCGCGTCAAGCTGCTGATCCTCGACGAGCCCACCGCCGCACTCAACGACGAGGACAGTGCCCACCTGCTCGACCTGGTGCGCAGCCTCAAGGGCCAGGGCATCACCTCGATCATCATCTCGCACAAGCTCAACGAGATCGCCGCGATCTCGGACTCCACCACGGTCATCCGTGACGGCAAGACCATCGAGACCCTGGACATGCATGGCGCCGAGCCGGTCTCGGAAGAGCGCATCATCCGCGGCATGGTCGGCCGGTCGCTCGACAACCGGTATCCGGAGCGCACCCCGCAGATCGGCGGCGAGGTGCTGCGGATCGAGGACTGGACCGTGCACCACCCGATCGATCAGAGCCGCAAGGTCGTCGACGGCGCGAGCCTCATGGTCCGCAAGGGTGAAGTGGTGGGTCTCGCCGGGCTCATGGGAGCCGGGCGCACCGAGCTCGCGATGAGCGTGTTCGGGCGGACCTACGGCACCAACATCTCCGGCCGGATCTTCAAGAACGGCGAGGAGATCCACACCCGGACCGTCGGCGAGGCGATCAGGCACGGGATCGCGTACGCGACCGAGGACCGCAAGCGGTACGGCCTCAACCTGATCGAGGACATCAAGCGCAACATCACGTCCTCGGCACTCGGCAAGCTGTCACGCTACGGCGTGGTGGACCGCGAGGAGGAGACGCTCATCGCGGAGCGGTACCGCAAGGACATGAACATCAAGACGCCGTCGGTCGATGCGATCGTCGGGAAGCTGTCCGGTGGGAACCAGCAGAAGGTCGTGCTGAGCAAGTGGATCTACGCCGATCCGGACGTGCTGATCCTCGACGAGCCGACGCGCGGTATCGACGTCGGTGCCAAGTACGAGATCTACACGATCATCAATGCCCTCGCCGATGCCGGCAAGGCCGTCATCGTCATCTCGTCCGAGCTGCCGGAGCTGCTCGGGGTCTGTGACCGCATCTACACGCTGAGCCAGGGTCGAGTGACCGGCCAGCTCCCACGTGCCGAAGCGACCCAAGAGTCGCTGATGGCCCTGATGACCCAGGAAAAGGAAGTGACGTCGCGATGACCGCCGTCAGGGAATACCTCGGCCGCAACTTGCGCCAGTACGGGATCATGGGCGCGCTCGTCTTGATCGTCCTTCTCTTCGAGTGGCTGACCGGCGGTCGGCTGCTGATGCCGAACAACGTCGCAGCGCTGGTCCAGCAGAACGCCTACGTCATGATCCTGGCCATCGGCATGGTCATGGTGATCGTCGCCGGGCACATCGACCTGTCGGTCGGTTCGGTGGTCGCGTTCGTCGGCGCCATCGTGGGTATCGCGATGGGCAAGTGGGATCTCCCCTGGCTCCTCGCGGTGCTCCTCGGCGTCGTCGCCGGCGCCCTCGTCGGCGTCTGGCAGGGCTACTGGGTCGCCTACGTGGGCATCCCCGCCTTCATCGTCACCCTCGCCGGGATGCTGATCTTCCGCGGGCTCGCCATCGTGCTCGTGGGTACCACGATCGCCGGCCTGCCGAGCGGCTTCGTCGCCATCAGCAACGGGTACCTGCCGAACTTCCTCGGGTACACCGCGAACAGAGACGCGCTCACGCTCGCCATCGGCGTCGTGGCCGTCGCCGGTCTTGTGCTCGCACAGATGCGGTCGCGTGCCACGCTGAAGAAGCACGAGCTCGAGGTCGAGCCGATGGTCGCCTTCGTCGGCAAGATCGTCCTGATGGCCGTGCTGTTCGGCGTGATCACCTGGATCCTGGCCGGCAGCACCGGCATGCCGATCGTGCTGATCATCGTGGGCGTGCTCATCCTGGCGTACACGTTCGTCCTCGGGCGGACCGTCTTCGGGCGCCACATCTACGCGATCGGTGGCAACCTCAACGCGGCGATCCTGTCCGGCGTCAACACGCACCGGGTGAACTTCGGGATCTTCGTGAACATCGGCGCGCTGGCCGGCGTGGCCGCGATCGTGACGACCTCGCGTGCCGGTGCGGCGGTGGCCGCAGCGGGTGACAGCTTCGAGCTCGATGCGATCGCCGCGTGCTTCATCGGTGGTACCGCGGTGACCGGTGGTGTCGGCAAGGTCTCCGGCGCCATGATCGGTGCCCTCATCATGGGCGTCCTCAACATGGGCCTGTCGATCATGAACGTCGACCCGTCCTGGCAGAAGGCGATCAAGGGCCTCGTGCTCCTCGCAGCCGTCGCCTTCGACCTCATCAACAAGCGGCGCGCGTCCGGTCGCTGACCGACACGCCTCGACACCATCGACGACGCCGGGTCCCGTACGGGGCCCGGCGTCGTCGTGCCTAGGATCTGGTCGTGACCAGCACGCACCTCGACCTCTGGATCGGCACCTACCCGGTGGCCGGTGCCGGCAGCCCTGCGGGCCTCGGCGAAGGGATCTGGCGCGCCCGGGTCGACCCTGCGACGGGCACGTGGCACGGTGCTCGTCAGGTGGCCGAGCTGCCGGCCCCGTCGTTCCTGGTCGCCCACCCGTCAGGGAGCGTCGTCTACGCGGTCGGGGAGACGGCCGACGGCACCGTGACCGCCCTCGGCGCGGACGGTGTCGACCTGGACGACGGCCTGCTGCGCCCGCTCGGCACCGTGCGGTCCGGCGGGGAAGACCCGTGCCACCTCCTGCTGGCACCGGGTGCGACTGCGCTGTACGTGACGAACTACTCGTCCGGCACCGTCGGGGTGCTCCCCCTGGCGGCGGACGGCACCTGGAGCGAAGGGGTGCTCGCCGCCGGGGGACCGGTCCAGGTGTTCACGGCGGCCGACTCCATGACGTCGGGTCCCGGCCCGGAGGTTGACCGCCAGGACGGACCGCACGCCCACGCGGCCCTGGTCGCGCCCGGCGGCCGCCACCTGCTCGTGACCGACCTGGGGACGGACGAACTCCGTCGGTACCGGATCCGGGGCGACGGGTTGCTGGAGGCGGGCGGCATCGCGGCACGGCTGCCGGCGGGCACCGGACCTCGCCACCTCGCCGCAGGCCCCGGAGGGCACGTGTACGTCGTCGGCGAGTTGGACAGCACGGTCCACGTCCTGCGCTGGGCGCCGGACACCGCCACGGCCGTGCTCGTGCAGACGGTGCCGGCGTGCAGCACGGCGCCACGACCTGACGGTCGCGGTCGCCGCAACCTCGCCGCACACCTCGACGTCGTGGACCGGCGGGTCCTGGTCAGCGTCCGCGGCGCCGACGTCCTGACGTCGTTCGCGGTGAGCCCAGGAGGTTCCGAGCTCACCCCTCTCGGCGAGTGGCCGACCGGGGGGACCTGGCCGCGGCACTTCGCCGTGGTCGACGGGGCGGTGGTCGCCGCGAACCAGATCTCGTCGACCGTGGCCGTCGGCACCGTCGGCACCGACCGACCCGTCGGCACCGTCGGCTCCGACCGACCCGTCGGCACCGTCGGCTCCGACCGACCCGTCGGCACCGTCGGCTCCGACCGACCCGTCGGCACCGTCGGCACCGACCGACCCGTCACTCCCACCGAGGACGGCGCCGCTGCCGAAGCCGTCCGTCACCTGCTCGACCTTCCCGCGCCCGCCTGCGTCGTCCCGGTCGGGGTGTGACGCGGTGCTCCACGGGACCCACCGCCAGCTCCGGATCGCGATGCTGTCGGTCCACACGTCTCCGCTCGACCAGCCCGGCATCGGTGACGCCGGTGGGATGAACGTCTACGTCTCGGAGCTGTCGCAGGCGCTCGCCCGGCGCGGAGCACGGGTCGAGATCTTCACGCGGGCGACGTCGTCGGCCCTCCCGGAGACGGTGATCCTTCCCGGCACCGATGCCGACGGCAGGCTCCTCGACCGGGAGCAGGCGCGTGCGATCCTGCTCGGCGACGAGGTCGACGTGGGAGTGGTGCCCCCCGTCCTGGTGCACCACGTGCCGGCAGGTCCGTTCGAGGGCCTCGACAAGAGCGACCTGCCGGGACAGCTGTGCGCGATGACGGCGGGGGTCCTGCGGTCCGAGGCGGCGCGCGCGGCGGGGTGGTACGACGTCGTGCACTCCCACTACTGGTTGTCCGGTCAGGTGGGGTGGCTCGCGGCCGACCGGTGGGACGTGCCGCTCGTGCACACGATGCACACGATGGCGCGCGTCAAGAACGCTGCGCTCGCGCCGGGGGACACGCCGGAGCCGCACGGCAGGATGATCGGCGAGGAGCAGGTGGTCGCGGAGGCCGACGCCCTGATCGCGAGCACCGACGAGGAGGCGCGGGACCTCGTGGAGCTGTACGGGGCGGCCCCGGATCGCGTGCGGACGGTCGCCCCGGGTGTCGACCTCGACCTGTTCACGCCGGGTGACCGTGCGGCGGCGCGCGCCAGGCTCGGGCTCGACGCGACCGGTCCGCTCGTGCTGTTCGCCGGTCGCGTGCAGCCGCTCAAGGGTCCGGACGTCCTGGTCCAGGCCCTGGCGGTGCTCCGGGCGAGCGGGCGCCCGGTGCCGACGCTCGTGGTGCTCGGTGGTCCGAGCGGACGTCCGACGGCGGTCCGTGAGCTCGCGGCCCTCGCGGCGGCCTCCGGGGTGTCCGACCACGTGATCGTCCGCCCGCCGGTGCCCCGGTCGGTGCTGGTCGACTGGTACCGCGCCGCCGACCTGGTCGCGATGCCGTCGCGCAGCGAGTCGTTCGGTCTGGTCGCGGCCGAGGCGCAGGCGAGCGGGACACCGGTCCTCGCCGCAGGTGTCGGAGGTCTCCGGTCGGTCGTGGCCGACGGCACGTCGGGTCGGCTGGTGGCCGGGCACGACCCCGAGACCTGGGCGGCGGCGATCGGCGAGCTGCTCGCCGACGACGCGGCCCGGGTCGTGCTGGGTCAGGGCGCCCGCGCGCACGCGCTGCAGTTCGGCTGGGATGCCTCGGCGGACAAGGTGCTGCGCGTGTACGACGAGGCTCGACGGCGCCGCTCGGAGCGGTGAGGCGACGCACGCCGCAGTGCTGACACCGGTGCGTGATGCGGTGCCCGCGACGGTGCGCACGGTGGTGGGGCGGGCACAGTCGGACCCCGTGCCCACAGGCCGGAAGTCCTCCGGGCGGGTCTCCGGCGATGGGGCAGGATAGGAGCCATGACCTATACCCTCGTGCTGCTCCGCCACGGCGAGAGCGAGTGGAACGCCAAGAACCTGTTCACCGGCTGGGTGGACGTCGCCCTGTCCGAGAAGGGCATCGCTGAGGCCGTGCGCGGTGGCAAGCTGCTCACCGACGCGGGTGTCCTGCCGGACGTCGTGCACACGTCGCTCCTGCGCCGCGCCATCACGACCGCCAACCTCGCCCTCGACGCGGCGGACCGTCACTGGATCCCCGTCAAGCGGAGCTGGCGGCTGAACGAGCGCCACTACGGCGCGCTGCAGGGCAAGGACAAGAAGCAGACGCTGGCGACGTACGGCGAGGAGCAGTTCATGCTCTGGCGCCGTTCCTACGACGTCCCGCCGCCGGACATCGAGCTCGGCTCGGAGTTCTCGCAGGACGCCGACCCGCGGTACGCGGACGCGCCGGTCGTGCAGGCCGAGTGCCTGAAGGACGTCCTGGACCGGGCGCTGCCGTACTGGTCGAGCGACATCGTCCCGGACCTGCGTGCCGGCAAGACGGTGCTGGTCGCGGCGCACGGCAACTCGATCCGGGCGATCGTGAAGTTCCTCGACGACATCGACGACGAGACGATCGCCGGGATCAACATCCCGACCGGCATCCCGCTGCAGTACGAGCTGGACGAGGAGTCGCTCAAGCCCGTCGTCAAGGGCGGGACGTACCTCGACCCCGACGCCGCGGCCGAGGCCATCAAGGCAGTGGCGAACCAGGGTCGCTGACCGGGTCGCCCGACGTACGACGAGGGGGAGGAGCCAGCAGGCTCCTCCCCCTCGTCGTACGTCGCCGGTGTCGTGCTCCGGGCGACCGGTGAGGTCTCAGTGCGAGATGGCCGACTCCTCGGCGCCGAAGTCGCCGGTGACCAGGTACGTCACGCGGCGGGCGATCGAGACGCCGTGGTCGCCGAACCGCTCGTAGTACCGCCCGAGGAGCGTGACGTCGACGGTCTCCTGCGGGGTGCCCGTCCAGCCGCCACCGAGCAGCGCCGTGAAGGTGTCCTCGTGCAGCGCGTCGAGCAGGTCGTCGTCGCGCTCGATGTCCTCGGCGACGGCGAGGTCGTGGGTCTTGAGCAGCGTCGTGGTGCGTCGAGCGACCCGGCACGCCGCGTCGTGCATCTCGGCGAAGGTGCCGGACAACGACGGCGGGATGGCCTCGTGCGGGTACCGGCCGCGGGCGACCTGCGCGACGTGGCGGGCGAGGTCACCCATGCGCTCCAGGGTCGCGCTCATCCGCAGCGCCGAGACCACGACGCGAAGGTCCGTCGCGACGGGCTGCTGCTGGGCGAGGAGGTGGATGCACCGCTCGTCGAGGTCGCGCTCGAGCGAGTCGATCGCCAGGTCGTCGGTGATCACCGACTCGGCGACCTGCAGATCGGCGTTCAGCAGCGCGTTGCCGGCGCTCGTGATCGCTCTCTCGACCCGCTCGCTCATGGTCGCCAGGTCCTCACCGAGCTGACGCAGCTCGGCTTCGAAGATCTCCCGCATGTCATCCCTCTCGTCGTGCTGCTGCGGCGAATCGTGCCAGCAGGAGGTGAACAGGTCGGACCGCCCAGGTGAACATCCGACGTCGCATGCCCGTGGGGCGCAGTGGGCGCCATCGTAGCCGCCGGCGGTGACCGTACGCTGGCGGTGTGGACGGAATCACGATCGTACTCGCCGGCCTTCTCGGGCTGGTGACCGGAGTCGGGGCGACCCTGGCGTTCCGGTTCAGCGAGCGCACCCAGCGGACCATCCCCGACGCCGAGCCGCGTGAGCTCGACGAGGGGCTCGTCCGCGTGCTCGCGGTGCTCCGGTCGGCGGCCGTCGTCGTCGACGACACCGACCGGGTCGTGCGTGCGAGCCCGCCCGCGTACTCGCTGGGGATCGTCCGGGACGGCCGGCTGGTGCACGCCGCGATCCAGGACCTGATCGAGGACGTGCGGACCACCGGTGAGATCCGCGACGAGGAGCTCGAGCTGCCGCGGGGACCCGTCGGTCGCGGGATGGTGATGCTGCAGGTCCGGGTCGCGTACGTCGGGCCCGGTCTCCTCCTGGTGCTCGCGGAGGACCGCACCGAGGCGCGTCGGCTCGAGGCGATCCGGCGGGACTTCGTCGTCAACGTGTCCCACGAGCTCAAGACTCCCGTCGGTGCTCTCGCCCTGCTGGCCGAGACGGTGGAGTCCGCCGCCGACGACCCCGACACGGTGCGACGGTTCGCCGGTCGGATGCAGCAGGAGGCCATCCGGCTCTCGGCCCTCGTGCACGAGATCATCGAGCTGAGCAGGTTGCAGGTGGCCGGGGCTCTCGAGGAGGCCGCGCTGGTCCAGGTGGACGACGTCATCGCCGAGGCGGTCGACCGTGCGCGGACGTCGGCGTCGGCGAAGCAGATGCGGCTCGAGGTCGGCGGGGAGCGCGGTGTGGTCGTGTTCGGCGACCACGGGCTCCTCGTCACCGCGGTCCGCAACCTGCTGGACAACGCCGTCGCGTACTCGGGGGCCGGGACCCGGGTCGGGGTCGGGGTGCGCACCGACGCCGGCATCGTCGAGATCGCGGTCGTCGACGAGGGGATCGGCATCGAGGAGCGTGAGCAGGAGCGGGTGTTCGAGCGGTTCTACCGGGTCGACCCGGCGCGGTCGCGTGACACCGGGGGCACCGGCCTCGGGCTCAGCATCGTCAAGCACGTCGCAGCGGACCACGGTGGCGAGGTGACGATCTGGTCGCGGCCCGGCCGCGGGTCCACCTTCACGCTCCGGCTCCCGGCGGGTGACGCCGCCCATCGGCACGACGGGCCGGGCGGAGCCGACCTCGACACGCACGCACTGCCCCCCGTCGTCCCCCCACGGGCGGTGCAGCAACCGGCTGCCCCGACCCCGCTCACCAAGGAGGTGGATGCGTGACCCGCATCCTGCTCGTCGAGGACGAAGAGTCCTACCGCGACCCGTTGACCTATCAGCTCACCCGTGAGGGGTACGACGTGATCGCGGTCGGCAACGGCCTCGACGCGCTCGAGTCGTTCGACGCGGACGGCGCCGACCTCGTCCTGCTGGACCTGATGCTGCCGGGACTCTCCGGCACGGAGGTGTGCCGACGGCTGCGGGCCCGGAGCAACGTCCCGGTCATCATGCTCACCGCGAAGGACAGCGAGATCGACAAGGTCGTGGGTCTCGAGATCGGCGCCGACGACTACGTCACCAAGCCGTACTCGTTCCGCGAGCTCCTGGCGCGGGTGCGCGCCGTGCTCCGGCGGCAGCAGGCGCCGGCCGAGGACGACGCCGGTGAGGGGGTCCTCGAGGTCGGTCCGGTCCGGCTCGACGTCGAGCGGCACACGGTGACGGTGGCGGACCAGTCGGTGTCGTTCCCGCTCAAGGAGTTCGAGCTGCTCGAGTTCCTCATGCGGAACGCCGGGCGGGTGCTCACGCGGGGACAGCTCATCGACCGGGTCTGGGGCTCGAACTACGTCGGCGACACCAAGACCCTCGACGTCCACGTGAAGCGCGTGCGCGCCAAGATCGAGGAGGACCCGGCGGTACCGCTGCTGCTGCTGACCGTCCGAGGGCTGGGGTACAAGCTCGTGGACGACGCAACGGGGCGCGGCGGCAACGACGGGGCGGTGGCGTCCGGGCGGCAGTAGCGGCGCACGGGCAACGGCGCGGCAGCGGCTGCGCCGGTGGTGGCGCGTCGGTGCGCCGCCGGGGCGTCCGATCGGGTGACCCACCGTTCCGTGAAGGTCAACCGTCGCGCACCGTTCACCCTGCGTTCACCTTGGTCGGGCGAACCGGACACCTCTGTTCCTTAGCGTTCGACGCGGACCGGGTTCCTGAGCCCGGTATGTGAGGCGAAGGAAACCAGAGAGGGAACACCGTGAAGGTTCAGAAGGCCGCGCGCCTGGCAGGCTTGTCCAGCGCCGTGCTCATCAGTGCGATCGCGCTCACCGGCTGCGGGTCGGACTCGAACACCGGGGCTGCGTCGACCGGCAACAGCACCGCGACCTCGGCCACGAGCGCCGCGAAGGTCGACTGCGGCACCGGCGGCACGCTCAACGCGGAAGGCTCCTCGGCGCAGAAGAACGCGATCGAGCAGGCCATCTCGTCGTTCGGCTCCGTGTGCCCCGACATCACCGTGAACTACAACCCGACCGGCTCAGGCTCGGGCATCAAGAACTTCAACGCCGGCCTCGTGCAGTTCGCCGGGTCGGACTCCGCGCTCAGCGCGGAGAAGGGCGAGGTCGACGCGGCGAAGGCCCGTTGCACCGGGAACGACGCGTGGAACCTCCCGATGGTGACCGGCCCGATCGCCGTGGCGTACAACGTCTCCGGCGTCAGCACGCTGGTCCTCGACGGCCCGACGGTCGCGAAGATCTTCAAGGGTGACATCAAGACCTGGGACGACGCGGCGATCAAGACGCTGAACCCGTCGGTCACGCTCCCGAGCGAGCCGATCCACGTGTTCTTCCGGTCGGACGAGTCCGGGACGACGGACAACTTCACCAAGTACCTCGGTGCAGCCTCGAAGGGCGTCTGGACCGAGGCGCACGCGAAGTCGTGGCCGGCCACGGGTGCGGGCGAGGGCCGTGAGAAGTCGTCCGGTGTCTCCGAGGGCGTCAAGACCACCGAGGGTGGCATCACCTACACCGAGTGGTCCTACGCGAAGGACAACAAGCTGGGCGTCGCCCAGATCGACAACGGCTCGGGCGCCGTCGAGCTCACCCCCGAGACCGTCGGCACCGCCGTCGCCTCGGCGAAGCGTGACGGCACCGGGAACGACCTGCGTCTCTCGCTCGACTACGGGACGAGCGTCAAGGGTGCGTACCCGATCCTCCTGGTGACGTACGAGATCGTCTGCTCCACGGGCCTGAACGCGAACGACACCGCGATGGAGAAGGCGTTCCTGACGCACTTCGCCTCGAACGAGGTGCAGACCGGCCTCGTCGACCTCGGCTACGCTCCGTTGCCGGACTCGATCTCGGCCGAGCTCAAGACGGCGATCGCCGCGATCTCCTGATCGCACGACCCGCGTCGCGTCGCGCCCCGTCCAGCCCCTGGTGGCCGGACGGGGCGCGGCTGCGGCACCATCTGTAGGACACCGGAACGAAGGACGCTGATGGCGAGCACGACGACGACCGAGCTGACGGGCAGGCGACGTCACGGCGCTGACAGCCTGTTCCGCCTGGCGACCTCCGCGTCCGGCCTGATCGTGGTCGCCCTCGTCCTGGGGGTCGCCGCGTTCCTGCTCGCTCGGGCGATCCCGTCTCTCGCCGCCGACGGGGCCAGCTTCCTGACGTCACGCGAGTGGAACGTCTCCGACCCGGCCAACCTCCGCTTCGGCATCGCCCAGCTGCTCTGGGTCACGGTCATCGCCTCGCTGGTCGCGATGGTGATCGCCGTGCCGATCGCGATCGGCGTGGCGCTGTACCTCACGCTGTACGCGCCGAAGCGGCTCGCGAAGCCCGCCGGCTACCTCGTCGACCTGCTCGCCGCCGTCCCGTCGATCATCTTCGGCCTGTGGGGGGCGCGGATCCTGCTCTCCTACGTCCGCCCGGTGCAGGACTTCCTCACCTCGGCGTTCGGCTGGATCCCGCTGTTCGGCGCGACGACCGTCCAGTCGGGGACGATCTTCCTGGCGGCGGTCGTGCTGTCGATCATGATCCTGCCGATCGTCACGGCCCTCTCGCGCGAGGTGTTCGCGCAGACCCCGAAGGAGCACATGGAGGCCGCGCTGGCCCTCGGTGCGACCCGCTGGGAGATGATCCGCCTCGCGGTGCTGCCGTTCGGGCGACCGGGTGTGGTCTCCGCGGCGATGCTCGGCCTGGGGCGGGCCCTCGGCGAGACGATCGCCGTGACGATCATCCTGTCGACGACGAACGGCGCCTTCAGCTTCTCGCTCTTCTCGGGCGGTGAGACGTTCGCGTCGAAGATCGCGAACGCGGCCGCCGAGTTCGACTCCCCGGCCAAGACCGGCGCCTACATCTCCGCCGGGCTGGTGCTGTTCCTGCTGACGTTCCTCGTGAACGCGATCGCCCGGCTCGTCATCGGACGACGGAAGGCCTGACCTCATGAGCACCGTCACCACCCCGCCCTCGGCGGCCGGCGCGGCGTCCGCCGCGATCCTCGGCACCGATCACCTCGACGGCTCGGCGGGCCGTTCCCGCGTGGTGCGGGACCGGGTCGTCACCGGGGCCGTTCACGTGGCGTTCGCCCTCGCGGTGATCCCGCTCGTCTGGATCCTCTGGACGGTCGTGTCGCGCGGGTACAGCCTGCTGCTCACCTCGAGCTGGTGGACGCACTCGCAGCGCGGCATCACGGTGCGCGACACCGGCGGCGGCGCGTACCACGCGATCATGGGGACGCTCCTGCAGGCCGGCGTGACGGCGCTGATCTCCGTGCCGATCGGGATCCTCACCGCGATCTACCTCGTCGAGTACGGTCGGGGCCGGCTGGCCCGGACCGTGAGCTTCATGGTCGACATCCTCACGGGCATCCCGTCGATCGTCGCGGCGCTGACCGTGTACGCGCTGTGGATCACGACGATGGGTCTCAACCGGGTCGCGTTCGCGGTGAGCCTCTCGCTCGTCCTGCTGATGATCCCGGTCATCGTGCGCTCGACCGAGGAGATGCTGCGCCTCGTGCCGAACGAGCTCCGAGAGGCGTCCTACGCGCTCGGCGTGCCGAAGTGGAAGACGATCCTGCGGATCGTGCTTCCCACAGCACTGTCAGGCATCATCACGGGTGTGCTGCTGGGTCTTGCGCGGGTCATGGGGGAGACCGCCCCGTTGCTGATCCTCGGTCCGTACACCAAGTCGATCAACACCGATCTCTTCAACGGCCCGATGGCCGCACTGCCGACCATGATCAATCAGGACCGCACCGAGTTCCTCGAGGCCGCCGTGACGCGCACCTGGGCGGCAGCCCTCACCCTCATCCTGCTCGTGATGGCGCTCAACCTCACCGGCCGGCTCATCGCCCGGTTCGGGGCTGTCAAGGCCTGACCCCACCGGCCCGGCCGGCAGCGACCGGGCCCCACTACCGACGGACGTCCCAAGGAAAGGATCGCAGGCCGTGGCCAAGCGCATCGACGTCAAGGACCTCAACGTCTACTACGGCCAGTTCCGGGCCGTGGAGGGCGTCACGATGAGCATCGAGGCACGCTCGGTGACGGCGTTCATCGGGCCGTCCGGCTGCGGCAAGTCGACGTTCCTCCGGACGCTCAACCGGATGCACGAGGTGCTGCCCGGCACCCGGGTCGAGGGCGAGGTGAACCTCGACGGTCTCGACCTCTACGGCAAGGACGTCGACCCGGTCGCGGTCCGCCGCACGGTCGGCATGGTCTTCCAGCGGCCGAACCCGTTCCCGACCATGTCGGTGTTCGACAACGTCGCCGCGGGGCTGCGCCTGAACGGCGTCAAGAACAAGGCCGAGCTGAGCGAGGCCGTCGAGCGGTCGCTCGTCGGTGCCAACCTCTGGAACGAGGTCAAGGACCGGCTCCAGAAGCCCGGGGCGAGCCTGTCCGGCGGTCAGCAGCAGCGCCTGTGCATCGCGCGCGCGATCGCGGTGCGGCCGCAGGTGCTGCTCATGGACGAGCCCTGCTCGGCCCTCGACCCGATCTCGACGCTGGCGATCGAGGACCTCATCCACGACCTCAAGAACGACTACACGATCGTGATCGTGACGCACAACATGCAGCAGGCTGCGCGGGTCTCGGAGCGCACCGCGTTCTTCAACATCGCGGGCACCGGGTCGCCGGGGCGACTCATCGAGATGGACTCGACGGCCACCATGTTCTCGTCGCCGTCGCAGCAGGCCACCGAGGACTACATCTCGGGCCGCTTCGGGTGATCGTGCCCGGCGTCCGGTCCGACCGGCGCCTGGGTGCTGCACTCCTGCAGCGCGCGCCGCTCAGATGGGCTGCGGCGCGCGCTCAGCCCTGCGTCGGGACGAGAGCCTTGTACGCGGGCAGGGACCCGTCGAGGACGGGCACGGACACCGTGTGGGCGCCGCCGATGCCGGACACGAGCTCGACGGAGGCGATGGCGCCCGGGGGGACCGTGACGGCGGCGATCGGGACGGGCGTCCTGGTGATGCCGACCTCGGTGATCGTGGCCGCCTGAGGGGTGAGGAGAACCGTCTCGCCGGCACCGACGTGGACGGTGACGGGGGTGGCGCCGTCGGGGGTGAGCGTGACGGTGTCGGCGACCTTGCCGCGGTTGGTGAGCGCGCCGAGGAGGGTGCCGGGCGCACCCTTCTGCGCCGTGAGGATCATGAGGTTCTCGGCCGTGAGGCCGGCGGCGAGGTCGACCCGCACGCCGTCGGACGCGCTGTATGGCTTCTCGGTCGTGATCGGGTTCGTCGCCGAGCAGCCTGCGAGGAGGAGGGCTCCGAGAGCAACCGCCGGGACCAGCGCCATCCGGATTCCGTGGCGGGCAGGCGGGGTCGGTCGCAAGGCGGTCACGGTGGCTCCTCGTGAGGGTCGGGCCGGTGGACGGTTGGCCGGGCGGGGCGACAGGACCGCATGGTCCTGGGCGGACGCCTGATCGCTTAGGTCAACCACGCGCATCATAGTGTGCCGACGTGTCTGCCCGTGATCTCGGGTCCCTCGCCGGGGGGACAACCACGGCCGGCTCGTACGCTGAGCCGCTGACCTGCGACAACACCCCTCGAAACGGTCATGGAAGGGTAAAGGGCCTCGTCATCGGCGTGGTAAGATCGAGTTCCGCGAAAGGGGAAATCTCCACATGACTTTCACAGTAGGCGAGACCGTTGTCTACCCGCACCACGGTGCCGCGCTGATCGAGGAGATCAAGACCAGGACCATCCGCGGAGAGGACAAGCTCTACCTCAAGCTGAAGGTTGCTCAGGGAGATCTGACGATCGAGGTCCCTGCCGAGAACGTCGACCTCGTCGGCGTGCGTGACGTCGTCGGCCAGGAAGGCCTCGACAAGGTGTTCGAGGTGCTGCGCGCTCCGTACACCGAAGAGCCCACCAACTGGTCGCGGCGGTACAAGGCGAACCTGGAGAAGCTGGCGTCGGGTGACGTCATCAAGGTCGCCGAGGTCGTCCGTGACCTCTCGCGCCGGGACGCCGACCGCGGGCTCTCCGCCGGTGAGAAGCGCATGCTCGCCAAGGCGCGTCAGATCCTCGTGTCCGAGCTCGCGCTCGCCGAGCACACCGAGGAGGAGAAGGCGGAAGCCATCCTCGACGAGGTCCTCGCCTCCTGAGCGTCTCGGACGCCCACCAGGGGGACTCGTGACCACCGCTGCCGTCCTCACCGCCGCCGGCTCGGGCTCTCGGCTCGGCCGTGACGACCCGAAGGCGCTCGTCGAGCTCCGTGGCCGGCCTCTGGTGGTCCACGCCGCGCGTCGGCTCGTCGCCTCCGGCGTCGTCGACGTGCTGGTCGTGACCGCACCCGAGGAGAGGGTCGACGACGTGACGCGGCTGCTCGTCGCCGAGGACCTCCCGGTCCCGGTCTCGGTCGTCGCGGGCGGCACCAATCGGCAGGCCTCGGTCGCGGCAGGGCTCGCGCTGCTTCCGCGCGAGGTCGACGTCGTCCTGATCCACGACGCCGCGCGTGCGCTCCTTCCCCCGGCTCTCGTCGTCCGTGTGGCCGACGCGGTGCGTGCCGGGCACCGTGCCGTCATTCCTGGGGTGCCGGTGCACGACACGATCAAGCAGGTCGGTCAGGTGTCGGCCGGCGGTGCGCCCGTGCTGGCGACGGTCAGTCGGGACCGGCTCCGGGCCGTGCAGACGCCTCAGGGGTTCTCCCGTGAGCTGATCGATCGCGCGCACATCGCCGGTCTCGTCCGGGCCGCGACCGAGGCGACGGCAGCGACCGACGACGCCGCGCTGGTCGAGGCGATCGGGGTGGCGGTGTGGCAGGTCGACGGCGCCGAGGACGCGTTCAAGATCACGACGCCACGGGACCTGTCGGTCGCGGAGCTGTTGCTGGCCGAGACCGACGGTGCGGACGAGGACGCTCGGGTGGACGTCGCGCTCGACGCCCTCAGGCGCAGGGAACCGGTGCAGGCGTCTGATCATGACGCCCCCGGAGCCGCCGAAGCGCCGACGACCGAGGGTGGAGCCGATCCGGCCGACGGCGGTGCCGTGTCGCTCGACGAGGCGGCGTCGTGACGCTGCCACGGGTCGGCACGGGCATCGACGTGCACGCGTACGCACCGGAGGACTCGCCCCGCGTGCTTCACCTCGCAGGCCTCGAGTGGCCGGGGGAGCGGGCCCTCGAGGGGCACTCCGACGCGGACGTCGCTGCGCACGCGGCAGCGGACGCGCTGCTCTCGGCAGCCGGGATCGGTGACCTCGGGTCGAACTTCGGGACGGCCGAGCCCGAGTGGGCCGGAGCCGCCGGTGCCGTCCTGCTCGCCGAGGCGGCGCGTCGGGTCCGCGCCGCGGGCTACGTGATCGGGAACGTCGCGATCCAGGTCGTGGGGACCAGGCCGAGGATCGGTGCACGACGCTCCGAGGCGGAGGCGGTCCTCAGTGCCGCGGTCGGCGCACCGGTCACGGTGTCGGCGACGACGACGGACGGGCTGGGGCTGACGGGACGCGGCGAAGGGGTCGCAGCCCTCGCCACGGCGCTGGTCGCAGCAGCGGACTGACGCCGGCGCGCCGTCGCGGGGCCGCGCCGGCCAGCATCACCCCGCCGAGCACCAGCACGCCGAGGAGCAGCTCGACCGGTGACGGCTTCTCCTGCAGGACGAGCCAGGACGCCGCGATCCCGACCACGGGGACGAGCATCGAGAACGGCGCCACGGTGCCCGACGGGTGCCGCGCCATGAGCGCGGTCCAGATGCCGGACCCGGCGAGGGTCGCGACGAGCACCGTGTAGAGCAGCCCACCGATCGCCGGGATGGCCGCGGGGGTGTCGAGCGTCGAGAGCGAGCGGCCGATCGCGGCCGGACCGTCCACGACGAACGACAGGGCGAGCATCGGCAGGGGCGGGATGACCGCCATCCAGAGCATCAGACGCCAGGGGCTGTCGGCAGCGGCCTTCCGGTTGCTGAGGTTGCCGATGGCCCAGCCGAGCCCGCCTAGAAGGGTCAGCAGGACCGGCACGAGCATCGCGCGCCCGCCGGTGTCCGCACGGTGGAGCGCGATGCCCGCGAGTCCGACCATCGCGACGCCGATGCCGGCCAGGCGGCGCGCCGTCAGCCGCTCGCCCAGCAGCGCCGCGCCGAGGAGCACCGTGAACGGGGCCGAGGACTGCAGCACGAGGGACGCGAGCCCGGTGGGCATGCCGACATCCATCGCCAGGTACAGGAACGTGAACTGGAGCACGCCGAAGCCGATGCCGTACCCCAGCAGCCAGCGCCACTGCACGACCGGTCGAGGCACGAGCAGCACGACCGGGATCGCGATGAGGGAGAAGCGCACGGCGACGAGGAAGAACGGCGGGAACTGGGCGAGCGACAGGTGGATCGCCGGGAAGTTCAGTCCCCACAGCACGGCGACGAGCACGGCGAGCAGGCGGTCACGGAGGGGCATGGACCGATCTTCGACCGCAGGACGATTCAGGACAATCGAATTGTCCTGAAGCATCTCAGTAGCATTGCTACATGGATGTGCACCAGCTCGAGACACTCCGGGTCGTCGGGGACCGCGGCAGCGTCGCGTCCGCGGCCGCCGCGCTGCACTGCACGCCCTCCGCGGTCTCCCAGCAGCTCAAGGCACTGCAGCGGACCGTCGGCGTGCGGCTCACCGAGCGGGTCGGGCGCGGGCTCCGGCTGACCCCCGCTGGTGAGGCCCTCGCGCGTGAGGCCGTCGGGGTGGCGATCGCGCTCGAGCGCGCCGGTGCCGCCGTCGGCGCGTTCCTCGACCAGCCGACGGGCACCGTCCGGGTGGCGGCGTTCCAGAGCGCAGCGCAGATGCTCCTGCCGGGGCTGCTGACGCGGCTCTCCGACCAGCCGGGGATCGTCGTCGAGTGCAGCGACGAGGACGTCGCGCAGGACGAGTTCGTCCACCTGACGAGCGAGTTCGACATCGTCGTCGCGCACCGGGCCGACCGCGGGCAGGTGTGGGCGGGCGCGGACGACGGCCGGGTCAGCGTCGTCCCGCTGCTCCGCGAGCCGCTCGACGTGGCCCTCCCGCCCGCTCACCGGCTCGCCGACCGCACGTCGCTGACACCGCTGGACCTGGCCGACGAGGAGTGGATCACGGTGCGCGCGGGCTTCCCGGTGGCCGCGGTGCTCGAGGCGGTCACTGCGGGGTCCGGGGCGCCGCCACGGGTGCGGCACCGCATCAACGACTTCCACGTGGTCGAGGCCCTGGTGGCCGCCGGTCACGGCATCTCCCTGCTGCCGCGGTTCACGGCGGACCACCGTGACGGCACCCGGTTCCGGCTCGTGCCGCTCGTCGGGGTCCGGGCCGGTCGGCAGATCGACGCGCTCGTCCGGCCCGACCGGGCGGAGCGTGTCGTCGTGGGCGTCGTCCTCGAGGCGCTCCGTCGGCATGCGCGCGACATCGCCGCCTGACCACCTCCCCCGACGCTGACGGGACCGGCGTTCAGCCCGGCGGGCTGCTCAGGGGATCAGCACGATCTTGCCGTGGGTGTGCCCGGCCATCCCGGCGCGGTGCGCGTCTGCGACCGACGCCAGCGGGTAGGTCGCCGCCACGGTGATCGTGAGCCGACCGGCGGCGGCGAGGGCGATGAGCTCGGCGCGCGCGGACCGCCTGACCTCGGTCCCGGGGTCCGCTCCCGGACCGCTGCCGAGCAGCCGGATCCCGAGCTCGCCGCCGCGGGCGAAGCCGGCGATCGACACGATGCGCGCGCGGTCGGCGACGAGCTCGACCGAGGTGTCCAGGGCCTCGTCGGTCCCGACGGTGTCGATCGCCGCGGTCACGACCTCGCCGTCGCCCAGCAGGGCGCGCACCCGGTCCGCCAGCCCCGGACCGTAGACGACCGGCTCGGCGCCGGCGGCCGAGACGTCGTCGTGACGGGCAGCGCTCGCGGTCCCGATCACGCGGGCGCCGCGCAGGGCCGCGAGCTGGGTCACGAAGCCGCCGACCCCACCGGCGGCGCCGTGCACCAGGACGGTGTCACCGGGCCCGACCTGCGCCGCCACGACCGTGTGCCACGCCGTGGTCCCGGCGAGCAGCAGGCCGGCGGCCTGCTCCCAGGAGAGGGCCGAGGGCTTCGGGAGCACCGCGCCCACCGGGGCGACGACCTGCTCGGCATAGGCGCCCTGGGCGGGCTGGACGATCACCTCGTCCCCAGGCGTCACGCCGTCGACTCCGGGGCCGACGGCGAGGACGACCCCGGACGCCTCGAAGCCGAGGCGACGGGGAAGTCGTGCCGGATCGGTGCCGAAGGCTCCGGTGTACAGCTTCCAGTCCGCCGGGTTCACCCCGGCGGCGCGGACCTCGACGAGCACCTGGCCCTCACCGGGGTCGCTCGCCGGGAGCTCGACCACCTCGAGCACCTCCGGGCCGCCGTAGGCGGCGGCGATGACGGCACGGTACGGCGAGGTCGCAGTCATACGCGGGTCAACAGGGGGTGGGGGCGGAGTGTTCCCGTCAGGCCTGCGGATCAGCCCCGCGGACCGAACACCCGATCGGTGTACGGGTTCGCGAAGCGGCCCTCCGGGTCCTGCGCGGACCGGACCGCGAGGAAGTCGGTGAACCGCGGGTACAGCGCCGCGAGGCGCTCGGCCTCGAGCCAGTGGAGCTTGCCCCAGTGCGGCCGGCCGTCGACCTCCGCCATGATGCGCTCGACGGCCGAGAAGTAGCGTCGGTACGGCAGGCGGAGGTACTGGTGCACGGCGACGTAGGCGGACTCGCGTGCGTAGGCGGTCGACAGCCAGACGTCGTCCGGTGCGGCGAAGCGCACCTCGACCGGGAACGGCACGTGCTCGCGCGTGCGCTCGATCCAGCGGTCGATCTCCGCCAGGACGTCGACCAGCGCGGCACGCGGGATCGCGTACTCCATCTCCCGGAACCGGACCCGGCGGGGCGTCACGAACACCTCGTACGACGGCGCGGTGAAGCGACGAGCGGACAGCGCGCGCGCCGCGACCTGGTTGACCACCGGGGTCAGGCCCCGTGCCGCCGCGGTGAGCCGGTTCGTGGCCTCGAACACGGTGTTGGAGAGCAGCTCGTCGTCGACCCAGCCGCGGACCCGGCCCAGCGGGGGTGCGACGCCCGGGTCCCGCGGGTCGACGCGGTTGTTGCGCTTCGTCAGCGTGCGCCGCGTGTGCGGGAACCAGTAGAACTCGACGTGGTCGTTCGACTCGACCAGTCCGTCGGGGCCGTCGAGGGCATCGAGGACCCGGTCGAGCGGCCATGGTTCCTCCACGGCCTCGAGCGAGAACGCCGGCACCACCTCGAGGGTCACCGCCGCGATCAGCCCGACGGCGCCGAGTCCCAGGCGCGCGGCCTGGAAGAGGTCGCCGTGACGGTCGGCGTCCACGTCGACCACCTCGCCCGCGGCGGTCACCAGCCGCAGGCCGACGACCTGGGTCGCGAGACCGCCGAGCCGCGCACCCGTGCCGTGCGTGCCCGTCGAGATCGCGCCGGCGATCGACTGCCGGTCGATGTCGCCGAGGTTGCGCATCGCGAGACCGCGCGCGGCCAGTGCGCGGTTGAGCGCCCCGAGGCGGATCCCCGCGCCGACGGTGACGTGCGCCGTCCCGTCCGGACGTGGCTCGACGTGCTGGACGTCCGCGATCGCATCCAGGCTCACGAGGACCCCGTCGGTGGCCGCGGCGCCGGTGAACGAGTGGCCCGCGCCGACGACGCGCACCGGGGACGCTCCCGCCCCCGTCACGACCCGGACCAGGGACTCCACGTCCGGTGGCCGCTCGAACCGCTCCGGCGAGGTGCGCTCCGTGCGCGACCAGTTGGTCCACTCCAGGGTCGCTTGCGGCCGACTCACGCACGCGATCCTTCTGGGCACAGGCGGGCTGCGTCAAGGAAGTGCCACTTGACGTGGGGGGACGCACCGGTTGGGATGGTCGACGAGCACGCTCGGGGACGTGGTGGCGACCCAGTGCTCCTGTCCGGGGGGAACGTCATGAATCGCATGTCCGTCGCCGAGCGGCGACACCAGCTGGTGGGGGCTGCTCTCACCGTCGCGCGCGCTCGCGGCATCGACGCCGCGACCGTGCGCGCGGTGGCCACGCAGGCCGGTGTCTCGCTGGGCGTGGTGCACTACTGCTTCGAGGACAAGTCGGAGCTGCTGCGCGCGGTCGCCGCGGAGGTGCCGGGCGAGACCGCGGCCAGCGTGATCGACGCGCTGCCGGAGCAGGCGACCATCCGGGACGCGCTCGCCGTCGCCGTCGAGACGCTGTGGCACGCGATGCGCGAGAACCGCGACATGCGCCTCCTGAGCCACGAGCTGACCGTGGCCGGGCTGCGCGACGAGGCCCTCGCCGAGGTGGTCCAGGACCAGTACGCGCAGAGCCGGGTGACGGCCGAGCTGTTCCTCCGGCGGATCGCGGAGGTGACCCGGGTCGAGTGGGTCGTGCCGCTCGGGCCGCTCTGCCGCAGCATGATCGCGGTGGTCGACGGCTACTCGATCGCGTGGCTCGTCGACGGGGACGACGAGGCCGCGCGAGGCGGGCTGTACGGGTACGTGAGCTACCTCGCCACGCTGACGAGGCCGGTGTGACCGAACCCCGCCTCCGCGTCGCCACGGCCGGTGGCCTGGGGCGGGCGCGCCTCGCCGTCAGCGTGGCGTTCGCGGCCCAGGGGTTCGGCTTCGCAGCGATGCTCACGAGCGAGCCCGGGTTCAAGGAACGCTTCGGGATCGACGACCTGGCCATCACCCTGGTCATCCTCGGGGTCTGCGTGCTCGCCGGGGTCGGCAGCGCGACGGCGGAGGCCGTCGCCCGTCGGTGGGGGAGCGGACGCGCCCTCGTCCTCGGTCTGGTCGTTGCCGCGATCGGGATCGGGACCGCCGCGCTCGCTCCGGACCGGGTGCTGTTCTACGTCGGTTTCGGTGTGTACGGCTGGGCGCTCGGCCAGGTCGACGCGGGCACCAACATGCAGGCGGTCACCCTCCAGCACCGCTACGGGCGGAGCATCCTCACGTCGTTCTACGCCGCGTGGTCGGCCGGGGGGATCCTCGGCGCGCTGGCGGTCTCCGCGTACGTCGCCGCGCACGTCCCGCAGCGCGACGCCCTCCCGGCCGTGTCGGTCGTGGCGCTCGTCGCCGCGGTCGTCGTGCACCGACGGGCCTGGCGCGACGGCGCCGAGGACGAGGCCGCCCCGAGCGACGGCGGTGAGGCCGATCCGCGGCCCTTCGTGATCCCGTGGTCGGGGATCCTCGTCCTCGGGCTGGCGATCGTCGGCTACTACGTCGCCGACACGGCCGTGTCGACGTGGAGCTCGATCTACCTCCGGGACACGCTCACGGCCGCGCGGGCGGTCGCGCCGCTCGGCTACGCCGCCTACCTCGGGAGCACCCTGGTCTCGCGTCTCGCCGGGGACGTCGTCGTCCGAAAGTACGGGAGGGTCGCGGTCGTCCGGGCCAGTGGTGCGCTCGGTGCCGTGGGGTTGCTCGCCGTCGTGCTGACGGGATCACCGGCGGTGGCGATCGCCGGTCTGGCCGTCGCCGGCCTCGGGCTCGGCGTCGTCGCGCCGCTGTGCTTCGCCGCCGCGGGCGCGCTCGCACCGGGACAGGCCGACGCGGTGATCGCCCGGCTCAACATCTTCAACTACGTCGGGGCGGTGGTCGGCGGGGTGTTCGTCGGGGCCATCGGAACCGGCAGCTCGCTGCGGGTCGGGTTCCTGCTCCCCGTCCTGCTCGCGGTGGTCGTCGTGGTCGTCGCGCGGGGCTTCGGCGACAGGACGCCCGTCGCGGACGGTGCACCGGTGGTCGAGGCCGCATGACTGCCAAGGACCAGGGCCGGACTCTCGGCGAGCGGCTCGACGCGGCGACCCGCCACCTGCCGGCACCGTTGGCCGTCGTCGACCTCGACGCGCTCGAGGCCAACGCGTCCGACCTGGTGCGCCGCGCCGGCGGCGTGCCCGTGCGGGTCGCGAGCAAGTCCGTGCGGGTGCGGGCGGTGCTTGAGAAGGTCCTCTCCCGGCCCGGGTTCCACGGTGTCATGGCCTACTCGGTCCGTGAGGCGTCGTGGCTCGTCGCCCACGGTGTCGACGACGTCCTGGTGGGGTACCCGAGCGTCGACGTGGCGGCGCTCCAGGAGCTCGCCGCGGACCCTCGCGCCGCGCAGGCGGTGACCGTCATGGTCGACGACGTCGCGCACGTCGACCTGGTGGCGCGTGCCGCCGCCGAGGCCGGCCGGTCGCTGCACGTGTGCGTGGACGTCGACGCGTCGCTCCGTCCGGGCATCGGGCCGTTCCGGGCGCACCTCGGCACCCGGCGGTCACCGGTCCACACACCGGCCGACGCGGCCGCCCTCGCCCGCGTCGTGGCGACCCGCGCCGGCGTCGAGCTCCGGGGTCTCATGTTCTACGAGGCCCAGGTCGCGGGGCTGCCGGACACGAGCCCCGCGGTGCGCCTCGTGAAGCGTGCCTCGGTGGCCGACCTCGCCCGGCGCCGGACCGCCGTGCTCCGCGCGGTCGAGGACGCCGTGGGGCACGAGGTGCCGCTCGTCAACTCCGGCGGGTCGGGGTCGATCGAGGTCTCGGCGCGTGACCGGGCGGTGACCGAGGTGACCGCCGGCTCGGGGTTGTTCGTCCCGACGCTGTTCGACCACTACCGGTCCTTCACCCCGCGCCCGGCAGCGTTCTTCGGGCTCGACGTCGTGCGTCGACCGGCGCCCGGCTTCGCAACCGTGCACGGCGGGGGCTACGTCGCCTCCGGTCCGGCGACCCGCTCGCGGCTCCCGCGCCCGGTGGCGCCGGACGGCCTGCGGCTCACGTCGCGGGAGGGGGCCGGTGAGGTCCAGACCCCGCTGCAGGGACCAGGCGCGCGTGGTCTCGAGATCGGCGACCGGGTCTGGTTCCGCCACGCCAAGGCGGGTGAGGTGATGGAGCGGTTCGACGCCGTGCACCTGGTCCGGGGCGACATGGTGGTCACGACCGTTCCGACGTACCGTGGCGAGCAGCGCGCGTTCGGCTGACGCACCCGTCCGGGCGGTACCGGGCGACCCTGTCGGTTCCGGGGACGCACCCCGGTAGCCTTGCTGCGTGAGCCTGCGCCTGTACGACACCGCCGCACGTGAGGTCCGGGACTTCGTCCCGCTCGTCCCGGGCGAGGTGGGCGTCTACGTCTGCGGTGCGACGGTCCAGTCCTCGCCGCACGTCGGTCACCTGCGCCCTGCCGTCGCGTTCGACGTCCTGTCCCGCTGGCTGGCCCGCAGCGGGTATCGCGTGACCCTCGTGCGGAACGTCACGGACATCGACGACAAGGTGCTCGCGAAGTCCGCCGCCGCCGGCCAGCCGTGGTGGGCCTGGGCGCTGCGGCACGAGCGGGAGTTCGAGGCGGCCTACGCCGCCGTGGGTGTGCTCCCGTCGACCTACGCGCCGCGTGCGACCGGGCACGTCACCGACATGGTCGAGCTCGTCGAGAAGCTGCTGGCCGCCGGCCACGCCTACGTCGCGGGCGAGGGCAACGTCTACTTCGACGTGCGCTCGTACCCCGCCTACGGTGCACTGACCAACCAGCGCCTCGAGGACCTCGCCCCTGCGCACGACGGCGTCAACGAGGACGGCACCGGTGTCGACAAGCGCGACCCGCGGGACTTCGCCCTGTGGAAGGCGCCGAAGCCCGGGGAACCGGCCACCGCCGCGTGGCCGACCCCGTTCGGTCGGGGGCGTCCCGGCTGGCACCTCGAGTGCTCGGCGATGGCGCAGCGGTACCTCGGTGACACGTTCGACATCCACGGCGGCGGGCTCGACCTGAGGTTCCCGCACCACGAGAACGAGCAGGCGCAGTCGCGGGCCGCCGGTGTCGACTTCGCGCGCTACTGGCTGCACAGCGCCTGGGTCACGCAGGGCGGCACCAAGATGAGCAAGTCGCTCGGCAACGGTCTGCTGGTCGCCGAGGTGCTCGCACGCACGCGGGCCGCCGCACTGCGCTACGTGCTGGCGTCGGTGCACTACCGGTCGATGGTCGAGTGGTCCGACGACACCCTGACCGAGGCCGAGGCCATCTGGGACCGTCTCGCCGGGTTCGTCGAGCGGGCGACCGAGCGCCTGGGTGACGTCGCCGAGGCCGAGATCGCCGAGGTGCCCCTGCCGGCCGAGTTCACGGCGGCGATGGACGACGACCTCAACGTCTCCGTGGCCCTGGCCGTCGTCCACGAGCACCTGCGCGCCGGCAACTCCGCGCTCGCCGACGGCGAGCTGACCGACGCACGTCGCCACCTCGTCGTCCTGCGTGCCATGCTCGACGTGCTCGGGCTCGACCCGGGGAGCGCGCAGTGGGCGACCCGCGGGGACGATCTGCGCTACGCCGAGGCGCTCGGAGCCGTGGTCGCGGCCGAGCTCGCGGCCCGCGCCGAGGCCAGGGCCGCACGTGACTTCGCGACCTCGGACGCGATCCGCGACCGCTTGGCCGCAGCAGGCATCCTCGTGGAGGACTCGCCCACAGGCGCACGATGGTCGCTCGCAGCCGTGGCTGCACCGACCCAGACGAAGGACGAGGACTGATGGCAGGCAACTCCCAGCGTCGCGGGGCGACCCGCAAGCCCGGGTCGAAGAAGGGCGCCAAGGTCGGGTCCGGCGGCCAGGGCCGGCAGGCCCTCGAGGGTCGCGGGCCCACCCCGAAGGCCACCGAGCGCCCGTACCACCCGGCCGCCAAGCGCCAGGCCGCGGTCGAGCGCGCCGCGCAGACCGGCACGGCACGGACCGGACCGGCACGAGCAGGTGCCGCACGGGCCGCCTCCACGGGCGGACCGCGGACGGTGCCCGGGCGGGCGTCACGCGGCGCCGGCGGGTCGAAGAACGGCAAGGGCGTCAGCGCGACCCACGAGATCGTCACCGGGCGCAACTCGGTCGTCGAGGCGCTCCGGGCCGGCATCCCGGTCGCCACGGTGTACCTGGCCAGCCGGCTCGAGTCGGACGACCGCACGCGCGAGATCCTCGCCGCCGTCACCGAGCGCGGGTACCCGCTGCTCGAGATGACCAAGCCCGAGCTCGACCGCCTCACGGACGGCGCGGTCCACCAGGGCGTCGCGATCCAGGTGCCGCCCTACGCGTACGCCGACTCCGAGGACCTCCTCGACCTGGCCGAGGCGTCCGGGACGGCCCCGCTGGTGGTGGCGCTCGACGGCGTGACCGACCCGCGCAACCTCGGTGCCGTGCTGCGGTCCGCCGGGGCGTTCGGTGCGCACGGCGTGATCGTGCCCGAGCGTCGTGCCGCCGGGGTGACCGCGGCGGCGTGGAAGGTCTCGGCCGGTGCCGCGGCGCGCGTCCCGGTCGCCCGGGTCACGAACCTCGTGCGGACCCTCGACGCGTACCGGTCGGCCGGGTGCTACGTCGTCGGCCTGGACGGTGGCGGTGACGTGCCGATCGGGGAGCTGCCGTTCGCGACCGATCCGCTCGTGCTCGTCGTGGGCTCGGAGGGCAAGGGGCTGTCCCGGCTGGTCCGGGAGCACTGCGACGCGATCGCGTCGATCCCGATCGCCTCCGCCGTCGAGTCGCTCAACGCCGGTGTCGCGGCCGGTATCGCGTTGTACGAGGTGGCACGGCGCCGGCGCCAGGCCTGAGCCCGGCAGCCTTCGGGAGGATGGCGCCGTCACTGCGGGACGACGGCGCCATCACCCCCCAGGCCGATGCCGTCACCCAGGGGTGACGCAGCCGACCACCGGGGGCAGCGCCGTCACTCCAGGAGGACGGGGAACGCCTCGGTGTCGACCCCGAGCACGGCGCGCTCGTCGGGCCGCCCGGGGAGGATCGTGGCGACGTAGCTCGCGGCCGCCTCGGACATCGGGACGTCCCGACCCTGCTGCTCCGAGAGGTACCAGCGGTGGTCGAGGAGCTCGTGGAACACCTGCGCGGGCTCGAGCTTGCCACGGAACTCGCGGGGCACGGCGCGCACCGCGGGCTCGAACACCGTGGTGAGCCAGTCGTGGGCCACGAACTCCTCGTCCTCGCCCTGGCGGTCCTGGTCGGCCGCGTACGTGTCGAGGTCGTTGAGCAGGCGCCGCGCCTGGTTCTCCTGCACGTCGAGGCCGGTCAGGCGCATGAGCCGGCGGGAGTGGTGGCCCGCGTCGACGACCTTGGGCTGGATGCGCAGCGAAGTGCCGTCCACGTCCGTCGTGATGTCGAGCTCGCCGACGTCGAAGCCGAGGTTGTTCAGCCGTTCGATGCGCGCGGCGACCCGCCAACGGTCGTGGGCGTCGAACATCTCGACGTCGGTCAGCGCGGTCCACAGGTCGCAGTAGCGCTCGACGAGCATCTCGCCGATCGCGACCGCGTCCGCCGACTCCTCGAGGAACTCGCCCGCCTGGAGGTCCATGAGCTCGCCGATGATGTTCACCCGGGCGATCTCGAGGTCGTAGTTGCGCTGCCCTGCCGAGAGTCGCTGGTGCAGGTCCCCGGTCTCGGCGTCGACGAGGTACGCCGCGAACGTCTCGGCGTCGCGCCGGAACAGGGTGTTCGAGAGCGAGACGTCACCCCAGTAGAAGCCGACCAGGTGGAGCCGGACGAGCAGGACCGCCAGGGCGTCGATGAGTCGGGTGGCGGTGTCGGCCCGCAGGGCCTGGCTGAACAGGGCGCGGTACGGGAGCGAGAACTGCAGGTGCTCGGTGATCAGGCAGGCCTCGAGCGGCTCACCCTCGCTGTCCGTCCGCCCGGTGACGACACCGACGGGGACGACGCTCGGGACGTCGATCCGCCCGAGCTGACGCAGGAGCTCGTACTCCCGGTAGGCGACCGACTCGCCGATCTCCTTGACCGCGATCACCCGGCCGGAGAGCTTGACGAACCGGACGATGTGCCGGGAGATGCCGCGAGGCAGCGCGGCGAGGACCTCGGCGGGCCACTCCTCGAGAGGGTGGTCCCACGGGAGGTCGAGGAGAGCGGGGTCGAGCGACGCCGCGGTGATCTGGAGGCTCTGGGCCATCCCGGTCCTTCCTGGTGACACACGGGTGCGCCGGCGCCCGTCGGGTCCTGCCGGGCCCCTGGACACCGCGAGGGGCGGGTTCGGCTCGCAGCCGTCCCCGCCCCTCGTCGAGCGTACGCGATGGTGTCAGACGGTCGCGATGCGCTCGCCGGTGCCCGCGCGGAACAGGTGCTCCTCGGCCGGGCGGATCCGGACGTGGATCGTGGAGCCCATCTTCGGCACCTGGCGGGGGTCGACGCGCACGATGATCTGTGCGTCACCGGCACCCGAGCTGATGTTCTGCGACGGCTTGCCGTTCTGGTCGAGCAGCGAGCCGTAGACGAACGCGTCCGAGCCGAGCTCCTCGACGATGTTGACCTCGACGGGGAGCGAGTCGGCGGTCGGGCTCGCGACGAGGTCCAGCGACTCGGGCCGGAAGCCGAGGGTGATGCTGTTCTTGTCCTCGGGCTTGAAGCCGGCGATCACGTCGCGCGGGACGGCGATCTTCGCCGAGCCGACCTGGGCCAGGCCGTCGAGCACCGGGAAGGTCCCGAGGTTCATGGCCGGGGAGCCGATGAAGCCGGCGACGAACACGTTCGCCGGGGTGTCGTACATGTCGCGCGGCGTCCCGACCTGCTGGAGGAGACCGTCCTTCAGGACGGCGATCCGGTCGCCCATGGTCAGGGCCTCGGTCTGGTCGTGCGTCACGTACACCGTGGTGACGCCCAGCCGACGGGTCAGCGAGGCGATCTGCGAGCGGGTCTGCACGCGGAGCTTGGCGTCGAGGTTCGACAGCGGCTCGTCCATGAGGAACACCTGGGGGTTCCGCACGATCGCACGACCCATGGCGACACGCTGACGCTGGCCACCCGAGAGGGCCTTCGGCTTGCGGTCGAGGTACTCGGTGAGGTCGAGGATCTTGGCGGCGTCCTCGACGCGGGTCCGGATCTCGGCCTTCGGCATGCCCGCGATCTTCAGGGCGAAGCCCATGTTGTCCGCGACGGTCATGTGCGGGTACAGGGCGTAGTTCTGGAAGACCATCGCGATGTCGCGGTCCTTGGGCTGCACGTCGGTGACGTCGCGGTCGCCGATCAGGATGCGGCCGGCGTTGACGTCCTCCAGTCCGGCCAGCATGCGCAGGGAGGTGGACTTGCCGCACCCGGAGGGCCCGACGAGGACGAGGAACTCACCGTCCTCGATGTGCAGGTCCAGCGCGTCGACCGCGGGGCGCTCGGTCCCCGGGTAGATCCGGGTGGCCTTGTCGAAAGTCACAGTTGCCATGGCAGGTAGATCCCTTCACCGGCAGGTACGTGCCGGACGATCCGTCGTGAATGGGAGTGTCAGGTGTCGACCTCGACACCGACACGGGCGACCCGTCCCGGGAGGTCGGGGGCGTCCGTGCGACGGGTCCATGGTGCCACACCGGTGCCGATCGCGGTGAGGATCGTCACATCGGGCCGTCGACGAGGAGGTCCGCCAGCCTCAGCAGCACCGCCGCGAGCCCGTCGGGATCGTCGACCCTGAACCGTGCCGCGGTGTCGCCGGGACCCACCCGCACCGTGACGTCCTCCGGGCGGAGCGTGCGGAAGGCGCGCTCGTCGGTGACGTCGTCACCCGCGTAGAACAGGGCACGGGCGCCCAGGTCGTGCCTCAGGCCGGCGAGGGCGTCGCCCTTCGTGACGGTGAGGACCGCGAGCTCGACGACGTCCTTCCCGTGCATCGCGTCGACCCCGGGGCGGTCTCCGAGCGCGAGCGCCGCGGCGGTGAGCCGCGCGGCCACGTCCGGGTCGCAGCCGCGGGTGTGCAGGACGGCCGAGGCCGGCTTGCTCTCGACGCGTGCGGTGGTGCCGGCGACCAGCGCGGTCAGCCCCGCACGCAGCTCCTCGAGCAGGGCCGCCGCCGCAGGCTCGAGGACCAGGTCCTCGCGGTGCAGCGTCCCGTCCTCCCAGCGCGCACGCTCGGCGCCGTGGCTCCCGACCAGCACCGTGCCGTCGGGCACCTCCGCCTTGTCGGCGAGGTCGGCGACCCCGCGACCGGAGACGAGGGCGAGCCGGACGCCCGGATGGGCGCCCAGGCGTGCGAGGGCCGTCACGGCCTCAGGAAGCGCGCGGCTGCCCTCCGGGTCGTCACGCAGGGGGGCGAGGGCGCCGTCGAAGTCGAGCGCCACGAGCACGGGGCCGCCGTCGTGGGCCGTCTGCGCGAACCCCGTCAGGGCGGCGTCGAGCGGCGACGCCGGTGCGGCCGGGCCTGCGGGCACGGCGACCCGCGCCGGCACGGCCGTCAGGACCGCGAGGAACTCGGAGGACCACATCGCGACGTCGTGCTCGAGGACGTTGCGGCGCAGCCGACGCATGCGCTTGCGGGACTCCCGCGGGTCCAGGTGCGCGGCGTAGGTGATCGCGTCCTTGAGCCCGTCGATGTCGTGCGGGTTCACGAGGATCGCCCCGGCGAGCTGGTCGGCCGCGCCGGTGAACTCGCTCAGGACGAGAGCACCGCGCTCGTCCGACCGCGCGGCGACGTACTCCTTCGCGACCAGGTTCATGCCGTCGCGCAACGCGGTCACGAGCATGACGTCCGCCGCGAGGTAGAGCGCCGCCATCTCCTCCATCGGGTAGGAGTGGTGCATGTAGTGGATCGCGGCGTGCCCGAGCGCCCCGAACTCGCCATTGACCCGGCCGACGAGCAGCTCGACGTCCTCGCGGAGCTGCTGGTACGCGCTGACGTTCTCGCGGCTCGGGCTGGCGACCTGGACGAGGGTGGCCTCGGGCACCTGCAGCCGATCGTCCCGCAGGAGCTCGCCGAACGCCTTCATCCGGTGGCGGATGCCCTTGGTGTAGTCGAGGCGGTCCACGCCGAGGAGCAGGACGGTGGGGTCGCCCAGCTCGCGGCGGATCTCGCGGGCCCGCTGCTGGACCTCCGCCGTGCGGGCGAGGGCGTCGAAGCGCGCCGAGTCGATCGAGATGGGGAACGCGGCGGCCCGGACGTGGCGGGTCGCGGGGCGTGCGGCTGTCGTCCCGTGGTGCGGTGCCTGGTGCGCCGCGGCGGCGTCGTCGTGATCGTCGGTCGGCACGGTGATGACCTGACCGCGCGTCGACAGGTCCGTCAGCCGACGGACCGAGCGGACGAAGTTCGCGGCGTCGCCGACCCGCTGGAACCCGATGAGGTCGGCCCCGAGCAGACCGTCGACGACCTGCTTGCGCCACGGCAGCTGGCTGAAGATCTCGACGGCGGGGAACGGGACGTGGAGGAAGAACCCGATCCGGAGGTCCGGCCGTGCCGCGCGGAGCATCGCCGGGACGAGCTGGAGCTGGTAGTCGTGGACCCAGACCACGGCCCCCTCGGCGGCGTGGGAGGCGGCGGCGTCGGCGAAGCGCTGGTTGACCCTGCGGTACGCGTCCCACCACTGCCGGTGGAACGTCGGCGGTGTGATGACGTCGTGGTACAGCGGCCAGAGGGTGTCATTCGAGAACCCCTCGTAGTAGTCCTCGAGGTCGGCGGTGCTCAGCTCGACCGGGACGAGCCGCATGCCGTCGGAGTCGAACGGCGCGAGCTCGACGTCGGTGGCACCCGACCATCCGACCCACGCACCCGACGACTCCTGCATGACGGGCCAGAGAGCGGTCACGAGGCCACCTGGCGACCGGCTCCAGGTGTGTGAACCGTCCTCCGCGATCGTGAGGTCCATGGGCATTCGGTTCGCTACGACGAGGAAGTCATCACCGTCAACGGGCACCAGGCATCAGCTCCTTGGGGTTTTCTTGAGGCTACCGTGCCCGTCTGCTGACCGCGCGGTTGCGGCTGTTCCCGAGGCCGGGCGGCTAGCGTGAGGCCATGGAGCGCATCGGTCTGGCGCCCGGTTCCGAGGTCGGGGGATACCGCATCCTGGCCCCGCTCGGGTCGGGCGGCATGGGGACCGTCTACCGAGCGGTCGACGGCGGCGGGACCACGGTCGCGCTCAAGCTCCTGCACCCGCACATCGGTGCGGACCCGGTCGCGCGGGACCGCCTGCGACGTGAGGCGGCGGCCCTGCAGCGGTTGCGGCACCCGGCCGTCGCGGCGGTCCTCGACGCCGAGGCCGACTCGACCGAGGCCTTCATCGTCACCGAGCTCGTCGACGGCGACACCCTCGAGGACCGGGTGCGGCTCACCGGGCCGCTGGCCCCGGACGCGCTCGCCGATCTCGCGGACGGGCTCGCGGACGCCCTCGTCGCGGTGCACGCGGCCGGCGTCGTGCACCGGGACCTGAAGCCGAGCAACATCATGCTGACGGCGGACGGGCCGGTGCTGATCGACTTCGGGATCGCGCAGGCGGCCGACGACGCGCGCGTGACGAGCGTCGGGCTGGTCGCCGGCACGCCGGGGTACCTGCCGCCCGAGCTGCTCGACGGCGCGGACCCGACAGCGACGAGCGACTGGTGGGGCTGGGCCGCGGTGCTCGCGTTCGCGGCCACCGGGCGCGCGCCTTTCGGGGTGCGGCCCGTCGAGGTCGTGCTCGCCCGGGCGCGCTCCGGGGAGCCGGACCTCGACGGCCTCGGACCGGTCACCGCCGGCGCCCTGCGGTCCGCGCTCGCACCGCAGGTCGCGGCACGTCGCCCACCCCGTGAGGTGGTCAGCGCGCTCCGGCGCGCCGCCGAGGACCCCGAGGAGGACCTCCCGACGCAGCAGCTCGGCCCGTCGGACGTGGCGGGAGGCCCGGCGTGGGCGGTGCCCGCGTCGTCGGCGGGGCCTGAGCACGACGGTCGTACCCGGGTGCTCGGGCCCGGCGACGCGACGGCGGTGCTCGGCGGCGCGACGGTGGCGCCGACGGCGGCGACGGTTCCGGTGGCACCAGGCGGGACGTGGCCCGGCCCGGCGGCCGGTCGACCGGCGCCCTGGGGTGGGACCGTGCGCGACGAGGGCGACCGCTGGGACGGCGACGCCGTGGACGGCCAGACCTTCGGGGGTGACGACGGCGCGAGGTTCGACGGCGAGGACGCCCCGCGCGCCCCGGACCGTCGCCGCGGGTCGGTGCTCGCCCTCGGTCTCCTCGCCGTGGCGGGCTCCATGCGCTACCCCGGGGTGACGCTGATCGCGCTGGTGGCCGCGCTGGTGCTCGCCCGTACGGTCGGGACGGCCGCGGAGGCCTGGCACGCGCGACGGGAGCGGCTCGGCGCACGGAGGTCCGACGGGGCGCGGGCGGTGCTCCTGGCTCCGTGGCACACCGTGCGCGCGATCGTCGGTCTCGTGCCGTCGGTGCTGGTCGGCGCCAGCGTCATGGTGCTCCTGGCCGGGCTGCTGCGCTGGTGGGCGACAGGGCCGACGTCGCCCGGTCGCGGCTGGACGCTGACGGTCGGCTCCGGGACGGGGACCGACGTGACGCTCGCGGTGACCCTGGCGATCGGCATGATCGGTGGTCTCCTGACGACCTGGTGGGGACCTGGCTCGGGGACCACGCGGATCGGTGCACGCTGGGCGCTCGCCGCCGTCGCGCCCGGGCGGGGCGGCGCGGCGGTGCTCACGCTCCTGGCGCTCGCGGGAGCGCTGCTGGTCGTCGTCGCGGTCCTCGTCGGGTCCCCGGTCGACTGGTGGCCGTTGCCGGTGGGGACCCTCCCCGGGGTGTGAGCCGCCGTGCCACGAGCTCGCACGGCCGGGTTCCAGACCTACCCCGTACGCTGGCGTCATGCGCGCTCCTGCGACCTGGACCGCGGCGCACGGTGTCCGCCGGGCGGCCGGTGCCGCCGTGCTGCTGACGGCAGTTGTGGGACTGACCGCGCGCGCGCTCGGCTGGGGGCAGGTCGTGCTCGACTCGTGCGTCCCGGTCAGCGGTCCGGTGGGCTTCCTCGGCGTGCACCTGGCGCTGCTGCGGGACTCGGCCGGGTGCCCGGAGGGAACCTTCGCGGTGACGCCGGGCGGCGGTGTGGTCGCGAGCATCGCCCTCGGCACCCTGCTGGTCGACCTGGTGCTGCTCGGTGGGGGAGCGACGCTCGCCGGTCTCGTCGCCCGGGCCGTGCGGGCTGCCCGGCGCGCCGCCGCGGCGGTGCTCGCGGGTCGGCCCGTCGAGCGCACCGCGGTCCTCCCGCCGGTTCGGTCGTGCCCGGTCGCCGGACCGCTCCGCTCCTGGGTCCCGGTGCGCCGCACTCACGGCGCGCACCGGCACCGAGGTCCGCCCGTCGCCCTGGCGTGAGACGCACCCCCATCACCCTGAGCACTCCATGACGGAACGAGGAACCCCATGCCGAACGACCCGCGCCCGACCAAGGCGCAGCGCCGAGACGAGGCGCGCATCAAGGCCCAGCAGCTGCGAGCGGAGCAGAAGAAGAGGGAACGGCGCAACCGCATCCTCGCGATCAGCGGGCTCGGTGCCGCGCTGCTCGTGCTCGTGGTGGTCGTCGTCTACATCCTCGGGCAGGGCAACAAGCCGCTGCTCGCGGACGTCGCGCGCCCTGCGGGGACGACGATCAGCGGCGGCATCCCGATCACGAAGGGGGAGCCGGCCCCCCTGTCCGGCGACACGATCAAGACGACCACCGGGGTCCCGGTCGTGTCGGTCTACGCCGACTTCATCTGCCCGAACTGCGGGAACTTCGAGAAGGTCAACCACGCCGACCTCGACGCGCTGCAGGCCGCCGGCAAGATCGTGCTCGACTACCACCCGATCGCGATCCTGGACGCGTCCTCCACGACCAACTACTCGACGCGGGCGGCGCAGAGCGTCGCTGCGGTCGCGAACGGTGATCCCGCGCACTTCGTGGCCTACTGGGACGCGCTCTTCACCGACCAGCCCGCCGAGGGAAGTGCGGGCCTCAGCGACGCCGAGCTCGCCACGCGTGCGAAGGCGGCCGGGGTGAGCCAGTCCGTGATCGACAGCTTCTCGAAGGGGACCTACACCGACTGGGTCACCAAGGCGACCGAGCAGGCCACCACGAAGGACGGGGTCAAGGGGGACGCCGACCGTCTACATCGACGGCAAGGAGTGGTCCGGCAACTGGACCAGCGCCGGTGTGCTGAAGGCGGACATCGAGGCTGCCGCCAAGGGCTGACCCGCCCGACGACGGGACGCACGGGCACGGCGGCGACCTCGGTACTCTGTACCGGGGTCGCCGCACGTCGTGCGACCCCGCGCCGCCGTAGCTCAGTGGTAGAGCACCCGCCTTGTAAGCGGACGGTCGTCAGTTCAATCCTGACCGGCGGCTCCCCTCGCGCACCGGGCTCACTCGGCCGTCGGTGCGTCCACCAGGGGAAGGTCCAGCGCCGGTGCGAGCTCGGGGCGCTTCGCGACCCGGGTGTCCCCGGAGGACCGGCCCTGGAGCCGCCGCGTCATCCAGGGGACGACGTGCTCGCGCACCCACTCGGCGTCCTCGCGGAGCTGCTGCGACCGGGGCGGTGCGGGGACCGGCGCGAGCGGCTCGTCCCAGCGAGGGTCGTCCGGGCTCAGCCCGAGGGCGACGAGAGCGGCCTGGGCGACCCGACGGTGCCCCTCGGTGGTCAGGTGGATGCGGTCGTCGCTCCACATCCGCCAGTCCCGGAGCGACCTCATGCCCCACAGGTCGACGACGACCGCGCCGTGCCGTCGGGCGATCGACCACACGTGAGCGTTGAGCACCGCGACCCTGCTCCGGGTCCGGCGCACCAGAGGACTCTCCGCGGTGTCGACACCCGTCGCCAGGATCACGTCCGCGCCTGCGGCCCGGAACCGCGCGACCGCGGCCTCGAGGTCCCGGGCGAGGCGGTCCGGGTCCGCGGCGGGGCGCAGCATGTCGTTCCCGCCGCCGACGAGGCTCACGAGGTCGGGCTCGAGGGACAGCGCGGCGGGCACCTGCTCGCGCAGGATCGGCCGGAGCAGTCGGCCCCGCACGGCGAGGTTCGCGTAGGCGAGCGGCGGTGCACCGGCGGCGTCCTGGCGGGCGGCGAGGTGGCCTGCGAGCAGGTCGGCCCACCCGCGGCAGAGGGCGCCGTCGGACGGGACGTCCCACAGCCCCTCGGTGAACGAGTCGCCGAGCGCGACGTAGCGGGTCCACGTCGGCGGTGGCGTGGTGGCGGATGGCGTGGCAGCGGATGGGAGGGCGTCGTGCGTGGTCACGGGTCCAGTCTGCGCCGACAGTGCCCGGGTGTCAGGGCAGTCGCCAGTCGACCGGTGCGCCACCCTGCTCCGTGAGCAGGGCGTTGACACGCGAGAACGGCCGTGAGCCGAAGAACCCGCGGTGCGCGGACAACGGGCTCGGGTGGACGCTCGAGACGAACGGCACGGAGCCGAGCGCGGGGACGAGGGACTGGGCGTCCCGTCCCCAGAGGATCGCCGCGAGCGGGCCGCCGCGTGCGACGAGCGCGTCGACCGCACGGAGCGTGACCGGTTCCCACCCCTTGCCGCGGTGCGAGGCGGGCGCGCCGGGTGCGACCGTCAGCACCCTGTTGAGCAGCATCACCCCCTGGTCGGCCCAGGCGCTCAGGTCGCCCGACGTCGGCGGTGCCACCCCGAGGTCGGCCCCGAGCTCGGTGACGATGTTCGCGAGCGACCGGGGGAGCGGGCGTACGTCGGCCTGGACCGAGAACGACAACCCCATGGGGTGCCCGGGGGTCGGGTACGGGTCCTGACCGACGATCAGCACGCGGACCTCGGAGAGCGGTCGGCGGAACGCGCGGAAGACGTCCGGGCCGGCCGGCAGGTACCCTCGTCCGGCGGCGATCTCGGCCCGGAGGAACGTGCCCATCGCGCGCACCTGCGGGGCGACCGGCAGCATCGCGGACGCCCAGTCGGGCGCCATCAGGCCGGCCAGGTACGCGAGGTCGGCGGCGGTCGGTTCAGGGCCCGCCGTCGTCGGGTCGGGGTGGCGGTGAGGGCTGTCCACCCGGTGAGAGTAGCCGTCGGCGGCGGCGACGGACGGGATCGGGACGGGTCGGACGAAGGAATGACAGCCATGTCATTCGGTCCTACGATGAGGGGCGTCGGTGCAGGGGTTCCGCACCACGCACGGCTGCGAGCAGGAGGTTCCATGGACGCCACGGTGCAGGCGGTCCGCGAGGGCGCCCATGAGATCGGCGACCTCTCGGAGCGCGACCAGCAGGTCCTCGCGTTCGAGCGCCAGTGGTGGAAGTACGCCGGTGCCAAGGAACAGGCGATCCGTGAGCTGTTCGACATGTCGGCGACCCGCTACTACCAGGTGCTGAACGCGCTCATCGACTCGCCGGCCGCGCTCGAGCACGACCCGATGCTCGTCAAGCGGCTGCGTCGGATGCGTTCGACGCGGCAGCGCGCCAGGACCGCTCGACGTCTGGGCGTCGATGCGTAGTCGCGTCCGTTAGCCTGTCGGGCGTGAGCAAGGCGAGATACCCGTACCCAGCCGACGAGTTCGACGCCGTCGACGCGCATGCCGGTCCGCGCGGCGTCCACCGACGGGCGCGATCCGTCTGGACGCGTGTGTGGCCGTTCCTCCTGGTGATCGTGCTCTTCCCGGCGATCGCGTGGGGGGGTCGTGACGCTCCTCACGGGCACCGGGGGCGATACCGGCCTGGCTGCCGGCTCGACCCTCCCGTCGGTGGCGACGAGCGACACGCCGACAGCGCCATCGACGACGGCCACGAGCACCACGCCGGCCACGACGCCATCGGCCACGACGCCCGCCGCGCCTGACCTGCACACCGCGGTGTCGGTCCTCAACGCGACCAAGACGAGCGGGCTCGCGGCCAAGGGTGAAGCTGCGCTCAAGACCGCCGGGTTCACGTCGATCACGACCGGCAACTACACGGGCACGGCACCGACGACGTCCACCGTCTTCTATGCGACCGCGAAGCTCGAGGCCACGGCGCGTGCCGCGGCCACGGCGCTGAAGATCTCCACCGTGACGCTGGACCCGGCCAAGGCGGGCACGACGATCTCGATCGTCCTGACGAAGGACTACACCCCCTGACCCGGTCGCGCCGATCGACCGGCGCGACCACCCGGGCGGTCTCCCGCGCGCGCCGGGGGACCCATTAGGCTCACCCGACAACGCCGCCGTCCCGGTGCCGTGAGGCATCGGGCGGACGCGGCGTGAAGTCGACTCGAGGAGCGTGACATGGCCCAGGGCACCGTCAAGTGGTTCAACGCGGAGAAGGGCTACGGGTTCATCACCCCGGCCAGCGGAGGGAACGACCTCTTCGTGCACTACAGCGCGATCCAGACGGACGGGTTCCGCACCCTCGACGAGGGCCAGGACGTGGAGTTCGAGCTCGGTCAGGGCAGCAAGGGACCGCAGGCCGAGCAGGTCCGACCGCTCTGAGCCCTGACGTCGTGGTCGTCGGCAGCGGGCCCAACGGGCTCGCAGCCGCGGTCACGTGCGCACGAGCCGGGTTGTCGGTGCTCGTGGTCGAGGCACAGCCGGAACCTGGCGGCGGTGCGCGGACCCTCGACCTCGGTCTGGCACCAGGGATGGTGCACGACCTCTGCTCGGCCGTGCACCCGCTGGCGGCGGCCTCACCGTTCCTGCGGGAGTTCGACCTCGCGGCCCGCGGGGTCGAGCTCCTCCACCCGGATGCGGCGTACGCGCACCCGCTCGACGGCGGTCGTGCCGGGGTTGCCTACCGGTCGCTCGAGCGGACCGCCGAGGGACTCGGCGTCGACGGCCGCGCCTGGCGCCGGCTGCTGCGACCGTTCGTCGACCGTGCCGAGGCACTCATGGAGGTCGTCCTCGGGGACCGGGCCCGAGGTGCCGACGGTCCGCTCGCGCACGGTCCGACGGCGCTGCGTCTCATGGCGGCCGTCGTCGAGCAGGTCGCCGTGGGCACGAGGTTCGACTCCGACGTCGCACCGGCACTCCTGGCCGGCGTCGGCGCCCACGCCAGCACCCGGCAGCCGTCGGCCGCAGCGGCCGGCACCGGGCTGCTGCTGGCGACCCTCGCACACGTGGGCGGGTGGCCCGTCCCGCGCGGCGGGAGCCGGGCGATCACCGACGCGCTGGTCGCCGACCTGCGCGCGCACGGCGGCGAGCTGATCACCGGGGTCACCGTCGACGACCTCGACGAGCTGCCGCGGGCCCGCGCGTACCTCCTCGACACGACCCCGCGCACCGCGGTCCGGGTGCTCGGCCGGCGCCTTCCGCCCGGACGGGCGCGAGCCCTCACACGGTTCCCCTACGGGAACGGGGTCGCCAAGGTCGACCTGGTGCTCTCGGGCCCGGTCCCGTGGGCGAATCCCGAGGTCGGGCGCGCCGGGACGGTGCACCTCGGCGGGAGTCGTGCGCAGCTCGCGCAGGCCGAGCGTGACGTCGCCGCCGGACGGCACGCGCGGCACCCCGTCGTGCTCGTGAGCGACCCCACCGTGGCTGATCGCTCGCGGCTCGGCCCGACAGGCCTGCGACCGTTGTGGACCTACGCGCACGTGCCGGCCGGCTCGACCCTCGACGTGACCGAGGCGGTCGTCTCGCAGGTCGAGCGGTTCGCACCGGGCTTCCGTGACGTCGTCGTCGCCTCGCGTGCCGTCCCCGCCGCGCGGATGAGCGAGCACGACGCCAACTACCCGGGCGGTGACATCGGGTCCGGGGCGGTGACGGCGTACCGGCTGCTCGCCCGGCCCCGCCTCGCCGTCGACCCGTACCGGCTCGGGATCCCGGGCGTGCTCCTCTGCTCGGCGTCGACGCCGCCAGGACCCGGGGTGCACGGCATGGCCGGCTGGCACGCTGCGCGTCGGGTGCTGCGGTCCCGGTTCGGCCTCACCCGGATGCCGGACCTCGCCCCGGAGCCGGTTGCGGGCACCTGAGGCCAGCAGCGGCCAGCTGCAGGCAGCTGCGGGCAGCTGAGAGCACTGCGCCTGCCCTGGTCGGCGCGGTTCGGAGCGTGTTCGCCGGCGGCGGAGGCAGGTTGCACTCTCCGGTGCCGAGTGCTAACCATGGACTTAGCACTCTCAGGTAGAGAGTGACAGAATCACCCTGGTCGTCAGGTGAGGTTCGGGCAGTGACGGGACATGACCGTCGCGGTGCGGGCCGTCCGTCGCGGGCACCTACTGACCACCCGATTGCCACAGTGGAGGATCACAGCCCCATGGCCAAGATCATTGCCTTCAACGAGGAGGCCCGTCGCGGTATCGAGCGAGGGCTCAACATCCTCGCCGACACCGTCAAGGTCACGCTCGGCCCGAAGGGCCGCAACGTCGTCCTGGACAAGAAGTGGGGTGCGCCCACCATCACGAACGACGGTGTGAGCATCGCCAAGGAGATCGAGCTCGAGGAGCCGTTCGAGAAGATCGGCGCCGAGCTCGTCAAGGAGGTCGCCAAGAAGACGGACGACGTCGCGGGCGACGGGACCACCACGGCGACCGTGCTCGCCCAGGCGCTCGTGCGCGAGGGCCTGCGGAACGTCGCTGCCGGCGCCAACCCGATCGCCCTCAAGAAGGGCATCGAGAAGGCCGTCGAGGCTGTCACGGCCGAGCTGCTGAAGCAGGCCGTCGAGGTCGAGACCAAGGAGCAGATCGCGGCCACGGCCTCGATCTCCGCCGGTGACACGGCGATCGGTGCGCTCATCGCCGAGGCCCTCGACAAGGTCGGCAAGGAGGGCGTGATCACGGTCGAGGAGTCCAGCGCCCTGGGCCTGGAGCTCGAGCTGACCGAGGGCATGCGCTTCGACAAGGGCTTCCTGTCGGCGTACTTCGTCACGGACCAGGAGCGTCAGGAGGCCGTCCTCGAGGACGCGTACGTCCTGCTCGTCGAGTCCAAGATCTCGAACGTCAAGGACCTGCTGCCGCTGCTGGAGAAGGTCATCCAGGCCGGCAAGCCGCTGTTCATCGTCTCCGAGGACGTCGAGGGTGAGGCTCTCGCCACGCTCGTCGTCAACAAGATCCGTGGCACGTTCAAGTCCGTCGCCGTCAAGGCTCCGGGCTTCGGCGACCGCCGCAAGGCGATGCTGCAGGACATGGCCATCCTCACGGGCGGCCAGGTCGTCTCGGAGACCGTCGGTCTCAAGCTCGACACGGTGGGCCTCGAGGTCCTCGGCACGGCGCGCAAGATCGTCGTGACGAAGGACGAGACGACCATCGTCGAGGGCTCGGGCGACGCGGCTCAGATCGCGGGTCGGGTCGCGCAGATCCGCGCCGAGATCGAGAACTCGGACTCGGACTACGACCGCGAGAAGCTCCAGGAGCGCCTCGCCAAGCTGGCCGGTGGCGTCGCCGTCATCAAGGCCGGCGCGGCCACCGAGGTCGAGCTCAAGGAGCGCAAGCACCGCATCGAGGACGCCGTCCGCAACGCGAAGGCTGCCGTCGAGGAGGGCATCGTCGCCGGTGGTGGCGTCGCGCTCATCCAGGCCGGCAAGACGGCCTTCGCCGACCTCGTCCTCGAGGGCGACGAGGCGACCGGTGCGAACATCGTGCGCGTCGCGCTCGATGCTCCGCTCAAGCAGATCGCGATCAACGCCGGCCTCGAGGGTGGCGTCGTGGCGGAGAAGGTCCGCAACCTGCCGATCGGTCACGGTCTGAACGCCGCGACCAACGTCTACGAGGACCTGCTCGCCGCGGGGATCAACGACCCGGTCAAGGTCACCCGGTCCGCGCTGCAGAACGCTGCGTCCATCGCGGCGCTGTTCCTCACCACCGAGGCCGTCGTGGCCGACAAGCCGGAGAAGGCCGCACCGGCCGGCCCCGGTGGCGGCGAGGACTTCGGCGGCGGGTTCTGATCGACTGATCACGGATCGGGCCTGAGCTGACGCCAGGTCGGATCTCGCACGAACAACGGCGGGTGTCCCGGTCAACCGGGGCACCCGCCGTCGTCGTACCGGGGCGGCGCTGCCGTGGCGATCGACGGGTCGACAGATCGGTGCGTCGGCAGGTCAGCGGTCGCGGGCTCGCACGCGCAGCCCTGAGGCGCGCAGGCGCCGGATGAGCTCGTGCGGCGTGACAGGGACCGCCCCGAGGTCGACCAGCGTGCCGTGGAGCTCGTCGGGCACGTCGTAGTGGTCGAGGTCGAACCCGCGCCGCGGGAGACCGGCGAGTGCGGCGAACGCGTGCAGCTCGTCGAGGGACGTGTCGCTGACCAGGTGCCCCCACAAGCGCCCGTGACGGGGCCAGCGGGCAGGATCGATCAGAACCGTCACACCACCGGATCCTACGAGGCGCGCCGGGTGCGGTCCCGCCGTCAGGACGAGAAGAGGCGCGAGGCCTGCTGCTCGGCGTCGGCGTACGTCTGCGCCGCGGCGTGCAGGGCTGCCGTGATCTGGTCGAGCGCCTGCTCGACCCGGACCTGCGTGGCGGACCACTCGGTCATGATCGCGGCGAACCCGGTCGCCGCGGTCCCGCGCCAGCTCGACTGCAGATCGGTCAGGTGCCGTTGCATCAGGGCGACCTCCGCCCGCACGGCGGCGGCGGACCGCTGGACGGCTGCCCCCGCCTGGGTCATCTGTGCGCTGTCGACCTCGTACCTGCTCATGTGTCCTCCTGGGGTTGGGAGGTCACGACGGTACGGATCCCGCGCCGGGCCCCGCGGGCGGGGCCGTCGGAGGCTGCGCCTCAGTGCTCGACGGGCGCGGCTGTGGTCGGGTCGTCAGGTGTCGTGGAACCCGCCGTGACGGCCCCCGCCGTCGGGTCGACCGTCGTCGGATCGCCCGTCGTCGCGTCGACGGCAGCCGCCCCGCCCTCGGCGGCGGGATGTGCCTCGGAGAGCCGTGCGAGCTCCTTCTCGAGCCGGTGCAGCTCGGCGGTGATGTTCTGCCGAGCCGGCTCCTCCCACGCGGTGCCGAGCGGGCTGACGAACAGGGCCTCCCGTGCCAGGAGCTTGTGGAGGATCCTGACCCGCGCGCCGACGTAGTCCTCGAGAGGCAGGTGCGCGTACTCCTCGCGGACCTCCTGCAGGTAGGCCTTGTACCGCTGGGGCTCGGCCGCGAGCATCGCGAGGTCCGCGTCGCACAGGACCGCGCAGTCGAAGTCGCCGGCCACGGGGGCGTGCCGGGTCAGGGCGATCACGAGGTTGCTCACCCGGTCGGCCGCGCGCTCCGGTACTCCGAGGCTCTCGAGCTGGATCCGCGCGAGCGCGGCGCTGGCGACCTCGTCCTCGCCGCCGCGCTTGGCGTACGACGCCCGTTCCGCGGCATCGAAGACCGCCCCGTGGTACCAGGCGGCGAGCCGCACGAGCTCGGGCTCATGGGTCTCCTCGGCGAGCTCGTCCACGCGCGCCAGGACGTCGGTGAGGTGCTTCAGCGTGTGGAAGTGGCGACCCGGGCCGCACCACCGCTCGATCAGATCCTCGCCCACCGCCCGGATCTCCTCCGGAGAAGCGGTCGCGCCCGCCCCGTGGACGCTGCGGACGAACGACGGAAGGAGCCACTGCGGTGCGTGCACGACGCCCATTGATCAGCCTCACGGAGGGGGTACTTCTTCAGGACGCGCCATGGTAGCCCCCTCGTGCGGCCCGGTTCATCCCGTCCGCCGGGTTCGCGGTGGACAGCCAGGTGACGTCCCCCGTCAGGTGACGTCGACCTCGTCCAGGGTCGTGACCTCCACCTCGCCGGTCGTGGCCGGGCGGGGTGCCGGTGGCTTGCGCGGCAACGTGACCCGGACGGTGGTTCCTCCGCCGGGCGTGGTGAGGAGCTCGACGTGCCCCCGGTGGCTCGTGACGATCGCCTCGACGATGGCCATCCCGAGGCCCGCGCCGCCGGAGTCCCGGGTCCGCGACGCATCGACCCGGTAGAACCGCTCGAAGACCCTGGCCGCGTGCTCCGGCGAGATGCCGGGCCCGTGGTCGCGGACCTCGACGACGGCGGTGTCGTCGTCGAGGAGGCCGAGCCCGATCTCCACCGGTGTCCCCGGCGGTGTGTGCTGGACGACGTTCCCGATGAGGTTCGCGAGCACCTGCCGGAGGCGCGCCTCGTCGCCGACGACCAGTGTCGGTCCGATCGTCCCGCCCTCCTGTGCGGGGACCAGCCGGACCGGCCGGTCGCGGTCTAGCGCGTGCAGGTCGCCGACGGCGTCGCCGGCGAGCACTGCGAGGTCGACGTGGTCGGTGCGCATCGGGCGTCCCTCGTCCATGCGCGCGAGGGCGAGCAGGTCCTCGACGAGGCTGCCCATGCGGGTGGCGGACCCCTCGATCCGACGCATCGTGTCGCTGAGCTGCTCGTCCTCGGTCAGTGCGCCCATCCGGAACAGCTCGCCGTACCCGCGGATCGTCGCGAGCGGGGTCCGCAGCTCGTGCGACGCGTCGGCGATGAACCGGCGCATCCGGGCCTCCGAGGCGGTCCGCGCGTCGAAGGCGCTCTCGATCTGGGTCAGCATGCCGTTGAGCGCGACGCCCAGCCGGCCGACCTCGGTGGACTCCGGTGCGGTGGGGATGCGTCGGCCGAGGTCGCCGTCCGCGATCGCCGCCGCGGTGGTCTCGATCTCCTGGAGCGGACGGAGCGAGCGCCGGACCGCGACGTAGCCGGTGACCCCGCCGATCGCGACGACACCGAGGCTGATGCCCAGCAGGGCCATCTGCATCTCTTCCATCGTCGCCGTCGCCGAGTGCAGCGACAGGGCGACGAACACGCTGCCGGACCCGTCCGTGAACGTCCCGGCGATCACCCGCCAGCTGCTCTTGCCGTCGACGGAGCGCACCGTGAACGGCGAGACGAGGTTCTTGACCTCGGAGTAGGTCATCGCCGGGATCACCGGGAACTGGCCTGCCGACGTGCTCGTCCGGTTGAAGACCGTCTGCACGGGGGTGCCGTCCACCGCCTCGAACTGCACGTAGTAGTCGCTCGGTGCGCCGGTGCTCGGGTCACCGGTGAGGCCTTGCGCGCTCCGCGTGGCCTGCTCGACGACCTCTCGTGCCGCGGACGTCAGCTGGTCGTCGACCTGCTGGACGAGGGAGCGGTGGAGCAGCGTCAGAGCGGTGGCACCGACCACGGCGAGCCCGATCAGCAGCAGGGTCGTGGTGATCGCGACGAACCGCAGCCGGAGCGGCAGTCCGTGGAGCAGAGCGCGGACTCGGGTCACGACTGCTGGCGCAGCATGTACCCGACACCACGCTTGGTGTGGATCAGCGGGGTGACGGGAGAGCCGTCGGGAGCGTTGACGTTGTCGACCTTGCGCCGCAGGTAGGAGATGTACGACTCGACGATGTTCGCGTCGCCACCCCACTCGTACTGCCAGACGTGGTCGAGGATCTGCGTCTTGGACAGCACGCGGCCCGGGTTCAGCATCAGGTAGCGCAGCAGCTTGAACTCGGTCGGCGAGAGCTCGACGACGCGGCCCCCGCGGGTCACCTCGTGGCTGTCCTCGTCGAGCTCGAGGTCGGCGTACGCGAGCACGCTCGACGAGAGGTCCGCATCCGGCTGAGTGCGGCGGAGCACCGCGCGGATCCGTGCGACGACCTCCTCGAGGCTGAACGGCTTCGTCACGTAGTCGTCGCCACCGACGGTCAACCCGGTGACCTTGTCCTGGGTGTCGTCGCGCGCCGTGAGGAACACGACGGGGACGTGCTGCCCCTTCTCGCGCAGGCGCCGCGTGACGGCGAACCCGTCCATGTCGGGAAGCATCACGTCGAGGACGACGAGATCGAGCTCGACCTGGCGTGCGACGCGGAGCGCTGCGGCCCCGTCGGCGGCGGTGTGCACCTCGAAGCCGGCGAAACGCAGCGAGGTGGCCAGAAGCTCGCGGATGTTCGGCTCGTCGTCGACGACGAGCAGACGCGCCTCAGGTGTAGTCATGCCAGCAGTGTCGCGCGCATTTCTGAGAACCACCTGGGAGTGGTCTGGGCGACGAGGGCAGGCATCCGGCGAGGTTCCCTCATGGATGCCGACCGCCCGTCGCCCGTCGGCTCAGACCTTCGGGTTCTTGAGGGCGGCGAGGCGTGCCTCGACCTCCACGGCGGCGCTGGACACCTCGAGCTCCTCGAACTGCGCGTCGAGCGAGGACGCCGCGACCTCGGCCTGACCGGCGGCCTTGGCCTCCTCGCGCCGCACCTTGTCCTCGAAGCGGGAGATCTCGCTCGTCGGGTCCAGCACGTTGATCGCCGACAGTGCGCCCTGGACCTTGGACTGGGCCTCGGCGCTCTTCTGCCGGGCGACCAGCGAGTCACGGCGGGTCTTGAGGTCGGCGAGCTTGTCCTTCATCGCGGCGAGCCCGGACTTGAGCTTCTCGACGACCTCGGTCTGCGAGGCGATCATCGGCTCGGCCGTGGTGGCCTCCTGCTCCGCGGCGATCTGCTTGCCGATGGCGACCTTGGCGAGGTTGTCGAACTTGTCGGCGTCCGCCGTGCTGCCCGCTGCGCGGAGCTCGTCGGCGCGGTTCGACGCCGCGAGCGCCTTGCGCCCCCAGTCCGCCGCCGCCGCGACGTCTGCCGCGTGGTCCTGCTCGGCCAGCCGCAGGTTGCCGATGGTCTGGGCGACGGCGTCCTCGGCCTCGGCGATGTTGTTCGTGTAGTCACGGATGAGCTGGTCGATCATCTTGCCCGGGTCCTCGGCGCGGTCCAGCAGCGAGTTGATGTTCGCCTTCGCGAGCTGGGTGATGCGACCGAGCACCGTCTGCTTCTCTGCCATCGTCGTTCCTCTCGTCGTCCTGCCAGGTGTCGAGCTGCTGCGTCATGCGCCGGGCCGTGGTCCGGGCCGAACCTGCGGGGTCGGTGTCCTCTCTCGTCGGTGTCCACTCTCAGAAGCGCCCGCCCCCGCCCCGGCCGCCCCGGCCGCCGCCTCCGCCGAACCCGCCGCCACCGCCGCGTCCGCCCCGGCCGCCGCCGCCGAACCCGCCGCCGAAGCCGCCTCCGCCGAACCCGCCGCCGAAGCCCCCGCCCCGGCCACCGCCGCGGAGGAGCTGGTCGATCAGGATCCCGCCGAGGATCAGCCCTGCCGTCCCGCCAGGCGTGCCGCCGGGGCCGGAGCTCCGCCGCTGCTGCTCCTCGAACGCCGCGACGTCCCGCTGGGCGAGCTGCTGCGCGGCCTGGACGAGCTGGTCGGCCTGAGTCGCCTCGGTGAGCGCCGTCACCGGGTCGCTGGTCGCGACGGACTGGGCCTGCTGCGCGTGCCGCGCGGCCTCGGAGAGGCGGGTGCGTGCCTCCGGGCCGACCGCGCCGCGCCGCGACTCGATGTAGGCGGCCAGCGCGCTGATCTGCGCGGTCACCCGCCCGAGCAGGTCCGTGAGCCGGGCACGCGCCCGGTCGGCCTGCTCGGCGCGCTCGCGGTAGGGGGCGAGCGCCGCGTCGAGCGCCGCCTCGGCCTGCGTCAGGTCGCGCAGGGCCGCGAGCGGGTCGCCGCCGGAGCGGGCCTGCTGTGCCGCGTCGACGGCACGGCGGGCGTCGGCGACCGGGGTTCCGAGGGTCGCGTCGGTGGGGGCGAGCCGGGCTGCGTCCGCGAGGTCGCTGCTCAGGGACGCGATCCCCGCATCGAGGCTCTGGCCGGCCGAGGCGAGCTGGGTACCGGCCTGGTCGACGGCGTCGAGCAGCCCGACCGCCTGGGCGAGCGCCGCCTGGGCGGCGCGGGCAGCCGCCACGGCAGCACCGCGGTCCTCGGCGGTGAGCGATGCGCGGCCGCTCGCCACGGTCTCGGTGATGCCGGCGGCGAGGCGCTCGACCTGGTCCGGGTTGGCGCTGACGGAGGCGAGCGCCTCCGGCGGGTACCGGGTCGCCAGCCCGGCGAGCGTCGTACGTGCGGCCGGGACGCGCGCGACCACCTCGGCCGATCGCGTCTCGGCGTCGTCGAGCAGCTCGGGGGCACGGGCCTGCAGGTCCCGGAGCTTGTCGAACTCGTCCGCGTGAGCGTCGAGCGCGGCGCCGACCTCGTCGCACGTCCGGATGATCTGCGTCATCATCTCGCGCGCCTGCGGCTCGGTCTCCGGCACGGTGTCGTCGAGCTGCTGACGGAGCGTGAAGACCTCCGCGACGGCGCGCTTCGCGTCGACGAGGGCGGCCGAGAACGCGGCGGTCGCCTCGAGCCCGAACTGGGCCTGGGCGAACCCGAGCTCCTGCTCGGAGGCCTTGATCGCGTCGTCGATCGCGACCAGGGCAGCGCTCGCCCGGGTGCTGAGCTCGGCGGTCGGGAGCGCGGCGAGGGCGTCGCCGGGCGTGCCACCGGTGCCGGGGCGGCTCGTGGCGGCCCGTCGGTTCGCCGACCGGATCACGAGCGCGACCCCGCCGACCAGGACGACGAGCACGAGGACCAGCACCACGAGCAGCGAACCGCTGCCGGACGACGCGGTGCCCGTCGTCGAACCGGCACCAGAGCCGGTACCCGAGCCCGTGTCCGCGGCGGCGCGGAAGCCGTCCGCGGCAGCGATCGCTGCACCGGCCCAGTCCGACGACGAGAGCACGGGTTCGACGAGGTCGGCCCGCACGTGGGCGATCTGCGCGTCGGTCACGCTGGCGGCGGTGTCCAAGGAGAACGCGTACGCGCGATCGCCCGTCGCGACCGCGAGCAGGATGTCGTCGACACCGAGCTGGGACACGGTGGCGGTGTCGTCCGCCCAGGTCTGGGGGTTCGCGCCGTCGAACGTGTCGACGAACACGACCCACAGGTCGAAGCGAGTGTCGGCGCTGAGCCGGTCCAGGTGGCTGCGAACCTCGGCGGTGCGACCGCCGAGGGCCCCCACCTGGTCGGTGATCCGGTCGGCGACCCGGAACGGTGCGACCGCATGGGCGGCGGTGGCGTCGACCGTCGTGGACACCAGTGCCCCACCGACGCCGAGGACCCCCACCAGGGCGGCGACGCAGAGAGAGGTCAGGATCCGGGCCGTGCGACGTCCGATCACGTGGCGATCCTTTCCCGTGCGCGACCTGTGCGCAACGTGTGCCATGCAGCGGGATTCGATCGTCGACCCCTCGCACGAGTACCGTCGTCCGGTGACTTTCGATCAGCACCCCGCCACGACGCCCGACCGCTCGGCGCCGTCGGCGCCGCAGGGCGTCATCACGGTGGTCCAGCACGCGGACGACATCCCTCTCGACCGGTTCGCCGACTGGTTCGGCGACGGCGTCCAGGTCCGCGTCGTCCGGCCCGACCTCGGCGAGGACGTGCCCGCCTCGGCCGCGGAGGTCGGCGACGGGCTCGTGGTCCTCGGCGGCGAGCGGTCCGCGTACGACGACGACGCCTGGCCGTGGCTGCCGGCGACCCGCGCCCTGCTCGCCTCGGCGGCCCGTTCCGGCGTCCCGACGCTCGCGATCTGCCTCGGCGCCCAGCTCCTGGCGGTCGCGGGTGGCGGGCGCGTCCAGGTCGCCGCACCTCCCGGTGTCGAGGCGGGAGCGGTGCAGGTGCGGTGGCGCCCGGAGGCCGCGACCGATGCGATCGTCGGCGGGCTCGTCGCGGCGTCGTCGGGCAGCACCGTGCTGCCGACCCTGCACGGCGACTCGGTCGTCGAGCTCCCGGCGGGGGCGGTGTGGCTCGGGTCGTCGAGCATGTACCCGTTCCAGGCGTTCCGCTGGGGCTCCGCGTGGGGGCTGCAGTTCCACCCCGAGGCGTCGCCGGCGACCGTCGCGCACTGGGCGCGTCAGACCCCCGGGGCCGACGCGGAGGCCGTCGAGTCCGCCCTCGTCGCGGTCGACGACCAGGTGCGCGAGTCGGGTCGGCTGATCGCGGAGGCGTTCGTCGCCGTCGTGCTGACCGGCGAGCTGGCGGGGGTCCGCACCGCTCCGTGACGGTGCGCGTGGCCAGGTCGCGTGGCCGCCTGGTCGCGCGCGGTCACCGGGTCGTGTGGTCGGCCGTGGACGGGACCGGGTCGCTGCGGTGCGGCCACCGCGTCAGTCGGTGACGAGGTCCTCCGCGTCGACGATCGTGTACGCGTAGCCCTGCTCGGCGAGGAACCGCTGCCGGTGCGCCGCGAACTCCTGGTCCACGGTGTCGCGCGCGACGACCGCGTAGAAGTGTGCGGTACGGCCGTCCTCCTTGGGTCGCAGGATGCGCCCGAGCCGCTGGGCCTCCTCCTGCCGTGAGCCGAACGAGCCGGAGACCTGGATCGCGACCGACGCCTCGGGCAGGTCGATCGAGAAGTTCGCGACCTTGCTCACGACGAGCGTGGTGAGCTCGCCCGTGCGGAACGCCTGGTACAGCCGCTGCCGCTCGGTGACGGTGGTCGAGCCGGTGATGATCTCCGCGCCGAGGTGCTCCGCGAGCTCCTCGAGCTGGTCGATGTACTGGCCGATCACGAGGGTGGGCTCGCCCGCGTGCTTGGCCACGAGCTGCTCGACGACGCGGTTCTTGCCCGGGGCGGACGCCGCGAGCCGGTACTTGTCCTCGGGCTCGGCGGTCGCGTAGAGCATCCGCTCGCGGTCGGGGGAGGGTGAGGCGCACCTCGATGCAGGAGGCCGGGGCGATGTAGCCCTGGTTCTCGATGTCCTTCCACGGTGCGTCGTAGCGCTTGGGTCCGATCAGGCTGAAGACCTCGTCCTCGCGGCCGTCCTCACGCACGAGCGTCGCGGTCAGCCCGAGCCGGCGCCGGGCCTGGAGGTCGGCCGTCATCCGGAAGATCGGGGCGGGCAGCAGGTGGACCTCGTCGTAGATCACCAGGCCCCAGTCACGGGCGTCGAGCAGCTCGAGGTGCGAGTAGACGCCCTTCCGCCTGGTCGTGAGCACCTGGTAGGTCGCGATCGTGACGGGGCGTACCTCCTTGCGGGCCCCCGAGTACTCGCCGATCTCGTCCTCGGTGAGCGTGGTGCGCCGCAGGAGCTCGTCCCGCCACTGCCGCGCGGACACGGTGTTCGTCACGAGGATCAGCGTGGTGGTCTTCGACGTCGCCATCGCGCCGGCGCCGACGAGCGTCTTGCCGGCGCCGCACGGCAGCACGACGACGCCCGACCCGCCGTGCCAGAACCCGTCGACCGCCTGCTGCTGGTACGGGCGGAGCGACCAGGGGGCGGCGCCGTCGGACCCGTCGGTGACGAGGTCGATCGGGTGCGCCTCGCCGTCGACGTACCCGGCGAGGTCCTCGGCGGGCCAGCCCAGCTTGAGCAGGACCTGCTTGAGGTGCCCGCGCTCGCTCGGGTGGACGACGACGGACTCCGCGTCGATGCGCTCGCCGACGAGGCCGGCGGTGCGCCGGGACTTGAGGACCTCGGCGAGCACCGCACGGTCCAGCGCCTGGAGCACGAGGCCGTGCACCGGGTGCTGGATGAGCTGCAGCCGGCCGTAGCGGGACATCGTCTCGGCGATGTCGACCAGCAGCGCGTGCGGGACCGGGTACCGCGAGTAGTCGAGCAGCACGTTGACGACCTGCTCGGCGTCGTGGCCGGCCGCGCGGGCGTTCCACAGACCGAGGGGGGGTCAGGCGGTACGTGTGCACGTGCTCCGGCGCGCGCTCGAGCTCGGCGAACGGTGCGATCGCGCGGCGGCACTCCTCGGCCTGGTCGTGGTCGACCTCGAGGAGGAGCGACTTGTCGCTCTGCACGATCAACGGGCCGTCGGTCATCCGTGGGCTGCCTTTCGCCGGGGCGAGAACAAGAAGAACAGGAAGGAGTCGCGTGCGGTCCGGTGGGTCACGGGGTCACGGGTTCGCTCAGTCACTCGGTCGCGGGGTCCTCGGGCTCGATCAGGGTGACGGCCGCGATCCGGTGCACCGCGATCGTCAGCTCGGACTCCCGCTCGACGTCGATCGCCCGGACACGGCCGCCCTCGACGGTGACGGGACGGACCCGGCGTCGTGCCGGGGTCCCTGCCGGTCCGACGATCTCGATCCACACCTCGTGCTTGCCGGCTGCTGCCTCACGCAACGTGCCCAACGCGACGGCGGGGTCCTGTGTTCCCCCGTCGTCGACCGCGGCCGCGGCGGCCGCCGCAGCGCGTGTCTGCAGGGACCTGTCCGCCTGGGCCGCGCGCTCGGCGCCGCGGAGCCGGGGGATCAGGGCGGTCAACCGTGCGGTGCGCGCGCCCGGCGCCTCGCGCACCACCTCGGCGACGACGTCCGACCCGGTCCCGGGCCGGCGCCGGTCGCCACGAACGCGTCGCACCGTGGGGCGTCCGAGCACCACCTGCCCGTCGGGTCCTTCGGCCGACGGTGAGAGCCCGTGCACGCGCAGGGCCTCGAGCACCGTGGACGGGTCGGCGTGGCACGCGAGCACGGTCGGGGCGAGGCGGACCAGGCCGAGCCGGGCGAACACCGGGTTCTGGGCCACGCCCGCGAGGAGCAACGGGTCCTCCGCGCGGATGTAGCTGGTGGCGACGCCGACGCGCAGCCGTCCGTGGGTGCGGGCCGCGTCGCGGACGAGGTAGTCGAGCGCCTGCGGGACCGGGGTGCGCGAGTGGTTCGCGAGGTCGGCGAGGACCTCGTCCGCACCGCGACCGTCGTCGAGCGCGCGGCGGACGGTGTCGGCCGTGAAGCGGACCGTCAGGGCTGCCCCGCGTGACTCGACCTGGGCGAGGCAGTCGAGCAGGTGGGCGAGTGCCGGGGTCGGGCGGCCCGGGACGACGCCGGTGAGGTCGCCCTGGAGCAGGAGCTCGTCGACGGGCGGCGCGAGCAGGTCCGCGAGCGCCGCGTCGGCAGGACGCGCAGCGCCGAGACCAGCGGTGCCGAGACCTGCACGGTCGGGTGTGGCGGGCCACGGCGTGGACCCGTCGACGCCCGACGCGGTGTCGGCGTGCAGCTCGGCGAGGAGTGCGAGCCCGGGGTCGCCGATCGCACCCGCCCCGGTCACGCCGATGAGGGCGGCCTCGGCGAGCACGGCCGCGACGGCGTCGGTCGACGGGATCGCCCGTGGCGCGCGCCAGGCGAGGACGTCGATCACCCCGGTGGTGTCGAGCGCGCGGACGTCGTCGCCGTGGGAGGCCTCCGCCAGGACCTCGAGCACGACGCGTCGCAGCCGCGCCGCCCACGGACGGTGCAGCTCGGGGTCGAGCGCGGAGGGCTGGCTGCCTCGGGTGCCTCGGGCGGCTTCGACCCAGGCCGCGCGGTCGCTGCGCACCCAGGTGCGAGCGAGCAGGGCCCACTGCTCGGGGAGCTCCGCCGCGAGCCAGTCGTCGACCGCGGCGGTCGGCGCGAATGCCGGGACGACGTCGGCGTCGTCCACCACCAGACCGGCGCCCTGCGCGAGCTCCGCGACGTGGACGGCGGTCGCGTCGTCGACCTCGAGCTGCTGGGCGAGGCGCCGCAGCTCGCGGACGCCCAGACCGCCGGAGCGCAGGACCGGCGGGGGAGTGCGCTCCCACGTCCGGATCAGCACGGTGACGAGGCGCACGATCTCCTCGGCGGCCCGCGCGGACTCCGCGTTCACGACGTGGGCGTCACGGGGGGGGACCGTCGGGACGTGGTGGCTCGACGAGGGCGACCCGGTGCGTGCGACCACCACGCAGCGCGAGCCCGACGTGCCGGGGCAGGACGACGGTGTGCGCGTCCTGGGCGATCAGGAGCCCGCGCTCGACCAGCCAGGAGGCGGCCCGTGCCGAGGTGCTCGTGCGGTCGGCCGGGGTGTGACCCACGGGCGGTCCCCAGGTCAGTGCGGCGAGGACCTCGCGTGCACCGGTCGGCGCCTCGGCGAGCAGGCGGGAGAGCCACACCGTGTCGTCGGGGTCCGCGGGGACGTCCGCCGGCACGACCGGCCCGAGCCCGCCGGGGTACGGACCGAGGGCGTCGGCGAGCCCGGGCGCCGGGCGCAGGTCGGGGGCGCCGGCACGCGGGTGCCAGAGCAGGGCGAGGTCGGTGACGACGACGAGCACGCGCACGACGTCGGGGACGGGGGCGTCGAGGGCGGCTGCCACGGACTCGGCAGTCACCGGCCTCCCGAGACCGTCCATGGCCACCGCGGCCTCGAGGACCTGGATCGCGAACGCGTCGAGGTGCGAGAGCGCGCGCTCCGTGCTGGCGCGGCTCGTGGCGCGGGCAGCGAGAGAGGCGAGCGTGGTCGGCGTCGGGTTGGCCAGGTCCGGTCGGCGCAGCATCAGGGTGACGAGCGTCTCGTCAGAGCGGTCACGCAGGTGCTCGCTGAAAGTGGACATCCCTGCAACGATACGGCGTCAAGTGCGACGGCCCGTCCGCGGCCCTGCCGCTCCTCGCCCTCGTCGAGGAGAATCGTGCGGCGCCGGGACCGCACGCCAGGTAGCCTTGGTGCGCATGCGTGCAGCGGTCTGCGCGCACTGTTCCCCGTCACAGACTCAGACACAGAGGTTCCAGTGCCCACCGGCAAGGTCAAGTGGTTCGACACCGAGCGCGGCTTCGGCTTCATCGCCAGCGACGAGGGCGATGAAGTGTTCCTGCACGCCTCCGCACTGCCGGCGGGCGTCGCGTCGCCGAAGCCCGGGACCCGGCTCGAGTTCGGCGTCGCCGACGGGCGTCGCGGTCCGCAGGCGCTCTCGGTGAAGATCCTCGACCCGGTCCCGTCCATCGCGAAGGCGCAGCGCAAGCCGGCCGACGACATGGCCGTGATCGTCGAGGACCTCATCAAGGTGCTCGACAAGGTCGGCAACGACCTCCGCCGCGGTCGCTACCCCGAGAAGGCCACCGGCGAGAAGTACGCCGCGCTGCTGCGCGCGGTCGCCGACAGTCTCGAGGGCTGAGCCGTGGTCACCAAGAAGTCGGCCAAGGACGCGGTCCTCGAGGGGGCTGTCGACCTGGCGCGCCTTGCGGCCGAGGAGATCGCCGAGCACCCGACCGACGTCGGTGAGCACCTGGGGACGGTCGTCGAGGGCGAGCGCCTGGTCTCGCACCTGTTCGCGTGCGCGGCACCGGGCTACCGGGGCTGGCGCTGGACCGTGACGCTCGCGCGGGTTCCGCGGGGCCGCGTGGCGACGGTCTGCGAGGTCGAGCTCCTCCCGGGCGACGACGCGATCCTCGCGTCGGCCTGGCTGCCGTGGTCCGAGCGGCTCCGGCCCGGGGACCTCGGACCGGGGGACGTCCTCCCGCTGATCGCGGACGACGACCGCCTCGACCAGGGGTACGAGGCGACCGGTGACGCGGACGCCGACGCGATGGCCGTGTTCGAGCTCGGGCTGGGTCGCGAACGCGTGCTCTCGCCGCACGGGCGCGCGGCCGCTGCCGAACGCTGGTACATGGGATCGCACGGACCCACGACGCCGGGCGCCGTCTCGGCGAGCGCACCGTGCTCGACCTGCGGGTTCCTGATCCTGCTCGCGGGTTCGCTGAGGACCGAGTTCGGGGTCTGCGCGAACGAGTGGTCCGACGACGACGGACGCGTCGTGAGCATGGACCACGGCTGCGGTGCCCACTCGCAGACGGACGTCGAGCCGCAGGGCAGCGACTGGCCCGCGCCCGGGACCCTCGCCGACGACCTCGACATCGAGCTCGTCAACCTGATCGCCGAGCACCACGAGGCGACGCGCGACGCATCGGCCGACGCGTTCCCGGTGGTCGAGGACCCGACGCCGCCGGACACCCGCGCCGCCGTCGTCCCTGTCGAGGCCGCGCCGTACATCGAGGTCGTCACCTCGGAGGCGACGGCAGCCGTCCCCGAGGACGTCGTGCCCGCCGACGATGTGCTCGAGGACGCCGTGCCCGCCGACGTGACGACAGAGGTCGAGACCGCGGCTCTCCCGGAGGACGTCGACGAGGACGCCGCGGGGCCCGTCGCCCAGGCCGACACCGTCGACACGTCTGTGATCGACCCCGAGCAGTGACGTCCGACGTCTTCGGGACCACCGCACTACGCGACGCGGTCCTGGGGGCGTGGCAGGCCTCGCCTGCGCGGTTGCGCGAGGACGCCAACCACGAGGAGGACCACGCACGCGGCTACTACCGCGATCGTGTGGTGATCGAGCTCGCCCAGAACGCGGCAGACGCGGCGACCCGTGCCGGGGTGCCCGGCCGACTGCTCCTCCGCCTGACCACCGGGCCGCACGCGGTCCTGGTCGCGGCGAACACCGGGACGCCGCTCGACGCGGCCGGTGTCGCGTCGCTCGCCTCGCTGCGGGCGTCCGCCAAGCGGGGGTCATCGGCAGCGAGCGGCGTGGTCGGGCGGTTCGGCGTCGGATTCGCCGCCGTCCGCGCGGTGGCCGACGAGATCGCCGTGGTGTCGACGTCCGGGGCGGTGCAGTTCTCGCTCGCGCGCTCGCTCGCCGAGCTGGCACGCCTGACCTCGGCGGACGTCCCCCCGGGCGCGAGCACCGCCCGACGCGACGCGCTCGCGCAGGAGGTCGCGCACCGCGACGGCTCGCTGCCGGTGCTGCGCCTGCCGTTCGCGCACACCGGGCACCCGCCGGAGGGGTACACGACCGCAGTCGTCCTGTCCCTGCGGGACCACGCCGCCGTGCAGCACGTCACGGCGCAGCTGCTGTCCGTCGGCGACGCGCTGCTGCTCGCTCTGCCGGGCCTCACCGAGGTGCTCGTCGAGATCGACGACGCCCCGGTGCGACGGATCGCCGACGTCGAGGACCGGTGGCGGGTGGTGCGCGGCGCCGGGGAGGTCCCGCTCGCCCTCGTCGCGGACCGACCCGTCGAGGAGCGCAGCCAGCGACGCTGGGAGGTCACCTGGGCGTTGCCGCTCGACGGCGACGAGCCACCGTCCTGGTCGCACGTGGTGCACGCGCCGACGCCGAGCGACGAGCCGTGCACGCTCCCCGCCCTGCTCGTCGCGACCCTGCCGCTGGACCCGACCCGGCGGCACGTGGCCATGGGAGCCCTCGCGGAGGCGGTGATCGCCCGCGCGGCGGAGGTCTACGGCACGCTCGCCGCCGAGGTCGCGGCGGACGAGCGTGGCGACCCGCTCGCGCTCGTCCCGACCGGGCTCGCGTCGGGCGCGGTGGACGGTGCCCTGCGCGACGAGATCGTCGAGGTGCTGCGCCGCACACCGATGCTGCGCCCGGCATCCGGCGGGGAGCTCCTCGAGCCCGATCGCGCGGTCGCGGTCGCCGGACCGGTCGGCCAGGACCCGCGGGCGGTCGCGGCGCTCGCGACATGGGGCACGGGCCTCGTCGTCCTGCCTCCCGGGCGCGAGGCGGCGGCGCGGACCGTGGCCGTCGAGCTGCACGACCTCGCGGAGGTCGTCGAGGGCCTCCCGCTCGGCGGGGATCCGGCGCACTGGCGCGAGCTGTACGCGGCGCTCGAGCCCTCCGCCACGGACGCCGAGGTGCGCGAACAGCTCGCAGCGCTGCCGGTGCTGCTCTCCGACGGGCGCACGGTGCGCGGCGCGCGCGGTCTCGTCGCCTGGGACGCGAGCGCCGGACCGGCGGGCAGCGAGGTCCTCGCCGGTGTCGACGTCCTGAGCAGGTGGGGGCTGCGCGTCGTCGACCCGGGTGCGATGCACCCGCTCCTCGAGCGACTGGGGGTCCAGGTGAGCGACGCCGGGTCGCTCCTCGCCTCCGACCAGGTACGTCAGGCGGTGCTGGACTGCGCGGACGACGACGACCTCGAGGTCGTCGACGCGGTGACCGAGGCGGTGCTCGGGCTGCTCGGCGCGGCCCTGGCGGACGGCCGGGTGCCGGCATCGGCGCGGAGCTGGCTCGGCCTGCTGACGTTGCGTGCGGACGACGGCGAGCCTGCACCGGCGCACGGTCTCGTGGTGGCCGGTTCTCCGGCCGCCGAGGTGCTCGACGACCGGGTGCTCGCGGCGGTCGACCCCGCGCTCGTCCGACGCTGGGGGAGCGAGGTCCTGGCCGCGGCCGGTGTGCGCCTCGACCTGGCGGTGACGATCGTGCCCGACGTCGTCGCCGACCCCGACGCGGTCGACCTCAGCGGTGGTGACCTCGAAGGGGGAAGCGACGACCCCGGCGTGCTCGCCGCCCAGCTCCTCGACGGGTGGGAGGAGTACCTCGAGCTGCTGGTCGAGGTGCTCGGCGCGGGGACCTACGTGGGTGAGGTACCGGCCGTCGCGGATCTCGACGCGGTGCGCGACGACGCATGGCCGCAGGTGCTCGCGCGGCTGACCGACGAGCCCGAGCTCCGCCGTGCCCTGCTCGCCCCGCCGGCCGGGGTCGCGTCGTACACGGCGTGGTGGCTGCGCACCAGGTCCGGGCTCGGCCTCGATCGACCGTTCGGCTGCTCCGACGCGGACCCGGTCGTGAGGCTCCTGCTCCCGCCGGCGCCGGCCGTGCTCGCCGGCGCGGACGACGACGTGCAGCGCGCGCTCGGGGGGCTTCTCCGGCTCGGGGACCTGGACGCCCACGGCTGGGAGAGCGTGCTCGACCGGCTCGGCGAGATCGACCGGACTGACGGGATCGACCGGGCTGCCGACGCCGACGGGTCCGGTGCCGTCGCGCCGGAGGTGGCCGTCGCCGTCTGGCAGGGGCTGGCCGCGGCGGCGCGTGCAGGGGTCGACCTCGCGGATGCCGTCACGTCGCTGCCGTGCCTGCGGCCGGCCGACGACGGGCTCGCGGTCCGGATGACTCCGGTCGAGGACGCCGCGGTGCTCGCCAGCCCGATGTGGGCGCAGCGCACCGACGTCGCGGGGCTGGTGCCGTGCCCGCCGGCGGTGGCCGAGGTGCTCGCGCAGGCGCTCGACCTGCCGCTCGTCGACGAGCTTGCCGAGGGAGCCGTCGGGGCGTCCGACGAGGCCCGTCGGGGCCCGGTGCCGGACGGCGTGCGCGACCTGCTGGGGCGGTGCCCCGAGACCTGGTACGAGCACGACGACCTGACCGTCGACGGCGTGGCGGTCGCGTGGTGGGTCGAGGGCGACGGACCGGACGCCGTGATCCATGCCGGTCACCTGGCGGGACTGGCACGCGGGCTCGCGCAGGCGTCCGGCCGGTGGGACCTGCGGCACGCCGTGGACGTGCTGCTCGCCGCGCCCGAGCGGCGGACCGAGCTCGTGCTGGAGCAGGCAACCGATGACCTCGCGTGACTTCTCGCTCACCAGCCTGATCCCCGGGGTGTTCCTACCGACGATCGTCTTCGAGATCGGCATCGGCGCCGTCCTGCCGGTGATCGCCCTGACCGGACGCAACCTCGGCGGCAGCATCGCGGTGGCCGGCCTGCTCGTGTCGATGCTGGCGATCGGGCAGATCCTCGGCGACGTCCCGGCCGGTGCGCTCGCGGCGAGGATCGGCGACCGTCGGGCGATGGTGCTGGCGGCGTCGGTGACGATCGTGACCCTCGGCGCGAGTGCGCTCGCGCGGTCGGTCTGGGTGCTCGGCGCCGGCGTGCTCGCGACCGGCGCGGCCAACGCCGTGTTCATGCTCGCGCGGCAGTCCTACCTGACCGAGGCGAGTCCCGTCCTGCGGCGGGCCCGCGCGCTGTCGACGCTGGCCGGGGTGCAGCGCATCGGGACGTTCATCGGACCGTTCGCCGGTGCGCTCGTCATCCACCTGGCCGGGGTCGGCGCGGTGTACTGGCTGGCCGTCGGCACGTCGGCGGTCGCGGCGGTGATCGTGGCCGTCGTGCCCGATGTCGCGGACACCGCCGAGACCGCCGCCGCGAAGCTGCGGGCGGCGACGGTCGTGCCGATGCGGCGGATCGTCGCCGACCACCGCCAGGTGTTCCTCACGCTCGGGTTCGCGGTGCTCGCCGTCGGCGCCGTCCGGGGGCGCGCCAGACGATCCTGCCGTTGTGGACCGAGCACCTCGGGATGTCCGCGACCACGACGAGCCTGGTGTTCGGGCTGTCCGGGGCGGTCGACATGCTGCTCTTCTACCCGTCGGGGAAGGTCATGGACCGGATGGGGCGCCTGTGGGTGGCGATCCCGTCGATGCTCGTGATGGCGGTCGCGATGATCGCCCTGCCGTTCTCGCACACCGTGGCGGCGGTCAGCATCGTCGCGATGATCCTCGGCTTCGGCAACGGGATCGGGTCCGGGATCCTCATGACCCTGGGAGCCGACGTCGCACCGGCCGACCGGCGTGCGCAGTTCCTGGGCGTCTGGCGCGTGATCCAGGACACCGGCAACGCCGGGGGACCGCTCCTGGTCGCCGCCGGCGCCGCGCTCGGCAGCCTCGGCGCCGGGATCCTGGCGACCGGGACGACGGCGCTGCTCGCGGCAGGAGCGCTCGCGCGGTGGGTGCCGCGGTGGTCCGTGCACGCGAACCGGGGCACGCGGCGTCGAGCCGCCGAGCAGGCCGCCGCGGCGTCGGCCGACGTCGCGGTCGAGCCGGGCGCGCGCTGAGCCGGGCGCGCGCTGAGCCGGGCGCGCGCTGAGCCGGGCGCGCGCTGAGCCGGGCGCGCGCTGAGCAGAGCACGGGCCGAGCAGAGCGCGTCGGTCAGGACCGGTGCGCCCGGACCCGCCAGACCACGAACGCGACCAGGGCGATGACGAGGGCGATCAGTGCGGCGTCCCGGCCGATCGTCCGCTCCACGGCGGCGTAGGACGCACCTGCCAGGTAGCCCGCGGTCACGACGACGCTGCCCCAGATGATCCCGCCGGTCGCGTTGAACGCGAGGAACACCGGATAGCGCATCCGCGCGGTACCGGCGAGCGCCGGCATGACCGCCCGGAAGAACGCGACCCCGCGCCCCAGCAGGACGGCCCAGCCGCCGCGTCGCTGGAGGAACCGCTGCGCCTGCTCGAGGCGGTCCCGATGGCGGGCCAGCGCCTTCAGCTCGAGCACCCGGCCGCCGTAGTGGCGACCGACCTCGTAGCCGACGGTGTCGCCGACGATCGCCGCGGCGATCACGACCGCGAGGATCGCCTGGAACGCGACCTGACCCCGGTTGGCGGCCACGCCGCCGAGGATCGCGGCGGTCTCACCGGGGAGCACGAAGCCGACGAACAAGGCGTCCTCGGCGAAGACGACGAGGCCGACGACGGTCAGCACGACCCAGGCCGGGGCACCGAGGATGTTCTCGAGGATGCCGCTCATCCGCGCGGCGCTACTCCGCAGCCGAGGCGGCGCCCCGGTGACGGCGGTCCCACCGCAGGCCGAGGAGGCCGAGCGCCAGTCCGGCCACGCAGGTCGCGGGGACGGTCCAGGGTGCGTCGGCCAGCCACCACAGCAGGCCGCCGACGACCGTCGCGACCGCCCAGACGGCCATGCCGACGAGGCTCACGGCGCGCAGGTCGACGTCGAGGGGCGGCGGTGAGGCGCGGCGGCGGTCGGGACGCAACGCCATCGACAGGACGGAGGGCACGGGGTGAGACTACCCGTCGCCGCGCCAGCTGGTCAGGGCTGGTCAGGGTCGGTCCGGACCGCCCGGTCAGAGCCGATCAGTGCTGGTCAGGACCGGTCGTGGGACGACCGTGTCCCTGCGAGGGACGTCGCGGTGCCGAACGCGGCGGCGACGGCGGCGAGGTACACGGTCGCCACGTCGGACGGGACGAACCCGGTCGCCTGCACCGCGGCGATGTCGTTCTCCTCGTGCGCGAGCACGGCGGCGAGCGCGGCACCGTACGGGCCGGTGTTGTCGCGCAAGGCGTTCGCGACGTCGGCCGAGACCCCTGTCCGGTTCGCGAGCTCGCTCGGTGCCGCGCTCTGGTGCGAGGCGATCGCCGAGAGCAGCCCGACGGTGTAGGCGGCGTCGGAGCCGGCGAGCGTCCGGCAGGCGGTGGCGCGGGCGAGGATGAACCACAGCGAGCCGAGGGAGCTGGGGCGAGCATCCATGAGCGAGGCCATCGCCAGGGCGCCGAGCTGCTGCGGCCCGACGAGGACGACCGCCTGCCGCACCGAGTCGACCTGACGACGCAGGGCGACGGCGCTCGAGTTGACGAGGCGCAGCACCCGCACCGCGAGCTCGGGGTCCGCGCTGACGACACGCACCACCGCGACGTGGTCGATCTCCTCGGCGCTGAGCAGCTGCATGAGCTCGAGGCACTGGAGCTCGCCGGCGCTGAAGCTGGTCGTCGGCATCGGGGCGTCGCGGCTGAAGATCGGGCCCTGGAGCAGGTCGACGCCGAGTGCCATGCCGAGCTGGGTCCGCGGGTCCGAGTCGGCCCGCTCACCGATCACGGCGACGCCGTCCTGGTGCGCGCGTTCGACGAGGTCACGCAGGACGTCGACGTCGGAGCTGAGGTCGACCTTGACGAAGTGCGCCGAGGGCAGCAGGGCGTCCTGGGCCGGCGTGCCCGTGTAGTCGGCCAGGGCGATGCGGATCTGCCGGTCGCTCAGCGCGTCGACGGCGTCGGCGGCGTCGAGGCGCTCGGCGAAGGTCGCAGGGACCTCGAGCACGAGTCCGCCGACGGGGGTCGGCACCGAGGCCGTCCCGCGCAGCATCCCCGGTGTGGCCCGGAGGAACAGTGCGCAGTCGCCGGCGAGCGTCGCCATGTGGAGCTGGGCGTACTGGTTCTCGACCGTGATCTCCGACGGTTCCCGCGTGAGCGGACCCCAGCCCGGGGTGTGCAGGCTGACCTGCACCGCGTAGCCGTAGACGCTGCGGTCGGAGCGGATCACCGGCTGACGGTGCACCGCGACCTGCGTCGGGGCCACCGCCGCCGCGTTCTCGTCGGGTGGGTTCCCCGGCAGGTGCGGGTCCACAGGAATGTTGCTCATCTCGTCCATCTGATCGTCCGTCGCACCGGTTGCGTGAGGAGTCGTGTGGCGTGACCGTGGTCACGCCGACGTCACCTCAACCGAGGGGGGCGCGCAGCGGCCACCCGGAGTCGTCGAGCACCGTCTGGACGGCCCTGCCGGTCCGCGCGTTGATGACGATCGGGGCGAGCAGGTTCGCGGTCGCCGGCTCGTCGCCCTGCGGAGGGCTGACCACCGTCAGCAGGACGGTGTCGTCCTCGGTCAGGTCGAGGGACTCGCGGACCGCGGCCGGGATCACCGGGGTGTAGGTCGCGAAGAACTCGCGCGGCGGCACGACGAAGAGGCGCACCGGGGGCTCGTCATGGCTCCGGAGGGCGAAGAGCACGCCGATCTCGTCGAGCGGTGTCAACGAGTAGCGCACGTGTCCCGGGAGCCCGGGCAGCGGCGTCGTCAGCTCGAGGGTGTCCGGGATGTCCACGTGGGCGCCGGGCAGGCCGACCGAGACGAGCACGGCGGTCACTTGAGGTAGTCCATGAGCGAGGGCTGCAGGGACTTGCCCGCGGCGGCGAGAGCGCCCTGGTACGTGACGGACTGCTGCTGGATCTTCAAGATCATCTCCGCGAGGTCGACATCCTGGACCGACGACACCTGCGCGCTCAACGCGACCTGCTTCGAGCCGAGGATGGTCTGGGCACTGGTGATCTGGTTCTGCTGGGCGCCGATCGCCGACTGCTGGGCGGAGATCGTGCTGAGGCGCGCATCGATCGCGGTGAGGTCAACGGTCGCGCTCACGCCGCTGCGGATCTCGGCGGACATCTTGTCGAGGAGCGCGAAGACCGACGGGTTCGCCGGGTCGACGACGCCTCCGGTGTCGTTGCCGAACACTGCCGAGGCGGAGGCGTCGACGCGGACGGTCGTGTCGGCCGAGACGCGGCGCTGCACGGACGCGCCGGGGACGTCATTGGCCGTGTAGGTGGCCGGGGTCGCCGGGGTGGGCGGCGGGCCGGGGGTCGCGGGGGTCCCGGGCGTCACGGTGATCGCCGTCGCGGTGTTCGACGTGCCTGCGAACACGTTGCGCCCCAGGAGCTTGGTGTTGGCGAGGCTGAGGAGCTCCTTCTTCAGGCTGTCGATCTCCGTCGCGAGGGCCTCGCGACCGGTCGCGCTCATGGAGGCGGTGTTGCCGCTCTGGACCGCGAGGTCCCGGGCGCGCTGCAGGGTCGCGACCGACGAGCTCAGGGTGCTGTCGATCGTGCTGAGCCACGCGGTGCCGTCGTTCGCGTTCCGCTGGTACTGGGTCGCGGCCCGCTGGTCGGCCTTGAGCCGCAGCAGAGCCGACGTGCCGCTCGGGTCGTCGGACGGCTTGCTGATCTTGGTGCCGCTGGACATCTCGTTCTGCAGCGCCGCTGCTGCGGCGAGGTTCATCTGCACGTTGGCGAGCGTCGACCGCTGGATCGTCTGCTGGGTCACCCGGCTGATCATGGTCACCGCCCCACCATGCCGGTGCGGTTGATCAGCGTGTCGAGCATCTGGTCGATCGCGGTGAGCACACGCGCGGACCCCTCGTACGCACGCTGGTACGTCAGCATGTTCGTCGCCTCCTCGTCGGTGCTCACGCTCGTCTGCGCCATCTGGAGTCCTTCCGCACTCGAACGGGCCGCCTCGGCGACGGTCGCCCTGCTCGTCGCGCTCTTCGCGTCGACGCCGAGCTTCACCACGAACGCCGACCAGGTCGTGTCCGGGCTGCCCGAGGCCGAGGCGAGCTGGCTGATGGAGTCGGCGAGCGAACCGTCGACGAGGCCGCCGGTGGTCGTCGCCGCCGCGATCTTCGTGGTGTCCGTGATCGCGACCGACAGGCCAAGGGCTGCGGGCTGCGTCGGGTCGAGGGCGAAGAAGTCCCCTGCGGGGTTCCCGCTCTGGTCCTGCCCGGTCGAGTGCACCGCGTTCACGGTGGTCGCGAGCGCGGTCGCGACCGCGTTGTACGACGCCGCTGCCTCGGTCAGCATGCCGCCGGTGCCGGAGGCGTCGGGGGGAGCGAGCACCGAGAGCGTCCCGGCGAGCTTCCCGCCCGACAGCGGGACCTGGACGGCCGGGTTCGCGGCCCACACGATCTGCACGGTGTTCGCGGGCGGAGCCGACGTGGTCGCGTTCGTGAAGGTCGCCGCGCCGGTGACCGCGATGGCGTTCGCGCGGGCGCCGTCGACCAGGGCGTTGCCGCCCACCAGGACGTCGACCGTGCCGTTGTCCTTGATTCGCGCCGTCGCCCCGGTGAGGCTCGAGAGCTGGGTGATGAGCTGGTCGCGCTTGTCCATGAGCTCGTTCGCCGAGCCGCCGGCATTGGTGATCGACAGGATCTTGGCGTTCAGGTCGGCGACCGAGGAGGCCGTCGTGTTCACGTCGCTGACCATGCTCGTCAGGTCGCTGCGGCTCTGCGACCACTCGGTCGAGGCTGACGCGTAGAGCGTCTTGAGTCGGTCGACCACCGCCTGGGAGTCCTGCAGGACGACGGACCGGGTGGCTGCCGAGTCGGGGGGTGTTCGCGAGGTCGGACCATGCCGACCACATCGTGCTCAGCTGGTTGGACAGCCCGGTGGTGCTCGGCTCCCCGACCGTCGTCTCGAGGTTCGCGTACGACGTCGCCTGGACCGCGAGCTGCGCCGAGGTCCCGGTCGCGGTCCGCAGCCGCGCGTCGAGGAACGCGTCGCCGAGCCGCGAGATGCTCGTCACGGTCGCCCCGTTCCCGGAGGTCGGGACGCTCGAGTACATCGACGGCGTCGACAGGCCGGCGATCGACGAGATGTCGGCACGCTGCCGGGTGTACCCGACGGTGCTGGCGTTCGCGATGTTCTGGCCGGCCACGTCCAGCGCCTGGCGCTGGGCCATGAGGGAGCTCAGCGCGGTGCTGATCCCGGAGAAGGTGCTCATCGTCCGCGCGCTCCTCTCAGAAGGACTGGTCGAGCAGCTGCGAGCCGCCCGAGGTCGCGGCGGTCATGCCCTGGCCGTCGTACGTCTCCACGGTCTCCTGGAGGGACATCAACGTCTCCTGCGCGGCCCGGTGCGAGATCGCGAGGAGCTCGCGGTTCCCGTTGGCGAGCTCGACGATCTCGGAGGTCAGGCTCACGAACGCCTCCCGGTGCGCGTGCAGCAGCTCACCCCACGGCGCGGGTGCCTGCTGGGCGAGCTGCAGGAGGCTGATCCCGGGCTCGAGGCCGAGCTCGACGGCCGCGGCCTCGGACTCGACCGTGCGGCCCAGCTCGGAGTCACGGATCTGGTCCAGCACCGTCTCGACCTCGCGCGTGGCGTGACCGAGCCAGCGCGTGCGACCGCTGGTGAGGATCATCTGCTCCTCCTCCAGCTTGAACAGCAGGAGCTCGAGCAGATGACGTTCCTGCCACAGAACGTCTGACAGCTGCATCAGGCCCATCGTGACCGTCGACCTCTCTGTTGCGCCCCCGGGTTCGGGACCGTAGACACTCGCCTCTACCTGCTTCATCGACCGTGTGGCGCCGGATGTAACGGTTTCGGGTGAACTTGTCCGGTACCGGGTGGCGGACCTGCTCGCCCCGAGGGGCGGTCCGCGCGCGGAAGTACACGTTCACGGTAGCCAGGGGGTGGGACCGACGCGCGGGAAGCTGGGCGGCGAGCCATCCGGGCATACCGCGACGGAGCCGGTCATCTCTCCGGTGATGTGGGCGTTTGGTCCTAGTCCCTTGGGGTGAACGTGAGAACTTTCTCCTTCAAATTCCTCAAGCCCTGCCACCTCGTCGTCGAGAACCGTCCGGTGCCGGAGATGACAGAGCAGCAGATGAGCGACCTGGTGGTCGCACACCTCCCCCTGGTGGGCTACCACGTCAACGAGGTGCTGATGCGGGTCCCGTCGTCGGTCTCCCGTGACGACCTCGCCTCGGCGGGCAGCCTCGCGCTGGTCCTGGCCTCCCGCGCGTACGACCCGAGCACCGGTGTGCCGTTCGGCCGGTACGCCGCCCTGCGGATCCGCGGCGCCCTGCTCGACGAGCTCCGCTCGATGGACTGGGCCAGCCGTGGCGCGCGGCAGCGGGCCCGCGAGCTCTCGGCGACGAGCGACCGACTCACGTCGTCGCTGGGCCGGGCACCGTCGCGCGAGGAGCTCGCCGCTGCGATCGGCACGGACGTCGCCGGGGTCGATGCGGCACGCCACGACAGCGAGCGTCGCGTCCTGAGCATCGACGCGTCGGTCAACCCCCTCGCGGACGTCCTCAGCGACGGGGCGCCGGGGCCGGAGGAGCTGCTCCTGACGAACGAACGCCTCACCTACCTGAAGGCTGCGGTGCAGACGCTGCCCGAGCGGCTCCGGTACGTCGTCGAGCAGCTGTTCTTCCATGACCGGCCGGTGATCGAGCTCGCCGACGAGCTCGACGTCACGCAGTCGCGGGTCAGTCAGCTTCGCTCGGAGGCGCTCGCCCTCCTCCGGGACGGCATGAACGCGAGCCTCGACCCGGAGCTCGTCGCCGCGGCCGAGCGGCCCGACGGGGTCGCCGAGCGCCGGCGGCAGGCGTACTTCGCGTCGGTCGCGGCGCGTGCGGCCGAGAGCGCCAAGGTGTCCGGCATCCTCGCGACACCGGCGCCGCAGGGCGTGGTCCCGCTGCCGCACGAGGAGTCGTCCGCGATCGTCGACCTGACGGCGGTGGCCGGGTGACCGGCGGTCGGTCGATCGTGACCCCGACGCGACGGGCGCTCCTGCGGGGGTGCCCGTTCGCCGTTCGTGGTGCCATCTGCGGCCATGGCGAAATCTCCCGCGCAAACTTCTCAACACCCCGAGGCCGGTCCCGATAGGACCGGTGTAGCCCACGGATGGGCTTCGGCTTCGACCCGAATCAAGGAGGAGTTCCACCATGGGTCTCTCAGTTCAGACGAACCTCGCCGCTCTCAACGCGGCGAACAACCTCACCAACACGCAGAACCAGCTGACCAGCTCGCTGCAGAAGCTGTCGTCGGGCTTCCGCATCAACACCGCGGCCGACGACGCTGCCGGCCTGGCCATCTCCGAGGGCATGCGCTCGCAGATGGGTGGCATCACCGTCGGTATCCGCAACGCGCAGGACGGCATCTCCGTCGTGCAGACCGCTGAAGGTGCGCTGAACGAGACCACCTCGATCCTGCAGCGCATGCGTGACCTGTCGGTCCAGGGTGCCAACTCCGGTGCACTGACCACCGACGCCAGCGCGAACATCCAGACCGAGATCTCGAAGCTCAAGACGACGCTGGACAGCATCGCCACGAGCACGCAGTTCAACGGCAAGACGCTTCTCGACGGCAACTACAAGTCCGACTTCCAGGTCGGCGCGAACGTCGGGCAGACCGTCGGTGTCACGATCGGCACGGACGCGAGCTCGGCCGGTCTGGGCGTCTCCGGTGTGGACGTCACGCTGACTGTGGCGGCCAACGCTGCGACCGGTACGACGACGACAGCCGCTGCCGCGAGCACGGCCGGTGTCGAGACGATCAACGCCACGAAGGACTTCACGCTGTCGGAGAGCTTCGACACGCTCAACGGCACGGTCACCGTCGGTGGCAAGAGCCTCGACCTGTCCACCGTGAAGTACGCCTCGGGGAGCACCGCTGGCCAGCGGCTCACCGCCCTCAACGCGGCGCTGACCAGTGCGGGAGTTGCCGCGACGGCGACCGCATCGGCAACCGGCCTCGTCCTGACCGGTGCTGTTCCGGCTGGTGGCGCGGGCGCGACGACTCAGCAGATCGCTGACGCCGCGGTCAACTTCACCCAGGCGAGCGGCGCGACCGCGGCGATCACCGCGATCGACGCGGCGATCAACAAGGTCTCGACCGAGCGTGCCAACCTCGGTGCCACGCAGAACCAGTTCGACCACATCATCAACAACCAGAACGTGGCGCTGCAGAACGTGACCGCGTCGGAGAGCCGCATCCGCGACACCGACATGGCCGCGACGATGGTCGACTTCACGAAGTCGCAGATCCTGTCCCAGGCCGGCACGGCGATGCTCGCGCAGGCCAAGTCCCTCCCGCAGGACGTGCTCAAGCTCCTGCAGTGATCGACGGCATGACCTGATCCACCGCACGACCAGCTGAACCGCACGACCCGGCGGTGGGCGGACCTCGACCGTCCGCCCACCGCCGGCGCATCTCTGCCACCACCGGGTCACCCCGGCGGTGGCGCATCGGACGGACACACGACGAGCTCAGGAGGCAACGGTGTCGACAGCGGCGATCGACGGCCTGATCAGCGGCCTGAACACCACCAGCCTCATCAACCAGTTCATGCAGATCGAGGCGGCCCCGCAGACGCTGCTCAAGCAGCAGGCCAGTGCGAACGACTCCCTCGTCCAGGCGCTGCAGTCCCTCAACGTCAAGGTCGCCTCTCTCGCGTCGAACGCGACGTCGGTCGCCTCCGCGAGCACCTGGCAGGCGGTCAGCGCGACCTCGTCCTCCTCGGCGGCCTCGGCCACCACGACCAGCGGTGCCGTGCCGTCCTCCCTCAGCTTCACCGTCGACGCGCTCGCCACCGCGCAGACCTCGGCGACCGGCATCGTCGCGGATGCGGCCGGGGTGTTCGGCGGGACGATGCCGACCTCGGCGACGATCGTCACCGGTTCGGGATCGACCGCGACGGCGACGACCATCGACCTCCAGGGGATCACGACGCTCGCCGGTCTCGCGACCGCGATCAACGGCGCGAACACCGGCGTCTCCGCGAGCGTCGTGACGATCTCCCCGACCCAGTCACGGCTGCAGCTCACCGGAGCGACCGGTGCGAGCTCGGCCTTCGACCTCTACGCCGGCACGGTGACCACCGCGGACCTCGCAAGCGCGACACCGCCCACCGCCGTGGTCGACCGCAGCGCGGCCACGACCGCCGCCGCCGACGCCCAGATCACGCTGTGGCCAGGCACCGGCAGCGCGCAGGCCGTGACGTCGGCCACGAACACCTTTGGCAACCTGCTCACCGGGGTCAACGTGACCGTCAGCGCGGTGACCGCCAGCGGCGCCACCCCGGTGACCGTCACCATGTCGCGCGACACCTCCGGGGTGCCGACCACGGCGTCGAACCTCGTGACGAACATCTCGACCGTGCTCTCCGAGATCTCCAGCCAGACCGCCCCGACCACGACGACAGGGAGCGACGGCCGCACCGTCGTCTCCGGCGGTGTGCTCTCGGGGCAGAGCAGCGTGCGACGGCTCGCGGACGCGGTGCGCACGGCTGCGTCGACGCCCGTGAACGGTGTCTCGCCCTCGACGATCGGCATCGTCCTGAACCAGGACGGCACCGTCACCTACGACGCGAGCCTGTTCTCCGCGGCACTCGCCGCCGACCCGGCAAAGGTCCAGGCCGTGCTGACGGGTGTCGCCACGGCCCTCCAGAACGTCGCGACGCAGGCCTCCGACCCGACCACGGGGACGTTGTCCGCGAGCATCAAGAGCCAGCAGAGCGTCAGCGACCAGCTCGACAAGCAGATCTCCGACTGGGACACGACGCTCGCGCTGCGTCGAACCGCGCTGGAGAAGACGTACTCGGACCTCGAGGTGTCGTTGAGCAACCTCAACGCGCAGTCCGCGTACCTCACCAGCCAGCTGAACAACCTGACGTCCTCGTCCTCGTCGTCGAGCTCGTCGTCGACCAGCGCGGTCAAGTTCTGAGCCGGACGAAGGACACCATGAACCTCTACGACATCCGGGCCCGGTACCTCGCCGACGCCGTCGCGACCGCCGGCCCGACCCGCCTCCTGACGATGCTCTACGACCGGCTCCTCCTGGACGTCGACCGCGGCGAGCGCGCCCTGCGCACGGGGGAGCGCGGCGAGGCCACCGGTCACCTCAGCCACGCGCAGGAGATCGTCACCGAGCTCATGTGCTCGCTCGACGTCGACCTGTGGGACGGCGCCCAGAACCTGCTCGCGATCTACACGTTCCTGCTGCGCGAGCTCGTCGAGTCCTCGCTCTCGGGCGATCCGGAGCGGGTGGCCGCCTGCCGGGCTCTGATCGAACCGCTGCACGAGGCCTGGACCGAGGCCGGTCAGTCGCTCACCCCGGTCGCCGCGATGGCCCGCACGGGTGAGCTCGGTGTCGGCTGACCTCGCGGTGGCCGGCGGCCCCGGGACACCGGGTGACGCCTGGGTGCAGGCCTGGAGCGTGGCGCTCGGCGAGCTCGAGGTCGCCGTCGAGGAGGCCGCGGCGATGCTGCACCACCTCCCGCTGCCGAGCGAGGTGAACGTCCAGCGGTGGGCGCCCCCGTCCGGTCTGGGCCCGTTGCCCGCGTCGCTGGAGACCCGCGCACGGGCCCTGCTCGACCGGCACGTCGAGGTCACCCGGCAGACGGCCGAGGCGATCGTCCAGACCAAGCGGCACCTGCACGCGGTCGCCTCGATGCGCGAGTCCGCCCCGCACAGCCCGGTGTACGTCGACACCTGCGCCTGACCTGACCCGCCCCACGGGAGCGCGCGAACCAACCGACATGGCGTCTGACGTGCAGGTCTGCATGCGCCCATCTGGGTGAATCTTCCTCGACCTCGGCAGAAACCCTCACACGCACCACCCCCGGACCGATGGGCAGCGTGAGCACGGAGCGCTCACGCAGGAGGCCACGGATCGGCCGTCCCGATGCTGGTCTGACGGGTGGGTGTGTCGTCGTGTTCGACTCCGTGAGCATCACAGCGCTCAACAGCGCCCTGGATGGTCTGGCCTTGCGCCAGCGTGTGATCGCGAACAACATCGCGAACATCCAGACGCCCGGCTTCCACGCCGGGAAGGTGTCCTTCGAGAGTGCGCTGGCCGACGCCGTCGCCTCCGGCAGCGGTGCGGCGACCGCGACCGTCGCGCAGTCCCTCGAGCCGACGCGCACCGACGGCAACAACGTCAACCTCGACGAGGAGACGCTGAGCAACGTCGACACGAACCTGCGGTACCAGCTCGCGACGCAGGCGATGGACAACAAGTTCACGATCCTCGCCGCTGCGATGAAGAGCTCGCTGTGACGACGTTCGGGGCGATCGGGATCGCCAGCACCGGGCTGACCGTCTACCGCAAGTGGCTCGACGCGATCAGCGACAACCTCGCCAACCTCGACACCGTCAAGCCGACGTCGGAGGCCGCCTACCAGGCCAAGTACGTCGAGGTCTCCTCGATGACGGCACCCGACGGCTCGGGCAGCGGGACGCAGGTGACGGGCATCGCGCTCGGCAGCGCGACCGGCAAGCTCGTCTACGAGCCGACGAACCCCCTCGCCGACAAGGAGGGGTACGTGCGCTACCCCGACATCGACATGGCGAGCCAGATGACCCAGCTGATCATGGCGCAGCGCGGCTACCAGGCGAACGCCGCCGTGGTCGACCGTGCGAAGGACGCCTACACCGCCGCACTCCAGATCGGACGCACCGCATGAGCATCCCGGCCATCTCCGCCCTCTCCGGGCTCAGCGCGGCGAGCACGCTCGGCTCGACCAACCAGGTCACCGGGACGACCGGCACGACCGGCACCTCGGGGACCTCGTTCGCGAGCACCCTCGGCTCCTCGATCGACACCCTGCAGGGGATGCAGTCCACCGCCGACCAGCTCGCGGTGCAGGCCGTCACCGGGAACCTCAGCGACGTGCACCAGTACACGATCGCCGCTACCGAGGCGAAGCTCGCCGTCCAGCTGACCGCTGCGATCCGTGACAAGGCCGTCGGGGCGTTCACCGAGATCATGCGGATGCAGGCCTGATGCCCCCCAGATCACCGCCCTCGGCGGACGCGTCCAGACCACGCTGCGCAAGTTCTCCCTCGCGCAGAAGACCCTCGTCGTGATCGGCGTCGCGGTGCTCGTGCTCGGCACCGTCGCCCTGTCGAGCTGGCTGATGAAGCCGACGATGAGCCCGCTGTTCTCGAACGTGAGCGCGACCGACGCGAGCGCGATCGTCGACCAGCTCACCTCGCAGGGCGTCGCGTACCAGCTCACCGACGGTGGCACCACGATCCTCGTGCCCGCCGGCCAGGTGTACCCGATGCGGCTGAAGATGGCCTCGGCGGGGCTGCCGGCCACCTCGGACGGCGGCTACTCGCTGCTCGACAAGATGAGCGCGACGTCGTCGGACTTCACGCAGCAGGTCACGTACCAGCGGGCGATGGAGGGCGAGCTCGCCAAGACGGTCTCGGCGATCAACGGGGTCACCGCCGCGACCGTCAAGCTCGCCATCCCGAAGGACACGGTGTTCGTGGCCACCAAGTCGGACCCGACCGCGTCGGTGTTCGTCAAGACCGCGCCCGGGATGACGCTCAGCGTGGACCAGGTCCAGGCGATCGTCCACCTGGTCTCCGCCTCGATCCAGGGGATGAAGCCGTCGGACGTGTCGGTCGTCGACGCCGACGGGAAGGTGCTCTCCGCGGTGGGCACGAGCGTCGCGAGCGGCATCTCCGGTCAGCAGACGAGCGACTACGAGGCCCGCGTGCAGGCCTCGATCCAGTCGATGCTCGACCGCGTCGTCGGCCCCGGCAAGGGGGCTGTGACGGTCAACGCCGACCTCGACTACGACCAGACGCACCGGACGAGCGAGTCGTACAGCGTGCCGACGCCGAGCCCGCTCCCGCCGCTGTCCTCGGCCACGACCTCCGAGGTCTACTCGGGCAACGGCACCGCGTCGAGCGGCGTCCTCGGCCCGGACAACATCGCCGTGCCCAGCGGCACGGCGACCGCAGGCAGCGGCGCGTACTCGAAGAAGAGCGAGACGCTCAACAACACGCTCGACAAGGTCACCGAGGACACGATCACCGCGCCGGGCACCGTGCGGCGGATGTCCGTCGCCGTGGTGCTCGACGACAAGGCCGCGGCCTCGCTCGACATGACGCAGGTGACCGCGATGATCAGCGCCGCCGCCGGCATCGACACGGCGCGGGGCGACACCGTGTCGGTCTCCAAGATGGCGTTCGACACGACGTCGGCCCAGGCGGCCAAGACGGCCCTCGCCCAGGCCGAGGCCGCCACCCAGGCCGCCCAGAAGACCGCGCTCATCAAGCAGGGAGCGATCGCCGGAGCCGTGCTGCTCCTCGTGATCTTCCTCGTGATCATGTCGCTGCGGCAGCGCGGCAAGGCGCGCCGCGAGGCGCTCGACCTCGGTGAGCTGCGCATGGTCCACGAGGACGACGACCCGTTGGGGCTGGGCGTCGGCCCGGGCCACGACGGCTACCCGGCCATTCCCGCGGCGCCCCCGGTGCCCGAGAAGCCGAGCGACATCGCGGTCAAGCGTGCCGAGATCGGGGCGTTCGCCGAGGAGCAGCCGGCTGAGGTCGCCGAGCTGCTGCGCGGCTGGCTCGTCGGGGGCAAGCGCTGATGGCGATGGCACTGACCGGGACGCAGAAGGCGGCCCTCGTCCTCATGCAGATCGGGCGCGAGCGCGCGTCGGCCGTGCTGTCGAAGCTCGACGAGGCCGAGATCGAGGAGCTCAGCGCGGAGATCGTGCGGCTCGAACGGATCGACCAGGCGTCCGCCGAGGCCGCGCTCGAGGAGTTCCACGCGGTGTCGCTCTCCGGCCCGCAGATGATCACCCAGGGCGGTCTCGGCTACGCGCAGACGCTGCTCGAGCAGTCCCTCGGGGTCGAGCGGGCAGCCGGGGTGATGGGACGGCTCGCGACGAGCCTCGCCGGCCAGCCGTTCGAGTTCCTGCAGCACGCCGACGCCCGCCAGGTCCTCTCGCTCCTCACCGGCGAGCACTCGCAGACCATCGCGCTCGTCCTCGCCCACCTGCGCCCGGACCACGCGTCGGCGATCCTCGCGGGCCTGCCCGGGGAGCAGCAGGCCGAGGTCGCGCACCGGATCGCGCTGATGGAGCGGGCCTCGCCCGACGTCGTCGCGGTGGTCGCCGAGTCGCTGCAGCGCAAGGCCTCGGCCGTGCTGGTCCCGGCCGAGACGGCGGCGATCGGTGGCGTGCAGCCACTCGTCGAGATCATCAACCGCGCCGACCCGACCACCGAGAAGGCGATCCTCGAAGGGCTCAAGGCGCGTGACGAGGCCCTGGCGGAGGAGGTGCGCAGCCGGATGTTCGTCTTCGCGGACATCACGCTGCTCGAGGACCGCGCGGTGCAGCTCGTGCTGCGCCAGGTCGAGTCCGGCGACCTCGCGGTCGCGCTCAAGGGCGCAGCCGAGGAGGTGCGGGAGAAGATCCTCACCAACCTCTCGGAGCGTGCCCGCGAGAACCTCGTCGAGGAGGTCGAGCTGCTCGGGCCCGTCCGGCTCTCGCAGGTCGAGGACGCGCGTGCCGGCATCGTCCAGTCGATCCGCCGGCTCGAGGAGAGCGGGCAGATCGTGATCCGCCGTGAGGGGGAGGACGAGTATGTCTCCTGAGGTGGCAGCCTTCGAACCCTCACCGCTCTCCGCGCCGCGCACGGCGACGGTCGACGACCACCGGACGCGGGCCGCCGGGTACGCGGCGGGGTGGGCTGCGGGTGCCCGCGCCGCGGCGGAGCAGGCCACGGCGCTGCGCCGTCGGCTCGAGGAGGAGCAGGCCGAGGCCGAGGCCGTCCGGGCCGCCGAGCACGCCGCGCTCGTCGCGGCGCTCGAGCGCGCCTGCGCGGCCGCTGCCGCGCGCACCGCACCGGTCCTCGTGGATGCCCAGCGCCGTCTGCAGGCCGCAGCCCTCGAGCTCGCCGAGACCCTGATCGGTGCCGAGCTGTCCGACGGAGAGCGGTCGGCACGTGTCGCCCTCGACCGGGCGCTCGCGGTGCCGCCGGAGCTCGGCCTGCACACGATCCGGCTGAACCCCGCGGACGCGCACCGGATCCAGGTCGCGGTCGACGAGGGCGGTGCCACCCTCCCCGAGGGGGTGATGGTGCTCGCCGACCCGTCGCTCGCCCCGGGGGACGCGATCTCGGTCCACGAGACCGGGTACCTCGACGCACGCCTCGGCGCGGCCGTCGCACGGGTCCGGGAGATCGTGGCAGGGCAGGGCCTGTGAGCATCCTCGACTCCCTGACCGACGCCGACCTCGACGAGGACGGCGTCGGTGTCGCGCCCACCTGGGAGACCGAGGACGCCGCGTCGGAGTGGCGCCGGGTGCTCGGTGCGGCGGAGCCCGAGCCCGTCGGGTCCGTCCGGTCGGTGGTCGGCCTGTCGATCGAGGTCGTCGGTGTGGACTGCGCCGTCGGCGACCTCGTCACGCTCGGTGACGACCATGTGCCCGCCGAGGTCGTCGCCGCCGAGCGGACCGTGCTCCGGTGCATGCCGCTCGCCCACGTCCAGGGACTGCGCACCGGCATGACGGTGCGGACGCTGGGACGACCGCTCACCGTCCCGGTCGGCCACGGGCTGCTCGGCCGGGTGCTCGACGGCCTCGGCCGGCCGATCGACGGTCGCGGTCCGCTCGACGTGGCCCGTCACGTGCCCGTGACCGGCTCGGCGCCGAACGCCCTCGACCGCAGCCGGGTCGACACGCCCCTCGAGCTCGGGGTGCGTGCGATGGACACGCTGGTCCCCGTCGGGCGTGGACAGCGACTGGGTCTCTTCGCCGGTTCCGGCGTCGGCAAGTCGAGCCTGCTCTCGATGATCGCGCGGGGCACCGAGGCGCAGGTGTCGGTGATCGCCCTGGTGGGGGAGCGCGGCCGTGAGGTCCGCGAGTTCCTCGAGGACGACCTCGGGCCCGAGGGTCTCGCCCGCAGCGTCGTGGTCGTGGCGACGTCCGACGAGCCGCCGCTCGTGCGCCTGCGGTCCGCGTTCGTCGCGACGCGGATCGCCGAGCACTTCCGCAGCGAGGGGGCCGACGTGGTCCTCATGATGGACTCGCTCACGCGCGTCGCGATGGCGCAGCGGGAGATCGGGCTCTCGGTCGGTGAGCCGCCTGCGACGCGCGGCTACCCGCCGTCCACGTTCTCCCTGCTCGCCCAGCTCCTCGAACGTGCCGGCACCGCAGCCCGCGGATCGGTCACCGGTATCTACACCGTGCTGGTCGACGGCGACGACCACAACGAGCCCATCGCGGACGCCGCACGCTCGATCCTCGACGGGCACGTCGTGCTCGACCGGCGGCTCGCGGTCTCCGGTCACTTCCCGAGCATCGACACGCTCGCGTCGGTGTCCCGGGTCGCGAACCGTGTCACGACCCGCGAGCAGCGTGACCTCGCGGTCCGGCTCCGGCGCGTCATGGCGGCGCGCCGCGACGCGCAGGACCTCGTCGACGTCGGCGCGTACGTCTCCGGCAGCAACCCGCTCGTCGACGCGGCCCTGACCCACGCGAGGGCGATCGACGCGTTCCTGCAGCAGGGGATCGGCGAGCCCGCACCGTCGGCCACCTCCTGGCAGCACCTGCAGTCCCTGGTCCACGCGATGGGAGACCTGTGATGGCCGAGTTCCGGCTGGCGTCGCTGCTCCGCGTGCGTCGCCTCGAGGAGGACCGCGCCGCGAGCGTGCTCGCCGCGGCGAACGCACGGCGCGCCGAGACCGCGGAGCGTCACCGGCAGGACACGGAAGCGCTCGCGACGAGCGAGCTCCCGCGCCGGACCGACGAGCTCCACTGGCATGCGGCGGTGGCGTGCCGCGCGGCGCTCAGCGGGATCCTCGTCGAGAGCACGGCTGTCGCCCAGCTCACCGCCCAGCACGCCGCGACGGCCGAGCAGGCCTGGAGCGCCGCGCGCACCCGCGCCGTCGTGCTGGAGAAGCTCGAGGACCGCCACCGGCAGGCGCTGGAGGTCGAGGAGCTGCGCGTCGAGCAGCTGCACCTCGACGAGGTCGCGGCCCGCGCCGCACAGCTCCAGGCGCGTGCGGCGACCGGTCGCGAGGACACCGACGGCGCGCAGCGCCCGGGAGGGCTCTCGTGAGCGGCCTCGAGGCGGTGCAGAGCCGCCTCGCGGAGATCCGCGGACTGATCGACACCTGGTCGGGGGTGCAGCCGACCGTCGGTGCCACGACCGCCACCGGTACGACGAGCTCGTCGTCGACCTTCGACGCGACCCTCGCGGCGGCCGACTCGACGTTGTCGGGCGCCGGTGTCGCCGGGCTCTCCGGCACGGCCACCACGGCGACCGGGCAGGTGACCGGGGCCGGGCTCGTCCAGGCTGCGAAGGCGTACCTCGGCGTGCCGTACGTGTGGGGCGGCGAGAGCAGGTCGGGCATGGACTGCTCCGGCCTGGTCCAGCGGGCGATGGCCGATCTTGGCGTCAGCGTCCCGCGGACCTCGCAGCAGCAGGCGACCATCGGGACCGCCGTCCCGTCGATGAGCCAGGCCCTGCCGGGCGACCTGCTGGTCTTCGACGGCGGCGCGCACATCGGGATCTATGCCGGGAACGGCACGATGGTTGTTGCGCCGCACGCCGGCGAGGACGTCCAGGTGCAGAAGGTCTACCAGACGCCGACCACGATCCGCCGGGTGCTTCCCGAGCAGTCGACGACGACGGCCGCCGCCACCGATCCCGGTCTCGCGGCGCAGCTCGTGACGGCGGCGACCCAGCGGGCCGCGCTCGCGATGATGACCACCGGGACCACCGGGACCACCGGGGCCTCGAGCTCGACCACCGGCTCCGGGACCACGCTCGACGCCCTCGTCGCCGCCGCCGGAGGGTCGTCCACCGGGACGTCCCTCTCCTCCAGCCAGTACTCGGCCCTCCTGGCCTCGATGGGAGTGTCCGCATGACCACCTCACCCACGGTGACCACGAGCCCCGTGCCGACGTCCACCGGGTCCACGCGTCGCCCGTCCACCGCGGCGCGTGGCGGCTCGGCGAGCTTCGACGACGTGCTGCGCGCGCAGGAGCGCGACGACCGGGCCGCGACCCGGTACCGGACCGCGAGCCCCGCGGACCGTCCGGCACCTGCGGGGCCCGGCGCGGCGGCCGGCAGGCGGAGCGAGCGTGCGGCGGACGCCACCGACCGGACCGCTCCGGCCGACGGGGCACGGCAGCAGCCCACCGAGGCGTCGGCCACCAGGACCACGGCTCACCCGCGGACGAAGGACAAGGACAAGGACAAGGACCGTTCCGCGGAGGCGACCTCCGACACGGCGTCGCACGGCACGGGGTCGACCACCACCCGTACGAGCAGCACCGGTACGAGCGGCACGAGCACGACCGCCACCAGCACGAGCGGCACCGCACCGACGGGTGGCGAGGCGGCCGGCGCGTCGTCCGCCGGATCCGTCGGCGAGGCTGCGGGCGGCACCGCAGCGGGCGCGGCGCTCCCGGGCACGACGCCGATCGACGCGGCCGCAGCCGCTGCCGCTCTCGGTGCGGCAGCCGCCGGCCCGACGGCGACGGTGGCGGCGCACGCAGGAGCAGCGGGGGAGGCGGTCACCGGCCCGACAGCGCTCACGGCGGTCGGGTCGGCCGGTGCGCGACGCGCCGGAGCGGCCGGCGCGTCGACCGTGGCGGGTGCGGTAGCTGCGAAGCAAACGGGTGCTCTCGGGCAGGCCGGTGCCGCGGGGCAGACCCGTGCACCAGTAGGGATCGGCACCGCCGGGACGGCGACGGGGTCCACGACGCCGGGTGCGCCCGTGGCCGGTGCGGTGCCCGTCACGACCGCCGGGCACCCGACCACGACCACGCCTGCGCACGGTGGCGGGAACCCCACCACCGTCGCGCCTGTGGCACTGGCCGGGGCACCGGGCACCGCGGCGTCGGCGGGTGCAGCCCAGGCCGATGCCGGGCGGGCGGGTGCTGCCCACATCGACACCGCCCGCGTCGACACCTCGACGTCGGTCGCATCGGCCGCCGTCGGCACCCCGGCGACCGTGACGGCACCCGCCCCGGCGACCGGCACGGCACCCGCGCCCCAGGTCGCCTCGCCGCCGCTCGCCCAGCAGCTCGCCCCGTCGCTGCAGTCGTTGCGCGCGCTCGGCAACGGTCAGCACGTGATGACGATCGACGTCACCCCGGACCACCTCGGCCCGGTGCGCGTCACCGCGCACATCTCCGCCGAGGGGGTGCGGATCGACCTGGTCGGTGCGACGCCGGAGTCGCGCGACGCGCTGCGCCAGTCGATGGCGGACCTCAAGCGCGACCTCGCCGGCGCCGGGCTGCAGGCGGACCTGTCGCTCGGGTCGGACGCCGCCGGGTCGGACGGGTCGTCGGCGGCGTGGTCACGGGACCAGGCCGGCGCCTCCGGCGGACGGCCCGCGTCGGCCCCCACCGGGTCGGTCGCCGCCGAGGCCCCCGCACGCCCCCTCACCCCGATCGCCCACACGGGCGCCCTCGACCTGTCCCTGTGACGAAGGAGAACACCATGAGCGTCGACGCGAGCGCCGCAGCGACCGGTTCGACCGGCATCTACACCACGCCGGCCACCACCACGGCCGCGCCCAAGCAGACCCTCGACAGCCAGGCGTTCCTCAAGCTCCTGGTCACGCAGCTCACCAACCAGGACCCGAGCTCGCCGATGGACACCAACCAGATGATGACCCAGACCACGCAGCTCTCCAGCATGGAGCAGCTGACGGCGATCTCGGCGACCTCGCGGGAGTCGTTCGCGCTCCAGATGCGCAGCTCGGCGGCTGCGCTCGTGGGGCAGAAGGTCAGCTACATGAACGCGAAGGGCGTCGACGTCACCGGTATCGCGACGTCGGTCTCGTTCGCCGGCTCGACCCCCACCGTCACGGTCGGGACGGACGTCGTCCCGCTCGACTCCGTCTCTGCCGTCACCTCCAGCACCGCCTCCGCCAGCTCCGCGTCGACATCCGCCTGACGCTCACGACCTGCTCGACGACCCGAAGGGAACACCCTCATGCTCCGCTCGCTCTTCTCCGGCATCAGCGGTCTGCGCGCCCACCAGACCATGCTCGACGTCACCGGCAACAACATCGCCAACGTCAACACCGTCGGCTTCAAGTCGTCGTCCACGCAGTTCCAGGACACGCTCAGCCAGGTTCTCTCCAACGCGGGTGCCCCGCAGGCCGGCGTCGGGGGGACGAACCCGGCGCAGGTCGGGCTCGGCGTCCGGGTCGCGGGCGTCACGACCAACTTCGCGCAGGGCGCCGCCCAGCTCACGAACAACAGCACCGACATGATGATCTCCGGTGACGGGTTCTTCACCGTGAGCAAGGGCGGTCAGGAGTACTACACGCGGGCCGGCGCGTTCTCTCGCGACGCGACGGGACAGCTCGTCACCGCGGACGGTGCGCTCGTGCAGGGCTGGTCGGCGGTGAACGGCGTGATCGACACCAACGCGCCGTTGACGGACCTGCGGGTGACCAACGCCGCGACGATGGCGGCGAAGGCCACCACGACCGCGAGCTTCGAGGGCAACCTGCCGTCCGACGCGACCGCGGGCACGACCCTCGACAAGCAGATCACCGTGTACGACTCCCTCGGCAACGCACGCCAGCTCGACCTGACGTTCACCAAGGGTGCCGCGGGCTGGTCGGTGGCCGGCAGCGACGGGACGAACACCCTCGCGAGCACCCCGCTCACGTTCGACGCGAGTGGAGTCCTGACGTCTCCGGCGGCCCCGGTCGCGCTCGGTCCGGTCGCCGTCGACCTCTCGACGATCACCGGGATGGCGGGCCTCGACACGGTCCAGTCCAAGGCCCAGGACGGTCAGCAGGCCGGGACGCTGCAGTCCTTCACCCTGAACGCCGACGGCACCCTGCAGGGCGCCTTCAGCAACGGCATGAAGCAGATCATCGGCCAGATCGCGCTCGCGACGTTCAACAACCCGGTCGGCCTCGAGAAGGCAGGCGGCTCGATGTACCGCACGACCGTGAACTCGGGCGCCGCGCAGGTCGGCACGGCCGGCTCGGGCGGGCGGGGCACGCTGGTCGGCGGCTCGCTCGAGATGTCGAACGTGGACCTCTCGGCCGAGTTCACGAACCTGATCGTCGCGCAGCGCGGCTTCCAGGCCAACGCGCGCGTGATCACGACGTCGGACCAGGTGCTGCAGGAGCTCGTCGACCTCAAGCGCTGATCTCGCAACATCCGTCGGGCCCGGCCCGGTGTGAACTCCTCACACCGGGACCGGGCCCGCCGATCTAGCACGTGCAGGGCCCACGGAAGGGCCCGAGTGACAGCCCAGGGATGGACGCGCCGTGATCGTGGTGACCCGACTCAACGGACCGCAGTTCGCGGTCAACCCCGACCTGCTCCAACGCATCGAGAGCGCGCCGGACACCATCCTCACGCTCATCGACGGCACCAAGTACATCGTCGAGGAGTCGGTCGACGAGGTCATCGTCCTCATCCAGGCGTACCGCGCCCAGGTGATCGCGCAGGCGCAGCAGCTTCAGGCGCACGACGCAGTCCGGCGGCTCGAACCCGTGCACGACGCCGCCGACGAGGTCCGCGTCGACGAGCGCGCCGGCCCGATGGCACCGCCCGTCCAGCTCCACCCCAGGAGGCTGTGATGGATCCGGCCACCCTGATCGGCCTCGGCCTCGCCTTCGGCGGCGTCTTCTCGATGATGATCATCGAGGGCGCCAACCCGATGTCCGTCGTGCTCCCCGGCCCCCTCGTGCTGGTGATCTTCGGCACGCTCGGTGCCGGGCTGGCGGGGAGCACGCTCAAGGACGCGATCCGCGCGTTCTCCGCGATCCCCAAGGCCATGCTCGCCAAGCTGCCCGACCCCGGTCCCACGATCGAGACCGTCGTCGGGCTCGCCGACCGGGCCCGGCGCGAGGGACTGCTCGCGCTCGAGGACGCCGCACGGGACATCGACGACCCGTTCCTGCGCTCCGGTCTGCAGGCCGCGATCGACGGCACCGACCCGGACGACCTCCGCACGATCCTCGAGGACCGCGTCGCGACCAAGCGCGCCTCCGACCGGGTCAGCGCGAAGTACTTCACCGACATGGGTGGGTACGCGCCGACCGTCGGCATCATCGGCACGGTCGTCTCGCTCGTGCACGTGCTCGAGAACCTCGCCGACCCGTCGTCTCTCGGTGAGGCGATCGCGGCGGCCTTCGTGGCGACCCTCTGGGGGATCCTCTCCGCGAACCTCATCTGGCTGCCGTTCGGCAGCCGCATCAAGCGCGTCTCCGACCTCGAGTGCGCGCGCATGGAGCTGACCGTCGAGGGCCTCCTGGCGGTCCAGGCGGGCGCGAACCCGCGTCTGGTCGGCGAGCGCCTGCGCAGCCTGGTGCCCGCGGAGGAGCCCAAGGCCGAGAAGAAGGTCGCATGAGCAGCGGCGGCCACGGTCAGGGTCGGCGCCGGCCGCGCGGCGGTGGGCACGAGGAGGAGCACGAGAACACCGAACGCTGGCTCGTGAGCTACTCCGACATGATCACGGTCCTCATGGCGCTGTTCATCGTGCTGTTCGCGATCAGCCAGGTCGACCAGACGAAGTACATCGCGCTGCGTGACTCGCTCTCCGCCGGGTTCGGGTCACCGATCACGACCGTGGTCTCCGGTGGGCAGGGTGCGATGACCGGCGGGACGAACGCGAAGCCGGACTCGGTGAACCTGGCGGCCGACGCTGGCCTGACCCCGACGACCGCCGGCCAGTCCAAGACCGACACGGCGACGGGTGCCACGTCCAGCGGGGTCGACCCGAAGACGCTCGCGGCGGCGAAGGCCGAGGCGAACCACCTCGAGGCGATCGAGGCGGAGATCAAGGCGAAGCTCGACGCCCTCGGCCTGGCCGACCGCGTCCGGTTCACCATCAACAAGCGTGGGCTGATCATCGGGCTGGTCGCCGACGACGTCTTCTTCGCGAACGGGAGCGCGGACCTCACGGACACCGCACGGCAGGTGCTCGACGGCGCCGGCCCGGCCCTCGCGTCACTGACCGAGCAGATCTCGGTCGAGGGCCACGCGAACATCCTGCCCGTCTCCGGCCGCTACCCGACCAACTGGGAGCTGTCCGCGGACCGCGCCACGCAGGTGCTGCGCCGGCTCGTGGAGGCCGACCACGTCGCCCCGGACCGCATCATGGCGGTCGGGTTCGGCGACGCCCGACCGCTCGTCGCGGGGACCAGCCCGGAGGCGCTCACCATCAACCGGCGCGTCGACCTCGTGGTCCTCAGCAGCGCCCCCGAGCAGGTGCGCGCGCTCGTGCCCACGCTCATCCCGGCACAGACCAACGCAGGAGGGTAGGACCATGGCCACAGTCGAGAAGCGGGTCATCGCCTCGTCGGTGCGCGCGCAGCGCCCCGGCGGTGGCGGCGCGGCGCCCGCGGCCGAGCCCGGCAAGGACGACGCGAAGAAGAAGAAGCCCAAGAAGAAGCTGCTGATCATCGCGGTCGCGCTGGTCCTCGTCGTGGGTGGCGCGGCGTACTACTTCCTCGTGATGAGCAAGGCGTCGGGCGCCGCAGCGGCCCCGCCGCCCCCCGTCCCCGGCTCCGTCGCGAAGGTGTCGTCGGTGAGCCTCAACCTCGCGAGCGGTCACTACCTGCGGCTCGGCCTCGGGCTCCAGCTGACCTCGACCGCCGATGCCAAGACCTTCGACACCTCGAAGGCCCTCGACCTCGCGATCTCGCTCTACTCCGAGCGGACCGTCGACGAGGTCACGATCGCCTCGAGCCGCGACGCCCTCAAGGCGCAGCTGCTCGCCGCGATCGAGAAGGCGTACCCGGAGGAGGTGATGGGCCTCTACTTCACGGACTACGTGACCCAGTGACCGGCAGGATGCCGGTGAGTCGAGGCGCCACGGAGGGCGCCGCACCGCCCCGCACGACGCGGGGAACGGGGCTCGTACCCGCTCGCGGGTAGGCCTCAGAGTCGCTCGGACGCGACGCCGTCCTGACGTGCGTGGATTCCGCCGTCACGATGTTCCTCACATCGTCGCGCCCGATGCCGATCAGGTGGACCGTGACGGTCCAGGACCCCCAGCGCACCTCCGCGCGACGCAAGCGTTCGACGACCCCGGAGGTCTACGACTTCCGGCGGCCGATGACGCTCGCGCGCGACCACGCGCGCGCGCTGGAGATGGCCTTCGAGACGTTCAGCCGACAGTGGGGTACCCAGCTGACCTCCCGGCTGCGCGCGGTCAGCACCGTCACCCTCGACGGCGTCTCGATGGTGTCGTACGACGAGTACGTCCGGTCGCTCCCGGAGATGACGACGGTGCTGCTGTGCACCGTCGAGCAGACCCGGTCCACCGCGATCCTCGAGCTCCCGATCCCCATGGTGATGACCTGGGTCGACTACCTGCTCGGCGGGCCCGGCCGCGTCGACGAGTCGGCGCTGCGCGAGCTGACCGAGATCGAGATGACGCTCGTCCGTGACCTGCTGCACCACGTGCTCGCGAACCTCACGTACGCGTTCGCCGCCGTGATGCCGATCGACGTGACGATCCGGTCCGCGCAGTACAACCCGCAGTTCGTGCAGGCCGCCCCGGCGTCCGAGCCGGTGATCGTGGCGACGTTCGCGATCCTGGCGGGCGAGTCGGAGTCGTCGGCGACGCTCATGATCCCGGCCGAGATCCTGCTCGCCGGGCTGCGCGCCGGCGAGGACCTCGACGCGCGGTCCGACGAGGAGCGCGCCGCCCAGCGGAACGCCCAGGCGATGCTCGCCCGCGCGATCCGCGACGTGCCCGTCGACGTGTCCGTGCGCTTCTCGTCCCGCACGGTGCACCCGCGCGACGTCGTCTCGCTCGCCGTGGGTGACGTCGTCCCGCTGTCCCACCGCACGTCGACCCCGCTGGACGTCGTGGTCGACGGTGTCGTCATGGCCCGCGCCGCAGCGGGCACCAACGGCAACCGGCTCGCCTGCATGGTCGTCACCGTCGAGGAGAATCACTGATGAAGCCCACAGACAACGCCGCCGCGGACCTCGCAGGCGAGGTGGCCCGGCAGGTCGCCCGGCTGCTGCCGTCGACCGTGCCGCTCGAGGTGTCGACGCTGCCCGGCGCGCCGATGCCGACCGCCACGGACATCGCCGTCGTCGCGTCGTTCATCGGGGCGGTGAGCGCGGACCTCGTGGTCGTGGCCGACCGCGCGGTCCAGGAGGCGCTCACGAGCGGCGCCGGCCCCGACCTCCCGCTCGAGGACGCGCTCCGGCCCGCGCTGGAGGCCGCGGCTGACGTGCTCGGCACCGGTGTGCTGGACACGGCCAGGACCGTCCCCGCCCCGCAGGCGCTGACCGGCGAGGGCATGACGGTGTTCCCGCTGGCCGCCGAGGGTGAGGTCCGGGCCTGGGTCGGGGTGCGGCTGCGGACCCCGAGCACCCCGGCTGCGGCCGGTGGGGCCGGGCAGGGGGCGAGCCTGCGGCTGCTGTACGACGTCGACATGACGCTGACGGCCGAGCTCGGACGCACCAAGCTCCCGATCCGTGAGGTCCTCGAGCTGGTCCCCGGGACCGTCCTCGAGCTGGACCGCGCCGCAGGCAGCCCGGCGGACCTCATGGTCAACGGCCGGCTGATCGCCCGCGGCGAGATCGTCGTGATCGACGAGGACTACGGGATCCGCATCACCGAGATCGTCGCCGAGGAGGCGCAGGTCCGATGATGAGCACGCTGGTGCTGGCGGGACGGGTGGTGCTCTCGCTCGCGTGCGTGCTGGGGCTCATCTGGTACGCCCAGCGCCGGCTCACCGGACCGTTGGGGCGCCGTCGGCCCGTCGGCCCGCAGCTCTCGGTGGTCGGTCGCCACACCCTCGGTCGCCACGCCAGCGTCGCCGTGCTCGCCGCCGGCGATCGTCGCCTCCTGATCGGGGTCACCGAGCACGGGATCACGCTGCTCACCGAGCTCGACAGGGTCGAGGAGACCGAGGCCGAGGCGTCGGACGAGGCCGTCGGCTCGACTCTCCCGGCACGGACCCCCGGATCGATCGCGACACGCGGCGTCGCTGCGGTGCGCGCGGTTCCCGCGTCCACAGCGTCCGCCCGGGTGCCGTCCGCCAACGCCCCGGCTCCCTCCGCGTACGCCGTGGCGAGCACCGCGGCGACGGCTGCCGCGCTCGCGGCCTCGGCTCCGGCCCCGACCTCGGCCGCCGCACGGCTGCTCGCACGGCTTCCCGTCCAGCGTGAGGAGATCGACGTCAGCACGCTCCTGACCGGCGGCGTCGACGACGTCCCGATGGCGGTCGGCCAGACCGGCGGGCTGCTCGACGGGTCGATCCTCGCGCCGTCGACGTGGCGCCGCGCGGCCCGGGCAGTGCGCCGGTGATCCCGTCCGCCCCCGCACCCCGGACGTCGCTCCGACGCCTGGTCGCCGGCCTCCTCGTGCTGCTCGGCTTCCTCCTGCTGGGCGCGACCGTGGGGGCGTCGGGCGCCAGCGCCGCGCCCCGGCCCGCCGCGGTGTCGACGGACGTCGCTCTCGCGGTGCCGGCTGCCCCCACCGCCCCGGTCGCCCCCACGGACCCGGCCACGCCGGGTGGTCCGGGCACGATCACGATCGGCATCAACGGCGTCGACGGGACACCGAGCAGCTCGATCGTCGTCCTGCTCGGCATCACGCTGCTGTCGGTCGCGCCGTCGCTGCTCCTGATGATGACGAGCTTCACGAAGATCTTCGTGGTGCTCGCCCTGACCCGGAACGCGATGGGTCTGCAGGGGGTGCCGCCGAACCAGGTGATCGCGGGGCTGTCGCTGTTCCTCAGCCTGTTCATCATGGGGCCGGTGCTCAGCCAGGTGAACGACACCGGGGTGCAGCCCTACCTGCACGGCGACGTCACCTTCTCGCAGGCGGTCGAGACCGGTCAGCAGCCGTTGCGGACGTTCATGCTCAAGCAGACCCGTCAGGAGGACCTGGCGCTGATGACGCGCTCGGCCAAGCTCCCGAACCCGAAGGACGAGGCGGCGGTCCCGATGACCACGCTGATCCCGGCGTTCATGCTGTCCGAGCTCCGCTCGGCGTTCGTCATCGGGTTCGTCATCTTCGTGCCGTTCCTCGTCATCGACCTCGTGGTGTCGTCGGCCCTGATGTCGATGGGCATGATGATGCTGCCGCCTGTCATGGTGTCGTTGCCGTTCAAGATCCTGCTGTTCGTCCTGGTGGACGGCTGGGGCCTGATCGTCACGGCGCTCGTCGGAAGCTACGGGTGAGCGCGCGATGAACACGAACGCCGTCCTCGACATCGCGATGTCCGCGATCGTCATCGCCGCCAAGCTCGCTGCGCCGATCCTCGTCACCGCCCTGGTCGTCGGGTTCACGGTCTCCCTGGTGCAGTCGGTGACGCAGATCCAGGAGGTCACGCTCAGCTTCGTCCCGAAGGCGATCGCAGTGGCGCTCGCCCTCGTGATCGCCGGCCACTGGATGATCTCCGAGATGGTGACGTTCACCCAGCAGCTGTTCGACCGGATCCCCACGCTGCTCGGTGGGGGCTGACCCGTGGCGCTCACGTTCTCCCTCGCCGCCGTCCAGCTGGTCATGCTCGCGGGCGTCCGGATCGTCGCGTTCCTCGTGATCGCACCACCGTTCTCGCACGGGGCGATCCCCGGGTCGATCAAGGCGGCCCTCTCGCTCGGCATCGCCCTGGCGGTCGCCCCGCGTCTGCCGCAGGGGGACCTCGGCCAGAGCCTGAGCACCGGCGGGTTCGCGGCCGACCTCGTGCTCCAGGCCGTCGTCGGCCTCGCGCTCGGGTTCCTCGTCTCGCTCGCGTTCGCCGCGATCCAGACCGCCGGCAACCTGATCGACCTCTTCGGCGGCTTCCAGATCGCTCAGGCCTTCGACCCGATGAGCCAGACCAACGGGGCGCAGTTCTCCCGGCTGTACCAGCTCCTGGCGATCGTCCTGCTCTTCGCGTCGAACGGCTACCAGCTCGTCCTCGGTGGCCTGGTGCGGACCTTCGACGCCCTCCCGATCGGCGCGGCCCTCGACCTCGGGACGTACTCGAGCCTCGCGACGTCGGGCCTCACGCAGATGTTCGTCGCCGCGCTGCAGATCGCCGGCCCGCTGATCGTCGTGCTGTTCCTCGCCGATGTCGGCCTCGGGCTGCTGACCCGCGTGGCGCCGGCGCTCAACGCGTTCGCCCTCGGCTTCCCCCTCAAGATCCTGCTGACCCTGAGCTTCGGCTCGCTCGCGCTCCTCGCTCTGCCGCGCATCGTGGCGAGCCTGGCCGACTCGTCCGTGTCGAGCCTGCTGGGAGGTGCCCGATGAGCGCGGAAGGCCAGGAGAAGTCCGAGAAGGCCACCCCGGAACGGATGAAGAAGGTCCGCGACGAGGGCTCGCTCACGAAGTCGCAGGACCTCAGCTCGTGGCTCGGGATCGGCGCCGCCGCGATCACCCTGCCGATGGTGATCGGCCGCGCCGCCGACGCCGCCCGCACACAGCTCGCCGAGGTCGCGCAGATCGTCGCGCACCCGGACCCGACCCGCGCCGTCACGCTGCTGGGCGACGGTCTGGCGACGGTGCTGTCGACGGTCTCGCCGATGATGGTCGCCGTCGTCCTCGCCGCCGTCGTGGCGACCGCGATCCAGGGCGGCATCCACCCGTCGATGAAGCGGCTCAAGCCGACGTTCAAGCAGTTCAACCCGACGTCCGGGCTCAAACGGCTGTTCGGCGCCCAGGCCTGGTGGCAGGGGGCGAAGTCCCTGCTCAAGACGGCCGTGGTCGGACTCGTGCTGCTCGTCGTGGTCAAGGGGCTGACGCCGGCGCTGATGGCCGCGGGCGGGCTGCCGATCCGGTCGCTGCTCGACGAGGCGGGCGGCGGGGCGATGTCCCTGCTGCGCACCGCCGTGGCCGCGGGGCTCCTGCTGGCTGCGGCCGACGTGATCGTCGTGATCCGGCGCAACCGGAAGAAGACGCGCATGTCCAAGCAGGAGATCAAGGACGAGAGCAAGCGCTCCGACGGCGACCCGCTGCTCAAGGGGGCGATCCGCTCGAAGCAGCTCGCGATGAGCCGCAACCGGATGATGGCGGCCGTCCCCACCGCGGACGTCGTGCTGGTCAACCCGACGCACGTCGCCGTCGCCCTGCGGTACGAGCCCGGAAGCGGTGCACCACGTGTGGTCGCCAAGGGCCAGGGCCACGTCGCGACGCGGATCCGCGAGCGCGCCACCGAGCACCACGTGCCGATGGTCGCCGACGTCCCGCTCGCTCGCGCCCTGCACGGGGCGTGCGAGATCGGCGACGAGATCCCCGAGTACCTGTACACCGCGGTGGCCCGGGTCCTCGCGTTCGTCATGGCGCTGCGCCGCCGCGGTGCGGCGACCGGTCTGCACCGGATTCCGGAGCGGGCGGGGACGGCCGCATGAGACGCCTGCGCCGCCCCGGGCCGCCGTTCACCCCGCTGCTCGTCCCCGCCCCCCACGTCTCGTCCGGCAGCACCAGGAAGGACCTCCGATGAGGAAGACATCGATCGGCCAGCTGGCCGTCCCGGCCGGTGTCGTCGGCATCGTGCTGCTGCTCGTGATCCCGCTGCCGGCCGCGATGCTGGACTTCCTGATCGCGCTGAACATCACCGCGTCGCTGGTGATCCTGCTGACGAGCATGTACGTCAAGCGCCCGCTCGACTTCTCGGTGTTCCCGTCGTTGCTGCTGGTCTTCACGCTGTTCCGACTCGGGCTCAACGTCGCGTCGACGCGGCTCGTGCTCAGCGACGGGTACGCGGGGCAGGTCATCAACGCGTTCGGGCACTTCGTGATCAGCGGCTCGCTGGTCATCGGCCTGGTGATCTTCCTGATCCTCGTGGTCATCCAGTTCGCGGTCATCACGAACGGTGCCGGTCGCGTCGCGGAGGTCGGGGCCCGGTTCACCCTCGACGCGATGCCCGGCAAGCAGATGGCGATCGACGCCGACCTCAACGCCGGGCTGATCAACGAGGACCAGGCACGCAAGCGACGGGCCGACGTCGCGGCCGAGGCGGACTTCTACGGTGCGATGGACGGTGGCTCGAAGTTCGTCAAGGGCGACGCCATGGCGGGCATCATCATCACGATCATCAACCTGGTCGGTGGGTTCGTCATCGGCATGGTGCAGATGGGCATGTCCGCCGGTGACTCGCTGCAGCGGTTCAGCCTGCTGACCATCGGTGACGGCCTCGTCACCCAGATCCCTGCCCTGCTCATGTCGGTCTCGACGGGCCTCATCGTGACCCGGTCGACCGCCGAGAGCGACATGGGGACCGCCGCGTCCAAGCAGCTCACGCAGAGCCGCTCGGCCCTGCAGATCGCCGGAGTCGCCGCGATCGGCCTGTCGGTGATCCCGGCGATGCCGAAGCTCCCGTTCATCCTCATCGGCGCGGGGCTGCTGTACGCCTCCCAGCGCATCAAGACCCGTGAGGCCGGGGAGGCCGCCGCAGCGCGCGTCGCCTCGTCCCCGACGGCGCCTGCCTCGACGGACACCCCGGAGCAGCTCATCGAGCAGATGCGCGTGCACGCGCTCGAGATCCTCCTGGCGCCGGACCTCGTCGACCTGGTCGGCACGGGCACGGACCAGGAGCTGCTCGCGCGGGTCCGTGCGCTGCGCCGGAAGATCGCCCTCGACCTGGGCATCGTGGTGCCCCCGGTACGGACCCGCGACCTCGTCGACCTGCCCCGGTCGACGTACGTCGTTCGCATCTCCGGCGTGGAGGTCGGTCGTGGCCAGACCCCGGGCGGACGTGTGCTCGCGCTCGGCGAGGACCTCCAGTCGTTGCCCGGGCAGAGCGTCGTCGAACCGGTCTTCGGGCTGCCGGGCAAGTGGGTCGCGACCGAGCTGCGGCACGCCGCCGAGATGTCCGGTGCGACCGTCGTGGACCGCGTCTCGGTGCTGATCACCCACCTCGGCGCGATCATCGCCCAGAACGCGCCGCGCCTGCTGGGACGCGAGGACGTCCGGGTGCTCACCGAAGGGGTCAAGCAGGTCAACCCGTCCGTGGTCGACGAGCTGATCCCGAACCTGCTCACGCTCGGTGAGGTCCAGCGTGTGCTGCAGGGGCTCCTCGCGGAGGAGATCTCGATCCGGGACCTGGGCCGGATCTACGAGGCGCTCACCCTGCGGGCCAAGGTGAGCACCGACGTCGAGGGTCTCGTCGAGGCGGCCCGGGCGGCGATCGCGCCGGCGCTGACCGCCCAGCACGCGCACGAGGGCACGCTGCGGGTCATCACGCTGGCGCCCGCCCTCGAGCAGCACCTCCTGGAGGCGCTGCGGCCCACCGACCAGGGCACCCAGCTGCTGCTGGACCCGGAGACCACCGAGGGCCTGCTCGGTTCGGTCCACCGCTGCAGCACGGACGCCGAGGCCGGTGGCCGGACCGCCGTCCTGGTGTGTGCGCCGGCAATCCGTCCCGCCGTGCGCAGGCTGGTGGCACACTCGATGCCGCGACTGGCCGTGCTGTCCTACTCCGAGGTCACCGGTGCCGGTCTGCAGATCGAGCAGGTCGGGACGGTGACGGATGTCCACGCGATTGCTGCTTGAGGGTGATGACCTCGAGCTGCTGCTGACGCGTGTCCGGGCGGAGTACGGCCCGGACGCGACGGTCGTGCGTGCCGAGCGGGTCCGTACCGGGGGGATCGCCGGGTTCTTCGCCCGGGAACGGTTCGAGCTCACGATCGAGGTGCCGGAGCGAGGACCCCTCGGCGGGTGGGCGCGGTCGGGACGCGGTGCGCTCGGCGGGCCCCGGGCGCGTGCGGGCGCGGTCGGCATCGACGCCCTCCTCGATGCGGCGGACGCCGCCGAGCAGGACGGGCCGCCGGGCCCGCAGGTGCCGCAGCTGCCGGAGGCTCCGGAGCCGGACGGCCCGCAGCTCTCGACCGGTCGTGACACGTTCGCCTCGGTCCTCGACCAGGTCCGGTCGATGACGGGCGCGGTCCCGCTCGACGGGGTCGTCGAGCCGGCGGCGCCCCCGGCGGCACCTGCGGCGGCAGAGACGCCGGCTGACGTGCCCACCGGTGCTGCGGCGCCCGGCGGTGCCTTCGCCCCCATCGCCGCCCCTGCCGTCCCGGTCTCGTCGCCGAGCGTGGTGCTGCGTCCGCCGGGAGCGGGCAGGGCCGACCTCACCGCGCTGGGCGTACCGGCACGTCTTCTCGCGGACGTCGGCCCGGGCCCCGTCCCGCTCTCGGACCTCCTGCGGGATGTGCCGAACCCGCCGCTGCTCGCTCGCGTCCCCGGGTCGCTCGTCGCCGTCGTCGGTGACGTCGCCACCGTGATGGCCACGGCGCGGCAGATGGCGACCCGGCTGGGGCTCGAGGAGACCGACGTGGTGCTCGCCGGGGACCTCGAGGCCATCCCGGGCTTCGGCCGGCGCGTGCAGACGGCCGCGGCGGCACGGCGGTTCCGCGACCGTGCGTCGGCCGACGACGGCGTGCTGGTCGTGGCGGTCGGCGTCGGTCCCGAGCCGGCGGACGTCGCCCGGGGTGCCGAGGTGCTCGAGGCCCTCGCCCCGGACCAGGTCTGGGCGGTCGTCGACGCCCGCAGCAAGCCGCGCGACTGCGTCCGGTGGCTGGCCGACGTCGGGCGCGGTCGACGCATCGACGCGCTGGCCGTCGCCAACGTCTTCGGGACGGAGCAGCCCGGGACGGTCCTCGACCTGGGTGTGCCGGTCGGCTGGGTGGACGGCCTGCCCGCGACGCGGGTGACCTGGGCCGCGGTGCTCAGCAGGCGGCTCGGCGACGACGCACGGTGGGACTGACCGGGGGGTCGCGTGGGCTTGCGGGTGAGAGCGACTAGTCTCGGCCCATGCTCGTGCTCAGTCGTCGCGTCGGCGAACGCCTCCTGATCGGTGATGACATCGTCATCACCGTCATCGAGGTGCGCAGCGACGGGGTGCGCATCGGCATCGACGCGCCCCGCGAGATCAGCGTCAACCGCGCGGAGGTCATCGAGGCGGTCACGGCCGCGAACGTCGAGGCCACGACGGCGGACGAAGGTGCGGTCGACGCGCTCCGCCGGCTCCGTTCCCCCGGGAAGCCGCCCGCCGCGCCGCGCCCGCCCACCGCGTCCTGAGGCCCGTTCCCGCCGTCTTCCTCACTCCTCGCCCCACCCTGCCGATCAGAAGGCAGGTGCCGCCTGTGCATCGCACACGGGAACAGGAGACTGCTGTGGAAGATCTGGACGACATCGTCCGTGAGTTCCTGGTCGAGAGCTACGAGAACCTCGACCAGCTGGACCGGGATCTTGTCGCGCTCGAGGGAGCACCGGGTTCGCGTGACCTGCTCAGCAGCGTGTTCCGCACGATCCACACGATCAAGGGGACCAGCGGGTTCCTGGCGTTTGGGCGGCTCGAGAAGGTCACGCATGCCGGCGAGAACCTGCTCGTCGAGCTGCGCGACGGTCGCCGGTCGATGGACGGCGCGATGGCCGACGTGCTGCTGCGGCTCGTCGACACGGTGCGGGAGATCCTCGCGAGCATCGACCGGGACGGCGCCGAGGGCGACGTCGAGATCGACGGGGTCATCGGTCAGATCCGCCAGGTCCAGGAGGCAGGTTCCGCCGCCGCGCCCGTGGCAGCGGCCGAGCCCGCGGCAGCTGCCGCACCGGTCGCCGCACCTGAGCCGGAAGCGCCTGCCGAGCCCGTCTCACAGGCTGAGCCCGATTCGCAGGCTGAGCCCGATTCACAGGCTGAGCCCGCTGCTGCCAGCGCCCGACCGCGGACCGTCGTGAAGCGGGTCAGGGTCGCCGCCGCACGCGCGACCACCTCGGTCCCGCAGAGCACGGCCGAGGTCCCCGCACCGCACACCCCGCTAGGGACGGAGAGCATCGTGAGCGACGACGACGCGTGGGCGCCGGTCGGCATGGAACCTGTCGCGATCGCCCAGCTGGACGCCGACGACGTCGCCGCAGTCGCACGCGCCGGGGTGTCCGCCCTCGAGAACGACGTCGTCCGCACGGGTCCCGCCGCCGGTGGGCCGAGTGAGCCGACGGCCGAGTCACCCGCTGCCACGCCGGCCACGCCGGCCACGCCCGCCGCGGCCACCCCCGCCGCGGGCGACCCGGCCCCGGAGGAGCAGGGCATGGCCCGCGGGCCGGTCGAGACGTCGATCCGGGTCGACATCGAGCTGCTCGAAGGCCTGATGCGTCAGGTCAGCGAGCTCGTGCTGACCCGCAACCAGATCAGCCGACTCGCGCAGGACACCTCCGACGTCGACCTGCTGCGCTCGTCCCAGCGTCTGAGCCTGATCGCCTCCGAGCTGCAGGAGGGGGTCATGAAGACCCGGATGCAGCCGATCGACCACGTGTGGAACAAGATGCCCCGGGTCGTGCGCGACCTCGCGGCGACGTGCAAGCGGCAGGTGCACCTCGAGCTCGTCGGCGGTGACACCGAGCTCGACCGCAGCCTCCTCGAGGCGGTCAAGGACCCGCTGACGCACCTGGTCCGGAACGCGGTGGACCACGGCATCGAGTCGCCGGAGGAGCGCCTCGCCGCGAACAAGCCGGCCAAGGGGACCCTGACGCTGCGCGCCTACCACGCCGGTGGCCAGGTGCTCGTCGAGGTCACCGACGACGGCCGCGGCATCGACGCCGGCCAGGTCGCCGCGAAGGCGGTCGAGCGTGGTCTGCGGACTCCTGACGAGATCACGAAGATGTCGACGGCGGAGATCTTCGAGCTGCTGTTCCTGCCGGGGTTCTCGACAGCGCAGGCGGTGACGAACGTGTCCGGCCGTGGCGTCGGGATGGACGTCGTCCGCACCAAGATCGAGGCGATCGGTGGGACGGTCGACATCGAGTCGGAGGTCGGGCGCGGCACCACCTGGCGGCTGCGGATCCCGCTGACGCTCGCGATCATGCCGGCGCTCACGGTCGAGCACCTCGGTGAGCTGTTCGCCGTGCCCCAGGTCAACCTGCTCGAGCTCGTCGCGCTCGACGCGCAGAAGACCGCGACGGCGATCGAGTACGTCGGCAGCGCACCGGTCTACCGCCTCCGCGGTCAGCTCTTGCCGCTGGTGTCCCTCGGCGAGGTGCTCGGCGTCTCGTCCGACGAGGTCTCCGCGTTGCGGGCCGGTGACGCCCGCGGCGGGGTGATCGCCGTCCTGCAGGCCGACGAGCAGCGCTTCGGGCTGCTGGTGGACCGGGTGATGAACACCGAGGAGATCGTGGTCAAGCCGGTCGCCGGGCGCATCAAGTCGCTCGGGATCTACACCGGGGCGACCCTGCTCGGCGACGGTCGCGTCGCCCTGATCCTCGACGTCCAGGCGATCGCCCGGCGCAGCGTGCGCGGCGAGGCGATCGAGTTCGGGCGGGCTCACGGCGTGGTCGACGACCACGTCGCACGGCAGGTCGTGCAGATGCTCGTCGCGGGCATCGGCGGCGGGCGCCGGGTGGCGCTCCCGCTGTCGGCGGTGACCCGGCTCGAGCACATCGCTCGCGACCGTGTCGAGCTCGTCGGAGGCCGTGAGGTCATCCAGTACCGCGAGGACATCCTCCCGCTGGTCCGGCTCGACCGGCTGCTCGGTGCGAGCTCGACGCTCGAGAGCGACGAGCTGCTCGTGGTCGTCTACACGCGCGGGCACCGCAGCGTCGCGATGGTCGTCGAGGAGATCGTCGACATCATGGACGACGACGGAGCCCGCCACAGCGGGATCGACGACCTGGGGCTGACCGGTTCCACGGTGCTCAAGGACCGGGTGACCGAGCTCCTCGACGTCGCCGCGGCGGTTCGCGCGGCGGACCCGCACTTCTTCGACGACGCCGACCTCGAACTGGCAGGTGTGTGACATGGCCACGCAGTACGTGACGTTCACCCTCGACGGCGCCCACTACGGTGTCGACGTCGCCAAGGTCCAGGAGGTGCTGCGCGCTCAGCGCCGCACCCCGGTCCCGCTCGCCGACGCCGACGTCGCGGGACTCGTCAACCTGCGCGGCCAGGTGGTCATGACGATCGACCTCCGCACCCGGCTGGGGCTGCCGGCGATCCCCGACGGCCAGGAGCCGATGATGGTCGTCGCGCAGGTGGCCGGTGAGACGGTCAGCCTGCTCGTCGACGAGATCGGAGACGTCGTCGAGGTGGACACCGACCAGTTCGAGCGCCCGCCGGAGACGCTCGTCGGGCCGATGCGTGACCTCATCATCGGTGCCTACAAGCTCGAGACCGGGCTGCTGCTCGCTCTCGACGTGGAGCTCGCCACCGCGTGACGCGCTGACGAGCACCGACCCACCCACTCACGGACGAGTGGTGCATCTCATGGACGAGAGGACGCAATGATGACGGCGACGACGGGGCCTGCGCGCAGCGGTCGGGGTGTGCTGGGCTGGATGGGTGACCGGGGGATCCGGACGAAGATCCTCGGTCTCCTCGGGCTGCTGGCGGTGGTCGCCCTCGGTACCGGGGCCCTCGCCGTCTCGTCGCTGCGGACCCTCGCTGCCAACGCCGCAGAGCTGGACCGGGTCCAGACCCAGGTCTTCGCCCCGCTGAGCGTGGTGCACCAGGAGGAGATCAAGGCGCGGATGCTCGTCGCGCAGGCCGGTGCCTCGCTCACGGCGACCTCGATCCAGCGTCAGGAGTTCACCGGGCAGATCGCGACCACCGACGGTGACCTGGTGCGCGCACAGCGTGCCTTCGAGGCCGGGTTCGCCGGGCACGTCCCGGCGGACTGGGCGCAGTTCACGACGAGCTGGAACGCGTGGAAGGCCATTCGTGACGACCAGCTGATCCCCGCGGCGTTCAACAACGACCAGGCGGCGTTCGGCCGGGTGACCGACGGCATCGCGCAGGCGCCCCTCGACAAGGCCATCGCGAGCCTGGAGACCACGGAGAAGGTCGTCACGCAGTACATCGCCGACCTGGCCGCGCGATCGAGCACGCAGTCGGCGTCGGCGATGCGGACGCTGGTGATCTCCCTCGGCATCGGGCTCGCGGTCGCGATCGCGCTCGGGTACTGGGTGGCGAACCTCATCCGGTCGCAGGTGAGCGACGTGCAGCGGGCGCTCGAAGCCCTCGCCGAGGGCGACCTCACGGTGACGACGACCGTCACGGGACGTGACGAGGTGGGGCGGATGGCGTCGGCGTTGGGGCGTGCGCAGGTGTCGTTGCGGGGTGTGGTGTCGGGGGTGGTGGAGACGGCGGGGACGGTGGCGTCGGCGGCGGAGGAGTTGTCGGCGAGTTCGTCTCAGGTGTCGGCGGGGTCGGTGGAGACCAGTGTGCAGGCGGGGGTGGTGGCGGCTGCGGCGGAGCAGGTGAGTAGGAATGTGCAGGCGGTGGCGGCGGGGGCGGAGCAGATGGGGGCCTCGATCCGGGAGATTGCGCAGAATGCGAATGAGGCGGCGCGGGTGGCGGGTCAGGCCACGGGGGTGGCGGCTGCGACCAATGAGACGGTGGTGAAGTTGGGGGTGAGTTCGCAGGAGATCGGGAACGTGGTGAAGGTGATCACGAGCATTGCGGAGCAGACGAATCTGTTGGCGCTGAATGCGACGATCGAGGCGGCTCGTGCGGGTGAGGCGGGTAAGGGGTTTGCGGTGGTGGCTGGTGAGGTCAAGGAGTTGGCGCAGGAGACGGCGCGGGCTACGGAGGACATTGCGCGTCGGGTGGCGGCGATCCAGTCCGATACGGCCGGTGCGGTGCGGGCGATCGGGGAGATCAGTTCGATCATCGCGAGCATCAATGACTTCCAGCTGACGATCGCGAGCGCGGTGGAGGAGCAGACGGCCACGACGAACGAGATGAGTCGTGGGGTGGCGGAGGCGGCGGCGGGGTCGGGGGAGATCGCGGTGAACATCACCGGGGTGGCCTCGGCTGCCGATTCCAGTGCGCAGGTGCTGGGGCAGATGGGTGACGCGGTGACCGAGCTGGCCCGGTTGTCCACCGACCTACGCACCCGCATGAGTGCCTTCACCTACTGACCCCCCACCCCCTGACCCCCCACCCCACCGACCCGCACCCCCACCCCACCGACCCCGCACCCCCACCCCACCGACCCCGCACCCACCACCCCCGACCCCGAGCCGCACCACCCGACCCACACCCCCGTCCTGCACCACGGGCCACGGGTCGCGTCACCCTGACGGTGCCCCTCGCGCCGCGCTGACGAGAAGTACCCGACATGGACGAGCTGAGGACGACGATGGCAAGGACGCCGACAACGAGGGACGACACGACCGCCCAGGACGTGGCGGACGAGCAGGATGCGACGACCGCCCACGACGTGACGGACACGCAGGTCACGTCGATGGCACGGGTGCGACCGGTCGTGCGAGCGGTGACGGGGCTGCGGGCGCTCACGGACGGGCGCGGCCTGCGGGTGCGGCGCCGGGTGGGCTCGCCGTGGCGGCGACGCCCGGGCGGGACGGGTCGGTCGCGGCATCCGCGTCGCGACCGCGGGGGACTGCTCCGTCTGACGATCGGACGGCGCCTCGCTGTCGCCTTCGGCCTGCTCTGCGCGCTCCTCGTCGGTGTCGCCGGGGTCGGCCTCTACGCGAACGAGGCGCAGTCCTCCGTCAACGCGACCGTGCTGGCCCTCGACACGGTGAGCAACGAGGTCATGACCATCCGTCTGCTCGTCGAGTCCGCGGGCGCCGCCCACGGTCGCATCTACGCCGAGGCGACGGTCTCCGGTCCGGCGAGGGCGATCGACCCGTCGAACGCCTCGGTGGTGGAGATCGCGACCGACCGGTCACGCGTCGATGCGCTCCTCGCGGGGTTGGACATGTCGCTCCTCAGCCCGAAGGAGATCGCTGCGGTGTCGGAGGTGCGCACTGGGTGGACCGTGTACGCGGCGTCGTCCGACGGGATGTTCGCGGCGCTCAAGTCAGGCGGCGACACGGCGGTCCGGCGCGCCTTCATGGTGCTCACGGCGGACTTCGCGAGCTCGGAGCTGCGGGTGGCGGTCGCGGCGTCCAACCTGCAGGACTCGATCGACGCGCGGCGGACCGCGTTGGCGGTGAAGTCGGCTGACGCCGTGGCCCGGGTCCGCCTCGAGATCGTCGTAGTCGGTGGCCTGGCGATCCTGCTGGCGATCGGGCTCGGCATCACGCTGACGCGGTCGCTGCGGCGACCGGTGCTCGAGGTGAAGCGGTCGCTCGAGGCGATGGCCGGGGGCGACTTCACGGTTCCCGTGACCCCGCGCTCGCACGACGAGGTCGGCAGGATGGCCGTGGCGCTCACGGCAGCGCAGAGGAGCGTCCGCGCCACCTTGCGCGGGGTGGTGGAGACGGCGGGGACGGTGGCGTCGGCGGCGGAGGAGTTGTCGGCGAGTTCGTCTCAGGTGTCGGCGGGGTCGGTGGAGACGAGTGTGCAGGCGGGGGTGGTGGCGGCTGCTGCGGAGCAGGTGAGTAGGAATGTGCAGGCGGTGGCGGCGGGGGCGGAGCAGATGGGGGCGTCGATCCGGGAGATTGCGCAGAATGCGAATGAGGCGGCGCGGGTGGCGGGTCAGGCCACGGGGGTGGCTGCTGCGACGAATGAGACGGTGGTGAAGTTGGGGGTGAGTTCGCAGGAGATCGGCAACGTGGTGAAGGTGATCACGAGCATTGCGGAGCAGACGAATCTGTTGGCGCTCAATGCGACGATCGAGGCGGCTCGTGCGGGTGAGGCGGGTAAGGGGTTTGCGGTGGTGGCTGGTGAGGTCAAGGAGTTGGCGCAGGAGACGGCGCGGGCCACGGAGGACATTGCGCGGCGGGTGGCGGCGATCCAGTCCGATACGGCCGGTGCGGTGCGGGCGATCGGGGAGATCAGTTCGATCATCGCGAGCATCAATGACTTCCAGCTGACGATCGCGAGCGCGGTGGAGGAGCAGACCGCGACGACGAACGAGATGTCGCGTGGTGTGCAGGAGGCGGCGGCGGGGTCGGGGGAGATCGCGGTGAACATCACCGGGGTCGCCACGGCCGCTGATGAGAGCTCGTCCCTGCTCGCCACGATGGGGACGTCGGTCACCGAGCTGGCCCGCCTGAGTGCGGAGCTGCGGCTCCGCGTCGAGGAGTTCACCTACTGAGGGTGGGCCGCCCCCGACCGTGCGACCCCGCCTGACGTGGCGGGCGTCACAGGTGCGGCGGCGTCTTCGGCGGTCCGATCGGCTCATGTGTGCACCTCGGTTGCCGATCCCAGGTCCGCGCGTCCGGATCGACCGGGTCGTGCCGAAGGAGAGCACCGTGCCCACGACCCGTCCGGTCCGTCCGACCATGCCGTTCCGAGTGCCGCGGGTGCGCGCTCGATGGTTCTGGGACCGCCCGGTCGGGCTCAAGATCGCGGCCGTGCTGGTCGTTCTCGGCGGGGTGTTCGGCCTGGTGGGTGGTGCCGGCGCGATCGCGTTGTACCGAGCCGGCACGCACCTGCAGTCGATGTCGGACCTCACCAGCGGGCTTCAGTCGGACATGGCGTCCCTGGAGACGGAGCAGGTGACCAGTCACCTGCTCGTGCAGCGGGCGGCGGCGGCGACCGACTCGTCCGCGCGCGACCAGCTCCTCACCCTGCAGTCGTCGAACGACGCCGAGGTGACCCGCCTGATCGGCGTCGTCTCCGGCTACCCGGAGATGGACAACCCGCGGTGGCACGACTTCGTCACCCGGTGGAAGAGCTGGGTCGCCTTCCGGGACTCGACGCTCGCGCCCCTGATCAGCGCAGGTGACGTGCCCGGCGTCACCGCGGCGATGAGCGCGTCGACCGCGGCCGACCCTGATGCGGCGGCTCGCCCGTTGAGCCTCGCCACGGGTCAGGTCGATGCGGACATCTCCGCGATCCGGGAGTCCGGCATCACCGAGGTGAACCGGGTCATCGTCGTGCTCGCGATCGGGTTCGTCGTCGGTGCCGCGATCGCGGTGACCCTGGCCGTGCTCGTGACCCGGCGGATCACGGCCAGCATCCGCACGGTCCAGGTCTCGCTCGACGCAATGGCGACCGGTGACCTCACCGTCGGTGCGGTGGTGCGCCAGCGTGACGAGGTGGGGCGGATGGCGTCGGCGTTGGGGCGTGCGCAGGTGTCGTTGCGGGGTGTGGTGTCGGGGGTGGTGGAGACGGCGGGGACGGTGGCGTCGGCGGCGGAGGAGTTGTCGGTGAGTTCGTCTCAGGTGTCGGCGGGGTCGGTGGAGACGAGTGTGCAGGCGGGGGTGGTGGCGGCTGCGGCGGAGCAGGTGAGTAGGAATGTGCAGGCGGTGGCGGCGGGGGCGGAGCAGATGGGGGCCTCGATCCGGGAGATTGCGCAGAATGCGAATGAGGCGGCGCGGGTGGCGGGTCAGGCCACGGGGGTGGCGGCTGCGACCAATGAGACGGTGGTGAAGCTGGGGGTGAGTTCGCAGGAGATCGGCAACGTGGTCAAGGTGATCACGAGCATTGCGGAGCAGACGAATCTGTTGGCGCTCAATGCGACGATCGAGGCGGCTCGTGCGGGTGAGGCGGGTAAGGGGTTTGCGGTGGTGGCTGGTGAGGTCAAGGAGTTGGCGCAGGAGACGGCGCGGGCCACGGAGGACATTGCGCGGCGGGTGGCGGCGATCCAGTCTGATACGGCCGGTGCGGTGCGGGCGATCGGGGAGATCAGTTCGATCATCGCGAGCATCAATGACTTCCAGCTGACGATCGCGAGCGCGGTGGAGGAGCAGACGGCCACGACGAACGAGATGAGTCGTGGGGTTGCGGAGGCGGCGGCGGGGTCGGGGGAGATCGCGGTGAACATCACCGGGGTGGCCTCGGCTGCCGATTCCAGTGCGCAGGTGCTGGGGCAGATGGGTGACGCGGTGACCGAGCTGGCCCGGTTGTCCACCGACCTACGCACCCGCATGAGTGCCTTCACCTACTGAGGTGTGATCTGCATCACATGACATGGACAACCGTCCAAAAGGTCTGTGCGCGGCCGATGAGAGGGGTGAGAATTCCCCCTTCTCTCATACGGAGCCTGGCATGTCGACCACCGTTTCCCCCGTCCCGTCCCGCAGGTACTCGCTGATCGGGCGGCTCTCCGTCCGTGCCAAGGTCATGGCGCTCACCGGGTTCTTCGCCCTCGTGGCGATCGGCCTGGGCGCGACCGCCGTGAGCCAGATGAACGTCCTCAAGTCCGACTCCGACGCCATCGCCTCGGCACAGACGACGGTGGGCAAGGCGCTCGCCACGCTCAAGGACGCCCTGTGGACGGTTCGTGTCGACATCTACGTCGTCGACGCCGTCGGACCGGCGGACAAGCAGAAGCAGCTCGACGCCCTGAATGCCGCCTACGCGAGCCTGGACACCGCCTCAGCGGCATTCGCCCAGGCCTACACCTCCGCGGTCGGTCCGTTGCCGGCGGAGTGGACCACGTTCACGTCCTCCTGGACGGTCTACAAGACCGCGGTGGACAGCGAGCTCGTTCCGGCAGCGATGGCGAACGACCACGAGTCGTTCGCAACGATCCGCAACGGCGGCGTCGCGGACAAGGGCGTCGCCCTGGTGGGCAACCTGACGGCGGTCGACCAGACGGTCGCCGACGCGATGGCGGCGATCGCGACCAAGGCGGACAAGGCCGCTACGACGGCCACCGTGCTGACCGTCGTGATCCTGGTCCTCGGCGTCGCCCTGGCCTCTCTCCTGGGACTGGTGATCGCGAACGGCATCCGGCGCTCGGTGGTGTCGGTGAAGCGGTCGGTGGAGGGGTTGGCGCGGGGTGATCTGACGGTGCGTCCGGTGGTGTTCTCGGGTGATGAGCTGGGGCAGATGGCTCAGGCGTTGGTGGTGGCGCAGGATGCGTTGCGGGGTGTGGTGTCGGGGGTGGTGGAGACGGCGGGGACGGTGGCGTCGGCGGCGGAGGAGTTGTCGGCGAGTTCGTCTCAGGTGTCGGCGGGGTCGGTGGAGACCAGTGTGCAGGCGGGGGTGGTGGCGGCTGCTGCGGAGCAGGTGAGTAGGAATGTGCAGGCGGTGGCGGCGGGGGCGGAGCAGATGGGGGCCTCGATCCGGGAGATTGCGCAGAATGCGAATGAGGCGGCGCGGGTGGCGGGTCAGGCCACGGGGGTGGCGGCTGCGACCAATGAGACGGTGGTGAAGTTGGGGGTGAGTTCGCAGGAGATCGGGAACGTGGTGAAGGTGATCACGAGCATTGCGGAGCAGACGAATCTGTTGGCGCTGAATGCGACGATCGAGGCGGCTCGTGCGGGTGAGGCGGGTAAGGGGTTTGCGGTGGTGGCTGGTGAGGTCAAGGAGTTGGCGCAGGAGACGGCGCGGGCCACGGAGGACATTGCGCGGCGGGTGGCGGCGATCCAGTCCGATACGGCCGGTGCGGTGCGGGCGATCGGGGAGATCAGTTCGATCATCGCGAGCATCAATGACTTCCAGCTGACGATCGCGAGCGCGGTGGAGGAGCAGACGGCCACGACGAACGAGATGAGTCGTGGGGTGGCGGAGGCGGCGGCGGGGTCGGGGGAGATCGCGGTGAACATCACCGGGGTGGCCTCGGCTGCCGATTCCAGTGCGCAGGTGCTGGGGCAGATGGGTGACGCGGTGACCGAGCTGGCCCGGTTGTCCACCGACCTACGCACCCGCATGGCCACCTTCACCTACTGACCCCCACCCCACCGACCCCGCACCCCGCACGCGCCACCCCACGGCCACGACGCACCATGACCTGCACCCTCGCCATCCCGAGCCGGGCGACGGCTCACATGCCGCCGTCACGCGTCGATGAGAGCGAAGAGACCCGGCCGCGTCGCCACCTCGGACACGCAGCACCGACACACCCTGGAGGACGAGTGGCACGGATCAGAGTGCTCGTGGTCGACGACTCCGTCGTCGTCCGTCGGCTCGTCACCGACGCGCTCTCCGGTGCACCGGACGTCGAGGTGGTCGGCTCCGCCGCGAACGGGCGCATCGCCCTCACCAAGGTGGACCAGCTCGCGCCCGACGTGATCACGATGGACATCGAGATGCCGGAGATGGACGGCGTCGAGGCCGTCCGCGCGCTGCGGGCGGCAGGTCGCCGGCTCCCGATCATCATGTTCTCGACGTTGACCGAGCGTGGTGCCGTCGCGACGCTCGACGCCCTCGGCGCGGGGGGCGAGCGACTACGTCACCAAGCCGGCCAACGTCGGCAGCGTCCAGGAGTCGCTTGCACGGGTCGCCGACCAGCTGCTGCCGAAGATCCGCGCCCTCGTGCCGGTCCCCGGCCTGACCGTGACCGCGGGGCGCGCCCGCCCGAGCCTGGGTGCGTCCGCACCGCGTCCCGCGCCCGCGGCGAGCACACCGGTCAGCACCCGCGAGGAGCCTTCTGCGCGGGTCGTACGCGCCGTCGTGATCGGCTCCTCGACCGGCGGACCGGAGGCGCTCTCCCGGGTGCTGACCGGGTTGGCGGCGCCGCTCCCCGTCCCGGTGCTCGTCGTCCAGCACATGCCGCCGCTGTTCACCCGCCAGCTCGCCGCCCGGCTCGACCGCCAAGGGCCGTCGACCGTCGTCGAGGTCGTCGGAGGCGAGGAGCTCGTCGCCGGGACGGTCTACATCGCCCCGGGTGACTTCCACCTCGAGGTCCGTCGCTCGGCGCGTGGCGCGAGCACGGTCCTCACCCAGTCGCCGCCGGTGAACTTCTGCCGACCGTCCGTCGACGTCATGTTCCGCTCGGCGGAGCGCGCGTTCGGCGGTGACCTGCTCGCGGTCGTCCTGACGGGGATGGGGTCGGACGGCCGAGCCGGCTGCGGCGACATCGTGGAGGCCGGTGGGACGGTCGTCGTCCAGGACGAGGCGACGAGCGTCGTGTGGGGCATGCCCGGTGCGGTCGCAACCGCAGGGCTCGCGCACCGGGTGCTCCCGCTCGACCGGGTGGCGACCACCATCACCGACATCGTCCGCGCGAGCTCGCCATCGGCGGGGGCGCGGGCGGCAGCAGCCGCAGCAGGCCGACCGATCTCGACAGGAGGCCCGCGATGGCCCTGACCTCGGAGACGTTCACGTACGTGGCGACCCTCGTCCGGCAACGCAGCGCGATCATGCTCGAGCCGGGCAAGGAGTACCTCGTCGAGAGCCGACTTCTCCCGCTCGCGCGCGAGGCCGGTGTCGCCGGTGTCGACGACTACGTGCGATCGGTGCGGCGCACCTCTCGGCCGCAGGACCTCGAGCTCATGGTGGAGGCCCTGACGACCAACGAGACCTCGTGGTTCCGCGACTCGGCACCGTTCACGGCGCTGACGGCGGACATCGTCCCGGAGCTCATCGCCTCGCGCGGTGCCCTGCTCCGGCTGCGGGTGTGGAGCGCGGCCTGCTCGACGGGCCAGGAGCCCTACAGCATCGCGATGACGCTCGCCGAGGACGTCCGTTGCCGCGGGACGCAGCTCGAGATCGTGGCGACGGACCTCTCCGACCAGGTGCTCGGCCGGGCCAAGGAGGGGCTCTACAGCCAGCTCGAGGTCAACCGTGGGCTGCCCGCCCCGATGCTCGTGCGGCACTTCGCGCGAGAGGGCGCCGGCTGGCGCGTGAGCCGTGAGCTGCGCGCGAAGATCTCGTTCCAGCGGCACAACCTCCTGCACCCGCCACCGGCCGGACCGAGGTTCGACCTCGTGTTCCTGCGGAACGTCCTCATCTACTTCGACCAGCCGACGAAGCAGGCGATCCTGCGTCGCGTCCAGCAGAGCATGGCCCCGGACGGGTTCCTCGTCCTGGGTGCGGCTGAGACGACCGTCGGTCTCGACGACACCTGGGAGCGGGTCGCGATCAGCCGCGGCTCGGTCTACCGACCACGGCAAGGAGCGCGCTGATGAGGGCACTGGTGATCGACGACTCCCGGGCGATGCGACGCATCGTCGGCGGGATCCTGCGTGGCTTCGGCTACGAGACCATCGATGCGGGCAACGGGCAGGAGGCGCTCGACGCGCTCGACGAGCACGGCCCCGTCGACCTCGCGTGCATCGACTGGAACATGCCCGTCATGGACGGGCTCACCTTCGTCAACCGGGTCCGCGAGCAGCCGGATCTTCGGGGGATCACGCTGATGATGGTGACCACCGAGAGCGAGCACGGGCACATCGTGCGCGCCCTCGCGGCGGGGGCCCACGAGTACGTGATCAAGCCGTTCACCGCGGACGCCATCCGCGACAAGCTCGACCTGCTGGGACTGCTGCCGATGGAGGAGACGGTATGACTGCGACCCTGCTGACCTCGGACCTCGTGTTCTCGGTCGCCGAGGAGGTGTTCGCCGCGCTCGTCGACGGCGAGGAGGGCAAGCTCTCGCCGTGGATCGGCGACCCGGTGCCGTTCTCCGAGCCGGTCGTCGCGTGGGTCGACCTGACAGGGGAGTGGTCCGGCCGCGCGGTGCTGCTGACGGAGCGCTCGACCGCGGACGACCTCGCGCGTGCGCTGCTCTGCCTGGACCCGTCGGAGGTCCTCGGCGACGAGGACCTCGTCGATGCGTTCGGCGAGATCGCGAACGTCGTCGGCGGCAACATCAAGTCGATCGTCGCGACGAACGGGGACCTCGGGCTCCCGCACGTCACGCTGACGATCCCCGACCCGTCCGGGACGGTCGTCGAGGAGCTCCTGCTCTCGTGGCGAGGGCGGCTGATGATCGTGCGCGTCTTGCACCTGCCCTGAGGACGGGACCCCGGAGAACCGGGCTCCCCGAAGAACCTGGTCGCACCGCGACCTGCCAGCTGGAACATGATGAAGGAGGTGCCGCGATGAGAGTACTGATCGCGGATGACAGCAGGGTGATGAGGCAGATCGTCATCCGCACCCTGCGCCAGGCCGGCTACGACTGGTGGGAGATCACCGAGGCGGCCGACGGTGCTGCCGCTCTCGGCGTCGTCCGGACGGACCCGCCGGACCTCGTGCTCTCGGACTGGAACATGCCGGAGATGACGGGGATCGAGCTGCTACGGGCGATCAACTCGGAGGGGCACGACGTGCCGCTCGGGTTCGTCACGTCCGAGGGGTCGCCGGAGATGCGGGCGCTGGCCGACAACGAGGGGGCGCTCTTCCTGATCTCCAAGCCGTTCACCGCGGAGTCGTTCCGCGACGCGATCGAGCCGGTGCTCGCATGATCCAGTCCCCGCTCCCCGCCGCGATGGAGGTCCGCGAGCTCCTCGAGGGCATGCTCGGACGTGACGTGGACATCGAGACCGGTGCCGACGCCGTCGACCCGACGAAGTTCCCGGGTGCCGTCACAGGCGTGTACGTCGACGACCAGCTCCGCCTCAGCGCGCTCGTGGTGGTCGACGAACCGCTCGCAGCGTGCCTGGGGGCGGCGATCGCCCTCGTGCCGGCGCAGACGGCGCAGACGGCCATCGACGACGGGTTCCTCCCGCCGGCCCTGTTCGACAACGCCGCCGAGATCCTCAACGTGATGGCGTCGTTGTTCAACGCCGAGGGTGCCCCGCACCTGCGGCTCTACGCGACCTACGCACCGGGTGAGACCCTGCCGGCCGACGTCGCCAAGTGGGTGCCCGCCTACGTCAGGCGCGACAACCTGGCGGCCACGGTCAAGGGCTACGGGCGCGGGCTCATCTCGGTCCTCGTGATCTGACGCGCCGGATCGACGGGACTGCTCGTCGATCCGGCGCGGCTGCCGGTGCGCGGCGCCGTCTCAGGGGCCTGGACGCGGTGATCCTCCTGTGAAGGTTCTGCCAGTATTTGCGCATGGCAACCACCACACCCCCGAAGCCGGCGACCGCGCTCAGCGGGCTCGACCGCTACTTCAAGATCACCGAACGAGGATCGACCGTCGGTGCCGAGGTCCGCGGCGGCCTCGTGACCTTCTTCACGATGAGCTACATCATCGTGCTCAACCCGCTCATCGTCGGCACCGTCAAGGACGGGACCGGTCACTACCTCGGCGGCGGGACGTCGCCGAACCTCGCGATGGTCGCCGCCGCGACCGCGCTGGTCGCCGGTGTGATGTCGATCGCGATGGGTGTCGGCGCGAACTTCCCGCTCGCGATCGCGACGGGGCTGGGCCTCAACGCGTTCGTCGCGTACTCGATCGCGTCCCTGCCGGGGATGTCGTGGCAGGACGCGATGGGCCTGGTGGTGATCGAGGGCATCGTGATCCTCGCGCTGGTGCTCTCCGGGTTCCGGGAGGCCGTCTTCAAGGCGGTGCCGCACGAGATGAAGATCGCGATCAGCGTCGGCATCGGTCTGTTCATCGCCTTCATCGGCGTCGTCGACTCCGGGTTCGTCCGGATCCCCGCGAGCCACGCGACCCCCGTCGAGCTCGGCATCGGCGGCTCGCTCTCCTCGTGGCCGATCCTCGTGTTCGCCGTCGGGCTGGTGCTCGCGATCATCCTCATGGTGCGCAAGGTGAAGGGCGCGATCCTCATCGCGATCCTCGGGTCGACCGTCCTGGCCGTGATCCTTCAGGCGGTCGCCAAGATCGGTGCCCAGACCCCGGACGGCAAGAACCCGACGGGCTGGGAGCTGAACGTCCCCGCGGTTCCGCACTCGTTGGTGTCGCTGCCGGACTTCGGCCTGCTCGGCAAGTTCTCGCTCTTCGGGTCGGTCGGCAAGGTCGGGATCACGGCGGTCGCGCTGTTCGTGTTCTCGCTCGTCCTGACGGACTTCTTCGACACGATGGGCACGATGGTCGCGATCGGCAGCGAGGCGGGGTTGCTCGACGAGAAGGGCAACCCGATCAACACCAAGCAGATCCTGGTGGTCGACGCCGTTGCCGCGGCCGCGGGTGGCCTGGGCAGCGTCTCGTCGAACACCGGGTTCATCGAGTCCGCCGCGGGCGTCGGCGACGGCGCGCGGACGGGCCTGGCGTCGGTGGTCACCGGCGCGGCGTTCCTGCTGGCGACGTTCCTGTCCCCGATCGTCGGGATGGTCCCGTCGGAGGCCGCGACCCCGGCGCTCGTCGTGGTCGGGTTCCTCATGGTGATGCAGGTCTCGGGGATCGACTGGAAGAACATCGAGCTCGCGATCCCGGCGTTCCTCACGCTGATCGTCATGCCGTTCACCTACTCGATCACGTCGGGGATCGGCGCGGGCTTCATCAGCTACGTCGTCATCAAGCTCGCGGTGCGCAAGGCTCGCGACGTCCACCCGCTCATGTGGGGCGCGAGCATCCTGTTCGTGGTCTACTTCACGCTCGGTCCGATCAAGGCCGCGCTCGGCATCTGACCCGACCGCACCGGCGACCGTGCGTCGCCGGTGCGGGGTCGATGGTCGTCCGGTCGGGGTGGGGGCCTCGACCGGACGGCCTCGGCGCCTCGTCCGCCGCCGGCCACCCGCGGACCCCACCGGAGGGAAGGTTCCCGACATGCGCATCTCGGTCATTGGCTGTGGCTATCTCGGAGCGGTGCACGCGGCGGCGATGACCGCGCTCGGTCACGAGGTCGTCGGGGTCGACGTCGACGCGGCGAGGATCGCCGCGCTGTCGGACGGCCGTGCGCCGTTCTACGAGCCCGGGCTCCCGGAGCTCCTCGCGGAGACGTCGGCGACCGGACGGCTGCGCTTCACGACGGACCTCAGCCAGATCGCCGGCTGCGCGGTCCACTTCGTGTGCGTCGGGACCCCGCAGAAGCACAACGAGTTCGCTGCGGACCTGACGTACGTCGACACGGCGTTCGAGGGGATCGCCGCCTACCTCGCACCGGGTGACGTCGTCGTCGGCAAGTCGACCGTGCCGGTCGGCACCGCCGAGAGGCTGGCCCGGGGGCTCGAGGAGGTCGGGGCCACGCTGGTGTGGAACCCCGAGTTCCTCCGGGAGGGCTTCGCGGTCCAGGACACGCTGCACCCCGACCGGCTGGTGTACGGCCTGCCGGAGGGAGAAGCCGGCGAGCGTGGGCGAGCCGTGCTGGACGCCGTCTACGCGACACCGCTGGCCGAGGGCGTCCCGCTCGTGGTGACCGACTACGCGACCGCGCAGCTGGTCAAGGTGGCGGCGAACTCGTTCCTGGCGACGAAGATCTCGTTCATCAACGCGATGGCCGAGCTGTGCGAGGCGACCGGGGCCGACGTCACGGCCCTGGCGGACGCGATCGGTCACGACGCGCGCATCGGGCGGAAGTTCCTCAACGCGGGGCTCGGGTTCGGGGGCGGGTGCCTGCCCAAGGACATCCGGGCGTTCATGGCCCGTGCCGGTGAGCTCGGTGTCGACCAGGCGTTGTCGTTCCTGCGGGAGGTCGACTCGATCAACATGCGGCGCCGGGTGCGCATGGTGGACCTCGCCCGTGAGGTGTGCGCCGGGTCGATCGTGGGTCGGCGCGTCGCAGTGCTGGGGGCGGCGTTCAAGCCCGACAGCGACGACGTGCGGGACTCCCCGGCGCTGTCGGTCGCCGCGCAGATGCAGCTCCAGGGCGCCCACGTGATCGTGACCGACCCGCAGGCGATCGAGAACGCCCGACGGGCCTGGCCGGACCTGGTGTTCGCCGAGACGGCCGAGGCCGCGGCGCAGGACGCCGACGTGGTGATCCTGGCGACCGAGTGGCGCGAGTACCGGGCGCTGGACCCGGTGCGGCTCGCCGGGCTGGTGCGGTCCAAGGCGATCGTCGACGGGCGGAACGTGCTCGACCCGGCGGCGTGGCGCGCCGCCGGCTGGACGTACCGCGCGCTCGGGCGACCGTAGCCCGTCGTCCGCGCCCGTCGGAGGGCGCGGACCGTTGTGCACGACCATGGCTGATCACCGGGGCGGCCGAGCCCCGGACTGGTCATTACCTAAGGTAATGACGTAGACTCACGGTATGCGATCCTCCCGCCCGCCGACGCCCGACTCCGCCGCCACGGCGGAGCTCTCGACGCCGACGGTGTCGAGCTGCCGCCCCGGCACGCTCAGTGCCGAGCTCCGGATCTCGGTGAGCCGGCTGCACCGGCAGCTGCGGAGCCAGCGCGGCGAGGCCGACCTCTCCGACGGCCAGTACGCGGTCCTGTCGGTCCTCGACAAGCTCGGGCCGATGTCGCCCGGCGCGCTCGCGGACCACGAGCGGATGCGCCCGCCGTCGATGACCCGGACCGTCAACGCGCTCGACGAGCTCGGGCTCGTCCGCAAGTACGAGCACCCGACCGACGGCCGTCAGGTGCTGGTCGCCGTGACCGAGGCCGGCGTGGCCGAGCTCCGCGAGACCCGCCGCCGTCGCGATGCGTGGCTGACGCGCCGGCTCAGCGCCCTCACGGCGGAGGAGCGAGCCCTGCTGGCCACGTCGAGCGAGCTCCTGCGCAGGATCGCGGCCGGATGACCACGACGCACCGGGCCGACCACGGCCTCCCGACGACCACGACACCACCCTGCCGGAAGTGGACCTGAGTGAACCCGACCTTCGCCTCCCTGCGGTTCCACAACTACCGCCTGTGGTTCGCGAGCGCCCTGGTCTCGAACATCGGGACCTGGATGCAGCGCGTCGCCCAGGACTGGCTCGTGCTCACCGTCCTCTCGGCGAACTCCGGGGTCGCAGTGGGCATCGTGACCGCGCTGCAGTTCGCGCCGGTCCTGGCGCTCTCGGCATGGGCCGGGGTGCTCGCGGACCGGGTGGACCGCCGGAAGCTCCTGGTGGCCACGCAGGGTGGTCTCGGCATCCTCGGGCTCGGGCTCGGCGCCCTGGTCCTCAGCGGGCACGCCCAGCTCTGGCACGTGTACGTCTTCGCGGCGCTGCTCGGCTGCGTCGCGGCCGTCGACGGGCCGGTCCGGCAGACCTTCGTCGCCGAGCTCGTCCCGCCGGACAAGCTCTCGAACGCCGTCGGGCTCAACAGCGCGTCGTTCAACGCCGCTCGGCTGATCGGACCCGGTCTCGCCGGGCTGCTGATCGCCTGGGTCGGCACGGGCTGGGTCTTCATGATCAACGGCGTGACCTTCGGCGCGACGATCCTCGCGCTGCTCGTCATGAAGGTCGACCAGCTCCGGCGCCTGCCGAGCACGACCCGCGCCCGCGGTCAGATCCGGGAGGGGCTGCGGTACGTCCGCGGTCGCAGCGACATCGTCGTGATCATGGTGGTCGTCGGCGTGGTCTCCACCTTCGGCCTCAACTTCCAGCTCACGAGCGCGATGATGGCGCGCACGGTCTTCGGCAAGGGGGCCGGCGAGTACGGCATCCTCGGCTCGGTGCTCGCGATCGGCTCGCTGTCGGGTGCGCTGCTCGCCGCGCGCCGTGAGCGTCCGCGTGTGCGGCTGGTCGTCGGCGCCGCGTTCGCGTTCGGGATCGCGAGCGGGGTCATGGCCCTGATGCCGACCTACGTCTCCTACGCGGTCGCCAGCATCCCGGTCGGTCTTGCCTCACTGACGATGATGACCGCCGCGAACTCGGCGATCCAGATGAGCACCCCACCCGCAGTACGAGGGAGGGTGATGGCGTTGTACATGATGGTCTTCCTCGGGGCGACGCCCATCGGTTCGCCGATCGTCGGCTGGATCGGCGAGCAGTTCGGTGCACGCTGGTCGATCGGGATCGGCTCGATCACCGCGCTGCTCGTGGCCGGTGGCGCGGCGCTGTGGACGCGTCGACGCTGGAACCTGCAGGTGCAGTACCAGGTGCTCCACCGTCCGCACGTCCAGGTCGTGCACGCCGACGACGAGCTCGTCGTCGGCGGCGGGCTCGTGGTGGGCGGGGTCGTCGTCGACGGGCTCGTCGGGGACGGGAGCGACGGCGACGTCACGGAGCGCGAGCTCGACGTCACGGAGCGCGAGCACGGGGTCGCGGCGCGGGACGCCTCGGGCGCGACCACGGCCGCCTGAGCGCCTCACGACCACGACAGCACGGGTGGTCGTCCGGTCCGCGGAGCGACGGCACCCCCGACGGGTGGTGCACCGCAGCCTGAGGGCCGCCGACGTCAGGCGGTGACGGGAGCCACGCGCGTGAGTGCCCGGCGGCCGGCCGCGACGGCGACCCCGCCGAGCACCAGCAGCACCGGGATCAGCAGGAACGCGGTGTGGGTGCCGACGGCGTCCGCGACCGCACCGAGGAGGAACGGGGCGACGGCGAGCGCGCCGCCGGCGGCGAACGACGAGCGCGCCTGTGCGGCGTCGGGACGGCCGGCAGACGCGCGCAGCACGAGCACGACGCCGATCGGGTACTGGGCACCGTAACCGAGGCCGGCGACGACGAGGCCGGCCATCGCGAGAACGGGTGCCGTTGAGAGCCAGAAGATCAACCAGCCCACCCCGGCGAGCCCGAACGAGCCGATCAGGAGCGACTCCGGCGACAGGTGCAGCGAGAGCGGGCTCAACGTGAAGCGCGCGACGCACATCCCGGCGACCAGCGCGGTGACGGCGGCCGACGCCATGCCGGCACCCATCGAGGTCTGCGAGCGCAGCATGTCCGAGGCCCAGTAGGTCGTCGCGTTCTCGATCGCGACCGCCATGACCAGGGCCGCCATGAAGAGCCAGAAGGCCAGCGAGAACCCGCCGCGGTGGGGTGCGGCGACCGGGGTGGTCGCGCTCGACCCGGCGTCCGCCGGTCGGATGGCGGGCGGCGGGTCGATCGCGACGACCCGCGGGAGCCGGCTGACGAGGGCCACCGTGGTCAGGACGAGGACCGCGGTCGCCCCGACGGCCGGTCGCCAGCCGAGGCCGAGGCTCACCGCGAGCCCGAGGGCGAGCGGTGCGAGCAGGCCGACCATCGCCCCGACCCCGTTGGCCTCGGTCAGCGCGGCGCTGCTCGCCTCGTGGTGGTGCACGGCGAGGGCGGGCTGGGCCGCGGAGATCATGAGGCTGCCGCCGACGCCGATCACGAGCGTCGCGGGGAGCGTCATGGCGAGCGTGCGGCCGCTCACGAGGAGGGCGAGGCCGACGATCAGCACGACGCCGCCGAGGCGAAGGACGTTGCGGCGCCCGATGCGCGGGTTCAGGTAGCCCGTGAGGAAGCCGCTCGCGGCCGTGCCGGCGGCGAGCGCGGTCCCGTGCAGACCGGCCTCCGCCCGCGAGATGCCCTGCTCGGTGGCGATCAGCGGGATCGCCGGCGAGAAGCTGTACAGGAACCAGCCCCAGGTCGTGAAGGTCGAGTACAGCGCGACGGTCACGCGGTCGCGCTGCAGGCGCGGCGCGGGGAGGGCGGCGGTCGTGTCAGACAAGGTGGTCGACCACGTGGTCGACGCAGGCGGTCAGGGCGCGGACGTCCTCGGGCTCGACTGCGGGGAACATCGCGACGCGGAGCTGGTTGCGGCCCAGCTTCCGGTAGGGCTCGACGTCGACGACGCCGTTCTCGCGGAGCGTGCGGGCGACCTGCGTCGCGTCGATCGCCGGGTCGAGGTCGATCGTGCCCACGACGGGCGAGCGGTGGGCCGGGTCGGCGACGAACGGCGACGCCCAGTCGCGGGAGTCCGCCCAGCCGTAGAGGTGCCGGGCCGACTCGGCGGTGCGGTCGGCCGCCCACGTGAGCCCACCCTGGTCGAGCATCCACCTGAGCTGTTCCGCGAGGAGGACGAGGGTCGCGATCGCCGGGGTGTTGAGGGTCTGGTCCAGGCGCGAGTTCGTGAGCGCGGTCCGGATCGAGAGGAACTCCGGGATCCATCGGCCACTCGTCTCGACCTCCTCGAGGCGTGCGACGGCGGCGGGGGAGAGCGCGGCGAGCCAGAGGCCGCCGTCCGACGCGAAGCTCTTCTGCGGGGCGAAGTAGTACGCATCCGTCTCGGCGACGTCGACCGCCACACCACCGGCCGCCGACGTCGCGTCGATCACGGTCAGCGCGCCCTGCTCGCGTGAGCCCGGGACGCGCCGGACCGGGGCGACGACCCCCGTCGAGGTCTCGTTCTGCGGCCAGGCGTACACGTCGATGCCGTCCTCGAGGGTCGGGGACGCGAGCGTGCCCGGCTCCGCGGTGCGGACCGACGACGGGGAGAGGAACGGGGCGCGGGACGTGGCGGCGGCGAACTTCGAGCCGAACTCGCCGGACGCGCAGTGCTGGGCGCGCTCGCGCACCAGGCAGAGCGTCGCCGCGTCCCAGAACGCCGTCGAGCCGCCGTTGCCGAGGGCGATCTCGTACCCGTCGGGCAGCGCGAAGAACGCCGTGAGGCCGTCGCGGATCTCCCGGACGAGCGATCGCACGGGAGCCTGGCGGTGGGAGGTGCCGAGGAGCGACCTGCGCCGCCCCGCCAGGGCGTCGACGGCCGCGTCGCGGACCTTGCTCGGGCCGGACCCGAACCGTCCGTCCGTGGGCAGCAGGTCGGCAGGGATCACGATCCGGGGGGTGTCGGGCACGTCCCTGAGGATAGTCGGGCGAGGGGGCTCGTGCCGCAGCGGTCCAGGGCCTGTCACGGCTCCGTCGCAGGGGACCGGCCCGGTCGGCGGGGCAGGTCGGGCCGGCGATGGGCACGCGCGTCGATGGACACGCACCGTAGCCTTGGCGCAGCGACGTCGGAACATGCGGAGGCAGTCACCATGAGCGATCTGATCGATACGACAGAGATGTACCTGCGGACGATCTTCGAGATCGCCGAGGAGGGCATCACCCCGCTGCGTGCGCGGATCGCCGAGCGGCTCGGGCACTCCGGCCCGACGGTCTCGCAGACGATCGCGCGGATGGAGCGCGACGGCCTCGTGGTCGTGAGCGGTGACCGCCACCTCGAGCTCACCGACGACGGCCGCGTCAAGGCGATGCGCGTGATGCGCAAGCACCGCCTCGCCGAGCGGCTGCTGACCGACGTGATCGGCCTCGAGTGGGAGCTCGTGCACGAGGAGGCCTGTCGCTGGGAGCACGTCATGAGCGACCGTGTCGAGCGTCGCCTCGTGGCCCTGCTCGACCACCCGCACCACTCGCCGTACGGGAACCCCATCCCGGGTCTCCAGGAGCTCGGCGACGACCGTCCCGGCGAGGAGTTCCTCGACGGGGTGGTCCCCCTGCTGTCCGTCGGCACCGTCGGCACTGTCGGCACTGGCGGCACCGTCGGTGCCGGTGAGGGTGCCGTGCAGGTCGTGGTCGCGCGTCTCGGGGAACCGGTGCAGACCGACGTCGAGCTGCTGTCGCGACTCGCTGCCGCGGGCGTGCGTCCGGGCAGCGCGATCACGGTCGAGAGGTCGGACGGGCTGACAACTGTCGGTGAGCCCGGCGCGGCGACGGTGCTGGATCTCCCGGACGACGTCGCGCGTCACATCTTCGTCCTCGCCTGACGAACCACCGGGTCGGCCTGGGCTGAAGGTCCCAGGCGAGGTGCGACGACGCCGCGATCGGGCCGCGGCGCGGGCGACATGAGAAAGTTCTCCGTGACCTGAGCGTGACAATCGCACGAACCCTCAGGTACGGTCGTCCTGCTCCTCGGAACCCTCCTCCGTGGGAGCCCGTGTGCGGAACGCCGAATCCTGCCGCCGCATCCGGTTCCGTACGACCTGCCGGCAGGGGCGGGGGACCCAATTCTGGGTACTGGAAACAGTGCCCTTGGGGTGAAGCCGGGCGGACGTCGATCTTGACGGCCGGCCGGCCGGGTGTATCTCCCACCCGAACCCGACAGCTCACCCCGTAGGCGTACCGGAGAGGTACCGCGTGACTGACAGCACCACAGGAGCCCGCCATCGCGCGGCGCGCCGCCCCGTCACCCCCCTGAACGACTTCGCGGCCGCCGCCACGGGAAGCATGGCGACCGTCGGACGACGCACCGCCGTCGTCGCCGCCTCGTCTGGCCTCGTGGTCTCGATGCTGGCGTCCCCGGCTGCCGCTGCCACGTCGAGCGACGCCGCAGCCTCGGTGCCGTCGGTCGACACCGCCGCCCTCACCGGTGCGGCCCGCGCGGTCCTCGAGACGTCCCCCGTGGTCTCGGTCGCCGACTCGACCCAGTGGTCGTTCGACGTCCCGGAGGTCACCGCGGTGGCCGCCCCGGTCAAGCGGACCGTCCGGACCGTCTCGCGCTCGTCCGTCCGCGTCAACGCGCCGATCCCGCAGTCCGTGTCGGGCAACGCGGTCCTCGAGATCGCGGCCCGCTACGTCGGCGTCCCGTACCGCTACGGGGGCACCACCCCCGCGGGCTTCGACTGCTCCGGCTTCACGTCGTACGTGTACGCCCAGCTCGGCATCCACCTTCCGCGCACCGACGCCGGTCAGCACTACGCCGGGACGATCATCTCCCGCGCCGACGCCCTGCCGGGTGACCTGATCTGGTCGCCGGGCCACGTGGCGATCTACGCCGGCGGGAACATGGAGATCGACGCACCGCGGACGGGCATGTCAGTCCAGTTCCGGAGCATCTGGCAGAGCAACCCGGTCTTCATCCGACTCGGCTGACCAGCACGGGCTGGTAGGAGCCTCACGACACGGCCTCGGGACGCAGATGCGACCGAGGCCGTTGTCGTCCCGTACTCTGACACCGCTAGCACCTCCCCCAGCCGGGCCCGGTCAGCCAGACGGGCCTGCCGATCTGGCCAAGGAGTCGCCGTGCTGATGCTCGGGAGCCCACCACGCCGCACGCTGCTGCTCAACGCGAGCATGGAACCGCTGTGCGTGGTCACCCTCAGACGGGCCGTCGTGCTGGTCCTCACCGGGAAGGCGACCGTCCTGGAGAGTGACGGGCGGGTGCTGCACTCCGAGCACGACGAGGTCCCGCTGCCCCTCGTGCTCTGCCTGACGCGCTACGTGCACGTCCCGGTGCGGCGGACCGTGCCACCCACACGCCGCACGGTGATGCAACGTGACCAGGGGCGTTGCGCCTACTGTGGGGAGAGTGCGGACACCGTGGATCACGTCGTCCCCCGGTCACGGGGTGGACGGCACGAGTGGACCAACGTGGTGGCCGCCTGCCGCCGCTGCAACCACCGCAAGGCCGACCGGCTCCTCTCGGAGATCGGGTGGGAGCTGTCCGTCGAGCCGCGTGCTCCCCGGGGCGCCGCTGCGCTCGCCAGCGTCGTCGGCCGGGCCGAGCCGTCCTGGTCGGCCTACCTCGTGGCGTGAGACGCCTGCCCGGCGCAGGCCGGTCGACGTCCTCGCGTGCGGTTTGACGCCCCACGTCGGTGGGGCAAGGATCGAAGAGGCAGGACTCTTCGATGGACGTGCGTCCCGATGCTGCCGCTGGTCGCGTCGTGCCGCTCGTCCCGGAGTACCGAACGGTCGGAGAGGAGAGCGGCGATGACGCACAACGACACCGTGCTGGTGGGGGTCGACGGATCGACCGCGAGCCTGCACGCACTCGAATGGGCGGGGGCCGAGGCCAAGGCGCACGGGCGCGCGCTCTCGATCGTCTGCTCCTACTCGCTGCCCTCGTTCGCGGCGGCGTCCCTCGACGGCGGGTACGCGGCCCTCGACGACACCGCGATCCAGGAGGGCGCCCGGGTGGTCCTGGCCGAGGCGAAGAACCGTGCCGAGCGCTTCGGTGTCCCCGTCACGGCGTCGATCGCGACCGGCGACGCCGCTGGTGTCCTCGTCGAGATGTCCCGCGAGGTGAGCCTCGTGGTCGTCGGGACCCGTGGACGCGGCGGGTTCGCCGACCGTCTGCTCGGGACCGTCTCGTCGGCGCTGCCGGCCCACGCGCACTGCCCGACCGTCGTGGTGCCACTCGCGGGGGTGCGGCGTGGGCCCCAGGCCAGCGCGATCTTCGCCGCAGCGGGGCTCGAGCCCGAGACCCCCGTCGCGCCGCCGCCCGAGCCCGCGCCGTCGCGGTCGGCGCGTGACGGCGCGGCGACCGAGCACACGGTCCCGCCCGTGCGTCCGATCCGCCGGATCGTCGTCGGGGTCGACGGGTCGCCCGCCGCGGAGCTCGCTCTCGCGGCAGCGATCCACGAGGCCGAGGCCTGGGGTGCGGAGCTCTTCGCGATCGCCGGCGTGCCGATCGGCAACGGGACCGGGATGCTCGCCTGGCTGCCGGCCGCGGTCGATCACGAGCAGGTGCTCGCGGACGTGACCGAGGGCCTCAACGTCGTGATCGACCGGGCGCTCGTCGGGCACGAGGGGCTGACCGTCCGGCGGCACGTCCTCGACGGGACCGGCGCCGAGCTGCTCACCGAGTTCTCGACGGCCGTCGACCTCGTCGTGGTCGGCTCGCGGGGGCGCGGCGGTTTCGCCGGCCTCCTGCTCGGCTCGACGAGCCAGGCGGTGCTCCACCACTCCTCGTGCCCGGTGATGGTCGTGACCATGCGTTCGCTCGAGACCACCGACTGACCGGGGCTCGACCGCGGCAGCCGGTGTGCTGCACGACGGGGCGGACGGTCGGACGTACTCCTCAGCCGAGCGCGTCGGTGAGCCGGTCGAGCGCGAGGTCGAGGTCCGCCCGGGGGATCGTGAGCGGCGGAGCCAGGCGGATCGTCGACCCGTGCGTGTCCTTGGCGAGGACTCCCCGCGTGGCGAGGTCCTCGCAGAGCTGCCGGCCGCTGCCACGGCCGGGCGGGACGTCCAGACCGGCCCACAGGCCGACACCCCGTGCGGCGGCCAGCGCGCCGTCCGCGACGAGGCCACCCAGCCGCTCGTGCAGCGTGGCACCGAGATCCCGCGCACGGGCCTGGTGCGTTCCACCGCGGAGCAGCTCGATGACGGCGAGGCCGACGGCGCACGCGAGCGGGTTGCCGCCGAACGTCGACCCGTGCGTGCCGGCGGTCAGCACCCCGAGCACCTCGGCTGACCCGACCACGGCGGAGACGGGCAGGATCCCGCCCCCCAGGGCCTTGCCGAGGGTCATCAGGTCGGGACGGACGGCCCACAGCTCGCAGGCGAACGTCGTCCCGGTGCGGCCGAGCCCGGACTGGATCTCGTCGGCGACGAACAGCGCGCCGGCGGAGTCGCAGATGCGGCGGACGGCGCCGAGGTAGTCGGGCGGCGGCACGATCACGCCGGCCTCGCCCTGGATCGGCTCGAGCAGGACGGCGACGGTCGTCTCGTCCACCGCGTCATCGAGCGCCTGGGCGTCGCCGAACGGGACGATGCGGAAGCCCGGGGTGAACGGGCCGAAGTGGCGTCGGGCGTCCTCGTCCGTGGAGAACGAGACGATCGTCGTGGTGCGGCCGTGGAAGTTCCCTGCGGCGACCACGATCGTCGCCCGGTCGTGCGGGACCCCCTTGACCTCGTAGCCCCACTTGCGGGCCGCCTTCACGGCCGTCTCGACCGCCTCGGCGCCGGTGTTCATCGGGAGCACGAGTGGGTGCGGGGCGGCGAGCGCGGGCGCCGCGAGAGCCGCCAGCGCCGTGGCGAAGGGTTCGAGCAGGTCGTGGCCGAACGCGCGTGAGGTGAGGGTCAGCCGGTCGAGCTGGTCGTGCGCGGCGGCGACGAGCGCCGGATGGCGGTGGCCGAAGTTGAGGGCCGAGTAGCCCGCGAGCATGTCGATGTACTCGCGCCCGTCGGCGTCCCGCACCCGAGCGTTCTCGCCGGAGACCAGGGTCACGGGCAGGGGGTGGTAGTTCGGCGCGAGGCGCGAGAGGGCGTCCGCCGGCTGGGGCGTGGTCATGCGACGGCTCCCGGGGTCGACGTGGTGCACAGCTCGAGGGTGCAGCACTTCGCCCCACCACCGCCCTTGAGCAGCTCGCTCGTGTCGACCGGGATCGGCTCGAAGCCCCGTTCCCGCAGCTGCTCCTGGTACGTCACCGCCTGCGGGCTCACGACGACGTGCCGACCGTCGCTCACGGCGTTGAGGCCGAGCGCCGCGGCGTCCTCGGCGGTGACCGTCAGGGCGTCGGGGAACAGGCGGCGCAGGACCCGCTGCGACCCGGGGGAGAAGGCCGCCGGGTAGTAGGCGATCTCGGCGCGCTCCTCGGAGCCGTCGAGGACGGTGAGCGCGGTGTCGAGGTGGTAGAAGTGCGGATCGACCAGCGACAGGGAGATCACCGGGCGGCCGAGCACCTCCTGCACCTCCGCGTGGGCGGCGAGGGTCGTGCGGAAGCCGGTGCCGGCCAGCAGCAGTCCGCCGACCAGCAGGACGTCGCCCTGGCCCTCGTTGACCTCGGTCGCGGTGTGCGTCTCGTAGCCGCGCTCGGCGAACCAGTGCAGGTACGCGGGCCCCTCGCCGCGTCGTTCCTCGTGGTGGAAGTGCGCCGAGAGGACGACGCCGTCGAGGACGGTCGCCCCGTTCGCCGCGAAGACCATGTCCGGGAGGTCGGGGACCGGGTCGATCAGCTCGACGGTGTGACCGAGGGACACGTAGAGGTCGTGCAGCTCCTGCCACTGCGCCACCGCGAGGTCGCGGTCCGTCGGGAGGCTCGCGTCCATCCACGGGTTGATCTCGTAGCTGACCGTGAAGTGGTCGGGGCGGCACATGAGGTAGTGCCGCGGCGTCGCGGTGCGGGCCGGCGGCTCGGCGCGCCGACGTGCGCGCCGCCCGGTTGCCGCGTCCTCCTGGGACGGTGCCATCGACTGATCCTCTCCGCGGTCGGCAGCCAGCGGTCCTCACGGTAGCGTCTGGTGCGTGGAGACGAGAGAGCTGGGCCGCACGGCCCGTCAGGTGAGTGTTGTCGGGCTCGGGTGCTGGCAGCTGGGCGGTGACTGGGGCAGTGTCGGCGAGGACGACGCGTTCGCCCTGCTCGACGCGGCGGTCGAGTCGGGTGTGACGTTCCTCGACACCGCGGACGTCTACGGCGACGGCCGCAGCGAGACGTTGATCGGGCAGTTCCTCGCCGCCCGAGGCGCGGGTCACGGGCTGACCGTCGCGACGAAGCTGGGTCGGCGTGCCGACCCGCACGTCGCGGACGCCTACACGCTGGACGCGTTCCGCGCCTGGACCGACCGCTCGCGCACCAACCTCGGGGTCGACACGCTGGACCTCGTGCAGCTGCACTGCCCGCCCACGGAGGTGTTCGCGCGCGACGCGACGTACGACGCCCTGGACACGCTGGTGCAGGAGGGGCGGATCGCCGCCTACGGGGTGTCGGTCGAGACCGTCGCCGAGGCGCTGACGGCGATCGCCCGGCCGCACGTCGCGACGGTGCAGATCATCCTCAACATCTTCCGGCGCAAGCCGCTCGAGCAGGTGCTGCCGGCTGCGCGCGCCGCCGGGGTCGGCATCATCGCGCGGGTCCCGCTCGCCAGCGGCCTGCTCTCGGGGAAGTACGACGAGACGACGGTGTTCGGCGCGGACGACCACCGGACGTACAACCGCCACGGTGAGGCGTTCGACGTCGGCGAGACCTTCGCCGGGGTGCCGTTCGACGTCGGCGTCCGGGCGGCCCGTGAGGTCGCGGCACTGACGCCTGCGGGTGCGACCACGGCTCAGCTCGCGCTGCGCTGGATCCTCGACCAGGAGGGTGTGAGCACGGTCATCCCGGGGGCGCGCAACGCGGCCCAGGCCCGGGGCAACGCCGCCGCGGCCGACCCGTCGGTCATCGCCCCGCTCGACGCGGACCTGCTGGTGCGGCTCGAGCAGGTCTACGACTCGATGATCCGGGAGCACGTGCACGACCGGTGGTGAACCCGGCGCAGTGAAGCCGGCGGCCGCGCTGTCAGGCAGACGCCGTGTCAGGCAGACACGGTGTCTGCCTGACACGGTGTCAGGCAGACGCGTCGGGCGTCGTGGGATCGGGGTCCGTCTCGGTCCGTAGCACCTCGGAGGTGCCGACGGACGTCGTGAACGCCTCGGGTGCCTGGCCGAACGCGAGCCAGGCACCGTCGACGACCGTGCGACCGAGCGCACGTGCGCCGACGACGCCCACGGCGGCACCGATCCCGAACGGCACGAGCCGTCCGACGGCGAGGGCGCTCTGCAGGCCGAGCTGGCGGCGCACCAGGCGCCGGGTGAGGGTGTGGTTCACGCGGCCGACGATCGGCGTGGGGACGCGCGTGAGCAGGGCCCCCGCGAACGCGACGGGGCCGAGCCCGGCGAGGTCGCCCACGGTCGCGGCGCCCTCGTCGCCGAGGATCGTCGCGAGCAGCAGCGCGCGGCGCCGAGCGGTGTCGGTCACCTCGATCCCGTGCACGCTCGCCACCGCGAACGTGAACGCGGCCGAGGCCCCGAAGAACGCCGCGACGTCGGACACCGTCAGTGTGAGCCCGACCCCGGTGCCGATGCCCGGGGTCGCGGCGGCCGCACCGGTCACCCCGCCGGCGGTGGTGAGCACCGCGAGGTACTCCCGTTCGAGGAGGCGGACGACCTGCTCGGGCGTCGCGCCGGGGTTGCGCCGGCGCACCGCGTCCACGTGCGCGTGGATCGTCGCCGACGGGATCGCGACGGCCTTGTCGAGCGCGCGCCCGACGGTCGAGGTGCGCGGGGCCCCCACGTCGGTCCGGTCCGCCGACGCGTCCGACGAGCGGAAGCGTGACCGTGCGGGTGTCGTGCCACGCAGCGCGCGCATCGGGGACGGCATGGTCACTCCTCCGGCTCGGGGATCGGTCCCGGGTTGATCACGAGGTCGATCGGGGTGCTCCGCGCGAGGGTGCGGCCGACCGTGCAGACCTGATCCACCGCCCGCTGGATCACGGCGAGGAGCCGGGTGCGCTGCGTCTCGTCGAGGCTCGACATGTCGACGACGAGCTCCTCGGCGAGCGCCGGGTAGTACTCGTTCTCGCGGTCGGCCTGACCGCTCACGTGCACCGTCACCGGGACGTCGGCGCCCAGGCGCCGGGACAGGGCGTTGTCGGCGCTCATGCCGGTGCAGCCCGCCAGCGCGATCTTGAGCAGCTCGCCCGGGGTGAACACCGCGCCGGCCTCGGCTGGTCCGATCAGCACCTCGGCGCCGCGCGAGCTGCGCCCGGTGTACGTGCGCGTGCCGGTGCGCTCGACCCACAGCGTGGTCGGCGCCGGTTCGGGAACTGCCGGTTCGGGAACTGCCGGGCCGGTCGTGGCGGTCGTCTCCGTCATGGGCCGATCCTGCCACGACTGCCGCACGCACCCACCGCGGCGACCGCGTGCCAGGACGGTCCCGGTCGACGGGCACCCTAGGCTGGTGGCGTCGAGGACGTCGGGGACAAGGAGAGCTCATGCGGGTCGCCGTCGTCGGGCTGGGCTCGATCGCCCGCAAGGCGTACCTGCCCGTCGTGACGTCGATGCGCGACGTCACCCCGGTCCTCGTCTCCCGGACGGAATCGGCCCGTGCGTCGATCGGGGAGGCGTACCGCATCCCGGACCGGTTCGGCAGCGTCGGCGAGGCCGTCGACGCGGGCCTCGACGCCGCACTGGTCCACACCTCGTCCGAGTCGCACCCCGAGATCGTCGCCACGCTCCTGCGGGCGGGTGTCCCGGTGCTGGTCGACAAGCCGCTCGCGCTGGACCTCGCGAGCGCCCAGGAGCTCGTCGCCCTCGCGACGGCGACCGGGGTCTCGTTGGCGGTCGCGTTCAACCGTCGGTACGCACCGGCCTACCGGGCGCTCGCGGACTGGGCCGACCGCGACGTCGTGTCCCTCCAGAAGCATCGTGAGCACCCGCCGGGCGCGGTGCGCGACATGGTGTTCGACGACTTCATCCACGTGGTCGACACGCTGCGGTTCCTGGTCCCGTCCTCGCTGGAGGACCTCGTGACGACGGCGCACGTCGACGAGGCCGGGCACTGCCGCCGGCTGTCGGTCCACTTCACCGGGGGCGGGCGCCTCGCGATCGGGGTGATGAGCTGGACGGCGGGGTCCTCGCACGAGGTGCTGGACGTGATCGGCGACGGTCGCCGCCGCCAGGTGGTGGACCTCGCGGACGTCGTCGACCTCGGTGACGGCGAGCGGCTGACCCGGCGCGACGGGTGGCTGTCGGCGCCGGAGCACCGCGGGTTCGTCGCGATGGTGACCGAGTTCCTCGACGCGGTGCGGGCCGGGCGGCTCCTCGACGCGTCGGACGCCCTCGTGACGCACGAGGTGTGCGAGCGCCTGGTGACGGAGGCGCTCGGTCGTCGGTGAGGCGTCGGTCGTTGGTGAAGCGTCGGTGAGGCGTCGGTCGCTCGGTCGACACGCTATAGTGGTCTAGACCAGTCGCTGTCGCCCAGGAGGTCGTCGTGCTCGAACGCCGTGTCGTCGTCGCCATCGAGGAAGGGCTGCACGCGCGGCCCGCCGCTCTGTTCGTCAAGCTCGCGACGGAGCAGCCGGCTGCCGTGACGATCCGTAAGGCGGACGGCGCCGCGGTCCCGACCTCGAGCATCCTGAGCGTGATGACCCTCGGCGCGCGCCTCGGCGACGAGGTCGTGCTGGCGACCGACGACGACGCGGCCGGGCCCTCGCTCGACGCGCTCGCGGCCTACCTCACGACCGCGGGCTGACCGCCCGGTCGGTGTCCGACGACCGCTGCTGCAGGAGGTCGCGGTCGTCTGCCTGCGGGCGTCGCGACCCGTCCGACTGACCCTGCAGGTCCCGGTCCGGCGGAACACCCGCCCGAGGGCCGGCTCAG